>CALSAD010000010.1:0-209508 GCA_943372845.1 Chitinophaga pinensis | reverse complement strand
AGTACCATTAACATCGTTCGAAATAAAATCCTGTACCGGATGTTTGCCGTTGTAAAGCGACAATCACCCTTTGTTAACGACTATTTACAGGCAGCTTGAAAAATAAAATTGCCCATTTAATAGTCTTAGAATACACCAAGGCACGGTTTTATTTTAGTATGATCGGGAATGCTGTTATTTTTTACTGGCTGCTCTGTTTCGTATCCGGCTAAGACTTACCGGTGTTATGCCAAGGTAATTGGCAATATGGTGTTGCGGAATTCTTTCAAGAATTTTTTGTTTGTTGCTGCCAAGTAGTTGGTGGTAACGTTCTTCCGGACTAAGCAGTAATAAACCTGTCATTCTTTCTTCCAGTCCGGCGGCGAGATATTCGGCAATCAGTCTGCCAAATCTTTCCCATGCATGACTTTGGCTGTATACATTTAATAAGGCTGCATACGGAAAAACAACCAGTGTTGTTTCGGTCATCGCTTCAATGCTCAATATACCGGGTTTACCGGTTATGCAACTGATATAATCGGCAACAAAATTATTTTCAAAATAAAAGTAGGTAGTCTTTTCTTCACCATCTTTTGTATAGTAATGCCGAAGCGTACCTTCCAGTACAAAACCGATCTCTTTGCATATTTTTCCTTCTTTGCTGAAAAGAGCATTCTTTCTTAAGATTTGTTGTGTAACATGGGGCAGTAATAATTCCCAGTCCTCATCCGGCATTGCCGTAAACTGTTCAATATACTGTCTTAGTTTTTCGCACATGTTATTTGATGAATTTTCCAATCACCGGAAATTTCTGAAATTCTTTTTTCTCTACCAGTAAGATAAACCAGGTAAAAACAGAAAGTAATACAGTAGCAAATAATAAACTGAACCATTGCACCGGTAAAAAATATGCAGCTGTTTTATGCATAAAGAATAGCAGTACCACAATCACCATATACGCTACCAGTTTTTTGGTTGCATAGGGTATGCGGAACTCTTTTTGTCCCCATACATAACTCACTGCCATCATTGTTCCATAACAGGCAAAAGTTGCCCAGGCGCAGGCCATATAGCTGAAATAAGGAATGAACAGCCAGTTAATAAGTAAGGTAATGGCCGCACCAATCAGCGTAATATATGCGCCTGCAATGGTTTTATTTCCCAGCTTATACCAAACACTCAGGTTGTAATAAATACCGAGAAACATATTGGCGAGGAGTAAAATAGGCACCACTTTCAATCCTACCCACATCTTTGGGTTACGGATGAATAACTTCCAAACATCCAGATACATGGCCACCAGTAAAAACATAAAGCAAAGGGTGATCACAAAAAATTTCATCACCCGTGCATATAATTTGGGTGCATTCTGCTCCTGTGCCTGTTTAAAGAAAAAAGGTTCGGCGCCCATGCGGAATGCCTGCACGGCCAATGTGATGAGGATAGATAGTTTATAGCAGGCAGCATAAATGCCTACTTCTGCTTTGGCTGCATCAACAGAACTTACCGGTGCCCACCAGCCCAGCATAATGCGGTCGAACGTTTCATTGATCATTCCCGCAAATCCAGCCAGGATCAGTGGAAGTCCATACCGCATCATCTCTTTCCATAAAGCCCCATCCAGTTTCCATTGAAAGCCGAGCATTTCTTTGCTTAATAATAAAAGTGTAATAGCGTTTTGTATCACATTGGCCACAAGTACATACCCCACTGCCCAGTTAGGATCGAAATAGTTGGAGAGCCAATGTGCTGGATTACTAGCCAGTATACGTGGACAAATACTCAGGAAAAAATAAATACTGATAATATTGATGGCAATGCCACCCACTTTTACAATGGCAAATTTTACAGGCCGCCCATCCTGCCGCAATTTGGCAAAGGGAATAATGCACAGTGCATCTAAAGCAATTAGTGCAGCAGATAAAAGCAGGTATTCAGGATGCTCTGAAACCTGTAATAATACACTTAAGGGATGCTGTAACAACACAAGAACTACTGTTAATAGTATGGTTGAAAAAACCAGTGAGAGGCTGGTGGTATTGTATACTTTCTGTTTGTCTTTCGTATTGGCAAAACGGAAAAAAGCAGTTTCCATGCCATACGTAAACACCACATTCATGAATGGGATAAAAGAATACACAATAGACATTTCGCCGTATTGTGATTCGGTAAATTTGAAAGTAAGGTAGGGGGTAAGCAGGTAATTAATAAACCGCGCCGCAATAGAGCTTACGCCATACCACATGGTTTGTCCTGCTAATTTTTTTATTCCGCTCAAGTTGGTTTATTAGTTTATTGGTTTATTAGTTTATTGGTACACCCTCACCCTTCACGATTCACGTCTCACCCTTCACGATTCACGTCTCACGATTCACGATTCACCCCTCACGCCCCTAAAGTAACAAAACTGCTGCTTACTGGTGAATATCTATGGGTGCTTTTCCATTGTTTGTAAAACCCGGCGGGGCAAAGCGTGGATTTTGCAGGAAAGATGAATCGGTTAGCGTGTACAAAAATGCGGTTAACTGGCCTATTTCAAAATTAGATAAAGCTAGTTTATGGCTGAGTAATGTATCTGTATGGTTGTTGGGTACCATATTTTTCCGGTAATGTTCAAATACATTCATTAAAGAAAAAAATCTTCCATCATGGCCAAAAGGAAAGCTCATGGCTACATTGCGCAGACTGGGCACTTTGAATTTGAGAGAATCTTTCGGGTTACCGGTTATTTTCATTCTGCCTGCATCTTTCAGAAAAGGATCCATGGGCATTCCGGTATTGCGGTAAGAATAATCTGTGAACATGGGTTCTGTATGGCAGGTAACGCATTTCTTTTTAAAAATATCATAACCCAATTGTTCCGGTAAAATAAAACTGGCCTGGCCCCGCATTACTTTATCGTATTTGCTGTTACTGCTTACCAGTAACAATACAAACTGACTAAGTGCTTTGCCCATTCTTTGTGTATTGATGGTCTCATCTCCAAAAGCTGCTTTGAATAATTGCCTGTATGTTTTATCGCTCTTCAACTTACCAATTACGTTTTCAATGGTTTCGCCCATTTCATTAGTAGCGGTAATGGGGGCAAGTGGTTGCAGATCCAGGTGATTAATGCCACCATCCCACATATACTCTTTTTGCCAGGCCATATTAAAAAGTCCCGGCGCATTACGTGTGGTTTGTGCATTATCAATACCATGGCTTAAGGGATGATCATAGGTAGCAAAAGCACCAAATTGCTGGTGACAACTGCCGCAGGAAAAATTACCATCCCTGCTAAGCCGGGTATCATAAAACAATTGCCTGCCCAGGGCAAAGCCTTCTTCAGTTAATGGATTTTTTGAAAAATCGTACACAGGTTGTGGCCATCCTTTGGGAATGGTAAACGGAATGGGTTTGGGTTTAAAATAACGATTGTCAATAGAGATCCACCCGATACCGGTAAGTATGATCAGAAATACGATAGTTATTTTTTTTACAGATCTCATTTCTCAACGGATGGATGAATGGAAAACATAGTGCTGTAATTATCTGCAAACTTCATGGCCAATGCACCGGGTGTATGGCAAACCGGATTAGCTGCCACACCGAGGTCGTGTTTGCTTTTGAACCATCGGTTGAGATCGGCAACAATATGTATTTCCGAACTATTTTGCTGGTTTTGAGGAAGGGTAAGTCTGATGTTTCTTGCAGTATTGATGCCATACCTGAAGCCACCAATGTGATGGGTAAACCGATGCCCCGGTTGCTGCACGCCAGAAGAAGTGCCTTCCATTTTGGCCATGATATAGCCTGAGTTCCATGTCCAGAACATCCCGTTTAACGGATCGAGTGCGCCGGTTTGTACACCGGAAATATTGCGGATACTATCAACCCCTAATAAGAAACCAATTGTACGAATAGGTTTGTCAGAGAAGCCAATTTCCATTTTTTTAGAGGCAGGGTTTGATTCATCAACCAAAAAATACATCCCGTTTAACTGAGTGATTTTGCCATCGGTATCGGTGATCGAAATATGAGAAACATAATACCTGAATTTTTCAATAGTGAAGTTTTCACCGGCAGTTGTTAAAACAGAATCGCCCAATACCAATGCCTTGTTATTGATCTCGTGCTGAAAAAAAATCGTTATTTTTTTTTGATACGATACCGGTTCCGGTTCATTCATAAACGATAATCCGGTTAGCACCAGTATTACAAAACCCATAACAGTTGCGGTTGCCCTCATTAATAATCGTTCTTATTTATTTTTTTGCGAAGTTCTTTATTGAAAGTATTTCGTTTCTTGCTGTCAATCCTTTTTTCTTTGGCTGCTTTTGTAGGTTTTGTAGGCCTGCGTATTTTCTGTTTGGTTAAAGCCACCATAACCAGCTGGTTCATTTTACGGATCACCTCGGCTTTATTGCCCAATTGCGAGCGTTCTGTTTGCGACTTCACCAGTAAGACACCTTCATCGGTTATTTTGTTGGCCAGTTTTTCCCGGATGCGTTGTTTTTGTTCTTCGTTTGCCAGTTGCGAAGCCGAAATATCCCAACGGCCTTCTACCATGGTCTCTACCTTGTTCACATTCTGTCCGCCCTTACCGCCGCTGCGGGCTGTTTGGAATATAATCTCCGATGTAATGTCTATCTTCATTACCATAAAGTTCGGATAAAAACTGTTAAAGGATCATGAGAATTGTGATACAAAGGGTAACAGAAGCATCGGTAACGGTGGATGAATGTATCACCGGTATCATTGGTACAGGTTTACTGGTATTGATGGGAGTAGAAGATGCAGATACTGAGGAGGATATTGCCTGGCTCAGTAATAAGATCTGTAACCTGCGTATTTTTAATGATGCCGGAGGTGTAATGAATCTGGGTATTAAAGAAGTGAATGGTGATATTTTGCTGGTAAGCCAGTTTACATTGCAGGCCAGCACTAAAAAAGGTAACCGTCCTTCCTACAGCAAAGCGTCTAAACCGGAGATAGCCATACCCATGTATGAAAAAATGGTGAAACACTTAGAGAACGACCTGGACAAAAAAATACAAACCGGTATTTTTGGCGCCGATATGAAAGTACGATTATTGAATGACGGACCGGTAACAATTATAATAGATTCTAAGAATAGAGAATAAGAAGCTATTTTTTTAGTTCAGTTAGTATTCTCTCTCTGCGATAACTCCCTGCTCTCTGCGACTCTGCGGTTGGTATCAACTTACACCAACCGCAGAGCCGCAGAGTATGCAGAGCTTTCGCAGAGGAAATTTATATAAGTTTAATTAACCTACAATCCAACATGAATGATATTGAAAGCAGAGCCGACCTGGAAAAATTGATGGTATCTTTTTATGGTAAAGCACTAAAAGATGATGTGATCGGTTTTTTCTTTACCGAAGTGGTTGCATTGAACATGGATACGCATATGCCCATTATTGTTGATTTTTGGGAAACAGTTGTGTTTAATAAAACCAAATACCATGGCAATACATTTGGTGTGCATGAACATATTCATCAGTTGTCTGCTTTTCGCGACGAACATTTTCTCAGATGGGTTTCTTTGTTTAAGCAAACGGTAGATGCTTTATTTGAGGGTGATAAAGCAGCCCTCATAAAACAAAGGGCTGAATCTATTGCAACCGTAATGCGTATTAAACTGGTGCATGGTGGTATTGGAACAGATAAAATAAACGCTTAAATATATGACAATAGAAGAGGCCCAGCAGCAGGTAGATGCATGGATTAAAACAGTAGGGGTGCGTTATTTTAACGAACTCACCAATCTGGGTATTTTAATGGAAGAAGTGGGCGAGCTAAGCCGATTGATGGTGAGAACCTATGGTGAACAGTCGTTCAAAGAATCAGACAAAAACAAAGAAATGGCCGATGAAATGGCGGATGTATTATGGGTGTTAATTTGTTTGGCCAACCAAACAGGTGTAGATTTAACAACGGCTTTGCAGAATAATTTTGAAAAAAAGAATATCCGAGATGCCAACCGTCACAGGCAGAATGATAAGTTGCAGTAAGTAACCGGAAGGCCTTAAACCCACACCCCATGAAATGGCATGTTACCAGCATGTTCTCGATCTTTAAAGAATCTTTTTATGATTTTTTAGATAACAAAGCATTCAGGATGAGTGCGGCATTGGCATACTACACTGTGTTTGCCATTGCCCCTATGCTAATTGTGGTGATCAGTCTTTGTGATATTTTTTATGGAAGAGCCGCAATTGAAGGAACCATATTTATACACATACAAGGGTTGATTGGCGTGGATGCAGCCAAACAGATAGAACTGATCATCCGAAATATCACCATCTCACGCGATATTACCTGGGCTTCTATCCTGGGTGTATGTGCTTTGATTTTTGCGGCCACCGGTGTATTTGCAGAGATACAGGATTCCATCAATTACATCTGGCGCTTAAAAGCCAAGCCCAAAAAGGGTTGGGTAAAATTGGTATTGAATCGTGTGATCAGTTTCTCTATGATCATTAGTCTGGGTTTTATCCTGCTGGTATCATTGGTAGTGAATTCACTGCTGGATATATTAAGCCAGCAGCTGGTAAAAATATTTCCGGGTATTGCAGTGCTGTTGGCGCAGGGCATTAACCTGTTCCTCACTTTTATTACGGTGAGTGTTTTATTCGCAATTATTTTTAAAGTATTGCCCGATGCCCGAATTAAATGGCGGGATGTATTGATTGGTTCATTTACCACGGCTATTTTATTCATGGCGGGTAAATTTGCCATTGGTTATTACCTTGGTAAAACTGAGATCAGTTCTACCTACGGTGCTGCGGGTGCCGTGGTAATTATTTTATTGTGGGTTTATTATTCTTCCATGATACTTTATTTTGGTGCCTGTTTCACCAGGGTATATGCCAAACGAACCGGCAGGAATATTTTTCCCAATGATTATGCTGTTTGGATTCAGGAGATAGAATTGGAAAACAAAGCCTCATTACAAGTGCAGGAGGATACTATTTTAACAGGCACATCCGTTAGTGTGGTAGAGCCTAAAAAATAAAAAGCTATCATCGTTGCGAACTTTGCGCACCCTTGCTGACTTTGCGATACTTCTTTACATTTTTAGTATCGCAAGGGTCGCCAGGAACCGCAATGAACGCAAAAAAGCATCATATATAATACGGAGATAAAACCGTGCCTTTGTGCCTTGGTGTGCAATTATTTTTCACACCAAGGCACAAAGGCACGGTTTTTAAAGATGTAGTTTAACAGCGCAATAAGTAAAAAAGCAAAGCCGCAACTGACCAGCTGCGGCTTGTTTTTTAAAAGCGAAATATTAATTAAAAATACTTTTCTGCTTAGCCATTTTTTCAATCTCCGCTACCGTTCTCGGGCTTCCTGCTGATAAATTTCTATAACCTGTTTCAGTAATCAGAATATCATCTTCTATACGCACACCAATGCTCCACCATTTTTTATCGCATTTACTTCCCGGTGGTATATAAATGCCAGGTTCTACAGTAAACACAGCACCCGGTTCCAGTTTAGCAGGATTGGGGTCGTGCACATCCAGTCCCAACCCATGCGATGTGCCGTGCGGGAAATAGGTTCTCACTTCCGCATCTGTATTGATGATACCCAGTTTCTTCAATCCCGCTGTAATTACCCGCACCGCGGCACGGTGCGGATCATTGGATCCATTACCCGTTTTGCAAAGTAAAAAAGCAGAATCCTGCGCTTCCAGTACCAGTTCATAAATGATTTTCTGTTCGGGTGTAAATTTTCCATTTACTGGAATGGTACGGGTTACATCGGCACTGTAACCATGGTATTCGGCAGCACAATCGCTTAACAGCAGGTCGCCATCTTTCATCAAACGCTGGTTGGTTTCATAATGCAACACGCAACTGTTTTCTGCAGATCCGTTGATGCTGGGATACCCCGGATATTCTGAACCGTTTTTCTTGAAATAATATTCCATAATGGCCTGCGCCTGGTATTCTGTCATACCGGGCTTAATGGCTTTCATAACACCATTATGTCCTTCCACACTCATTACAACGGCTTTTTCTATCAATACAATCTCTTCCGGTTGTTTGATGGCACGGAGCTTACGCATAATTGAACTTAGTGTAGATGCAGCGTTGGGCTTTTTGTTCGAAGTAATGGCATTATCTACCAACTGTGCCATTTTAGATAGTGGATCCATTCCACCCCGTCCATAATATTTCGAAAGTATATTGTCTGTGTACAGCGGGGTTAATACAGAATCTACTTTACTCATATCTATCGTAGCTTCCGTAAACTGGTCATGTGTAAATACATTCTCTAATTGTAAGCGATCCTTTGCGCCATCTACTCCCAGAATTTTTCCGGTCCACATTTCGCGTGAGGGATTACGTGGCTGCACAAATAGAAATTCGGTACCTGTTTTATTCAGAAGGGTTACCGGCTCTTTAAAAATGAGTAATAGGGAATTGGGTTCTTCCAGTCCGGTGAGGTAGTAGAAATTCTTATTCTGTGCAAAGATAAAATCCACATCATTATTCCGGTTGCGCACCTGTGAGGCAAAGAAGATGCCTACTGAATTTTTAGGCATCAGTTCCCTCACGGCAGCTCTTCTGCCGGCATGAAAAGCAGGAGAAAGATGATCGTTCGGGTAATCAGTGGTTTGCTGGGCCTGAACAAACAGGGGCAGAAACCAGAGAAAGTAATAGCATTTCTTGAGCATAGGGGTTTAGGTTTAGCGTGGGATAAAACTAATTTTTTTATCCTATCGCCCGTAAACTTTTGGATGAATGATGATTTTAGTTCTTTTTTACCCGGTTAACCCTAGTTGGATATGGGTTGTTTTATTTTTTTATTAGGTTGGATGCCTGTTTCTCTGCGCAAACTCCTGCACCCCCACGTCTCAGCGGTGAATGATAGCATCTTGTCACCGCTGAGACGCAGAGAACAGGGAGTTTTCGCAGAGCAAGGGTAAAACCATATTTTTGCGCCGTTATGAGTATACAGCAAGACAATCAGTTTCAGGCGATCATTTCGCATGCCAAAGAATATGGCTTTGTATTTCCCAGTAGTGAAATCTATGATGGGTTAAGTGCCGTGTATGATTATGGCCCATATGGAAGTGAACTAAAAAAGAATATCCGCGATTACTGGTGGAAGAGCATGACCCAGATGCACGAAAATATTGTGGGTATTGATGCGGCCATCTTTATGCATCCCACTACATGGAAAGCCAGCGGACACGTAGATAATTTCAGCGATCCGATGATTGATAACAGGGATAGTAAGAAAAGATATCGGGTAGATCATTTGCTGGAAGCCAAAGCAGACCAGTTAAGAGAGAAAGGTGAAAACGAAGCTGCGGATACCTTGCTGGCAAAAATGGATACTTTATTAGCTGCAGAAGATTTTGCAGGATTGAAGCAATTGATGGCTGATCATACAATAGTTTGTAGTGTAAGCGGAACCGGCAACTGGACAGAGATCCGCCAGTTCAATCTGATGTTCTCCACACAACTGGGCTCTGTAGCAGAAGATGCGGATACCATTTACCTGCGCCCCGAAACGGCACAGGGTATTTTTGTAAATTTTCTGAACGTACAGAAAACGGCGCGTATGAAAATACCTTTTGGTATTGCACAAACCGGTAAAGCATTTCGTAATGAGATTGTAGCCCGACAGTTCATTTTCCGCATGCGCGAATTTGAACAAATGGAAATGCAATTTTTTGTTCGCCCCGGTACAGAAGGTGAGTGGTATCAATACTGGAAAGAAGCCCGATTGCAATGGCATCTCAGTCTGGGAATCTCACTCGAAAAATACCGTTACCACGATCACGTAAAACTGGCACACTATGCCAAAGAAGCCTGTGATATTGAGTTTGAATTTCCTTTCGGATTTAAAGAAGTAGAAGGCATTCACTCAAGAAGTGATTTTGATCTTACCCAGCACCAACTCTTCAGTAAAAAGAAGCTGCAGTATTTTGATACAGAGATTAACCAGAACTATGTGCCGTATGTGGTGGAAACTTCGATTGGCTTAGACAGGATGTTCCTCCTGATCATAGCCAATGCTTACGAAGAAGAAACCATTACCAAAGAAGATGGTTCAACAGATAGCCGCGTTGTATTACATATTCCGGCTAAGATCGCGCCCATGAAACTGGCCATACTTCCATTAACAAAAAAAGATGGACTACCCGAAATAGCCCGCGATCTGATGAATGAATGTAAGCCTTACTTCAAATGTTTTTACGAAGAGAAAGATGCGATTGGTAAACGATACAGACGGCAGGATGCCATCGGTACCCCATTCTGTGTAACCATCGATCATCAAACCAAAGAAGACCAGACGGTTACCATCCGTTATAGGGATAGTATGGTGCAGGAAAGAGTATTAATGAGTAAGGTGAAGGATTTGGTGCTGGAGCAGATGATGTAAGGATACTACTAGGATAAGTCAAAATTAAAAAGTCAAAAGTCAAAATTTTCGTTTTGACTTTTGACTTTTTAATTTTGACTTTAATTTATCCATACAATTCAAGATGTATCGCCTTCTTATCATACCCCATGGCAAGAATGCGTTGTTTGGCTTCATCAATCATATTTTTCCAGCCGCATAAATAAAACTTCGCTGGTTTTTTGCCATTCTCTGTCATGGTTTCGTAAACAGGATGCACGTATCCTTTGTGTGCGCCTTCCGGTATTGCTTCTTCTCTTGAGTAGCAGGGATGAAAGAAAAAACCGGGTTCATCTTTTTCCAGTTGTTTTAATTCATCTACATATAATCCATCACCCAGTTTGCGGCAGCCAAAAATCAGGTGCAGGTTCTGGTGAGGCAGTTTATGGTTGTGTAAAAAATGTACCATCGCACGGAAGGGCGCAATACCTGTTCCTGTGCAGATAAAGTAAAGGTCTTCTGTAATGGTTTCTGGTAAAACAAATTTGCCTTGTGGTCCGCGCAGCAATAATTCACTGCCAACAGACACCTCATTGAATAAATAGGTGGTGCCCAAGCCACCTTCCAGGTGTACAATCACCAATTCAAACACATTGGTGCCATCCGGTGCAGATGCGATGGAGTAACTTCTCCATCGTTTATTTTTCTGTTCATGTATAGGAAGGTCAAGGGTAACAAATTGCCCCGGTTTATAATCAAAAGAACTTAGTTCCGGAACCTGAATCCAGAAACGCCGGGTTAAGGCAGTTGCATTTTCAATTTTAATCACCTTGCCGGTGCGCCAGGGTTCTAACATGTGCTTTTTTTTACAATGAAAAAATATAAGCAGCATAGTGTGTTTTGTATGCCAGCTGCTTATCCGGTTAAAGATACTGATGCCATGTAAAAAGGCAACGAAATCCGTTGCCTTTTTACATGATTTGGATAGAATTCGTATTATCTGGCTATCAAAATTTTCTGCACATAGGTTTTTTTATTGTGCTGGATCTTCAATAAGTAAAATTCAGAACTCACATTATCAATCTGTATTTGTCTTGAGAATTTACCACTAAAGCCGGGATAAGAACGATTGTACACCCGCTGCCCTGAAGCGCTTAAGAGATCAATAGAAAGATCTGCTTTGGATGTTACTTCAAACGACAGATTAAATACCCCGTTGTTCGGATTGGGAGATACCTGCAGGTTTATTTCGCGAGCAAGCACATCTATGGTTGCGGTTACACTAAATGTAATCACATTAGAAGTTTGCTGGCAACCAAATCCATCAATGGTAACTACTTTGTATTGACCAGCTTTTGTAGGTTTAAAGCTTCTATTAGTAGCACCGGTAATGGCCGTATCATTCAGGTACCATTGGTTACCGGTTGTAATACTGCTTAACAGTGAATCGGCCTGTTGTGTAATAGCAGGTACTGGAGCAGTAGTAGCCAAAACAGGTAGCCTGTCGCCTAAACAACCCGTACTAATTTTCATATCATAAAAGAAATAGTAAAACTGGCTTTGCGTAGCACCTGCACTATTTCCGTTGATAGACATAATATTAGGGATACTGATTGGGTAAGGGCCCGCTCCGGTAATACCATTGTTTCTAAAAATAGTGGCACCGTTAACGTTATCTTCTGCACCTGCACTGTTCAAACATTGTACAATAAGAATATGGTCACCGGTAGAACTTACCGGCAGGTTGATGTAATAGATGGCACCTGTATCACTGGCATTATTACCGGTTACTGCACCCGGTGTAGGTGTAGGTGTGGTTGGGTACACATCGATGGTTGTATTTGCAAGTGGTTGAGACCTAAACTCTGTTGCTGATTCTGATATCAGATTGGCTAGTGTGATTCTAATTTTACCGGGGTACCCTATATACAGTCTTACTGACTCAATTACCAAGGGTACGGTATTATTGAACTTGACATAGTTATTAAAAAATATATTGTATCCTCCTCCAGTTGATAAAATGGATTTGTTAACAGGGCCAATACTGGTTTTAGCCTCTTTGGCTACATAATAATTTTTGTCTGAGGTAATAGTCGTAGTACTTACAGAAGAGCCGGTAGCAAAAGGAGTAGTGCCTCCCGGAGTTAAGTACCAGAAATAATTGGAAGCATTGTCTGGACTGTTCACCCGCAGGTTAACTGTACTACCGCAAATATTGCCGGCAGCCGTTATTGACGGAGGTTTGGAAGCTGTAACAAACGTACTTACCAATGTATTATTGGAAGGAGCCTGGTCGCCCGTAAGGTTGGCCGTGGCTGTTATGCTATACGTAGTAGCCGCATTGGTTATAAACGGCGATTGGAATGTGTACGTAAAATTACTCAATGGGGCAATAGGTCCAGGAAGCGTAAAAGCCAGATTGGCTACTGTGGTAGAGCCTGTGCCAATAGTAGCCGTAATAGGAATATTACTTTGGCTCACAGAACCATTGTTCCGGATGGTTACGGTAAGGTATTGTGCAGTATTGGCACAACTTCCTGTAGACGGGTCTACTATAGAACTAATTAATACATCATTGGATGGAGGTATAACCCTTACCAGATAATCCTGTGTTTCACCTTTGCCATAGGTACCACAAGCAACCACATCACCGGCAACGGTTGTCTCCTGCACAATTACTCGCATCAGGCAAAGATTGCCAACGGTTAAAGTAGAGGGAGTGGTGATGGAACCTACAAAGGTTTGTGCAGCAGAAGTTAATGCGCCGCTGGTTACAGCTAATTCCGCAGCATCAAATACACCATTGTTGTTGTAGTCGATAAATACTTTTACAATCCGCTGGTTGGTACTGGCATCGGCTGTGCTTACCCTAACCCGGATAGGAATGGTTTGTGCGGCTTCTACTTCGGCAATAAAACGGGTATTATCGGTATAGGTTTTTGATCCGGCAGTATTGGCAAACTGAATGTTTCTAAAACCAACACTATCTATTCTGGCACCACCACCGCCTGATGTTGAGGCACAAATGGCAGTTCCACCAGCTCCGCTGATCAATAAAGAATATGCCTGGGCACCTCTTGCCAAGGTTCCTTTATGGGTTATCGTAATCGTATAGGTTTGTCCGGGAACCGTACTGTCAATATCTATTCGCTCTACATTATCCGTATTGTTATCGCCGGTTACAGCTGCTGCTGCCGGAATATTGAAATCCAATGTCCATGGAAAATAAGTTCTGGGACTTGTACCCGTTTTGGTGATGCGGATATCCAAATCGTTTACCAGTTTTTTATTGCGATTGTTCAATAAACCTGAACCTGAGGTCTCAACAGTTCCTTTCACATCCGTCCAACATATAGTGGCCTGTAATGCCCCTTTACCCGATGCAATTACATTGGTGGTAAAAGTTTGTCCCTGCGAAAGCGAATTCTCATACATCAGGTGTGTGCTGGTATTACCATTATTAGACGCAACGGAAGCCGAAATAACGGCTGCTGCTTTTTGTACATTTAATAAACCCCAGCCAAACTGGTAATCAGGCCCCGGGTTAGTGCCTGCTTCGTCTGCAGTATGTATGGCCAATCCTTTAATGGTAGCGGAACGAAGAAAAGAGGTGGTACTGTTTTTTAACTTGGAATAATGTTCCTGCAAAAGAAAAAGGGAGCCGGAAGCATTGGGCGTAGACATAGAAGTGCCGCTGAACGTTGAATAGCTGGTAGGAGAGCTGGCAACGCTTGATAATACATTAACACCATCAGCTACTACATCCGGTTTAATGCGGCCATCATCTGTTGGTCCCCATGAGCTAAAGTTGCTGATCACCACATCTTCTTTTCTGCTGTAACCAGAGGCAATTCCGTTAACGGCACCTACGGTTAAAATATTTTTAGCGCCACTGTTATCAGAAATAATATCATATGCATCGTTACTATTGATACCTGTAGGGCGGTTACCCGCACTGGTCATTTGCCCACTTGAATTGGGGCGGAAATATGGTTCACCTATCGCAGGGCCGTTTTCATTCCGGTTATTACCGGCAGATTTTACAATGAGATAAAATGGAGCGTTATAGGCTATTGAATCCCATGCCTGTGCTTCGCTGCTGTAATAACCAAATTTGTAATCCTCATTTTCATTTGGCTGTCCATAAAATTCCCACCTGTTTTGTGTACTATTAAACTGCCACCCTGCCAAAAATCCGTAAGAGTGATTTGAGATTAACAGGTTGGGTGCCTCATTGATCATTTCACTAACATCGCTCGTAAAATTATAGGCAACTAAACCTTGTGCACCAAAAGACATGCCCTTAGCACTGGGATTAACACCCGTTGCAACCATGGTTCCGGCAACGTGTGTTGCATGGTCGTCTGTAGAAGCCGGATTGTCTTTTTGTGTAATCCTTCCGGTCATCTCCACATGCGTACCTAACACAGCACCACCATCCCAGATCCCTATTTTATTTTTAAGGTGAACTGAACTGCCTGAAAGGCTCAGTCCTGTGCTGCCTCCGGGCCATAACTGGTTGGCCCGCGTGGTAGCAGCTGCAATAGAATTATTACTGGTAGCAATATATTTAGGATAACCAAAATCATCAACACCTACCAATACTGCTTTACCGCCATTTCTGGTAGTGATGGTTAATTCCCAATTATTTTTTTTGGCCAGTGAAATGGCTTTAGCGTAGTTAGCATCAAATGCCAGTTTATAGCCAACAGCAGCCTGTTTTAATATGCGGGTATTGGTAAATGTTTGGGCAGAAAGCATTGCGGCAAATCCACAGATCCCGGCAAATGACAACACAATTTTTTTCAACATAGCCATAGTAGTTTTCCTTTTGCCCGTTTTTTTAGCAGATTTCAGGCGTAATGTTCACTAAATTAGATACTTTCATCATTCAAAGTGAGGTATGAAACACATTCTTTTTTTTCTTTTTTGCTTCTGTTTAACGATTATGGCCTGTTCTTCCTCCAAAAAAGCAAAAGCCATTGCATTACAACAGGGTATTTCGGGGCAGGTAACCGAATTTTCGGGTAACCAAATGCCCATGAAAGATGCACCTCCCAGAACCGGTAAACCACTAGTAACCACAGTGTTTGTCTACGAACCCACCCATATCAGCCAGGTTACACGTAATGGAACTGCTCCTGTATATACGGCTATTTCAACAAAACTGGTTGCTTCTGCAGAAACAGATAGTTCAGGTTCTTTCAAAATAGCCCTTCCTATTGGCTCTTATTCCCTTTTTGTAAAACAGGGCAATACCTATTATGCCAATTTATTCGACACGGGAAACAATATTGCTTTGTTTACAGTGGAAGAAGGTAAAATGACCATCGCCAATCTAACCGTAACAACAAAGGCAACTTATTAAAATCCAGTTGTATTGTTTCTAAACATATAATGATTTAATGGGAAAAAAGGTACACTGGTTCCTGCTTCTTGTGATCACGCTACATAGTTGTGGTGTGATACGCGATACCCCTAAATATTCATTTGCAGATGGTATGTATCATTCCAACATACCTCCAAAAAAACGGTCAATATTTTATATTGAGAATACGAATGATTCTATTATTGCACATCCCTTCAATCCAAAATCTAACACGATACTGATGTTAGATTCTCAGCGGATAGCGTTTCCACAAAATCATGCTGACAGGTATTTTCCACCGCAAAAATTCAATCAGGCCAGCTTCGATCTTGACTTCCTTACCATTCCTTTTAAATACAGGCCACAAACAGCTTCTTTTCCACGTCAATTTAATACCAATTTAAATGGAGCTGTTTATTTTGGCTATCGAAACGATAGTTATCGGATCTCATTTAAAAAAGATCCGGTAGGCAGGTACAACAGACAAACTACCCATTACGGACTTTCTTTTGGGTTGTTTAATGGTTTCGGTGGCACTGCTATGAATCCTTGGGTTACTGCTAACCAGATTGTATCAGAGTATGATGGTGTTGTATGGAGTAAAGGCATTGCCGGCATTATCGGTATTGACAATTTTACCATCGGTTTATCTTTTGGCTGGGATAATTTACTGGATGGCAATAAAAAGTTCTGGCTTTACCAGAATAAGCCATGGTTTGGACTTGCATTTGGACTTAATCTGAACTAAAACTGGTTTGTATTGCAGAAGATCTAAACTCTTTTTCTAACCCACTCTTACTATCTTTGCCACTTTCGTGAAGGAATTGATTACGCGGATATGAATTTGAATGTGTTGTTGGAGCAGTATCAGCAGTCACCCCACCTTTTTCAGCTGGCGGACAAGCTCTCTTTTGCCCAACCCCAAAAAATATTTCTCAAAAATTTACAGGGCAGCAGTTCCGAATTTCTGGTAAGCAGTGTTTTTATGCATCCACTTTGCCAGTCGTTAAACCATCTTGTGGTATTGAATGATGCAGAGGAAGCGGCTTATTTTCACAACACACTTGAGAATCTTACGCATGCATTGGATTTGTTTTATTTCCCTTCTTCTTTTAAAAACAGAAAAAATTTCAGGCTGCTCAACAGTTCGCATGTTATGCTTAGAACTGAGGCATTAACCAAACTGGCAGCCGGTGGTAACCGCAAGATCATCGTTACTTACCCCGAAGCTTTGTTTGAAAAAGTGGTGTTACCCAAAACACTTAGCAGCAATATCATCAGCATCAAATCAAACGATACCATTAACCTGGAAAGCCTGATGGATTTGTTTGTGATGTATGGATTTGAGCGGACAGATTTTGTGTATGAACCCGGACAGTTTGCCCTGCGTGGCGGTATACTGGATATCTATTCTTTTGGCAACGAAAAACCTTATCGCGTGGAGCTGTTTGGGAATGAGGTAGACAGTATCCGCATATTTGATCCGGAAACACAATTGAGCGAACGTAAACTGTTACAGGTAAATATTATACCTAATGTAGAAACGCAGTTTGAAAGTGGCGAAAAAGTATCGTTACTGGAATTTTTATCAGAGAATACCATTGTGTGGCTGAAGGATTGGGATGTGATCAAAGAAAAAATAGATGTGCAGGAAGAAGACCTGGAAGGCTTTGTGGCTTTGCTGGATAATGGTTACCGCATGCAGAATAATGAGGAAGATGATGAAACGAGGATACTGAAAGAAGTGAACAGGAATGATTTTGTAAAAAGCAGTATTGTGTTTGATCAACTGCAGCAAAGGCATATTGTAGAGTTTGGTTATAAGCCGCATATGGCGGGTACTGAAATTGAGTTTACCACGCGCGTACAACCTTCCTTCAACAGACAGTTTGATTTACTGATCAAAGACCTGAAAGCCCATGAGGCAGCAGGTTATGGCATTTTTATTTTTGCAGAGCAGGCAAGGCAATTGGAAAGACTCAACAGTATTTTTGCCGACCTACATACCGAGATCCAGTTTGTACCGGTAGCCACAGGCATACACGAAGGGTTTATTGATGAAGCATTGAAAGTGGTTTGTTATACCGATCACCAGATTTTTCAGCGCTATCACAAGTATAAAGTAAAGCAGGCCTATAACAAGAATAAAGCCATCACACTAAAAACGCTGCGCGACCTGCAGCCGGGTGATTATGTAACCCATATCGATCATGGCGTAGGAACCTACAGTGGCCTGCAGAAAATTGAAGCCAATGGAAAAGTGCAGGAAGCAGTGCGCATTATTTACAAAGACAGTGATATACTGTACGTAAATATCAACTCGCTGCATAAGATATCTAAGTATACCGGTAAGGAAGGAACGGTACCCAAGATCAATAAACTGGGATCGGATGTTTGGAATAAGCTGAAAGAAAAAACCAAAACCAAAGTAAAAGAGATTGCATTCGATCTGATAAAATTATATGCTCAAAGAAAATCACAGCAAGGGTTTGCGCATGCACCTGATAATTACATGCAAACCGAACTGGAAGCTTCTTTTATTTATGAGGATACACCCGATCAAAGTAAGGCTACAGCAGATGTGAAGAAAGACATGGAAAGTGAAAGCCCTATGGACAGGCTGGTTTGTGGCGATGTAGGTTTTGGTAAAACAGAAGTGGCCATTCGCGCCGCATTCAAAACCTGTTTGGATGGAAAGCAGGCAGCCGTTTTGGTTCCTACCACCATTCTGGCTTTTCAGCATTATAAAACCTTTCAGGAAAGGTTAAAAGATTTTCCGGTTACTGTAGATTATATCAACCGCTTTAAATCATCCAAAGAAAAAAAAGAAACACTTGCCAAGTTAGAAGAAGGCAAGATCGATATCATCATTGGCACGCATGGTATATTGGGTAAGGAAGTGAAATTTAAAAACCTGGGCCTGATGGTGATTGATGAGGAGCAGAAATTTGGTGTAGGGCATAAAGAGAAATTAAAAACCCTGAAAACAAATGTTGACTGCTTAACACTAACCGCCACACCCATTCCACGAACCTTGCAGTTTAGTTTAATGGGAGCAAGGGATCTCAGCATCATCAATACACCGCCACCTAACCGGCAACCGATACAAACGGAAGTGCATGTATTCAATGATGATTTTATCCGAGATGCTATTTATTATGAAACCGAACGGGGCGGGCAGGTTTTCTTCATTCATAACCGTGTACATGGCTTGCCTGAAATGTGTGTACTGATACAAGGCCTGTGCCCCGATTTAAGTATTGGTTTTGCACATGGTCAACTGGAAGGCCATGAACTGGAAGAACGGATCCTTGATTTTATTGATAAGAAATATGATGTACTGGTTTGTACCAATATTGTAGAGAGTGGGGTAGATATCCCGAATGTAAATACCATTATTGTAAACAATGCCCATCATTTTGGATTGAGTGATCTGCACCAGTTACGCGGACGAGTTGGCCGAAGTAATAAAAAAGCGTTTTGTTATTTATTGGGTCCGCCTATGAGCACAATGCCAACAGACTCCCGTAAACGTTTACAAACCCTTGAGCAATTCAGTGATCTGGGCAGTGGATTCCAGATAGCCATGCGCGATCTGGATATTCGCGGTGCAGGAAATTTATTGGGTGGTGAGCAAACCGGTTTTATGGCCGAAATTGGTTTTGAGATGTACCAGAAAATTTTGGAAGAGGCGATACGTGAACTGAAACGTACTTCTTTTAAAGACCTGTTTAAAGAAGAGATCAGCAAGCAGGATGATTTTGTAAGCGATTGTACCATTGATACCGATCTGGAGATATTGATACCGGATACTTATGTGGAAAGTATTACCGAAAGACTGTCGTTGTATACAAGACTGGATAGTTGTGAAAATGAAGAGGAGTTGCTATCATTTCATGCAGAAATGATAGACCGTTTTGGTCCCATCCCATCGCAGGTAGAAGATCTTTTTACTACGGTTCGTTGCAGGTGGATGGCTGTGCAAATGGGTTTTGAAAAAATGACATTGAAGGAGGATACTCTCAGGTGTTATTTCATCAATCGCCCCGATTCTCCTTACTTCGAATCGCAGTTATTTAAAAAAGTATTGGCGTATTTACAAACCGGAACCAACAAAGCCCGACTAAAACAAACCGGAAGAATGTTCTTACTGATTGTAGATGCTGTGAAGGATATGGAATCCATGCATCGCTTCCTGTCACATATGCATGAAGAAGTGGTAGGTAAAAAAATAACTACATAAAAAAACTGCGCCTTTGCTAGAAATTTTCTAGCAAAGGCGCAGTGGATTTTGGATATTATCTAAACTGACCGGTTTACAAGCCTAGCCCTACTGCAAACCCGCGTACTTTACTCGCAAAAGTTCCTGTAGCTGTTGCATTACCCGTAGTCAGGTTTACAGCGTATATACTGGTGATTGTGCCATTGTTTATCAATGCATATGCCATACCTGTTCTGCCACCAATATCAAATCCGTTGGCGGTAGTTCCGCTAACATTTAGTGAGCCTACTTCTACCAGTGTGCCATTATTGGGTGGATCTTGTTTGTATAATTTAGTACCATCTAACACATATAGAATGGTGCTGGTTGCACCACTAAAATTGTTTGTGTAAGCTGCTCCGGAAATAACGGGGGTTCCCGGATTCAGGTTGCCATCGGTGGCAGCAAGGGTTCCATCATTCGGGTTAAGGCGCAGGTTTTGCCCTGTGTTACTTACCAAACGGATTCTATCAACTGTTGGATTAAAATCAAAACCAAACGAAGTAGCCGTTGCATTTACCATAAAACCAGCACCAACTGCAGCCGCAGCTCCGGAAGATAAATTCAGTACATATAATCTTGCAGCACCGGTAATAGTGGATGCGAAGGCATATAGTTGTCCGGTAGCCGGTCTGATATCAATTCCCTGAACCTGTTCTCCTGCCTGTAATCCGGTGATGGCTTTGATTACCACGGTTTGCGGTTTGGTTGGATCAAAAATGAGCAGGTTGTTCATCTCATCTACTGCATATGCAACCGGTGAAGAAGGGATGGCAATATCAATCAGGTTATCAGTAATATCATTAACATAAGTGGCTGCACCCATGCCAAGATTTAACGAATACAATCTTGTTTTATCATTTACGGTAAAAGTGGCCAATGCTGCGTTGCTTTCAGGATGAATATCAAATCCTCCTTTGCCAGTAAATTTTATACCCAGGTTTCCCACTTCTGCCAGCGTACCATCGTTAGGCGGATTTTGTTTAAATAATTTCTGTTGCATAATATCAATATCATACAACTCAGTCATGGCGGCACCCGCTTTACTATTGGTATAAGCAATAGAAGTAATAACAGAAATACCTGCACCATTAATGGTTCCATCAATAGCGGCTGTAGCCCCTGTTTCGGGGTGCAGACGCAGGTTCTGGCCAATATTGGTAACCAAACGAATCCTGTCTACCGTAGGATTAAAATCGATATTGGCAATCTGTGAATTAATAGACGGAGAAAAAGCTGCAGTACCAACAGGAATGGCAGCTCCGTTATTCAATTGTATGATGTACAAACGGCTGCTGCTACCCAATGCATACAACTGGCCGGTGGCGGGACGAAAATCAATACTCAACAATTTTTCACCGGCTGGTAAGCCACTGATGGTTACAGAAGCATCCACCGTTCCGGGTGTTTTGGCATTGTATACATTGAGTTTGTTGTTGTCTGTAAGGCCATAAAAAATAATATCAGGAGCCATACCGGGTGTAAAAACAACCGGGTCTGGTACTGCTGTTGTTTCTTTTTTACAGGCCGTTGCAAAGCAGAGTAACAGTGTGGCAAAAGCAAGGTATTGTAGCCATTTTGTGGGTTGAGCATGTAATTTCATAGTGTTTACTTTAGTTGAGTAACACCATAAACGAAATTTTAGGCTGGCTGGATTTTATACATGATAAACAAGAGACAAACAAGGGATTGCCGTTATGCTGGTGCAGGATAATGGGTTGATTCTAAGAATTATAGACACAACAGACTTAATCTTTTTTAATCAAATTGATCAATATCAATTTGGCTACCCTGGGGTCAACAATCACACTGTCATGTTCAAAATCGAGTTTCAATCGCCATTTTTGCATGGTATAGGCGCCAATAATCACCTCTTCACTTAGTCCGGGAACAACTAAAAATTCATCACTCAATCGCACGTCTTCATGGTAAAAATCAAGGGTAGATCGGTTATTGATTTCCATGTAAGTATTGTCACTGGCAGTAGCTAGCCGCATAGGTGTATGAAGTGGGGTTAGTATTTCCAGTTCTTCAACCAATGTTTCATTAATGCATGAATAGGTAGCTCCGCTGTCAAACAAGGCATATAGGTGCTTTTCTCCTTTGCTTCCCTCAAATCGAAGTGGTAAACGGATGATCATGCAAATTCTTTTTTCAAATGTAAATAATCAAGCCTGAATACAAACGCGTATTAACTACCCGTATTAATACCTAATGGGCATAAAAAATCCGGCCCTAACTGAGGGCCGGATTCAATTACGTGTTCTTCTTATGGCTTAGAATCCTTTTGTAGCAACACCATCAGCAATGGCTTGTAAGGCTTTGGCTTCGCTCATGATAGCAGCCATTTTGTTTCCTTTACCGTCATGACCACCGGCCATGTAACCACCTTTTGCTGTTTTGGTGATAACGGCATCCTGCATAGGAACGTTTTTTTCCTTTGTTTTCAGGCAATATGCTTTGATCATTTTTGAAGTGTCCATGTTGTTAGAATTTAAAAGTTAGTAGATAAACAATGGGTTATAAGGCACAATCTACCAATTTTTTTCAGGAAAGTGAAATTTTGGGGATAGGGCCGGTCTATGGTCTACAGTCTATTGACCATAGACCGAAAGTTGCGGAAATGAAAAGCCGGTAACAGGTACCGGCTTAACTATTGTCTATAAACCATGAATCATGGTCAAATTATACATCAATCTTCGCATATTTCGCATGGGTTTCAATGAATTCGCGGCGTGGTGCCACATCATCTCCCATCAGCATACTAAAGATCCTGTCTGCTTCAGCAGCACTTTCAATGGTTACCTGTTTCAGGGTACGGCGGGATGGATCCATGGTGGTTTCCCAAAGCTGGTCGGCATTCATCTCACCCAAACCTTTGTATCGCTGAATGGTTACACTATCGTCTTTACCTCCACCCAGTTTCTCCACCCATGATTTACGCTGTTCTTCGCTGTAAGCGTATTCCTGGTCTTTTCCTTTTTTTACAAGGTATAATGGGGGCTGGGCAATGTATACATATCCCTGCTCTACCAGTTCTTTCATGTAACGGAAAATAAAGGTCAGTATTAGTGTGGCAATGTGAGAACCATCCACATCGGCATCGGTCATGATGATGAGTTTGTGGTAACGCAGTTTCACCACATTCAACGCTTTGGGATCATCAGGTGTTCCAACGGTTACGCCCAATGCAGTATACATATTACGGATTTCTTCGTTCTCGTAGATCTTATGCTCCATCGCTTTTTCTACGTTCAATATCTTACCGCGTAATGGCAGGATGGCCTGGTAACTTCTATCGCGGCCCTGTTTGGCGGTACCGCCGGCCGAGTCTCCTTCCACCAGGTATAACTCGCATTTCTGTGGGTCTCTTTCGCTGCAATCGGCCAGTTTGCCAGGTAAACCGCCACCGCTTAATACGGTTTTGCGTTGTACCATGTCACGGGCTTTTTTGGCAGCCACCCTTGCCTGTGCGGCGAGGATGATTTTAGAGATCACATTCTTGGCTTCCTTGGGGTTTTCTTCCAGATATGCTTCCAATGCACGTGCCACCGTGGTTTGTACAATACCACTTACTTCACTGTTACCCAGTTTGGTTTTGGTTTGTCCTTCAAACTGCGGTTCAGGAACTTTTACAGATATGATGGCACTCAATCCTTCTCTAAAATCGTCGCCCTCAATGGTTACTTTGGCTTTTTCAAACAAGCCCTGTTTATCACCATAGGTTTTGAACACACGGGTTAATGCCTGTCTGAAACCGGTTACGTGTGTACCACCTTCAATGGTGTTAATGTTGTTTACGTAAGAGAAAATATGCTCTTTAAAATCATCATTATAGGTAAGGGCAACTTCAACCGCAATATTGGAGGCCTCATCATGCCCATCCACATATAAAGGTGCAGGGATTAATGGATTACGATTACCGTTTTTATCCAGCATTTCCACAAACTCTACAATGCCGCCTTCGCTATAAAAATTCTTTACATAGGTAACACCCGCATCATCTTTTTCGCGAAGATCCGTTAGGGTAATGCTGATACGCCTGTTCAGATAAGAGAGCTCGCGTAAACGGCCTTCCAGAATTTCTTTACGGTAAACCGTTTCCTGAAAAATAGTAGCATCGGGCCAGAAATGAACCAGGGTACCGGTTTTGGTACTGGTACCTGTTTCTCTAACGGGATATTGCGGGATACCGGTTTTGTATTCCTGCTCAAATATTTTTCCTTCACGATGTACGGTTGCGAGTAAAGTAGTACTCAACGCATTCACACAACTTACACCCACACCATGCAAACCGCCCGATACTTTATACGTGTCTTTATCAAACTTACCACCCGCATGTAATACGGTCATTACAATTTCCAGAGCACTTTTCTGTTCTTTGGTATTAATGCCCGTAGGAATACCACGTCCATCATCCTGAACGCTGATGGAATTGTCCTCATGAATGGTTACTTCGATGTTTTTACAATACCCTGCAAGGGCCTCATCGATAGAGTTATCTACTACCTCATATACCAGATGGTGAAGGCCTTTCACCCCTATATCACCAATGTACATCGCGGGTCTTTTTCGTACCGCTTCCAACCCTTCTAATACCTGTATACTGTCGGCCCCGTAATTCTTATTCTGGGCATCGTTGCTTTTCTGTTGTTCGTCGCTCATAAATGCTTGTCAGTCCTGTGTTTTATGTAAAAATCAGAAGTGGGCAAATCTAATGAAAATAAAGGGCTTTCAGAGGTCAAAACAAGTCAATTTTTCCCCATTTTTCAGGCTATTGTGCATGAGAAAATGACCCGCTTGTGACACCTTAACAGAAGCTTGTCTTGTAAAATAGATGTTTATACATTAATTTTGCATTTGCATGGTACAGGTAATGGACATATTAAAAACATCTCACCGCAGCGGTATTGAACCGAGTATGGATTTGTTGTACGAAAAAGGACAGCAGATACCGGGCTCTATTCAATACAATATCAAGCGATATTATGCGCAGCACCCATGGGTAGCGGAAGATACGGGTATGATGGTGTACCATTACAATGCAAAAAAGCCAGCCGAGAACTACCTTGAGCTGCGTTATTGCACCACCGGTAACCGTTATTGCGAAGAAAGAAGTTGTGGACAATGTAACCAGTTGCCTACGCAAAACTGCAGTGGTAAACACCAAACGGTAGATGTATTTACGTTTCATTTTACCTCTTCTTTTTTACACCAGTTTGTACACAATGTAAAAGTAACCAACCGGAAAGACGAGGTACTGGCTTTTAAACATCCCAATGCCTTTACCAAAGTATTTCCGCTCTGTACCAAAAAAAGGAATGTATTGGATGGATTACTGAATCACAGTTATTCAGGATCGCTGGAGAATATTTTTGTGAATGCCAAAATTCATGAACTGTTATTGTATAGTCTGGAATGTTTGGTAGATGAAAAAGAAGAAGGGTTTGCCTGTAAGTTTCTGGCTGATGAAAGTGGCCGCGACAGGATTTACCAGGCAAGAGAAATTTTACTGCAACATATTGGAGACCCCATCACCATTAAAGAGTTAAGCCGTAAAGTGGCCATGAACGAATGTTACCTGAAAAAAGGTTTCAAAGAAGTTTTTGGTACCACCATATTTGATTTTTACCAGCAACAAAGAATGGAACACGCCAAATACCTTTTGTATGAAAAAGGATTGAGTGTTACCGATGTATCTGCTTTGCTTGGCTACTCTTCCATCTCTCATTTTTCTGCAGCGTTCAAGAAACATACGGGGTTGAAACCGTGTGAGCTGTTGAAATAACCCCAAGGGAATATCGAACAAGGAATGTCGAACGCCGAAGTGTGTTTATTTCTATGTTATAGAGTCCTTCTTCAACATGGGGTTAAGTAGAACACGCGCAAGGACTCACTATTATTAATTTTTAAACGGCCTCTGAAAAAAAGCGTTAAGAAATTTATGGAATGCAGCGTTAAGAAATGAACGATGCTGGGCTTTAATGAAAGGCTGAAAAATATATATGTATCATCATTGATTCCCCAGTTTGGCTTTAGACTTCGTTCATTTTAGCGGAATGGAGTAAATTTTAGCTTTTTTTCAGCAGCCTTGACTTTTTTTGTTACTTTTTTGTGTCAAGACAAAAAAGTAAATAGCGTAACTACAAATAGTGAAATGATCTACGCTTATTCTACCAAATCGCATATTTAATATTGAACAAGGAATTTGGAGCAAGGAGTAAAAATACTTCCGCGTTCGACATTCCTTGTTCGATATTCATTATTCCATCTCCTCTCTTCGCATTATCTTTATTCTCCTCAAACTACCATTATGCGAAAACTGCTTTCCATTGCACTCTTCTTTACATTGGCTTCCTGTTCGAACACAAAAGTAGATACCATTATTCACCATGGGGTGATTTATACGGTTGATTCATCTTTTACCATTGCAGAAGCAATGGCTGTGAAAGATGGTAAGATCGTTGCCGTTGGTAAGAACGATGAAATCATTGGAAAATACACGGCTTCAGAAAATATCGATGCAAAAGGGCAGGCAGTATATCCCGGATTCATTGATGCACATGCCCATTTTGTGGGATATGGAAGATCACTGTTTACGGCAGACTTATTTAATGCCACAAGTTGGGAAGAAACCGTTGCACGCATCAAAACATTTGCAGATCAGCATCCCGATCTTCCCTGGATACAGGGGCGTGGCTGGGACCAGAACGATTGGCCAGGGAAAACCTATCCTACCAATGAGGAACTCAACAAATTATTTCCTGATAAACCGGTGATCATTACAAGGGTGGATGGGCATGCGTCTATCGCCAATCAAAAAGCATTGGATTTGGCGGGTATCAAAGCCGGACAAACCATTGTGGGCGGATCCATCGAAACCAAAGATGGAAAGTTAACGGGTGTGTTGATTGATAATGCGGATAACAAAGTATATGCACAGATTCCTGATCCTACTAAAGAACTATATGTGCAATGGTTACAGACGGCTCAGAAAAATTGTTTTGCGCAGGGTCTTACCACCATCACGGATTGTGGATTAAGTTATGAGGATGTGGATGCCATTGATGCGCTGCAAAAAGATGGTAAACTGGATATGCGTTTGTTTGTGATGTTGAGCGATAATGATGAGAACCTTACCCGGTATCTCAAATCCGGTCCGTATAAAACCGATAAACTATTTGTAAAAGGATTTAAAGTTTATGCCGATGGTGCGTTGGGCAGCCGTGGTGCCTGTTTGTTACAGCCATATACTGATAAAGCAGGATGGCAGGGATTTTTATTACGCAATCAATCGCATTACGATTCGCTGGCCAAAGTATTAGCGGCTACCGATTTTCAAATGTGTACGCATGCTATTGGCGATAGTGCCAACCGCGAAATATTGAACATTTACAACAAATACCTGAAAGGAAAGAACGACAGACGCTGGCGCATAGAGCATGCGCAGATTGTAAACCAAAACGATTTTGCATTATTTGGATCTGCAAATATTATTCCTTCGGTGCAGCCTACGCATGCAACAAGTGATATGTATTGGGCAGAAGAAAGATTAGGTAAGGAAAGATTGAAAGGTGGTTATGCGTTTAAACAATTATTATTACAAAACGGATGGTTGCCGCTAGGAACCGATTTTCCGGTAGAAGATATTTCGCCCTTTAAAACATTTTTAGCCTCTGCGATTCGTAAAGATGCAAAAGGCTTTCCGGCCGGTGGCTTTCAGATAGAGAATGCGTTAAGCCGCGAGGAAACCATTCGGGGTATGACCATTTGGGCGGCTAAAGCCAGTTTTCTGGAGAAGGAAGTTGGTAGTTTGGAAGCAGGTAAAAAAGCAGATTTTATTTTACTGGATAAAGACCTGATGAAAGTTGCTGAATCGGAGATTCTGAATACAAAAGTGAGTGCCACTTATTTGGGGGGAAAGAAAGTACATTAATTTTTTTGCCACTGAATACACTGATTTGCACTGATTCGTTCAGTGAAAATCAGTGTATTCAGTGGCAATGGTTTGTTAGATATGATCGTATAACTCATCCAAACTTGTTTTCGTAAAAACCCAGAAATGGCTAACTTTAAAACGATAAACAACTTGCCGCATGAGAATGCCACGCTTTTCCAAACTAACCTGGATAATTTTAATACTGGTGCTCGGGGCAGTAAGTTTTTCTTTTATCACATCAGGTCATACGGTAGATTATAATACCGAGATCAAACCCATCTTCAATAAAAAATGTATTACCTGCCACGGCGGTGTAAAACGACAAAGTGGGTTTAGTTTATTGTTCCGTTCAGAGGCAGTGGCCATTAATAAATCGGGCAAGCCCGCCATCATACCCGGCGATCCTTCACATAGTGAATTGATCAGGCGTTTAACGCTGAAAGATGCCGAAGAAAGAATGCCCTATAAACATCCACCCCTGAGTGATGATGAAATTGCCACCCTCAAAAAATGGATCAAGCAGGGTGCAAAATGGGGCAATCACTGGGCTTATGTACCGGTTACCAAAACGGAAATCCCCAAAGTAGATAACTGGTTTTTTGGCACAACCGGTGGTGGAAGCTGGGTGAAAAATGAGATTGATCCTTTTATCTACCAACAAATGCGTGAAGAAGGATTATCGCCTTCTGATGAAGCAGATAAAGCCACTTTATTACGAAGGGTAAGTTTGGATATTACAGGATTACCCGCCTCTGAATTACTCGCAAAAAAATTCTTACAGGATACCAGAACTGATGCTTATGAAAAGTTGGTAGATACTTTATTATCCTCTCCACAATATGGAGAACGCTGGGCTGCTATGTGGATGGATCTGGCACGATATGCAGATACCAAAGGATATGAAAGAGATGACTGGCGTTCTATCTGGCGCTACCGCGATTGGCTGATACAGGCTTTTAATGAAAACAAACCGTACAACCGTTTTTTAACAGAGCAACTGGCGGGGGATCTATTACCCGATCCATCTGATGCGCAATACATCGCCACAGCTTTTCATCGCAACACCATGACGAATGATGAAGGTGGAACAGATAATGAAGAATTTAGAACAGCCGCTATTATTGATCGGGTAAATACTACATGGGAAACTGTAATGGGAACCACTTTCGCCTGCGTACAATGTCATAGTCATCCATACGATCCGTTTAGGCATGAAGAGTATTACCAGTTCATGGCCTTTTTTAATAATACCCGGGATGAAGATACTTATGATGATTATCCATTACTGAGAGAATACCACAAAACAGATAGCATCAAGTTTATACAATTCAAACAATGGTTACACCAGCAGGCACCAGATAGAGAAAAGGAGTTGGTGAAATTTGTAAAAACGGGAGAGCCTGCTATTAACTCCATTGCTGCAGATCAATTGGTGAATAGTGCATTAACGGATACCAAATGGTTGGTACTTCGCAACAATGCTGTTTCGCGTTTGCCTAAAGTAGATTTTCAAAAGCATACACAACTGTTGTATCGTTTTAAAAGTTGGAAGCCTGGTGGTAAATGGGTGATACATTTTGATGCACCTGATGGCCCTGTGGTAAATACTGTTTCGGTAGAAGATTCAAAAGGCGCCTGGAAACTGGCTTCTATGCCATTGCCTGTAACGGACGGCATGCATGATTTGTATTTTACTTACCAGAATAAAAATCTTTCCTCACCCGAAGAAACCGGCATGCAGTTCGATTGGTTTTTTATTACCGATCCCTTTCCCGGAAAAGGAAAACCCGGATATGATAGTGCGTATAAATATTTTAATGATTTACTTTTTTCCCGCCAGGTAACCATTACACCAGTGATGGTTGAAAATCCTTCTTCGCTTTTCAGGCCCACACATATTTTTGAAAGAGGCAATTGGTTGGTGAAAGGAAAAGAAGTAACCCCCGCAGTACCAAAATCTTTGGGTGCTTTGCCAAGGAATGCACCTAAGAACAGAATGGGACTGGCCATGTGGGTTACCGATACCAACAACCCCTTAACCGCAAGAGCTATTGTAAACAGAGTATGGGAACAATTTTTTGGGCAGGGCATAGCAGAAACACTGGAGGATTTGGGCACACAGGGACTTCCACCCACACATCGTGCATTACTCGATCACTTGGCATGGAAATTTATGCATGACTATCAATGGGACCTGAAAAAATTAATGAAAGAAATGGTTCTTTCAGCAACCTACCGGCAAGATGCCAAACTGGATACAGAAACATCAAATAAAGATCCTTTTAACAAATATTATGCACGTGGTCCAAGGGTTCGCTTATCGGCCGAACAGATACGCGATCAGGCTTTGGCAGTGAGCGGTTTGTTGTGTAATAAAATGTACGGCCCCGGTGTATTTCCTTATCAGCCCGATGGCATTTGGATGTCGCCATGGAATGGAGCTTCCTGGAAAAAAAGCGATAGTTGCGATCAATACAGAAGGGCTTTGTATACGTATTGGAAACGTTCGGCACCTTATCCCTCGATGATCACATTCGATGGTACTTCGCGGGAAGTATGCACGGCAAGGCGGATACGAACCAATACACCCTTGCAATCACTTACCACACTAAATGATTCTGCCTACATCGAAGCGGCTCAGTATTTTGCGTATCGCATGCAGCAAGGCGAAAGAGATATCAAAAACCAGATCAATAAAGGATATCAGCTGGCATTACACAAACCTATCAGTAAAGAAAAATCAGCGGTGTTTGAACGTTTGTATATAAATGCGTTTAATCGGTTCAGCGCAGATAAAAGTAAAATGAAATTGATGGCCGGAAATAATCCTGCAAAACAAAATGCAGCAACGGCTGCATTGGTGGTTGTTGCCGGTGCCATTATGAACATGGATGAGTTCATTACCAAAAATTAAGTAACCGAATGAGTAAAAATCACCATCGTTTATTCAATGAAGCCCGTACCAAAAACCTGGAACTGGAAACACGCCGTTTGTTTTTGAAGGAGTGTTTATTAGGAATGGGTGGATTGGCTATAGGTTCTGTATTGGGTGGTTGTAATGGGTTAGGTTCTGGTGCAGCAGATCAATTGTTTAATAGTGCCAATCCGTTATTGCCGCATTCGCCGCATTTTCCCGGTAAAGCAAGATCTGTGATTTATTTGCACATGGCCGGAGCACCCTCGCAATTGGAATTGTTTGATTACAAACCCGACCTGATGAAATTAGATGGGCAGGATTGTCCACAATCTTTACTCGAAGGAAAAAAATTCGCATTCATCAGAGGCGTTCCTAAAATGATGGGTCCGCAAGCTAATTTTCAGCAACGCGGACAAAGTGGTGCATGGGTTTCAGATCATCTTCCTCATTTTGCGAAAGTAGCTGATGAAGTCAGTTTTTTAAAAGCGGTACAAACAGATCAGTTCAATCATGGTCCCGCACAATTATTAATGCATACCGGAACACCCCGATTGGGACGACCCAGTATGGGCGCATGGGCCACCTATGGTTTGGGAAGTGAGAATAGTAACCTGCCCGGTTTTGTGGTACTTACTTCGGGAGGAAAATTTCCGGATGCAGGTAAAAGTGTTTGGGGCAGTGGTTTTTTACCATCGGTATATCAGGGTGTGCAATGCAGAAGTGAAGGAGATCCTGTATTGTTTATCAAAGATCCTGCAGGCATGGATCGCGATTTGCGCAAAGCCTCTATTGATGCTATTAATGAAGCCAACAAACTGAGCTACGAAGAATTCAAAGACCCTGAAATTTTATCGCGCATAGCACAATACGAAATGGCCTACCGAATGCAGGTATCCGTTCCGGATGTGATGAATATTAATGATGAACCGCAGTACATTCATGATATGTATGGAACCCAACCCGGTAAAGCCTGTTTTGCCAACAATGTATTGCTGGCAAGAAAATTAGTAGAGAAAGGCGTTCGTTTTGTGCAATTGTTTGATTGGGGTTGGGATAGTCATGGTACCGATGAAAACCTTGCCATCGATTATGGATTTGTGAATAAATGCAGAAGTATGGACAAACCAGTTACTGCTCTGTTACTCGATTTAAAGCAACGCGGATTATTGGATGAAACATTGGTGGTATGGGGAGGTGAATTTGGCAGAACACCCATGCAGGAGAACAGGGATGGTAAAAAAAATCCATTCAAGGGAAGAGATCACCACACAGAAGCGTTTACGATCTGGATGGCAGGTGGCGGCATCAAACGTGGAACCAGTTTTGGCGAAACGGATGAGATAGGCTACAGTGCCATCAGTGGCAAAACCACGGCATTTGATATCCAGGCAACCATATTAAACCAGTTAGGTTTTGATCATGAAAAATTAACCTATCAGTTTCAGGGAAGGCCATTTAGATTAACGGATGTGCATGGAAGGGTGATACATGAGATAATTGCTTAGAGCGAATTATTTCACTAAGAGCAAAAGAGAAAAAGAGCTAAAGAGGAACGACTCCTATTACACTCTTTCTCTCCTTTACTCTTATTGAAAAAATAAAAGTTAATGCTACAAAAAAATAAACATGACAGTAGACAGAAGAAAATTTTTATCAACCGCCGCAACCCTTGGAGCAATTGCCATGACACCATTTGAAGAATTACTCGCCTCAAAACCTGCATTCCCCATCCCTGCAGATTTTTCATTAAAGATCATGGGTACCAACTGGGGTTTTTCCGGAACGATGGACGCATTCTGTGCCAAAGCAAAAAAGGCCGGATACGATGGTGTAGAGTTATGGTGGCCCGGAACCGAAGCCGTACAAAAAGAAATGCTCAGCGCGTTACAAAAATACCAGCTCGAAGTTGGGTTTCTTGCAGGTGGTTCTGATAAAGATCCTGCTAAACATTTTGAACAATTCAAAACCATGTTTGATGGTGCGGTGAATAGTCCACAAAGACCTTTGTACATCAACTGTCATTCTGGAAGAGACTTTTTTTCTATGGAAGAGAATGCGAAATTTATCAACTATACAACCAAAGTTGCAACAGAAACCGGCATATTGGTTTGCCATGAAACACACCGCAGCCGTATTTTATACGCAGCACATGTAACCAAACAATACCTACAACAACATCCGGATCTTCGTTTAACGCTGGATATTTCTCATTGGTGCAATGTGCACGAATCATTTTTAAATGATCAGGAAGAAACGGTTCAATTGGCTTTATCCAAAACAGATCATGTGCATGCGCGCATTGGTCACCAGGAAGGTCCGCAGGTAAACGATCCGCGTGCACCTGAATGGGAGGGGGCGGTGAAACAGCATTTGGAATGGTGGGATACCATTGTGCAAATGAAAATAAAGACCACAAACAAATTAACGATACTTACCGAGTTTGGCCCTCCACATTATTTACCTGCACTGCCCTATACATTGCAGCCTGTTGCAGACCAGTGGGGCATTAATGAATACATGATGCAATTGCTACGTAAACGATATCAGCGCAGCTAATGAATACACTTCTCGAATTATTTGGACGGTTACATCCCTTGTTGGTGCATCTGCCTATTGGCTTTTTGCTGCTGGCTTTGGTGTTTCAATGGTTGTGCCGAAAAGAAAAATATACAGCGTTACAAACTGCTGTTTCAATTGCCTATTTATTAGGAATGATCAGTGCCATACTTTCCTGTTTTTCCGGATGGTCATTGGCCTCTGGTGGAGAGTACGATGAAACTACGTTGGATTGGCATAGATGGATGGGAATCAGTACTGCTGTAATAGCCGCCTTTGGTTATTGGTTTGCCACAAAGCAACATACAATCATTAAACATGTGTTGGCTATTGTATTGTTTTTATTAATTGTTGTAACAGGTCATTTAGGAGGAACCCTAACGCATGGAGAAGGGTTTGTGACGAAAGGGATTTTTGGATCAGCAAAAGATAGTAACCTGTCTGCCAGAAAGGTGATTGCCAACGTGCAGGAGGCGCAGGTATTTGCAGATATTATTCAACCTGTATTAGTTGACAAATGCGGAAGTTGCCATAGTGCCAAAAAGCAAAAAGGTGGATTACGATTGGATGGGAAAGAATGGATACTTAAAGGTGGTAAAGAAGGAAAAGTGTTACTGGCCGGTAATGCAGAAGCCAGTGAGTTGTACAAAAGAGTAAAGCTGGATCCATTAGAAGAAAAGCACATGCCACCCAAGGGTAAACCTCAATTAACAGAACAGGAAATGATGCTACTGCACTGGTGGATCACACAAGATGGCGGCTTTACTAAAAAGGTAAAAGAGCTAACCCAAAATGATCAAATACAACCTGCGCTGCTTGCCATGCAATCTGCTGCGGTAACTATGAAGAAGCCTTCTATACCTGAAGCTGCTGTTAAGGAGGCTTCACCATCTTCACTGAATGCTTTGCGAAATGCGGGTATTGTGGTACTGCCCGTTGCAGCAAATAGTAATTACCTGCTCGCTAATTTTGTCAGCATTCCCAAACCAACAGATCAGGCAGTTGCTTTATTAAGTAAGATTAAAGAACAACTGGTTTGGTTAAAATTAGGTAACACAATATTATCTCCAGATTCATGGAAGCTGATTGGACAGTGCAGTAATCTTACACGGTTAAGTGTAGAGCACACCAACCTAACAGATGTGGCAATCAGCTCACTTACTTCACTCAAAAACTTACAATACCTGAACATGGTGGGAACAAAAGTTACTGCACAAGGCGTTGAGCAATTAAAAAATAGTCAAACACTAGAGAATATTTATCTCGGACAAACAGCTATCAAAGGCAATGATTTCATCTCTCTCCAAAAACAATTCCCCAAAACCATATTAGACTCCGGTAACTATTTTGTAGAAAAATTAATAACGGATACGCAGTTAGTAAAACCACCAAGTGTGAAGAAGTAATTAGCAATTAAAAATGAAAAATGAAAAATGAAAAAAAGCGGCCGTTCTACCTGAACAGCCGCCCAATTATTAATTGCTAATTTTTAATTGTTAATTAACCCTTCAGCTCTCCTACCATATTACCAGGAATAACCCATGCATCAAATTCTTCCGGCGTAAGATAGCCGAGTTTTACAGCCATTTCTTTTAACGTAGTTCCTTCCTTGTGTGCGGTCTGTGCAATTTCTGCTGCTTTGTAATAACCAATTTTGGTATTTAGTGCGGTTACCAGCATTAAACTATTGTCAACATGTTTTTTAATGTTGGCTTCTATGGGTGCGAGTCCTACAGCACATTTATCATTGAAGCTTACACAGCCATCGCCAATTAAACGGGCACTGTGCAGGAAATTGAAGATCATCACGGGTTTGAATACGTTTAGTTCAAAATGTCCGGTGGCACCACCAATATTGATGGCCACATCGTTACCCATTACCTGTGCGGCAATCATGGTGAGTGCTTCACATTGTGTGGGATTTACTTTTCCCGGCATGATAGAAGAGCCCGGTTCATTATCCGGAATAAACAATTCACCAATACCACTGCGTGGACCGGATGATAACATACGGATATCGTTGGCAATTTTCATCAGGCTAACCGCAACGGTTTTCAAAGCACCATGTGCTTCCACAATGGCATCGTGTGCGGCCAGTGCTTCAAATTTATTTTCTGCGGTTACAAAAGGTAATCCGGTAAGGCTGGCAATATGCTTGGCCACGTTTACATCATATCCTTTTGGGGTGTTGATGCCTGTACCTACGGCGGTTCCACCCAATGCCAGTTCGCTCAAATGCGCGAGTGTGTTGTTAATGGCACGTAAACCATGATCTAATTGAGAAACATATCCGCTGATCTCCTGCCCTAAGGTTAGTGGTGTAGCATCCATAAAATGCGTGCGGCCAATTTTTACCACATGCATAAAATCTTTACTTTTCTGTGCCAGCGTATCCCTTAGTTTTTTTATGCCCGGTATGGTGGTTTCCACCAGAATTTTATACGCCGCAATATGCATGGCGGTAGGAAAAGTATCGTTTGATGATTGTGATTTATTTACATCATCATTGGGGTGGATGAATTTGTCTTTATCAGTCAATGCGCCGCCCTTCATCACATGTGCACGGTAAGCAACCACTTCATTCACATTCATATTACTCTGTGTACCGCTGCCTGTTTGCCAAACCACCAGTGGAAACTGGCTGTCTAATTTTCCTTCCAGTATCTCATCACAAACCTGGCCAATCAGTGTTGCTTTTTCTTCAGGTAATACACCGGCATCAAAATTGGTTAAGGCCGCTGCTTTTTTTAAATAAGCAAATGCCTTAATAATTTCCTTTGGCATTTTATTAATGTCCTGTGCAATTTTAAAATTCTCAATACTGCGCTGTGTTTGTGCGCCCCAATACACATCGGCTGGCACATGTACTTCGCCCATGGTGTCTTTTTCAATACGGTAGTCCATGATCTTTAATTTTTTATCGTTGGAAGGTTTTTTGCCCCGCAAAGGTAAGCGTATGGGGTGAATCGTCAATCGTGAATCGTCAATCGTGAATCGTCAGGCGTGAGGCGTGAGACGTGAATAGAGAGGCTTAAGACGTGAGATGTGCATATTCTGCGAAATCATTCACGATTCACGTCTCACGATTGACGATTCAAGCCTCACAAGCCCCGATGCCCATTATTCACCGGATTTTGCTATTTTTCAGATACATCCCAAACCACATGAAAAAAACGATCCTGCTTAGCCTGTTGGCAATGGTATTGTCTGCTTCGGCGCAAACCTATCAACCTACCTGGGAATCCTTAGACAAACGTCCGGTTCCACAATGGTTTAACAAGGGTAAATTCGGCATCTTTATCCACTGGGGCGTGTATGCGGTTCCTGCATATACAACTAAAGGAGGTTATGCAGAATGGTACCTCAATGGTTTGCAAAATGGCGATAGTGCCAAGAAAGCTTTTCATGCCGCCAAATTCGGTAACCAAACCTATTACCAGTTGGCAGATCAGTTTAAGGCAGAATTGTTTCAGCCCGATGAATGGGCCAAACTGTTTGAACAATCGGGTGCCAAATACATTGTGCTCACTTCCAAACACCATGATGGGTTTACTCTTTGGCCTAATAAAGATGCCAACCGTACCTGGGGTTTTCCATGGAATGCGATGGATGTAGGACCTAAAAGAGATTTGTTGGGAGATCTTTTTAAGGCGGTTAGAAAAACATCGGTACGTGCAGGTATGTATTATTCTTTGTACGAATGGTTCAACCCGTTGTGGAAAACCGATCATAAAAAATATGCAACAGAACATATGTGGCCGCAGATGAAAGAACTCATCAACACCTATCAACCCGATGTATTCTGGACGGATGGTGATTGGGATGAAAGTGAAAATACCTGGCGATCCAAAGAGTTTCTGGCCTGGATGTATAATGAGAGCCCGGTAAAAGATAAGATTGTTACATACGACAGATGGGGCAGTGGTGTTCGGTTTAAACACGGAGCCGTATTTACTCCGGAATACCAGCCTGATCTTGATTTCGAAAACCATGCCTGGGAAGAAAGCCGCGGTATGGGCCACTCCTACGGATACAACAGGGAAGAAGATGCCTGGGATTATAATTCTGCCCAATCACTCGTATATCATTTATTGGATAAGGTTAGCAGGGGTGGAAATTTTTTACTCGATATCGGTCCCGATGAACATGGAAAAATTCCACCCATTATGCAGGAGCGCTTACTGGATATTGGTAAATGGCTGAAAGTAAATGGTGAGGCCATTTATGAAACCACACGCTGGAAACAGGTAGCACAATGGAGTGCAGGTAAGCGCGATTACAAAGCAAAGAAAGGAGAAGATATTATGATGAAGCTTACCGTAGATCCTTCTCCCGGGTATGCTACCAAGGAAGTATTTTATACCTACAATGCCAATACCAATTCGTTGTATGCCATTTTTCCAAAGTATCCATCAAATAAAAAATTAGTCCTTCGCAATTTGCCTATGATGGGAGATGTGGCAGATGTACAGTTTGTTTCTACCAATCAAAAATTGATTGCACGCAAAGAGGGGAGTAATCTGGTTATCTCTTTGCCGGAATACGATCCGAATAAAATACAATCACCATTTGCCTATGTGGTTAAGATCAGTAACTATGGCACTTTTTTACGCAAACCAAGCATTGATGTTGTGTATAAAGAAGATATGTCGGGAGCCCTGATTACGATGGCTAATGTAATGGATGGCGTTGTGATACAATACACTATCAATAATGGCCAACCCATTACATACACAAAGCCGTTTGAAGTAAAGGGCGATGTGGTAATTAAAGCATTTGCCACACAGGGAAATAAGTTTTTACCAAGCGATACTGCAGAAGCCAGAACCGTTGGTGTAAGTTTAATGAAAGCGCTAACGGTGGGTGCTGTTCAGCCCGGACTTGCGTATCAATATTTTGAATCCGACCTGATGAATATGTCTGTGTTCGCTGAAAGCAAGCCTTTGAAACAAGGGGTAACCAATAAAGTATCTATTGATAGTAAACAACGAAAAGATACATATGGATTATTGTTTGAAGGGTATATCCACATTGATAAAACAGCCGGGTATACATTCTTTACCACCAGTGATGATGGCAGTATTCTGGAAATAGATGGTAAAGAAGTAGTGAATAATGATGGTAATCATGGCTTTGAAGAAAAAGAGGGACGCTGTTATCTTGAGAAGGGCTATCACAAAATTCGCCTGCGATATTTTGATAGTGGTGGGGGTAATAATCTATTATTGAGTTATCAGCCCATGGGGCAGGCTAAAGCAGAAGTACCGGCAACTGTTTTGTTTCATTAAGTTGTCAGTATATTCATTCTATTAATAGCTAGTATGAAAAGAATAGTATTTGTAGTAAGCCTGTTATTTGTATGCTCATTTATAGCTGCACAGCAAACCGAGAACATCATTATTATTACTACCGATGGCTTACGTTGGCAGGAAGTATTTGGTGGTATGGATAAGGAAATTGGTAATGATAAACGTTTTAACCAGGAGGATAGCCTGAAAATATTTACAAAATATGGATCGGATGATGCCGCTATCCGCAGAAAAAAACTATTGCCTTTTCTCTGGAATACCATAGCAACGAAAGGGCAGATATATGGTAACCGTTGGTTGGGTAACAAAGTAAATGTTTCCAATCCCTACTGGTTTTCTTATCCCGGATATAGTGAGATCATGTGTGGGTATGTTGATACGGCCATTAATTCAAACGAATACAAACCCAATCCCAATACTACATTGCTCGAGTTTTTTAATCAGCAAAAAAAATTCAAAGGAAAAGTTGCCGCATTTGGTGCATGGGATGCATTCAACAGGATATTGAATGAAGAAAGAAGCGGCATTCCGGTAGTAGCTGCCTATGATCATTTTGGTGGAACAAGCCCAACTGCCAATGAAAAACTGATCAACAAAATGCTGGACAATTCTCATCATGCATGGGCCGAAGAATGTTATGATGTTTTTACCCACTATGGTGCGATGGAATACCTGAAAACACGCAAGCCACGTGTATTGTATATTTCTTATGGTGAAACAGATGAGCATGCGCATGGCAGGGAATACCGTTCTTACCTGGATGCTGCACACCAGGTAGATGCCTGGCTGAAAGAGATCTGGGATTTTGTGCAAAGCGACCCACAATACAAAAACAAAACCACTTTACTAATTACCACCGATCATGGTCGTGGCGATAAAGAAAAATATAAATGGACAAGTCACGGAGCTTCCGTTGAAGGTGCCAGTGAAATCTGGTTTGCTACCCTAGGTCCAAAAATAACTGCCAGGGGAGAGATGAAAACGGATATGCAATTATACCAAAAGCAATTTGCACAAACCATGGCAAAACTGATGGGGCTTACCTATACAGCAAAACACCCGGTAGCAGATGCCATACCTTCTGTTCTCAAATAAATTCTCTCTTACATTTAGTGCACATAGTGCTTCTGTGCTGAAGCTTTGTCTGATCGCATAAATGTAAATACAGTTTCACAAAGGGTTACCTGCCTGTAAATACCGCTTTTCTTTTTTCCAGAAAAGCAGCCGTACCCTCTTTCATATCTTCTGTACCAAAACAATCTCCGAACGAATCCACTTCTACTGCATACCCGTTTTTGGTTTCATCAAAAACAGCGTTGGCACTTTCAATACATTTGCCAACAGCAATGGGTGCCTTGGTATTAATCACTTCTAAAATGGATTTTGCTTTGGCTAGTAACTCTTCCTGAGGTACGGTATAGTTTACCAGGCCGTATTGCAAAGCAGTAGTTGCATCAATCATTCCGGCACTCATCAATAATTCCATAGCCCTTCCTTTTCCGATCAATTGAACCAGCCGTTGTGTACCGCCATAGCCGGGTATCAAACCCAGGTTTACTTCAGGCTGTCCAAATTTTGCATTCTCCGAAGCTATTCTAAAATGACAGCTCATAGCCAGTTCGCAACCGCCACCGAGTGCAAAACCATTTACACAGGCAATAATTGGTTTAGGCGAATGTTCAATTCTGAAAAAAGTATCCTGTCCTGCTTTAGCCAATGCTTTGGCAGCTTCCAGACTTAATCCGTTAAACTCTGTAATATCGGCACCTGCCACAAATGCCTTGGAGCCTGCACCGGTGATGATTACTGAACGGATAGCTGGGTTTGAATATACTTCATCCAGTGCGGTATTCAAATCGGCAAACACTTCTTTGTTAAGGGCATTCAATTTATCAGGGCGATTGATCACAATGGTAAATATCCCGTTTTCCAAAAGAGTCAGTAAGGTGGTATACATGTGCAACAGATTTTCAACAAAGGTAAGCGGCAAGTTTAAAATACAGTCTACAAACCGTTCCTTTCTGCCTTAGTGAGCCATTTATTTTCTGCCAATTCATAAGGAGATAGGTTATGTATAATCGGTTTATCCACTAATGTATACGGTTCATTTACTTTTCAGGCCGGTTTAGGCAGATATGTTTTTATACCCTCCATAAACGGATGACATTTGCACCATCAATTACAATAAAACCTATCAATATGGAACACAGAATTCAATTATCAACACAACTACTCATTACCATTAAAACAGTAAGAAGAACAAAAAGTATTGCACAGGCCAGAATTAGTGGCAGAAAAATAGATGTAAATCCTGCTTCACTTCAGGAGAAAAGTCGTCACCTGGTAGATGTACTGGGAAATATTATCCCAGCGGGAAGCAAAGAAATTATAGCAGCATAAAATAGTACTCAATCTTTTTATTATGCACAGTTGATGTACAGCCCCGCTCAATGAGCGGGGTTTGTTGTTTGTTTTGTAATTTGAGTAATGGATCTGATTCAACTCATCATGTACATCGGCATATTTGTATTTGCCGGTACCGGCGCACTCAAAGCCCGTACACATCATATGGATGTTTTTGGCGGGGCAGTCATCGCTTTTGCAACAGCTTACGGCGGCGGTACTATTCGTGATCTGCTGATTGGTGCGCATCCGGTAAACTGGATCAACGATTACCTCGCATTGACACTGGTAATTAGTGCTGTAATCATTGTTGCGCTCTTCCGATCTAACCAGATCCGATTCCGCCGAACTATCTTTTTTACAGATGCCATTGGTCTCGGCATGTTCACGGTTACCGGTATTGAAAAAAGTATCAGTTACAATATCAATGATGGGTATGCAATTATTATGGGTGTGGTTACGGCTACTTTTGGTGGACTACTTGCTGATCTGTTATGTGGTGAAAAACCGGATCTGTTAAAACGCGGTGAGCTGTATGCCACTGCCTGCGCCATCGGTGGAATCATTTATATCCTGTTACAAAAAGCAGGTATTGCACATGATTTGGGTTTGTTTATTTGCGTTTGTACAGTGGTATTTATCAGAATTTTCTCTAAAAGAAAAAGACTCAGGCTACCGGAAGTATAATGAAATTGCAATACTACCATAAATGAAAATGCCTGTCGAGCGACAGGCATTTTTTGATAACGTTCGGAATCGGGTATACAGGGCTCCTAATTAAATAAATATTGTTTCAGGAAAGCGATACTTCTGGTTCTTGCCAAAACAGAAGCAGAGACATCTGCTCCTTCAACTTTCTCACCATCAAAACTGTGCGCGGCACCGGCGTATTCATGTTTTGTTATGGAAGAAGAGGCGCTGTTTAACTGTGCCTTTAATACTAAGGCATCATAAGAATTGATTTGGGTATTGTTATCCCAGTTGGTATACATAGTTGTATACAATGGATCAATGCCCGCAGCATGCAGCATAATGGGAGCATAGGGTACATACTTGCCATCGCTTGGTGTGCCGGGTTTACCAAAATAACTGAACATAGCTGCGCCGGGATAATAGGATACGGCTGCCACAAATCCACCGGATAAAGGTTTTTGCGCAGGGGAAAGTACACCGGAAGTATAAGTAACACCTGAACTGATCTGAGACCATGCCGTAGGTTTACTTACCGCAACAGCATCAACCATAGTACCCAACACGGTAGTTCCGCCATGCGAAAAACCAAGCAGACCAATTTTGTTAGGAATGATTTTGGCAGATATGGTGCGCAGGTAATCCAGTCCTGCATACGCATCTCTGGGTCTTACAAACTCAGCTGCAATAGCTAAGCTTGCAGGCGGAACCATATTGTGAAATGTTTTTACACCCCGGGGTGTGTAGCTGTCTATAAACAAAGCCGCTATCTTATGCACCCTGAACGAATCTATCCAGCCCTTAAACTGCGAAGCCATTTTGGTATTGGTAGAATCTGTGCTGCTCCATAACCCCCCACTTCCATGCATCACCACAACCGCAGGTACCGGAACATCGGTTGATGGAATATACAATACTGCCCTCAACTGATTGCCACCGGTTGGGTTTGGCAGGTACACCATTTGTGTGGTTTCAGGATTGCTGGCATTTGACGCAATTACATTAGGTGGAATAAGATTGTTATCTGTGGTTGATACAGCTGTTTTAGTACAGGCAAATAATACTATGTATACAGTAAGTTTTGCCGCACCCATTAGCAAGAAATTCCTCCATCCGATTTTTTTGATCATTTTCATGTTACTTTTTTTATTGATTTTTTATTTGATTTCTGTTGCAAAAATGAAATCAATATACCCGCTCTCAAAAATTTCTATGTTCAAGCCGCTCAATTTTGTAATGAAGGCAGCGTAAAAGATAACGAACCGTTTTTATGGAATGGCCCATGCCTGACTTGCCTTGAAAGCTATATATGGTAAGGGTTCTGGTGTATGCAAATTCATTTTCGGTTCAATTGAATTTTACCACACTTCAATAAAAATCTACTGCGGCTGAAGTAGTACTATTTTTTTTGGCGTACAGTTTTTTTCATTTTTACGATACAAAACAAAAATGTATGGGTAAGCAATTTTTTTCTCAGGTACAACAAATTAACTATGCCATGTACTTCACACTGGGGCTGGCCATGTGCTCCTTATATATACAGTATGTGCCAGAAAATGATGCACAACAGGGTATTGATGAAACAGAGCGGCAATATTCGCATCCAACTGCAGCTGTTGCAGATACCTCCCTATACAAACACTTTCTTCAATAATACAATTACACCATTCTTAAAAAAGCACAACATGACAAACCAACAAATCAATTATGTAAAATCAACCTGGGCTATGGTAGCTTCACTGGATGCCGAAATGGTAGGTGGTTTATTTTATAACCGTTTATTCGAGATTGCCCCGGAGGTTCGTGGTATGTTTCGCGGTCCCATTCCAGAGCAGTCAAAAAAATTACTGACCATGATAGGGTATGTAATTAAAAAACTGGATAAACTGGACGATATTATTGATGAAGTAGCTAAGCTGGCGCAACGGCATGTACAATACGGCGTTACTGCAGAACATTATAATGTGGTAGCCGTAGCGCTGTTGTGGACGCTGGAGAAAGGACTGGGCGAACATTGGACAGAAGAAGTGAAAGAAGCATGGGTTCTTTGCTATACCACATTGGCCGGAGCTATGATTGCTGCTGCCGATGAAGTAAAAGCAGCTTAATTTTTATAGCATATACAGGAATAATGGAATTGTCTTTTTACGGGCAGTTCCATTATGTTTTTTATTGCCAATCAATTCGTTTCTTTACAATTCGTAAGCATTCATTTCAAACACCCCTAATGACTGAACGGCAAATTTTACTGGTAAAGAATAGCTGGAAACTTTTTCACCGTATTGATTCGGGGTTGATAGGCGATGTTTTTTATAGCCGGCTATTTCAACAAATGCCTTCGCTCAGGCCCATGTTTAAAAACGCTATGACCCAGCAGTATGGCAAATTGGTGGATATGCTCAGCATGGTAATTGCCAGGTTAGACCGGCTTGATACAGTTACGGATGAAATTGCCCAATTGGCTATCCGGCATGTTGGCTACGGTGTGCGCCCTGCACATTATAAACTGGTAGGCGATGCCTTATTATGGACATTGGAAAAAGGCCTCGGAAAAGACTGGAATGAAGAAACAGCCATTGCCTGGAAAACCTGCTACACCTTACTTTCAGATACCATGATAGCCGCAGCAGCGGGTGCTACCCGTAAATAAGTAAACGGCTCATTGGCTTTTTCATACGATTGATTTTGATTTTGCCCTGCTTCATCCATGGTTTTTTTTAAAGCGTAGTGAATTGCGTATTTTGTTAGCGGATTCCTGTTCAGGAAAACCAGAAAACAATTTGCATGCAACAAAAAACATTCATTCCTATCAGCCTCTTGCTATTGACCTTTTGGGTGATGGGTTGTTTTTCTGTACAGGCACAACTACCACAGGATCTAAAAATCACCAACTATGATGGGTCAACCGGTTTTTACAGTCGGGTAGTAAGGGCCATGTTGAAAGATGCCAATGGATTTTTATGGATAGGTACTTCAGATGGATTGTACCGGTATGACGGATTTACTTTTCGCAACTATCGCAAACTGGCGAATGACAGTAATAGTCTTGCAGAAAATTATATTGTACAACTGGCTGCAGGCAAAGACCGTAAAATATGGATGGGACTTGCCAAGGGTGGTGTAAGCAGTTTTGACCCCGCAACAGGACAGTTTCGTAATTATCTGATCACACATAAGGGTACGCCTGTTACAGGAGCCGTTAGCATGTTATTGGTAGATCATGCCAATGAAGTTTGGCTGGGTATTAATCAGAAAGGGTTATGGCATCTTAATGCTGCAACAGGCGTGTATACTCCGTACGATGAGGTAAACAATGGAGATGCATTGTTACCCAAAGAAGGTAGGTTTGCTACGAATACCGTTAGTGTGGCAGTAGAAGGTAAGCCAGGCATGTTATGGCTGGGAACTTATAACGGTTTGTATGCATTTAATACCAATAGCAAAGAAGTAAAGCCCGTTCGAGAAAAGCCTCTGGACCAGTCTATATTTCGGGATGATGATTTTATTGCTATTGCCATGGATGGAGATATGGTATGGTTGGGAGCGTGGGCCGGGGGATTAACCAGCTATCATACCATTACAAAGGAGTGGAAGAATTACAAGATCAATTTGAAAGAAACCAAAAAATATACCACCAATATTATTTCCGGTATCAGAATCAAATCAGCGAATGAATTATGGATCACCAGTAACGATAAAGGGTTGGGTGTTTTTGATAAACAGAAACAATCGTTTCATTTTTATTCAGAAGAAGGAACACACAAATCAGATATTCCGGCTACCCTTTGTTATGAAGTGGAAACAGACAAAAACGATAATCTGTGGCTCATGCATGAATGGGGATTAACCCGCATACAGCCCCGGGAGAAAAAATTTCAATTTATACCGGTGCCGGTTACGAAAACGGATAACGGAGCCTTTTATTATGTGCGTGATCTGTTGGAAGATGATGATCGAGAGTTCATTGCCACCACGTTGGCAGATGGATTGCATGTACGAAATAAAAAAACCGGTGTAATACGGCGTTTTCCGGTAAACATAATGCAGGGTGAAGAACCTTTTTTAGCTGTATACAAATTACTAAAAGACAGCAAAGGCAAACTATGGGTGGTATCAAGAGATTATATATATCAATACGATACCCAACAGGAAAAACTGGTATTGATCAACCAACCCTCAACAGCCCCTTTGCAGAGAGGGTCTAATCAGTTCAATAACATTACTGAAGACAAACAGGGTAATATCTGGATCACCAGTTCACGCAACGGTATTTTTCGATATGATAGAGAAACCGGTAACTACCAGCACTTTTATCACAACCCTAAAGATAAAACTTCACTTACCTCGGATGTACTTACGGCTGTGGCGGCCGATAGGGAGGGAAGGGTTTGGGTAGGTGGCCCGGCAGGGTGCTTTGCTTATTACGATCCATTGCAAAGAAAATTTATCAATTATACTTTTTATACAACAAAGGGTAATGAAGAAGCCGGCAACAATATCACTTCTTTGCTGGCTGATAAAAAAGGAACTATCTGGGCGGGATCGGATGTGGGGTTGGTAGAAATTGATATTGCCAAAGAAGTACCACAGGTTAAAAAAGTATACACAGCCCAGGATGGCTTTCGCGGAGATCTTGCCTATTCCATTCAGGAGGATACGTATGGTAATATCTGGTGTGCCACTACCTCTGCACTATGTATGATCAATACCACAACCAGACGGGTAAGCAGTATTTTGTTTCAGAACGATGTTTTTAAAACCATTACGGCACGGGTATACCTTTCTGTGAATAACCAAAAAGTAAATGTGCTTTCCTATAGCGGGTACTATTCTTTTGATCCCGCTTCTTTTAAAGAAAAACAAAAAGATTCGGTGATCACCATCACTTCGTTCCGGGTAAAAGACAAAGAATATTATTACGAAGCGCAATTAAAAAATAAAGGAAAAATTTTTCTGGACGCATCAGAAAATCTTTTCACGTTTGAATTTGCCGTATTGGATTTTAGCCAGTCAGACGACAGGCAATATGCCTATATGCTGGAAGGATTTGATAAAACATGGATCAATGCAGGTAGCCGCCGCTATGCCAGTTATACCAATATTCCAGGAGGTAAATACACGTTCAAGGTAAGGGCACTAAATGCATATGGAGATGCCAATAGTGCGGTAATTAGTATTCCTATGCACATTGGACAACCCTTTTACACAACCTGGTGGTTTATTGGATTGCTGGTGCTATCTGTTGGTGGGTTATTATATCTTTTCTACCGTTTCCGTTTAGAAAAGCAAAGGGAAATACTATTGCTCCAAACAAAAGCACAGGCATTGGAGAAAGAAAAAACGCAGGTACAGTACGAAAATCTGAAGCAACATTTAAATCCACATTTTCTATTTAATTCATTAACCTCACTCAGCAGCCTGATACGGATTGATCAGAAAATGGCGAGCGATTTTCTGGATGCCATGAGCCGGATTTACCGATATATATTGCAAAGTAAAGACAGTGAACTGGTATCCTTGAAAGATGAGATCAGGTTTATACAAACCTTTATTGGTTTGCAGAAAACCCGTTTTGCAGAGGGGCTGGATATTAAACTTCGGATAGAGGAAGAATATTTTCATAGCAAGATTGTTCCGGTTACTTTACAAAACCTGATCGAGAATGCCATCAAGCATAATATTGTAGACAGTGATACGCCACTGGTAATTGAACTGTTTGTTGACAATGGTTATTTGTTGGTGCGTAACAATATGCAAAAAAAGAAATTTGTAGAAACCAGTAATAAGCAGGGATTAGATAACCTGCTTTCGTTGTACAAGTATTTGTCTGATCGCCCGATGGTGATTGAAGAAGATGAACAATATTTTACCGTAAAAATTCCGTTGATATGATCAAGGCTGTGATTATTGAAGATGAACAACTGATTGCCCGCGAGCTGGCCAATAAAATTGCTGCTGTGGCAGAAGATGTTACGATTGTGGAGGTATTACCCAGTTTAAAAACAGCCAAAAAATGGTTTATGCAAAATGCAGAACCTGATCTGTTGTTTATGGATATTCAATTGAGTGATGGGGTGAGTTTCGAGTTATTCGAACATTTTACACTCAGTTGTCCAGTGATATTTACTACTGCCTACGACGAATATGCCATACGTGCATTTAAAGTGAATGGGATAGATTATTTATTAAAGCCGGTTGATGAAACGGATCTGCAGAAAGCCATTGATAAATGCAGGAACCTGATTAACGGAAAACCTTCATTGCCCACCGATATGCAACAGTTGATGGCCAGTTTGGCATTGCCACAGCAAAATTTGTACAAAGAAAAATTTATTGTGAATGTGCGTAATACCTGGATTCCGGTGGATACCAAAGACATAGCCTGTTTTGTGAGGGATAACCTGAATTATTTGTACACGTTTAACGGTGATAAATACATTCTGGATTACACCACACTGGAAGATATTGAAGAACTGCTCGATCCCAAAGTGTTCTATCGCTCTAACCGGCAGAGTATCATTCACATCAATGCCATACAAAGTGTAAAACCGCATGAGAACCAGAAACTCTCTTTGTTTTTGAAAGCCCCATTAAAAATGGAAATAGATATCAGCAGAGAAAAAGCGCCCGCCTTTAAGAAGTGGTTTGACAGATAATTGGCCACTGATTTCACTGATTAGCACTGAATAAATCAGTGTACATCAGTGCAATCAGTGGCAAAAAAAAGTTAAAAACTCCTGTGTTCCGCCACCCACTCCGAAATATAGCTGGCAATATCACTCGTAGCTGCACCGGGTGCAAAGAGTTTGCCCACACCCATGTCGTGTAAAGCCTTCATATCATCTTCCGGAATAATACCACCACCGGTTACCAAAACATCATTCATTTGTTTTTCTTTCAGCAAAGCCATCACTTTTGGAAATACCGTCATGTGGGCACCGCTGAGAATGCTGATGCCGATGGCATCTACATCTTCCTGTAAAGCCGCATTAACCACCATTTCCGGTGTCTGGCGCAGGCCTGTGTAAATTACCTCCATGCCTGCATCGCGTAAAGCAGTGGCAATTACTTTGGCACCACGATCGTGGCCATCCAATCCAACTTTTGCAACCAATACCCTGACAGGTCTTTTCATAACAAATAATTAAGCAGGCAATGAGGGTACAAAATTAGTTGAAATGTGCTTAGGTTTACGGCATTGCCTGGATAGTCTGTGAACTTCCATATATACTGGCATACGACACCACCATAAGCAAATTCATTTGCCTCATCTTCATATATCTCCCTATCCGTTCTATCGCAGTTTAAATTGTTGCTTATCTCTCGCAATGTTTCGCTCAGCAATTACTTTGACAGAATCATCCGGTTGTGAATAGAGAATAATTTTTGTTCTGTATTCCCGGGCCAGCGGATGTGTGAGAGAATCGAGCATCTCTCTTTTTTGCCAATGGTTTAAAAAAGCATCATCACTATCCGGCATGTCTGTTGTTACCAGTAGAAAGTTTTTATACGTAAACTGATCTGGCAGCCAGAATACATAACTGGCATCATCACAGTAAATTTCAGGAAGGCCCAGTTTTTTCCGATAGAAGCTCAACGCGCCCGCATGGCAATATTCATCGCCATATACCATAATACTGGCTTTTACTGAATCGGGTAAAGCATGGTATGCTCTGGCTGTTTTTTCCGCCATGGTTTTCCATCCCAGCATATCAGCAAAATCCTGTGGCAGCGGGTGCTGCTGGTGGTCTTCCCAACGTAACATAGGGCTTTCTTCCAGTTTCATGTATTGGTAAGTAGCGGTTAGTTTTTCTGGTGAACGAAAGGGTAGCAGTACAGGTAAGCTGATGAGTGTTAATCCCAACATCCAAACAGGTGTAACAAAGCGAAGCCATCTGGTATATTTTTTTTCGATGAATTGTACAAACCAGATTCCACCAAAAGCAAGCAGGCTGGGATACATGGCAGCAGCATAATATCCTTTTCCATTAAAGTATAAGAGTAAGCTAAGAATACCGATATAGATACAGGCGATAATACCATATTTTCTTCCTTCTTTTTTCATCAACAGATACCAGAGTCCGCCCATCCAGATAAAAACCCCGGGTAAAAAGATTAGTAACTGGTCAATCAGAAAATCTTTACGGTTATTAAATCGTAACTGTTGTTTCTCTAAAAGATCCATGTGATGCAACACAGGAAAGTTGTGTGTATACTGCCAATACAGGTTGGGTGAGCAGATAAGTACGCCCAGTAACATAGCAAAATAAAAATGCCGGTTCAACAGCCACTTTCTCTGCCCGGTTAGTAGCAATGAGACAGCAAAAGCAATCAGGAAAAATACAGTTGAATATTTGCCAAGTACACCCAGTCCAAAACAAATGCCCAACCAGTACAGGTATTTTTTATTAGCAGAATCAATACAACAAATGATCAGATAAGAGGCCCATGTCCAGAAAAAAACATCCAGAAAATTGGGTTGAAATAAAATATGCATCCGAAGAAATCCTGAAAAAAGAAAACCAAGACAGGCAAAGAAAACGGCGGTGGCATTGCCTTTCAACTGCAAAACCATTTTGCCAACAAGTATTAACGTAAGTGCTCCAAATAATCCACCCCAGAAATAAACGGTATACACAGAACCACCCGCTAATTTGCTCAGGTAACCCAATACCGCCAGCAGGGGCGGCATTTCAATATAACCCCATGCCATATGATCGGCATCTGCGAGATAAAGGTATTCATCGCGGTGTAATTCGAATTCAGGGTGAATCAGGATAAAAGCAACCAGGAATTTGATCAATGCAAATGCAGCAATGATGTAGGTAGAACGGGATACTGCTTTCATCCTTAATAATTTGATTTCAAGATATAAAAAAACTGCGCCTTTGCGACTTGGCGTGAAAGGTTTCTCGCAAAGGCGCGAAGGCGCAGTGTAGAAAACAGCTAATTATTGCAGTAAACCTAAAGTATGGGTAATACGCTTTACGGTTTCTTCTTTACCAATGAGGGCGGCAATATCAAATACACCCGGACCAAACTTACCTCCCACCAGCATTACGCGGAATGGCAACATTAACTCGCCCGGTTTTAACTGGTTGGCTGCAGCCAGTTCTTTAAATTCTCTTTCAAGGTCATGCACTTCCCAAACGGTACTTAATTGGTAAGCCCGGATGAGTTCAGTGAAGAACATATTTTTTTTATCATCCCATTTTGGTTTGATCGCATCAATATCAATAGTAGCAGGCGATTGAAAAAAGAAAGATCCCTGTTGCACAAAATCAGGTAATAAAGTACAACGATCTTTTACAAGTTCAATTACTTTGGTTAATAAGGCAGCCTCTGTGGTAATACCTTTTTTTGCCAATTCTGTTTCTACTGCCAACTGTAAACTGCCTGCTGCAGACTGTTTTATCCACTCATGATTATACCATTTGGCTTTCTCATAATCAAACTTGGCTCCGCCTTTGTGAACGCGCTCCATAGAAAATTTTTCTATCAATTGTGCCAATGAAAAAATTTCTGCATCGGTGCCATCGTTCCAGCCCAGCATGGCAAGCAGGTTCACAAATGCTTCGGGTAAAAATCCTCTTTCTTTAAAACCAATAGTGGTTTCATTGGTTTTTGGGTCGGTCCAGTCCATGGCAAAAACCGGGAAGCCCAAACGGTCGCCATCGCGCTTACTCAGTTTACCATTGCCATCGGGTTTTAAAATCAGTGGCAAATGCGCCCATTGCGGCATGTCATTTTCCCATCCCAGGTATTTCCATAGCAGAATATGCACGGGTGCAGAGGGTAACCATTCTTCGCCTCTGAATGCATGACTGATCTTCATCAGGTAATCATCTACCACTACTGCCAAATGATACGTAGGCATCCCATCTGCTTTCAGTAATACCTTATCATCTACCTGCGAAGTATTGAACGAAACTTCTCCGCGTATCATATCATTAAATACAACGGTTTCATCTTCCCGCATTTTAATACGTATTACATAAGGAGTGGTAGCCAGTTTTTCTTTTACCTGTTCTTCCGTCAGGGTTAAAGAATTGTTCATTCCACCACGTGTAAACTGGTTGTATTGAAAGTTGGGAATTTCTTTGCGTTTTGCTTCCAGTTCTTCCGAGGTATCAAATGCATAGTAAGCAAACCCATCTTTCACCAGTTGCGCTGCATACTGGCGGTAATTGGCTTTGCGTTCGCTTTGGCGATAGGGTGCATACGGGCCGCCATGCAGCGGACTCTCATCCGGCTCCAGTCCGCACCATTTCAGGGTATTAAAAATATATTCTTCAGCACCTGCCACAAAGCGGCCCTGGTCGGTATCTTCAATACGCACAATAAAATCGCCACCCTGTTGTTTGGCAAACAAGTAATTGAACAAAACCGTTCTCACCCCACCCAAATGCAATCCCCCGGTAGGCGAAGGGGCAAAACGAACACGTACTTTTTTATTCATGGGGTAAAGATAGAATTTGAAAATTTGAAAATTTGAAAATTTGAAAATAGGGTGGAGGGAGGATGTAAATGATGTCTATACTATCAGGTAAATATGGTCTGTATCAACACATAAAACCAATGCAAACCAGCCTTTAATTTTCAAATTTTCAAATTTTCAAATTTTCAAATCATATTTTGCAGCATGTATCTGGTAAAAACCCCTTTTTGGCTGCGATGGTTGTACCCTGGTTTAACCTGGCGTATGAAAGGGGATGATACAACCATTTACCTCACATTCGATGATGGCCCGCATGAAACGGCTACCCCGTTTGTGCTGGATCAGTTGAAAGAATACAATGCTAAAGCCAGTTTTTTTTGTATCGGTAAAAATGTAGTGGCTCATCCGGAAATTTATCAGAGAATATTGCGGGAGGGCCATGCAGTAGGTAATCATACGCAGCACCACATGAATGGTTGGAAAGTAAGCGATGAGGAATATCTTGCCGATTTTGCAGAAGCCAAAAAAAATATCTCATCTAATCTCTTTCGACCTCCCTACGGAAGAATTAAAAAATCACAACAAAAAAAACTAACCACTCAACACTCACCACTCACGATAGTCATGTGGGATGTACTAAGCGGCGATTTTGATACCAACCTTACCGGTGAAATTTGTTTGGGTTATGTTTTGTATCACACCAGGCCGGGCTCTATTATTGTATTTCATGATAGTAGTAAAGCATGGGAACGAATGCAATATGCCTTGCCCAAAGTATTGGACTATTTTACACAACTAGGATACCGGTTTGCGGCTTTACCTGGTTAATTCCTGCAGCATATTACATAAGTATGCCGGCGTACATACACCGGCATTTTTGTTCCGTACCCGAAAAGTTTATTCTTATGAAGCTAAGGAGTATGGCGACTACCACGACGCCAACACGTATAAAACGATGTAAGTGACATTTTATTTTACCCTTATCACTTTCCTTTGCGCCTTAGCGCCTTTGCGTGAAAAAAACTTTCTCGCCAAGTCGCAAAGACACAATTTGGTACGGTAACCAATAATTCAGGAATTTTGCATCCATGATCCTGATCGATACCCATTGTCATTTATACTCCGAAGAATTCAAGGATGATATTGCAGAAGTAATAACCCGTGCCCGGCAACAGGGTGTGCAACAGTTCTATTTACCCGCCATTGATAGCGAAGCCATTCCCTCTATGCTGGCTCTTGAAGCAGCTTACCCCGGGGTATGTATTGCTATGATGGGTTTGCATCCCTGCTATGTAAAAGCCAATTACAAAGAAGAACTGGCCATTGCAAAAGAATGGATAGATAAGCGCCCCTTTGTGGCCATAGGGGAGATAGGGCTGGATTTTTACTGGGATAAAACCTTTGAGTGCGAGCAATACGAAGCCTTTGAAACACAGATGCAGTGCGCTTTGGAGCGTAACCTGCCCATTGTGATTCATACGCGCAAGGCGATGAACGAAACCATAAAAGCGGTAAAACCATTTGCTGCTAAAGGATTGAAAGGCATATTCCATTGCTTTAGCGGCAGTGCCGAAGAGGCCCAACAAATAACCCAAATGGGCTTTTGGCTGGGTATTGGTGGGGTAATCACCTATAAAAATGCCGGTTTACCCATAGCCCTTGAACAGGTTGACCCAGAATGGCTGGTATTGGAAACAGATGCGCCCTACCTGAGCCCGGTACCCTATCGCGGCAAACGCAATGAGAGTGCATATTTGCAGCACATTATCGAACGTTTGGCCGAGGTAAAACAGCTATCAGTAACCGAGCTTGCCGCTATTACTACGGCCAATGCCCAAAAAATATTCGGCGGCTAACGCTGAAAAGCTATTTTTGCAGTCCTTTAAAATACAGAGAGGTGTCCGAGTGGTTGAAGGAGCACGCCTGGAAAGTGTGTATACGGCAACGTATCGAGGGTTCGAATCCCTTCCTCTCTGCCAAAATCAATTAAGGAAGATACACTTATAGCTGAAAAGCCTGCAAAATCAAGTGTTTGCGGGCTTTCTGTTTTTTAACTTTATCCCGTAAGTGCTAAACACGTTGCACAAGGTTCTAATATAAAATGTTTTTCCTTTTACAGGAATAAGTGTAAATTAGGTTAATAAAATAGCCCAATTCATGTAAATTGAGCTATTATAGTAGCCTAATTCATATTAAAATGGATATTTTAAGAATAATACAGCAACAAATCGAGACCAAAATTGGAATACAAAAGGTTATCATGCTCTACGGTACCAGACGTACAGGTAAGACAACCATTATTGAAAATATTGTTCAAAAGTATGGTGATGGGGCGCTGTTGCTGCAAGGAGAGGATATGCAGGTATCGGCTTTGTTACAAAAAAGAACAGTGGCTAATTACAAGCAATTAACCACTGGAAAAAAGATTATTGTAATTGATGAAGCACAAGCGATACCAGAGGTTGGTAAAATATTGAAATTATTAATCGATTCAGTAAAAGGTATTACAGTCATCGCAACGGGTAGTAGCAGCTTTGATCTCGTATATACAACCGGTGAACCTCTTGTTGGTCGTAATCTTGTTTATTATCTGTACCCCATAGCCCAGGTAGAACTTTCTGTAACCGAAGATTATTTGACAACGATAAGAAATCTGGAACAACGCCTGATTTACGGAAGTTATCCGGAGTTATGGCACTTACCCAGCTTACAAGAACGAGAGCGTTATCTTATACAATTGGTAAGTAGTTATCTCTTAAAAGACTTGCTTACTATGGAAAATGTAAAAGGAGCAGATGTGTTGTACAAACTATTGCAAATGCTTGCCTGGCAAGTGGGCAGTCAGGTTAGTACAGTAGAATTGGCGAACAACCTTCAAATCAACAAAGGAACAGTCGAAAGATACCTTGATCTGCTTAGCAAAGTATTTATTATTTATCCATTAAACGGGTATAGCAATAATTTACGAAAGGAAATCAGTAAGAGTAAAAAATGGTATTTTTTCGACAATGGTATTCGCAATGCCCTGATTGGTAATTTCAGTCCACTGGAACAGCGAAATGATATCGGTCAGTTATGGGAGCAATATATTTTAAGCGAACGCATTAAATATAACAGTTATCGAAACTATCAACCCCAATATTTTTTCTGGCGTACTTATGATGGCCAGGAAATTGATTTATTGGAATTACACAATGGTAGATTACAAGCGTTAGAATGCAAATGGAAAGTTGCAAAGGCAAAGACACCTGTAGCATTTGCTAAAGCATATCCTGATGCAGGGTTTTCTATTATCAACAAGGAAAATTACCTTGATTGGATCACTGATAAAAAAACGTAATCTTTAAAAAATTAAACTCTGATTATTTTAGTCTCATAATTCCAGCAATGAATTCCAATGCTTCCAGATAATCAGAGGTTTTTGTTGATATTTTTTTATCTCCACTTATAGCAATCACTTTTATAAAGAAGATAAATTTATTAGCATAATTCGAAGAGTTATTTTTAGTGGGTTTTTAATAGTTGGTATTCAACGCATGAAAAGTAGTTTTATATCCCTTCCTCTCTGCAAAGCCTGCCAAACTTTTCGTTTGGCGGGCTTTTTTTGCCGCAGATGCGCAGATTTCAATGGATACCCCGGTAAAACATTGGTAGACGAGGGCAGCAACGAAGTGGCTTGGTTTGTTGTGCAACACCCAAGAAAAATCGAAAAGTACTTGCCGCTGATTAAGCAACCGGGAGAAGTTGGTTAAATTACCATAAAAGCATTTGCGCGATCAAGGGGCATTCGCTATGGTGTGTTGCAATTGTCGGATATAAAGCAATAGCTAAGTAATTGTTATTGCCAACTGCCCACTGCAAACTACCAACTGTTTCCATAAGACTCAGCCATAAATACCATTCACCGAACTCCTACCATAATTAGTTGAATTTATCCTATATTGTTCGCCTCTATTCGTAAACAAAAGCATTACCAAAGCACATGAGAAAATACCTACTCACGGCAACTGCGTTCGCATTCAGTTTTGCTGCGCATGCCCAAACCAGCATTACCGCCAAAGATTATGAACGTGCCGAAAAGTTCATGAACTACCATACTGATCTTTTAGTAGACGGTGGCACTGTTCGCCCCAACTGGATGGATGGAGATCGCTTTTGGTACCTGAGTACAGGCAATCAAAAGAATGCATTTATTTTGGTAGACCCTGCTAAAAAAACACGCAGTGCTGCCTTTGATCACCAGAAACTGGCCGAAGCTTTATCAACTACCAGTGGAACTAAATATGAAGCCGGCAAATTGCCTTTTCAAGCTATTTCTTTTTCGGCCGATGGCAAATATGTTTTGTTTACGCTGGATGCCAAAAAATGGAAATACGATCTGGCTACTGCACAGCTATCGGCTGATGAGGGCATAGCTGTTGCATCGTCAGGTGTGGCAACGGCGGCGGGTCGTGGTGGCCGCGGTGCCGGTGCACGCGGTGGTGGTAATGATATCCCATCGCCCGATGGTAAACGTTCTGTGTTTATCAAAGACTGGAACCTGTGGCTTCGCGATTTGACCACCAATAAAGAAACACAACTTACTACTGATGGCGTGAAAGATTTTGGTTATGCAACCGACAATGCCGGATGGAAAATGAGCGACAGGCCCGTTGTTCGCTGGTCGCCCGACTCAAAAAAAGTAGCCACATTTAAACAAGACCAACGTAATGTAAGCGATATGTACCTGGTAACTACCAATGTGGGTAAACCAACTTTACGTGCCTGGAAATATCCTTTACCCGGCGATAAAGAGATTGCGATGATACAGCGCGTAATCATTGATGTGGAAGCTGCTAAAGTAATTATACTGCAGGTAGCACCTGACCCGCACAGGGCTTCTTTAAGTGATGATATTTCGAGCAGTGGTACTTTTGATGATGTAGACTGGACAGAGAATGCATCGCAACTTGCCTTCCTTTCTACTTCACGTGATCATAAGCAGGAAAAATTCCGCATTGCCGATGCAGCCACTGGTGCTGTGCGCGAAGTATTTGAAGAAGTAGTAGCCACACAATACGAATCGGGCAGGGGTGCTATTAACTGGCGCTACCTGGCCAATACCAACGAAATACTCTGGTATTCTGAGCGTGATAACTGGGGCCATCTATATTTATATGATGCGGCCACCGGTAAATTGAAAAATCAAATTACAAAGGGTGAGTGGGTAGTTAGCCGTTTGCTAAAAGTAGATGAGAAAACAAGGACTTTGTATTTTACAACCACAGGCCGCGATGCATCCAATCCCTATTTCTCCCGCCTTTGCAAAATTGGTTTTGATGGAAAAGGGTTGGTTGAATTAACACCGGGCGAAGGAACACATAGTGCTACTTTCTCTCCATCGGGTAATTATATTATTGATACCTATTCGAAACCTGATGTTGCACCCGTAACCGTGTTAAGAGACCTGAATGGTAAACTGATTACCGAGCTGGAAAAAACAGATGTATCCCGATTAGCAGCAACCGGATGGCATCCTGTTACCCCGGTATCTGTTAAAGCAGGTGATGGCAAAACTGATATTTATGGATTGGTGTTTACGCCAACCAAAATGGATCCTAATAAAAAGTATCCGGTGATCGATTACATTTATCCCGGTCCGCAGGGAGGAAGTGTTGGTAACTGGGCATTCTCTACTTCGCGCGGAGATAACCAGTCGTTGGCCGAATTAGGATTTATTGTAGTGATGATAGAAGGAACCAGCAATCCCAACCGTAGTAAGTCGTACCATGATATGAATTATGGTAATATGGGTGATAATACTTTGCCTGATCAGATAGCGGCTATCCGTCAACTATCTCAAAAATTCCCAATCGATACCAATCGTGTGGGTATCTGGGGACATTCCGGCGGGGGCTTTGCCACTGCTGCTGCCATGTTTCGTTATCCTGATTTTTTTAAAGTAGGTATTTCCGAATCGGGTAATCATGAAAACAGAAATTACGAAGATGATTGGGGCGAGCGTTACAATGGTTTGGTAGAAAATAGCAATTACGAGGCACAGGCCAACCAGAACATAGCCAAAAATTTGAAAGGAAAATTAATGCTGGCGCATGGTATGATGGATAACAATGTGCCACCTTACAATACCTTATTGGTGGTAGAAGCATTGGAAAAAGCCAATAAGAGTTTTGATCTTGTGTTGTTTCCGAACAGTGCGCATGGATTTGGTGCATATGGACCATACATGATGCGCCGCAGGTGGGATTATTTTGTAAAACATTTATTAGGTGCCGAGCCTCCGGTAGATTTTCAGCTGCGTGCTGCGGGTGGGCCGCCGGCGAGGAACTAGATTCGCGAATACTTTTTTTGCCACTGATGACACTGATTGACACTGATTTTTTTCAGTGTCAATCAGTGTCATCAGTGGCTATTTTTTTCTCGCCCTTGAAGATTCCCTGATGACCAGTTCTGCTGGCAAAATGCGTTTCTCGAATTTAGAAGGAGGACGTTTGTTTTCAATTAGTTTAATCAATAACTCGGCAGCAGCACGGCCAATTTCAAATGCCGGCTGGCTGATGCTGGTAAGTGCAGGCTCAAATATTTCAGGTGCGCTAAAATTACTATAGCCTACCAGTGCCATCTGGGTAGGTACTTTAATATGTTTCTTTTTTAAAATGGCCATGGTACCAATGGTAATTCTGTCTGAAGCGGTAACAATGGCTTCGGGGCGTGGTTTTGTGTTGAGCAGTTCATCAATGGCTTCTTCTATTTCATCCAAATCTTTGCCGCCATGTTTACAGTATTTGATGTAGTCTGTATTGATAGGTATACCCTGTTCTTTCAAGGCTTTTTCATAACCTTGTAAGCGTTCCGACGTAATGGATAATTCTCTGGAACTGGTAATATGCGCTATGCGCGTATATTGGTTACGTATTAAATGCATGGTGCCTGCATACGCACCGCCTATATTATCAGACACTACCTGATGCGTTTTTATTTCATCCGTAACCCTATCGTAAAAAACAATGGGTATCCCGGATGCATGTACCTCTTTAAAATGTTCAATGGAGGTTGTTTCGGCAGATAGCGAAACCAATAATCCATCCACTGCCCGCCAGGTAAGGTGTTCAAGGTTTTTCTTTTCTCTTTCAACCGATTCAAGACTCTGGGTAATGATGATATGATAATCTTTCTGGTGGGTGATGGATTCCATACCATTCAATACCTCACTAAAAAAATTATTGGGAATGGCACCAATGAGTACGCCAATACTTCTGCCATTTTTCTGGCGAAGCATCTGTGCCATAATATTGGGACGGTAATGATGTTTTTGTGCGTAATCGTTTACCAGTTTTTTGGTGGCATTGCTGATTTCATGGCTATCCCGCACCGCTTTGGAAACAGTGGCAACAGAAAGGTTCAGGGCTTTAGCGATATCCTTTAAGGTAATGGCGTCTGATTTGGGTTTCATCATAACGGTTGGTAAGTTAACCTGTAAAAAGGGTATTGTTGAGTATACTATAAATGTATTGTCTACAAACTAAATCATTATAAACCGTGCCTTCGTGCCTTGGTGTGCAATTATTTCCCATACGTTGGCTCATTGCGCTTCTTGGCGATTGTTGCGATACAAAAATGTAAAGCAGTATCGCAAGGTCACACGTTAACCTTCTATCAATTTGGCAATGCCAAAGGCGCAACCTGCGGCCAATGCGCCAATGAAAGCTACTTTTAAGGCGCCATTCCATGGATTGGTACCCGTGAGTTTGCTTTTGAAATAACCAAACACAAACAAACACAACAGCGTTACTATGGCAGAATATTGTAAACCCGTAATGCCATCATCTACAAAAAAATGGGGGCTTAATGGTATCATGCCTCCAATAACATAGGAGAATCCAATATTGAAGGCGCTTTTTCCGGCCCTTTTTGGATCTGGTTTTTCAAGGCCCAATTCATGTTTCATCATAAAATCGGCCCATCGGTGCTTGTCTTTAATCAGTTCTTCCACCGCCTGTTTTTGAACATCAGCACTCAAACCAAGTCCTTCAAAAAATACGCGCACTTCTTCTTTTTCTACTTCGGGTAACCTTTCTATTTCATCATACTCCCTTCTTAGTTCACTGGCATAGTGATCCTGCTCGGTTTTTCCCGCCAGATATCCCCCCAAACCCATGGCAATAGAGCCGGCTGCTATTTCGGCAATGCCTGCAATCACAATCAGGTGCACATCTTTTACAGCACCGCTTAAGCCCGCCGCCAGGGCAAAGGGAACCGTTAAGCCGTCGGCCATACCGATTACTATGTCTTTAATGGTTTCAGAACTGTTTACATGTTCTTCGGTATGGTTGTGGTGATGATGGTGCGGGGAGGGGTCGTGATGCAGGTGTGTATCCATAAACAGCAGGTTAATTTTTGCCAACCTCAAATTAAGGCATTTGGTAATAAAATGCACAGTTAGCGTTAGCCTGTGATAAGCTCCTCAACTGCTTTGTTAACACTGAGGTAACCTTGGCGTAACAGTTTGGTAACATAGCCAGAGCACCTTTGCGTCATTAAAATAACCATGTAGTGAAGAAGTTATTGTCCATTTTGATGCTCGTTTGTATTGCCTTTCAGGTATCTGCTCAAAAGGGCAGGATCACCGGAAAGATCACTAACTCCAGAAATGAAGGCTTAGCTGGCGTAACGATAAAAATTTCAGGTGGGGCAACCGGATTTACCAAGTCTGATCTTGAAGGAAGATTTACCTTATCGGTAGATGCAGGAAAAAAATACAGCATTGTACTTTCTTATATTGGCTATAAAGACAAAACCATTGAAGATATTGGTGTTGCCAAAGCAGGTGAGGAAGATTTTTTGAATGTGTTATTAGAAGAATCCGGAAAAGCATTACAGGGCGTAACGGTAACGGCCAGTTCCAGAAACAGTAGTGCCAAAGGAGAAACGGTGAATGCACTGATCTCGTACCAAAAAAATACGAATACGGTTGCCTCTGTTATTTCTGCTGAAGCCATCCGCAGATCGCCTGATAAGAATACAGGTGAGGTATTAAAAAGAACACCGGGTGCCAGTATTCAGGATGGTAAATTTTTAATTGTTCGCGGTTTGGCAGAAAGATATAACCTGGCCATGATCAATGGTGTACAATTAGGTAGTACCGAACCGGATAGAAAAGCTTTTTCTTTCGATCTGATCCCTTCCAATATGATTGATAACATCGTTATCAACAAAGCATTTGTTCCTGAATTACCGGGCGAATGGGCTGGTGGATTGATACAGGTAAATACCCGCGATATCCCTTCTAAAAATTTCTTTAATATACAAGTTGGTACCGGTTTTAATTCACAAACCATCGGCAACGATTATTACGAATACAAAGGTGGTAAAACAGATTACCTGGGTATAGATGATGGTACCCGCAGTTTACCGGCAAGCTATACCAACAAGTCTCAGTTTGATGCATTAAACAGCCAACAGAAAACAGCTATCGGCCGTGAATTTCAAAATATCTGGGGCACTAATAAAGCTAATGGCATTAATCGTTTTAACGGACAGATACAAATGAGTGGTGGCTTTACTGCTAATACAAAAGGAAGCAGTAAACTGGGCGGTATTTTCGGATTAACCTATAACCGTTCTGCCAAATACCAGAAAGGTACCAATGCCGGTTTCAACTTTATAGGAAACGGAACATTTACCCCAGACTTTAATTTTATTGATGACCGATATAGTAATGAAGTGTTGTGGGGTGCATTGGGTAATATTGCTTATCAGTTCGATAACAATAATAAGATCTCTGCAAAAACGCTCTTCAATATCAACTCAACTGATTATACCACGCTGCGTACCGGATTAGAGAATAATTACAATGCTTCATTAGATAGTGCAAGAGGGTATGAACTTGGGTTTAAACAAAATACTTTCTGGAATTCGCAGATCACTGGTGAACATAACCTGGTTCCGAATAAATTAAAAGTAAAATGGAATGGTTCTTTCACTTTATTGGATGGCTATATTCCTGACCAGCGCAGACTGTATTACCTGAAAAATAATGCAGTAGCTACCAATCCATATGTTGCGGTTTTATCAAACGTATTATCTCAGAAAAGTGGTAACCGTTTTTACCAAAGTCTTAGCGATTATATTTATTCCGGCGGGATAGATCTGGCCTACACTTTTGATGCATTAGGTGCCAAGCAAACCCTGAAGGGTGGTTATTTATTACAGGTGAAAGATCGTTTGTTCGATGCCAAACCATTTTCTATTTATCTGCCAAGAGACAATGCTGCCATCAGATTACAAGGACCTGAAACCATTTTCGCTGCAAGCAATTTTGGAGATGGTTCTGTAACCAGTACCCAATTAGCATTCGATGCCATTAAAGGAAATTTATACAGATACATAGGAAATAGCATTTTGAATGCAGCTTACCTGCAAATGGATAACCAATTTGGTTCTAAGCTGCGTGTGATCTGGGGTGTTAGAATGGAAAATTATGATCAGTTGGTGGGTAGTGTAAAAACATCTGACCCAAGACATAATTATTCAGAGGTTCGTGATTTTCTGCCCGGCCTGAACGCAACACTGAAATTAAATAACCTCACCAACTTACGTTTCTCTGCTTCACAAACTGTGGTAAGACCTGAGTTCAGAGAATTGGCTACGTTTCAATTCTATGATTTTGAACTGAACGCAGCCGTACAGGGTTTACCAACCATACAGCGTACCAAAATAACCAATGTAGATCTTAGATATGAACTGTACCCCGGTGCAGGACAGGTGTTTACTGCTGGCGTGTTTTACAAACATTTTGACAAGCCTATCGAAATGATTTACAATTTCGGTCAGGGTGGTTCCAGCGTATTCAATTATGCCAATCCGGAAAGTGCAGATGCATATGGTGTTGAAGTTGAGTTCCGCAAAAGACTTGATTTTTCTGAGGCACTCAAAAATTTCACTTTTCAGGCAAACGGTTCTTATATCTATAGCCGTGTGAAGGATTCTAAATTATTACTTGATCGTCCATTACAAGGACAGTCGCCCTACCTGCTCAACGTTTCCTTAATGTATGATCTGGAAAAATCAGGTCTTACTGCAACATTACTGTACAACCAAATTGGCCGTCGTGTAACGTTTGTGGGTAGTCTTGACCAACCCGATATCTACGAATCATCAAGACCGGTAATCGATTTTCAATTAACCAAGAAGCTGGCAAAAAACAAAGCGGAATTGAGATTGAACATTCAGGATATACTGAACCAAACGCTTTATTTCTACCAGAATCCTGATGGCAATACACAGCTTAACAAAGCAACCGATCCATTCAGGCTCAGTCGCCAGTCTGGTACCAATATCAGTGTAACATTCGGATACGCATTATAATCACATCACACGCAATCAATCAAAAAAAGAATAAATACATACATCATGAAAAAGTCAATCGTTCTGGTAGCTGCTATGGCAGGTTTACTAATTACCAGTTGTCGGAAAATTGAAATGGATGGTGGTACCACTACCATTATTACCAATCCCGGAACCGGTACTACAACCGGACAAACCATCACTTTAAAAGGAAGAATTGATAAGGATACCATTCTTCGTACTGGTAATAATTATATTCTGAGCGGATTGGTGTATATGGTAAACAATGCCACCATGAAAATTGAACCCGGTGTAACTGTAAAAGGCGATTACCAGGGAGCAAACGTGGCAGCTTTGATTATTACCCGCGGTGCTAAAATAGTAGCAGATGCTACTCAGGATAATCCTATCGTATTCACATCCAATTCGCCTGTACCACGTTCAGGAGACTGGGGTGGTATTGTGATCCTGGGTAAAGCCAGTGTAAACTCAACCTATACCGGAACCGGTGGTGGTGCAGGAACCATTCAGGTAGAAGGTGGTATTGATAATTCTTTTGGTGATGGTGTTGGTGGTGGCGGTGCTACTCCTAACGATGATGACAGTTCTGGTGTACTTCGTTATGTACGTATTGAGTATGCAGGATATGCATACCAGCCCGATAAAGAAATCAATAGTTTAACTATGGCTGCTGTTGGAAGAAAAACAGTGATTGATTATGTTCAGGTAACGTATGCAAAAGATGATGCGTTTGAGTGGTTTGGCGGAACAGTGAATTGTAGTCACCTGATTGCTTACAAAACACAGGATGATGATTTTGATACAGACAATGGATTTAGCGGTAAAGTGCAGTTTGGTATTTCACTGCGCGACTCTACTATTGCTGATATCTCGAGAAGTGAAGCTTTTGAAAGTGATAATGATCCAAGTGGCTCTATTAACAATCCACAAACAAGAGCGGTATTCAGTAACATGACAGTGATCGGACCAAGAGCTACATTGGCTAACAGCGGTAATAGTCTGTATCTGGCTGCTGCACACGCAAGACGTAATTCTGGTGTCTCTATCTTCAATTCTATTTTTCTGGGATGGCCTCAGGGTTTATTGGTTGATTCAAGAAACGGACGTGTAATGGAATTGAACATACAGGATAGCACTTTACGTTTTAAGAATAATACCATTGCAGGTTGTGGTCCTGTAAGCGGAACGGATGTTTCTTCTTATGCTTTTATCGGGTCTGCAGCCAATGCACTTTTGTGGAATAGCGATTCTGTAAAGAACCGTATGGCCAATACATTTTTTGCCAACACAGTGCTTACCAATGTTTCAGATGCAAGAATGATTGCTCCATTTAATTATGCAGCACCGGATTTTGTTCCTTTCGGCGGATCAAACGGTTACCAGCCAATTTTGGTAGGCGCCAGTTTTACAGATCCTAAATTAGCAGGTCTTACTACGGTTACTTTCCGTGGTGCTTGTGATGCAGCAGGTGTAAATGCAAACTGGTGGAGAGGTTGGACAAGGTTTGTAAACAACTAAAAAACAAAGAGACATATAATTATAAAAAAGAGAAGCTTTAGCTTCTCTTTTTTTATGTTCTTTTTTTATGTTACCAGTTATTCATTTGTTCAGGAACAATTCTTTCCGGTTTTTCAAACGGGTGATCTTTCCAATTAGGATCGTAGCTAACAAACCAGCTTAACCATAAGGTTCTGGATAAGCGCATGAGTACGGGCTGCAAAATAAATAGTAAGGCAAAAGCGAATCCCATCCAGTAAAATATGCGGTCATCATTTGTGGAGAAAGTAACACCAATCAATACTTTCCATGCAACAAAACTGGCTACCAGTACGGCAATACTTAGTGCGTAGCTAACATAACCGGTGCCATAATAAAAACCCACTTCAATTTCGGTAGGCTGACCACAAACCGGGCATTCGGTGTGCATTTGAATGCTTTTTTTAGCGTAGGCATTGTCTTTTTCAAAAAGTTTACCCTCGCGGCACCTGGGGCATTTGTTGGTAAGTATACTGGGCAGGTAATACTTTTTTTTATTCTCCGGCATGGGAAAGAGATTAATTCAGCTGCAAGGTACTCAATACTTGGGAGAGAGAGGAATTGGGAATTTTGGGATTGGGAAATTTTGAAATTGAAAGTGTACTATGAAATCAATTTCAAAATTTCCCAATCCCAAAATTCCAAAATGAAAAATCATCCAACAATCTTCTCCATTTGCATACTGCGCGAACCTTTGATGAGGAGATGGGTATTGGTAAAAGCCTGTTGTACAAACCATTCTTTAGCCGTTAATGAATCGGGAAAGAAAAGAAAACCATGCTCTATCTTTCCAAAATCGCCGCCTACCAGTACTACTTTTTCCCAACTATATTGTTTGATGAGGTGTGCAATGGCTTCATGTTCGGCTATACTTTCTTCTCCCAGTTCCATCATACCTCCCAGCATCAATACTTTTGCGGAGGCGTGTAAGTGTGCGAAATTTTCGATCGCGGCCTTCATGCTGGTTGGGTTGGCATTGTAGGCGTCTAATATAATGGTGTTTGTTCCCTGCTGAATTAATTGTGAGCGACTATTGGATGGTGTATACTTTTCAATGGCCGATTTTATTTTTTCTGCCGGTACCGAAAAATATTTTCCGATCAGTGCGGCACAGAGAATATTAGGCAGGTTATAATCACCCACCAATTGCGACTGAATAGTGAAGGGCTGATCAAAGCCTTTGGTAATGGCCACTTCCAGAAAAGGCTCATTGGATTGAATGCTTCCCTGAACCAGGCCTTCTGTCTGCCCGTATTTTACAATATGTTTTACGGCAGTGCTCATGGTTTGCAGATAATCATAGTCATTATAAACAAAAGCAGTTCCATCAGTGGCTGATAAATAATCGTATAATTCCCCCTTTCCTTTTCGTACACCTTCCACACCACCAAAGCCTTCCAGATGAGCTTTGCCGCAATTGGTAATTACCCCATGAGTGGGTTCGGTATAAGCGCAATAGCCGGCAATTTCTTTTTGGTGATTGGCGCCCATTTCTATCACAGCCATTTGGGCATCGGACCTAATGCTGAGCAGGGTTAAGGGCACACCAATATGGTTATTCAAATTGCCTTGTGTAGTGTACGTTGTATAATGCGATGATAACACAGCATAGATCAGTTCTTTACTTGTTGTTTTACCATTGCTTCCGGTGATCGCTATAAAAGGAATCTTGAATTGCCTGCGATGGTATTTTGCTAAAGCCTGCAGCGTTTCCAAAGCATCGGTTACTTTGATGAGTCTTTTGTTGGCAGCATCTATCTCTTCATCAATAATGGCGTAGGCTGCACCAGCTTCCAGCGCTTTGATGGCAAATAGATTGCCATTAAAATTAGGTCCCTTCAAGGCAAAGAAAAGATCGCCCTCTTTCAGTTTTCTGGTATCGGTTTGTATGGAGGGATATTGTAGAAATAGGGTATAGAGATCGGCTATGGTCACGTGCTGTTTTTTTCAAACTTATTGAATACTTTTTGCTGCCGGAAAATAATTTATGGTTGGTGGTATTTGGCTATAATCAGCTTACTACAATTGTAACAGGCTGGTATATGTTTGTTGTGCTATTGTGGGGACACAATAGCAGCAACTACATGCAGCACCACATAAAAAAACCACCCCTTATTCAGGGATGGCTCTTTCGCTGTATTGCTACCTTTTCCTTTCTCTTTGATCGCGGATTTCGCGGATTTGGGTATGATTGATTTGAATATGATTGGGTTTCGTTACAGATGCATACTCAATCATATTAAAATCTGTGAAATCAGCGCTTATTGTTGCGTCGGTTAGGGAAGAACGTTCCCGTCTGCGATTTTTTTGAAGTAGATTCTGGTGCACCATAATGGCTCATGGCACAACGGAAACCCAGTTCTTTGGTGCTCAGGTCTTCTTCCAGAAAACGGCGTGCGCCCGGACTTAACCAGTAAGCCCTGTCGTTCCAGCTTCCACCTTTGAATACCCTTGATTTGTCGGAGATCAGGGTAGTGATACCGTAATTATATAAAACGGTGCTGCTGGAATCACCATCCAAAAAGTTGGTAGCATATGATTTCTGGTAGTTTCTGCGGTTGCGCAAAGCGGAGTCTGATTCAGCTACCATTTTAATACGGCCTTTATCATCCCGCAGGTTACCTGCACCACCAGTCATATCCACTTTCTGGAAAACGTTACCACGGTATGGGTTAAAATCATCATCACCAATATTGGTTATGGGGCGGTATACATCCGATACCCACTCGTTTACGTTTCCACTCATGTTATACAGACCAAAACCATTGGGTATGAAAGAAGTTACTTCTGCAGGGATGGCGGCATTATCGTTCAAGCCACCGGCCACACCCATGTTATCACCCGCACCACGTTTAAAGTTGGCTAAGAAAGCACCCTGAAAAGCACTTTTCTTGGTGTAACGAATATTGTCGAAACCATCATTTTTCCAGGCATAGATCTGTTTGTTAGAGATCACTTCCTCACCACGGCCCTTGCCGTTCTGTTTTTTCTGTGGGTTCTGCATGATGTAGCCATAAGCGGCATATTCCCACTCAGCTTCTGTTGGCAGGCGGTAATCCCCAAACAGGATACCATCAGCAATGTTTACGGTAGTTCTTGGCCTTCCCTGTGCATCTTTCAAAGGATTGCTTTTGGAAGTGGCTTCTTTACCGGGGGTTGCCTGGTATTCGCCCATGATGTAGGATTTGGTATTAAAGTTGTCCTGCCCTGCACCATTCAACTCTTTTTTAATTTGGCTTCTTTTGTCCAGAAAGCCTTTACCTATCAGGGTCAGCTCATTTACACGGTCTGTGCGCCAGATACAATATTCGGTTGCCTGTTTCCAGCTTACACCTACTACCGGATAATAATTATAAGAAGGGTGACGGAAATAATACTCTACGTAAGGCTCATTAAAGGCCAGCTCGCTTCTCCATACCAGTGTATCGGGCTTGGCCTGCTCAACTACAGAATCCATACCGGCCTGTCCGAAAACATTTTCCAGCCAGTATAAATACTCGCGGTAGTGCACGTTGGCAACCTCGGTCTTATCAATAAAAAATGAGTTTACGGTAATGCGTCGGGGTATATTGTTCCAGTCGCCCATTACATCTTCCTGTGTGGCACCCATGGTGAATGTACCACCCTGAACAAATACCAGACCCGGAGCCGTTTTAATATCCTGTGGCTTGGCAACAGAGAAATTGCCCTGGTCCTTATCATTGTAATTCCATCCGGTGGCTGTAGACTTCTCTTTCTTTTTCTTCAATAAGCTACACGAGGCCACAGAACCTGCTATTGCCAGAAGCAACACAACATTTCTGGATGTTTTCAATAACTGCATTTTCAATAGATTGAATTTAGAATACGGTTTCTATCAGATACTTGGATATACGTCAATGCGAATATAGAAGATTTCTGCTAATCAATTATACTGCCTTTTGGCTTTCGTGTTAGCAAAAGCCTAATTTTAAACAGGATTCTATAACGGGGCTTATTGCTGCTTCAAATAATTACGATCTTACAAGTATGAAGTGTTGGGTAGTTTGTATAGTGCTGGGTTTAGGGTTGGTTGGATATAACCATTCATGGGCACAAAGGGCTTATGCAACGAATGCTGTTCTCTCTACCGGCAACTGGTACCGGATGGCAGTTAACCGAGAGGGCATTTTTAAGGTAGATGTAGCACTACTTGGCTCACTTGGAATACCTACTTCCGGGCTTTCTTCAACTTCTATTCGTTTGTATGGTAATGGAGGCGGTATGCTGGATGAGAACAATGCGGTAAACAGAGTAGATGACCTGTTTGAAAACCCCATAGAAATGGTAGATGGTGGCGATGGGTTGTTTAACGGAACAGACTACTTTCTGTTTTATGCACCCGGCCCGCACAGATGGATTAAAGACAGTGTTAACCAACAATTCCGTCATCAGAAAAACCTTTATTCAGATACAGCTTACTATTATGTAACCTTTGGCGGCATAGGCAAAAGAGTTGCTGCTGCTGTATTAACGGGTACCCCTACTGTTACCGTAAACAGTTTTTCAGAAAGATATTTTTATGAAAATGATCTGGTTAATCATTTAAACAGTGGAAAAGAATGGTATGGAGAAGAATTCTCTGCCAATTTAGGGGGAACGCTAACCAGAAATATTCCAGTAGACTGGCCCGGACTGATTACTAACCAACCCGTAAAACTCATTACAGATCTTGCTTCAAAAAGTGTGGGGGCAGGAAGCGGATTTTCTGTAAAAATCAATGCGCAACAGGCCCAAACAGTAAATCTGCCCGGTGTTACAGGTAGTTTTCTGGGTTTGTTTGGAACCTCAGCTACTACGCAAAACAGTCTTACCGTTTCGCAGGGTTCTTTATCGGTAGGGTTTACGTATTTGCCTTCGGCAGAGGGTGCGAAAGGCTGGTTAAACTGGTTTGAATTATTTGGCAGAAGAAATCTTTCCTTACTAGGCAACGCCCATGTATCTTTTCGCGATTGGGCCTCTGTTTCAGCAGGGGCGGTAGCCAATTATGTGATCAGTAATAATGGCAATGCACCTTTTGTTTGGGAGATTACCAATGGGTTAGAACCGGTAAAAATGAATGTGCTATCCGGCGGCTCTTTCAGTAATTTTTCTAACGATGCATCAAGACTCAGAGAGTATATCGCTTTTACCATTGCCAATGCTTTTGTTCCCATGGTGATGGGTAAAGTAAACAACCAGAATTTGCATGGTGCGCCTGCAGCAGATTATATCATCATCACCCAAAACAGTTTATTGACAGAGGCGCAACGGCTGGCACAGTTTCATGAACAGCGTGATGGATACCGGACGGTGATTGCTACTACGGAACAGATCTTTCATGAATTTTCAGGAGGTACTCCAGATCCGACTGCGTTGCGCGATTTTGTAAAAATGTATTACGACAGGGCAGGATCTGTAGCCGCCAACAGGCCCAAATATTTATTGTTGTTTGGTAGTGCTTCCTTTGATTACAGAAACCGGATTGCGGGTAACCGTAATTTGGTTCCCGGCTATGAAAGTGTTAACTCCCTCGATCCGTTGAATACCTATACCTCGGATGATTTTTTTGGGTTATTGGACGATGGCGATGATATTAACAGAAACGATCCTGCTGCCACGATCGATATAGGTATTGGCAGAATTCCGGCACGCAATAGTACAGAGGCCAAAACCATGGTGGATAAGATCATCCGTTACCATAGCAAAACCAGTTTGGGGGCATGGCGAAACCAATCGGTATACGTGGCAGACGACCAGGATTTTAACCTGCACCTGAATGATGCAGAAATTGTATCCGGAGCTGCAGCTGTGGCCAATCCGTTACTCAATCAACAAAAAATTTATCTGGATGCGTATCCCATTGCCGGCAGCAGTGCTGGTGCGCGCTATCCTGCCGTAAATGATGCCATCGTTAACCGGATGTTTACGGGAACTTTGTTATTGAACTACAGCGGCCATGGCAGTTACCAGCGTTTGGCCGATGAATCCATCCTTACACAAGACGAATTAAACCGGTTTAATAACCCGGACAAACTTCCTCTGTTTATTACAGCCAGCTGCGATTTTGCGCCGCATGATGATCCAACAAAAAACGCTTTGGGTTCAGGTGTACTCACCGCAAATGCCAACGGGGCCATTGCATTGCTTACCACTACGCGTTTGGTATTTGCTTATAGTAACCGAATTATTAACGATAACTACCTGAAAATAGCCCTGAAACCTTTACCCAACGGGCAATTTCTTACACTGGGCGAATCGGTGCGGCAGGCAAAGAATGTTACTTCTGCCAGCTCAGGCGATTTTTTAAACAACCGGAAATTTACTTTACTCGGAGACCCCGGCATGCGCCTGGCTTTTCCTGAACTAAGGTTGGAGTTAACAGGTGTAAACGGTATGCCTATTTCGAGTATGGATACATTGAAAGCATTGCAGAAATACAGTTTTACAGGTAGGGTTACAGATGGCTTGGGTAATCCGGTAACCAATTTCAACGGAAACTTACAACCTACCATTTACGATCAGGCATTGGCGGTAAAAACCTTGGGTAACAACCCTTCCAGTATGGTTACCGCTTTTAACCAACAATCAGGCGTGCTGTACAAGGGAAGTGTAACAGTTACCAATGGCCAGTTTGGGTTTAGTTTTATTGTACCCAAAGATATCAGTTACCAAACGGGTAAAGCACGCATCAGTTTATATGCAGAAGATGGTAGCCGCGATGCCAACGGTATCAACACTTCTTTTTATGTAGGTGGAAGCGGCAATGCATCCATTACGGATAATACCGGTCCGGATATCCAACCGTTTTTGAATGACGATAAGTTTCAGAATGGAGGGTTAACCCATGAAAACCCCGTATTACTTGTAAGGTTGGCAGATTCTTCCGGTATCAGTACATCCGGTAATGGTATCGGGCATGATATTACGGCGGTGATTGATGGTAATGAAAGAAATATTCTTGTGCTGAATGATTTTTATACGGCTAATCAGGATAGTTACCAGCGGGGCCAGGTGTTATTCCAATTACCACAATTGGCAGAAGGCAAACATTCCATAAAGATTAAGGCCTGGGATGTTGCCAATAATTCCAGTATAGCGGTATTGGATTTTGAAGTGGTAAAACAAAACAGGCCCGTTATTACGCATGTACGCAACTATCCTAATCCTTTTAACGTATCTACCACGATTGCTTTTGAACACAACCAACCCAATACCGATCTGGATGTTACCGTACTGATATATACCTCAGCCGGGGCATTGGTAAAGCAAATAAAGCAGGTGCTCAACACCGGTGGCACCCGTAATTGCCAGATAAATTGGAACGGGGATAACCAATCGGGTGCAAAACTCAAAAAAGGTATTTATATTTACAAAGTAATGGTGGTAGCCGGGGGTGTTCAAACAGAAAGCACCCAACAGCTGATTCTACTCTAAAATTGTCTGAATGGTTTGATGTCTACACTTTTTTTAGGTTCTTTACGGTACTGTTTTAACTAAGATTATTGAATTATGTTATGGTGTATTTGGAGTCAGGGGCTCTGTATACCAATCGTTTGCCAAATCGGTTTGTAACATTCTTTTTGTTTCCGGCAAGCGTTACGTGTAATTTAATGCTCTTGATTCTATCGGTTTCGGCCAGCATGTTCCGGCTGACTTAACGGTAGGTTACCCGATGAAACAAGCAGTGTTGTACAAAAACAGTAAAAGGCATTGTATAATTTACTGTCAGAAAAGCTGACAGCATTAAAAATTAAATCAAAACCATTTTGATGAGTTCGATCCACAAAAAATTAGGTACCAGCGCAGCATTGCTGTTCTTTTTTGCCCTGTCGTTACAGGCACAGAGCGATTCTATTAATATTGTTTCTACAGCAGTTCCTTTTCTGCGCATCTCACCTGATGCAAGGGCCGGCGGTATGGGCGATCTGGCCATAGCCACATCACCCGATGCCAACGCACCCTTTTGGAACCTTGCAAAAGTGCCTTTTGCCAAAAAAAATACAGCCATCGCCGTAAACTATACACCCTGGTTAAAAGATCTGGGCCTTACCGATGTATATCTCGCCAGTCTGGCAGCCTACCACAAGCTCGATGAGCAGCAGGCTATTTCAACATCGCTGCGTTATTTTAGTTTGGGGAATATTCAATTAACAGATTACTCGGGTAATGTACTGAATACCGTAAAGCCCAGTGAATTTTCCATTGATGCAGGTTACTCAAGAATCTTAAATGAAAAAATGAGTATCGGTGTGGCATTGCGTTATATCAATTCCAGATTGGTGGTAGGCGATGTGGGAACGGGTGTGGTTTACAAAGCCGGTAATGCAGTGGCGGGCGATGTGTCTTTGTTTTATCATGGTGTGAACGAGGAAGGCGAAGGGCTGAACTGGGGTGTGGTACTATCTAACCTGGGCAGTAAAGTGGGTTATACCAACGATTCAAGAAACAAAGATTATATACCCGCTAATCTGGGATTGGGGGTTTCGTATACCAAGGCTTTGAACGAAAGCAATAAGGTTACGTTTGGGTTAGATATCAATAAACTTCTGGTGCCCTCTGCGCCAACAGCCACCGGAAATTTCACAACAGATTCTGCCAATCTTGCCAGTTATCGTTCTACCAGTGTGGTTTCCAGTTGGATGAAATCATTCAGCGATGGTACCAGCCAGCTTTCCTCTTTGCAGGCATCATTAGGTGCAGAGTATGCATATAATGATCAGTTTTTTGTTCGTGCCGGTTATTTTTACGAGAATAAGAATCGGGGTAACCGAAAATTCTTCTCGGTTGGCGCAGGTTTCAGCCTCGACCAGATGAATATCAACTTTTCTTACCTGGTACCTTCCGGAAGCGGTGTTACCAGAAATCCGCTATCCAACACGTTGCGGTTTGGTATTGTGTTTAACCTTAATAAGGCTGAATAAAGGATAATCGAATGATAAGATAGCCGCAGATCCGCAGATACATTTCAAAAATCTGCGAATCTGCGGCTATCTTTTATCTGTACTTTTACCATCATTATTTATATAATAATTAGCAGCATATGGGTTTACGAATCGGATATGGGATAGATTTTCACCAATTGGTTACGGGAAGGGATTTGTTTATCGGCGGCGTAAAAATTCCGCACGATACAGGTGCTTTGGGACATAGTGATGCGGATGTATTACTTCATGCCATTTGTGATGCTTTATTGGGAGCGGCCTGTCTTGGCGATATTGGGGTTCATTTCCCCGATACGGCACAGGAATTCAAGAATATTGATAGTAAAATATTATTGGCAAGAACGAAGGAGCTGATCAAACAAGAAGGGTATTCCATCATCAATATTGATTCTACCCTCTGCCTCGAAGCACCCAAGATCAAACCCTTTGTACCCCAGATGCAACAGGTGATCGCAGATATTCTTGGTATCACTATAAAAGATATTTCCATCAAAGCCACCACCACAGAAACCATGGGTTTTGTAGGCAGGAAGGAAGGGTTGGTGGCGTATGCTTGTTGTTTGATAGAGATGTGATCTTTTGATTTCTTTTTTCTTTATTCTTAAAATCGGTTGGAAATCTTGATAGTGTCTGGAGTGCATTTTAACCCTGCTTATTCCTATGAAAACAATACGGGGATACCTATAAAGCAGTTCTTAAAAAGTGTTATTTTGCACCACTACCATTGATTGTGTTAATAATACAGTTATGAAAAAAGCATTAATAACAGGGATTACGGGACAGGATGGTGCATATTTGGCGGAATTGCTGTTGAAAAAAGGATATGAAGTACACGGTATTAAACGACGAAGCTCACTTTTTAATACGCAAAGGATTGATGGGTTTTATGAAGATCCCCACATCCCGGACAGGCATCTGATATTACATTATGGTGATCTTACAGATTCATCCAACCTTATCCGAATCATTCAGGAAGTGCAACCGGATGAAATTTATAATCTGGCGGCAATGAGTCATGTGCAGGTAAGTTTTGAAACACCTGAATACACTGCCAATGCAGATGGCATTGGTACACTCCGCATTTTAGAAGCGGTTCGTTTACTGGGATTGATTAAAAAAACCAAAGTATACCAGGCTTCTACATCAGAGTTATATGGACTGGTTCAGGAAGTACCACAAAAAGAAACTACCCCGTTCTATCCACGTTCGCCTTACGCTGTGGCAAAACTCTATGCTTATTGGATAACTGTTAACTACCGCGAAGCATACGGAATGTTTGCCTGCAATGGCATTCTGTTCAACCACGAATCTCCTTTGCGGGGTGAAACTTTTGTAACAAGAAAGATTACAAGGGCAGTAGCAAAAATTGCATTAGGACTTCAGGATACGGTATACTTGGGCAATCTGGATGCCAAAAGAGACTGGGGTCATGCCAAAGATTATGTAGAGGGCATGTGGCGCATACTACAACACGATACACCGGAAGATTTTGTATTGGCAACGGGTATTACAACGCAAATCAGGGATTTTGTGCGGATGGCATTTGCTGAGATAGGCGTTGAATTGGTTTTTGAAGGTAAAGAAGAAAATGAAGTTGCAAAAGTATTGGCCTGCCATGGTAAATACCATATTCCGGTTGGTAACGTGGTGGTTAAAGTAGACCCCCGCTATTACCGGCCAACAGAAGTAGATTTACTGATAGGAGATGCAGCCAAAGCAAAAGAGAAGCTAGGCTGGATTCCTGAATATACGCTTGCAGAAATGGTAAAGGAAATGGTAAAAAGCGATGTTGCGTTGTTTGAAAGGGAACAGTTTTTAAAGCAGAGCGGATTTGATGTGAAAAATGAATTTGAGTAAGTATGGAAAAAGAGGCTAAGATATATGTGGCAGGTCACAGAGGGATGGTTGGTAGTGCCATTATTCGCGCACTTCAAAAAGATGGATACAATAATATTCTTGTTAAGACCTCAGAAGAATTGGATCTTCGCAACCAACAGACAGTGAATGATTTTTTTCAAGTTCAGAAGCCTCAATATGTATTTCTTGCTGCCGCCAAAGTAGGTGGTATCATGGCCAATAATACTTACCGAGCAGAATTTATTTACGACAATCTCATGATTGAAAGCAATATCATTCATGCATCCTATGTAAACAAGGTCAATAAATTACTTTTTTTGGGTTCATCCTGTATCTATCCCAAACTGGCACCACAGCCATTAAAAGAGGAATATATTCTATCCGGTTATCTTGAACATTCCAATCAACCCTACGCAGTTGCTAAAATAGCGGGTATAGAAATGTGCGATGCTTACCGTACACAATACGGCTGTAATTTCATTTCTGCCATGCCAACCAATCTCTATGGGCCTAATGATAATTACGATCTTGAAAAATCGCATGTCTTACCTGCGTTATTACGAAAATTTATTACGGCAAGAAATCAGGGTGATGTGTCCGTAATGCTCTGGGGAACTGGCACCCCTTTGCGCGAGTTTTTGCATGCTGATGATTTGGCAGAAGCCTGTATTTTTCTAATCAACAATTACAATCAAGCAGGCCTCGTTAATGTGGGTTCCGGAAAAGAAATATCCATCCTTGGCCTGGCGCAACTGGTCAAAAAAATTGTGGGGTATACCGGCGATATCGTACTCGATCATACCAAGCCAGATGGCACTCCCCGAAAATTGATGGATGTTTCCAAATTGTCTGTACTTGGCTGGAAAGCCTCTATTGAATTGGAAGAGGGGATAACACGGGTTTATGAAGAAATCAAAGACCTTTTCTAATTTTTTTTCCTTCTTATTTCTGCCGCCATTTTCATCTTGCGCATCATTCAAATAAACTTCTTGAATACAATAGGGAAAGTTATATTTGTGTATATCGTTTATTATAGTATTTCTCATTCTTAGAAGGTTGATTATTAGGGCCTTATTGTGAGTGAGACTGACGTAGTCATACCTAAAATTGTTTTTTTGAAAATATTGTTCATTATAGGAACACGACCTGAAGCAATTAAAATGGCGCCTTTGATCCGAAGATTGCAACAGACCCCTGGTGTGGAAACAAGGCTATGCAATACAGGTCAGCATCGTGACTTACTCGATCCGATCCTTATTTTTTTTGCGCTTACCGTTAATTATTCTCTGGAAGTAATGGTTGAAGGTCAGGGACTGCCGCAATTGACAAGTACCATCATCCTGAAAACACAACCTGTATTTCAAGATTTCCAACCCGATTATGTTTTGGTACATGGCGATACAACAACATCTTTTGCTGCATCTTTATCTGCATTTTATTCGGGTCTGAAAGTGGTACACATAGAGGCCGGATTACGTACTTATCAAAAAACGGCTCCTTTTCCTGAAGAAATCAACCGGCAACTAACGGCGGTACTCGCTGATATCCATTTTGCTCCAACGCAAACTGCTGCAAACAACCTTTTGTCAGAAGGCATTTCAAAGAATGTATTTGTTACCGGTAATACTGTAATCGATGCAATGTTAGATGCGGTTTTGCTGATTAATGAAGAAGTAGAAGAAGTAAAAGAACTTAAACATAAAATTGACTTCTCAAAAAAAATAATACTGTTCACCGGACATCGGAGAGAGAACTTTGGTAGCGGATTTGAAGAAATATTTTCAGCATTGCAGGTGATTGTACGGGATAGAGATGATGTTGTTATTGTTTACCCTGTTCATCCCAATCCTAAAGTAAAAGAAGTAGCTGAAAAGTATTTTGATAACAGCGATAAAATTCATCTGATAGCACCTTTGAATTATGGTGCCTTTGTTTGGTTAATGAAGCAATCCTATATTATACTTACCGACAGTGGAGGTATCCAGGAAGAAGCACCCTCTCTTGGTAAACCGGTTTTGGTATTACGAGAAGTAACCGAGCGGCCTGAGGCAGTTGAAGCAGGAACGGTGATACTCGTAGGAACAGATCAGCGGAAAATCATTGACACAACCATTCGTTTAGTAGACGACACTCATTTCTATCATCAAATGTCAGTTATTAATAATCCTTACGGCGATGGTAAAGCTTGCGACAGAATCATCGGTTATTTAAAAGAATTATCTGTTGCAGATTAATCAACTGTATGCTTCAGGCCTTGCGCTGGTGAAAGCGAGGTTGCCATTTATGGTAATCCTGCTGGGAAGAATAGGGATCGCTTTGGCCGGAGTGGTTACTGTTAAACTATCTACCGTACTGTTAAAGCCAGATCAACTTGGAAGTATTTCTCAGTTAAATAGTTTGGTGAACCTTTTTAACATCACACTCATTATACCCGTTACCCATTTTATGACACGGGGGTTTCTTGATTGGTATGATAGTAATCAGCTCAGAACGAACACAAAAAAATACCTCGGGTATGTACTCGCAGTTACTGTCGCATCTGTAGTGGTGTCGGGTGCCATTCAATGGCAATGGAATCTGGTAAATGGCTTTGGCGTGCTGTCGGTAATGCTTTTAGTCGGACTTAACATTATTGCCCAACCAATCAATTCGTTCGGTACTACCGGATTTAATTTATTTGGTTTCCGTAAAACCAATGTGTTTTTTACAAATCTGGTTGCATGGACATCTCTCGGTACTTCCGTACTCCTGTTTTATATTTATCGTGATACTCTTTCGTGGAGTATTGGTCAGGTAGCAGGTTTTGTAGCTGGGTGTTTTTCTTTTTTTCTGATCTGGAAAAAAATCTCGAATCATTCAGTATCCGCATTGCAGGCTCATGAACACACAATTGTTTTTTCAAAAAAAACTGTGTTTGCTTTCTCATGGCCGTTCTTGTTTACCTCATCTCTTTGGTGGATACAAACACAGAGTTACCGGTTCATACTTGAAAAAATACAAGGACTTTCTGAAGTGGGTTTGTTTGCAACTGCGTATGCACTGGCAGCCATGCCCATCATGCTTTACGAATCCATTATTACCCAATACCTGGAACCTAGTTTTTTTGGTGAGTTAAAAAATCAGGGTCGTGAAGGACAGATAAAAGCCTGGAATAAGTATGCTTATCTCTATCTGCCCGGCATTGCTATTGCAGGAGCTTACGTAGCAGCAGCTACGCCATTTCTGGCAAAAATATTTTTAGGTAAAGAATACAGGTCAGTAGCTATACAGGTAACCTGTTGGGCAGCAATCATTGAAACCATGCGTGCTGCCGGTGCCATGATGTTTCAACTGGGTATGGCTAAAGTAGATAATAGAATGACCATATTGCCTGCTATTGCCGGGGCGATTTTAGCGCCACTGGGTGTGATTTATTTTGGAGGCATGCATCCGATTGCCGGAACTATTACCGGGCTCTTTATTGCAGGATTAATTGTGTTAGTCATCAATATATTTTTAAGTTATAAAGTTTTGCCAATAACATGGCCCGTAAAAAGAATAGTGCAGGCATTGCTGTTAAGCATTCCGGTTACAGTGGGATTGCCTGTTGTGTATCATTTTTTTCCTGAACCTGATTACCTGTTCTCTTTTCTCGCCCTGGCCATCAGTGCGCTGTACATAGCAGGAATACTTGTGTTGGTATTGGCAGGTAAAGGCAAAACACACACCTCCATTTCATAAAGTATGCGATTTGTTTTTCTTCAATCTGAATTACGTTCAAAAACCAATTCGCATTTTTATCAATACCTGCAGGCAATTGAAGATGCATTGGTTAGCAAAGGGCATACCTGCCTTACCATTGCCAATGAAGTATTTGAAATAGAAAATTCAGATCAAAAAACTTCGATTTCTTTTAAAAATTATACAAGCCGATACAGTAACCCATTGGCTGTGTTGTGGCGCATAATCTCAAGAAATATTAGTGCCAATTTTGAATTCACTTCGATTATGCAATCGATCACTAACCAAGATCCTAAAACTGTTTTTTTTATTGATACAATACAGAATGAACGTGTTATTGCACTTGCATGGGCATTCAAAAAACTGGCCCGAAAAAATACATCGATTAGAATGGCGGTTGTTTTCAGGTTTTCATATCAATCTAATTCAGGTGTACTAACCTGGCTTCAAAAAAAACTGCATTATGTATTCTGCTCCATACTGAGTGATCTGATCAAAGAGAAGCGATGTGTTCTTTTTACAGATAGTAAAGCATTACAGGGTGCGTACGAACAAAATATTACTGTACCGGTAACTGTAATGCCTATTCCACTTCGTTCCAACATCTATCATCCGATACAAGAGGGGAAACAAAATAATACTGAGGTAAAAACAATTGGGTTTATCGGTGGAAAAGTAGGGTATAAGGGACTTGATAAATTTCTTACTCAATTAGTATTACTCATAAAACAGGATATTCGTTTTTTAGTTCATGGTGTAAGTGATAAAGAGGATCTGCTAAACTTTGCGCAATCTGTACTATCTGATCAGCAGTTAAGTATTTTGAAACAGAACTTGGCAAAAGTTGAAACCTGCCATCAGCTAAATGAAAAAGAGTACCTGAATCTGTTTCAAAGGATGGATATTATTTTCATACCGTATACTTCTTTACAGTTTACACAAGGTACTTCCAATATTTTTGCAGAATCTGTTGCTGCAGGTGTTATACCGTTAGTTCCTGCAGAAACATGGATGGGTGATGAATTGATAAGAGCCGGTTTTAAACAGTTAGTGGTGAATTTCAGTGATGATCAATCAACACACAATCGTATTATAGAGGTTGTAAATAATAGTATAGATATGAAGCAGAAAATGAATGCGTTCTCTTCTTCATGGCGCTCATATCATTCTTCGGAAAATTTTGCCGACAGGTTAATTCAGACTTTACAGACTTAATCAGAATTGAGAAATATGTTAATCAGCAGAACGCCATTCAGGGTAAGTTTTTTTGGAGGAGGTACAGATCTTCCGGAATTCTATAGAAATCATCGGGGTGCTGTAATAGGAACAGCAATTGATAAATACATATATCATACAGTATCTCGTTTTCCATCTGAACTATTTGATTACACCACCAAGATTTCTTACAGTAAAGTTGAATGTGTAAAAAGCATTGATGATTTACAGCATGCACCTTTCCGTGAGATACTTCGTGAATGTGGTATTCAAAGAGATGTTGAAATTCATATTGCTGCAGATCTGCCTTCATTCTCAGGCCTTGGCTCTTCCTCCTCTTTTACTGTAGGCTTACTCAAAGCATTACATGCTTTTCAGCATAAGGAAATTAGTCCCTTGCAACTTACCAATGAAGCCATTCGCATAGAGCGTGAAGTATTGAAAGAAGCAGTTGGTTGTCAGGATCAGGCTTTTGCCGCATTTGGCGGAATGAACCTGATCAGTTTTGGTGCTGATAACAGTATTACTGTTGAACCATTATCTCTATCATCTCAAACCATGGAAGAATTATCAGCGTCATTAATTCTATTCTTCACAGGCATTACCCGACGCGCGGCTAATATTGAAGCAGATAAAATAAAACGTATTGTTGATCTTGATGCCAACCTCAAATCTATGCTCCATATTGTTGATGATGCATATACATTACTTACCAATAACAAAGGTCTTTCGGGGTTCGGCAGTTTGTTGGATAAAGCATGGAAAGAGAAAAAAGCATTAGGCGCCGGTGTTTCTAACGGACAGATTGACGAGATGTATCAGACAGCTATCGATAACGGTGCATTGGGTGGCAAATTACTAGGTGCCGGTGGCGGCGGATTCTTATTGTTTTTTGTTCCTCCGGAAAACAGAGCCAAGTTAAAAAAAGCGTTATCGCAATTTAGTGAGATCCCTTTTTCAATGAATGCACCGGGGGCAACCATTATTTATTCTTAAATTTTAAACTAATTACATGAATATTCTTGTAACAGGAGGAGCAGGTTATATCGGTTCTGTTTTGGTTCCCAAATTATTGAACGAAGGGTATAACGTTACCGTACTCGATAGTTTTATGTTTCACCAGAACTCACTTGCAGATGCATGCCGCTTTGATAATTTTAATGTGGTTCGCGGTGATACACGTGATAGAGAACTGGTGAAAAAATTAATGTCTAAAGCTGATGTCATAATCCCTTTGGCAGCATTGGTTGGTGCCCCTTTATGTAAAATAGACCCATTGGCCGCAGAAACCATCAACCAGACTGCTGTAGCAATGATCTGTGAACTGGCATCAAAAGACCAGCGTATTTTAATGCCAGTCAGTAATTCAGGATACGGTATTGGTGAAGAGGGTAAATTTTGTACGGAAGAATCCCCCTTACGTCCCTTATCATTATATGGTATCACAAAAGTAAAAGCAGAAGAAGCGGTGCTAGGCCGTGAAAATAGTATCACATTTCGCCTGGCAACCGTGTTTGGTATGTCTGCAAGAATGAGGATTGACCTGTTGGTAAATGATTTTGTATATCGTGCATTGCACGATTCTGCCGTTGTTATTTTTGAAGGTCATTTCAAAAGAAACTACATACATGTGCAAGATGTGGCAAGGGTATTTCTGCATGGCATTGCAAATTTTGAAGCAATGAAAGGACTTCCATACAACGTGGGATTGGATAATGCCAATCTCTCTAAAAATGAGCTGGCAGAAGCTATCCGGAAGCAGGTTCCCAAATTTGTATACCTCGAAGCACCAATAGGTGAAGATCCTGATAAGCGAAATTATATCGTATCTAATGCCCGCCTTGCAAATACAGGCTTTGTTCCAGAGTGGGATCTGGATCGCGGCATTACTGAACTGATCAAAGGCTATACCATTCTTCGTAATAGTCATTACGGCAATATTTAAAAGAAGTATTCATGCATTGCAGAATTTGTGATTCAGAAGATTTGACACTCGTAATAGATTTGGGTGAGCAACCCTGGTGCAATCATTTTCTTACTAAAGAAGAAATCGGCAGGGAACCCTTCTATCCGCTGCATGTGATGTTTTGCCATCAGTGTCATACTGCTCAACTGGATTACACGGTTAAAAAAGAGATCATGTTTGGTGATCACACCTATTTATCCGGTGTTACAAAATCTCTCTCAGATAATTTTAAAAAAATTGCCGAAGAAGTACAGGAGCGTTTTAACCCCTCCAAACAAAAAATGTCTGTATTGGATATTGGCTCTAATGATGGTACACAATTGAAACATTACCAGCAACTTGGTTGGGATGTGTTAGGGGTTGAATCATCAGTTACTACTGCACAGATTGCTGTTAATGACGGAGTACCTACGCTGAACGCTTTTTTTAACCTTGATACGATGCAGGGGTTGCAGCGAAAATTCAATATCATCAATGCAGCAGGTGTTTTTTTTCACCTGGAAGAATTACATTCTGTGACACAGGCCATTAAATTCGGGCTGGAGAGGGACGGTGTTTTTGTTGTACAATTCCTTTACATGAAAAGCATTATGGAAAATGATGCTTTTGATCAGATATACCACGAGCATCTGTTATATTATACACTTGAAACCATTCAGGTATTGCTTGACAAGTATGATCTGGAAATGTTCGATGCCTATCTTTCCCCAATGCATGGTGGACAAATGATTGGCTTTGTGGGTCACCCCGGTGTACGGCATAAAACAGAACGCCTAACTAAGTTGATAGCGGATGAAAAGAGTACTAACTGCAATAGTATTGATGCATACCAGGCATTCAGCCTACGTATAAAACAAATGCGAGAGGATAATCTCACTTACTTACAAAAAGCCAAACAGGCTGGGAAAAAAATATTTGGTATGGGTGCTCCGGTAAAAGGAAATACCATGCTTAACTATTTCAAAGTAGGTACCGACCTGATTGATTGTTTACTCGAAAAAAACAAGCTTCGCAAAGGGTTGTATTCACCCGGCATGCATATTCCCATTTTAATAGAAGAGGAGGTGTCTGAAATTCCTGATATCTACTATGTGTTAGCCTGGAATTTTAAAAAGGAAATTTTGAAGAATAATCAACACCTTATTGATAAAGGAGTTGAATTTTATTTTCCGGTCAACCCGAAAGAATCACTATGAATATATTTGTTACGGGGGGAAATGGATTCTTAGGTACGGCACTATGTACAACACTTCGTTCTTTGGGTCACATAGTTACCGCTCCCACATCTAAACAATGTGATCTTACACATCCGCAGAGCTTGTCGCTTTTTTCAACTGAAAAATATGATCAGCTTTTTCACCTGGCTGCATGGACACAGGCTGGAGATTTCTGTTTGTACCATCCCGGCGAGCAATGGATCATTAACCAAAAACTGAATACACATGTTTTGGAATGGTGGCAGAAAGAACAGCCACAGGCCAAACTGGTCTTCATGGGTACCAGTTGTGCCTACGCTCCTGATTCGGCATTGTCTGAACCGTTATATATGCAAGGCGAACCAATTGAGAGTTTATATACCTATGCAATGACCAAGCGTATGCTTTTTCAGGGAGCACGTGCTTTACAAAAGCAATATGGTTTGCAATGGCTATGCTTTGTGCCATCAACACTGTATGGTCCTGGGTATCATACGGATGGTAGGCAGATGCATTTTATATTTGATTTGATGCGAAAGATCATTCGGGCAAAAGAGTTTGGTGAAACAGTTGTTCTATGGGGTAATGGCTACCAGAAGAGAGAGATTGTACATGTGCAGGATTTTATCAAAACTATGTTATCTGTGTCCGATAGAACTACCAATGATATTTTCAATATCGGTTCAGGAGAAGAGTTCACCATCCGTCATTTTGCAGAAACGATTTGTAACATCATTGGCTATGATGCTTCGCTAATTGAATATGATACCTCCAGATATGTAGGTGCCACTTCGAAGTGTTTATCGATAGATAAAATAAGTATACTGATTCCGGATTATCAACAAAGCCAAATATCTCTTGAATCAGGATTGCGTAGTACCATTGACTGGTTTTACTCCGCTAAAGCATATTGATACATGAATCCATCCATTCTTGTTTTTTCTTATTATACCAATATGCCTGGTGCCTGCCAGGCTGAATGGATAGACGACCGGATGTTTGCATTTGTTGATAAAACATATGACATAACGGTTATCAGTGCAACCTGTTGCTTTACGCATACAAATCCAAAAATTAAACATATTAAAGTTCCGGCATTAAGCCCGCACGGTGCGGGATTTGAATATGAAGAGAGTAAGAGAAGAAATATTCCCATTCAGAAATCTTTATGGTATGGCTATCTATATGTGATGCAACTGATAGATAAAGGCCTAAAGAAAATCCACATTAGTTCTGGTGAAGGAAGATGGAGTTGGTTCTTTACATCTTTTTTAGCCGGGTTTCGTATAAGAACAATCCGGCAGAGTTCATTTGTTTTCACCACCGGCGGACCAGCAAGTGCTCATCTAAGCGGCATCCTGCTGGCAAAATTATTCGGTAAAAAAGTGATGTGTGAGTTGCAGGATCCCTTAAGCGGTAAAGATATTGGACGTAATAAATTATCCAATGCCGGATTACAATTTGTAGAACAATTGGTAGTGAGGTTTGCCGATTGTACTATTTACTGCACACGCAGCGCAATGGAGTATGCGCGGAATAGGTACCCACAACACGCTAGTAAAATATTTTTTGTGTACCCTGGTTCAAATAAAATAGAGGAACAAACCGGTATTACTCCATTAAAAGAACAAGGGAATCATCCTTCCCTAAATATTACGTATCTCGGTTCTCTTTATCAAACGCGTAATATGGATGCTACAATGGAAGCTATACAGGAATTGGTTTCTGATGGTATTTCAGTAGCTGGTCGTTTAGAAATTAATTTGTATGGGAATATGAATCCGGACATCAGGCAGAGAATAGAAAATTTTCCTTTTCCCATTATTACCATACACGGGTTAGTTAACAGAGATATTGCTCTGCGGAAAGCCATGCAGGCGGATGTTCTATTACTAATTCAAAATACCGATGACAGAAGTATTGGAACCATTCCTTTTAAAACCTACGATTACCTGCATACCGGAAAATTAATTCTGGCGCTACTTTATAAAAATGATGAACTGGAAGAGATGATGCGTTCCCATGGTCACCTGGTTTGTCAGGCAAACGATGTGGTTGCTATTAAAAAAAATCTTTTGGAGTTAATGAATAATTCTCAAAAGTTGTATAGCAATATCAAACACAGTGATCTTACACCGCAGCTGGCGGTAGAGAATATGCTCACCCTGATCGAATCTTTAGGATGATACTTTTCCTGAAAGGAGTGTATCAATCACTTCAAATACAATTGCCCTTATTTTTTTACAGATTGATCGGATCTGAAAAAAATCAGGTTCAGCTGGTCAATGATAAACTTCTTGCGAAAAAATTTGAATGGCATTCAACAAGGAAAACAAAAGTATTTGCCATCTTTTCTGTTAGTAACTGGGAAATTATTTTTTTAGACTCTCTATCTGATTTTGGTGAAGTACATCATTTTTCCTGGCCCAATGCCAAAGAATTCTTTCCGGGTAAAGGGAAATGGAATATGTATCACCAAAAGGTAAATGCTGATCTGATTAGAGACTTTGATCAGTTTTATGATGAGGCAACTAACATACTTGTTTTTATTTATGCTTCCGATTTTAGTATTAGCGAAGCTACCATGCGGTACCTGAACAGACCAAATGTACTGATCGTTAGTTTTTGCTGGGATGACCTTCTTTATTTTAAAGGAAAAGTAAAAGGGCAGCCTGTAGGCGTTAGTAAACTATCGAAGATGGCAGATATTAATTTAACAATGTCGCCCGAAGCAATTCCCCGGTATAATTTTTATAGAAGCCCATGCTTTTTCTGGAGTTCGGTACCGTTAAAAGACAACATGCACGGAGAGTTACATGAAGTTGCTGTAGATACTTCCTTCTACGTACTTTTTGTAGGATCAAAATATGGTTGGAGGGCTCATTTTATTGAAAAAATAAGAATGGCTGGTTATGATGTACAATGTTATGGAGTGGGTTGGGAAAATGGGCAATTGACCTATTCAGAGATGAAACTGGCTATACAAAAAGCACCAGTAACATTGGGGTTTGCTAATATCGGGTATACGCAAAATTGTACAACTATCAAAGGACGTGATTTTGAAGTGCCCTTATATGGCGGGCTCTATCTAACCCAATATTCACAAGGGCTATCCAGGTATTATGAAATAGGCAAAGAAGTACTTACTTATCGCAATTTCAGAGAATGTATCAGACAATTAAAAAAAATTCGAGCGAATAAAGAAATGGCAGATGCCATACGTATTGCCGGTTATCGAAAAGCTGTGGTATACGGAAGTTGGCAATCGCGTTTCGCTTATTTACATCAATTGATAGACCTGCACGTTGGCCAAGTGAAAATAAAGTAATTCGGATCTAATCATTTTATGTATATGCCTATACCATTTTTTGAAAAAAGTATAATTGGTAAGTTTTCATGAAGCTCTGCTTGATAGTGATTAATTATAATGGGATGAATTTTCTCCCTTTATATCTGCCCTCTTTACTAGTACAATGCAAACAAAATGATATAGACATATTCATCACCGATGATCAGTCAACTGATGAGTCAGTTGCTTTTTTACAGCAATTATTCTGCAGGTATACGGTTAATCAAACCAATAATCATGGTTTTGCTGCTAATGTGAATACTGGAATCAGGTATGCAATGGCGCAAAAGAAATTCGATTACCTGATTATTGCAAATAATGATATTGTTATACAGAATGGCCTTTTTGAAGCCCTTAAAAAAGGACTTGATTTTTTAACTGCAACCGATAGCAAATTTGGACTGCTTGGATTCAACGAAATCTTTTCCAATCAGAAGCAGTTAGCAGAAAATTTTCAGTACGCTCAATTCAGTGTTGACTCTATCAAGCAGGTAAATAACATACCTGGTTTCTTCTTTGTGGTCACATCCGAATTAATTGATCAGATTGGTTATCTGGACGAATCGTATTTTATGTATGGAGAGGATAACGACTATTTTGCAAGAACAATCAAAGCAGGATATAATATATACAATTCAGGATTGCCGGTCATTCATTTTTCTGAAGGATCTTCCGCAAACCCACGTAAAACTTCCTGGTATGTTTATCGAAATGCATTTTTGTATGCCCGTAAAAATCTAGGATTATCTGGAGTTGCCCGAATGTTTTTTTCGTTCATTTATCAGATTTATAATCCTTTTTATAAACCTCAGAATCCCGGAAACAGTCGGGTTGTGAGAAATGGTTTTTTTTATAATAATTATTTACTTGCAAAAAGCATTCTTTGGAATCTTACTGACAGCTTTTCCTCCAAAAATAGAAAACAGCATTAAACCAACTTTCTCTTTTGCTTTTTAATTCAGTTGCATTTGCCATATTTCTGCCAATTGTATTTATTCTCTATTGGTTTGTTGTGCCGAATAAAACTCGTTTGCAAAATGCCTTGTTATTGGTAGCGGGGTATGTATTTTATGGCTTTTGGGATTATCGCTTTTTATTTTTGCTCGCATTCTCTACTTTACTGGATTATGTTTCAGGTATCCAAATTCATAAATCAAAAAATAGTAAAAGCAGAAAATACTGGTTCTGGTTGAGTATTGGTATTAACCTTGGCTTGTTAGGAGTATTTAAATACTACAATTTCTTCATAGAATCGGTTGAAGAATTATTAGCTGGGTTGGGCATGCAGGTGAATAGCTTTACCATTTCTGTGATACTGCCTGTAGGAATTTCCTTTTATACTTTTCATGGAATCTCATATGTAGTTGATATCTATAACAGGAAAATTGAGCCCGAGTTCAATTTTGTCAATTATGCTGTTTTTGTTTCTTTTTTTCCATTACTTGTTGCCGGGCCTATTGAAAGAGCTACACACCTCTTGCCACAAATCAGACAGCCGAGGATATTTATTCAGGCAAAAGCAGTGGATGGTATGCGGCAAATTTTGTGGGGTCTGGTTAAAAAAATTGTCATTGCCGATTCATGTGCCATTTATGTGAATATGGTATTTGATAACCCCGCTAGTTTTTCTGGTAGTACACTTGTATTAGCAGCAGTGCTTTTTGCCTTTCAGATTTATTGTGATTTTTCAGGATATTCTGATATTGCTATAGGCACTGCAAAACTTTTTGGAATTTCGCTTTTACGAAATTTCTCTTTTCCTTATTTCTCAAGAGATATGGCAGAGTTTTGGAGAAGATGGCATATGTCGCTCTCATCCTGGTTCAGAGATTATGTGTATATCCCCCTTGGTGGAAGTAAAGCAGGCAGAGGTACTGTGGTCAGAAATGTTTTTATTATTTTTTTACTAAGTGGTTTCTGGCATGGTGCCAATTGGACCTTTCTGGCCTGGGGATTGATTAATGCTGTTTATTTTTTACCTCTTTTATTAGTAAACAAGAACAGGATCCATATTGATACCGTAGCATCAACAAGTATAGTGCCATCAGTTAAAGAATTTTTTCAGATCAGTGCTACCTTCCTGTTAACCGTATTTGCATGGATATTTTTCAGATCTGCTTCTATGCAGGAAGCATTTGTATATCTGAATGGTATTTTCTCAACCTCGTTTTTCAGATCGCCGGAACTGCTTCCTGTTACAACAATCATTTTGGTAAGCATTTTTGTATTGTTAGAGTGGATACAGCGGCATAAAGAGCACCCTCTTCAGTTTCAGTTGCCACAATACCTTCGTTGGACAGTTTACTATGGTTTGTTACTTGTGATTTACCTGTTTGGTGCAAAGCAGCAGGCCTTCATCTATTTTAAATTCTGATTTAGTGAAAGGATTTCTAACGAGAATCATTATTTTCCTGATCATTCCTATTTGTTTTTTATTCATAGGTATTGTATTGCCTGCATACCCGGGGGCTTCAAACACGTATCTGTTTGCAGGAGTAGATAAAGACTCGCTATTGGCAAAATCCAAACCACAACGCATTATTCTTGTTGGTGGATCTAATCTTGCTTTGAGTATGAATAGCCAAATGCTATTCGATTCACTACACATGAATCCGGTGAATACAGGTCTTGATTGCAATGTAGGATTAGCAGGGATGATTAGTAATACCCTTAGTTATGTTCAGAAGAACGATGTGGTATTAATCTCTGTTGAGTATGAACAATTTTTTGGCAGGTTACTATACGGAGGGTATCCATGTCCTGTTATTGAGTTTGAAGTATCTCCCTGGCATTTGCAAAGGTTATCAATCAACGAATGGGTCAATTTGTGTAGATATACTCCGGGGTATGCTTTCGGCAGACTTAAGGTTTGGAAATATTTTACAAAACCGGAGGTAAACGTAGATAGAAACTATATGCGTACCTCTTTTAACCGGTATGGAGATCATGTAACCCATTGGAATTTACCAGGTAGAAACCCAATCTCAACTAAAGAGTTTGCAGGTACTTATAATCAGAAAGCAATTGGTTTATTGGTGGATTTTCAAAAAAAACTTCAGGAGAAGGAAGCTGTTCTTTTGATTACTTACCCACCCTATCAATCCAGTTCTTTCAATAATACACTAAAACAGATTTCACAAGTGGTGAATGCGATGCAATCTGCTCCATTAAACATCATTAGTACGCCGGAGACATACATGATGCCGGATTCTCTCATGTTTGATTCTCCCTATCATTTGATTAAAGCAGGTATTGATAAACGAACACAGTTGGTTGTTAGCGATATTAAAAAATATTTTACAATAAAGGGTCAGCATCTGAATGGACAATACAACAATCTTTAATCATCCGCAGCCTTTGTCATTACCTGGGTTTTCCAGGCAGGAAATGTTTGTAGATAAGCACATCGTTTTTCCTCCCGATAATATTCCCGTGAATGAATGGTATGAACACTTTCAAGCAAGGTTTTTTGATGCTTTGGAAAATGGCAAAAAATTTCCGGTATTCAGATCAAGTCATGGTGAAATAGGATTTGTAACGGGAAAAATGGGAGCACCCAAGGGGTCATTCAAGGTAAAGCTTCGATTTTTTATGAGCAGGGTATACCGTATCGCTTATTTCCAATCGTTATTCTATAGTAGTGGAGTGCCAGGACATGGTTATGAAACGTACAAGCAATGGACTTTGCCAAAACTCCGGAAAAAGTTTGCAGAAGCCATGAAATGGATAGCAGATAATGGCGTACTCTGCATGTATTTTGCCGATCGGGGTGCGTATGCCATATCTTATCAGAAAGCATATCTCACATGGTTGAATAAACGTGGAATATTTCTTAATTCAGAAAATTATGGGCATATTTATTTTGTATATGCATTACTAAATGGGTACGATAAGGAAAGAATTTTTAAAAATAGGAAAGTACTCGTGGTTTCATCAGACCAGCCTGCACGTACGCCTCCATTAATAGAGAATCTTAAAAAAATGGGAGCTATTTCTGTTGATTTTATAGCCATTTCTCCCGGATCTTCTATGAATGACACCATACAGGTACCTAGAACAGATTATAATTTATGTATTGTTGGGGCTGGTGTTGGTGCTGCTAACGTGCTTTACCAGTTGAAAGAATTGAATTGTCCTGTGATTGATGCAGGCTTTATCATTGATCAGATTGCGTATCCTGAAAAAATAAAACCAAGAATTTATACAGTAAATGATCAAAACTGGGAACGGATCTTTCCGGATAATAACCCGGAATGGAAACCCGTTTTCAGCGATAGGTTTGCTGAAAAGATTACATGAAACCTAAAACCAAGCTATGCAGAAGGATATTGTAGAGGAAATGTATTTGAATAAACAGGCTGATTATTTCTCATTAGAACGGGAAATTTTCAAAAATGCTGTAAAGGAATCTGGACTTTCAATTCTTGATGTTGGATGCGGAACGGGGGTGCTTGGTAAATATTTCAGAACACATCAGCAATGTCGGGTATATGGAATTGAGATTAATCAGGAAGCATACGAAATTGCCAAAGACAATCTGGATGAGGTAACCAGGGCAAATGTGGAAACCATGGAACTTCACTATGAAACTAATCAGTTTGATATAGTGATCATGGGTGATGTGCTGGAACATCTGGTAAATCCGGTTACAGCTATTGGTAAGTTAATGCAGGTTGTGAAACCAGGAGGTAAAATATTAATTACCGTTCCCAATGTGCGGCACTGGAAAGTAGTGTACAGGCTAGTGTGCAAAGATGAATGGAGATATATGTCATGGGGTATTCTTGATTATACGCATTTACGATTTTTTACAAAAACATCTATTGTGGCCATGATGAAGGAAAATGGGTTTCAGGTGGCAAACGCTGAATGGGTAATTCAACGTCCTTCAAAAAGTAACCTGATTGATAGGGCTACACTCGGCCTGTTTTCGGGTCTTCTGGCATCACACACATTTCTAACCTTGCAGAAATAAAGTGATGCTATGCTATTGATTGATGCGGTATATATTCATGAAAGTGGGGGTAAGGTATTACTAGAATATCTGGTTGCTGAGCTAAAGAAAAAAGACTGTTCTTTTTATTTGCTGCTGGATAATCGGTTGGAATCAAAAGTTGCAAACATAATAGCAGATACATCGTTTCTTTTTGTTGCGCCGGGAGAGAGAAGCAGGAAAACATTCTATCGGAAACTTCCGGGAGAGATTGATACTGTCTTTTGTTTTGCCAATGTGCCGCCACCGATTCGGTTACATAATATCCGGGTGTTTGTTTTTATGCAGAATGTGTTATTACTGGCTAATTATGGAGATAGGAATCTGTATCCGGTTGGGTCTAAAATAAAATTTCTCTTAAAAAAATTTTATATCCGTTTTCTCAATAAAGCAACCTATCAATGGGTGGTTCAAACACCATCTATGCAAGCCAAGTTACAGTCAGCGATTGGTGTGTTACCAACGCAAATTCATGTCATTCCTTTTTTTCCTGAACTAAGCAATCATGTTTCTTACGGTAAGCATGACAACTCAAAATTCATATATGTAGCAGATGGCGTGCCGCAGAAGAATCATGGTACTTTATTGGATGCATGGCTGATATTGAAAGAAAAATATCAGTTAATACCTGAGTTGCATCTTACGGTTCCGGATAAGTATACAGTCATTACCAATAGAATAGACGCACTAGCTGAGAAAGGAGTTTGCATAATTAACCATGGGATATGTACACCTTCCGATTTGGGAACATTGTATGCAGAATGCGGGTATCTTATTTTTCCATCATTAGCTGAGAGTTTTGGCTTGCCACTTTTAGAAAGTGCTATGGCAGGATGTGGTATTTTGGCATCAGATCTGCCTTTTGTATATGATGTAGTAAAGCCCATGAAAGTTTTTGAGCCGCTTGATGCAGAAGCGATGACAACTATCGTTAGAGAGTCTATGCACAAAGTTCCGGAAAGTACGGTAGTGATTACAAATGAATGCGATAAACTACTCGATCTTCTCAGTCAATAAAATCTGCTCGTAAATTTTATCAAATGAAAAAACTTAAAGTTGCTACCATAGTGGGTACGCGTCCGGAAATTATCCGCTTAGCAGAATGTATTAAAAAATGTGATCTTTTTTTTGATCATATTCTGATTCATACCGGGCAGAATTATGATTATAACCTGAATGAAATCTTTTTTAAAGAACTGGAATTAAGAAAGCCGGATTATTTTTTAGATGTGGCAGGGAAGCATCTTGGTGAAACTATTGGCAATGTTATTGCCAAATCATACGAAGTATTTCTCTCTGAAAAGCCGGATGCTATTCTGGTTTTGGGCGATACCAATAGTGTTCTTTGCACCATTGCTGCCAAAAGGCTTAAGATTCCCATATTTCATATGGAGGCAGGTAATCGTTGTTTCGACCAGAATGTGCCGGAAGAGATCAACCGGAAAATATCTGATCATATCAGCGATATCAATCTAACCTATACAGAACATAGCAGAAGGTATTTATTAAGTGAGGGATTTCGAAAAGACCATGTATTTGTAACAGGCTCTCCACTAAAAGAAATGCTTACCAAATATGCTGCACAGATTGAGGAAAGTAATATTGTAGAACGGCTGGGTTTGCAAAAACAGCAGTATATAGTAGTCAGCGCTCATCGCGAGGAGAATATTGATCTCAAAGATAATTTTGAAGTTTTGTCACAGTCACTGAATGCTGTTGCAGCGAAGTATGGTTACCCGATTATTTTTTCTACGCATCCCCGAACACAAAAGAAAATCAATGAGAAGAATATACAATTTCATTCACTGATCAACAATATACCACCACTTGGTTTTTTTGACTATGTAAAACTTCAAAAAAATGCTTTCATTGTTTTATCGGATAGTGGAACAATCAGTGAAGAAGCAGCCATGATACGATTTGATGCCGTTAGTATCCGAACCAGTACCGAAAGGCCTGAAGCTGTAGATGCAGGAACGATTGTATTAGGTGGTATCAGAGAAGAAGAAATGCTGCAAGCCATTGAAATTGTAAAAGCTACACCTGTTACTGAACATACTCAGATTACAGCCGAATATCTTATAGAGAATACATCCGATCGCGTCATACGAATCATACAGGGATATTCAGCTATTGTGAACAAAATAATCTGGGATAAATGAGGGTACTTTTGGTCACTCAATATTTCTGGCCCGAAACATTCCCCGTTAACCTGTTGGCTGACGCATTAAAAGACACCGGCTGTGAAATAACAGTTTTGACAGGACAACCCAACTACCCGGAAGGGAAAATATTCAAAGGATACAGTTCCCTGTCTGTTAAAAAGGAACAACACAATGACCTATCTGTTTTTCGGGTACCAATGATTACCAGAGGTAAATCAGGTTCAATACGTCTCTTCATTAATTATTGTTCTTTTGCGATTTCAGCTAGTATGGTAGGCCCGTGGCTTTTACGAGGCAAAAAATTCGATATTATCATAGCGGTTGCTCAATCTCCTATTTTGGCTGTTATTCCTGCCATTATTCTAAAGAGAATCAAGCGACTTCCCTTGGTAACCTGGGTAGGCGATCTTTGGCCTGAAAGCCTCCGCAGTACAGGTCATGTCTCAAATTCGTTTATTCTTAAAATGGTCGGCAAGCTCGCTGGCTGGGTTTACAATAATAGCGACCTTGTGCTTGTTCAGTCTGAAACCTTTCGCAACCCCATCTTAGAATTATCTCGTTCAGCTGTGGTGGCGTATCTACCCAATCCGGCCAAAGTGGTTTCTGCGGAATCTGATAATTGTTCTTCTCTGGTGCTGGATAAAGGATTCAATGTTGTATATGCAGGTAATATAGGAACAGTACAATCACTTGAAATGATTGTGGCTGCGGCTGAATTATTAAAAGATGAGTTGCACGTTCGATTTGTGCTGGTAGGAAGCGGCAGTAAAAGTGAATGGTTAAAACAGGTTGTTGAGGAAAAACAATTAACCAATATACAGTTGCCTGGAAGATTTCCACCACTTGAAATTCCAGCAATACTGAAACAGGCAGATGCGCTGCTTGTAAGCCTTGTTAAAGATAAAACAATGAGCCTAACTGTGCCTTCTAAAACACAATCATATATGGCAGTCGGCAAACCTATTATAGCGGCACTGGATGGAGAAGGGGCTAGAGTGGTAACAGAAGCAGAAGCTGGTATTGCAACACCAGCTGAAGATGCACGGGCACTGGCAACAGCAGTTATTTTTCTACGAGATGCACCCGCCGAGCTGAAAATAAAAATGGGAAGAAACGCGCAAGATTATTTTGCAAAGCATTTTGAGTCAGGAGCAGTTGGTATCAAATTGGCTTCCTTTTTGAAAGAAACCATTACAGTACGAGATAAATAAATTCATTACTTTTAAGAAACTGCTTTCGTCTTTTGGTTGCATTGCAGTAAGAAGAAAATAGAACACTACTCTTTCTTTTGTTCAGGCAAAACAACGAATTACACTTCAATATGCTTACAAATCAGACATTATTGATTACCGGTGGTACAGGTTCTTTCGGGAATGCTGTATTGAAACATTTTATAAATACTGATATAAAAGAGATCAGGATTTTTAGCCGGGATGAAAAAAAGCAGGATGATATGCGCAACACATTGCAAAGTAGTAAAGTAAAATATTATATAGGAGATGTGCGGGATAAGGATAGTCTTAATCATGCAATGGTTGGGGTAGATTATATCTTTCATGCAGCTGCCTTAAAGCAAGTACCATCCTGCGAATTTTATCCAATGGAAGCAGTAAAAACCAATATTTTGGGTGCTGAGAACGTGCTTGATACTGCGATTTCAAACAATGTAAAAAAAGTGATTTGTCTTAGTACAGACAAAGCAGTATATCCCATTAATGCAATGGGTATATCTAAGTCAATGATGGAAAAACTGGCAGTTGCAAAATCACGTATCAGTAAAAACACCATTATTAACTGCACACGCTATGGTAATGTAATGGCTAGTAGAGGATCAGTGATACCTTTATTTGTATCTCAGATTAAAAGTGGACAGGCAATTACTATAACAGATCCAGATATGACAAGATTCATGATGTCTTTGGAAGACGCATTGAACCTTGTTCTTTTTGCATTTGAACATGGTAATTCTGGCGAAATCTTTGTACAGAAAGCACCAGCTGTAACAATCGGCCAACTTGCCAAAGTATTAATAGACATTTTTCAATCTAAATCAGAAATTAAACAGATTGGAACACGACACGGAGAAAAATTGTATGAAGCCTTACTTACTAGAGAAGAATACATGAAAGCTGAGGATATGGGCGATTATTTCAGAGTAAAGCCCGATGACCGCGATCTTAATTACAGTAAATATTTTTTTGAAGGACAAACATCATTACAGAATTTACAGGATTATCACTCACACAATACAAAGCGGTTAACAGATGTGGAACTAAAAGAGCTACTATTATCGCTTGATTTTATCCGTAAGGAGCTTGATATTTAATGATCTGTAAACAATAACTCCAAAGCTATAAAAGAGGAAATGAAAAAAGTTATCATTATCGGTTCAAAAGGAATGGCTGGGCATGTTCTCTACCATTATCTTAAAGAATCTGGCGAGTTTCAAGTAGTTGATGTATCTCGATCCCCTGAATATTTTCCTTCCAGATACAATCTTGATATAACTAATTTTGAGGAATTGGGTGAAATTCTTAAAAAAGAATCTCCCAGTTATATTATTAATTGTGTAGGGCTTTTGAATAGGAATGCAGATGAGAATCCTGACATGGCTGTTTTAGTAAATGGGTATATGCCCCATTTCTTAGCCAAACAAGCTACAAGTATTGGTGCGAGATTAATTCATATTAGTACTGATTGTGTTTTTAGCGGTAAGCGGGGTAACTACCGTGAAGATGATCCAAAAGACGGAAAAGGCTTCTATGCAGAATCAAAAGCAATAGGTGAAGTAGTTTATGGAGGCCATGTAACTTTGCGTACATCAATTATTGGACCCGAGCTCAAGCAAAATGGAATTGGGCTTTTCAATTGGTTTATGAAGCAGGAAGGAACCGTTAAAGGGTATACAGGTGCAGTATGGACTGGTATAACTACTATTGAATTAGCAAGAGCAATCGTGAAGGTGATGAAAAGTGAAATAACTGGGTTACATCATATAGTAAATGGTAGTAAAATTAATAAATATGAATTACTGATGCTTTTTAAAAAATGTTTTGAACGAAACACTGTTACTATTGTTCCGAATGACATCTATTTAGTTGATAAATCGCTATTGCAAGGTGAAATTGTTTTTACATCAAAAACATATGAACTAATGGTTAAAGAAATGAAAGAATGGATACTTAGTCATCAATCTATTTATCCGCCAAGTTATCATTAATTTCAGGTAATGCTTTTACACATTGAATCCTTTTTTTTTTATTTTCTCCTTTTGTTATTTTACATACCAGTAGCAAAAAGGCTTAATATAACAGATCACCCAAACCTGAGGAGTTCTCATACAAAAGTTACTGTTACTGGAGCTGGATTTATTTTTCCATTAGCTTTTCTCCTATCGTTACTATACACAGGTACATATGTCCATTATAGAGCTACATTAACCGGATTATTCCTTCTAACATGTATCAGCTTTTTAGATGACTTAAGAACTATTCAGAAATTGCCAAGAATGATTATTCAATTCATGGCGGTAGGTTTGATATTGTGGCAAACGGGTGGATTGTTTGATTTGACGATTTGGACACTGATTCCAGCATTTATTTTTGTTGTAGGCATAATTAATGCTTATAACTTTATGGATGGTATAAATGGGATAACTGTACTTTACTCAATAACAACAGTAGGAACTCTTTTTTATCTAAGTATGCATGGATATTCCCGGCTTTTACCTGACCAAGAAGTATTTTTTCAATTATTGATATCATTAGTAGCATTTGGATTTTTCAACATAAGGCATAAAGCGCTTCTTTTCTGTGGCGACGTAGGTAGTATCACACTGGCGTACATTATTTCGCTTTTGATTATACAAATGATGCTAATGGATGACAGCGGGAAATGGATTTTATTGATTGGAGTTTATGGATTAGATGCTGTTGCTACAATTATTTTGAGGTTAATACGCCGCGAAAATATTGGTGAACCGCATCGCAAACACTTTTATCAGGTTCTTACAAATGAGAAAGGCATGACTCATTTATCAGTATCATTAGTGTACACATTCCTACAATGTCTCATTAACTATACACTAATTGTAAAAACCACTTCGTGGGTAATTGGCCTTTATTTAATAATAATAATTTGCTATGTAATTTCACGAATATATGTAGAGGGGATGGTCCAATTATTTAAAAAAAATGATATTACTTAAATTTCAGAGCGATAAAATTATATTGTGATTGAGATACAATAGTTTAGAAAAATGAACCATTCTATGTTTTCCAAAAGTTTAATGCCTAAAGCAACGAATGAATAGAAATTTTATAGGATTTGTTAATGATTTCTTCTCTGTATATTTTAAATAATCTGACAACGTAAAAACACAGAATAGAAATCACAGTGATTTTTAAAGAATATTGACTTTTAGCCAAAAAGAGTCTTAACCCTATGCAGCATTAAATGAATCAGTTGCAGAGTCATTTATTTTGTTGACCAATGAGCGAACAAAGCAAGTATTTTCAAAGAATTTTGCTCTGTGCTACAACCAGCTGACCACTAAAAAAACATTTGCCAAATTTGATGAAAGATTATTTGCTCAAATAACTTGACATTAATATAAACCTCACTAGTGTTAAATTATAGGAATGATAGAAACAAGCTCTAATAAAACATGCCATTTTTCCCCCAATATATAAGGTCATTTACCTTCTTTTGAACCTATAAAAGTTCAAAAGACTTTTTTGTAATTTTTTAATTCTTATATAAAATCACTTACTTTTGCTACTCATTAATGCATCAGTCCCACTTTTATGTGGGTCAGAGTGGCGAAGCTTTGATTTTATCTATCTTTTATTCAAATGTTATTAGATAAACTTTTCACTGGGAAAATTCGTATCCGTCTTTTAACTAAGCTGTTTCTTAATCCAGCGAGTAAGGTTTACTTGCGCGGACTTCAAAAGGAACTGGGTGTTAGTAGTAATACGGTTCGCTTGGAACTAAATAAGCTTTCTGAAATGCATTTGATTGAAATTGACGATAGTGAAACAAATGCCAAAGTAAAACACTACTCGGTTAATATGAATCACCCTTTATTTTCATCCCTTCGCTCAATTATTTTGCAACATGTGGGACTAGATCAAATATTAGAACAGGTTATTCGTAAATTAGGAGAGCTAGACAAAGTATATCTTACAGGTGATCTTGCCAAAGGACAAAATTCAAGCTTTGTAGACTTGGTTATTGTAGGGCATATTGATAAAAATTATCTGCATACTTTAATTGACAAAGTTGAGCCCCTAATTGGTAAAAAAATCCGCGTGGGTTTGTTTACTCCAAATGAGTTTAGTAAAGAGCATTTGAAAGATATGGGTATAGTAATAAATTTAATTGAAACGTAAGATTAATTGTTCGTCGTAATTAAGGTTTAAGAAGAAAGCCTAATAATTAAAACCATATCTAACATTAAAGTATAGCAAAGACATTATTAAATAAAAGCTATGAAAAAATTCTTCAAAATAATATTTGTACTTCTTCTCTTTATTTGCTGCAATCAATCTCTAAGAGCTCAGGATCTATTGAAAGGAAAAGATTTGAGTCAAGTGAAGGTTGACCAGCTTAGTGATGCAGATATTGCTAAACTGAAAACACAGTTGCTAAGTGCGGGTATGACTATAGATCAGGCAGAACAAATGGCACTTTCTAAAGGAATGTCGACTACTGAATTTGGAAAGCTTAAAAAAAGAGTAGAAGCCTCAGGTTCTGGAAGTAATGATGGTGCTGGTAAATTAGGTTCAAAAACAAGTAATGTGCGTTCATCGGCTGAAAAAATTGACAACAGTTCCGATTCGCTCGATGCAGGTAATTATATGCGTCCTCCCAGCAAACCATTAATTAACCCTTTGATATTCGGATCTGAGTTGTATACTTCCATTTCTCCTAGTTTTGAACCTAATATGAAACTTGCTACTCCGCTTAATTATGTATTAGGGGCCGATGATCAGATTCTAGTGAATGTATATGGTGTGCAACAGTATGAAGGCGATTTATTAGTTTCAGCTGAAGGATTTATAACCATACCCAATGTTGGTCAGATTAGGGTAGCTGGTCTAACCATTGAAGCAGCTACACAGAAAATAAAAACGGTGATGGGTAATACGGTCTACGGTTATTTGAAATCAGGTGGTTCAAAAATTGCTGTAACATTGAGTAAAATTCGTAGCATAAAAGTGCTGATTATTGGCGCCAACCGGCCTGCTACGTATACGCTATCCTCCTTGTCGACTGTTTTTAATGCATTATATGCGGCTGGAGGGCCTACAGCTTTTGGAAGTTTTCGTGAAATTGAACTGATCAGAAACAATCAAATAGAAAAAAAAATTGATTTATATAAGCTGTTACTTCAAGGCGATCAGTCTGATAATATTGGATTAAAGGATAATGATGTTATTCGGATTCCAGCTTATAAAAAGCGTATCGAATTGCAAGGGCAGGTAAAACGTCCTGGTTATTTTGAAGTCTTACCAAGCGAATCCTTTGCTGATATCTTACAATTTGCCTCTGGTTTTACTGATACTGCATACAAAGCATCCTTAAAAATATTTCAACAAAGTGATAAGGAACGTAAAGTACAGGACCTAGTCGCAGCGGATTATTCAAAATACGGGCCTCAAAGTGGTGATGTATTTGTAATATCTAAAATTTTAAATCGATTTGAAAATCGTGTTAAAATAACTGGTGCCGTTTCACGTCCCGATGCATATCAACTTTCACCAGGCCTTACAGTGGCAGACCTGATACGTAAGGCAGATGGACTAATGGAAGATGCATTTACTGGTAGAGGGCAAATTATTCGATTACAGGAAGATCTTACCCGTTCGATAGTTTCTTTCGACATTAAAAAAGCACTTGCAGGTGATGTGTCGCATAACACAATTTTACAAAGAGAAGATGAAGTATTCATAAGCTCCATATTGGAGCTTCGAGACTCATTAAAAGTTACTATACATGGTGAAGTACGGTTGCCTGGTAAATATGAATATGTGGAGAATCTATCCCTTAAAGACCTAATCTTACAGGCAGGAGGATTTACCGATGCAGCATTCAAAAATATCGAGATAGCAAGATTGATTAAGCGAGATTCCATAACGGTAACCGATAATCGTGCAAGTACCATTATTAATGCGGAAATCGGAGGGGATCTTAGTTCTGTTACAGCAAATATTCCTTTACAGGCATTTGATGTAATAACTATTCGAAGAAAAGCTGGTTATACCATACCTGAAACAGTAAATGTTTCTGGGCAAATTCAATATCCCGGACCGTATGCTTTGAGTAGTAGAAACGAACGAGTGAGTGACATTTTGAAACGAGCAGGAGGGTATACCCCTGACGCTTTTCCCGAAGGGGCTTTCCTGAAAAGGTACAGAAGTGAAGAAGAAATTCAAAAATCTGCTGAAATCGCAAAAAATTTATCTAAAAACATTCAAGACAGTTCAAAAACGATAATTGCGCAAGATATTACACGTGAATACGATAAAATACCTTTAGATCTTCTTGAGATTATTAGGTCACCCGGTTCTGTTGGAGATCTTTTACTGCATGCTAAAGATGAATTATTTATCCCAAAATATGATGGACAAGTAAAAATAAGTGGCTCAGTACTTTTGGCTACTCAGGTACCTTTTCAACGAAAAAACACAATGAAAGACTATATTAATGAGGCAGGTGGCTTTAGTGGGGATGCATGGCGTAAAAAAGCGTACATCGTTTATGCAAATGGGAGAGCAGCCACAACCAAACATTTTTTATTTTTCAAATTCTATCCGAAAGTTTTACCTGGAAGTGAATTAGTTGTACCTAAGAAGTATGAAAAAAAGAGTATGAGTACGGGTGAAATTATTGGAATTTCAAGTGCGCTGGCTAGTTTAGCCGGGGTTGTAATCGCCATATTGCGATTGTGAAAATATCCCAAGATTCCAGTACTTTTTACTATAAATATGATGTTTGTTATCGTATAAGCGTTTTATTAATCCTTGATCAATGCAAATAGCACAGGACGAAATGTCTCTAAAAGACTTAGTAGTAAAATTAAAAGGGTGGTTCGATTACTTCAAATCAAAATGGTTGATTTTGGTATTTGTAACCTTATTCGGAGGTGCTGTTGGGGTCATCTATGCACTTTTGGACAAACCCTCTTATGTTGCTCACCTCAGTTTTGTACTGGAAGATGAGAAAGGTGGCGGAGGAATAGGAGGGGCATTAGGACTTGCCAGTCAATTCGGTTTCGATCTTGGTGTTTCTGGTGGAGGGGCTTTTAGCGAAGGCAATCTGCTTGTATTGATGAAATCAAGGAGCCTTGTTGAAAAAACCCTTTTAATGCCAATTGAAGTAAACGGAAAACCGATCTCATTGGTTGACTATTACCTGCAAACAAAAAAAGCCATTCAGAAGGGGAAAAGTGATCCTGCGTTAAATAATATCGCATTCCCTCCTGATCCGGACAGATCGAAATTTACGAGGCTGCAAGATAGCATATTGGGCGAGTTGTACCAAGAAGTAAACCAACAAATTACATTCCTGCAGAAAGATAAAAAGGTTAGCATCATCACTATACAGGTGAAGACCGGCGATGAACGATTTGCTAAAGAACTTGCAATCAGGCTGACGGAGGTTGTATCTGATTTTTATATCCAGACAAAAAGTAAAAAATCTCATCTGAATGTAGAAATTCTTACGAGACAGGTTGACTCGATCAGGAGTGAATTGAATAGTGCGATTAGCGGGGTGGCTAGTGCAAATGATGAAACATTTAATCTTAATCCTGCTTTAAATATCAGAAGAACTCCTTCAACTAAAAGACAGATCGATGTTCAGGCAAATAGTGCTATCCTAACACAATTGGTTGCTAATCTTGAACTCGCAAAAGTTACGCAAAGAAAAGAAACACCATTGATACAAGTAATAGACAAACCTATTTACCCATTGAATATAGATAAAATGAGTAAAAGAAAAACTGCGGTTTCAGGGGCTTTTTTAGCTCTCTTTGCTGCTGTGGTCAGCCTGCTGATGATAAGGCTTTTGAAAAACATTGATGCTGCATAAAATATTAATTTGATAAGAATGAACCTTCAGGAAAAGAAAATTGTAATCGTTGGGCTTGGATATGTTGGACTTCCACTGGCCGTTGAATTTGGAAAAAAATATGATGTATTAGGCTTCGACATTGACAACGATCGTGTAGAAGACCTTAAAAAAGGAATTGACAAGACAAAAGAGGCTGATATGGAAGCGATCCTGTCGGCAAAACGGCTACAGTTTTCTTCCGATAAAAATGACCTGCTATCGTGCAATGTTTTTATTGTGACAGTGCCAACACCCATTAACAGTTTTAAAACACCCGACCTCGGGCCATTGCTGTCTGCTTCAAAAATGCTCGCTGCATTTTTGAAAAAGGGCGACATAGTAATATATGAGTCCACGGTATACCCCGGATGCACGGAGGAAGATTGTGTTCCGGTTTTGGAAAAACATTCAAATCTGAAATTCAATACAGATTTCTTTTGCGGATATTCTCCCGAAAGAATTAATCCAGGAGATAAGGTCAATACCCTTACAAAAATTGTAAAAGTTACTTCAGGTTCCACTCCTGAGATAGCGGAGGTTGTTGATAATCTTTATAAAAGTATTATCCTGGCAGGCACCCATAAAGCGCCAAGCCTGAAAGTAGCCGAAGCCAGTAAGGCTATCGAAAATGCTCAACGTGATGTAAACATTTCTTTTGTAAATGAACTTGCGTTGATCTTTGATAAAATGGGCATTGATACAACAGACGTAATTGAGGCCGCAGGAACTAAATGGAATTTTCTGAAGTATAAGCCCGGATTGGTTGGAGGACATTGCATCGGTGTAGATCCGTACTACCTGGCGCACAAAGCGGAATCATTGGGCTATCATCCTGAAGTTATCCTGTCGGGAAGAAGGGTGAATGATAACATGGGCACATTTGTGGCCAACAAGGTGATCAAACTGATGATCAAAAAAGGCAAAAAGATCAAAGACGCGAATGCACTCGTCCTCGGAATCACTTTTAAAGAAAATTGTCCCGATATACGCAATTCAAAAGTGGTAGATATCTATAATGAACTGAAAGATTTTGGGTTCAACATTGATGTATACGATCCGCATGCGAGCCCGGCTGAAGTGCTTCATGAATATGGCATCAGTCTCTGCTCATCATTAGGCCAATACGATGCTATCATACTGGCAGTATCTCACCGCGAATTTTTAACGCTCGATTTCAACGCCGCCCGTAAAGACAACGATTCAGTAATCTTCGATACAAAGGCTTTTCTGGATCGCAAAATTGTTGACGGCAGATTATAAACGCCGGCGCTGTAAAAAGTATTCGGTCTTTCTATAAGAAAAGATATTTAAATAATAAGCTTAATGACTGGAAAAAAAGTACTGGTTACCGGTGCCGATGGATTTATCGGCAGCCATTTGGTAGAACGTTTACTCGAAGAAAATGTAAAAGTAAAAGCGTTTGTCTATTATAACTCTTTCAACAGCTGGGGCTGGCTCGATTCACTGAGTAAGGAACAGTTAAGCAGGATTGAGATCTTTGCAGGGGATATCAGAGATCCCAACGGAGTTAGAGAGGCAATGAAGGGTTGCGATATTGTTTTTCACCTGGCAGCACTGATCGCTATTCCTTTTAGCTATCATTCACCGGATTCATACATTGATACCAATGTGAAAGGCACTTTGAATATTGTACAGGCAGCCAAAGACCTGAATGTTGAGCGTGTTATTGTAACATCCACTTCTGAAGTATATGGTACCGCACAGTATATTCCTATTGATGAAAAACATCCGCGTCAACCGCAGTCGCCCTATTCTGCCTCAAAGATCGGTGCCGATTGTATAGCAGAATCTTTTAGCAGAAGTTTTGATCTGCCACTTACGATCGTTCGTCCTTTTAATACTTATGGGCCACGGCAATCTGCCAGGGCCGTCATACCAACGATCATTACGCAATTATTGAACGGTATAGAAGAAATAAAATTGGGAGATATTACACCAACCAGGGATCTGCTGTTTATAAAAGATACGGTGAATGGTTTTGTAGAGATAGCCAAATCAAAAACGCTGATCGGGCAGGATTGTAATATTGCAACACAATCGGAAATTTCAGTTGAGAATCTGGCCAATGAACTGATTCGCCAGATCAATCCCAATGCAAAGATCATTACAGACGATCAACGGATCCGGCCTGTTAATTCTGAGGTATTCCGGTTATATGGATCAAATGAAAAATTACTGAAACATACCAACTGGAAACAACAGACTGATCTCGCGTCGGGACTTTCACAAACGATCGAATGGTTTAAACAGCCTGATAATATCAAACTTTATAAAGCTAATATCTACAATATTTAATGGGAAGTAAACAATTTGAAGACGTTGTACATTTTGTAAAAGATGCATTTCCGGGACAGGATTTTATTCCGCTCCACGTTCCTCTTTTTATCGGGAATGAAAAAAAATACCTGATAGATGCGGTTGATTCAACATACGTATCGTCTGTAGGCGCTTACGTAAATAAGTTTGAGGAAATGATGTGCAGCATTACCGGGGCAAAATATGCTGTGGCAATAGTGAACGGAACCAACGCACTGCATATGGGATTGTTAATGGCTGATGTGGTTACGGATGATGAAGTTCTTTCACAATCACTCACTTTTATCGCCACCTGTAACGCGATCAGCTATATCGGCGCGCATTCGGTTTTTATCGATGTTGACAGAGACTCCATGGGAATGTCACCCGCCGCACTCCTTGATTTTTTACAGGAGAATGCTGAGAAAAAAGCAGATGGGTTTTCTTACAATAAAATATCGGGAAAAAGGATCAAAGCCTGTGTGCCGATGCATACATTCGGTTTACCATGCCGTATCGATGAAATAGCTGCGATCTGTAAAGAATGGAACATTTGCCTTGTCGAAGACGCCGCAGAATCGCTGGGCAGTTATTACAAAGGAAACCACACCGGGGTTTTTGGTGAGATCGGAACATTTAGTTTTAATGGAAATAAAACGGTTACCTGTGGTGGCGGCGGCGCATTGGTTACAAACAATGAAAAGATCGCAAAAAGAGCAAAACATTTAACCACGCAGGCCAAACAACCTCATCCATGGGCTTTTGTGCATGATGAAATTGGATACAACTACCGCATGCCTAATTTGAACGCGGCACTCGCCTGCGCACAATTGGAAATGCTGGATCCTTTTGTAAAAAATAAAAGAGAGCTTCATGCCATGTACAGTTCCTTCTTTAAAGAAACTGAGATCACACTGGTTGAAGAGGTTGATAATGCTGTCGCCAACTACTGGCTCAATGCCGTGTTATTGAAAGATGCTGCTGAAAGGGATTCCTTTTTAAAATATGCAAACGACAATGGTGTTATGGCAAGACCGGTTTGGGAACTGATGCATCGATTGCCAATGTTTGAAAAAGCTGCCTGCGGACCATTGCCTAACAGCGAATGGCTGGCAGACAGAATAGTAAATATTCCAAGCAGTGTTCGCTTATGATGAATAAATCAGTGATCATCGGATATTCAGGGCATGCCTATGTTGTAATAGACCTGATCATTTCCAATAAACTCGTTTGTAAATATTACTACGAAAAAACAGCTAAGGAATACAATCCTTATGACCTGGTATATGGCGGAAGTGAAGAAACGCCTGATGTATTGCGTTCACTCAAAGATGCTGACGCTTACCTTGGCATAGGAGACAATAGAATACGGTCAAGTGTTTTTACACACTTACATGAGAATGGGATCAATATGCCTTTTATTGCTCATCCGTCATCCGTTATATCAACCAAAATTTCTATTGGGGAAGCTACGGCAATTATGCCTGGCTCCATGATCAATTCCCTTACCATGATCGGCAAGGCAGTTATCTGTAATACCGGTTCTATTATTGAGCATGAATGTGTGCTTGGAGATTTTGTGCATGTTGCACCCGGGGCTGTGCTGGCAGGTAATGTTACCGTGGGCGCCCATTCGTTTATCGGGGCAAATGCAGTGATACGGCAGGGCGTTACCATTGGTGAACATGTCATCATCGGTGCGGGCTCAGTTGTATTAGCGGATATTAAAGATAACTGCACTGTTTACGGGAATCCCGCAAAATCAATTGTACAATGAAACACACCCTGATCATTGCTGAAGCAGGCGTTAACCATAATGGCGATATCAACCTGGCTAAAAAACTAATTGACGCGGCAGCGGAAGCAAAGGTTGACTATGTAAAATTCCAGACTTTTAAATCAGCAAAACTGGTAAGCGCAGCTGCCCCTAAAGCGGAATATCAAAGTGAAAATACCGGCGACAATAAAGAGAGCCAATTAGAAATGTTACAAAAACTGGAACTTTCTGAAGAAGACCATTTTGAATTGCTAAGTTATTGTAAATCCAAAAACGTTAATTTCTTCTCCACTGCATTCGACCTGGAAAGCCTTACATTTCTTAAGAAACTAGGACTTACTTTATTCAAGATCCCTTCGGGCGAGTTGACCAATCTGCCCTATTTGGAAAAAGTCGCCGCATATGCAGAAAGCATTATCCTGTCAACCGGGATGAGCACTTTGCACGAAATCGAAGAAGCTGTTGCTGTTTTGAAAAAGAACACCAACGCACCTATAACTATTTTGCATTGTAATACGCAATATCCTACACCTTTTGGGGATGTGAATTTGCTTGCGATGAACACCCTGCGTGATCATTTTGGTGTTAGTGTTGGATATTCTGATCATACGATCGGCATTGAGGTGCCGGTGGCTGCGGTGACACTTGGCGCAACCGTGATCGAAAAACATTTTACACTTGATAAAACAATGCCAGGTCCGGATCACGCTGCCTCAATCGAACCAGAAGAACTAAAGGCAATGGTGGCTGCGATAAGGAATATAGAATGCGCTTTGGGAAATGATGTGAAAGAACCCAGTGCATCAGAATTTAAAAATATCGCGATAGCAAGAAAAAGCATTCATCTCACCGCGAACAAAAAAGCCGGGGAAATGATCAATGAGGCCGATCTTGAAATGCTTAGACCCGGCAATGGTATCTCTCCAATGAGAATGCGCAGCATCATTGGTAAAAAAGTGATAAGTGATTTGAAAGCGGGTCATAAATTATCTTTAGAGGACATTATATGATCATCTGTGTGCTCACAAGTTCAAGAGCCGATTTTGGTATTTATCTGCCATTACTGAAAAAATTACAGGACGACGATTTCTTTGATCTCAAACTGGTTGTCTTTGGAACACATCTTTCGAAAGCACATGGCGAAACGGTTAACCAGATATTGGAAAATGGTTTTACTGCCGATTATAGAATAGAGACGCTTCCTGAAAAAGATTCTCCAAAAGGTATTGCTGACGGCATGGGGAAAACAATGACTGCATTTTCGTCATTTTGGAATGAGTACGGACAAAATTTTGATCTTGTGGTCAGCCTCGGCGACAGGTATGAAATGTTTGCAGCGGTGATGGCCGGCGTTCCTTTTCAATTGCCTATTGCTCATTTGCATGGAGGTGAAACAACCCTTGGTGCCATTGACAATGTTTTTCGCCACGCGATCACACTCGCATCAAGGTATCACTTTGTATCTACAGAAGAAGCAGCAGAACGGGTCAGGGAATTAACACAGACTGTTGATCATATATATAATGTAGGTGCGTTAAGTCTTGATAATATAAACAACCAGCATTTTCTTACGCTAAGTGAGTTCAAGGATAAATGGAATGTTGATCTATCGCATAAAACAATCCTTACTACCTTTCATCCCGAAACAATATCACTGCACGAAAATGCACGATACGCAGATGAATTGGTAGAAGCCATTGAACAATTGAAAGATTACCAGTTACTGATCACAATGCCCAATGCGGATACGAATGGTAACGTGATCAGAAAGGCCTTTATCGAAAGATTTACAGGTTCCAAACAGGTGTTTCTCATTGAAAATCTAGGATCGCAGGGTTACTTTACCGCTATGAAACATTGTAGCTTCCTGATAGGAAATACATCGAGCGGTATTATTGAGGCAGCATCTTTCGGGAAGTATGTGATAAACCTTGGCAACCGTCAAAAGGGAAGGGTTTGTGGCAGGAATGTAATTGATGTTCCCATAGAAACCACAAAGATTGTTGTAGCAGCGAGGCAAATTGAAACCTTACCTGCACCCGGATTTGATAACTGTTATTACAACGGAGGTGCAGCAGACAAAATAATCGAAGTTTTAAAACGACCATAATCAGTTTACATGAAGTACGACTATAAGAAACATTTGATAGAGAGCACTACTCCTTTAAAAGAGTGCCTGACACGATTAAATGAGTTAAGTGTAGATGCTATTCTTTTTGTAGTGGATTCCGAAGGTAAACTGCTTGGATCTTTAACGGATGGTGATGTGAGAAGGGGCTTGATCAAGAACCTGGGAATGGATAGTGATGTAAATATGTTTATTCAGCATGATCCCAAATGTATTAAACGCGGAAGTTATTCCATTCAAGAGATCATCGGCTTGCGAACAGCAGGGTTTACCGTAATACCCGTGATCAACCAGGAAGGTGTTATTGTGAATGTGATCAATTTCAAATACCTTAAATCTTATTTACCGGTTGATGCGGTAATTATGGCAGGAGGACGCGGTGAAAGACTGAAGCCGCTAACCGATGATGTACCCAAGCCACTGCTGCCTGTAGGCGATAAACCTATTATCCAATACAATATTGATCGCCTTGTAAGCTTTGGTATTGATGACTTCTGGATCTCGGTTCGTTATCTTGGTCAAAAAATAAAAGACGCAGTAGGAAATGGGAGCGATATCGGTATTAGGATCAAATATGTTGATGAAGTTGCTGCACTGGGTACTATAGGATCTGTTTCACTTATCCCGCAGTTTGAACATGAATACGTTCTTGTTACCAATTCAGACATTGTAACGAACATGGACTACGAAAAATTTTTCCTTGACTTTCTTGAGACAGGATCGGATTTCGCCGTGGCAACCATACCTTATGAGATCAATGTTCCATACGCCATCCTTGAAACATCAGGGAATGAGATCAAAAATTTTAAGGAAAAACCAACTTATACCTATTTCGCAAATGCAGGCATCTATTTAATGAAACGCGAAATATGCAAGAAAATTCCGGAAAACGAATTTTATAATGCCACTGACCTGCTCGAACACCTTATTTCAAATAATTATAAAGTAACTTCTTATCCTGTCAGAGATTATTGGTTGGATGTTGGAAAACATGATGACTATAAAAAGGCGCAGGCGGATATTAAATTTATTAATTTCTGATGAATATTTTAATTACACTGTGCGCCAGAGGAGGATCCAAAGGGATACCCGGCAAAAATATAAAATCGCTCAATGGCATTCCCCTCATTGCCTATTCGATACAGGTCGCAAAACAGTTTGCAGAAAAATACAATGCAGATATAGCCATATCAACAGATGATGAAACAATTAAAGCAACCGCTTCGAGGTTTGGCGTTGACACAGATTATCTGAGACCCGCTGAACTCGCATCTGATACTGCGGGAAAGATCGATACGATACGTGCCCTGAAGGATTACCAGGAAGCGAAACTGGATAAAAAATACGATTATGTACTCGATCTCGACATTACCTCTCCCCTCAGAACACTGGAAGACCTAGGAGCCGCATTTGAAACTTTACAAAACGATCCGGCAGCACTTAATTTGTTTTCCGTAAGCAATGCGGCAAAAAATCCTTATTTCAATATGGTTGAAAAAAAGGAAAATGGATATTACACTTTGGTAAAAAGCGGCACACAGGTAATGAGCAGGCAAACAGCCCCGGGTGTATATGAATTAAATGCGTCATTTTATTTTTATAAGAAACAGTTTTTTGATGAGAACTATAAAACAGTATTTACAGAACGCTCATTGATCTATCTGATGCCACATATCTGCTTTGATATTGATCATGTGATCGATTTCGAGTTTATTGATTTTTTACTCGCCAACAAAAAACTTGATTTCTCTATATGGAAGTCCTGATCATTGGTCTCGGATCAATAGCAACAAAACATATAGCAGCCATTCAATCGGTGCAGGAGAATATCAATATTTATGCACTCAGATCCGGTAAGAGCAATACATCTGTAGAAGGTGTGACGGATGTCTATGATCTGAAAGACATCTCCCCGGACTTTGCCATTATTTCCAATCCAACCAATCTGCATTATGCATCCATTAAACAGATGGCTGAGCGGAAGATCCCGATGTTGGTTGAAAAACCCGTTCTCTCAGATCTTGCAGATGCACAGGCACTGGTTGAACTCATCTCTGTTAATAAAGTATTTACCTACGTTGCCTGTAACTTAAGGTTCCATCCGTGTTTGCAGTTCTTACAGAAATATATCAGTACAGAAAAACCTGTTATCAATGAAGTAAACATTTATTGCGGATCGTATTTACCCGACTGGCGCCCCAATAGAAATTTCAGGGAAATATACAGTGCAGATCCGGCTATGGGCGGTGGCGTACACCTTGATCTTTTTCACGAAATTGATTATGCGGTATGGATCTTTGGACACCCAAACAACAGCCGCGGCTATCAAAGCAACAAATCAACACTGGGTATTGAAGCATGTGATTATGCAAATTATTTACTTGCATATGGCACATTCAATATTTCAATAGTACTTAACTATTATAGAAAAAAAGCAAAAAGAAGCATTGAAGTGCTTTTTGAAAAAGAAACCTGGTATGTAGATCTCCTGGAAGGAAAAATCATCAACGATAATAATGAAACTATCTTTGAAGCGCCAGGTTACCAGGTCATCAACTCGTACAAGGACCAGATGCTTTTTTTTATAGACAGTTTACAAACAAACAGGGATACCGGTAACACTGTAAGTGATTCCATCAGTATCTTGCAAATCAGTCTGAAAAATGAATCGATTACAGGATAAAATTATTGTAGTAACCGGTGGCAATGGATTGCTTGGCAGGGAAATTATCCAGAAGATCGTTGCCGAAGGGGCAGTCTGTATCAATGTAGATATCAATCACGACACTTCTGAGGATCTCACACAATATAAATGTGATATAACAAATGAGACCTCAATCAATACATGCGTTTCAGATATCCTGGCAAAGTACCAGAGAATAGACGGACTGGTAAATAATGCTTATCCAAGGACCTCGGATTGGGGAGCGAAATTTGAAGATATACCTTACACTTCGTGGCAAAAAAATGTAGACTGGCAATTGAACAGCTATTTTTATTTTACACAACAGGTATCGAAAAGCATGACCGCGAACAAGAAGGGTGCAATCATTAACATTGCATCTGTGTATGGAGTGGTTGGGCCGGATTTTACTGTGTATGATGGAACATCAATGACAATGCCTGCAGCATATTCAGCGATCAAGGGTGCATTGGTTAATTTTACACGATACTTGGCTTCTTATCTCGGGCCCGATAACGTTCGCGTAAATACGGTTTCACCCGGTGGTATATTCGATAACCAAAATAAAACATTCGTTGATAATTACGAACGAAAGGTGCCAATGCGAAGAATGGGATTGCCAGATGATATTTCACCATCGGTTATATTCTTATTATCGGAGGAAGCCAAATATATTACTGGACAGAACCTTGTAATAGACGGAGGCTGGACAGCTATTTAATTTTTTTCTTTTTAATAAAAAATCGGATTCATGAGCGCAACTACAATTACCTGGTGCAAGAATTGTTTAAATATGTCAACCAGGCCAAGAATTTCTTTTGATGAAAGAGGCTGGTGCAATGCCTGTCAGTGGATGGAAGAAAAAAAGACCATGGATTGGTCGGGAAGACAAAAAGAACTGGAACAGTTGATCGAAAAATATCGTTCAAAAACAGGCAATTTCGACTGTATCACCACGGTAAGTGGAGGTAAAGACGGGTCATATGTTTCTTATGTATTAAAACACAAGTACGGAATGAACCCCCTGGCTATTACTGTGAGACCGGCTTTGGCATTGGAGATCGGTGATAAAAATCTTTTGAACTTTATTTACTCAGGATATAATCATATTCACCTTACACCTAACCCGCTTGTTCTCGATAGGTTAAATAAATATGGGTTTATCGAAAAAGGATTTCCTTATTATGGCTGGTTAATTGCGATCATGTCTGCTGTTATTAAAACAGCCGTTAATTTCAAGATCCCATTGATCTTTTATGGTGAAGATGGTGAGGTTGAATATGGTGGTTCTACAGAAAGCAAGAATAAAGCCATGTATGATATCGGCTATATGAAAAGAGTTTACCTGGAAGGTGGTCATGAAAAAGTATTAGACAGGATCCGTCAGGATAGTGATATAACCGAAGCCGATTTGGCTTTCTTCAAATTCCCGGAAGATGACGAGGTATCGGAAGTAGGTTTGTCGTTTACACACATGTCTTACTTTGAACCATGGGATTCTTACAGGAACTATGTGGTGGCTAAAGAACATTGTGGCCTTACCGAGAAAGAAGAAGGTAACGCTGATACTTTCACCAACTTTTCACAGAACGACCAGGCATTGTATGCATTGCATGCTTACCTGATGTATTTAAAATTTGGTTTCGGCAGGGCAACACAGGATGCCGGAATTGAAATAAGAAGAGGATCAATGACAAGGGATCAGGCGTTGAACCTGGTAATAATGTATGACAATGCATATCCTTACGACCTGATCGATACATATCTTGACTATTACAAGATGACCAAAGAAGAGTTTGATGCCGTTCTTGATAAGTATGTGAACAGGAGCCTTTTTGAAAAAATAGATGGCATCTGGCAACCTAAGTTTATACCCGGTGAAGACTTTACTGTATGACAATAGTTATCGTTGATTACGGCATGGGAAACATCAGGTCGATCAAAACCACGCTTAATTACCTGGGTGTTTCTGATGTAGCTGTTTCTGCTGACCCCGAGGTACTGAAGAATGCAGATAAGATAATTTTACCGGGAGTAGGTTCCTTTGGAAAGGCCATGTCGCAGATAAAAGAAAGAAAGATAGATACCTGTTTGAAAGAGCTCGCTATTGAGGGGAATAAACCCCTATTGGGTATTTGCCTGGGTATGCAATTGATGGGTCTTTCCAGTAATGAAGATGGACTGAATGATGGATTGGGTTTTGTAGATGCGATTGTTACCAGGTTCGAAGACAATGGTTTAAAGATCCCACATGTAGGATTCAACCAGGTAAAAGTGAATAGTTATCTGAAACTCTATCATGGATTTAAAGGGGAAGTTGATTTTTATTTTACACACAGTTATAAAATGACAAGTGATAAAAATATTAATCAATGTAATTGCGAATATGGATCAGATTTCGTAGCAAGTTTCGAATCAGGAAATATTGCCGGAGTACAATTCCATCCTGAACTGAGTCAACATAACGGGCTCGCCTTACTAAAAAACTTTATAGAACGATTCTGATGTTACGAAAGAGAATTATTTTCACTTTGATCTACCATGATGGGTTCTTTATGCAAAGCAGGAACTTCCGCCTTCAAAAGGTAGGGAACCTTTCCTGGCTTGAAAAAAATTACAAATTTCAAAAGATCGCATTTTCACTGGATGAACTGATCGTTTTAAATGCATCGCGGCAGGATAAATCTATGGCCTCATTTGCAAAAGCTATTTCCAACCTCGTCAATGATGTGTTTATACCGATAGCCGCCGGTGGTGGCATCAGAACAGAAGAAGATGCCGAAATGCTGTTCAATCATGGAGCGGATAAGATTGTGCTGAATAGTGTTCTCACAGAAGACACGGCACTTGTTTCGAACCTGATAAAAAGATACGGGTCACAAAGTGTGGTGGCATCTGTTGATTACAAAAATGTAGATGGCGTAAACTGCGTTTTTATCAATGATGCAACCAAAAAGATCAGTATGCCGCTTGATACATACATCGAACATTTGGAATCTTTGAATGTAGGAGAGATCTACCTGAATTCCATCGAAAAAGATGGTACAGGATTCGGTTATGACTTTGATGTGATTTCGGTGCTTGAAAAAAAGATCACGGTTCCCCTGATCATTGCCGGCGGAGCTGGTAATGAGAGCCACCTGATAGAAGGGCTCAAGTACAACGGGGTAAGTGCTGTAGCAACTGCAAACCTGTTCAATTTTATCGGCGACGGATTACCTAACGCAAGAAAAAAAATTATTGACCTGGGCGAAAACATAGCTAATTGGAATGTTGCTGACTGATATCATAAATAAGATAAAATACTGTTACAGTGCGGATCGTATCGGCCCCGATACACCCTTTACACACTGGAAACTTCATTACAAAAACAGCATGCTGAAGCTTTGTCAAAAAAAATTCAAAAAATTTTCAGACACGGCTTCTATGCGTCCTGGTTCTTACGTGGTGGGTTGTTCTACCGTGGAAATAGGCAACAGGGTAATCATTCGTCCCGGTTGTATGTTCTTTGGCGAAACAAATTCACTGGATGTATCTATCTGTATTGAAGATGATGTAATGATGGGTGCAGGTGTTCATATTTATATCAACAATCATAAATTTGACAGGATAGATATTCCTTTTATCGATCAGGGTTATTACCCCGACCAAGCCGTGCATATTAAAAAAGGAAGCTGGATTGGCGCCAACACCATACTTCTCCCCGGCGTCACCATCGGTGAGAATACAGTCATCGGAGCAGGATCTGTTGTAACGAAATCAATTCCCGATAACGTAGTTGCTGCAGGGAGCCCTGCAAGAATCTTAAAAACAATTACCGGCACGGCCAGCAATTCCGCATAAATTGAATTCTGTATTGTATGATGATCAAAATGCTAAAATTTTTTACTAAATGAATATACTGGTTGTAGGTTTTGGTAACATGGGATGCAGGCATGCACAATCCTTCCTCTCAAATAAAGAGAATAAAATATTTATCATCGAACTGAATGATGAAGTATTTGCGAACAACAGCGCCAGGATCGGTGCGGGAGAAGGAGATCTCGAGAGGATCGGTTTTGAAGGTCTTTCAGACCGGAAAATAGATTTTGCTGTGATCGCAACCTCAGCCGAAATACGTTTTAAACTCTTTACATTAGTTCTGGAAGCAGGTGTCAAAAACATTTTGCTGGAAAAGGTCGTGTTCCAGTCCTTATCTCAATTTGAAGAGGCGCTGAAACTGATAGAGAAATACCAGGCAAAAGTGCATTGCAATTTTCTGAACCGGTATTCTAATTGTTACAACGCGATCAAAAAATCGATCCCGGCAGGTGTAAAAGTTGATTTTTCGGTAACCGGCGGACATTTTGGTTTCGCATGTAATGCCCTGCATTATATCGACCTGTTTGAATACATGACAGGTAACGAAGTTTATCTCCAAACAAGCAACCTTGTGAAGAGTGATAAACCGAATGTTCGCGGAGCAAAATATGTTGAGGTATTTGGCCAGCAGATCTGGAAAACAAAAAACGGAGATCAACTGTTCCTTTCATCTGACGAAGAGAACAACTCGGGAAAAGGAAGTGAGAATCACATCGTGATAGGTGATCTGCTTTATATCATCAATGAGAATACTTTAAACCAGTTTAATATCAACGGGGAAGGTAAAATTGAGGTAGTGAAATTTGACATGCCGATGGCAAGCCGCTTAACAAATACACTTTACGGGCAAATGAAAGACGGAAGCATATTACTGCCTACGGTTCAAGAAACAAAAAACTACCACGTTCAATTCTTCGAATCGGTGAACGCATCTTTAGGAATTTCAAAAAGTGAATCATGCCCAATAACATAGTGATGGAAGAAAATAAGGTTTTGGTTATTGGAACGGGATTTATGGCTCGTGAATACCTGAATGTATTAAAGGGTCTTGATCGTGAAGTAATTGTTATCGGGCGGGGTACTGAAAAACTCGAATTGCTGAAAAAAGATTTCCCAGCGTTTACTTACTATTCCGGGGGCGTGGAAAAATTTCTTGAGCAGGCTACCGAAATTCCTGCATTTGCGATCAATGCCGCCAGCATAGGACAACTGAAAAGCACTTCCATACTTCTGATCAAAGCGGGCATCCGATATTTGTTGCTGGAAAAGCCCGGTGACCTTTCAGTAGAAAACCTTGCAGACATCAACACTGCAGCCAAAGAAAAAGGTGTTAAAGTTGGGATCGCATACAACAGGCGTTTTTATACGTCACTGTCTGTATTGCGCGAAGAAGCTTTACTGGATGGAGGTATTACCAGCGCCCATTTCGAATTTACAGAATGGATCCATACAATCGACCCAGCCATATACGATCCTGAAGCGTTGAAAAAATGGATCATCTCAAATTCTTCACATGTCATCGATACTGTTTTTGCTTTGATTGGTATACCCAAAGAATTACACGCAAGTGTTCATGGCCAGAATATGATCGACTGGCACCCAAGTGGAACTATTTTTTCGGGATCTGGTGTGAGTGAAGAAAATATACCATTCACGTATCATTCCAACTGGGAGGGTCCGGGCAGATGGGCAATAGAGATCAGTACACGTAAAAGAAGATTTTACCTCAAACCGATGGAAAAATTGCAACAGCAATTGAAAGGGTCTGTGCAGATAACCGATATCGAGATCAATGATCAGCTGGATAAAGAATACAAAGCAGGATTGTTTCTGCAAACACAAAGTTTTTTAAATGCAGACTTTGAAAAAATGGTCAGTGTGGATGATCAGATCAAAACATTGCCATTCTATTATTCGATAGGAGGGTACTGATTAATCATATAGCAAGGATATATTTATACAAATCCAAATGAGGGCGAGGCGAAACGTAGCAAAAATTATTTTTGATTATCTCAAAGCGCGGGCAAATACCTTAAGTTTTAAAGGGATATTTTTAGCAATCACACAATCAAGGGCCAGTCAGCTGAAACCCGTTGAGGTGTTGTTTTGGTGTCATGATAACCAGCGAAATGCCTGGTTCGAAGGAAAAAGATACGCCCCACTGATCGATACGATCATAGACCAGATTGATGGTAAGGTTTCACACATGACACTGGCAGGTCCCTTCTCCAGATTTTTTGGTGCCTCCTGTTATGGTAACGTGGTAATGTACAACCGCATCCTGTTATTGGCATATATCAAACGGTTGATCGTACAACAAACCCTGACGATAAAGAAAGTAAAAAATGATGCAGTCGTTAAGGCATGGAAAAAAATACTTGACAAAACAACCCCCAAAGCGATCATAGGAATTACGCCCTCCCCGGAATTATGTATCGCAGCCAGAGAAAAACAGATCTGGATAGCAGATATGCAGCATGGAGTCCTTGCACCGGGTAATTTTTATGATGCAAAAAAACGGGCCAATATTGACCAGCAGGGATGGCCCGATGAAATATTATGCTGGGACCAATATAGCAAAGACTTTGTTGAAGCGAACTTGGTTCCCTATGTTTCTCCAAGAGTAATAGGACACCCGGCTTTTTTTTCCAGGGCGAATAAAGGCTCTGTTGAATTACCCGATGATCCGGAAGCAGATGGAGAAAAAATAGCCGTGCTTGTTACACTTACCTGGCATCTTCCAGCGTTATATACCAATGACCCTGTATTCCAGGCCATAGGAATGCCTTCTGCTCTTGCCGATTATATTAAAATACGCGGAAACTTTTGCAGATGGAACCTGAGAATGCATCCTGCACAGGCAATGAAACGTAAAGTAGAAGTATTTAGAGAACTGCAAAATATATTTCAGGATATGGACAATGTACATTGGGAACAGTGTAATAGCGAAACCCTGCATGATGCTTTTACAAAAAGTTCCGTACATATCACTTTTGATTCAGCATCGGCCCGCGAAGCCGCCATACTCGGTATCAACACGGCTATCCTGGATGACCATGTTGAAAATGCAAAGATCTATTTTGGAGATTTGCTGCAAGCCGGCAAAGCAGAATTGCTCGATCCTTCGGACCACTCACTTTTTACGGAATGGATTTTAAAAAGCCGGATCGCCTACGAAGCTGCTCAATTGCAACTTGCTAATGGCTCAACCGAGCGCGAAAGATTTACAAAATTTACCGAAGATCTGCAACACCGGGTTATCAAAAACCGGTCAAAAAGAATTTAATGAGATTCTCGCCAATTTTTGTTCTAAGAAAAATCTTTACCCATATTTTTCTTCTATCCTTCATTGCATCATTTTTCTTTCCCTCTCTTTATAAAACAATCGTACAAATAGAGTTTTATGTACTCGCCCCGATTGTTATCTTACTGAACTATAATTACCGCTCCATATCCCAGGGTGCAATGGTCATATTTTTGATATTCACCGGTCTTACGATCATGGCCGGCGTTCCCGGAAGTGCTTTCGGTTTCGCAGCATCTGCAACATTTGGATTGTTTATGTCTCAGGACCGGGTGTCTGATCTGGAAGGTAATAATAAAATAGACCAACGACTTTTCCTGTTTACTACTTTATGTTTCATAGTCGCTTCGGTACATCTTATCTACTCTAATATTAAAAATGTTTTCGAGTTCGAACAGCTGGGTGAATACTTTGGAACAGCAAGTATCAACTACGCTTCTATCACGGTAGCTTCGTTTTGTTCAATCTTTGCTGCATGGGCTACCAAAAGAAAGTATTACGGCCCATTTTTTACACAAAAGCAAATGAAGTGGTGCCGGATCTTTGCCGGCATACTGGCAGTAACCATTCTCGGGTTATCGATTATTTTTTCAACGCGTAGTGCGATCTTTGGCTTTCTTCCACCATTGTTGTTTGCCCTGCAACCTAAGAAACCCTACCTGTATTTTGCAATGATGGCCCTTGGCCTCGTGATTGTCTACTTTGTATTCCCTGTTTTTTCTGAGTTTGTTATTTCTGTGATGGCACCAGGTAGGGATAGCCTTGCAGAACTTTATGAAACTGAATTAAAGGGCCAGGAGCGCTCTGAATCTGCCATGCAGATCTATGCGATAGCCATCCCTTATTTTTCATTTTGCACCACCTGCTCAGACTACCTGTCTTTTTCAGGGTTATCTAACCTGATCGCATTGTCTTTTCCTTTTTCAATATTTTTTGTTGTACAGATAATAAGATTCATCGTACAGTACATAAAAAACTTTCTTATCGCTAAAAAGGTCAACCGGCTTTTTTTCCTGATTATAGGATTGAGTTTTCTGAATTCGTTACTGTTGTCTGTTTTCCAAGCAGATTTTCTTTCTATGTTGTCCCTTTTTTATGTGGTAGGAAGTGGGTTGGCATCTGCCGGTAAAATAATTGGAGACGGTGACAGGTTCAACACACAAACAGCATAGTATATCGCAACAGGAAATATGTGACAGATGCTGTTGATCTTATTTTAATTTCTGATTTATTTATGAGTACCAATTCAAAAAAACTAACAGTTTGGATAATGCAAACCGGCGAGCCATTGCATATTGATGAGGGTAATCCCCGACCCATGCGTGCAATGAATCTGTCGAATGCACTTGTACAGGCCGGTCATAATGTAGTGTTGTGGAGTTCGGCCTTTTTTCATTCAGAAAAGAAACACAGGAGCACCAGCGCAAAAACCATTCAGGTTTCTGATAGTCTCCAGATCAGGCTTGTTCCCAGCCCCGGTTATCAACGCAATATCGGCCCCGCGCGTTTACGGGATCATGCCGTAATGGCAAGGAACCTGGTTCGCCAGTTAAATGAAGTGGATAAAAGCGAACTGCCGGATGTGGCTTTTCTTGGATATCCACCAATCGAAACGGCAGCGGCAATGGGCAGGTGGTTAAAAAAACGGAATATAAAATACATCATCGATGTGAAGGACCAATGGCCTTCTATTTTCGTAGAAGCACTTCCTTCTGTTCTGCAACCGGTTGGGAGGGTAGCTTTTTCGCCTTATTATGTTATAGCAAAGAGGGCACTGAAAAAAGCAACCGGGCTTACAGGCATGTCAAACGGTTTTGTAAAATGGGCCGCAGATTTTGCTGGGAGAGAGGTTAATGATTTCGACCGTGTTGTTCCCCTTACCAAACCCGATGACCAGGTATCGCCTGATGAATTACGAACCGCAGGAGAATGGTGGGACACAAAAGGAATAAAAGATGATGGTACGCCGCGTATGTGTTTTGTTGGAAGCCACTCACCCGCATTTGATATGGCGCCGGTATACCAGGCAGCAAAAGAACTGGCTGAAAAAAATAACACTTTTCAGTTTGTCATTTGCGGCGATGGACCTGATTCCGTTGCCTGGCAACAGATGATGGCAGGACTGCCGAATGTATTTTTTCCGGGATGGGTAAATCGTGCGCAGGCGGAGGCGCTTGGCAAAAGATCGGTTGCAGCATTGGGGCCTTATCATAACGTACCTAATTTTGTAATGAACCTTCCTAATAAGATCCTGGATTCACTTGCACAGGGCCTGCCCATATTAAGCCCTTTGAAAGGAGAAGTAGAAACACTGATCAGTAAATACAAAGTGGGTATGAGTTACGGGGGTGATTTTGGAATTTCTTTAACTGAGTGTATTAAACGGATCTCAAGTGATAGCAACCTGCAACGCGATCTTTCTTCCAATGCCAAAATGTTATTTGAAAAGGAATTTGTGTTTGATAAAATATACGGCGGCCTGGTATCGCATCTTGAAATGCTTGCCGCGGAAAAATAATTCCGGAGTAACCGGGTAGTACCTGCTTAATAAAAACCGAAGAGATGGAAAGTTTACAAAATGATAAAAGCACAGAACGTGACCGTTATGATTCCCGGTCACAAAAAGCACTTTTAGAAGACGCTGCAAACGCATCTGGTGCTGATTCAATTGATGCAGTATTTCGTGAGCCATATATTTTATATGAAAAACATATAACCTTCTACATCCAGCCTGATCATAAGGTGTTGGAATTAGGTTCTGGCTCTGGTCTTCATACCGAAGCGCTTCTTAAAACAGGGGCTTATATAACTGCGTCGGATATAGCACCGTCTTCATTGGCGCTTTTGAGTAAAAATTTGTTCCCCGCTTACGGTGAGAAACTTACAACACAGGTGGCAGACATGGAATTTTTGCCATTTAACGATCAAAGTTTTGATGTGATCACCAGTGCAGGCAGCTTAAGTTATGGCGACCCCGAACTGGTAAATCGTGAAATAAAAAGAGTTTTAAAACCAGGTGGAATATTTATCTGTGTTGACTCATTAAACCATAATCCGGTATACCGCTTTAACCGGTACCTGCAATTTCGCCGTGGCCAGCGTACGATGTCAACACTCGAGCGAATGCCGGATATGCAAAGGATCCAAACATTCAAAGAATTGTTTAGTTCGGTAGATGTATCATTTTTTGGTTCCTTAACCTGGGCCGCACCAATATTTAAACGGATCCTCGGAAAAGATAAAGCTGCAAAGTTTTTTGATGCCTTTGATCGTTTCATAAAAGTAAAACGATCTGCTTTTAAATTTGTATTGGTTGCCAGGTAACCCCAATAAGTGAATGAAAGATTTTTTACAGCTTAAAAAAAATAATAAAAAAGATTTTACCGGGCTGAAACCTGTTAGGGTTGCACTATTGGGCGATACGCCCACACAGTTTCTTGCACAGGCAATCAGGGGTACGGGTTATGATCACGGGATTGACCTGCAGATCTGGGAAGCTGACTTTAACCAGGTTGAGCGACAGGTGTTTGATGCCGGCTCGGACCTATACCAATTTGATCCTGCCATTGTTATTATTTTTCATGCTACACATAAACTTCTCGAGAAGTATAATAAACTTCATTCCACCCAACACGGAAACCTCGCAGATGATCAGCTTGCACTCATAGGCGATCTCCACACTGAAATTACCTCCAGGCTTAACCCGATAATCATCTATTACAATTACCCGGAAATTAATGATTCTGTTTACGGAAATCATGCGAACAAGGTCAGGGCTTCTTTTTTGTTTCAGTTGCGTAAACTGAATTACGAACTGATGCTGTACGCTGAAAAAAAACCGGATTTTTATCTTTGTGATATCTCAACCATCCAAAACCAGGTAGGGAAAAATAATTTCTTCCGCAGTTCTCTTTACGTGCACAGTGAAATGGTGGTCACGCTCGATTGCATACCGGAGATCGCGGCAAGATCAGTTGATTTGATAACAGCGTTTTACGGAAATTTTAAAAAATGCCTGGTCCTTGATCTGGATAATACTTTGTGGGGAGGGATCATAGGTGATGACGGAATTGAAAATATACAACTTGGCAATTTAGGAATTGGAAAGGCGTTTACAGAGCTGCAATACTGGATAAAGAAATTAAAGAACCGGGGTATCATTCTGGCCGTGTGTAGTAAGAATACCGAATCTGTTGTGAAAGAGGTATTTGTAAATCACCCGGATATGGTACTTAGGTCAGAGGACATAGCTGTTTTTGCTGTTAACTGGGAAAATAAAGCAGACAATATCCGGCAGATACAAAAAGCGCTGAATATTGGTTTTGACTCAATGATCTTCCTTGATGATAACCCCTTTGAACGGAACCTGGTTCGGGAAAATATCCCAGCCATATCAGTTCCGGAATTGCCGGAAGATCCTGCTGAATATTTAGAATATTTATACTCACTGAATTTATTTGAAACAGTTTCCAGCTCATCTGAAGATATGGGCAGGACTGAACTGTATCAAACGGCTTTTAAAAGGGCCGATACACAGAAGCAAAGTAAAAGCGAAGAAGAATTTTTGCAGGGACTTGATATGCGTTCAATCGTACAATCATTCAATGAATTCAATACCCCAAGGGCCGCGCAATTATCGCAGAGGTCTAACCAGTTTAATTTGCGCACCATCCGTTATACAGAAACTGATATTAAACGAATTGCAGGGTCGCAGGATTCTTTTGGTATAACATTCACACTGGAAGATAAGTTTGGCGATAATGGTTTGGTCGTCGTTGTTGTGCTGCATACTGAAGATGCGGATACCCTGTTTATTGAAAACTGGTTTATGAGTTGCAGGGTATTGAGCAGGACAATGGAAAATTTTACGCTTAATATAATTATAGATTTCGCAGCCGCGAAAGGTTTTCATTTTTTGAAAGGCGAATACATTCCCACATTGAAGAATGAAATGGTTAAAGATCATTATCATAAACTTGGGTTCAAAGAATCAGGGATGTGTTGGTTATTGGATGTGCAAACGTACATGCCCGGAAAAACACATATAAGCCTTAAAGCATGAAACAGTACGTAAACGAGATCTGTCAAAAAATAGAAGTACTTAACCCGGTACACAGTAAAAAATTAAAAAAGAATATTGCTTCTTTTGATAACCGGTATTTTGAGGCGGCAAATAATTTTTTTGAAAAATACCTGTTGATCTTGTCGGAAGAGAACAAAACGCTCGACTACGCTCTTGATTGCTATTTGAATATGATATCCGATATGAATATTGAAACTGTTGAGTTTGTTCGAACAGGAAAATATTCAAGCAGTACATTCCAGGAAGTGAACAGCCGCGTTTATGCAAGACCGGAAACCATGGAATATTATATGCACGGCTTAATAATGTCCCAGTTTCTCTGGAAGCATCATTATCTTATGTTTGATTACTTTGTTAATACACTACCGGCGTATCGGGAAAAAACACACAGTTACCTTGAAATTGGTGCAGGCCATGGGCTCTTTCTATCCAAGGCATTGGAAATACTGGATGATAAGACAAGCTTTACTGTTGTTGATATCAGCAAAACATCTATCGAGATGGCTGAAAAATTTTCAAATGACAAACGGGTCTTATTTCATACAAAAGATATTTTTGATTTTGGGAGCGATACCCGATACGATTTTATTACCATGGGCGAGGTGCTGGAACATGTGGAAGATCCGCTGGGTTTACTGGTAAAATTAAAAGACCTGCTTGCCGAAAATGGAACTGTATTTATTACTACACCCACCAATGCCCCTGCTATAGATCATATTTATCTTTTTAACAGTGTTGCTGAAATACAGGAGTTGCTAAAAGCGGCGGGGTTCAAGATCAGGTCGGAGATGTCTTTTTTATCAGAAGATGTATCAGCAGAAAAAGCGGAGAAATTTAAAATAGCCATATTGTATGGTGCATTCCTTGAAAAAGACAGTTAAAGAAATACTCTAGACCGAAACATTTCAAAACACGCATATGGAAAAAACTGACATATTAAAACAGGTCAACGGAATATTTATGGATGTTCTGGATGATGAAGGGATCGTTTTAACTGAGGCAACCACCGCAAACGATATTGCAGAATGGGATTCACTAAACCATATCCAGTTAGTTGTGGCTATTGAAAAGCATTTTAAGATAAGGTTTACATCAAAAGAAATTCAAAGCTGGAGCAATGTAGGCGAAATGGTAAACTCTATACAGGCAAAATGAGTATGATCTTTAAACCCGGGGATTCGTTTACTGAAAAATTCAATGTTTCGGCAGAAGTATACAACGGGTTTATCCAGGTATTCAAGGATACCAATCAATTACATACGGATGAACAATTTGCCATAGGTAAAGGATTCAAAGGACGTGTAATGCATGGCAATATCCTCAATGGCTTTCTTTCTTATTTCATTGGTGAATGTTTGCCGGTGAAAAATGTGATAATTCACCTGCAGGAAATCCAATTTAAACATGCGGTTTATCTTTACGACGAATTATTGCTTACCGCAATGGTTGAAGATGTTTTCGAATCAGTACAGGCAATTGTGTTTAAATACAATTATAAAAACGCTGAGGGAATAATTGTTGCCAAAGGTAAATTCCAAATAGGGATAACATAATGAATATATTGATCACAGGAGGGGCTTCGGGTTTGGGGGCAGCAATAACGGCGATATTGGGTTGCGACGTTTCTAATAAGATCTGGTTTACGTTTAATAAGTCTGAAGCCGAAGCCAGGCAAATGACAACTGCTTTTCCCAATGCGGTTGCTATAAAATGCGATTTCAGGCTTGAAGAGGAAGTGGCGTCCCTGGCGAATGCCATCCCGCAGATGGACCTTGATGTATTGATCAACAATGCCTATCATGGAGAATTCCTTACAACTCATTTTCATAAAATAGCACCCGCTCATTTTATAAATGACTTTAAAGAAAATATTGTTCCGGTTATTGAAATTACCCAGGCGGCTATTACTGTCTTCCGGAAAAAGAAAAATGGAAAGATCATTACTATCCTGACTTCGGCCCTGTCTGATGTCCCCCCCGTTGGATCTGCCGCGTATGTAGCTAACAAGGCCTACCTGCAGCAACTGACTAAAGTTTGGGCGGGAGAAAATGCGAAATTTAATATTTCATCCAATTCGGTTTTTCCTTCGTTCATGCAAACCAACCTAACGGCCGGTATCGATGAAAGAATGATTGAACAGATTAAAGAAAACCATCCCCATAAAAAATTACTTACAGTGAATGAAGTTGCCGAAACAGTTTTGTCTCTTGTTAATTCGACTTCGGACATTAACGGGGTTGATATTATAGTGAATGCAGCGGCTGACCCTAAATAAAATATAATTTGATCTTTAACTCTGTCTCCTTTCTTGTTTTTTTTGCCAGTTTCTTTTTACTATACTGGCTGGTTGTAAAAAAGAACCTGCAATTGCAAAACCTGTTTATTTTAACAGGCAGTTATATATTCTATGCGTGGAGCGACTCGCAGTTTCTGTTTCTTCTGATTGCTGTCTCCGCCTTGAATTTTTATCTCGGGATACGTATAGAGAAGGCAACAAGCCAGACACGCAAACGACTGCTGCTATTTACAGGAATATTTCTTGGCGTAGGGTGTTTGTTATTCTTTAAATATTTCAATTTCTTTATTGGTTCATTTTCTGGAGCCTTTGCATCATTGGGTATTGATCTTGATCCGCAAACATTTAATATTATCGTACCATTAGGGATCAGCTTTTTTACTTTCAGGCTTTTGGGCTATTTATTAGATGTAGATAAAGGGAAAACGAGGGCGTGTACTGACTGGGTGGTTTTCTTTACATATGTTTCGTTTTTCCCAACCTTGTTATCGGGCCCTATCGATAGGGCTACCACTTTTATTCCGCAATTGGAAAAGCGGAGATATTTTGAGTATAAGAATGCTGTAGGCGGACTACACCAGATACTATGGGGATTATTTAAAAAAGTGATCATCGCCGATAGTTGTGCCGGTATTACAAACCATATATTTGAAAATTATCATGCACTGCCGGCAAGCTCCCTGGTTTTGGGAGCCTTCCTGTTCACCATTCAATTATATGCGGATTTTTCAGGCTATTCCGATATGGCGATCGGTTGTTCGCGGCTATTGGGATTTACGGTTACAGAGAATTTCAATTTCCCGTTTTTCTCCCGGAGCATAGCTGAGTTTTGGCGCAAATGGCATATGTCGCTGACAACCTGGTTAACTGATTATGTTTTCACACCGTTAAGCATTGCCTTCAGGGACTATGGCAAGAAAGGACTGATGTTATCGATCCTTGTAACATTTGTTTTAATAGGTGTTTGGCATGGGGCAAACTGGACTTTTATATTATTTGGGCTGATCCATGGTTGTTTCTATATCCCTATTATTGTGCGGGGCGAGTTCTATAAAAGAAAAAAAATACCGGATACACATTCACTGGTACCGTCTTTTAGAGAAGTGAGAAGTATGCTGGGAACTTTTTTAATATTAATGCTGACAATTGTTCTTTTCAGGGCCGAAAATGTTTCAATGGCGCTCAGTTACTATAAAAAAATATTTTCTTATTCCATTATAGCTGTGCCCGAACTAACCTGGGAACTCCTGACAACAATGATCTTTATTGCTATTATGTTGTTGGTTGAATGGTTTCAACGAAACGGGAAGAAAATAGAAGCCGTTTATTCTTTTAAGCAAAAGTACCCGGCACTGTATTTTACTTTTTTTATTGCGGGCATTTTCCTTTTCATGAATTTAGTAAACAAGGTTCCCTTTATTTATTTTAAGTTCTAAGTTACATGCAGAGATTTCTAAGCCTGGTTCTTAAAATACTTGTCTGCCTGGTAATACTATTAACTGGCCTGAGATACCTTACAAAAACGGCATACGGAACCAGTGAAATAAACCAGGCCAATCTAAACTGGTTCATTGAGCAGACCGATACGGTTGATTTTCTTTTTATCGGCAATAGCTATTGTTATGCCGGGATCAACAATCCTTTTTTCGACAGTTTAACAGGCAATAAAAGTTTTAACCTGGGTTATGCTACAGCGGGGCCTGTATTGATAAGTAATATGTTCCAACGGATAGACTCGGCAAAGATCAAACATATTGTCTGGATAACTTCACCTGTTGATATCATAAATGTTACGGATAACAGTGATGCCTATCCCTATTTCCTGTTTAATGATTTCGACGATGTTGACTATTATCTGAAAGGCTATTTTGACCTCAGGGGGCTTGTGAGCATCTATCAAAAAAGGGTCAAATATTTTTTTAAGCGCCACCAACCAAAAACAAGTAAGGTAAGGGGGCTCAAGGGAGAAGTTTCTTCCTATGCCGTTAATCCTTCAGCCGATAGCATATCTATCAGCAGTATTGTGAAAAATGAAAAGGTAAATATCAATAAGCTCCGGTTGTTTGAGAATCTTGTTCAACATAACCCTAAGATCAGCCTAGTTATTTATCCCTATTCAAAATTTGCTGAAATATTTGAACCTGATGTTTTAAAAAAATATGAAGACTGTATTTCAAGGCTGGCAAAGTCGGGTACACAGGTAATTAATCTTAATTCTGCAAAAGACCTGATGCTGTCAACGGACTGGAGAAATTTCGATCATGTGAATTCAAACGGTGCCCGTAAAATAACCGGTGTTGTGGCTAAGTATATTAACGGCCACTGAGCATCAACCCCTGTATAATCTCATTTTTCATAATCCATTGTGTTGCTTAAAAAAAAGTATTTAAAGTCTCCTGATTTCCTGATCGCTACTTCTGAGGTATTATCGAAACTGGCTACGTTTATCATCCTCCCCCTTGCGGGGTTGGTGTTAAGTACGCCTTCTTTTAATATTTGGTCGCTTGTTTTCCCCTCTATCCAGGTGTTGTCTGCTGCGCTCTCATTTGGGATGCCTACGTTCGTTCTCAGGTCTTATTATAAAGACGATGAGAAGGAAAAGAAAATGATGATCAACCAGGTGTATAATTTTTTCCTGTTGATCGTTTTGATCACCGCAGTTATTTTTATGGTGATCATGCTTCTCAAAATCCCAAGCGCTTTTTTTCGCTGGGATATATATGTGATCATCATGACGAGTAGTTTTTTGCTGATTATCCAACAAAAATACCAGGCTGAAAAAAAAGGGTTTCAATATTTACTGCAGTCGCTGATCTGGCGTAATTTTTTTGCACTCATATTCGTTGGTGCGGTTGTGTTCCGGTTCCGGATCGGATTAGATAGCCTGTTGATGATACTCCTGGTAATCCAGAGTGTCCTTTGCGTATGGGGTATCTATAAAGAATGCCTACCCTTTGTACTGAGTTTCAAACGCGATATTCAGGTCGCGATCTTTAAATTCGGTTTCCCTCTTTTCCTCATCGGGATGTTGCAGTACATGGTATCGATCAATGGACGATTCTTCGTTTATAACCAGGGTGTAGAAAACGATACGGCTGTTTTTTCCATTATACAAACCTTTATCGGCGGACTAAACTTACTGTTCGTGATCTTTGTAAGAATATATGTGCCCAAGCTGTTTGGCGTTCTCAGCGGTATCGCGTCTCATGATTCGCTCAATATTTATAAGAAGATCGTTTTTCCTTTATTTGAAATTCTTGGGATCTGTATCCTGCTTTTCCTGTTTATCTATTCCTCGTTTTACAAAGAATCTTTTGATGACATGATCTTTGTATTGGCACCCATACTGATCGTGGGCCAGTTTTTTTATGGCATCCAGATTTTTGTTAGTGATTCGATCGTGTACAACGGTCATACCACCAAACTACTAATCATCAATAGTGTGGTTACATTTATTTCACTGGCGCTTGGCTTCCTGTTGGTGAGGTATTGCGGGGTGTTGGGAGGAACCATCAGTGTGGCCCTTTCGCAACTAGCGTCACTGCTGTTGATCGCACTGGTTGCCAGGAAACTCTTCAAATTAATTGTTGGGGAAAGGTTTTTCTTGGTTACTCTCGTCAGAATCTCTTTATCACTGCTCCTTTTTTCAATGGTCTATGTATTTCTAGGAAAAACTGTCCTGATTTCCATCCTGTTGGTTATACTGATTTTTCTAATATGGAAGTTTAAGAAACTGCTTACCCCATCTTTTTTAAAAGAAAATAATGTTTTATAACTTTTCAATCGTTCTTTTTCCGAATTTTAGCGTCTGTCTCCAAAACAGGTATAGTATCTTGTTAAATCATATATGACAAGATCGTTATTTACAAGACTGTCGATGAATACTTAGCATTTTTGTAAATAGATTTCTTAGTTTTGCGTCCGATTTACATATAACAATTTTAATATAATTATTAACTATTATGAGAAGTGTACCTTTTTTTGACTACAAGTATATATTAGGTCAGTACAAAGACGAATTAACGGATATCATTTTAGATATCTCTACGCGTGGTGCATTCATTCTGCAGGATGAATTAAGAACTTTCGAAAAGAACCTTGCTTCTTTTCTGGATGCAAAATATTCTCTAGGTGTTGGTAACTGTACCGATGGGTTGTTACTGGCATTACGTGCTGCAGGTGTCGGTGCCGGCGACGAGGTTATTTTCTCATCACATACTTTCGTGGCAACAGCTTCGGCTATCCACCATAACGGGGCCATTCCTGTTCCGGTAGAATGCGGGGCCGACCACCTGATAGATCCCAAAGCGATCGAAGCAGCAATTACTTCACGCACGAAAGCGGTTGTGCCAACCCAGCTTAATGGCCAGGTTTGTGATATGGACGCGATCTTGGATATCTGTAAAAGATATGACCTGATCCTCATCGAAGATGCTGCACAGTCACTCGGTGCAAAATACAAGGGAAAATCTGCAGGAACCTTTGGTGCAGCAAGCGCTTACAGCTATTATCCCGCGAAAGTGGTAGGTTGCTTTGGCGACGGTGGTAGTGTTGTAACCAATGACGATGATATCTATAACAAAGTATTCCTTACCCGCGACCATGGCCGTGCAAAGATCGGTGAAGTGGTAACATGGGGATTGAATTCAAGACTCGATAATTTACACGCGGCTATCCTTGATTTTAAACTCAAACATTATCCAAAAGATATCGATCGCAGAAGAGAGATCGCTTCATTGTACCAGCAGGGTCTTGGTGATGTAGCGGAGCTGGTTCTGCCATTGGCCCCGGATGCAAATCCAGACAAATTTGAAATATTTCAGAACTATGAAATAGAAACTGAAGCTTCTGTTCGCGAAAAACTGAGGGAGTCTCTCAAAGAAAAAGGCATTGGCACTATCCTTCAATGGGGTGGGAAGGCTGTTCACCAGTTTGAAGGCCTGGGGCTGAAATATTCGCTCCCTGTTACCGAGAAATTGATGAGCCGTGCATTCCTGTTGCCAATGAATACTTCTTTGAGCAATGATGATATACACTATGTGAATGAGAACATCAGGAGTTTTTTTGGATATGGCAAATAGGATCAACTTGGCCATTGATAAATAGCAGAAATGAATTTTTTATGGATACTAGAGCATTAGCAAAAAAAATACGGATTCATGTACTCGAAATGACGAGTCGTGGAGGCAGCTCACATATTGGCTCGGTACTTTCAATCGCAGATATATTGGCTGTACTGTATGGCGGAGTCTTGAGAGTGAAACCTGATCAACCTAAATGGGAAAACCGTGATCGTTTTATTTTGAGTAAAGGCCATGCCGGTGCCGGTGTATATGCGGCCCTTGCAGAAACCGGTTTTTTCGACGTGAGTAAACTTAAAACGCATTACCAGGATGGCTCTGATCTTAGTGGCCACGTGTCTCACAAAGGCATACCCGGCGTTGAATTGTCAACCGGCTCACTTGGTCACGGACTCGGAGTAGGAGTTGGGATGGCTATGTCTGCTAAATATGACAATCGCGATAATAAAGTGGTTGTTTTGCTCAGTGATGGGGAATGCGATGAAGGTTCCAATTGGGAAGCGATCATATTTGCTGCGCACCATAAACTGGATAACCTGGTGGCGATCATCGATTATAATAAGATCCAGAGCCTTGATACTGTTGCCAACACGCTAAACCTGGAGCCTTTCAATTCTAAATGGGAAGCTTTCGGCTGGAATGTAATAGAAGTGGATGGTCATGATCATGATGCGATCAAGGAAGCTATGTCTAAGGTTCCGGCAGCAACAGGCAAACCAACCTGTATCCTTGCACATACCACAAAAGGCAAAGGCATTTCGTTTATGGAAAACCAGGTGCTTTGGCATTATCGCACGGCCCGTGGTGAGGAGTTTGATGCAGCAATGAGAGAACTGGTGTAGACCTGCAGATAAATAAATAGAGAAAACAGCTAAATAGTAAATTTTATGAAACGTTTCAGAACTGAAACCGAAATGCAAGCCGGTAAGGCCATTGAAAATATTTTTCTGCGCAATCCTGATTCTGTAGAGATCAAACTGGAGAACTTTCCGAAATATGTGCGTCGCCAGCACTTGAAAAGATTCCTGACCCTTTATGAGATCTTTAAAAAATTGTTGCCTGTTAAAGGATCTATCGTAGAGTGCGGTGTATTCAGAGGATTTAGTTTAGCTACCTGGGCAAAGCTGAGCGCTATCATGGAACCGGAAAACCTGATCCGCAAAGTATATGGATTTGATACTTTCGAAGGGTTTCCAAGCCTGCATGATAAAGATAAAACGCAGGAGTACGATCATGAAGTGGGACATTTCTATACGGATGTTTATGAAGAAATGCAGGAGCTGAACGAAGTTTTTAACAAGGACCGTTTCTTAGGCCATATCAATAAAGTGGAACTTATTAAAGGAGATTGCAGCGTAACCATTCCTGCTTTCCTAGAAAAAAATCCGCACCTGCTGGTTAGTATGCTTTTCATAGACCTTGACCTGTATGAACCAACAAAAATTGCCCTTGATCATTTCCTGCCGCGTATGCATAAAGGATCAATCCTCGCTTTTGATGAATTGGATAATCCGCAATGGCCAGGTGAAACCCTTGCATTGCTTGAAAGCTATAACATCAAAGATTTACATATACAATCTATTCCTGGCGATCCTTATATTGGCTTTGCGGTTCTGGGATAAGAAGGATCATTGCAATCAGTTTTACAACAAGGGAATAAATTTTCTTAAATAATGAGAGACCACTTCATTAAGCAATTAACGGAAATAGCGGAGAAGGACAAAAGGATAATACTTATCACCGGTGACCTGGGGTTTGGAGTACTGACTGAATACGCGAAGAAATTTCCCGCGCAATATATCAATGCAGGTGTAGCAGAACAGAATATGACCGCAATTGCAACAGGAATGGGTATGGAGGGTAAAATCACCTTTACCTATTCCATCGGCAATTTTTGCACACTTCGCTGCCTGGAACAGATCCGTAATGATGCCTGTTACCATAACGCCAATGTGAATATTGTTTCCATAGGCGGAGGATTTAGTTACGGCGCATTGGGTTACTCTCACCATGCCACCGAGGACATTGCCATCATGCGTGCATTGCCCAATATACGGGTCTTTTCCCCAGGCGATATGTGGGAGGCAATGGAAGTAACAAAGGCAGTAGTTGAACTGGGGGGCGTAAATTATATCCGTATTGATAAATCCTCTGCAGGCTATACAAACCGTGATAATGAGGTATTTGAAGTGGGTAAGGCCAGGGTACTTCGTGAAGGCAAGGATCTTAGCATCATGGCAACAGGTGGAATTCTGGAGCTGGCCATACAGGCAGCCGATGAAATGGCCAATGCGGGGATCAAATGCAGGGTGCTAAGTTTTCATACGATCAAACCTATCGATACAGAAGCTATCATTGATGCAGCTACAAATACCGGTGGAATCTTAACCATTGAAGAACATACCGTTATTGGGGGATTGGGTGGAGCCGTTTCTGAAGTAATTACAGAAACCGGTGCTTACCCTAAAAAATTCAAGAAAATGGGTCTCCAATCACAGTTTTCAACCATTGTCGGAAGTCAAAGCTATCTCCGATCAAGGTACGGATTAGACAGGGAAGCATTGATCGCCAATATCAAATCTTTATTGACCAAATAGTATGATAAAACGATTATTCGATTTTAGCTTTTCAGCCATTGCCTTATTGTTGTTAAGCCCCGTTTTTTTGATCACCATGTTAGCAGTTTGGCTTCAAGACTACCAAAACCCATTTTATATTCCTTTAAGAATGGGCCGGGGAATGAAGCCATTCAAAATGTATAAATTCCGTTCGATGGTCATGAATGCGGATAAGTCTGGTGTAACCTCAACTTCAGGGTCAGACACTCGTGTAACAGTTGTAGGCAGAACTATACGTCGCTTTAAATTGGATGAATTGTCGCAGTTAATCAATGTTTTTCTTGGGGACATGAGCCTAGTAGGTCCACGGCCGCAAGTTATATCACATATTAAAGAATGTTATACAAAAGAAGAAAATCACTTGCTGGATGTTCGTCCGGGTATTACTGACATTTCGTCTATTGTTTTTTCAGATGAAGGCGATATACTGAAAGATAGTATTGATGCGGATCGTGATTACAATAGGCTGATCAGGCCTTGGAAAAGTCGACTAGGACTTATATATGTCCACAACAACACCATGAGTCTCGATTTAAAATTGATTTACTTGACAGTGGTGGCAATTATAAATAAACCTGCCGCTTTACGTAGTATTAATAAAATTTTGCTAGATTTATCAGTGGAGCCAATGATTATAGAAGTGTGTGAAAGAATTAATCCGTTATTTCCTTACCCTCCTCCCGGTACAGAATCGCTTTCCTAAAAAGTGATTTGATTAAATTGGTATCTCGGTTTGTAAGGTTAATTGTAATATAAAATATAATATCTGGGTTTTTCTAAATTGAAAAATTAAAAATTTCTAATTGATAATTTTAATTAAGCAAAGAAACTAACATGTTTAAGAAAATAAATATTGTTCCCAGATGGATCATTTTCATTATTGATCTGTTCATATGTTTGTTTACTTTGGTATTTGCCTATTTGATTCGTTATAATTTTTCCCTCGATGTAATTAGTATTCGGGACTTGAGTGGAAATATGATTATTCTAGCTCTTATCAATAGTATTGTTTTTATTAATTTTCGGACTTATGCGGGAATTATACGTTACACAGGTGTGCAGGATGCATTAAGGATATGCTATGCAATAGTAATGACTACAAGTGTTCTTTTTTTCATTAGCCTGGTTGCCTCTAACTCTGGAGGTGGGTTAGCATTTTCAAATGTCACCTTATTAATATATGCGTTGTTTAGTTTTTTGTTTTTAATATCTTATAGAGTTGTCATTAAATACGTATTCAGCTACTTCCGTAGTTATAAAATGAATAGGAAAAATGTGATTATTTATGGTGCTGGAGAGGCTGGCTTTGCAACTAAAAGAGTGTTAGAGCACGACACCTCTTCTAACGTGAATATTGTAGCGTTTGTTGATGATGATATGCGAAAAGTAGGTAAAGTGGTCGATGGAATTCGAATTCATCATACTCTTGATTTGCAATCTCTTTCTTTAAGCCAAAAGATTGATGAAATCATCATTGCCGCATTTTCTCTGGCCCCGGTAAAAAAAAATGAATTAGTAGATTTTTGCTTAGATCATGATATAACAGTGTTGAATGTCCCCCCCCTAGACAAATGGATCAATGGACAGTTTTCTACAAGACAATTACAGGCAATTAAGATTGAGAATTTGCTTGAACGAGATCCCATACGTATTAACAACGAAGAAATTGCAAGCCAAATTCGAAATAAAAGAATACTTGTTACAGGCGCAGCTGGTTCAATTGGCAGTGAAATTGTTCGCCAATTACTGAAGTTTAATCCTCAAACTATTGTTCTCTGTGATCAGGCAGAAACGCCTCTTCATCAGTTAGAATTAGAGCTTCAGGATACCAAAACATCCACTACTTGTGTACCTTATTTAGGGGATGTAACCAACGAGGAACGCATGGAAGAAATGTTTAGCCTTTTTGAACCACATTATGTGTATCATGCCGCGGCATATAAGCATGTACCCATGATGGAGCTTTGTCCTTCAGAAGCCATTCTAACAAACGTGATGGGTACAAAGATAATTGCAGATTTAGCCGTGAAGCATGGAGTTCAACGTTTTGTAATGGTATCAACAGATAAAGCTGTGAACCCAACAAATGTGATGGGGGCTTCCAAGCGATTAGCAGAAGCATATGTACAACAACTTCACTATAATTATAGCCAAATTGAATCCAAAAAATTAAATGAGGGTTCTGGGCGTAGTACAAAATTTATTACAACCCGTTTTGGAAATGTACTGGGATCAAATGGTTCTGTAATTATCCGGTTTAAAGAACAAATTGAAAAGGGCGGTCCAGTAACAGTTACTCACCCAAATATTACCCGGTTTTTTATGACTATTCCTGAAGCTTGCCAGTTGGTTTTGGAAGCAGGATCTATGGGAAGGGGAGGTGAAATTTTTGTATTTGATATGGGTAAACCAGTAGCTATTGTTGAATTGGCAAAAAAGATGATTCGATTATATGGATTAGTTCCAGGAATCGATATTGACATAAAATACACTGGCTTAAGGCCCGGCGAAAAGTTGTATGAAGAACTCTTAACTGATTCAGAAAACACAACCACAACTTACCATGAAAAAATTATGATTGCTAAAGTAAGGCACAACCAACTTGATAATTTGCAGTCTCATTTTGAAGAATTAGTTGAGTTGGCCAAACGCAATCAAGGTTCTATGGAAATGGTGGCCAAAATGAAAGAGTTGGTTCCTGAATTTGTAAGTAATAATTCTATATTCGAAAGTCTTGATAAAGAAAAGAGTGGAAGCAATGTTATTTCAATATCGAAAGTTATTTAGGCTTGTACAAAAAGTGAGCAATCCCCAACGTTCAGTTGCGGGATTTTTTTTGCTCTTACTTTTGGGTTTGCAAAACCAGTTATGTGCTCAAATTATTCCTGTTGGGACTTTTGAGGACCGCGATCTTCGGTCTAAACAGCTTTTAGGATTATATGACTCTACAGTATCATTTGCGGTACGTTCCCTGATAACGGACCCAAATGCAAGGATGAACTGGAAGCGACCTGTTTTGAAAATCCTTCCTGTTACCTTAACACAGCAATTTAATTCACATCATCCTTATGGTTGGAATGATGGTTCCATGATTCTTGCAAAAGGATACCAGTCATTAATAAGTGCTGGAATATATGGATCTTTTGGGCCCATAGATATTCAACTTCAACCCGAATATGTGTTTGCCGCTAACAACAATTACGAAAGTAATAATGCATATGGTAGTAAACCAGCCAGTTCGTATTCTAAATTATTTGCGGGACAATCAGCCATTAGTTTATCTGCCGGTGTTTTTTCAATAGGATATAGTACTCAAAACCTTTGGTGGGGACCGGGTGTACGTAGCGCTCTTTTAATGAGTAACAATGCACCTGGGTTTGGACATTTTTACTTTAAAACAAGAAAACCCTTACGAACAGCCATTGGTAATTTCGAATGGCAGTTAATTGGCGGACAACTTAACTCTAATGATAAACTAGCTTATGAAAATCTTCATTTGTTAATGGATACGAAGGCAAGTAAGTCGAGGTATTTAAATGGCTTGGTTATTAGCTATCAACCAAAATGGGTACCAGGTCTTTTTTTGGGATTCACCCGGTCTGTTCAAACGTACAGTGACAATAATAATAGCAATATTGGTTTTTTCGAAAGGTACATACCGGTATTGGCATTGGCAGTACAAAAGAAAAACAATTTTGGGGATGACACACTCAAAAGGGATCAGCTCGCTTCATTTTTTATGCGACTCGTGTTTCCTAAAGCGCAAACCGAATTTTATGTAGAGTATGGATTTAATGATTATGGAGTAAATACCAGGGATTATTTGCTTGGACCAAGTCATTCCGCTGCTTATATTACCGGGGTAAGAAAAATAGTGGAACTCAATAACTCTTCGCGGCTTGAATTGGGATTAGAATTAACACAAATGAGCCAGACACCGGATTTTATGGTTCGTAGTGCGGGTAATTGGTATGTACATAGTCAACTTTTTGAAGGCTATACGAACCAAAATCAAATATTAGGAAGTGGTGCAGGATTAGGTGCTAATGTACAAAGTATCAGCGCAAACTGGATAAAAGGCTGGAAGCAACTTGGCCTTTTAATTGAAAGGGTTGATCGTGACCCTCAAGCCCATACTACTAAATGGATTGATTTGGGTATTGGTGTTTTACCCCGGTGGAAGTATCAACAGTTTGTAATATCAGGATTGATTGAATTGATTAAAAGCAGGAACTATATGTGGGAGATATCTAACACAAATATTAACCTGCATACACGAGTGGGTGTTCAATATATTTTTTAATAAGCAATTGTATGTTTTTTTACACAGGATATATTCGTTGTAATTTCGGTAATGCATTAAAAACAATAGCGTTAGTTTTAGTAATGGCGATTGTTCCCAGTATTTTGTTTGGGCAATCACTTAGTAATGATATATTGAAAGAAGCTTTTAGAAACAACCAGCTTACCCACACTGTTAAAAAAAATTATTCCTTTACTGTAAACCTGAACCAGGTTTCGCTACACGATCTGGACTCTGTTTTAGGCATAACAAAACCCATTGAAATAGGGCTTTCAAAAAAACCAAGTATTTCTCTCGGTTTTTTGCCTGTGGTACTGCGACAACAATATAATAGTGCACTTCCATATGGTTGGAATAATGCACCAATGATACCTGCCAAAGGTTACCAGGCAGTACTGTCGGCAGGAATTTATGCCACAATAGGTAAACATATTTCGATACAGTTAGCACCAGAATTGGTGTCTGCTGAAAATGCGCCCTTTGAACAGTTTTCTCAGCAGCTAGGTAATAGGGCCTGGGCCGATTATTACCGGTTCTTGAATACCTCTGATATTCCTGAGCAATTTGGTGTAGGTGGATACCGAAATTTTTTTCCAGGTCAATCTAGTATACGCTATAATTTTCGCTCCTTTTCTGTAGGAATATCAACTGAGAATATGTGGTGGGGGCCAGGCTCGCGGAATGCATTGGTGATGAGTACCAACGCACCCGGTTTTTTGCATTTTACATTTAATACAACCAAACCTGTAAAAACAGGAATAGGAACCTTTGAAGGACAGATCATAGGCGGCAAATTGGACGAAACTGGCATTTTACCGCCACGAATATTCAGTTCTTACAATGGTGCTTTTTTATACGAACCTAAACACAGCGAATGGCGCTATATTACTGGAATGGTTGCTTCCTGGCAACCTAAATGGACGCCTAATTTGTACCTCGGAATTGCCAAAGCTTCTTATTTGTATCATTCAACTATTTCTAACCCGCTGGATATATTGCCCTTACAGGGTTTCTTTGGCAGGGTTAGGACAGAAGCGGAAAGATCTGGCCGAAAATCATCTATGGGTTCATTGTTCGCCCGATATGTAATGCCTTCAGAAAACGCTGAAATATATTTTGAGTTGGGTAGAAAGGATCTTTCATTGATGCCATGGAACATTGTGCAAACCGATAATTATCGCAGGGCTTATGTAGCCGGTCTACGTAAACTATGGCCCGTTAAAAAAGGGGCATACATTCAAATGTCGGCAGAGTTTACACAGATGCAGGCGCCCACAGCCGAATTGATACGTCAACCTGATAGCTGGTATACAGACCGTTTTGTAAGACAGGGGTATACCAACGAAGGTAGAGTGATTGGCGCTGGTATAGGGCCGGGCAGCAATAGTCAAACGCTTGAGATCAGTTGGGTAAAAGGAGTAAAAAAAATAGGTATACAGTTTGAACGCGTACGTTACAACAGTGATTTTTATTATTACGCGTTTGAGTATGTACGAGACTTCAGGCGCCATTGGATTGATATCTCCACTACGCTTAAAGCGGATTGGAATTACAAACAATTTTTTGCTTCTGCGCAATTTGGTATCATCCGGACATATAATTATAAATGGCTGATTATACAGGTAGATCCCAACGACTTTTTCGCAGCGGGAAATGAATTTCTGAATCTTTCGGGGAGATTAAGTCTCAGCTATCGGTTTTGATGGTAAGGGAGAAAGAAAAGGGTCAGTGATGCTCTTAAAATTTGTAAGCAACAAACGACTTATTCAAGAAAAAGAATTTCTCACAATGAATATTAGCTTGGGGAAAAAGTGATTGCATTTCTCTGAGTGATAATAATTTGATTTCATTCACCTGTTTTTCCGCATCCGCTTTGTTGCGGATTTTTTGTATGTGGCCGAGAGAAAAATGCCTCGTAAGAAAAACTCTTACAGTAGAAGGTAGGTATTGAAAAAAGGGAAAGACCCAATGTGGTTCTATAGGAAACCAGTAATTGGGTGTTTGAATAAAATAACATTTGCCTACCCTTTGTATTTCTGCTGCCATTTTCTGTTGGCTTTCCTGATCAAATAAGTGTTCAATTACAGAATTTGAGAAGACAATATCAAAGGATTGATCCGGGTATTGTAATCTGGTTGCATCACCCGATACGCTAATAAAACCTTTTCGATCTACCGGCTGCGCACCGAGATTTAACAAGGTAATGGTAACCCCCTCGTTATTAAAATTCATCGCTTCCCAAAATGCTGTGGTACCTCCTATATCCAAAATAGATAGTGGCCGCGGTAAATTATTGATCAGTGATAAGAAGAATTGAAACCGCTTGGTTCTTAACTTATGTGAAAGAGAATCAGGATTATTATTGTCTGCAATCTTTTTTATGATCATCATCCCATCCGTTTATTTTTTTACAGCAATCACAACAATTGCTGTTGCAAATGCCAATAAAGTAGCACCGGCAAAAGCAGCTAACCACCAATCTGTCTTGTTATCTTTCAATGGTACTTCCGGATCATCTACAATCTGTATCGTAGGCGTTTCCTGTATCAGTGCCGTTCTGCTTATCTCCAGATTTTTTACAATCTCCCCATATATGGTAGCCTGCATCAATTTATCCCGATAAGATATTTCTGCTGACACCTGTGGTTCTGCATATACAGGGTTGGCATCAAGCAATTTTCTGTCTGCATCTGCTGCGGAATAGGTTTTTCGGTTCAGGTAAATCGCAAGACTATCGGCTTTTCCCTGCAAGCGTTTCACGTTATTCGATAACCTTCTTGTTTTGGTGGTGATATAAAAATCCGTAGCTACTTTCAGTAATCTTTGGTTAAACAAAAAACTTAGCTTTTCATCTTTCATCGTAGTTGCCAATTCGAAGAACCCTAGTTTCCTGTCAGGCTTTGCAATGTTTAAATCTGATTTAATGATCTCATTGGTGATTTTTTGTAAAAGACTATCTTCTGTTCTGTTCAAAGTTTTTCCATCGTAAGGAAAACTAACAACTTTTCCTACTTTACTACTGCTTGCCCATTTCTTTTTCCATCCTTTTGTTTCGGAATACAAGTCTGCAAGCGATTGTTTTGAAACAGTACTGTCATAAGCAGATAATAATGTTTTCCGGATAAGGTTATGACTTTTTACAAGCTGCATTACATTGTCTCCCGATAATATCCCACTTGATCCTCCCGCTAAACTTCCCATATCCAAACCAAATTGTCCGGCTAATGCCGATGCAATAGATCCTCCGCCCATTTTTGATTCTTCTACTACAAAAGTGGTACGTGCTGTATAGCTTACCGGTTTAATCCAACTATACAGAATACCAGCCAGAAACCCTATAATGGCCATAAAACTAAGCAGTCGCCAATGTCCTAAGGCATAAGCAACAGATTTACCGACTCCCTTAATTTCGTTTAATAATGAGAAGGGTTCATCTTCAGGCAAATCGATAGTATTGATATGTTTGGTTTGTTCCATTTTTTTTCTTTACAATTTTTGCCGTTGACAGCCTATAACTAAATGGCTAAAGCTTTTTACTTTATTACACTAATGATAGCCGCCAGCGCACCCAAAAGAGTTGCTAAAGCTGATATTTCCAATACAGAAATTGTTCTTTTGTCAGACTCTGATTTTTCAGGAACAATAATTTTACTCCCCGGGAATACCTTGGGATAATTTCTGAAAAAAAGAAAACGGGTGATTTTTTTATTTACACCATTGCTATATTGTATGTAGGCTTTCTTCAGATTGCCTTTATCTGTGGTACCGCCAACTCCTGAGATATAGGAAGTAAAACTGCTAGACCTATACTTTAAAATTTGTGGATTAAATACTGCACCCGTTACCTCCACGAATGTTACATTCCGTGGAATAAAAATACTATCGCCCGGAAGGAGTGGAAATTTTTCGGAAGTTCCCTTTTCATCAGAAAAAATGGTAGTTGCTACTCGTATTCCATTCCTGAAAACCTGTGTATTGGTTAAAGAAGCATACGGTGTAATACCTCCGGAACGTTCTATGAGTTCCTGTATACTTTCATCCCTTCTCTCCAATGTGTAGTCGCCTGTATATTGAACTTCTCCTCGAACTTTTACATTGCCCAGTATGCGGTAATTGAGTAGCCGTGGTACAAAAACATTGTCAAGTGGTTCCAATAATGTTTTACTTCCGGTGTTGGAAAGACTGGTATCTACATCTGCCTTGATCAGATTAATCAGTTTGTTGGCGAGTGTATCGGAGCGGTTCATTTCCAATCGCGAAATTTCTACTTTATGATTGGCTGCGTCATTTGTAAAACCACCAGCCATCAGTACCAGATCTTCCAAAGACATTCCTTTGCGGAACTCAAATGTGCCGGGCGACCTTACATTGCCACCAATAGTAACATACGGCACATCACGCAGGCTATCGCGTGAAGGAATGAAAATTGAATCATCTTTTATAAGTAGTATATCTGAAGCGGTTCCCGACTGTACTTTGTTAAGATTAAAGGATATTAATTCTCTTTCCGCATTGCCGGCTTTTTTCCGCATGATGTAGCCATTTGTAATAAAAGCATCTTCACGAAGCCCTTCTGCATTGCTGATCAGCTTTAAAAGGCGTAATCCATCTGTTAGTTGGTAACCGCCGGGACGATACACGGCTCCACTAATTAAAACGCGATTTGTATACGTAGCCAGAACAGAGCCAATATGAACAGAGTCTGCGTTCTGCGGAATAAAATTTGAAAAATCAATCCGGTTGATATCTCTGATCGTTCTTTCCTTACCACCCACTTGTACAATTTTTGCCGATTCTTTGTATGCAGTTCCTTCCATTCCGCCGGCATATTCAATAAGATCTGTCAGGGTTTCTTTTTCGAGCAGTTCATAAATCAGTGGCCTCTTCACTTCTCCATTCAGAATTACCCGTTTAGTATAAACAGGAATCCGGATGATATCCTGATCCTCTAATTTCAAGTCGGTATTAAAAACACCTTTCTGTAAAAAACTGTAAAAATCAACGGTTGCAATAAGTTTGTTATTACGGATCAATTCAATTTTACGCAAAGATCCCTGTTGTGAGGGCCCTTCAGAAAGATATAATACATTGAAAAAATTTGCCAATGCTGAAATGGTATAGGTGCCCGGCCTTGCTGCTTCGCCAATAATGTGAACATCAATATTCCTGGCATTGTCAAGTGTAATAAACAATTTTGTTTGTCCGCTGGCCAATGCCGGATACGCCCGTTGCATTTTGGCTTTAATTTTTTGCTGGGCCTGATCCATTGTTAGCCCGCTCAGGTTAATGATATCTCCATGCGGAACCTGGAAACCGCCATCTCTTGCTATCTTATCAGTTAAGGTAGTTTCGTTAACACCCGTGAGTGTTAGGGTTAATGCATCGCCGGGGCCAAGGATATAAGTTTTTGGCGGATTGATATTTCGGTTCGTTTGGAAAGAAACATTGGGGTTGCTAAAGAGATCGAACCCATAGTAGGGAGAAGACTTTCTCATTTGCGGAATACTCTGCACCCAGCTGCTATCTTGCATAAATGCTGTTGTATCACTAATTTTACCTGCGCCTTTTGTTTGCGAAGATGATTGAGCCTGGAGTAATCTTTTTTTGAAACTGTTTACATCCGAAGGGCTCATACCATTCCTTACGAGTTGTTTGATAGCATCGTTATCGGAACCGCCACCTTTTTGGGCCTGTTGCCACATGAGTAAGATCTGCTGGTTTGATAACTGTGATGGGTTCATTGAACCACCAATAGGTTTCTGTGCCATAACCGAAACTGCGAGCAGGCAATATAAAAGCAATAACCAACTCTTTTTTGCCCGCAGATAAAGGGTACTTTTCATCATAATAAGAAATTATCCAAATATAGTAAAAACATAAGCTACAAGCTGTTGCACGCCAGCTATTACCATAAACTTCGATACTTTAGGTTCTTTGCCAAAACCACTTTAACAGAAAATAGCCATGGTTTATAACCCATAACGTACACCTAGTGTAACCAATTGGTTAGTTTGGGTGCTGTTGGTAACATAATTTTTGATGTGCTGGGAATCGAATTGCCCATAGAGGTTTAATTTGTTGATCCACTCATAAGCCACCTGCAACTCAAATTCCTGTTGGTTGGCTTGCAGGTCGAAGAGAAAGCCTGGCTGTGGTTGCTGAAAATATTGCTGATTCAGGGTACCCATGCCCCCTTTGCGAATATACTGGTAACGCATCAGGCATTTAAGTTTTGCAATGGGTGTATAGCGAATGGTATAGATAAATCGGTCTGCATTGTTACCCATCCAATCTCCCATTGTGTAATTACTGTTGGTATAATTCTGTGCGGGAAGCAGGTTACGATATACAAATGGATTGATGCGGGTATATTCAACACCCATTGTGAGGTATGGAATAATGAGATCTGTTGTGGAGGCACCCACCGTAAATCCAAGCTGGTTTCTGCTTTTATTTTTGTCAAAGATCGAAGCAATCCTTATTTCATCAATAAACAAACTGCCATACAAATGTGTTTTTGGGATATGGTTGCGTGAGCTTATTTGCGCAAATAACTGTCCGTTGGAGCCTGCATTGATGTTATTATTGTTTACCAGGTTGTCGTATACTTTAAAAAAAAGTACCGGTATGAGATAGCCCACATCTAACCTGTCGCTGTAAACCATTGACTCGCCAAAACTAATATCGAGACCTTTGATTGGGGTAACTCGTATACTGTGCGTGGCCATGAATTTGGGGATAAAAAATTCACGTTGCGCATTGAACGCACCCCCGGAAATACCGGTTGGGTAGGTTTTTGAAGAATCAAGTATTGATGAATTGAGCCATGCATGCACATAGTTGAAACTTAACCAGGGTAACGGTTTATAATCAAGCCTGATAAAGGGATAGGCAGGGCTTTTGTTTGATAATACAATGCGTCCATTATCTCCATAACCCCATAATAACTGATCCTGTGCAAAACTAATAGAACCATTTTTAAAGCTGTAAGTGATACCCCCACGAAGCTCGCTATAGTTGTGACTTTTTTTATTTGAGGCGATCTTGGTAACAATACCAGATTGCGGTGTGAACAGGCGAAGTGTATCAAGTCCTGTTCCTTTTTCATTTACATCATTGTATGAAAAGTAGTAAGACCAGTGCTTTCCAGCATACCCATATAATGAAACCCCCGAACTATATTGCTGTACATTTTTGTTAGTACCCTGTATAGTTGCCGCGGTGAGTACAGGATCAACACGCATCATGAAATTATCCGTATTGATATCAAGTAAGCGCCATCTGTTGTAAGTATCTTTTTTTAAAAAACGGGAAGGTGCCGTTTGCGTATTAAGTAGTTTATCAGTGTATTCTTGTTGGTAAAAAACGAGTTCCTTTAATTCGGTCTTTGAGAGTAAAGATGTTTTTACAGACAGAGAATCTAAACAAGATCCCAAATATATTCTGCTCAGCGGTCGTATATTATCATCAAAATCAATGATTCCTTTCTGTGCCATACGGTATAGAAAATGGTACACTTCGTTCGTGTTATTTTCCCATACTGCCTGACTTTTAAGGGTGCTGGTAAAAAGGAGAGATATGACTACATGTAAGACAAGTAATATTCTTTTTCTATTCATTTTTTTGATGACTTTTAACATGCTAATATTATCTGGTATGTAACCGATGAATTGCAAAGGTCGTAAGGAATAGGCAAAGATCGCAACGTAGATTAGTTAATTATAGGAATTTGCAAAACGTACTTACTAATTTACAAAGTAAGCTTAATAAGCATTTTGATCACCACGCACCATATTGATCACCGTTTGTAATATGATCTGGCAATCCATCCAAAAAGTCCAGCGATGTATATAGTAAAGGTCGAAGTTTACTCTTTTTTGCATAGCACCTATTGCTTTTGTTTCACCCCTGCAACCATTTACCTGTGCCCAACCGGTTATACCGGGTTTTACCACATGTCGTAACATGTAATTCTCGATGGTGTGTATGGATTCCAGGTTCAATGGGGTAGGATGTGGCCTTGGGCCAACAACAGACATATTGCCAAGTAAAACGTTCCAGAACTGTGGTAATTCATCAAGATTAGATCTTCTGAGCAATGCGCCAAAACGGGTAATACGGGGGTCGTTTTTTGTGGCCTGCCAATAATAGCCATTATCATCAATATCATGGTTGTCTGCTACCATGGTTCTAAATTTATAACAGATAATTTTTTCATTATTCAATCCCCATCTTTCCTGTTTGAAATAAGTAGGCCCCTTAGAGGTAAGTTTAATCAATACAGCAATCAGTGGAAAAAGCCAAATGCCAATGAAGATGAAAAAAAGAAGGGAGAATATAATATCGAATACGCGTTTCAGTATCCTGCTTGAAACGGTATCGAGAGGCAAAGACCTGATATTGATTACAGGCAGCATACCGATATTGTTTACCTGTATACTTGATGAAGTGTATTGCTGAAGATCGGGAACAATACGTGCTTTGATAGCATAGAAATCACATACTTCAATACATTCCTGGATCTGATCATTCTCTGTGTTTGGTAATGCAATGACCACTTCATCCACATGGTTCTCTTTCAGGATAGTTGATAAATTTTCAATTTTTCCTTTGTAGGAACAACCATTCATTTTATTGGTGGTATTATCTACAAAGCCAATACATTTATATCCGTAGTAGTAATACTTATTGATGGTTTCATAAAAATCAAAAGCAGAAGCAGTAGCACCTACAATAAGCAGGTTATCAAATAGTTTACCCTGAAAAATAGCTGAGTGAAGGTATTTCCGAATAATATACTTGGTGAGTGTGAGTAGAAAAAATAATAAACTGACAAGCAGAATAAAAAAAACAACATTATGCTCAATCGGGATAAAAGTATTCAGGAAAAAAAAGCCGGAACTAAGAATGATTACATAGATGATTAGTGTGTAAATAATAAAAACGATTTCCTCGGAATATTTATTTGAACGTCTGTCGGCATATAAATGCGAAAACGCCGCTGCTATATACCACAAAATCAGTGAAAGCAATATCATGATCAGGATATTACCCGGATTTCCGGGAAAGCTTCGCTGATTAGAGAAGAAAATAGCCAGTAAATACGAAACACAGATTATCGGTGCATCAATAAAATATCTGATCGCAGTATACTTGTTATAAGTCTTTGGCATAGATTTCTGGATATATCAAATATTCCGGCACCAGTAAGCCCAAGGGAAGGCTGTTTTTTTGCTAAATTAAGGATTAATAATTTTTATATAGGAGTTGTAAAAATATTGTTCCGTTGAAATTCATCTGTTAGTTAGAAAAAGTACCCCAAATGCGCTCTTTTTATTGTGGTAGATAGTAAAATTGGGCTTGGCGCTGCCCGGTGAAAGGTACTTAAGGATTTTTTTTGGTAGGGTTCCGTGTAAATTTTTGCTGAAGAAGCATTGGGATAATTCTGGGAGCTTCTATAAAATACCGGCGAAACAAGCGTTGCGGCTCTTTGTAAAACCTGAAAAACCATTCCAGACCAGTTTTTTGCATCCAAATGGGAGCCCGGCTAATATTTCCGGCCATAACATCCAAGGCCCCACCAATTCCTATTACAATTTTTGTATCAAGTGCTGTAAAAAATTCATCTATCCAGTAGTCTTGCTTGGGGGCAGTAAGACTGACCCATACGATATCTGGTTTACTGTTATTGATCAGTGATACAATTTTCTGGTTTTCTTCGGAACTGAATGTATGGGCGAAGGGGGGGCTGTACAAACCGGAGATCCGAATACCGGGATATTGTTTTTCCAATTTCTGCTGCAAAAGAATTAGGGTTGTTTCGGCAGCGCCAAGGAAAAACATAGAATACCCTTTTTGATAACAGTGTTCTGTAAAAGCTGGTAAAAGATCAAGACCGGTAACACGCCCGCGTAACTTTTCATTGCCTAAAAAATTGGATGCCCAAATTAGCGGAACGCCATCACACAAAGTGAGGTCTGCACTGTTGTAAATATTTTTTAATGCTTCATTACCGTTGGCCCATACCACACAATTAACAGGCGTTACGCATACGCGCTTTTTGTGGTCTCCGGATATCCATTTATCAAAAATAGTAATCGTTTCCTCTAAGGTGATATTACTAATCCCTGTTCCTGCTATGTTTATTTTCGGGGCGCTTGTCTCATTCATTTCATCTTCTGATTTTCGCGTTGCCAGAATGATAATAGCCAATCGGTGGTTTGTTTTGCTCCTTCCTGTTGTGTGTAAGGTGGCATTCCCAATATGCTAAAAGTTTTTTCCATGGGAGCGGGATTGTCGGTTGTCATGCTCTTGTAGCGCGATAAGGTGATGGGGAAGCGCACCTTGAATATTCGTAGCACTGATCCGGTGAGGGCTAATGTATACACAAAAAAGCCAGGTACAATACGAACTGGTTTTTTTTTGATCTCCATTGAAAATGCATTTACCCAGTCAAGCATATTTACCGGGGCATCTCCTACATAAAAAACTTTCCTGGAAACAACGGGCTCATTTCTACGCCTGATCAATTCTAAAATCTGCCAGCAAACATTACCTACATACCCATAAGAGCGTACTACTTTCTTTTTACCAGGATGAAAATATTTGCCTTCTTTCAATACTTTCCAGAACTCGTGCGGATATCTAAGGTGCCATGCCCCCCAGATATTGGTGGGTCTGATCATACACCAGTTAAAACTGAATCTTTTTTCGCGTAACATTTCTTCTGCAATCACTTTCGACTCTCCATATACCGTATGTGGTGCATAATCGGTATCAGAAACCGGCATACCCGCTGCCTGATTTACAAACTGCGTAGACGTATGTACAAGAAATTCGATACCATATTTTTCACTGGCTTCAAATATGTTTTCTGACCCTTTGGTATTTACCAGATAATCGTCTAAGGTCATCTCGGGTTCACAACTTGTTTGTGCGGCAAGGTGAATGACGATATCGGGTCTTGTTTGCAAAAAAATGTTCTCAATAGCCTCTTTATCCAGAATATTGGAGGGTATCCAGGTTTCGTGGGATGCTAATTCAATTTTCGGGGTGTCGATATCCAATAATGTTGCAGTGTAAGGCGCTTTTATTCCTGTACGCAGTGCTTCAACTAGATTGGTTCCAATAAAACCATTGGCACCTGTGATTAAGAAACGGATCATTTGAACGATTTAAAAGCGGTAACGATAGATTCCTCAAAAATACCCATCGTATACATAGTTTCAAAATCCCTTCTTGCATTTGCAGCAAGTTGCCGGTACATGGCATCTTTTTTAGACAAATCAAGAATGGATGTGGTCATGCCTTGTATGTCGTGCAGCTCATGTAAAAAGCCGTTGTGGTTGTTCACCACCTGGTCAGCAATGCCCCTCCACCTTGAACCTACTACCGGAAGCCCGGCTGAAAAAGCTTCAATAATAACAGTTGGAAAATTTTCGGAATCAAAAAAACTTGGGAAAAGGAATGCGTGGGCTGTTCTGAAATGTGCATTTTTTGCTTCACCTGTTTGAATGCCCTCATAGCTAGTGAGTCCCTCAGAAACGGCAGCTTTTATAAGGGTTGCTTCTTTGGAAGAAAATATCTTTCCGATAATCTTCCCATGTATATTGGGGTTACTCTTTTTCGCTGAACGGATGATTTCTATGAAATCGAGAATGCCCTTAGTTTCGCTACAAAGTCCTGCAAAGAGTACAATAAATGGTTCTTGCTTTTTTTCTACATCGATGTAGCCAATATCTTCCACACCAGATGGGATAACCCATATTTTTTTTGACTGAAGAAATTCAGGGTCTTTTTTGCCCTGTTCACTTAAGCAAATTGAGTAGTCGGCTTTACAATAAACAAAGCGATATACAAACTGAATCAGCTGATTGAAATTTTTGTATGTCTCTGATATCCCTCCCGCATGAAAATGAAATACGATTTTGAATCGAAACAATCTTATCGGAAATAATAAGATCATATCCCGAAAAATGGGGGTGCGAAGTGGCCCGGCAGGTGGATAGTAAACAATATCGGGCCGGTACATAATCAGTTGCCGGAGTAATTGAAGGAGTATGATCAGCAGGCGAAATGTTTTTTTCAGGCTGAAACGTCCCATGTCACTAATGTCATCGCTAAAGTTCATGCGTATCAGCCGGTAATTGAATTGATGCCTATCTAATACCCCTATCATCTTTTCAATGTTAATAGCTTGCCCTCCGTAGGGGGGTGGTGTTTGACCAAGGATCAAGATCTTCATAACAGTACTGTCGGATTGGTCTTTAGATAATTACGCAAGAGTTCTTTTCAAAAGTAGAGCAAGAAAGCTGTATCGCAAAGTTCGCCAGCAACTCCGGCATAATGCCATGTAGCATTTCGTATAGAGTTTTTATTTCTTTTTATTGATAACTGCCTGTTCAAAAACTTTTATCAGGTTAGTGGAAGACTTTCCCCATGAGAAGAATTGTAACCTTTCTTTTCCTTTATTGATCAATGTTTCTCTTAAGCCAGCATTATCAAGCACTTGCTTCATCTTGTCGGCTATATCTGCAACATTGTATGGGTCGAATGTAAGAACGGCATCACCACCCACTTCAGGAAGACAGGTATTGTTGGCCACCACGACGGGCAAACCTGATCCAAAAGCCTCGAGTACGGGGATACCAAAGCCTTCATTAACCGAAGGGAATACATACAAAATAGCATTGGTATAAAGCAAGGGCAGCATATTATCTGGCAGGTATCCAGGCAGTATCACATCGTTTTCGAGTTGGTTCTCTCTAATCAGGGTAAGGATCTGTTCTGTATCATCAGAATGGATCTTTCCATTTCCTTTTCCTGCCAATACTAGTTTATATTGGGTATAGCCTGCGTCTTTTAGTAGTTTGTACGCCTGCACCAGACGTGGTAAATTTTTTCTTTTTTCCATCACACCCACATGCAATATATATTGAAAACCTTTTTGCGTGGGCAACCAATCGGGTATTGTTTCTATGTTGTTGCCGAAAGCTATTGTTTTGGGTCCGTGATAAATTGGGATGATTTTGTCCGCCGCTATGCCGGTAAAATGCTGAACCCTTTCTTTTGCATAATGGGTAGGTGTAATAATAAAAGCAGCTCGTTTGGCTGCGGGTAAAGCAATATGTTTAAATAATTTGAGCCATATTTTGTTAGAGTATTCTGGGTGTTCAAAAAAAAGTGCGTCATGAAATAGCATGACAGTTTGATAATTGAGGTGGATAAAAGGAACAAAATAGTCGTTGCAGTATACGATATCGCATTTTTTTCGCCATGCTTTTATCGGGAGTATGACCTGTTTCCACAATTGCTGTCTTACATGCTCCATCATCAGCATGAATTTATTTCTACCAGTATACACAGGGAAGGAAGCATCAAAGAAATGAAATTGGTGTGGATGGCTATCCAGTAACCGGAATTGCTTGCAAATCTCCTCCAGCGTTGTTTTCTGACCTGTTCTCGCGAGTCTCAGATCCCTGATATCTACTCCTATCACCATTTGTATTATATTTTATATTGATCATTAGACCTGAAAAAAACCAGGTAATATAGCTTACATATAGATACGACTCAGCTTCTGCTGTGAGAAAAGGAATGATCATTCCTAATTTCAAGAACAGAATAAATATCGCGATTCTTCTTGCTTTACCTTTTTGCCTACGTGTCATGATGAATGCAGTACGCAATATGTAAATATAAATGAAGGTATATAGTAATAAAGCAATCAGTCCCGCTTGTACCCCTATAATAATCAGTTGATTTTCGCCACCCACGTTAATTCCTTCTACTCCGGATATTTTACCGGAACTGCCCAAGCCTAAACCCAGTGGGTTGGTTGAGATTGCCTGTATACCTTCTAACCATTGAATAATGTGATACGCACTGGAGGAATTGCTAAAATTGATCGTGCCTATGATAAACTGGTAAATATCGCCGCTCATAAATGTAAAAAAAACGATAGCAACCAAGGCAGCTCCATAATGAAAATATAGCAACCAGGATCTCCTGTTTGTTATGTGTGCGTAGGTGTATAAAATGATAAAATAGCTTGCAAAAGCGGCCCTGGATAAAGCAAAAATGATTGAAAACAACGTACAAATAAATGCAACCAGTAAAAACCGGTTCATTTTTATTTTTCTGGAATGGGTGGTAATTAGTGCCAGAAGAGCACAGATAGTAGTAAGGGTGCCTGCCGCATGATCCAGCGGATTGGCGAATATGCTGGCAAAACGTTTTGGTCCGTCGTTCTCCGCCTCGAATGTCCAGCTTAAGCCATGATTACCGGAGGTTTCGATGTTAAAAAAATATGACATGTATTCAGCATACCCGGTAAAAAGTTGAAAGTGGGTATAAGTAGCCGCTTCCCAGCAAACAACAAGAGCGGCAGGTATTGCAATGATACAGATGTATTGAAAGTATTGGTTAAGGTTGATTTTTTTTATATCGATCAATCTGCCGGTAAAATAGATCAAAGGGAAAAACGCAATACTTTTTAATGACAGCAGCCTTTCTTTTAAACTAAATCCGCCTATGGGAATTATTACATAACAGGCAACACAAATGAAGTACACAATAATTACCTTATCTAAAAAATGGAGTTGCGGTTTTTTTTTGAGAGATAGAACAACTACCGCTGCAGTTAGCAAAACGATGATTTCTTTAAAAGACTGCAATATGGGTACCATGCTTTTAAAGCCATACATGGATACAATAGAAAGCGAAGTGATGTAAATAGGGAGCCCGAAAATAATAAACAGCAGAGCCCCTCCCGGTTTAGATTGCAGGATGTGAAAAACGGCAATCGCAAAAAAGACAATATATATGATTGGGAATAGAAACATTATTTTTTTCAGAAATCATCAATACTTTTTTCAATCTGTAACACACACATATATCCACACTGTGATTAACACTGCTCACTTTGATTTCAATTTTTAATGGAGTCAGTTAACCCGTCTTTAAGCGCTCTGCCAACAGCTTTCAGTTTGCCCAACCTTCCTCGGGCTGCAAAATACCCCAGAACCAGTGCAATGTAAAAAAAATTGAACACGAACGCAGTGGGTACGCAATACCAGGGTGTGTATTTTTTCAAGACCCATATCCGGTTGCGCTGGTTAAGGTATTGAACAATGGGGCTTACATAACCTTCTTTTCCCTTTACTTTACTCTTATTAGACATACCTGCAATGTGGTAGATCACCGAGTTGGGATGATAGATCAGGTCATAGCCTAATGCATGTATACGCAATGATAAATCCACGTCTTCACTGTAGATGAACATCTTTTCTACCAATAAACCTGTTTGCTGTAAAATGCTGTTTCGGGTTAAAAAACCACAACCGGTAACCCAGTCTACTTTTTTTAAAGTGAGATGCTTTGATTTAGGTTTCCTGTTAAGTCCGGTGGTGTAAAACCAGCCAAGCCATTTATTATAATAAGAACCTGCATCCCAAAGTAATACACGGTTATGATTGAAATGGATACGTGGTTGTATTATGCCACAACCAGGGGTTTCATCCATGAATTGTACAAGCGGGGTGAGGAAACCGGGTTCTACAAAAGTATCATTGTTTAGCATCATGGAATACGTAAACCCATTTTCCAATGAATACCTTAAACCAAGATTATTGCCGCCTGTAAAACCAAGATTTGTGGCAGAACGGATTAAAACAATATCGGGATGCAAAGCTTCCAATTGATCTGCAGAACCATCCATCGAACCATTATCTACCACCACCGTTGTAAAAAAAGGATAGTCTGACTTTTTCAACGAATGAATACAGTCGTTGGTAACTTCAAAACTGTTCCAATTGACAAGTATAATGGCTACACGGTGCTTCATTTTTTGGAAAGGGAGATTGATGGATGATGAAACCTGTTTCTACTGTTAATACCTGAAACCTTTATACGACTGCAATAGTTCGGTGTCAGGTAAAGTATATCCCTTTTCTTTTTTGCCACGAAAGAAATAACCACAGCCTGCATCGAGCGAGGCTTTGTTTTTATTCAGGATAAGGTCAAAATACTTGACCCAGAACACTAAAATATGTGCCAGATAACTCAAAACCTGATCCATCCTTTTAGACCTTGCAAAACTGGTAATAAAATACCGCAATGACCATGCAAGTGAAGATCCTGGTCCGGCCACCAATCCACTGGATACTTCTTTAAAATGCCTGAAAAGGCGCCTGTGACCTAAGAAAGTAAACCTGTGAAAATCATATTGCCCTCCGTGTACCTGTTGCATAAAGGGTGTTTCTGCATATACCTCACCACCTTCTTTCAAGGTTCGGGTTATTTCGGCAACACAGGCAAAAGGATCAAGTACATGTTCCAGAACAGCCTGTACAATGATCAGATCAAATGTGTTATCAGCAAAAGGGATCTCGTGGGAATCGAAAATGATATTTGTATTTTTACCATGTGCCACATCTGATTCTACCAATATAGCATTTGCAGGTAATCTTTCTTTTAGTGCATGAATACCATTGCCATCAATACTGCCGCCCACTACCAATACGCGGACATTTTCTTTTTTGGCCAGGGTATCTCCAATGGCTGCATAATTTTTTTTGCTGGTATAATTTAATGTTACATCAGGCTTTACCTTTTTCAGAAACCGCAAAAATGGATTACTGTATTGCTTGAAGAAAATATCTGGTGGAGTTTGTGAAAAAAAATCACTTTGTTTAAAAACGGGATTATTACAACTGATCATCACAGGAACATCAAACACTATAGGATAAGCACATCCACAATCACCCGCACATAAAAAAATATCTTCTTTACGAGTAAGTTCCGCTTTACATTGGGGACAAATCAAAAAATGTTCGAAAGAGGAGGACTTCATTAGGCAAAATAGATTTTAAATCAACTAAGATCAGGGTGCAAAATAGTTGATTAGCGTTAGCTATAAAAATTGTTTAGATAAATATACATTGCTTAGGAAGTTCGCTGTCGCTGCTTTTGTGTAAAGTGCCAACATAAAAGTAAGGCGCAAATTTCCATAGTGAGGGGATAATATCCGAAATAATCCTGTCCGGCCAGTAAAAACAGGTACGAATTCGCAACAGATAAAACCAATAATGTCATACCCATAATAAAAAGCGAAGAATAACTGTTGCTAATAAGTAGTTCTATCACATTTAATGCATTAAGTGCAGCTACAAGTGGAACCAAAGAAATGCAACGGATATATTGGATGGTTAAGGCATCAGTTGTTTTGGTTAACAGCCAAACAACAGATGGTGCCAGAAAAAACAATACCGCCGCTGCAATTAAAAAAATACTAGCCAACAACCAATTAAGTTTTCTTTTTTGCATGAACCATTCTTCTTTTTTTGAATGATAAGAAATAGCAGCTCTTGGGTATACCGCACTAGAAAATGCTATAAGCAACAGACGGAAGGACCATACTATTTTATCGCAGAAAGTATACGCACCCAAAACAAGGGGGTTTACAGACCCTGATAATGTAAATAAAAAAAAAGATTGCTGAAGGTGTACGGAAAGATTGTTGCCACTTAGATAGAAATTTTTGTACACTATTTCAGTTATACTACTTAATTTAAGTCGATAGGGTACTAGTTTGTATTTGCTAATAGCATAGAACATAAGTAATAAATAAAACACAAGATTGCCTATACCCAAGTATACATTTACAAATGGAGCTGAGCGAGATGAAGTAATAAAAAAAATGATAAGTAGAACTGAACTAACCTTCGATAACAGATTGGCTACATTGAACAGGAAAGTCTTTTCTATTCCAACAAAAAAGAAGAAAGGGTTGAAAACTTCGCTCAATATTATCACATTGGCTAGAAAAAAATAATGCACCAGGGGTACATTTAGCCAATACATGACAGCAAGTATCACAAGTGACACTAAGAACAAAAGGATGCGTGTATAATACACAGTGTAGAATATATTTGACAAAAAAGAACTATTGTGTTTGTTGATAGCAATGTCCTTAATGCCAGATTGGTTAGTGCCATAATTTATCAGCAGGCTTACGAGACCTGCGTATGAATTGGCAACACCTATATATCCAAATTCTTCAATGCCGATAATACGGAAGATAATAGGGAACAGAAGTAGCTGAATTACTGCATTGCATAATTGTATAAAACCAAGATTGATAAAGTTCGACAGGAATGGCAGGTGCGTTTTAACGTACTCTTTTATAATGATCCTGCTTGTACTCATAATATGCCCAATCTTTTTATAAATATGGATGTATTTGCCATACAGGATTCCTTTATATAATTCCAGTTGAACAAGACACTAGTTGTATTTAACTGCAGTAATAACTATGTTATCTATTGACCAGCTTTTATTACATTGCTGATTAAATGGCTGTAATGCATCGTTAATGTCTAGCGAAACCTTATTGGGGGTATGTGCTGTTATATAATCTATCTTATAAAGCGAAGTGCCATCTGGCTTATCGCCCCAAACGCAAGCGCCTGGTAGCAATGCCCATGCGTCTGAGTAAGGTGGATTTTGGTTAATCGCCGGATTATAATCATTAGGAAACGATTGCGGATAGGCTGTATTTGAAAATGTTCTAATCATGATCGGAACATGATCGAGTTTCAACTGCCATACATCAGGGATCTTACTAATTGGATCAAGATGGCTACCTTCCCATTTATCATGAATATACAGATCGAACTGAATACGAATGGCATTATGTTCGGGTAAAGAATCGATTGCAAACGAAACAAGGGTATTGTTGAATCTACCCAATACAGCTGAGCCATTGAACAAAAAGATCATTGGCGAATCAATCATACCAGAATGATTAGAGATTGATATACCAGTACGTTTAGAATCTTCAAAATTCTTTTCAAATACAACCGTTTTTTCAGGAAGTCTTTTGAAACAGCCTAAGCTTACTATGAGGATAAGAAGTAGTGTCCATGGGAACAAAAAAAAAGAGAATTTGCCATTTTTCATGTAAAGCCTTATTTATACTGTTGTAGAGTATCTGAAGTCAAAAGTAAGGATTATTATTGGGGGCTGTTGCGGTTATGGGATTCGATACTTACATTGGCATTTTTTTTATTACTTTCGTTGCTATTGCAACTCGGTTATGAAAAAGTATCTTAAACGGTTTTTGTTCCCTCTTTATGACATTTTACTGCTTCCCTTTAGTTACCTATATCTTCCTTTACTGAAACAAACGAGACGTTTTGGCGTTCAGAATTTCCCGCTGCATAAAAAAGCTTTTCAACGTGTTGGCGTATTCCCGCTACAGGATCATTATTATGAGCCGCAATTTACTTTTCCTGCCAGTTTTGATGCCAGTGTTAAACGACAGCTGCATATCGATTTCCGTATTGAAGAGCAGCTTGAAAATTTAGGAAAACTACAGTATGCAGATGAGTTGAAACTATTGCCCCAAAACAATATAAGTGAATCTAAAGCTGCACCTTCTTTTTATGTGAATAATCCTGCTTTTGGGCCAGGTGATTCAGATATGTATTATTTGATGATTCGGAATTGTAAACCACGGCGGATTGTAGAAATCGGATCTGGATATTCAACCCTGGTAGCGCTTGAGGCGGTGCGTAAAAATATTGCCGACGGATTTCCTGTAGAACTTATCTGCATTGAACCTTATGAAACCAAATGGCTTGATAAAAATACCGAGATCCGGCTGATACGTAAAAAATTGGAAGAGATCGATCTCTCTTTCTTTGCATTACTTGAAGAGAATGATATACTCTTTATCGATTCATCCCATGTGATTCGTCCCGAAAATGATGTGCTTTATGAATACCTGCAATTACTTCCAATAATTAGTAAGGGAGTATTGATTCATATTCATGATATCTTTTCTCCAAGAAATTATCTTCAGGAATGGATTTCAGAAGAGGTTCGTTTGTGGGATGAACAATACCTGCTTGAGGCATTTTTATACTACAACCATTCTTTCCATATTGAGTATTCACTTAATTATCTTAAGAATGATTATTATGACGAAACCAGCAAAATATTGCTTAACCTAACCAAGGAGTCACAACCAGCCTCTTTCTGGATGAAGAAGATAAAATAAACGGCTATTCAAATACAGGTAAGCCCATATTGTTACAGTTCCGCCTCAACCATTCGCTCTATCACTTCTTCCAGTGAAACCGTTGCTTTCCAGCCCAATACTTTTTCAGCCTTGGCCGCGTTGGCAGTTCCTCCATGCAAATCTGTTAAACGGAAAAGAGAGGGATCGGTAAATACATGTTCCTCTATTGACAGACCTAGTTTCGAAAACGTAATGGCGATAAAATCGTTGAGTGAATGCGTTTTACCGGTTGCGATAATATAATCATCCGCCTTCTCATACTGCATCATCAGCCACATAGCTTTCACATATTCCGGTGCCCAGCCCCAGTCGCGGTAAATATCTGTATTACCCAGGTATAATTTTTCTCCACTGCCTTTTTTAATCCGGCAGGCTGTAGCAATGATTTTTTTTGTTACAAAATTTTCTTTTCGCAAAGGCGATTCATGGTTAAACAGAATACCCGTACAGGCAAACAGTTTATAAGCTTCGCGATAATTGGCCAGCTGCCAGAAAGCGGTGGCTTTGGCTACGGCATAGGGACTTCTTGGCCGGAAGGCAGTTTGCTCATCGGCAGGTTGGCCAAGGGTATCTCCAAAACTTTCACTGGAACCGGCATTGTACAATTTAATAGGTAGCGAAGCAAAACGTATGGCTTCCAGCAGGTTCAGGTTACCCATGATAAAACTTTCCAGTGTTTCTACGGGTTGTTCGAATGAAAGACCAACCGAGCTTTGTCCGGAAAGATTATAAATCTCATCTGGTTTTATTTTCTGAATGGTTTGAAGCGTACTTCTGAAATCGGTTATGTTGATGGATACCAATTGAATATCTTTTTTAATACCCAGCGTAACCAGGTTTTTAAACAAACCTGATTGGGCATCTCTTGAACCTCCATATACTTCATAGCCCTTCTCCAGAAGCAGTTGAGCCAGATAGGCGCCGTCTTGACCGGATACACCACAGATAAGTGCTTTCTTCATTACTCTTTTTCGTTTTTAAAACCGGAGTTGGGTATGATATAGATTGTTGTTCTGCGGTATTACCTGCGCAATACTCAAAAATAACAAATCTTAGTCCGGATGAACTATTTTTGCCGTCATGGAAGTAAATATCCCCCCAATTAAAATTATCAATAACTCAGATAATCCCTTGCCGGCGTATGCTACCACCGGTTCTTCAGGGATGGATATCCGCGCTTTTTTATCCGCTGCCATTGTTTTACAGCCTATGGAAAGGGTATTGGTTCCTACCGGCTTGCAGGTTGAGTTACCAGATAACTATGAGATACAGATCCGCCCCCGCAGCGGTTTGGCCATTAAACAAGGCATTACCTGTTTAAATACACCAGGCACCATTGATGCAGATTATCGTGGTGAAATAAAAGTAATTTTAATTAATCTCTCTCAGGAACCGCAAACTATACTGTCTGGTGACCGTATTGCGCAAATGGTGTTACAAAAAGTAGCAAAAATTAATTGGCAGGAAGCTATAAATATTAATGAAACCGAAAGAGGAGCGGGTGGCTTTGGCCATACCGGTAAATAAGCGCCCATGAGAAAATGCCTGATTTTATTGATAGCACTCGTTACCATCGCATACTCCTGTAAAACGGTAAAAAAAACGCAGGTGATACAAGAAGCGATCATGAAAAAAGATACTGCACAAACCATTGTTATCAAAGAAACACCCCTGGTAGATTCTGCAGCTATAGTTAAAAGTATTTTGGGCAGAGTGGTGCAGAGCAAGATTGATTTTAACACCTTCAACTCAAAAATAAAAGTATCGTATGAAAGTGCCGAACAGAGCAATAATTTCACGGTGTACGTGAGTATGAAAAAAGATAGTGTGATTTTGATTAAAGTAACCGGTACTTTTCTTGGTATTCCGGGTCTTGGGTTAGAGGCCAAAATTAAAAAAGACAGTGTGGTGGTTGTGAGGCATGCCGGGGAGAAATATGTGATGAACCGCTCCATCAATTACCTGCAGGAAGTAACAGAAATCCCTTTTGATTTTTCAACCCTTCAGGATATACTGATTGGCAACCCGGTATTTATTGATAGTAATGTGGTCTCTTATAAAGCTGGTGCCAATCAATTATTGGTGTTAATGGTGGGCGATATTTTTAAACACCTGGTAACACTAGATAATACCGATTATAAAGTACTGCACAGTAAACTGGATGATGTAGACCTGCAACGCAATAGAACCTGCGATATCACGTTTGGAAATTACCAGGCTATGGGCACATTTCGGTTTGCCACTTACCGGAGTATTTCCATTGCAGAGAAATCGAAACTGACCATTTACATGGATTTTAAGGAGTTTAGCCTAAATGAACCGTTAAAATACAATTTTGAACCACCAAAAAAATACATGCGTAAGTAATTTACCTGCAACTTAGCCGTTCTGTAACCTACAGGCTGTATACCATAAACCATAGATTATGCTAAAAAGACTTTTTTCTGTGCTCTCAATCGTTCTTGCAATGTCATTTTGTGCGTCTGCACAGAATACAAGGGAAGAGCTGCAGAAAAAAGAACAGGAACTGCAAAAAGAAATAGCAGACCTGAACCGTATGATGAATGAAACCCAGAACAACAAAAAAATCTCTCTCAAACAACTGGCCATTCTCAAGAGCAAAATCAATAAGCGGGAAGAACTGGTGAACAGCATTAACAAACAGGTCAGGCAAATGGATGAAACCATTTTTTTAAACGAACGTGATATTTACCGTCTTAGAAAAGAATTGGATACGCTTAAGGTTAAATACGCCAAAAGCATTGTATTTGCCTATAAGAACAGAAGTAGTTATGAATACCTGAATTTCCTGTTTTCTGCCAGTAGTTTTAACGACGCCATTAAACGGGTTACCTACCTGAAAAGCTATCGCCAAAACCGCGAAACACAGGCCAATACCATTATCAAATCAGACCAGTTGCTACAGGAAAAAATTGTAGTACTTAGCACCAACAAAAAAGAAAGACTAGGTACTTTACAAAGCCAGAGCCAGCAATTAAAAGTGCTGGAAGCAGATAAAAAAGAACAGGATCAGGTAGTGGCACAATTAAAAGGAAAAGAGAAGGAACTGGTTCGACAAATCAGTGATAAAGAAAAACAAAGGCAAAGAGTTAACCAGGCTTTCAACGCTATTATCAGAAGAGAAATTGAAGAGGCCAAAAAAAGAGAAGCTGCCCGTTTAAAAGCTGCGCAGGATGAACAGAAAAAAGCACAGGCATCAGACAATACGGCTAAAAATACGACTCCGGCAGTTAAAGCACCGAAACCTTCCAATAATAATGAACCTATTACAGGTGTTACACCCGGCTCCAGAGACCGCAGTTACACACCGCTCGAATCTACACCTGAAGGAAGGGAGATGTCGATCAATTTTGAAAACAACCGTGGGCGTTTGCCATGGCCTGTATCTACCGGCGTAGTTACGGCCCATTTTGGTAAAGAAAATATACCCGGCACCAAGCTGGAACGTAAAACGGATGGTATTGAAATTTCTGTACCAATAGGATCTACGGTGAAAGCAGTAGCAGATGGTAAAGTAATTTATGCCGGCGAAGTGGATGGTGAGAAATTACTGGTAGTGCAGCATGGTAAATATTTTAGTGGTTACCAGTATATGTCCGCAGTATCTGTTGCTGCAGGACAAGAAGTAAAAGCCGGATCGGTATTAGGTAAAACAGGAACGTCCATTGATGGAGAGGGCGTGTTGTTGTTCTCTATCATGAATGATAAAAGTATCCAGCAGGATCCTGAATCCTGGCTGAAATCAAGAAGATAAATCTGAATAAAATAGTTTTTTAGTAAGAGCCTGTTTAAATGCAAGATTTTCGTTGTAAGCTTCCAGCTGTTAGCTGTGAGCCGCGAGCTTGACAGGTGCTTATCGGCATAAATAGTGCACCTATTATGAAATTTCAATAAACTTATGTTTGTTGAAAACTCTAATTGTAAACATGTCCTAAGGATGGGTTAAAAGGGTACTTGATGCTATTACCCCTTTAACCCATTTTAACTTTTTTAACCTCTTTAACTAACCCCACCATCTTTCCGCTCAATCAAGTAACTTCAGTAAAACGATTGTTTCATGAGCCAATATATTTTATCCTTCGATCAGGGTACTACCAGCAGCAGGGCCATTGTGTTTGATAAAAAAGGTGCCATTATTTCTGTGGCCCAGAAAGAATTTACACAAATATTTCCGCAGCCGGGTTGGGTAGAACATGATGCCAATGAAATATGGAGTACGCAATTGGGTGTTGCTGCAGAAGCCATTACAAAAGCAGGTTTAACCGTAAAAAATATAGCTGCCATTGGTATAACCAACCAGCGAGAGACCACGGTTGTATGGGATAAAAAAACGGGTCAGCCCATACACAATGCCATTGTATGGCAAGACCGGCGAACGGCTGATTTCTGTGATGTATTAAATGCAAATGGTTCTAACAAGATTATTCAGCAAAAAACAGGGCTGGTAGTAGATGCTTATTTCTCGGGAACCAAAGTGAAATGGATTCTGGATAATGTAGCAGGTGCGCGTGCCCGGGCCGAAAAAGGCGAACTCTGTTTTGGAACCATTGATAGCTGGCTCTTATGGAAATTAACCAATGGCCAGGTGCATGCTACCGATGTTTCCAATGCCTCGCGTACCATGTTGTTTAATATCCATACCCTGCAATGGGATGAAGAATTACTCAGGTTACTGGATGTGCCCGCTTGTATGCTGCCGGAAGTGCGCAGCAGCAGTGAAGTGTATGGGCATACACAAAATATTTTAACCGCACATAATATTCCAATAGCAGGGATTGCCGGCGACCAGCAGGCGGCTTTGTTCGGACAAATGTGTACACAACCCGGTATGGTAAAAAACACCTACGGTACAGGATGTTTTATGTTGATGAATACAGGTGAAAAAGCGGTTCCCTCAACCAATAATTTGTTAACTACTGTGGCATGGAAAGTGAATGGTGTAACACAGTATGCGCTGGAAGGCAGTGTATTTATAGCAGGTGCGGTGGTGCAATGGCTGCGCGATGGATTGAAAATTATCCGCACCTCTGCAGAGGTAGAAACACTTGCCGCAGAAGTAGAAGGCAGTGATGGTGTATACGTAGTGCCGGCATTTGCCGGATTGGGTGCACCCTACTGGAACCAACATGCCAGAGGAACCATTGTAGGTATTACACGAGGTACCACCGGTGCCCATTTTGCACGGGCTGCCCTGGATAGTATTGCTTATCAAACCATGGATGTATTGAAGGCCATGGAAGCAGATGCAGGCATTGCCATTAAAGAGTTAAGGGTGGATGGTGGAGCCACTGCCAACAACTTACTGATGCAGTTTCAAAGCGATCTGTTGAATACAAAAGTAATACGGCCTACAGTTGTTGAAACAACTGCTTTGGGTGCCGCTTATCTTGCCGGACTGGCCGTTGGTTACTGGAGCAGCCTGGAAGAGATACAACAGCAATGGCAGATGGAGAGAACTTTTTCGCCCACCATGTCTGATCACAAAAGAAATGAATTGGCCGAGGGTTGGAAGCGAGCCATTCATACAACCGTTAGCTGGAGTGTATAATTTTTGAACTGCTGATCACAACAGGATGAATAGAAATGAGATGTTACACCAGTTAATAACTACTTCCGAATGGGATATTGTTATCATTGGTGGTGGTGCAACCGGTTTGGGTGCAGCATTGGATGCCACTTCGCGCGGCTATAAAACTTTATTGGTAGAACAGCATGATTTTGCCAAAGGCACTTCCAGCCGCTCTACCAAACTGGTTCATGGCGGTGTTCGTTACTTAGAGCGCGGTAACGTAAAGTTAGTACGCGAGGCATTGCGCGAAAGAGGATACCTTTTACACAATGCCCCCCACCTTACTTCCGTACAACCTTTTATTGTGCCGGTATATAAATGGTGGGAGAAAATGTATTATGCCATTGGCTTAAAAATGTATGATCTTTTGTCCGGTAAATTGTCATTGGGTAAAACACAGGTCTTGTCAAAAAAAGAAACCAGCGCAAGGCTTCCTGCAATTGATGCATCCCGTTTAGCAGGTGGCATCTTGTATTTTGACGGGCAGTTTGATGATAGCCGGCTTTGCATGGACCTGGCTACTACGGCAGCGGCAAAAGGTGCCGCCTTGCTAAACTATTGTAAAGCAACCGGCTTCGAAAAAACAAACGAAAAAATTAGTGGTGTTCTTTTAACGGATGCCATAAGCGGGGAAACATATGTGATAAAGACCCGATCTGTGATCAATGCCACCGGTGTATTTACAGATGCAGTTTTGCAAATGGACGATGCGGCAAGACATGAACTGGTATCGCCTTCACAGGGGATTCACCTTGTAGTGGATAAATCATTTTTTCCCGGAACTCATGCCATGATGATTCCCAAAACAGATGATGGAAGGGTATTGTTTGCCGTTCCCTGGCATGATAAAGTAGTATTGGGCACCACCGATACGCCAATAGAAAAAACCTCACTCGAACCCAAACCACTGGAAGAAGAAATTGAATTTATTATTAAGCACATCAACCGTTATGGTAAGCACACTATTCTGAGAAGCGATGTAAAGAGTGTGTTTGCCGGGTTGCGGCCATTGGTAAAAGTACAGGGGAAATCAAGTACCGCACTTTTGTCACGAGATCATACATTGGTAATTGCAACCAGTGGCCTTGTTACCATTACAGGTGGTAAGTGGACAACCTATCGTAAAATGGCAGAAGATGCAGTAGATAATGCGGTGTTCGTTTCTAAACAGGAAAAACGTTCGTGCGTTACACACCAATTGCCAATTGGTGATGTTATGGAACAGCAAAAAATAAAAGAACAGTTATTGCTTCAGCAACCTTTACTGGCAGAATGGATAGTTGAAGGGTTTCCTTATCGTATGGTGGATGTATGGTATGCAGTTAAGTACGAAATGGCACAAACAGCAGAAGATGTGTTGGCCAGAAGAACCCGGATCCTTTTTTTAGATGCCGCCGCCGCCGTGGGCGCAGCACCTAAAATTGCCAGCATGATGTCTGTATTGTTACACAAAGACACCCGTTGGGAACAACAGCAGGTGGTTGCTGTAAACGAACTCGCTAAACAACATTTACTTTCATAATTTTCCTATCTTTTCAACCAAACAATTGCTGTATGACTCCATTTGTAGCTGAACTAACCGGCATGACATTACTCATTATTCTCGGAGATAGTGTTGTGGCCAATGTAATTCTCAATAAAACAAAAGGGAATGGAGGTGGATTAATGGCCATTACTTTCGGTTGGGCCATTGCCGTTTTTGTTGGGGTATATACCACTGCTTCCATAAGTGGTGCTCACTTAAATCCTGCGGTTACCATCGGATTAGCTGCAATAGGCAAATTTGAATGGGCGTTGGTGCCGGGATATCTTGCTGCGCAACTGTTGGGTGCAATGCTGGGCGCCTTCTTTGTATGGGTTACTTACCGGCAGCATTTTGATGCAACAGACGATGCAGCCACAAAATTGGGGGTGTTCTGTACCTCGCCATCTATTAATAGTCCGATTAATAATCTGGTAACAGAATGCATAGCTACATTCGTTTTTATTCTGGCTATATTATTCATTACCAAATCGCAAAATTCATTGGGTTCACTCGATGCTTTACCGGTAGCCTTATTGGTATTGGGTGTTGGTTTAAGTATGGGAGGCCCTACGGGTTACGCCATTAATCCGGCAAGAGATCTCGGTCCGCGCATTATGCACGCATTGCTGCCCATTAAAAACAAAGGAGGAAGTGATTGGGCCTATAGCTGGATACCTGTTGTTGGCCCGATCTTAGGTGCCGTACTGGCTGCTTTTGTTTACCAATGGCTTGCATAAAACATACACAATACATATCTTCTAAAGCAGGCAATTATTGTCCTGCTTTTTTCTTTGGCTTACTCCCCAAAAAAGGAACATTGAAATAGGAGAGGGAGGCGGTTGCTTTCTTTCGCTTCAAAGGATTGGGTTTCTGGTATTCTATATAATAGATCCGCAATAATGTAATAAAATAAGAAATAACCAGGGGGCCAAACACCAGACCGGTAATGCCAAAATATTGCAGACCAATAATTACGCCTAATACAGTAACGATGGGATGCACGTCGGCCATTTTTTTAGCCAATACAAAACGCACCACATTATCCATACTGCTCAAAACAATTAATCCCCAGACCAATACAAATATGCCCTGCCAGGTAGCATCATTGGCCAGTAAAAAAATACCAATGGGTATCCAGATCAATCCGGTTCCAACAATCGGTATTACAGACGCAAAACCGGTAAGTACGGCCCAAAAACCTGCTTCATCAACACCGGCAATCAGGAAAGAAATATACGCGATGAAACCCTGCACTACAGCAATAAGCGGAACGCCCACGGCATTGCTGAAAGTTTGTGCTTTCAACTCTTCCCCGAATATCTCAATTTTCTGACGGCTGAATGGCAGGTAAAAAACAATAGCTGCCTCCAGGCGGTTAATATTAACAATGAGGAAATACAGAAAAAAATACATCATGGTAATGGTACCCAATAAATTCAATCCCTGGTTTAATAATGAAGAAACAAAACCGGTAATGAATGACTGAGCCTGTGCCATATTTTTTTCTGAGATCAGCGCAAAGTGGAATCTTGTTTGTAAAACAGCATCCAGGTGTTTTAAAGGTTGCACTATGATGGTTTGTGCATCATTACCCACCATCTGAATTTTTTTAAACAGCATGGCCGCCATTAATGACACCGGCAACAGGATGATGAAAAATGAAATGACAATAACCAGAATGGCAGCAGAGGATTTTTTCCATCCTTTAATTTTGATCAACCACTCAACAAAATGTTTACTCAACACATAAAACATTACAGCCCCAAGAAAGGCTGTGAAAAACTGCATCAAACTATACATCAGAAAAATGGCAAATAGTATAATTACTGCGAGGAAAATATACCGGTTGATCTTATGGTCTTGCTGGTTTTCCATGTAACTTGTGTGAATGGTACGAATTGTGTAGTGAAGATAGAGAAGAAAACGGTGGTTTCTTAGATAAGATCGCTATTGTGAGGTGACAGATATCAGTTTTTTTATCCCTGATCATTGGTAACTTGCCTGTATAATACAACTAACAATGACTGACAATCAGAAATTCATCGCAGGTTTACTCTTGGGTGCAGTGGCTGGCGCTGCCTTGGCCCTTTTTTTAAAATCAGAAAAAGGGGAAGAACTGGTGACAGATGTAAAAGAAGGGGCAGCACATGTGGAAGAAGACCTGAAAGCCAAACTGCATGAGTTTGATACTGCCGTAAACCAGTTGCTGCAAAAAGGCAAATCGTTTATAGAAGATTTGGAACAGAAAGCCAGAGAGTCAGCATCTTAAAATAAATGTGATGGAAGAAACGCAGGAAGATTTTTTTAGTGAATCCAAAAAAGAATTGGAGCAATATGTGCGCGATAGGGTTTGGCTGCTCAAATTGCAGGCCGGTGAAAAAACGGCACAATTAATGGCCGTACTGTTTTTTACCCTGGTAATAGGGTTGCTGGCTTTTTTCGTACTTCTTTTCTTCAGCATCATGGCCGGGTATTATTTTGCCACACTAACCGGTAGTCTTTTTTCAGGCTTCGCTATCGTTGTGGGCTTCTATCTCTTATTACTATTACTATTGTTCCTTACCAGAAAACGAATAGAGAAAACCATTATCAATACTGTCATCCGCATCCTTTTTGCTAAAAACACAGATGATGAAGCCTGACCGAAAAACACATATTGCGAATCTGACCGACTTAAAAGCAGAAATCATTCTGGTAAAAAAGGAATTGCAGAATAAAGAAGCAGATTTGGGTAAAAGAGCCGGCCGCATTCCCGCGGAAACGGCAAAAGCTGCCATCGGAGCCGTGGTACCCATGATCATTGGTGGCGAACTGGCTTCAGGTGCATGGAAATTAGCCAAGGGCGCTTTTGGCATGATAAAAGGTAAAGACAAAGAGGCGGGGCAGGAGCAAGAGGGTGCCTGGAAAGAAACCCTGATAGGTGGTGCCAAACAATTGGGTTTTTTCGGGGCCTTAAAATTGCTGCTCTCCCTCTGGAAAGGAAAATGAGCCTCCAAGCTACCTAAACAGTCAAAATTCTACATTCAATATTCGATATTCCCTCCCTCTTCCCCTGATTTTACCCACATTTTTCCAATTTAATTACCTGTTTTTCCAGTTTTTAAGGTGCATCCCCTTACCTTTGCCGCCAAGTTGGAAAACAGATAATCCGACCTGAAAAAAGTACATTTTTAAACCTTAATTATATCTCCTGATATGGCTACAAAAGGTAAGATCAAACAGATCATCGGTGCGGTAGTTGACGTACATTTTCCCGACGGTAACGCATTGCCTGAAATTTACAATGCTCTGGAAATTACCAGAGATAACGGTGAAAAACTGGTATTGGAAGTGCAGCAGCACCTTGGTGAAGACAGTGTTCGTACCATTGCCATGGACGGAACAGAAGGTCTGGTACGTGGAATGGAAGTAGTTGATACCGGAATTGCCATTGCCATGCCAATAGGCGAAAACATCAATGGTCGTTTGTTCAATGTAACCGGTGATGCCATCGATGGTTTGCCACAGGTAAGCAAAGTAGGTGGACGTCCTATTCACAACAAGCCACCATTATTCGAAAACTTAAGTACAGCTTCTGAAATATTATTTACCGGTATTAAGGTGATCGATCTGATTGAGCCTTATGCAAAAGGTGGTAAGATCGGTTTGTTTGGTGGTGCGGGTGTAGGTAAAACCGTATTGATTCAGGAACTGATCAATAATATCGCCAAAGGCCACGGTGGTCTTTCTGTATTTGCCGGTGTAGGTGAGCGTACCCGTGAAGGAAATGATCTGTTGCGCGAGATGATTGAAGCAGGTATCATGAAATACGGCGACAATTTCAAACACAGCATGGAAGAAGGTGGATGGGATTTAAGTAAAGTGGATATGGAAGGATTGAAAGACTCCAAAGCCACTTTCGTATTCGGACAGATGAACGAACCTCCGGGAGCACGTGCGCGTGTGGCTTTGAGCGGTTTAACCATTGCTGAATATTTCCGTGATGGTGATGGTACCGGAAAAGGTAAAGACATCTTGTTTTTCGTAGATAATATCTTCCGTTTCACACAGGCAGGTTCTGAGGTATCCGCCTTGTTGGGTCGTATGCCATCTGCGGTAGGTTACCAGCCAACACTGGCTACTGAAATGGGATTGATGCAGGAACGTATTACTTCAACCAAAAATGGTTCGATCACTTCAGTACAGGCCGTTTACGTACCTGCGGATGACTTGACCGATCCGGCTCCTGCAACCACATTTGCTCACCTGGATGCCACAACGGTATTGAGCCGTAAAATTGCGGATTTGGGTATTTATCCTGCGGTAGATCCATTGGATTCTACTTCAAGGATCCTTACTCCGGCTATTGTAGGGGATGCGCACTATGATTGTGCCAACCGTGTAAAACTGATTCTTCAGCGTTACAAAGAGTTACAGGATATTATCGCCATCCTTGGTATGGATGAATTGAGTGAAGAAGATAAAATGACCGTACAACGTGCCCGTAAAGTTCAGCGTTTCTTAAGCCAGCCCTTCCATGTGGCTGAGCAGTTTACCGGTCTGAAAGGAGTGTTTGTAGACATCAACGATACCATCCGTGCATTCAACGCCATTATGGACGGAGAAGTGGATGAATATCCTGAAGCCGCATTCAACCTGGTAGGAACGTTGGAAGATGCTGTTGAGAAAGGTAAGAAAATGATGGAAGCAGCAAAATAATTAATTTGAAAATTTGAAGATTTGAAAATGTGACAATGGAGAAAACCATTGTATGCTAAAGAAATTTTCAAATTTTCAAATTTTCAAATTTTCAAATTGATTTTATGACACTTGAGATATTAACTCCCGAAAAAAAACTCTACAGCGGTGAAGTGTACGGTGTATTATTACCGGGCATTACCGGCTTGTTTGAAATTTTAGACAAACACGCACCATTGGTAAGTGCTTTGAAAAACGGAACCTTAAAAATTCTGAAAGACAAGAGCGCTAAAAATGTGGAGAGTTATACCATACAAAGTGGGTTTGTTGAGGTATTGAATAACAAGGCGACTGTATTGGTAGAAGGTGCTGCGGCCTTGTAATAATTAATGTAAAGTCTTATTGAATATTTTCTTAAATCCCCCGTTCAGGGGGATTTTTTATGGAAGTATACGCCTGTAAAAACAGGGCTGAAGAGGTGTTTTTTTGTGTGTGCTTGCAGGCATTGCAAGAGTAGCGGCTCTTCTGTTACATCAATTCAATTGAGGATCTATGGGATAATGGATCATCTGGCTATATTCTCCACCCAATTGTTGAAGTGTATTTTTCCAGAGTTGCGGTGTATTCAGGGTAAATACCAGTTGTTTATTAGCATCGCTGGTGATCCAGCTTTTTTCTTTCATTTCTTCCTCCAGTTGTCCCTCGCCCCAACCACTATAGCCAAGAAAAAACCGGATATCATTTTTGCTCAATTTGTTCTCCTTTAATAAAGTAAGTACCACTTCAAAATCGCCACCCCAAAAAATACCTTCTGTCACTTCCATACCACCAGGAATCTGTTCGGGGCATTGGTGTAAAAAATGAAGGGTGTCTTTTTGAACAGGTCCTCCCTCATACACCGGGAAACGGATACCCTCTGCATCTTTGATCAGGTCTCCTATTTCCTGGTCGAATGTTTTGTTGAGTACAAAACCAAAACTGCCCTCCATTCTATGCTCGCATAGGAACACCACAGTACGCATGAAATTGGGGTCCTTTAAAAAAGGATCCGAAATCAATAATTTACCGGGAGCTGCGTCAGACATACTGAAAAGATAAGTCAAAGACGGTAATCCATGAAGCGATTTTGCAGTTAAAATCCTGATAAACCTGCCCTTGATGAAGCGGTAAATTACAGTTCCCGTTATATTTGTGAGAATGAAGAGAACTTTCCCCGCTATTGTTATACTGATTTCCCTATCACTATGCGGCCTGATTTTATTACAGGTTTCATGGTTGCAGAACCTTGTTGAGGTAACCCGGAACCAGTTTGATAACAATTTTAACGAGGCCGGTACTTTTGTAGGAAAGGAACTAAGTAAAAGTGTTTACACCGGGCAAGTACTTCGTTTACCAAGAAGAAGCGGTCTCACCTTCAGCTCCGATTTTCACCTGCATGTTCTCAAACAGCCCACGGTAGAAGAAAAATTTACACAGCAGGAAATCTATACCAAAATCCGCAATGCATTTGACAGGCTGAATCTGAAACAACTCAAATTTGAGTTTGGCGTAACCAATACCAATGACGATTATGAGATGTACACCAAAGGATACGAAAAAGAATTTTGGGATACGCTCAATAACAAGCGACGTTATTTTCCTATTCTGCCTGAGAACAATGCCGATATAGAAAGTATGTCATCTTTTGAGCACCTGATTATTGTGGTGCCCGATTTTCAGAAACAGATATGGGCTTCTTTGCGTTGGATTATTTTTGGAGCGGTATTGTTTATGCTGGTAATTATTGCTGCATTTTATGTAACGGTAAAATCATTGCTGAACCAGAAAAAACTAAGTGAGATCAAAAGTGATTTTATCAATAACATGACGCATGAATTTAAAACACCATTAGCTACCATTTCATTGGCGGTTGATGCTTTGCGGAATGAGAAAGTGCAGAACGACAAAGAAAAAACAACTTATTTCAGTAATATCATTAAGGAAGAGAATATCCGGATGAACCGGCATGTGGAAACCATTCTGCAAGCCGCTTTAATGGAGCGGCAGGAATTGCAGTTAAACCTAACCCCCATGCATGTGCATGAATTAATTCAGGATACACTGGAAAATTACCAGTTACAACTGAAACAGAAAGAAGGGGATGTGCAATTATTACTGAACGCCAAGAACGATCTGGTGAATGTGGACGAAGTACATTTTTCCAACCTGTTTTCCAACCTGATTGATAATGCCATTAAGTATTCCAACGATAAACTTAAGATCAGCATCTCAACACACAGTACTAAAAATTATCTTGTCATCAGGATAGAAGATAACGGTATTGGTATGAGTAAAGAATCGGTAAAAAGAATTTTTGAAAAATTTTATCGCGCACATACGGGAAACCTGCACAATATAAAAGGGTTTGGACTTGGGATGAGTTATGTAAAAACAGTAATCGATGCCCACAAAGGAAAAATTAAAGTAGATAGTACCTTAGGCAAAGGAAGTACGTTTACTGTTGAGGTGCCTATATACCAGGAAACAACTTAAGAACTGGTTAGATATTTTTATCTCCTATACTATTTTTCTCTGCGAAAACTCTCTGTTCTCTGTGCCTCTGCGGTTAGTTTTCATTTGTATCAACCGCAGAAGCCACATCGTTTTCGCGATACTTACGCAATTTGATTCATTAGGTCAAACAGCTTCTTAGTAATCATTACTCAATCCATAACAAGCTTCCATCTCCATAACTCAGAAACCGATAATCATTCTCTAACGCATACCCGTATATTTTTTTCCAGTTCTCGCCTGTAATGGCAGACACCAATAAAAGTAAAGTGGATTGTGGCTGGTGAAAGTTGGTGATCAAACCGGTAACAATTCTGAAAGTATACCCCGGTGCAATAATGATCTGTGTTTTGGTAACCAGTCTTTCCATTTTTCTTTGTGCAAGCCATAGCAGCAAAGCTTCTAAAGCCTCTGGAGTAGTGATGCTGTTCTCCAAAAGATCATAAGGCTCCCATTGGCTAACATTCAATACTTCAACAGTAATGGCAGGATTCATTTTGGTTTTCACTCCCAGCCAATACAAACTTTCCAGCGTACGTAAAGAAGTGGTGCCAACGGCTACAACAGGATGATGAAGTTGCTTCAATAATTTTTCAATGAATGCAACAGATACATCAATAAACTCTGCATGCATGTCATGCTCCTGCATAGTACTGCTTTTAACGGGTTTAAATGTGCCCGCACCAACATGCAGTGTTACAAAATCTTGCTGAATATTTTTTAACAGCAGTTTACTGAACAAAGCATCTGTGAAATGTAAACCCGCAGTAGGGGCCGCCACAGAGCCATCGTGCTTTGCATAAATGGTCTGGTACCTTTCTTTATCTGATTCTTCTGCTGAGCGGTTTAAGTAGGGTGGCAGCGGAATGGCGCCAGCTATGTACAGTAATTCTGCAAAACTCAAATTCTTATCATCCCAGCTCAATTCAATAAGATAAGAATCGGCTAATTGTGTCTTCTTGATAGCAGTCAATACTGTTTCCGTACCATCATACTTTTTAATCCGCGCAATCAGCGATCCCTCTTTCCATTTTTTCGCTCCACCTACCAAACATTTCCACAACACTTTTTCTTTTTGCAGCATAGCTGATGTGATGTCGTGGTATTGCTCATCAGGCTCAAGACAAAAAATCTCAACTTTTCCACCATTACTTTTTTCAAACAATAACCTGGCTGCTACTACTTTGGTATTATTAAATACTAGAAAACTATTTTCGGGAAGATGATCAGTAAGGTGCGCATAGATATCTTGCTTTATTTTTTTATCTGCATATACCAGCAACTTACTTTGATCACGTTCGGCTAACGGGTAACGTGCAATAGATGCATCGGGCAATTCGTAAGTAAAATCTTTGATCTGTAGGTCTTTCGGGTGCATGTTCGGTAAAGGTAAAAGGAGAATTTTAATAAGCGGGTAAGAGTTAAAGAGCATTCTCTTGCTACACTCTTTTTCTCTTACCCTCTTATTGAAACATCATCTTTCTGCAAGGCGTTTCACAATCTTCAATCCGCTCCACAATTCACTAACTGCACAAACTTTTATATCAACCCATCCGGTGGGTAATACAATTTCCCGAATCACATCTCCCGTAACATCTGTAGGTATTTTTGCCGATTTTTTATACCATGAAATCCAGATGACAGCCGTTGGAGATAATTTTTTGGAGAGAGAAAGAAACTGTTTTTCCAGTTCTTTTCTCGATGTAACAAACAGGTGTACAAAATCGGCATTACTCGTTTTTACCAGCTGTTTGGTTAGGTCTTCTTCCACTAAAGTGAAGTAATCATCAGGGGCATTAATGAGCAAGAGCTTCATTTCGGGTTTGATGCCCAACTTTTTCAACAAGGGAGTACCTGAATAACCTGTTGTAGCCATCTAATTGATTTTTAAGTAGATACATAATCAGATTTCATCAAATGCACAATTTCTGACGCCTCATTCACCTGTTATCCACAGTAATTCACATTTAAATCGAAAATAATACATCACAAAAGCCTCAAACGCTTAGCTGTATTGCATTACAGCTCAATACTTTCTGTGGATAAATAGAAATAAGCTAAATGAGGTTTAAAAGTGGGAAAAAGTGTTATTTTGTGTCAACAAGTGGTAAACTTGGAAATATTTATACCCAAATGAACGGATTTCACGGAGAATATGAAGCCACAGTTGATGCGAAAGGTCGCTTCCTCATTCCGGGCGGACTGAAAAAACAGTTGCCGGAAGGGGGGGGTCGTTTCATACTTAGCCGTGGTTTTGAAAAATGTCTCACATTATATCCGATGAAAAGTTGGGAATTGATTATTGCCAAAATCAGCCAGTTGAATGATTTCGACCCCAAAGTACGTCAATTTCGCCGCCAGTTTTTGGGCGGGGCAACAGAAATAGAGCTGGATGCTGCCGGCCGTATGCTGCTTCCCCAAACACTGAAAGAATTTGCCGGGTTAGGTAAAGACATTGTTCTTGCCGCCGCACTTGACCGATTCGAGATCTGGGATGCCAGTAAGTACAAACAGCTCTTTGAGGATTTTTCACCCGAGGCCTTTAGTAGTCTGGCGCAGGAAGTGATGACCGAAAAAATTTGAAAATGAGGCAATTTGAAAATTTGAAAATGAAGCCAGCTAAACGCCGCATTTTCAGATTTCTCAACGCTTGCCATCTTCAAATTTTCAAATTTTCAAATTTTCAAATTCAATGAATTATCACATTCCTGTTTTGTTTCATGAAACCTTACAAGGTTTGGCCATTCAACCCGATGGTGTGTATGTGGATTGCACATTTGGTGGTGGTGGTCATAGTAAGGGAATATTGGAACAGCTTACTGCTAAAGGAAAACTGATTGCATTTGACCAGGATGCGGATGCGCAAACAAATATGCCCGATGATGATCGGATAATTTTTGTAGCACAGAATTTCCGGCACCTGCAACGTATGCTTCGCCTGCATAAGATTACGCAGGTAGATGGTATACTCGCAGATCTTGGTGTAAGCAGTCACCAGTTCGATGAAGGCGATCGCGGCTTCTCTATCCGTTTCTCCGGTCCGCTGGATATGCGTATGGATAGAAGACAAGGTGCTACAGCTGCTGATATTATTAAAACCTATAGCGAGCAACAGTTACACAAACTGTTCGAGCAATATGGTGAGGTAACCAATTCTAAAACATTGGCCAAACACATTGTTCATGAACGCAAGCATTTGCAATCAGAAACAATAGAGCAGTTCAAAGCATTAATCAGTCCCGTGGTGAAAGGAAATCCTAATAAGTATCTGGCTCAGGTATTTCAGGCTTTGCGAATTGAGGTGAACGACGAAATGGGTGCGTTGAAAGATATGCTGCAGCAGGTTCCTGCTGTGCTGAAACCGGGTGGCCGTGTTGCCATCATCACCTTTCATTCTATAGAAGACAGGGTAGTGAAGAATTTCTTCCGCCAGGGCAGTTTCGACGAAACACCCGATAACCCCTTTTTGCCTACAGTGAAAGAAGAGGTGTTTCATATAGTTACTAAAAAACCGGTTACTGCAACAGACGAAGAGTTGAAAAGAAATAATAGAAGCAGAAGCGCAAAGTTAAGAGTAGCAGAAAAGGTATAGCGTTTATTGGTTTACTGGTTTATTGGTACATCATAATGTTGTCACATCCTAAACCAATAAACTAATAAACCAGTAAACCAATAAACCAATAAATCAAAATGCCTGAATCCACACCAGAAAAAACAACAAAAAATCCACTGAAAGGTCTGTTCAACTATCAATGGATTGTGAAGAACATTCCGTTCTTCTTGTTTTTGTCTGTGTTAACAGTGCTGTACATAGCCAATGGGCATAGGGCAGATAAAACCATACGAAAGATCAACAGCACAACAACTGAGTTGAAAGATCTGCAGTATGAATTTAAAACACTGAAAAGTGAAGTGATGTTTAAAAGTGAAGAAGGTCAGATTGTAAAAGCCACAGAACCATTGGGCCTGCAAATCAGTAAAGACATGCCCACGAGGCTAAAGCCAATTAAAAATTAGCAATTAATAATTAATAATGATTGCTTGTTAATAGGAATGCTAAAGAAATTTTTAATTGTTAATTATAAATTTTTATTAATCCCTTGGATGTAAAACGCGACATATTATGGAGAGTATACCTCAGTTATATACTGGTGGTGCTCGCTTGTGTGGCCATCTTTGGTAAGGCAGTATATATTCAACAGGTGCAGGGAACGCATTGGCGTAGTATGAGTGATAGCCTTCATCAGAAACTGGATGAGATAGAAGCAGAGCGTGGTACCATTTATAGTGAAGATGGACAAATGCTGAGTACCAGTATTCCGCAGTTTGATATTTATATGGATTTCAGGGTAGAGGCACTTCGTGAAAAAAATGGATTGCGGTTTCGTGAAAATATTGATTCATTGAGTGAATGTTTGTCTAATCTGTTTAAAGACCAGTCTGCAGGAGAGTATAAAGCATTACTACAGGACGGATATAAAAATGAAGACGGCTATTTTTTATTGAAGAAAAAGATCTCTTTTCGCGAATATGAAGAGCTCCGCCATTTTCCATTATTTAAAATGGGGAGATACAAAAGCGGATTGATTGCCAATGAAAAAACCATTCGCCTGAACCCGTACAAAATGCTGGCTTTTAGAACCATTGGTCTTGCAAGAGATTCTAATAAGGTAGGGTTGGAGAAAACCTATGATAGTTTATTGAAAGGCAGAAACGGAAAACAGTTTGTGCGCAGAATTGCCGGAGGTGTAAATGTTCCCGTTGATGATACCTATGAAATAGAGCCGGAAACCGGGAAAGATATTGTTAGTACAATCGATGTATTCATTCAGGATATCACAGAAAATGCCTTGATGAAAATGTTGATCAAGAATGAAGCCGAACATGGTTGTGCTATTGTAATGGAAGTAAAAACCGGAAAGATCAAAGCCATTGCCAATTTGGGTAAAAGAAGCAACGGAACGTATTTCGAAGATTTTAATTACGCTATCAGTCCTACAGAGCCCGGCTCTACTTTCAAACTGGCAACCATGCTTGCTTTACTCGAGGATAAAAAAGTATCACTCAATCAGTCTATTACACTGGAGCATGGTGCATGGAAGATTGCCGGACAAACTGTATACGACTCTGAAGTACATAAGGAGAATGATGTTACCGTACAGCATGCATTTGAATTGAGCTCCAATGTAGCAATGGCAAAAATGGCATCCATATACTATGCAGACAATCCACGTTTGTTTTTGCAACACCTGAAAAAAATGCGGATGGATACGGTAACCGGTGTTGATTTGGTTGGTGAAGGAACACCTGTTATTTATAAACCCGGTGGAAAATTTTGGGGTCCTACCACATTGCCATGGATGGCATTTGGATATAATTTATCGGTTAGTCCATTGCAAACAACGGTATTATACAATGCCATTGCCAATGGAGGAAAGATGATGAAACCTTACCTGGTGAGTGCTGTGAAAGAAGAAGGTGTTTTATTGCGTGAGTTTGATCCACAAGTGATTGACGAAAAAATTTGCAGTCAACAAACCCTGCAGGAACTAAGGGCTTGCCTCGAAGGTGTTTGTACAGCAGGAACCGCAAAAGAATTGTTTAAAAATACTGCCTATCCAGTTGCCGGAAAAACAGGAACTGCTTTAGTGGCCAATGGTAACAGAGGATATGCCGATAAAATTTACCAGTCTTCATTTGCCGGTTATTTTCCGGCAGATAATCCGCAATATACCTGTGTGGTGATCATAAAAAATAAAGCACATGCTCCCGTATATTATGGAGGTGCTGTTGCGGGGCCGGTTTTTAGAGAGATAGCAGATCGTTTATACAGTACCTATATCCGTCAAACAAATACAAATACAGCAGTTGCACAAAAAAAAGACAGCAGCAGGTATAGTTACACGGGCAATAAAAAAGATATCGCATACATCAATACCAGAATGAAAATTCCTTTTGTGGATTCTGCTGCCAGAATAGATGAGTGGGTTGATATGAATGCGTTTAATGCAGCAGTTGTTTTACAGAAGAAAATAGTTGAAAAAAATACCATGCCTCTTTTGAAAGGTATGGGTTTAAAAGATGTGGTGTACTTGTGCGAGAACCTAGGTTTAAAAGTAAATGTCAGGGGAAAAGGAAAAGTAGCAGGGCAGTCTATAGTAGCCGGACAACCGGTAGCAAGGGGGCAGTTGGTAGATATTGAATTGAATTAAGGGAAATATAAAAATAAAGCATAGTCAGGTTGTGTATGCAACCGGATTGTAACCTATGGCAATTTTAAAAGACATATTATATAAAGTACACCTGAAGCAGGTTCAGGGAAGTACGGGTATTAGCGTAACCGGTATCCAGATTGATTCGCGTAAAGTAGTAGCGGGAAACGTATTTGTTGCCATTCGTGGTGTACAATCTGACGGGCACCAGTTTATAGATAAAGCTATTTCACTTGGTGCAACTGCTGTTGTGTGCGAAGATATGCCGGCTGCAATAGCTGAGGGCGTTACTTACTTACAGGTAACAAATACCAATGAGGCCGTAGCTTATATGGCTCACCTGTTTTATGAAGAACCTTCTGCAAAAATAAAACTGGTAGGTATTACAGGTACCAATGGAAAAACAACCATTGCTACTGTGTTATTCAAACTGTTTACACAGTTGGGTTATCACTGCGGATTGGTAAGTACGGTTCAGAACCAGATTGGCGATAAAATTATTCCCGCAACACATACTACACCGGATGCGGTTAGTTTGAATGCTTTATTGAAACAAATGGTTGAAGAAGGTTGTACCCATGTTTTCATGGAATGCAGTAGCCACGCCATTCACCAGCATCGTATTACCGGATTGTATTTTACAGGCGCCTTATTCAGCAACATCACACATGATCACCTGGATTATCATAAAACTTTCGACGAGTATATCCGCGTAAAGAAAAGTTTCTTTGACCATTTGCCTTCCGAAGCATTTGCTATTTCCAATGCCGATGATAAAAGGGGCGAAGTGATGTTGCAGAATACGCACGCAAAAAAATACCTGTACAGCCTGAAAACGATGGCTGCTTTCAAAGGAAAAATACTGGAGAATGTATTAACAGGTCTGGTGATGACCGTTAACGATAAAGAAGTGCACTTTCGTTTGATAGGAGAATTCAATGCCTATAATTTATTAGCTGTGTATGGTGCAGCTGTTTGCTTAGGCGAAGAAAGTGAGCAAGTATTAACTGTGCTGAGTATGCTAACCGGTGCGGAAGGTCGTTTTGATTACAGCATCAGTAGCGGAATGATCATCGGTATTGTAGATTATGCGCATACACCCGATGCATTGGAAAATGTACTGGCTACGATAAAAAAATTACGCAAGGGGCATGAGCAGATTATTACCGTTGTGGGTTGTGGTGGAGACAGAGATAAAACCAAACGCCCTATCATGGCTCAGGCCGCCTGCGATCTGAGTGATAAAGTAATTCTCACAAGCGATAACCCAAGAACTGAAGATCCCGCTGCAATTCTAAAAGATATGGAAGAGGGACTAACAAGTGCTGCCAAAAGAAAATACATTTTGATTGCTGACAGAAAAGAAGCCATCAAAGCAGCAGTAAGTTTTGCGAATAAAGAGGATATCATTCTGGTAGCAGGCAAAGGACATGAAAAATACCAGGATATCATGGGTGTAAAACATCCGTTTGATGATAAAGAAGTGTTGAGGGAAATGTTTGAATTATTAGGAAAGTAAGAAGCTGTTAGCTTTTAGCCCTTAGCTACAAGGGGCTTACAGCTTGCAGCTAAAAGTTAACAGCTTTAAAGAATATCTATGCTATACTACTTATTTAACTGGCTAAACAAAGAGTTTCATGTACCGGGTGCGGGGCTGTTTCAGTTCCTTACTTTTCGGATTGCGATGTCAGTAATATTATCGTTGGTAATTGCAACGGTATATGGTAAGCGTATCATTCTTTTCCTGAAGAAAAAACAAATTGGTGAAAGTGTACGCGACCTGGGATTGGAAGGTCAGTTGCAAAAGAAAGGCACTCCCACCATGGGTGGTATTATTATACTCTTAAGTATTCTAATCCCAACTATTTTGTTTGCCAACCTTGATAAGGTATACATCCGGTTAATGGTTTTGTGTACGGTATGGCTGGGTGTCATCGGGTTTCTGGATGATCTTTTTAAGATCAGGGCAAGGAAAATGGCACAGGGGAAAGGAGAAGCGTATAAAAAGAAAGACAGCGATGGATTGGCAGGTATTTCAAAGATCATAGGACAGATTGGATTGGGAATTATTATCGGTGTTACACTGTATTTCAGTAATGCAGTAACTGTAGAGCGGGAAGTATTAACCAGTCCGCAGGAACAATTACAAAAAGGTGAACGCCTAGCCAAAGACACCAATATTATTGTAAGAAAACTGAATGGGGTAGAAAAGCGTTTTGTAAAAGTTAAAACACCGATCACTACTATCCCTTTTGTAAAAAATCACCAGTTCAATTACAGTAAACTCATCAGTTGGATGGGGCCCGGTGCAGAAAAGTATACATGGATTGTTTATATACTCATTGTCACTTTCATTATTACGGCGGTATCAAATGGTGCCAATCTCACAGATGGTCTTGATGGATTGGCAGCGGGTGTAAGTGCTATTATTGGTGCAGGCATAGGTGTATTTGTGTATGTAAGTGGTAACTACATTTTTGCCGATTATTTCGATGTAATGTATATCCCTAACCTTGGCGAACTCTCCATTTTTGTGGGTGCATTTGTTGGAGCCTGCATTGGGTTTCTCTGGTACAATGCTTTTCCTGCACAGGTATTCATGGGCGATACAGGCAGCCTGGCATTGGGTGGCATCATCGCTTCACTGGCCATCATCGTTCGGAAAGAATTACTGATCCCAATATTCTGTGGCGTATTTCTGGTAGAGAACATGAGCGTAATTATTCAAGTGGCCTATTTCAAATACACAAAGAAAAAATTTGGAGAAGGAAGACGGGTGTTTTTAATGAGTCCGTTACACCATCACTACCAGAAAAAAGGATTTCATGAAAGTAAGATCGCAGTAAGGTTTTGGATCGTTACGATTATTTGTGTGGTGTTGTCGATAGTGACTTTGAAGGTGAGATAAGCGTGAGTCGTGAGGCGTGAGTAGTGAGTTTGGGATTGAATTGAATATAATAATAAGGATAGAAACGTAAGGTGTAAATATAAAATGAAACACAGATTAGTTATACTGGGCGGCGGTGAAAGCGGGATTGGTGCTGCCATTCTCGGGAAGAAGGAAGGCTATGAAGTATTTCTGAGTGATGGAGGTGTTTTGAAACCATCGTATAAACAAGAGCTCTTTGACAACGGAATAGACTTTGAAGAAGGACAACATTCAGTTGAAAAAATATTGCAGGCCGATGAAGTGATGAAGAGTCCGGGCATTCCTGAAAAGAATGAGATGGTAAAACAGATCAGGGCAAAAGGAATACCTGTGATCAGTGAGATTGAATTGGCATACCGGTTTAAAGGCAATAGCAAAATTGTTGCCATTACCGGTAGCAATGGAAAAAGTACCACCACTGCATTAACCTATCACATCTGCCAGACTGCGGGATTGAGTTGTGCGATGGTGGGCAACATTGGAATCTCATTTGCCAAACAAGTGGCCATGGATCCGAAAGACATTTATGTGGTAGAGATTAGTTCTTTTCAATTGGATGATATCAAAGAATTCCGTGCAGACATAGCGATGCTGCTGAATATTACGGAAGATCATCTCGACAGGTACGATTACAAATTTGAGAATTACATCAACAGTAAGTTCCGCATCATCGAAAACCAAACCAACACTGATTATTTCATTTACTGCGAAGACGATGAAGTGATCATGCAAAAACTCCCATTACTAACCATTCATACTAACCCATTACCATTCTCTATGAAACACGAAGTAAAAAAAGGCGGCTACATCAAGGGAGACCAGATGATGCTCAGAATCCAGGAAGAAAGAGTAAGCATGAGTATTTATGACTTTGCTCTGAAGGGTAAACACAATAATTATAATACTATGGCAGCAGGCATCGCAGCAGCTACGCTCGGCATCCGGAAAGAAAAGATCCGGGAGGCAGTGAAGAATTTTCACAGCCTTGAACACAGAATGGAATTTGTAGCGATGGTGCGTGGGGTTGAGTTTGTTAACGATAGTAAGGCAACCAATGTAAACAGTACCTGGTTTGCCCTGGAAAGTATGAATAAGCCTACTGTATTGGTATTGGGTGGTACCGATAAGGGTAATGATTACAGCCTGATTGCTGAACTGGTAAAAGATAAAGTAAAAGCAATCGTATGTATGGGTGTGGATAATAAAAAAATCATAGAGGCTTTTAAAGATGTTGTTCCGGTAATTGTAGAAACAGATTCTGCTAAAAAAGCTGTGAATGCGTCCTTTAAATTATCTACGAAAGGAGATGTGGTATTGTTGAGTCCGGCTTGCGCCAGTTTTGATCTCTTTAAAAATTATGAAGACAGGGGTGTGCAGTTTAAAAATGCAGTGAAAGAGCTGTAAGAATTTGAAAATTTGAAAATAAGCTGATTTGAAAATGAGGACAGTCAGTATCTCAGATTCTCCATTTTCAAATTTTCAAATTGCCACATTTTCAAATTAATCTATAGTATGAGCGAGATCAAAGACACACTATTTTCTCAAATGCCCAGCATCGGTGGTATGCGTGGGCAGTTGGTAGATCGTACCCGGGGAGATAAATACATCTGGGGTATTGTGGTGCTATTATCGCTCATTTCTATTTTGGTAGTGTATAGTGCTACCGGTTCATTGGCATATAAAATGTATAAGGGAAATACCAATGTTTACCTATTTAAACAGGTTTCCTTTTCGCTGGTGGGGTTATTGGTGATCTATTTTCTGCACCGTATCAACTATACTATTTTTTCAAAAGTGGCCACCATTCTTTTTTTAATATCCATACCGCTACTGTTATACACTTTATTTTTTGGCGCTAAGATCAATGACGGAAGCCGTTGGATAAAACTGCCCATTATTAATATGACCATACAAACCAGTGACCTGGCTAAGCTGGCGCTGTTTATGTATATATCAAGACTACTTAGTAAAAAGCAGGAACTGATCAAAGATTTTAAGAAAGGATTTCTTCCGGTGGTAACACCTGTATTGATTATTTGTGCCCTCATTATGCCTGCCAATTTATCTAATGCATTGTTAACAGGGGCTACGGCTTTGTTACTGATGTTTATTGGAAGGGTAAGTATCAAACATATTTTTTTAACGATCTGTGTTGCCTTGATACCGGTAGCATTGATTATTATGATGGCTATGTTTACTTATGATGGTAAACAGAAAGATGATGTGAAGAAAGCAGGGATGGCAGAAAAAGCAAAATCGTTCGGGCGTATTGGTACCTGGGTAAAACGGGTTCAGGATTTTATGTATGCCAAGGATAACGAAACCCCTTACCAGGTGCAGCAGGCAAAGATTGCCATTGCCAATGGAAGTGTGTTGGTGGGACTAGGTCCCGGTAACAGCCGGCAAAGAAATTTTTTACCACAGGCGTATAACGATTTTATTTATTCCATCATTATTGAGGAGTATGGATTGTTGGGAGGCGCCTTCATGATCTTTATCTATCTCGTTTTTCTATTCCGGTGTATACGAATCTTTAGAAGATGCCCGTATGCGTTTGGTGCATTTTTAGCATTGGGGTTAAGCTTTACATTGGTGATACAGGCAGTAGCCAACATGGCCGTAAATGTAAACCTCGTTCCCGTAACGGGTGTAACGCTTCCATTGGTAAGTATGGGTGGCAGTTCTTTTTTGTTTACTTGTGGTGCTATTGGTATCATCTTAAGTGTGGCCAGAAATGTGGAGCAGATGGAAGGTAAGGCAGAACCTGTAGCAGTGGTGCCACCCAATAATGAAGCAACGGTTCCCGCAACAGGCAGTGCAAAACTTTTTATACAGAAGTAAATGGCGGAGTTCAAACATAGTGAGTCAATTGATAGCGCTGTCTTAAGTGGACAAGCAGGAAATGGTTTGCGTGTGATCATGGCGGGTGGCGGAACGGGCGGGCATATTTTTCCAGCTATCGCCATAGCCAATGCATTGAAAGAACTGTATCCGGGTATAGAGATTCTGTTTGTTGGAGCAAGGGGGAAAATGGAAATGGAAAAAGTACCTCAGGCAGGTTACACCATAAAAGGATTGGACATCGCCGGATTTAACAGGCAATCGCTGCTGAAAAATATTGGATTGCCGATTAAGTTAGTGAAAAGTTTTTTACAGGTAAGGAAGATCGTGAATGAATTTAAACCAGATGCGGTAGTAGGCGTGGGTGGCTATTCTTCTTTTCCTGTTCTGCGTTATGCGCAATCGAAAGGCATACCCAGTTTTATTCATGAGAGTAATGCATTCGCGGGTAAATCGAATAAGTTACTCGGGAAAAAAGCTACCGCCATATTTGTAGCTGCAGAGGGAATGGAAAAATTTTTCCCTTCGCAAAAAATATTTATCACGGGTAATCCGGTTCGTAAAGAAATTGCCCATTCCGTTGTATCCAGACCTGAAGCCATCCAGTTTTTTGGATTGGATGCAACCAAAAAAACCATACTGGCTGTTGGCGGAAGCCTTGGAGCCAGAAGTATTAATGAAGCATTGGCAACGCATTTGGATGAATTTGAAAGAAATGATCTGCAGCTGATATGGCAAACAGGTGTAACCACTGCAGTAGAATATAAAAAGAAAGGAGCAGGCAGAACCTATGTATGGGTCAATGATTTTATCAAAGACATGCAACAAGGCTATGCTGCTGCTGATGTGGTAATCAGTCGCGCAGGTGCCATGGCAGTAACTGAAATATGTGTTACTGGAAAGCCTGCCGTATTTGTTCCTTTTCCGTTAGCAGCAGAAGATCACCAGACATCCAATGCCATGACCCTGGTAAATAAGCAGGCGGCATTGATGGTAAAAGATAGTGATGCAAAAGAAAAATTAGTGTCAACAGTGATAGCATTGGTAAAAGATGAAGCCATGCAGCAACAGTTACACCAGCACATCAGTATCATGGCAGTGAGTAATGCAGATGAAATAATTGCTAAAGAAATATTGAAATACATACAGTGAGTAAACTGAATCAAATACAGAAAATATATTTCATCGGTATCGGTGGTATTGGCATGAGTGCTTTGGCAAGATATTTTAAAGCCAAAGGGGTAGCCGTAAGTGGGTATGATAAAACATCCACACCACTTACGCGCGAACTGGAAGCTTCCGGTATTGATATACATTATGAAGAACGTGTGGATCTGATTCCAAAAGATGCAGATGCCGTGGTATACACACCTGCCATTCCTGCGCAGCAGGCAGAACTGGTATATTATAGGGAGAATAATTTTACTGTAGTAAAAAGGAGTGATGTATTACAATGGATTACCGAAGCATCGTTTAATATCTGCATTGGTGGTACACATGGTAAAACCACCGTTACTTCTATGACAGCACATTTACTGCGTCATACAGGCTATGGCTGTAATGCTTTCTTGGGAGGAATTGCTGCTAACTACAATACCAATTTCTGGAGTAGTGAGAAGAATGTAGTAGTTGTAGAAGCAGATGAATACGACCGTAGTTTTTTAAAACTGGTACCGGATGTAGCCGTAATCACCGCTATGGATCCTGATCACCTGGATATTTATGGAACACCTGAAGAAGTGGTAAACGCTTTTATACAGTTTTCACAAAAAGTAAAACCGGGCGGATGTCTGGTAACCAAATACGGATTGGGTAATGAAGCCGCACTCAAGGCAGCCCATCATTTCACCTATCACTTTGAAGATAGCCGTGCGGATGTGTATGCCACTAAACGTAAAGTACTGAATGGTAGTTATGTATTTGATGTAGTTAATACAAACTGGGTAATGAAAGATGTGGTACTGCATATGGGTGGTTTACATAATATAGAGAACTGTGTAGCTGCGATTACGGTAGCTAAATACCTGGGTATAGACGAGGATAAGATCAAAGCTGCTGTAGCCGACTTTAAAGGTGTTCGAAGAAGGTTTGAATATGCTGTTAAAAATGAGCAGCATATTTTAATTGATGATTATGCACACCATCCCGAAGAACTACGGGCATTGATCAGCGGTGTGAAAAGTATTTTTCCTGATGAAAAAATGGTGCTGGTATTTCAGCCACATCTTTTTAGCAGAACCAAAGATCTCGCCGATGAGTTTGCGGTTAGTCTTGATATGGCAGATGAAGTAATTCTCTTGCCCATTTATCCTGCAAGGGAATTACCCATGGAAGGTGTAACCAGTGAATTATTACTTAACAAAATGAAGCTGGCTTCCAAACAGGTACTGGGTAAAGAAGAAATGAAAGAATGGATAGCATCACAGCAACCCAAACTGGTGGTAATGGCCGGGGCAGGTGATATAGATGCATTGGTGCAACCCGTAAAAGAATTGTTGCTGAACAAGTAGGTATGCGTAAGTACAACTGGAAAAAAATATTGATCAATACGCTGTGGACGCTCGCGGCAACAAGCACTATGGTGCTGTTAGGTGCTGCCATACAGAAAAAAAATCAAAAGGTTTGTACTGCCGTAAAAGTAGAGATCACCGGTGTGGAACGCCATATGTTCATTGATGAAAAAGATGTGATGGATATGCTAACTGTGGGCGGCCCGGTAGCGGGCAATGCAATATCGCGGCTTAATCTGCGACAGATGGAATCTGTGGTTGAAAAAAATCCATGGGTTAAGAATGCAGAAATGTTTATTGATAATAATCAGGTATTGCAGGTACGGATAGAAGAAAGACAGCCGGTAGCCAGGGTATTTACGCTGGGAGGCAATTCTTATTACCTCGATAGCAACGCACTTCGTTTACCATTGAGTGAAAAGTTGTCGGCAAGGGTACCTGTGTTCACAAGCTTTCCGTCTGATAAAGCCATCTTAGCTAAACCGGATAGCTTACTCTTAAACCAGATTGTTTCGATAGGAAAATATATTCTGGCAGATTCTTTCTGGATGGCACAGGTTGCGCAAATAGATATTACCCCTCAGGCTGGATTTACCATGGTGCCCGTTATTGGAGACCATACGGTAGCCTTAGGAGATGGGGAAGGATTGGATGGGAAATTCAACCGCTTGTACACCTTCTATCAAAAAGCCTGGTTACAGAATGGAATCAACACTTATGAAAAACTGGATGTGCAATATGATAACCAAGTGGTAGCTGTTAAAAAAGGAACTGCAAAAGCGTGGGTAGACTCGGCTAAAGTACAACAGTTAATTCTAGATTTATTGGCGCCGCCACCATTGCCTGCTTACGACAGCAGTAATAGTTTGTCCGAAGCCAAAAGCAAGATGGATACAGTAGCCAAACTAAAACCTGCCCCGGCTATTGCAAAGCCGGTTATCAAATCAGCAGCCAGTACAAATTCTACTGCTGTTACAAACAATAAAACAGCGGTTAAACCGTTAACGAATGGGAATAAAACAAAGCAAAAGAAATCAGCCGTTAAAAAGCCTGCAGCAACTGTAAAAAAGCAGCCTAAGGCAGTGATGGATAAAAATATAAAATCGTGAGTGGTGAGACGTGAATCGTTAGTGTTTATTCTTTACTCACGATTCACGCCTCACCACTCACGCCAAAATAACACAACGCCAAACAAAAACAACTAAAACACACCATTTATGAATCACAACGAATCGCCCATCATTGTTGGTCTTGACATCGGCACAACAAAGATCGCAGCCATTGCAGGCCGTAAGAATGAATATGGCAAGCTGGAGATATTGGGTTTTGGCCGCGCCAATAGCAATGGCGTTCAGCATGGTCAGGTTTTGAATATCGATCAAACCATCAAAGCTATTCAGCAGGCATTGGAGAATTGTTACGAAAGCAATCCCGATCTTGAGATCAATGAAGTGTATGTGGGCATTGCCGGTCATCATATCAAGAGCCTGCAAACCCGTGGTGATATTGTGCGCCAGGATGCAGATACAGAGATCAAGCGGCCGGAGATAGAGCAACTGATCAACAACCAGCGCAAAACATTTATACCTGCCGGCGATCAGATCATTGATGTGATTCCACAGGATTTTCATGTAGATAATATCCAGAACATCAAGGATCCGATTGGATACAATGGTGTAAAAGTGGGTGCTAATTTCCATATCATAACAGGCGATAGAAATGCCATCAGAAATATTAACCGCTCAGTAGAAAGAAGTGGATTAACCACAAAAGATCTGGTATTGCAACCCCTGGCTTCTGCCAGTGCTGTAATGAGTGAGATTGATATGGAAGCCGGTGTGGCCATTCTTGATATTGGTGGTGGTACCAGCGATCTGGCTGTTTTTTATGAGGGTATTTTAAAACATACCGCCGTTATTCCATTTGGCGGAGAGAATATCACCAATGATATCCGTATGGGATTGGGTGTACTGAAAAGCCAGGCAGAAGCGATGAAGGTTCAGTTTGGCAGTGCTTTGTCTGATGAGGCCAAAGCCAATGCCTATATCACCATTCCCGGTTTAAAGGGAATGCCTGCGAAAGAGATCAGTGTAAAAAATCTCGCAGCCATTATTCAGGCAAGAATGAGTGAGATCCTGGATTTTGTAACCTATCATTTAAAACAGGTTGGCCTTGATAGCCGCATGTTGAATGGCGGTATCATTTTAACAGGTGGTGGTTCACAATTGAAACACCTGATACAGTTAACAGAATATACCACCGGTTTAAATGCTCGCATTGGTTTGCCCAACGAGCACCTGGCACCAAACCATATTGAGGAGCTGAAAAAGCCTATGTACTCTACCTGTATCGGTCTGATCTTAAAAGGATACAGCGATTACGACCATAAGTACAAAGAGTTTAACGAGAAATTCAGAAAAGTAGAAGTGCCCCGCAAACTTACCGTTGAGCAGGTAGAAGCAGTTGCTGAAACCGTTGCTCCTGTTGCATCTGTGGATGTAGTAGCCAGAAAAGGTAAGTTCTGGGATAAGTTTAAAAACAACCTCATCGATCTCTTTAAAGAAGAAGAGGACCAGGTAATAAAATAAATCGGTTGGTTATGCCGTTATAAGGTATCCGACTTTGTAGAATGTGGTTTTAGTTTACTGGTTGATTAGTTTTTTGGTTTACTGGTATAATGCAAGTTATCAGCAAACCAATAAAAAAACTAATAAACCAATAAACTAATAAACCAGTAAACAAATAAACCAATAAAAAAGTAAGCTATGATTCATTTCGATCTTCCCAAACAGAAATCTTCCATCATCAAAGTATTGGGTGTGGGAGGTGGCGGAAGCAATGCCGTTAACTTCATGTTTGAACAGAATATCGAAGGTGTAGATTTCATCATCTGTAATACAGATGCGAAAGCCATCGAACAAAGTAATATTCCTAATAAAATTCAGCTCGGGCCACACCTTACACAAGGTTTGGGTGCCGGTGCTAACCCTGAAGTAGGTAAAAAAGCAACCGAAGAATCTCTTGAAGAAATCAAACGCATTCTGGAAGTAAATACCAAAATGGCTTTCATTACCGTAGGTATGGGTGGTGGAACCGGAACCGGTGGCGCTCCCATTATTGCGCAGATCTGTAAAGAACTGGGTATTCTTACCGTGGGTATTGTTACCACACCCTTTGGTTTTGAAGGTCCGCGCCGCCACCAGCAGGCAGAAGAAGGTATCATGGCATTAAAGCCTTATGTAGATACCCTGCTTGTAATCAGCAACGATAAATTGCGCATGCAATACGGCAACCTGAAAATGAAGGAAGCCTTTGGTAAAGCAGATAATGTATTGGCTACTGCTGCTAAATGTATCACGGATATCATCAATAGCCGCGGACATATTATTGTGGATTTTGCCGATGTATGTACCGTTATGAAAAACGGTGGCGTAGCTATTTTGGGTAAAGCAGAACTGGAAGGCGAAGACCGTGCCCAGCGTGCCATTGAAGAAGCATTGTCTTCTCCATTGCTCAACGATAATGATATACAGGGAGCCAAATGGATCCTCATCAACATCAACAGTGCAGAAGGAGAACATGAGTGTACCATGGATGAGCTGGAAATTATTAATAACCACCTGCGTATGCAGGCCGGAGAAAATACAGATGTGATTGTAGGTATGGGCTACGATCCCACATTGGATAAAAAGATCGGCATTACTTTAATAGCTACCGGCTTTGAACACAAAGATCCTTTTGCCAAACCCGTAGCTTCCAAGAAGTCTGAGCCACAACCTGAAAAGATTGTAATGGTATTGGAGACAGAAGCGCCTAAAGTTGTTGCAGCCGCTCCTGTAGTAGAAGAAGTAGCAGCGCCTGTTGTGGTGGAAGAGAAAGATGTATTTGCACCTACCATGCAGGAAAGAATGCCATTGGAAGATATGCTCACTGTTTTCAGCAGACCTGAATTTACATCAAGTCCCGTTCAGATATACGAAGAAGTAAAAGAAGAAAAGGAATCGATGGTATTGCAGTTTGAATTGAGTACCGAGATTACCCAGGAAGTAAAAGTAGAAGAACCCATAGCAGAAGTGCACGTGGCTAAAACGGTAATAGAAGAACTCACTACTTTTCAGGTGAATGAGAAAACAGAACCGCAGGCACCTATTACCACCATGAGTTTTTTAAGCAAGCCTGCTAATATTTATGCTGAACCAGAAGTAGCGCCACAGCAAATAGCTACCCGGGTAATGGAAATGGAACAACCGGCACCCGCACCCAAGCCCGAACCTGTTTCTAAAATAGAGGAGCATGATGAAATGGAATTGCACCTGGTAGAAAAGGAAGCTGTAGTGGCTCCGGTAGCAATGGCACCACGCGCTGATATGCAGGCTGCATTTGAAGAAGATTCAATTGATGAAGCAGAAGACCAGAAACGCAGGGCAGCTGAAAGAATACAGAAACTTCGCAATCTATCGTTCAATATGAACAATGCAGCGGATGCCAACAATGAATTTGATGCGGTTCCTGCTTATGTAAGAAGGAATATGGAATTGTTTGGTAACACATTAACTTCTGTAGAGAATTTTTACAGTAAGTATACGGTAGGAAAAGATGAGAACGATCAAACACAAATCTCTACTATCAACACTTTTCTGGATGGTAAAAAGCCTGACTAACCCTTGCTTGCTATATATCTTGTGTATTTAAATTGGTGATTTTAGTTGTGAACCCCTGATGATGAGTCGGGGGTTTTTTATGCGGCCCACCAACGAGAAACGGAATACAACTTTTATTAACCATCTTTGTTTGATACTAATCAACTCAATAGCGCCTTTGCGCCTTTGCGAGAAATTTTCTCACGCAAAGGCGCAATGGAGCAGTAAAAAAATGCTATGGCAACGATATTGATTACTGGCGGAACAGGTATGATTGGAACACGGTTAACGGCAATGCTAGTAGAGAAAGGGCATCAAGTGATTATTGTAAGCCGAAGTATTCCCGTATCCGGTAAAGAACGAAAGGGTGTAAGCTTTGCCCAATGGGATGTTGAAAAACAAACCATTGATGCCGCCGCCATTGCCAAAGCAGATCATATCATTCACTTGGCAGGTGCGGGAGTGGCTGATAAAAGATGGAGTGACAAAAGAAAAGAAGAAATCCTAAGCAGCCGAACGCAGAGCAGTGCTTTACTGGTAAAAGCTTTGACAGAAAATACCAATAAAGTACAATCCGTGATCAGTTCCTCAGCCATCGGTTGGTATGGTGCCGATACGGCAGTCAGTAAAAAAAATGGTTTTACTGAAGATGCACCTGCTGATACCGAATTCCTGGGCGAAACCTGTCTTGCATGGGAAAACAGTATTGAACCGGTAACAGCATTGGGAAAGCGTTTGGTAAAATTAAGAACCGGTATTGTGTTAAGTAATGAAGGCGGCGCTTTTGTTGAGTTTAAAAAACCATTGCGGGCCGGCATTGCTGCTATCCTTGGTGGTGGCGATCAGGTAGTAAGCTGGATTCATGTAACAGATCTTTGCCACATGTTTATACGGGCCATTGAAAATGAACAGATGCAAGGAGCGTACAATGCAGTAGCACCACATCCTGTAACTAATAAAATACTAACACTGGCGCTTGCCAAAAAAATGCGTGGCAGTTTTTTTATTCCGATTCATGTGCCTGAATTTCTGTTGAAAATAGTATTGGGAGAAATGAGTATTGAAGTACTGAAAAGTGCCACTGTTAATTGCCAGAAAATACAACTGGCAGGATTTGATTTTCAATACCCCTCAATTGAAGATGCCATTGAGGAATTGATTAAGTAAGCATCTGTGCTGCTCTTTAAACTACTTCTTCTTAAACCGTGCCTTTGTGCCTTCGTGTGTGAAAAAATAATTGCACACGAAGGCACAAAGGCACGGTTTGATTGCAGTGTGATTTCTTTCCACACTCTGCGAAAACTCTCTTAACTCATGTTCTCCGCGGTTGGAAGTATCTGATAGAGTAGTACAACTACTTCTAATCAAGAGTCAGAGATATTACAAATCTCTTTTTCTATGCACCGCATAACAGATTACCCAGATGATAGCAGTAAGCACAATGGTATACGCCACATGCTCCGGCACAATACTCAACGCACGATCATAGCTTGCCTTGGCATCCTTTCCAAATCTTGAAAAGAAAGCCGGAGATGGAAGGACACGGTCTGAGATCTCAAACGGCAAAAATCTTCCAATATCATTCATCTTAAAACGGGCATACGCTACAGCAATGTTTTCTACCACCAGGTAATAGAAAAGAAAAATACCGAGGGCGATAAATGCTTTCTTCACTAAGTATCCCAACAGAAAAGCAATGCTTAATTGCGCAAAAGTCTGCAATAAGAATAGCGGAATATATTGCAGTTGCTCAGACCAACGGTTTAGTACGGCATTATCTGCATAAATACCAAAACCCGTAGCCACAGCTAAATATACCAATGAAGCAATCACAGAAACAATGGCTACATCAAACAGTTTACTGGTAATGAACTGGGGCCTGCTCCATCCATCAATGATATTCTGCCGATGCGTTTTAAAAGTATACTCATTGGTTACCATCATGATTACCAGGATAGAGGGCAACAAAATAAAGAACGATGAAAAATACGCAACTGAATGCCAGGTTTCAGGAAAAGCAAAGGGGTTGCCCAATAACATTTTAGCAACAGTGCTCGTCATTTCTTTTCCTTTCGTGGCTTCCAGATAGCCGTAGTATGTCATGGTATTGATACCCGGATATGTTAAAGCCACAATCCCCAGCATCCACCAGAATGCCGGATACTTTTTAATTTTCAGCCATTCAATTTTTATAAGTGATAACATGTGATAGCAGTTTTGGGTTAGTCGTTGGTTAATTCAAAAAACTTGGTTTCAAGGCTTTTCTTCTTGGCAAATAAAAGATTGAGTGTGATTCCTTTTGCAAAGCAAAATCTGTTTACTTCTTCCAGTTGTGCCGTGCCAATGGGAAAGAATAACTGTATTTTATTTCCGTCCTGCTTAATATGGGTATACCCCGGAAAGGCTTTCAGCAGTTCATGCAATTGAGCGGGATCTTGAGAGGATACTTCTACAATATCTTCATTGGCTAATACCTCATCCACATTACCGGCGGTAAGCAATGTGCCTCTTTTTAAAATGGCCACATGCGTACACACTTTTTCTACCTCATCCAGTAAATGGCTGGCCATGATGATGGTTTTGCCGCGCTTGGCCAGTTCTTTAATCAGTTCCCTGATCTCTGCAATACCAACGGGGTCCAATCCATTCGTTGGTTCATCAAACACCAATACCTGCGGATCGCCCAGTAAAGCGGCACCAATGGCCAGTCTTTGTTTCATACCCAAACTATACGCACTGAACCGGCTTTTTTTGCGCTCCGTTAATTTGACTATTTCCAGTACACGGTCAATATCTGCAGCATCGCCCCTACCACTAATGGCTTGGGTAATATTTAAATTATCTACGGCAGACAGGTAATGATAAAAATTGGGGGTTTCCAGTAGTGAGCCAATTTGTTTACGTGTTTCGGGTGAGCCCGGCTTTCCAAACCAGGCAAAGCTGCCTGTATCGGCTTTTAATATGTCCAGTATAATACTAAGCATGGTGGTTTTACCACTGCCGTTGGGTCCGAGAATACCGAACACGGCACCTTCAGGAACATCGAATGAAACACCTTTCAGTGCCTGGATCTTGCCATACGATTTGGCGATGCCATTCAACGAGAGAACAGGTTGCATATAGCTTTGGTTTAAGGTTGTATTTCGAAGATAAACAGTTATGGTGGATGTTGGGGCATTATTGATAAATGCTATTTCGGGTGTATCAGCGGTAAAATAGGGGTGGTAAGTCTCAACAGGGTTTTAGAAAACTGGAAGAAATTAGTATATTCAAAAGTTGGTTGAGTTAATTGTTTTTAGTTAACCATATATTTTTTCTCTGCGAAAACTCCCTGTTCTCTGCGGCTCCGCGGTTGGTTTTAGCTGGCTCTAACCGCAGAGCCGCAGAGTTAATAGAGTTTTCGCAGAGACATAAGTTATTTGTTAATAATTAACGCAAACAGCTTCTTTGTTTCATAGGTTTTGGATGCCTTTATATACAGTAGCTAAACATTATATGCTATGCGACTTGCTAATCTATGTTTCATCAGTTGTACCTTATTAATTGTAACCGCCTGCAGTAAAGGTGGAGGTTCAACTGCAACCACTACTACGCCTGTTACACCGGTTACTCCCGTAACACCTACTACTCCCTTAACTTATCAATTGGTTTGGTCAGATGAGTTTGGTAAGGATGGCCTGCCGGATACCACCAAATGGGGCTATGATGTTGGCGGGGGCGGATGGGGTAATAACGAACTGCAGTACTATACCAAAGACCGATTAGAAAATGCGCGCATCAGTGGCGGTAATTTGATGATAGAAGTAAGAAAAGAAAGTTTTGGCGGAAGAAATTATACTTCGGCCAGACTGCTTACCAAAAACAAAGCCAAATGGACCTACGGAAAATTTGAAATACGGGCAAAGCTTCCGAAGGGAAGAGGCACCTGGCCCGCTATCTGGACATTGGCCGCCACCAACCCACTGGTATGGCCCGATGATGGTGAACTGGATATTATGGAAGAAGTAGGACATGATCCAAATGTGATTCATGGAACAGCACACAATAAATCATTCAATGGCGCCAATGGAAAACAGAAAGGTGGCAGTGTATTAATTAAAGACGCACAGGATTCTTTTCATGTGTACAGCATGGAGTGGACGGATACACAGATAACCTGGTATGTGGATGGTAATTTTTATTTTACCTACAACAACCCCAACGCCGGCAATGATTCATGGCCCTATAACAAAGATTTTTTTCTTATCCTAAACGTAGCCATCGGCGGCAACTGGGCCGGACAGCAGGGGATAGATGATACCGTATTTCCACAAAGTATGTTGGTGGATTATGTGAGGGTGTATCAGAAGAAATGAGGACTCTTTAGCGGGTACAATAATTTCAGCTTTGATTTTCAATAACCTTTTTTATGGGTTGTGTAAAGCCAGTAGATTTGTATGGCTTTCCGTGATGATATTATTAGTGATTGTGAATATTTTAGTGTTGCCTGTAACCATAGACAAAATGCAAGAACTTAGAGAACTACTTAAAGATAAAATTGAAAATGAATTAGCCACTTTTTTAAAAAACTATGGCTTTGACTTACTTTTATCTGAAGACGAATATTTTGGCACACACGATGTTTTTAAATTTGAGAAAGAGGATTTATGTATTGACATAGGCCATTTTGGATTTCATCCACACGATTATCCTTGGAGCATTTGTCCAATGTTAGGTAGACAAGGTTTCAGAAAGACAACAAAACAGTTTGACAGTATTCCCTTGTGGTATTTTAAACAAAAGATTGCACCAAGGGAATCTTGGCAAAGAGATGCAATCAAACTGACTTTTGACAATTATCCAATAAACAGCAAAGACCAAATTATTAAAGCTGTTTCTCAATCTATTTACGACTTGGATAATTTTTGCAAAGATTACTTGACTAACGACCTTTACTTGTTTGACAAAATTCGAGAGATTAATTATTTAGAATATTTGGTGCAAACGCAAGTTTTTGGTGAGTATCATTGGACAGGAAAAAAGAAATTTACAATTTATAAAAACAAAGAAGTTGAGTAAAATGGCTTCAGGCAACATACGGTTTAGTGTTATTAGGGTTTTTTCTACGCAATATCTCCCACAATAGAATAAAAGAACTTATCCGAAAATATCTTTTGAATGAGGACTTTGCGGATTAGAATAGCTAAATACAATTTAATTGGTATGCTCACTGCTAAGAATTTATTATACAAAGCGTTAGATTATGATGGATTCTGGAATTCATCAAAAAGAATGCGGGATTCTGAGCCATCAAAAGCTAGAAAACGTCAACTTGACTCACTTTTACATGCTTTTCAGATTTCAAAGAAAAATGCCAAAAGCAGCTCACAAATTCAAGCTAGAACAACCGAAAAGAATGTTGTATGGGAAACTATTTATTCAACTTCAAAAAGCAAAAAATCTTTGGGGCGACTTGAATACATAAAAACCATAAACGATTTTCAATACCTCACTTATGGAGAATTTTTAGCAGATATTGACAGAGAAAAATACCGAGACACTTTACAACATATCGTTACTCTTGTTGAAACAATATTTCCAGATGAAACGAAAATAATTGACCAAAATTCGATCAATCTTGTTAGTCTATTCCGCAATCTGTACAGTTTTAGACATTTGGCTTATAATACATTTGAAACAAGTTTTCTCAAACTAGCTCGCAGTCAGGATTTTTTAAGTGAAGAAGAGTACTGTTACTTTTATAAACAAGCATTTATTAGAAAAATACCTGAAAATTTCACTGAAATTGATGAACTGCTTTGTATACTCATTGACCCTGAAAAAAGATCATTTACAGAATCTGAAGTCAACTATCCAGTATTTGATCTGGACATCCTTGATTTGAACTGGCAAAAAAATCTTTACAAATAAAAGCAATCTCCATAGCGACTCCCAAATAAGATGAAGTTCCCCGCAAACACTCTCGAAAGAGGACTTTGTGGATTAGAATTGCTAAATAAAATTGTTATTGTGAAGAAGAAGAATGCGAATGCAAGCGGAGAGTCAATTTAAAGTGTGTCGAAAGTAGCCAACAATTTTAGCCGCAGATTCGCAGATTATTAACCGAAAATCTGCGAATCTGCGGCTATAGCAATCTGTATTTACTTAAATACACACTATAAACACCCTCTTTTTTGTATCTTTAGGAGGTGGCAAAACAGACCAAATATCATCTCGAAATTGAGATTGACAAGCTAACAAACAGCATAGTCAATACCATTTCAGGTGATAGTTTCCCGACTGACGTTCATCCTCTATCCAAAGCAGACTTAAAAAAGGCTACTAAGAAAAATGGATGGCTTTTCAACTGGGAAAATGAGTTCAAGCTAACAGACAGACAAATTTTCAAACTGACAATTAGAAACAATCCTGATATTGTACAGGGACTTTTAAGCATTAGCGATTACAACGACCATTATTATTTACACCTTATTGAAAGTGCACCCTTTAATTTAGGTAAGAATAAACTTTATGAAGGTGTTCCTGGTAACCTATTTGCTTTCACTTGTAAATCTTCGTGGGACAAAGGGTATCAAGGGTTCATTTCTTTCACTTCTAAGACAAGACTGATTGAACATTATGAAAAAACTTTAGGTGCGATACATGTGGGGGGACATAAAATGGTAATATTTCCACAAGAGTCACTCAAACTAATAAAAAAATATTTTCCAACTTAAATTATAAGACAATGGGATACATAAAAGAACCAGTAGGCATTGACTTCGTAGTTGATCCAACTCCATTGAGAGCGGCAGACAGAAAAAAAATTAGTGAGATAATTGCTTATTACAAAGCAACGGGTAAAAAAATGCCATTACAAAAATCAATGACAAAACCCCGTTTGATAAGTGCCAGGAAGAAAAAAACATTGGCGTAATTCAACTTTTAATTCTTAGCAAGGTATTGTTCTCCGAAAATGTCTCTCGATAGAGGAATTTGCGGATTAGAAGAAGAAAGCGAATGCAAGCTGTGTATCAATATAAATTTATCGCGAGAGAAATCAAAGTTTTAGCCGCAGATTCGCAGATTATACTAATTAGATTTAAAAATACCATTGCGTGATTTTCTGCTTTGGTAAAGATGCCCACACCGTCATTGCGAGGAACGAAGCAATCTGTGCTTCGAATTACAGACACATCGAATGTTGTAACACAGATTGCTTCGTTCCTCGCAATGACTTTCACTGGCGCTCAGTCATAGATTAGTAACCAAAAATCTGCGAATCTGCGGCCACAGAACTCAGAATTTGATTAATATATTATCCGAATTTAACTGTTACCTACACGTAACAAGTTTTTGCGTAAATTGAATGTGTAGCATTGCTAAGCGCAGCGTATGAAAAATATTTTAATTGTAGTGGCAGTTGCTTTATTAATAGTATCTTTTTCATTCAATAAAAAGGCTACTACAGTGTATGCTGGTGTATGGAAATTTAAGGCCGACAGCACCATATTCACTCTTGAAATTACCCAAATAGGCACTAAATTGTCAGGAACACATTGTTGTACATTATTTGGTGGAAATAAGATTGATTGTGCCGTTGAACCTGATGAAGTGTCGATTACTGGAACAGCCTCAAATGCAGATTCAGTGAGTGTATCTTTCAAAAGCTCTTTTTGTAATAAAACCGGTCGGGCTACTATAAAGAAAATCAGCCCAACGAAAATTCGGTGGATCATACGTAAAGAACCGGCGGGAGAATATTATCTATTATCAGATGTTGTTCTCGTAAAAGAATAAACTACTTTTTGTTCTCTGCAGTGTCACCTATATTAAATAAAAATTCTCCTACAATATTTAAATAAGAAATCATTGCGAACCTTGCGTTCCCTTGCTAACCCTGCGATACAGCTTTACATTTTTAGTATCGCAAGGATCGCCAAGAACCGCTAAGAACGCAAATAAATACTATCCAATAAAATCGTTAAAAGGCATATCCCTCATCGATTAATTCCTGATCGGCCTGCCACTCTTCAACACACTCTGAATTCTTTCCAGTGTTTTCTTCTCACCACAAAGACTTAAAAAAGCTTCTCTTTCCAAATCCAATAAATATTGTTCGCTAACCAGGGTTTGTTCGCTGAGGTCGCCACCGCACATTACGTAGGCCAATTTTCTGGCTACCAGTGCATCGTGGTCGGTAGCATAATTGCCACGCCACATACCATGTATACCGGCAAGCATGGCACCCAATCCTAAACGGCCCATTACTTTTACATCTTTGCGGGGTTGTGGCATAGAGTAGCCCTGGTCGTATAAATCAATTACTGATTTTTTAGCTTCTGCTATACGGCGGCCAACATTCATCACTACTTCATCATGTCCTTTACGCAAAATACCCATATCAAAACCTTCCTGTGCCGAGGTAGCTACTTTGGCAGTAGCAATAGCAAAGAAGCGGTTTTTTAAGGTTACAGTTTCAGGTTCATCTTCATGCAGTTCATCACCGGCGCGCAAAGCAAATTCTTTGGTGCCGCCTCCTCCTGGTATTAATCCTACACCTAATTCAACCAATCCTATATAGGTTTCTGCGGCAGCACAAACTTTATCGGCATGCAAATTCATTTCGCAACCACCACCCAGTGTTAAACCATGTGGCGCGGTTACCACCGGCACAGAAGAATAACGAAGTCGCATCATGCTGTTCTGAAACATGCGGATGGCCATATCCAGTTCATCATATTCCTGTTCAATGGCCAGCATAAAAATCATGCCCACATTGGCACCTGCACTAAAGTTGGCGCCTTCGTTACCTATTACCAGTCCTTTGAATTTTTCTTCGGCTACGCTGATGGCTTTGTTCAGTCCCTCCAATACTTCACCGCCAATGCTGTTCATTTTGGTACTCCATTCAAAACCGGCTACACCATCTCCAATATCATAGAGTTTGCAGGCGCTGTTCTTCCATACCAATTTATCGGAATGGTTGTTTAATATCAAAAATGCATCGCCACCCGGCAGGGTCTTGTATGATTTGGTGGGTACATCATAATACAAACGTTTGCCGGCTTCTACTTTGTAAAAACTGGTAGCACCACAGGCAATCATCTCATCTACCCATGTGGCTACTTTGTAGCCTGCGGCTTTCATGGCTTCTACTGTTTTGGCAACACCTACTGTGTCCCAACTTTCAAAAGCACCAATTTCCCAGCCAAAACCGGCCATCATGGCATCATCCACGCGATACACTTCATCACTGATCTCGGGTATGCGGTGAGAGATATAGGAAAAGAGTGAGTAGTGAAACTGTCTGTAAAACTCACCTGCTTTATCCGTTGCGGCACTCAGCATTTTTATCCGCTGCTTCAAATCTTCAACGGGTTTGGCTGCTTCAAGACTGGCAAATTTTGGTTTCACCCTTGCTGCATACTCCATGGTTTGCAGGTTAAGGGTAAGTATTTCTTTGCCTTCGGCAGATTTTATTTTTTTGAAAAAGCCCTGTCCGGTTTTATCTCCCAGCCAGTTATTGGTAACCACAGTATCGAGCCATGCGGGAATGGTAAAAATTTCTCTGGCTTCATCGTTGGGGCAATTGTCTGCAACGCCTTTGGCTACTTTTACCAGGGTATCAACACCTACCACATCAGCTGTTCTAAACGTAGCAGATTTGGGGCGGCCTATAATTGGGCCGGTTAATGCATCTACCTCATCAATATTCAGCCCCAGTTTGTTCATGATTTGAAAAATGCTCATGATGCTGAATACGCCAATACGGTTGGCAATAAATGCGGGTGTGTCTTTACAGAGAACGGTTGTTTTACCCAGGTACAGATCGCCATACTGCATCAGAAAATCTACCACTTCAGGATCGGTATGCGGTGTTGGGATGATTTCGAGTAAGCGCAGGTAGCGGGGCGGATTAAAAAAATGCGATCCGCAGAAATGTTTTTTAAAATCTTCACTTCTTCCTTCGGCCATCATATGAATGGGTATACCCGAGGTATTGGAAGTGATCAGTGTTCCTGGCTTGCGAAACTTCTCTACTTTTTCATAGATGAGTTGTTTAATATCAAGCCGCTCTACCACAACTTCAATAATCCAATCGCAGTTGGCAATATCTTTCAGGTTATCATCAAAATTGCCTGTGGCAATTTTCTTAACTGCATCTTTGGTAAACACCGGCGAGGGGTTGCTTTTAATAGCAGCCTGCAGGGCATCATTTACCAGTTTATTACGTTCGGCAGGTTTGGTACTTTCTTCGGCGCCTTTGGCAACCATATCCAGCAGCAATACCTGCACACCAATACCTGCAAAATGACAGGCAATACGAGAACCCATAACGCCGCTGCCTAAAACGGCAACTTTTCGGATAGAACGTTTCATATGACGATGCTTTGTGTAAAATTAGTTAGTTATGCAACTAATTATATCGAAGGTAGGGCAAAATATTTTTTTTCGATGTTCCGGCTGCAATTAAATTATAGGAAGGCAGGGGCTGAAAAATAAAAAAGGTATTCTCCTTTGATGTTGATCAAAAAAGAATACCTGGTTCAGGATACCGGACCTTTTATAGAAGTCAGAATTTCTTTCCTTCCGAAGGTGCCGCGCCCTTGTAAGCCATATACAGGCAAACAAGGTAAACGATCAATGCAGCATATACTAGCATATAGGGGGGATTTTGTATGTACAATTTAATAATTTAATTCAATTGCCCGGTACATTTTAACGTTTTCATTTATACAGTTTTGTGGATTTCTCACTTCATCACAAAGTCAATACAACAAAAAATAACAGATTGTTCAGGATGTATACTTAACAAACGCTTAAAAATGAGGTCTTTGTTGCCGTTCCTTTTGTATAATCGCCTTTCAAAAATTACAGCTTCATTTTGCCCTGCTTTCTGTTATTTTTGTTGAATATGAACATTGATGTTAATACAGTTAATGAACTGGCCCATTTGGCAAGGCTTCGTTTTGATGAAACGGAGAAAGTATCCATTGCTGCTGATCTGCAGAAAATGGTGTCTTTTGTAGAGAAACTACAAGCTGTTGATACAACTGGAATAGCACCTTTGCTTCATATCAGCGATGCGGTAAATGTGTTGCGGGATGATGTGGTTCAGGGATCTATTAGCAGGGAAGAAGCACTGTTAAATTCACCCGTATCAGATCCTGTTTTTTTTAAAGTGCCAAAAGTGATCAAGAAATAATTTCACCACATTCTATAAACTGCATTTATGAGCGATGCCATCATCCGTTTAGAAGATATCCAGAAAAGTTATTTCATGGGTAACCAGGCCATTCCGGTTTTAAAAGGAATTACACTGGACATTTTTAAAAATGAATATGTGGCATTGATGGGCCCTTCCGGTAGTGGTAAAAGTACGTTGATGAATATTCTGGGCTGTCTGGATTCGCCAACGGGTGGTAAATACATCCTCAATAACAAAGACGTAAGTAAAATGGCCGATGATGACCTGGCCGAAGTACGCAATACCGAGATCGGATTTGTATTTCAGCAGTTTAATTTATTGCCTCGACTTACCGCTGCAGAAAATGTGGCTTTGCCGCTGATTTATGCAGGCGTTAATAAAAAAGAAAGAATTGAAAGGGCACTGGAGGCTTTGCGTAAAGTTGATTTGGCAGACAGAAGCCACCATAAATCCAATGAGCTAAGTGGTGGACAAATACAACGTGTGGCCATTGCCCGTGCGTTGGTTAACAATCCTTCTTTGTTGCTTGCCGATGAGCCCACCGGTAACCTGGATTCAAAAACTTCAGTAGAAGTAATGAAGATATTCGGAAAAATACAGGACGCAGGAAATACAGTTGTACTGGTAACCCACGAAGAAGATATTGCCCATTATGCCCACCGAGTGGTTCGCTTGCGCGATGGGTTGGTGGAGACGGATACTACGAAGGAACTGTCGATGATACATCATTCTTAGTGTAGACGATAGTCCATGGACTATCGTCTAATGAACTTTTCCCATTTGCTTTTGTTGCATACCTGTTACCTATAACTGTACTCTCGCATGGCATCTAAAATATATACCAAAACAGGTGATCTGGGCAAAACTTCATTGATTGGCGGAACCAAAGTGCCCAAGAGCCATATTCGTATTGAAACTTATGGTACGGTTGATGAGCTGAACTCATACATTGGCCTGGTAAGCGATCATTTGAACGATACACACTCCAAACAAACGCTGAAAGAAATACAAGACCGTTTGTTTACTATTGGATCCTCACTTGCCTGCGATCCGGATAAAGAGCCCTTGATGAAAATGCCCGATCTGAAAGAAACCGATATAGTGTTATTGGAAAAACAGATTGATGCGATGAACGAAGTATTACCAGCCATGAAATTTTTTGTGTTGCCCGGCGGACATGTGGCGGTATCAACGGCACATGTTGCCCGTTGTGTTTGCAGAAGGGCAGAAAGACTGTGTGTGAATATGCAGGAACATGAATTATTTGTAGATCCGCTTGTAATCAAATACCTGAACAGACTGAGTGATTATTTATTTGTGCTCTCCCGTTATATATGTCATCTGTTACAAGTGGAAGAAGTTGCGTGGAAACCTAGAGTGGGTTAATTTGTCCCGGCTAAGCCGGGATGAAAATGTGCAAATTTGAAAATGATGGTAAGAGGTGAATGATTTTCCTCATTTTCAAATCTTCAAATTGCCACATTCTCAAATTATCCTTCCGTCTTTCATATGTAATACCCTGTTGCTCATGCCCGCCAGTTCCTCGTTGTGGGTAACGATTAAAAAAGTTTGCTGAAACTGGTCTCTCAGTTGCACAAAAAGATCGTGTAATTCTTTGGCATTGGTGCTATCCAGGTTACCGGTGGGCTCATCGGCAAATACAATGGAGGGGTTATTAATGAGGGCCCTGGCAACCGCCACCCGTTGCTGCTCGCCGCCTGATAATTGCTGTGGTTTGTTGTCTATACGGTCTGCCAGCCCTAAAGTTGTCAACAATTCAATGGCCCTTTCTGTAACCGCTTTCTTTTTCTGGCCCGCAATCCATGCGGGGATGGAAACATTCTCCAAAGCAGAAAATTCTGGTAACAGGTGGTGAAACTGAAACACAAAGCCAATATGCCGGTTACGAAAGGCCGCCAGTTTTTTTCCGGTAAGCTGGTCAATCCGCTCATTGTGCAGCCAAATGGCCCCTTCATCAGCGGTATCAAGGGTTCCCAGAATATGCAATAAAGTGCTTTTTCCAGCTCCGGATGAGCCAACAATGCTTACAATTTCGCCTTTGGTTATGGTAATATCCACCCCTTTCAGCACCTGTAAACTGCCGTATTTCTTGGTAATATGTTCTGCTTTCAGCATGCGGAATGGTTAAATTATGGTTACGAAACTACAACAGGGGGCGGGTTAACAGGCAATTTTTAAACATTTCTTTACACAGCTTTAGAAACTCCGGTTTGGTGGTTTCGTTTATACGGCTACATTTGCAAAAAATTAAAAGGTAAAATATGTTCTGGACATTAGAATTGGCAAGTTACCTGGAAGAGGCCCCATGGCCTGCAACAAAAGACGAATTGATCGACTATTCCATCCGCAGCGGTGCGCCGCTGGAGGTTGTGGAAAACCTGCAGGAACTGGACGACGAAGGTGAGGTGTATGAGAGCATTGAAGACATCTGGCCGGATTATCCAAGCCAGGAAGACTTTATGTTTAATGAAGACGAGTATTAAATAATCTTCTGCACCCCGGCCCTGCAGATGCAGGAGTTGTGTGCCCCATATTAAAAAAGCTATTCATTTTGTGAATAGCTTTTTTCGTTTACAGACATGCAAGTGCAACGTATTATTGTTTTTTGAAACTGTATTTAAAATATAATAAAACCAAGGTTAACAGCAGCACCACGGTATTGGCAACAATTACTGGTCCGCTGTTAATGGCAAAGCCATAGGTTAACCATACCAGTGTGCTGGTAACAACAATCAGGATCATCCAGATACTCAGGTCACCTACACTTTTGGATTGCCAGGATTTGTATACCTGCGGAATAAAAGTAATTGAGGTAAGGAACGAACCAAAATACCCAATGTACTCAACAAGGTTAGCGGGAATATTCATAACACAGATTTTAATCGCTGATTTTATGATTTGAATAAGATTAATATGAAAGGGATGATTTGCTTGACATACATTATCCTTATCATATCAATCCGTGATTTTAGTCTGCGATACCAAGCTTCTGCATTACTTCATTACTTACACCTGTGGTGGAGTAACCGCCATCGTGGAATAAATTCTGCATCGTAACCATCCTGGTTAAGTCTGAGAATAAAGTGATACAATAGTTGGCACAATCTTCTGCAGTAGCATTACCCAATGGGGCAATGGCGTTTGCATAATCGTAAAAATCGCCAAAGCCTTTGATACCGGTACCTGCCGTGGTTTTGGTAGGTGATTGAGATACGGTATTGATACGTACTTTTTTCTCCAGTCCGTAATGGTAACCAAAGCTACGTGCAATGGATTCGAGCATAGCTTTGATATCTGCCATATCAGTATAAAAAGGATAGGTTCTTTGTGCAGCCATATAGGTTAAAGCAACTACGCTACCCCATTCGCTGATGGCATCTAATTTTTTAGCAACCGCCAGCATTTTGTGAAAAGACATAGCCGATACATCAATCCCTTTCATAAAGAAATCGTAGTTGGCTTCTGTATAGGGAATGTTCTTACGAATATTTACACTCATACCAATTGAGTGCAGTACAAAATCTATTTTACCTCCGAGTATTTCCTGTGATTGGGTGAACAGATTGGTGAGTTCTTCTACACTGGTAGCATCTGCCGGAATAATTTGAGACCCTGTTTTCTCGGCCAATTTTTTAATCTCACCCATACGCATGGCGATAGGGGCATTGGTTAGTACAAATGTGGCACCTTCTTCATGTGCTTTTTCTGCTACTTTCCAGGCGATGGAGTTTTCATCCAAAGCACCGGTTATAATTCCGCGTTTTCCTTTTAGTAAGTTGTAGGCCATGGTGTTCGTTAGTTTAGATTAGTAACTGGTGGTAAAAGTATAGAAAAGTTAGGAGTTAGACGTCTGGAGTCTGGAGTTATACTGGCTTACATCCACTCCAGACTTTTAACTCCAGATTCCAGACTTAATTCATCATCTCCCTTGCATTCTCAAGCGCAGCAGCGGTAGGTTTTTCGCCACTTAGCATGCGGGCTATGGCAGTAATTCGTTCATCTTCATTCAGTAAGCGGATATTTGTTTTTACCGCATCGTTTTTGATCTCTTTATACACAAAGAAATGAGCATTGGCCTTACCAGCAATTTGCGGCTGGTGTGTAATGCAAATAATTTGCCTGCTGGCGGCTAACCCTTTCATAATAGCGCCAACCTGCTTTGCGGCTTCGCCGGAAATACCGGTATCTATCTCATCAAAGATCATAGTAGGTAAATCGATAGATTGCGCTACCAGTGATTTGATGCATAACATTAAACGACTTAACTCGCCACCACTGGCTACTTTGCGAATGGGCTCAAATCGGCTGCTTTTACCTGCCTGTCCCGCAGGCAGGTTGGCATCAAACAAGAAATCGATATGATCTTTTCCGGAAATGGTTAATGCTGCATTCTTAAGTTCTACTTTTAATTTGGCATTTGGCATCCCTACTTGTCCCAATAATTTGTTTACTTTTTCTTCCAATGGTTTTACCTGTTGATGTCTTGCTTTTGAAATCTGTTCAGCGAGTACGGTGGCATCTGTAAATAATTGTGCAACTGATTTTTCTTTAATAGCAATCGCATCGTCCATATCCAACACTGCTTTTAATTTTTCTTCAAGGCCAACTTGTATTTCGAGTAACTGGTTTGTTGTTTGTACGCCGTGTTTTTTGATCAGCTTATAACCATCCATTAAACGCTGGTTGATCCATTCAATTCTTTTCTCGTCAAAATTTACCGAGCCGTTGATGCGGTCAATTTCTTCTGCAATATCCTGCAGTTCGATCTGTGAACTTTGCAAGCGGGCAATCACAGTAGTAAGGTCGGGGTGATAAGAAGCATAACCCTGTAACTGATTTAGTAATTGCTTTAATAAGGGTACTACGGGCTGCTCGCTTTCTTTCAGATCAAAGTACACTTTAGCCAGTGTTGTTTTAATGCCTTCTGTATTGCTGAGCAGTTTCAATTCGTTATCCAGATCTTCCAGTTCATTTTCTTTCAGCGATAGTTCATTCAGTTCATCAAATAGAAACTGGTTATAATCGAGTTCTTTGGTAAAGGCGGCTTTTTTTTGTTGCAGGGCGGTAAGTTCTCTACCCGTGGCTTGCCATTGCTGAAATATTTTTTGATAAGATTTGAGAGCTGCTTCTGTATTGGCCAAAGCATCCATTACTTCGCGCTGAAAATCGGCATCGCCCAATTCCAGTGTGTCAAACTGCTGGTGAAGATCTACCAGTAATGAAGCCAATGTTTTCAGCTGTTGTAAACTGGCAGGCGTATCGTTAATAAATGCCCTTGATTTTCCGTTGGCGGCAATTTCTCTTCGCAATACCAGTTCTTCTTCTATATCTAAATCATGCTGTTGCAAAAAATCCAGTACCGCTTGTTTACCATCAATTGTAAAGTACCCTTCAATAAAGCATTTTTTTTGTGTGTTTACCAAAACAGAACTGTCGGCCCGTTCTCCGAGAATTAAACTCAGGGCACCCATTAAAATACTTTTACCCGCGCCGGTTTCGCCGGTAATGATGTTCAGCTGAGAGGAGAAATCAATCCCAATCTCATCAATGATGGCGTAGTTCTGTATGAAGAGTTTACGAAGCATAGTTTTTGTGAACGTGAGTCGTCATTCGTGAATCGTGAATCGTCAGTCGTGAGTGA
>CALSAD010000009.1:0-216707 GCA_943372845.1 Chitinophaga pinensis | reverse complement strand
GTATTCACTTATCAATTATGTGATGCAGATGGCGATTGTTCAACTGCAACTGTAACAATCACAGTTGTATCAGTAGATGATGCACCGGTTGCTGCGAACGATGCAGAGACAGTAAATGAAGATGGTAGCTTAACCGCAACCGTAACCGGTAACGATATCTTAAGTGGCGATGGTGGTAATGTATGGAGTGTTGTAAACACCACCACGAATGGTACCTTGGTATTCAATCCGAACGGAACATACACCTATACACCGAATGCAAACTTCAACGGTACTGATGTATTCACTTACCAATTATGTGATGCTGACGGCGATTGTTCAACTGCAACAGTAACGATTACAATTGTATCAGTAGATGATGCACCAGTTGCTACGAACGATACAGAAACCGTAAATGAAGATGGCAGCTTAACGGCAACCGTAACTGGAAACGATATCTTAAGTGGTGATGGTGGTAATGTATGGAGTGTTGTTAACTCAACTACTCATGGTACATTGGTATTCAATCCAAACGGAACATATACCTATACACCAAATGCAAACTTCAACGGTACTGATGTATTCACTTATCAATTATGTGATGCAGATGGGGATTGTGTAACTGCTACTGTAACCATTACCGTTGCTTTAGTGGATGATCCTGCTGTTATCAAAACAAAAGACATCACAGTATATGTTGACCAAAACGGTCAGGTAACCATTACTGCAGGTGATATCGATAACGGTTCTTACGATCCTGATGGCATTAAGTCTATCATTATTGACAAAACCAGTTTCGATTGTTCTAAACTGGGACCAAACACAGTTACCATGACGGTAACCGATGTAAACGGAAACTCCGTTTCTGCAACGGCTATCGTAACTGTAAGAGATATCATTAATCCGGTAATTACCTGTCCTGCACCGGTAACCGTACAGTGTGCTTCTGCAGTGCCCGCACCTAATACTACTTTGGTTACTGCCAGCGATAACTGTTCAGTAATCATATCTCATGTAGGAGATGTGATCTCTAATCAAACTGCTACTAATAAGTATACCATCACGCGTACTTACAGAGCGGTTGATCCTTCTGGTAATTCAGCGGAGTGTACACAAATCATTACAGTTAATGATAATATAGCACCTGTACTGATTGTTTCCGGAAGCTTACCAGGTAACGCAAACGGTCAATGTATTGCCAATGTGCCTGCTGCACCAGCTACAGCAAGTATTGCAGCCTTATATACAGATAATTGCAGTGGACCGGTAACAGCTGTATTAACCAATACACTGTCTATAGGTACCAATGGTGGTGGATGGACTGTTAAATATTTCTACACAGTTACCGATGCAAGTGGCAATGAAACCATCGCAGCAGTTATTTACGCAGGTAGAGATACACAGGCACCAGTACCAACAATAACTACACTGCCTACCGTAACTGGTCAGTGTGCTGCCACAGTAAGTGCACCAACTGCCACAGATAATTGTGCAGGATTGATCACAGCAACTACCTCAGATCTAACCAGCTACACCGCTCAGGGTACCTATACAATTACCTGGAACTATAGCGATGGAAATGGTAACACTTCTTCACAAACACAAACAGTGATTGTAAAAGATGTTACTAAGCCGGTGGTTACTTGTCCTTCGTCTATTACAACAACTTCTACTAACGCTGTGAGCGGAACCAGTGGAGCTTATATCAATTTCACAGCCACAGCAACTGACAACTGTAGCACGCCTGTGGTTACATATAGCCATGCACCGGGTAGTTTCTTCCCTGTGGGTACAACCACAGTAACGGTAACTGCAACAGATGCAGCAGGTAATGTTTCTACCTGTAGCTTCACAATTACAGTAGGTTGTATATCCCCTGTAATAACAGTAAGCTCTACGCCAACCAATAATACATACACAGGTGGACCATCTACCAATCTGTATCTTGGATATGGCGCACAAAGCACTACCTTAAAAGCAACACCTACCGCTGCAGGAACCTATACGTACCAATGGAGTGGAACTGCCAGCAGTATGCTTAGCAGTACCACTGCACAAAGTCCTGTGTTTACACCTACACAAGGTGGTAATTATACTTTCGCAGTTGAGGTAACCAGTGCAGCAGGTTGTAAAACCACTTCTTATATCACCATTTGTGTAACGGATATCAGAGTGTATACAAGTGTTACCAATAACAGCTGTAACCACCAGTCGCATAGTTCATCTAATTGTTCACATCAGGGTCACAATCATTCTTGTAATCATCAGTCGCATAGTACATCAAACTGTTCTGACAAAGACGACAAATACGATGATGATGATGATGATAATGATAATGATGATGATGATGACCGCCAGTGGATGTGTGATCATTCAGCACATGATTCTTCAGATTGTTCTCACAAAGGACATAACCATACTTGCGATCATAAGGGGCATACTAAATACAATTGTGGCCATAAAGACACAAATGACAAAGATGATGATGGTCAGAAGGACTGTGACCATAAATCACATGATTATAAAGATTGTTCTCACAAAGGTCATAATCATTCAAGTTGTAGTCATAAATCACATAAATCAAGTGATTGTGACCATGATAAGAGCAAGAGTGACGATGACCAAAAAGTATGTGACCACAAGTCGCATGATTATAAGGATTGTAACCATGAAGGACATAATCACAACGATTGTGACCATAAGTCTCATAGCTCAACAAGTTGTCCTCATAACAACAAATACGGTAACAGCGGTAATTACAAAGTCTATCTCTGCCATGTACCTCCGGGTAACCCTGGTAAGACAATTACTTTGTCAATCAGTATTAATGCAGTTGCAGCCCATTTGGCCAACCACCCAGGCGACAGATTGGGAAGTTGCGACCAGCAACCTTGTACTGGATACACAGACAATGTGAAACCTGTAATTGACTGTCCCGATAATGTAACGGTGAGCTGTAGTAGCGCAATCTCACCTGCTGTTACAGGTGCAGGAACAGCAACGGACAATTCCGGTTATGTTGTGATTACGTACACAGATGTAACCAATAGCAATGTAATTACGCGAACCTGGAAAGCAACCGATGGATCTGGTAATTTCAGTACCTGTGCACAAACAATTACCATATTAGATAAAGTGAAACCGGTTCTTACTGAGCCTAATGATATCACAGTAAGTTGTGGATCAGCTACTTCACCATCTGTATCCGGAAATGCAACCGCAACAGATAATTGCAGTGCTGTAACCATTACTTATAGGGATGAGCCTTACAATGAAACTACCATTAAACGTTACTGGAAAGCAACGGATGCCTCAGGTAATTTTACTGAAGCGTATCAGAAAATCACCGTTTCCGATAATGTGAAACCTGTAATTACCTGCCCGGTTAATGTTACAGTTAGTTGCGGAACATCTACTGCTCCTTCAGTTACGGGAACAGCAACCGCAACAGACAATTGTAGCGGAGTTACTGTTACGTATAGTGATGCATCCAACAGTAGTTCGATTAACAGAACGTGGAAAGCAACAGATGCAAGCGGTAATTTTAGTACCTGTACGCAAACCATTACACTGGCTGCATCCTTCACAACAACCATTACTTCTACTCCGAACAGTACGGTATATACGGGTGGAATATCAACAAACCTGTACATAGGATATGGTGCTCAGAAAACGACACTTTCGGTTTCCGGATCCCTGCCTTCTTCAGGCGCTCCTTATACCTATAGTTGGAGTGGCAGTGGTTTGAATGAATGTAATGCAAGCCAGGGAAGCTCAATTCTGTTCTCACCAACTACAGGAGGAAGTTATACGTTTACTGTTGTAACAACCAACAAGTATGGTTGTTCTTTCAGCAGATCAATCAACATCTGTGTGAAAGATATCAGGGAGCGTGATAAATATGGTAAGCTTACTAATAGTGGTAAAGTATATGTCTGCCATCTTCCACCTGGCAATGTTAATAATCCACAAACAATTTGTATCAGTGTTAATGCAGTACCGGCCCACGTAGGATTGCACGGCGGGGATAGGTTAGGAAGTTGTGACCAGGAATGTGGTTCTAATATGAGTGTTAACACTTCTCCTGTTGTACAGCAGGGAATACTGCAATCAGTTACAAAGGAAGGAGATGATATAAAGACTTCAGAAGAAGAACTGAAAGTAACGGTGATGCCAAATCCGAGTACAACTTTCTTTACACTGAAACTGGAGAGTAAGTATGAAACGCCGGTTAACCTGCGTGTAATGGATGGTAGTGGACGAGTGGTGGATGCCAAATCAAAAATAGGCTCTAACAGCACTTTCCAGATTGGTCATACTTACAGTAGTGGAACTTATTACGCAGAATTGATTCAGGGTACGAAACGTAAAGTGGTACAGCTGATCAAAGCAAGAGGATAGAATTTAGTAACAACAATCGATTGCCTGAACCTCCCGAAAGGGTGGTTCGGGTTTATCATTATATATCGTTTGTACAACTTCTCAGGTAACCAACCATGATGCTAAAAAAATTAATGTCTTTTGTATGCACGCTAATCGCTGTGCTTTTTTTGTATACCACATCCTTTGCACAAACACAGACTTTTAAGAGTGGGTCGGCCATTATTGATATGGGTTCTGCAACACCTACCGTAAAAAATTCATTGAAACCCTACGGATTGGTGTATGCGTTGCTCAAGAATAATAATGTGCCTGTGAATGTGGTAGTGAATGCGAATAAGGTAAAGGATGGGATCGATTTTACTTATAATGGAAAAGGATATAAAGGCGGCACTTTTATCATATCTGCGGAATACATTACTTCAGCGGTAACCAGTGTATTAAATAGTTGGAGAAACCAGGGCGTATTGATTGATGATATCAACAGTGATCTGACGGTTGATGTAACGTATAAAATTAATTTTATTCCCAAATGGGCCTTGGATAAAACCAATGGTAGTATAGCGGTAGGGTTTATGAATGCAGCGGGTATTCCTTCGAGTGCCTATGGCTTTAAAACCCCGGCACAATTAGGAGCCTGTGATGATATTTTTATTCTGCCACACGCCGATCCTAGCTGGGCCAATCACAGTAATTTGTTAGACTGGAACCGAGACCATAAGAGTGCTATATGGGCTGGTTGCCATGCGGTAAGTGTATTGGAGAATTTAGTAGATCCTAATGATGCCACACGTAAAATGAATTTCCTTTCAACCAATGGGTTGTTACCTTTTACAGATCATAACAGAGCAGTAACTCCGGTTACAACCCTTTTACCGGGAGATCCCATAGCACAATATCTGAACAACACTACCAACGCACAATTGGGTGGTTCTGAAACGGTATACCTACCTAAAATTGGAAGTGCCTGGAGAACCGGTGCCAATGGTGCCAAATTAATTACAACCAGTCCCAACCAGTCCGATATTCCGGGTTTATCTCCTGGCGAGGCTGTTCAAAATTTATATGGAAGAGCTTTTGGAGATGCAGCAAGAGGTTATGTAGCCTACCAGGCATCGCATAATTTTGGAGGATCCGGAGCCGACCAGATCGCTGCTCAGCGTATATTTTTCAATTTCAGTCTGTTTGCATTAAATGATAAAATTCCACCAAAAATTTCGGTAGGAATTACCGGTGTGCCCACACAGCTAAAAGCATTGGTTACTTCTCCCCAGCTGAATTCTAATCCCACAGGTACCAATACAGGAGGGGCTTCTTATGTATGGACATCTACCATACCAGGTACTTTTTTACCAAACAGCACCAGTCAGAACGTTACTTTCCGACCCGATGATGTAGGTGCTACTGCTAAAACTGCGGTCATTTCCTGTAAGGCAACTGACAATTGTGGTCGCGTAACTTTCGATTCAAAATCTTTAACGGTAATACCGGCAACACCACCATTAACGGTAACGACAATTAATAAAAGCATTGCAGATGGTTGTGTAACCGAGTCTATTACATTTAATGTATTCGACAGTAATATTGATGCGAATGCAGGAGCCAGAACGTTAATCAGCGTAACCAACCTTGCTAACGGAACGGTGATTACCAATACAGCAGGCAGTGTAACTTTTACGCCAACAGCCGGATATAAAGGAACCACATCAGGCCAGTACACTATCAGTAATGATGGAGGGGTTACTACGGCTGTAGGAAACATCAATATTTCTGTGGGTGATGTACTCAATTTGCCAGCTATAGTGAATGATAACGCTACTGCTATTGCCAACAGTATTGTTCAGATCAATGTGTTGGGTAACGATAAGAATGATGGTAATGTAGGTACCACTACGGGAAGTAATTTATACATACGTGATATCCCAACAAAGCCAAGCAAAGGATATGTTTATATTAATGTAAACGGAACGCTTTCGTATCTATCGCAAAATCTTCCCGGGGTTACCAGCGATCAGTTTACTTACCAGGCTTGTAATACGGTAACAGGTTATTGTCAAACAGGAACCGTAAGCATTACATTGGTTGATAATTGCGGAACAGGTAAATACCAGTTTAACCAAACTACCTCTACGGTTAATACTACCTTAACCCCAACGGCAGATGCCTATATGGAACAGGTGTCACCTACTGCAAATTATGGTACTGCTTCTACATTGATACTCAGAACCACATCAGGAAATGTACAAAGGCCGATCATTACTTTTGGTGGATTGTCTTCCAGTATTTCGTCTACTGCCATCGTTACCAATGCCCAGCTCATTATGACTTCGGTAAATGGTTTTACGGTTGATAATACTTTTCCAATTGGAGCCGCTATTAACGTAGCTATCAATCCTGTATTGCGGAACTGGTCTGAAAGTACGGTAACCTATAATACATTCTCCGGAGCTCTCACATGGACATCAGTGGGTGCTGCAAATACTACAAATGACATCACTACAACAGGTAATACGACTTTTCCACAAGTAAGCACTACTGTTGTGGCTGCCGGTGGAACACTTACTGCTACGGTTACCACTATGGTGCAAAACTGGTTGAGTAATACGGTAGCGAATAATGGTTTACGATTAAACGGACCTGCTAACAGGGCCAATCCAATTACATTTTACAGCAAAGAAGATGGTACCGCATCAAGGCATCCCAAACTGTCTATTGATTATTACCCTTGCTTAACAACACCTACTACGTACATACCGATTGTTTATCCGGAATCAACTACCACCTCTTCGGCATTGTCTGTAACCATTTCACCCTTAACCAACGACCTGAGCTATTATACAGGTAACAATACACAACTAACAATCACTTCTATTTCAAGTATTGCTAGTGGTTCTTCAGGAGGGCTAACTTCTACAGCAACTATTATTAATGCCGGCACCCAAATTGTATACACGCCAAGAGGAAACTTTGTGGGTACCGATACCATCCGCTATGTGGTAACAGATGGCGGTAACGGAACAACTAACTCAGGCACCATTAGAATTACGGTAACCCGTGTTGCCCCTACTATTGTTAATGATAACGTAACTACCAATTCGAATACAGCCATTACCATTAACATAGGGGCCAATGATGTTGACTTACAAGGGGCACTTACAGCACCAACCTTGCTTACTTTTCCTGCTAATGGAACTGCCACGCTGGTTGGTAACACAGTAGTGTATACACCTACTACCGGATTTGTGGGTACTGAAACATTTACCTACAGACGGTTCAGTGTGGATGCTCCGGATGCATGCTCCGTTGCACTGAGTGGTACAGCAACCATAACGGTTACTGTGGCAAACCAACCACCGGTAGCGGTAAACGATAGTAAAACCACTTTCGGTTGCACACCGGTTAACATTGATATCAAAGCCAACGATACAGATCCTGAGAATAAACTGTTAACGGTTACCATTGTAACGGGGCCAGCCAATGGTGTGTTAACAACCAATGCAGATGGAACTTACAAGTATACGCCCAACAACAATTTTATTGGAACAGACCAGTTCACATACACCGTAGCAGATCCAAGTGCTGCGGTAAGTAATCAGGCAACGGTTACTATTACGGTTAGCGCAGCCGCAAATCCGAATGTGGCTCCTTCGGCAGTAGCTGATACTGATAATACATTGGCCAATCAATTATTGTATACCAATGTCCTTTCCAACGACTCTGATCCAAACAGTGATGCATTCACACTCAGTATTTCTGCAACTGGGTTGAAGGCACCTACCAGTGGTACCATACAGATTATGACTAACAATCTGATCAGGTATACACCCAATGCCAATTTTGTTGGAACAGATACCTATCAATACCAGATTACCGATACGCATCCTACCTGCGGTGTATCCAGTTCTTTATCATCGATTGCTTTGGTAACCATCAGCGTAACGGCTGTGCCTACCACATTATCAGGAACAGTATACAACGATGTGGATATTAGCGGACAAACAGATTTCAGTAACATTAAAACCGGTGCTGAAGTAGGTACCAATGCCAACGGAAGTATTTATGTGTATCTGATTGACAATAACAATGTAGTTAAAGACAGAACCGTTGTGGATGTGGATGGAACATACACGTTATCAAATGTGCCATCATTAACCAGTAACCTTAAATTGATTTTAAGTGATCAGGATGTGAATGTTGATGGAACCCTTACTGCAGGAACACTTCCCACCGGTTACAGTAATTCTTCGCCATTGATCCGCACATTGCCCACTACCACTGTGGCTGATATGGGACCTTTTCATTGGGGTATTTATACCAATGCCGCATTATCACCCGGTGTTATTGTAGCAGCGGGTAATCTTTGCGGTGCCAATGGCACCCCCGGTACTATTTTAGCAACCTCCAATGCAACAGGAGGAAGTATTACCTCCACACGATATTTTTATCAGTGGGAATCTTCCACCACATCTGCTACTACAGGCTTTGCAGCTACTTCTGCAGCTGATACACTTACTACGTATACCGCAACTGCACCTATCACTGCCACCACTTTTTACAGACGTAGTGTGGTAACCAGAGCTGGAGCCAGCAATACCAATATCAATGGGCCACTGTTTAGTAATGTGGTTACTGTTGAATTAAATCCAACACCAACTGTAACCGCTTCAACCATTTCAACCACTATAGCTGTTGGAGGAAGCGCTACACTCACTGCTGCGGGAGCCAATACCTATGCATGGTCTCCGGCTACTGGATTGTCTGCTACCAACACGGCGGTGGTAACGGCCAGTCCGGTTACCACTACTTCTTATACCGTTACCGGAACTGCGGTCTCGGGTTGCGTTAGTTCAGCTACTATAACCATAACCGTAATTGAGCCCGGTGTGATTGGCGGTGATCAAAATGGTTGCGGCACTTTTACGCCAACAACACTTACCTCCGGAACAGAAGCATCGGGTGCTGCAGGTATTACATATCAATGGCAATCATCCACTACTTCAAATACTACAGACTTTACAAATATTGTGGGTGCAACCGGTAGTACCTATTCTCCGGGTGCAGTTTCCACCACTACTTTTTATAAAAGAGTTGTAATAGCCGGAGTGCTTTCATTCAATAGTAATGTAGTAACGGTTACAGTTAATACAATACCAACCGTAACCGCCTCAACCATTTCAACCACCATAGCTGTTGGAGGAAATGCTACACTCACTGCTGCAGGAGCTAATACCTATGCATGGTCTCCGTCTACGGCATTGTCTGCTACCAACACGGCAGTGGTAACGGCCAGCCCGGTTACAACCACAGCCTATACCGTTACAGGAACTGCGCTTTCCGGTTGCGTTAGTTCAACTACCATAACCATAACCGTAATTGAGCCCGGTGTGATTGGGGGTGATCAAAATGGTTGCGGCACTTTTACACCAACAACACTTACCTCCGGAACAGAAGCATCGGGTGCTACAGGTATTACATATCAATGGCAATCATCCACTACTTCTAACACAACAGGCTTTACAAATATTGTGGGTGCAACCGGTAGTACCTATTCTCCGGGTGCAGTTTCCACCACTACTTTTTATAGAAGGGTTGCCACAGTGGGTGCATTCTCGTTCAATAGTAATGTTGTTACAACAACTGTAAACGTGCTACCTGTTGTTACAGCAGGAAGTAATAGCCCTGTTTGTATTGGCGGCGCATTAACGGTTACTGCATCAGGTGGTTTTGCAGCATATAGCTGGACAGGACCAAATAATTTCACAGCCGTTGTGCAGAATGCTGGCATTACAACCACAACTGCTTTATCTGCAGGAAACTACACGGTTGAAGTAACAGATGTAAATGGTTGTAAGAATACAGCAACAACAACAGTTGTTATCAATACATTACCTGTCATTACCATTACACCTGCTACAACTTCTATTCAAATGGGTACAGGCGTTAGCTTAACTGCCAGTGGTGCCAATACGTATGGATGGACACCTACCACCGGATTATCTGTAGCTAATACAGCGGTTGTAACTGCCAGTCCGCTTACTACTACACAATACACCGTTACCGGTACCAATACCGTTACAGGCTGTGTCACTACCGCAACCATCACCGTTACTGTATTAACGATTGATGCAGTTAACGATGATTTTACAGCCACAGAAATTAATGGCGCAAAAGGTGGAACAACGGCTACCGTTTTAACCAACGATAAACTGAACAATGTTCAGGCAACCTTACCATTGCTGAACCTTACATTGAATTCGAATGGCGGTATTGCCGGACTGGCTTTTGATGCCAATGCGGCATTGGTGGTACCTGCCAATACATTCGAAGGAACCTATACAGTAACCTATACGATTTGTGAAAAAGCCAATCCTACTAATTGCGATCAGGCTACGGTATTGATTAAAGTAGGAAGAGGATTATCATTAACTGCTACAGCCATCTGTAAAAATGATGTGCCTTATATTCAATATACTGTTGTACCTAATTTTACGCCCGGTACCAATCCGGTAACCCTTACCTGGTTGAATACAGATAAGACGGTACTTACGGCACAGACAGCTGCACTTAACCAGCCTTTGCAGACAGAAATATTATGGCCTGGTGCTGCTGTTGATGGTCAGGGTAGAGGAACCGATTGGCCCGGATGGTTTATATCTAACGGTCAATGGGTTCAGGGCGCGGATGGTTTTGAAAAAGCCCGTCCGGATGCTTATCTCGTGATTACCGTAAATCCTACGGATACTATTAAAGTAAGTTATCCCCCTGCAACTCCGGGATGTAATGCAGTTCCGCCTACTATCTTAATTACATTGATACCAGGTAGTATCACCGCTAATCAAACCATTTGTGTAGGTGCTACTCCGGCTGCCTTCACTTCTGTGAACGATGCAGGTGGTGGTAATGGAGCGATTACTTATCAATGGCAACAAAGTACAGATAGTCTTGTATTTACCAATATAACAGGTGCCACAGCCAATACCTATGCCGCACCTGCTTTATCGCAAAAAACATTTTTCAGAAGAGTAGCTACAACAGCTGCCAATGGATCTGTGTTTTCTAATGTGGTTTCAGTAACAACAGTGGCCCCTCCGGTAATTGGTGGCATCTCAGGACCTTGTGCTTTGCAGAAAGACAGTACCAAAACATTCTCTGTATCAGCAGCTATTCCTGCCGCTACCAATTATGTATGGACATTACCCGCAGGATACACAGGCAGTTCTACAACCAATAGCATCAATGTAAAAGCTGGAACTGCCAATGGTGTTATCAGCGTGCGTCCATTTAACGGTGGTTGTGCCGGTAATACCGTTAACTACAATGTTGCGATTATCGATTATGCAAAAGTTACTATTGGTGGTGTGCCGGTAACCGCTTCCGGTAATAATAACAATCCTGTTACTGTAACAGTTACACTGTTTGATCCTAATGGTAACCGTATCAATTGTAGCGGGGGCGTAGCGGTCATTAATTTATGTACCACTAACCCGGGTTCGTTTACAACTGTAATAGATAATAACAACGGCACCTATACTGCACAACTTACTGCTCCTGCCAACGAACTGGAAATTTGCGGTACCGTAGGTGGTATTCCTATTGTTGCAAAAACAAAAGTTACGTTTAGCGGTCCACAGGGTGGTATCAAAGGCAATGGTCCGATACTGGTTACAGAAACACCTAAGCTGACATTTACCATGACAGCAGGAAGATCGCCATATACCATCATTTATAAATCTGCCAAGAGCAATAAAACAGATACCCTCACCAATTATGTGAGTGGAACAGCAACCGGTGTGGTATTAATTCCTTCTACTACTTTGTATACACTGGTTTCTATTATTGATGCCAATGGTGAAAGAAGGGATAATAATTTTAACCGGGATACAGCTACTATTATTGTATTGTCTCCACGGGTTATCATTACCCTGAAATCAGATCAGCCTAAAATGGAGAAAGACAGTTCATGGGCTACCCGTATTGTGGTGAAAACCAAAAATATTGGCGACCTCGATCTCTCTAACTCTCAGGCAAGGTTAAACCTGAAAGATGTATTCCCAAGTCCGGTAACCTATATTCTGGATAGCGTTAAAGTTTCCGGAATTACGGTGGTGCCTAACAGAAATTATGATGGTATACAAAGTACAGATTTGTTTGCCCGTGTAAACAAACACAAACAGGATTTGCGTACTACCATCCCAATCAATGATGCGTTGGGTATGCTAGGAATGGCAGTTGCAAGCCCCGATGGAACGACACACGGAAACCTTGAAATGTGGAGCAGTATTTCTGATACAAAAACAGAAACAGGAGATGAGCTAAGGATAGTGGAAGATGGACATAGCATTTATATGTTTGGTGTATTATCTTCTTTACCGATAGGTGTGGAAGCAGACATTATTTTATGGCTGCATGTTAAGCCTAACGGTTTCACAGAACCATTTGTCATGCAGGCGGTAGCATTGGGAACAGGAAGTACAGAAGGTGCTACTGCATTGGCTACAAGTATTTCAAATGATAATGAAGATGTAAGTACGCACCCTGAAATCACTAAAAAAGGTGACCCGGTTCCAACGGTGATCAATCTTTTCCCTACGGCGGCAATTGGTGTGGCACTTACAGCGGGTACACCTGTTTTACAGGGCAATGGTACCTATAATGTGTTACTCTCTTACAAATTGAAAAACTACGGAAATGTAAATCTGAAAACCGTAAAACTGTTTCAGAACCTGGCAAGGGTAATTGGATCGCCTTCTACTTTCTCTGTAGTAGGATCGGTTACCGCTACCAATAATATCATTGTGAATCCTGCATTTGATGCAAAGCTGGATACGAATATGATATTGTCTTCCAGCGTACTGGGATACAAACAGGAGTCGCTGTTACAGTTTACCATTAATATTACGCCTAACCAGTTAAGCTCCGTGTATCGTTTACAGGCCATTGCGTCAGGCTTTAGTGATGAACTCAATACAACGGCTACGGATTTATCTAATGACGGAACAGATCCTGATCCGGATGGTAATAATATTCCAAGCGAAAAAGTGATCACAGTTATTGTGATCAATACACCTGTACCTCCATTGGTGCCGGGTAGTATTGGTATACAAACAGGACCTACCACAACTGTTCTTGCCAAATCATATTGCGGAACAACTACCGGTGTTGTTATTATTCCAACAACCGTTAACAGTGGTGGATTGGATACTTATCTGTACCAATGGCAAAGTTCATCAGACAATATCAGTTTCAAGGATATTATCGGTTCAGAAAACAGTACCTATACAACGGGTCAGGTAAACAATAGTTTTTATCTGCGAAGAGCAACCATTTCCGGAAGCCAGATCAAATTCAGTAACGCTGTATTTGTTCAGATATTTACGTTGCCTGCTAAACCGGTGATCACCGGAACCGCAACACAAATAGTGGGTGTAGGAAACGTTACACTTACTTCAACTTTGGCTTCGGCTTATAGCTGGTCTACTGCACAAACCACCAGAAGTATATTGGTAACAACACCGGGTAATTATACGGTAACCATCACAGATGCCAATGGATGTACCGCTGCTTCAGATGCGTATGCCATCAGCACATTGGATCCGGGTAAGGTAGCCGATATACAGAAAACACTTTCCAAACCACCTGTATTACAGCAGGATGGCAGCTACCTGTTATCTTTCAACATCATTGCTAAAAACCTGCGGCCTGAATTGCTGGATAGTGTGAAAATCAGAGACGATCTGTCTGTTGTATTCCCTTCTACCACTTCATTCGGTGTTGTAGATATCAAGGCAAGTGGAAAATTATTATCCAATGGCGCCTATGATGGTAAAGTACAAATAGATCTTTTGAGCGATGTAAGCCAGTTGGCAGGTGCCGCAACAGATTCTGTTCAGATTACCATCAAAGTATTCCCGAATGGGTTTGCAGGTACATTGAATAATGTGGCTACACTTACAGCGAAATCTCCTTTTGGCAGATTAACCGTAAGTTCTAACGATCCGCTTGAAAATAGTAATCCAGCTGTTAGAGTACCAACCAAATTTGTACTTCCGCTGATTGATATTTTCATCCCATCCGGCTTCTCACCTAATCAGGATGGAACGAATGATAAGTTTGTAATTACAAGACCTTTCAATACCAATATTAACCTGGAAGTATTTAACCGTTGGGGTAACCTGGTATACAAAGCAGCTGATTATAAAAATGAATTTGAAGGAAAAGGTAACCAGCCAAATCGTGTATTGGGAGAAGACCTGCCGGATGGTACATATTACTATGTAGTTCTTGCTACAGATAAAAATACAGGAACCGTAAGAAAATTTGCAGGCTTCATCACCTTGAAACGATAAGCGCAAATGAACAGCATACAATATCCAGTTATCGAAAAAATGAAAAGAAATCTCATGCGCGTATTGTTGATGAAAGTAAAATGGGGATTGGGGGTTTTCATTGTACTGCTTTCGGCAGCAGATGCCCGGGCACAGCAGCATCCAATGTATTCGCAGTATATGTTTAATATGCTGAACATTAATCCTGCTTATGCAGGCAGCAGGGGTGTTATAACCGCTACTGCCCTATACAGAAACCAATGGGTAGGTATTGATGGTGCACCACAAACAAGTTCTGTTGGTTTTGATATGCCGGTAAAAGAAAAAAAGATCGGCCTTGGTTTTCAGTTATACGATGATAAGCTCGGTATTGAAAGAAGTACCGGACTCAATGCCTCTTATGCATTCCGCATACAAATTACTGAGTCTGGAACACTTAGTCTGGGCTTGCAGGCAGGCTTTTTAAATTATCGCGCTAACTATAGTCAGGTAAGAACTTTTCAACCCAACGATCCTGCATTCAGCCAGAACATCAGCGGATTTTTACCTGCTGCGGCCGCAGGTGTGTATTATAACTCTGATAAATTTTACATTGGCTTGTCTACCCCCGCTTTACTCAAAACAAAGATCACTTATGATAATGTAGCAGAAGTGGCTGGCGTAACCGGCAGAGATTTACACCTCTATCTCGCTTCGGGTTTTGTCATGAACCTTAACAGAGACCTTGCTTTAAAACCTTCCATATTGGTAAAAGCGGTTAGTGGTGCACCTATTGAATACGATTTTAATGCCAACCTCTGGATACAGAACACCATTGCATTCGGTTTCTCTTACCGTACCGGGGATGCTTATGTAGGTATGGCTGAATTACAATTGAGTAAACAATTGCGTGTGGGTTATGCGTATGATAAATCATTTTCAAATCTGGGCTCTCTCAATACAGGAACCCATGAGCTGATGTTGCGTATGGAATTTGGAAACACTAACGGAAAAGTGGCTTCGCCAAGATACTTCTGATAATAACAACAAGTAATGAAAAAAAGCATCGTATATATTCTTCTTTTTATTTCAGTCTTTCATACTGTTGCATTAGCGCAATCGGGCAGGGGCGGAATATATTTTCGTAATGGGGAAAAAGAATTTAATGATCAGCGTTATATGTACGCAATCCCTTTTCTGAAAACCAGTCTGAAATACCCCAGCAACAATGATTCATTGGCCAGAATACATATTGCAGAATCTTATTGGTATGTAAAAAATTACGATTCTGCGTTGGTGTATTATCGTTCATATGAAAACAAATTCGGGTCATTGTTTTCTACCCGGCAGCGTATTGCAGAACTAGAGGCCAATCACAAACAATATCCTGAAGCTGCTAAAATTTATCAGCAATTACAAAAAGAACTTCCAACACGGAGCCCTAATCTGATTGCCGCAAGAGCAAAAGGATTTGCAAAAACGAATCTTTTTTTACGCGATTCATTGGATATAAATGTTCGCCTGTTAAACCTGAATACGCAGCAACAGGATTTTAGTCCGCAATATTTTCAACGGGGGATGGTGTTTGTTTCTAACCGCTATTCTAAGAAAACAGCAGAGAAAGAATTTGGTTGGGATGGACTTCCTTTTGCCAGTATATTCTGGGTAAAAGATACTGCTGATCTGTATACTACTGATACTGTTGCCGGTCGCTCATCAAGGGTAAGTAAAATATCCATCAAGGCCAACGATGATTATACCTCACAAACCAGTAACGACAATGATATCATACTGGTAAGTGGTGCCAGAAGCGAATACAATGGAACCATTCACAGGCTGGATAAATTCAGTAACGATCTGAATGCAAAATATAATTATGGCCCCCTTTGTTTTAATAAGGCAGGCGATAAAGTATATTTTACCCGCAATAATCTTTCTTCCACCAAGGGCAGATTCAATCTGGAAATCTGCGTGGCTACACAGGAAAAAGGAATATGGGGTAATATAAAAGTGATGCCTTTTGTTCAGAAAGAATTTGATTTCTATCACCCTGCATTAAGTAACGACGATACCAAACTTTACTTCTGTAGCAATATACCGGGTGGTTTAGGCGGAAGTGATATTTACTTCGTTAATCTGGGTAGCGATTATGATATGACCGTTCCTTTTCCGCTGGATAATAAGATCAATACTGCCGGAAATGAATTGTTCCCTACCATGCAGGGAGATACGCTGTATTTTAGTTCAGACGGACATCCCGGTTTAGGCGGATTGGATATATACAAATCCTATCTCGTAAGAGGTACTTGGAAAACACCAATGAATATTGGCTATCCCTTGAATTCTGATTTTGATGATTTTGGTGTTATCTACAATAGTAATAAAACCAAAGGATTTTTTAGCAGCAATCGTTTGGGCACAGATGATATTTATGTTTTTGAAAATACCCCTTATGCAGTTAAACTGGAAGGAACCGTATTAAGCAAAGCCACCATGCGGAGGTTAGATTTGGTTAGCATAGTCATCAGATCGAAAGACGAGGAAGAACCCACAATAGATTCTTTGATCACGGATATTACCGGTAATTATACGTTTCCGGTTAAGCCTGGCCGCACATATACTTTGCATTATACCAGAAATGAATATTACCCTGATTCATTAACGATTCCGGATAGTGGCAAAGAACGAACCCTTGCGTTGCAGCCCATGCTCTTAAAACCGATTGTTACAGAACTGCCTCCTGTGCCGGTTGAAACTGACAGAGATAAGGATACTGTTCCTGATAGCAAAGACAAATGCCCTGATGTAAAAGGATTGGTATCTAATTTCGGTTGCCCTGATATTCAGGCAGAAATAGATGCCTTGGCTAAAATGGTATTCTTTAAAACAGCCAGTGCAGAATTATCACCTGCTGCTATTAAACCATTGAATGAAGTATCCGCTTATCTAACCAAGTATCCAAACCTAACCTTGTATATTGAAGGACATACAGATAACAGGGCCAGTGCTCCGTATAACAAAGACCTGTCGCAGCGGAGAGCCAAATCAGTAAATGATTTCTTTGTGAAGAAAGGATTCGCAGCTTCCAGATTCAGTTCTGCCGGATTTGGATTAGAAAGACCGATTGCAGACAATAATACCGATGAAGGAAGAGCTATGAACAGACGGGTTGCCATCAAAGCCAATTTTAATTAAAGACATGCATTATACCATTGAAAAAATAACTGCTATGCGTAACGCTACATACCTGATCTGCTTATTTCTATTTGTCTTGGCAGGTTACCCGCAAACCGGAATTGCGCAGCAATACAAAGCCGGTGATAAACTGGAAGCATACATTAACAAAGCATGGAAAGAAGTAACAGTAGTTAAAGCTGTTCAGGGTAAGACGAATATGTATCAGGTAAAGTTGGCTTCACAAAATAATCGTATAATAGTACCAACACCCGTTACCATCAGCAATACCTATCTTAGGTTACCTAAGTCTGCTGTAGTATCAGTGCTGGCTTCTGCAAAAGCAGCAGACCCCGGTATTGGCAATGTGCATGTAGGCAGATACGAAATATATGCAGGTGTTCCGAGTATGTACCTTGGCCATGTTATTTTATTGGCCAATGGCAAATACAAAGTAGCCTTTAATACCGATGAAGAAAATTATGATGAAACAGGGGTATACCGTTTTAACAATGACACCCAAACCATTGAATGGGTAGCTGGTATGTTTAAGAATAATAACTGGGGTGGTAAACTGGTTAAGAAAGACAATACCTACCGCATTGAATTTACCAGTACCTCATTTGCAGATAGTAGTAATTAACGTCAACAATCATGGCGACCCTTGCGCATCCTCTGCGGGCTTTGCGTTACTGGTTTACCTTTTAGTATTGCAAGGATACGCCAGGAACCGTAATGAAAGCCCAGTACATCATACAGAGATATAACCGTGCCTTTGTGCCTTGGTGTGAAAAATAATTGCACACCAAGGCACAAAGGCACGGTTTAAATGGACTGTCAAGCTCTTAAATTGTTCCTGCCATTTCAGTAATGGCTTTTGCCAGTACATCTAATTCCGCAGTAGTGGTATAAATATTGGGTGTAATTCTACAGCCATGTACATTGGCGTTATCAATGGCCACTGTATAAATCTTATATTTTGAAAGCAATGTGGCGGCCATGTCTGCAGGCTTTATTCCTTTAATACCTACATTGGCAATAGCACAGGCCCTTGCAGAGTCGGCAGGTGTGTGCATGATTACGTTTGGCAGGTTGCGTACTTTGGATGTCCAGTATTGTTGCAGGTAACGCAGTCTCGCTTCTTTTCTGTCTGGTCCCAATTTTTCATAAAAGTCAATGGCATTACTAATGGCCAGATCTGTGTGTACCGGATGTGTGCCAATATGGTTCAGTCTTGAAATATCATCTTCTTTTCTATCACTCTCAGCAATCAATGGCCAGATCTTACCGATGTGTTCTTTTCTAACATATAAGATACCAACGCCCAATGGAACACATAACCATTTGTGCAAACTAGCTCCATAATAATCACAATACAAATCAGGAATCTTAAATTGAATATGTGCAATCGCATGGGCGCCATCCACCAATACCTGAACGCCTTTGCTATGGGCCATATCGCAGATCTTTCGGATGGGTAAAATTTGTCCGGTGATGTTCACCATATGACACACCATCAACAACCGTGTTTTGGGTGTAATGGCATTGGCATACAAGGCAACAATCTCTTCATCTGAGGCGGGAAGATGGGGAAGAGAGATTTTTTTGTTTATAATGCCCTGTCGCTTCGCTACCTGCTTAAACATCTCCAGCATGGCGCCGTAATCCTGTTCGGCCATTACCGCTTCATCTCCTGCCTGCCAGGGAAAACCGGCAATGATCATATCGAGCGATTCAGTGGTATTCCTGGTTAAGATCAATTCATCAGTTGTACAACCCGTTAGTGCTGCTACCCTGGCAGCACTTGCTTTTTTATTATCAAACTGTTTGGTGCGCATGTAATACGCTCCCTGGTAATTTACATCACGTATATGCTGAATATACCCCTCCAGAATTTCTTTGGGAAGTATATTATAGTAACCATTTTCAAGATTGATATAGTCGGGTTTTAACAGGTATTGCCCGCGTATACCTGCCCAGAATTCCTCATCGGCAGCCAGTTCAGCAGCTTTCTTTTTATCTGCTGTGAGTAACCAGTTTTCCCACGCACCTGCGGTAAATGGCGCACTTGCACCAGCGAGGGCCAATCCTTTTAAAAACGTTCTTTTTTGCATGCGTAAAGTTTAATTGCAACAAACGGTTAAGACATCAAAATACACAATTATCAGTAAGGTTATTGCATGATTGGACGAAGTAGTTACCAAATTCGTAAGAATGACCGACTTAATCACTGTAATCACCTATAAAATATTTCTCAAATTGGTAAGTATCGCAACTTAGGATACCAGAAGTTTGCAGCCACATGAGAAGAATCCTTTTCTCAACTATTTAAATAGATCATTCATGAAAGCAACATCCCGTTTTTTACTGCCTCTGTTGGTACTTGTTTTTTTATCTTCATGGGTGCATATAGCATCCGATGCTAAAAAAGTTTCTAAAACGTATGTTTCCTATTTTGAAAATGTATTGGGTACTTCCCTGCAGATAAAAGTTGCTGCGTATTCAGAGAAGCAGGCAGCTGTTGCTGAATCGGCTGCTTTGAAAGAAATAGAAAGACTGGATCATATTCTTAGCGGATACGATGTAAATAGTGAGTTCAGCAAATGGATACAAACATCCAACCAGGTGGTAAAAGTTTCTCCCGAATTATTGGAAGTATTGGGTTTGTTTGATCAATGGAAAACCAAAACCTCCGGTGCACTGGATGCTTCCGCACAGGTGATTAGTAAACTCTGGAAACAGGCGGCTGCCAAACAAACCATTCCATCAACAGCGGATATCAACAAAGCAGTTGCTGAAGTAAATAAAAACCATTGGAAACTGGATGTGGTTAACCAAACAGCTACGCATACAAGCCAGTCACCTTTAGTGTTAAATTCTTTTACTAAAAGTTACATCATCAGCAAAGCTGCTGCTGCCGCAATGGGTACTGATGAAGTAAATGGTGTAGTGGTTAATATTGGCGGTGATATTGTAATAGCCGGCGAGCTTACAGAAACGGTAAACATTAGTAACCCCAAAGCCGATGCAGAAAATGATGCACCATTGGATCAATTGGCTATTCACAATAAAGCCATTGCCACCAGTGGTAATTATCGACGCGGCGAATGGGTGAATAATCAATGGTATTCACATATTGTTGATCCGCGTAATGGCCGCCCGGCAAGCGACATCATCAGTGCTACTGTAGTTTCTCCGAATGCTACCGATGCCGGTGCACTGGCCACTGCATTCAATATTTTAACACCTGCCGAAGCGGAAGCATTGGCTGCTTCTGTTGCTGGAACCGAATACATGCTGATTACGAAAAACGGTGAGCGTATTACCAGTAAAGGATGGGCTGCTATTGAAGTGCCAATGCCTGCTGAAACAAAAACAGTTGCAGCTGCCGACCAATGGAACGACGATTATGAGTTGGTGGTTAATCTTGAATTGGCACAGTTCCCTGGTTTTGCACGCAGACCCTTTGTGGCAGTTTGGGTAACCGATAAAGATAGAAATACAGTAAGAACCATTGCCGTTTGGTTTAACAAAGACAGATGGTTGCACGAAATGCGCGCCTGGTATAGCAGTAACTTTTCAAAATTCTCAGGTCAGCCCGGAGGATTGGGTACCATTTCCAGTGCTACCCGCGGTGCAGGAAAGTATTCATTGAAATGGGATGGAAAAGATGATAAAGGCAATTATGTAAAGCCAGGTAAATACACCATCAACATCGAAGCCGTACGTGAACACGGTGGCTATGATCTGTTAAGTGATGATATAAGCTGTACGGGTAAAGCACAAGCAATTTCTCTAAAGGGCAGCGCAGAAGTTACTGCTGCATCAATTGATTATCGTAAAAAAATCGCCAACTAATTAGTAATGGAAGCAAATAAAGAAGGCGGTAAGCAGTTGCAAACGGTATACAAAAGAAGACTGGCAAAATTTTCGCGTTGGTTACATATTTATCTGTCAATGGTCAGTTTTACCATTGTGCTGTTTTTCTCTGTTACAGGGTTAACACTCAATCATGCAGATTATTTTCAGGGACAAACCCAAACAACGCAAACCAAGGGGAAACTACCTGTAGCCTGGGTGAATAATGCCGATACAAACCGTGTAGCCAAACTAAATATTACAGAGCATTTTCGCAATACATTTTCTGTAAAGGGGGCGGTAAATGATTTCAGGATTGATGAAACTCAGATCAGTCTGGCCTTTAAAGGACCGGGTTATGAAGCCGCCATATTTATTGATCGTCAAACCGGTGAATACGAATTGTCACAATCGCAAACCGGGTTTGTTGGTTTCATTAATGATCTTCACAAAGGACGCGATACAGGTAAAGTATGGTTTTGGGTAATTGATGTAGCGGCTATTTTAATGGTGCTCATATCTTTAAGCGGACTGATACTTTTATTATTCATTAAGCGTAAAAGAATTAGTGGAATTATTTTACTGGCTGTGGGCACATTACTCATGTACCTGCTATACAGAATATGGGGTCAATAAATAATTCAGATACGTTATTTACCTGGTTTGAGTAGTATTCCAGTTTTTACCAAACACTCTTTGCAGATTAGCAGATGTTCTTGCCTGCGAACTGGTTCGAATGGCGATTTCCTGTTCCTCTATTTTTTTGAACATTTCATTGGTTAACATTACGGTAAGTATATTATCAATGTTCAGGTTCATACCTAAACGATTGCCGAGTATAATTTTAGCAGGGCTTACGAGTTTATCCCATTCTCTGGCAATATTGTATTCATTCAGAGCCGTGCCCATTACCGGTGTAATGGCATTGCGTAAACTATCGCCTACTTTTCGGCGTAAATAATCAGTAGCTGCTGTTCCGCCATTTTTTACAATACCAATCGCATCCATAATAGACATACGTTTGATGCCTTCCACAAAAATGGGCCCCGATCTGCTTACGGCAGTAGTAGCTGCAACATCTAATGTATTGGTAAAACGGTTTAACTCTGTGGCAAGTCCTAATCTATCCAGTGTTTGAACCAGTTTCTGCGCTTCTGCAGGAAGAATGGCAGAGAGTAAAACATCTCTGCTGAATGAACCCTTTTGTCCCAGACTATTTGTTCCAAAATTGGTTCCAATAGTCAGAGCTTCTTTAATAGCATTGGCTGCATCCATCTCAGAAAGATAGCTACCTATAGATTGAAGGGTAGTGCATCCGCTGAGTGTGATGGTAACAAAGGCAAACAGTGCAACGATTATTTTTTTCATGGTATTTATTTCAGGTAGTACAGGTAATGATCAACGATAGCAATGATACGATGTTTGTTCATTCACTTGTAACAATCGACCTAAATATGCGAATGATATAACTTTTCCGCATTCTTGTGTAATGCTATTGACATAAATGAAATGACCTTTATATACAATTACAAATATATTTTATAAAGCACTTTCCATTCATTTAATCAAATACAATGCCAATCAATCTCTTGGAAACCGTTCAGGAAAATTTAGGGTACCCTCCGCTGCAAAAGATTGAAACCAATACGCAGAAAGTGAAAGACGATATGGGGTTGTTGCCTGAACAACTGTTTAGCCAAGCTGCCATACCCTCTGTACTAATTGCCTTGAGTGAGTATAGTCAGGATACTGAGCAAGCCAATCATCTGCTGATGGCCGAAGCATCATATGAATGGTCTAATGTAATTTTTGGAGATAGCCGAACTGATGTAATGAATGCCATTGCGCTGTATTGTGGTAAAACAACCGGAAATTTTATTCCTGAGTTGAATGAGATAGGTACGGAAGCAGTTAGAGTGGTAAAAGCACAAACAACCCCTGCAACGGTAAGCAGCATTCAGACGATATTGAAAGAAGCGCGAAATGATGTGTTACCTTTTTTGCCGCCCAGCCTGCAGATAGGTGTTTTATTACATGATAACACATTGGATGACGGTACCAATAAAATGCAGGGACCTATTTCCAGTTTGATGCAAGCTATTGGGGGCAGTTTTTCCGGAACAGACAGCGATGAAATAATTAACTCAAAATAAAATATATTTTATGAAGCCGCATATTGGTTTATCTGAAAAAAATTTGGCACATAGTGTTGCGATACTCTCAACGGTACTTTCAGACGAGATGGTACTATACATAAAAACCCGAAAATTTCACTGGAATGTAAAGGGTGAGAGTTTTATGGAGTTACATAAGTTGTTTGAAAAACAATATACTGAACAGGAAGCCTGCATTGATGAAGTTGCAGAACGTATTAATAAACTGGGAAGCAATACCATTGGTACAATGAATGAGTTTGGCAAACACGCCAATATTAAAGAATCACCGGGCAAGTATCCATCTTCCAAAGAAATGATCAAAGAGTTGTTGAAAGATAATGAAACCATGATCCAGTTATTGCGAAAAGCTGTAGCAAGTTGTGGTGATACTTTTAAAGATGCTGGTACGGCTGATTTTTTAACGAGTTTGATGGAGAAACATGAAACTGCCGCCTGGATATTGCGCCGATATCTCTCATAGAAATAGCTAATAGGAAACCATCAGTGCACATGTTTTGAGTAGTGTATACATTCAGAATTCTTTAGCCGAAAATTTTCGGGTAATAATCTGCGAACCTGCCTCGCCGACAGGCAGGTCTGCGGCTAAAATCCTTACTTGTTTCCCCTTGATACATTTCAAACTGATTGGCTGACACTTCTTCGCGATTAATGGATTATTGATTAATTTTCAGTAATGAAAACTGCGGATAAAATATTGTCGGCCCAACAGATCAAACAGGCTGATCAATTTACCATTGCAGAAGAAAATATTTCTTCTGTTGCTTTAATGGAACGCGCAGCCAACGCATGTGTTGTATGGATACAGCAACATCTGTCGAAAGAAAAAAAATACTTTATTTTTTGTGGAGAAGGAAACAATGGGGGAGATGGATTCGCTATTGCCAGACTACTCCTGTTACTCCAATATCGGGTACAGGTTTGTATGATCTCCATAACGGGAAAAAAATCGCCCGATTGTTTGTGTAATGAGCAACGCTTACGGGAGGTGGATAATACAGTTATACAATATCCGGACGATACAGAAAACTTACCGGTTATTAATCATACCGATATCATTATCGATGCATTGTTTGGTACCGGATTATCACGGCCTGTTCATGGGTTTGCTGCTGAAGTGATCCGGCACATTAACCGGTCAGAAGCAACAGTGGTTTCTATAGATATACCATCCGGTTTGTTTTCTGATATACATACAGACCAAGAGTCAGCTATTATTAAAGCATCCATCACACTCAGCTTTCAATTTCCTAAATTCTCTTTTCTCTTCCCTCAAAATGAAGAACAGGTGGGTGAGTGGTATGCGTTGGATATTGGGTTGAGTAAACAATACATAACAGCGCAGCCGGTTAACAATTATTTACTTTCCGCAGCGTATATCGCCGCTTTGTATCAACCCCGAAAGAAATTTTCGCATAAGGGAAACTTCGGCCATGCCTTATTGATAGCAGGCAGTTATGGAAAAATGGGAGCCGCTGTATTAGCCACACATGCCTGTTTGCGAAGTGGCGCCGGATTGGTAACAGCGCATGTTCCCTTCTGTGGCTATGCCATTATGCAAACCACTCATCCCGAAGCGATGGTGATAGCAGATACGAATGAAAAAATCACAGGCGATATCATTCAAACAGAATCCTACACAGCCATCGGAATAGGCCCTGGTATCGGAAAGGAAAAGCCTACCGGAGAAATGCTGCATCAATTACTGCAACAGTCAAAATCGCCGTTGGTACTTGATGCAGATGCCATTAATCTGTTAGGAGAAAATAAAGAATGGCTGAATGCTTTGCCGGCAAATACCATTCTGTCTCCACACCCCAAAGAGTTTGAAAGAATAGCTGGTAAAACATCAGATCATTTTCAAAGGCATGCTGTACAGGTTGATTTCTCAAAAACATACAAAGTGTATATTATTTTAAAAGGCGCCCATACCTGTATCACTACTCCTGAAGGGGATAGTTATTTTAACACCACCGGAAACCCCGGTATGGCAAAAGGCGGCAGTGGGGATGTGTTAACGGGTGTACTAACCGCATTATTGGCACAGGGTTATTCCGCTTTGGAAGCCTGTTCATTAGGCGTATATATACACGGACTTGCGGGAGATCTTGCAGCAAAGCGTTTGGGACAAACAGGAATGACAGCCAGTGATATTGCTTCTCATTTACCTGCGGCTTTCAAAATAATCGAGTCTAAGCAGCCATGCTAATTCTTTATTTAACTCGGTATTGTGGACGATAAAAATAGGATTAAGTAGAACGCAAAGATCTACTCCTATTTATTTTAAATGGCCTCTGAAAAAAAGCGTTAAAAAATTTATGAAATGTAGCGTTAAGAAATGAACGATGCTAGGCTTTATATAATGCTGAATGGCACATTAGAATCATTATTGAGCTGAAGTTTGGCCTTAGACTTCGTTCATTTTAGCGGAATGGAGTAAATTTCAGCTTTTTTTCATCCCGCCCAGGCGGGATTGACTTTTTTTGTTACTTTTTTGTGTCAAGACAAAAAAGTAAATAGCGTATCTGCAAGTTGTGAACATATTTGCAGTTGTTATTCTTAATCATATGTTGAAAATAGTATCCTCAATCAAGTATATCATCAAACCAGTGAACTCAACTTGGTATATCCTAAATGCCATGCATCTTCTGGTAAATTTTCTGCCACACTAATCCTAATGAAATATTTTTCTTTTAATGCAGAAGGCAAAATGTCTTCTATTTCATACAGGTCGTCCACATCCACCCCATACTTATCATCAATATGTGAGGTAGCTCCGGGAAAATGTGTGTGTTTATAGAATGCTGTTTGTTTTGCTTCATGAATAGCAGTGCTTTTGTCTTTTGCTACTACCAGCATTTTGTAATGGTATTCTTCAAACTCATTTTCTTTATAACCGCCAAGATTAATAAAAAACAAACGGTTCGCACGCATAGGAGCAATTTCATTCGCTTGTTTCTCTAACAATTGAATCTGATATCCGTTCACTTCCGTTACCTCCCGCCAGGCATCAATATGTATGGTATGTGGGCCGGGCCAGCTCTGTTTGATATCCGGTAAAAGATCTTTTAACGAGGACCCCATCCCAAAAAAAATATCGTGTTGTTCGGTAAAACGTCCCTGCGGTTTACAACCCAGCAATAACATGTATAATCGATCCGTTGTCATGTAAAAGGAATGATTTATTTGATCAGGTTTGTGTAATTTGTTTTGTTATCTCAATCAGCTCATCCAATCCTGTAATGAATAAAAGTAAAGAATATACAAAGATCAGCATCAGGGTATGGTTCTTATTATTTGCCATGCTGGGCTATTTCAGCACCAACGCACAAACCACACCAAAAGCTATGGAGCTATTAAACAAAATACAATATTCGCTTGCCGAGCAAAAAGGGGTTTTCGCAATGGCTTTCGTAAATCTTCAAACCGGAGAAGAAATTCTTTGGAATGAAAGAATGCAGTTTCATGCAGCCAGTACCATGAAAACACCAGTAATGATTGAGGTGTTTAAGCAGGTAGCTGCGGGAAAATTGTCCTTACAGGATTCTATCCCGATTAAAAACGAATTTAAAAGTATTGTAGATGGAAGTCTGTATTCACTCAACGCAGTTGATGACAGTCAGCAGGAACTGTATCAAAAAACAGGTACAGCCCTTACGCTTCAGGAACTGGTATACCAAATGATCATTAAAAGCAGTAACCTCGCCACCAATATGATTATAGAAATGGTGGATGGAAAAAAAGTGACACAAACCATGCGCGATCTGGGTGCTAAAAACATACAGGTGTTACGCGGTGTAGAAGACAGTAAAGCGTTTGCACAGGGATTGAATAATACTGTTACCGCTTATGACCTGATGCTGATTTTTGCTCAAATGGCTAAAGGCGCAATCGTTTCTGAAAATACCTGTGCAGCTATGATTAAAATATTGCTGGATCAGCAATACAATGAGCTGATCCCTGCGTATCTTCCCAAAGAAGTAAAAGTGGCACATAAAACAGGAACCATTACAGGTGTTCACCACGATTCAGGTATCGTGTTCCTGCCCGATGGCAGCAAATATGTGTTGGTGATACTATCTAAAAATCTGCAAGACGAGCCGGTGGCTACCAAGGCTATGGCCCATGTGTCAGAAATGATCTATCAGTATGTAACATCAAACAGCAAGTAGTTTTCATGATTAGTATCATCATTCCCACTTATCAGGAAGCAGAGAACATTGGCCGGTTGGTTGGTTATCTGAAAAAATATGCAGCAACTGATACAGAGATCATTGTATCCGATGGGGCAAGTACAGATGAAACGGTTTCTTTGGCCCAGGCCGCTGGGGCACAGGTAAGCCTGTCGCCACAAAAAGGCCGGGCTGCACAAATGAATCATGGTGCTTCACTGGCAAAAGGAGATATTTTATTTTTTGTTCACGCAGATACTTTTCCGCCACAAAGTTTTTGCAATGATATTACCAAAGCGGTATCCAAAGGATTTGGCTTAGGTCGCTACCGTACCGCTTTTAACAGCCCCAGTTTGATTTTACAACTGAATGCTTTTTTTACCCGTTTCGATCTGTTTGTTTGTTATGGGGGAGACCAAACGCTCTTCATACAAAAGAACTTGTTTGCACAGATAAACGGTTTTAATGATGGTATGCGCATTATGGAAGATTATGATATTACTGTGCGGGCCCGGAAACTGGCGCGTTATGCCATTCTTCCTGCCAATGCTATGGTATCGGCCCGTAAGTATGATACCAATAGCTGGTGGAAAGTACAAAGAGCTAATTATACCATAGTGCAAATGTATAAACGGGGTGCTTCACAAGAGGCTATGGTAAATCAATACCGGGCTATGCTGGATTATCGTTGAACCCCTAATACTAATTTTTCGTAGATACAATTATTATGAAAGAACTCATCACAGGCATACAACAGGTAGGTATTGGGGTAACGGATGCAGAACAGGCAAAGCAGTTATACAAACAGCTTTTTGGAATGGATGTATTGGTGTTTGATGATGTGGCCGAAGCTTCTCTTATGACGAGGTACACCGGTAATAATAAGTATTCGCGCAGAGCCATACTTTCTCTGAATATGCGCGGTGGTGGCGGCTTTGAAATATGGCAGTTCGCCAACCGTATGCCACAACAGGCAAGGCAACTGCCCCGGCCAGGCGACCTGGGTATTTTTGCCATTAAACTAAAGACAATTGATATTACCTATACACATTCGTTTTTATCAGGGCTTGCAGATATGAAAGTTACAGAAGTGTATCATTTACCTGATGGCCGGCCCGCTTGCTGGTGCATGGATCCCTATGGTAACCGCTTTCAGATCATTGAGATGCCGGATTCTTTTAAAAAAACAAAGCATGTTTGTGGCGGTGTAATTGGTGCTGTTATTGGTGTGGGTGATATGGGGAGGTCTATTAATTTTTATAAAGAACTCTTAGGCATACACCACGAGGCCTACCATATCAGCACAAATGAAACAGATCTTTTATCAGGTAGCGATGAAGTATATGCATTACACAAAGCACTACTTACCAAAAGAGCATCGATTACCGGTGCATTCAGTAAACTGCTGGGGCACATAGAACTTGAATTGATACAGTCTGTGGATCGCGTACCACAAAAAATATTCGGCGAAAGATTTTGGGGCGATTGTGGTTTTATTCATCTCTGCTTTGATGTACTCAGTATGGATTTACTGAAAGAGAAAGCAGTTTCTCTGGGTTATACATTTACGGTAGACAGTGCCGATTCTTTCAGCATGGGCTCTTCCGCTGGAAGGTTCTGTTATGTAGAAGATCCGGATGGTACGCTGGTTGAATTGGTAGAAACACATAAAGTACCTGTTCTAAAAAAACTGGGATTATTCATCAACCTTACCAAAAGAAAACACAACAAACCTTTACCCAACTGGATGGTAGGTATGCTTGCTTTAAACAAAATAAAATGAACGCAAGAATCGCTATGAATGCAAAAAAGCATGCTTAATCATAAAAAATATAACCGTGCCTTCGTGCCTTGGTGTGCATTATTTTTTCACACTAAGGCACAAAGGCATGGTTAAGAGATAGCTTGTTTATTGCGCCATTAACAACATCCACCACCATCATAAAACCAGGTAGATCCGGAAATAAAAATATCTTCTCTGCCAAGTGCAGACAGGTTGCCGGCTGTTTTATCGCAAACCGCTAAGGGTTGGTTGGGCATTAGCACATGGCCTGCCTTATCATCAAAATATTCTTCGCTACCAAAATAAATGGCAGTTTTACCAGTAAATACACAGGGTCCATCCGCAGGCATCGGATCTTTTATGGCGCATACTTCTACACTCTCAATAAAAATCAGTTTTTCTGTATCATAATTTTTAGGATCCAGAATGCGGTACGGTCTTTTGGCACGAATTTCTACTGTTCCAAAACCAATATCGGTGATCATTTTGATGTAGGCATCTAAAGGCAATGCGCCGCTTAAGCAAAGTGCGCGTAAACGTTCATCCTCCTGAAGAGAAGCAGGCATGGCTGTTTCGCAAGTGGGGTCCGACAATACCAAACGACCGCGGGGTTTAAGCACACGGTACATTTCTTCCAGTGCTTTTTTCAGATCGTCGTGTTTAAAAATATTGAATAGACAATTTTGTGCAGCCACATCAATACTATTGTCTGCAATTGGCAGATTCAGTGCATCACCTTTTTTAAGGGTAACAAATTCAGAACGAAACCAGGGGTTCTGTTTTTCGGCTTCTATAAAATTTTCTTTACTGGCAGTAAGCATTTCGTCTACTACATCAATACCTACTACGCCACCGGTTCTTCTGCTGAAATAGGCAAACTGCAACAGTTCCATACCGCCACCTACGCCCACATATAGAATAGAGGGGTTGTTTACCAGATCTCTTGGGTTAACGGTACTGCCGCAACCATAATTCATTTCCAACATTTTTTGCGGAATGGAAAGACCGGGTAATTGCCATACAGGCGTGGTAGTGCAGCACAATCCTATCTGCGGATTTTCTGCGGCTTCTTTGTAAACATTAAAGGTGGTTTCGAGGTAAGACATGTGCTATTTTTTTGTTAGTAAAGGAATCGTTTTTTGATAGGCAATCCAATCTGCCTCTGTATCAATATCGGTTAATATGGGTAATAAAGTATGCGATAAAGAAAGCTGTTGTATATCATCAATGGTTTGCTGCAAAACAGTATCAGTACTCCATACTTTATTAGTAAATATTTTTGCATGGGATTTTTGCATTCCAAGTAAATAATAACCACCATCTTTTGAAGGACCAATCACTATATCGTTTTTTGCCAGTGAGGAAAACCCCTGCTGAACAATGGTAGTTGTTAGTGTTGCACAATCGCTGCCAATAATTTGTACTGCCGTATACCCTTTGGAAAATACTTCTGTAAAAGCATGCAACATTCTTTCACCCAATGTACTGCCATGCTGTGTGCTTTTGTAATAACTTTCATTTTCCCATAGATCCTGTTCAGGTATAGAATCTGCATAGTATACATATTTGTCGCAAGGCAAATCAAACGTTACCGCGTGTGTGTGTTGCAGTAGCTGCCTGTATATGTCAAGCGCATTTTCATCACCCACAGTTTTAGCCAAGCGGGTTTTTACTTTTCCTAATTCAGGGTGGCGTACAAAAATGATGAGGGCCTCTTTCAATCAACTATTTTTTTTCTTGAATAATTTATTCTGCCACTGCACCGCCACAGCTGGAACCCGATCCTGCCGTGCAGCCATAACAATGTTGGTTAATCACAATAGACCGGCCATTTACTTCATCGGGTTGATAGGTTGACAGATGTTGTGAGTTAGCACAACTTACTTTCAAATCAAGCATCTGGTTAAAATCACAATCATATAAATAGCCATCCCAGCTAACAGATAAGGTGGTTCGGCACATAACATTGGCTGCTGCAGTGGGGTTAAATGCGGCCACCAGTTTTTCCATGTAAGTGCCATAGTTGCCACTCACCAGTAAATAATCCAGGTAACGGCTGATGGGCATATTGGTAATAACAAACAGGCTGTTAAAATGAATGCCGAAATCTTTTTGTAACGCTTCTTTGTATTCTTTCTCTAAAGCAGTTTGTGCAGGCGGTAAAAATGCACCAGCCGGATTATATACAAGGTTAAGTTGCAAACCCGATCCTTCTATCCCATACCCAATGGCATTCAGCATTTGTAATGCTTTGATGGAGTCTTCAAATACGCCATCGCCTCTTTGCCTGTCGGTTCTGTCTTTGGTATACGATGGGAGAGAGGAGACCACTTCAATACCATGCTGCTTAAAAAAATCAGGCAGGTCGTTGAACCTTTTATTTGCGAGTATGATGGTAAGATTACAACGCACAATAATATGCCGGTTCAATAGTTTGATCTGCTCTACAAACCACCTGAAATCAGGATTCAGTTCAGGGGCACCACCGGTAAGGTCTACTGTTGTAAAAGAAGGATTTTTTGCCAATACATCCAGGCATAACTGCATGGTATCTTTTGTCATGATCTCCTTACGGTCTGGTCCTGCATCCACATGGCAGTGTTTGCAAACCTGGTTACACATCTTCCCTACATTTATCTGGAAGATCTGTGGTGTAAGGGTTTGCAAAGGAAACAAACCATGCGCACCCAATTTTTCCTGAAATAAAGGAAATGCTTTCTCATGCTCCAGTACATCTACCTGGTGTCCCGCATCTGCCAATACATGTTTTAAAGCCTGCAATGATTTCATGCTTTTTTTCTTTCATTTGATTAATAATCAATGTCACTTTCTGCAAAAGAAACACTTACATCGCTATCGATTTTACTTTGTTCATCATTTGAACACCATGCACCAGTGCGGCTCCTCCTTTTATGGCCGATGCTACATGCACCGCCTCCATCATTTGGGCTTCATTCCATCCTTTTTCGTAGGCATCACTGCTATAGGCATCAATACAATATGGGCATTGTACTGCATGTGCCACTGCGAGTGCAATCAATGATTTTTCTTTGGCTGTGAGGGCACTGTCTTTAAACACTTCTCCGTACCATCCAAAAAATTTATCTGCCAGTTCTTTCTGGTACTCGCCTATATTACCAAATTTACCCAGGTCTTCTGCATTGTAATAATGATTAGCCATCGTTAGTAGGTTTATAATTTTCAAGAAAAAGATTCCAGTTGTATTTTTTAAATTTAATAGACGGGTTTTGCTCAGCGGTAATCATACCTATCCGTTGTAATAATTTGCGCATTTCTTTTTTGCCGCCAAAATCCGCCCTGAACCAACTCATCATGGTAGGCAGTAAGATGGTATTGTTTGTAGTATCATATACACTTTCTCCCTTCAAAAAAGTTTTGGTGGCCAGCTCCAGTTGTTTTTCCAATTGTTCGGGTTTGTAAAATGCAATGGGCGGACAACTGGTTGCACCGCAGTTTAAGGTAAAATGAATCCGGTAATCAACCGTGTTAACCCGATGTTTTTTTTCGAATGCAGAAGGAAACCATTTGTTCAGGTAACCTTCACTCCATTTTATTTTCGATCTTCTTAGTATCCCATGCTCAATATCATCCAAACTCATGCGCCTGCCTGCAATCGTAATGTCACGACTACCAAAAAAACTTCCTCTCCGTTGATACCTTTCCGGATTGTTGAACAACAGTATTTGTGTGTAAGCATTGTACAGATTAATCCAGAACGCTTTTTTATGGGTATCGTTGGGTAATTGATGTTGAAGGGTAACATCCGATAGTTGGCTTAAGATATTGCTAAACGAATCAGTAGGCTCATGTCGTTTGGCGCTCAACAACAATTGCTGCGAAAGTTCTATGATGTTAACGGATGAGTCTGTTACAGTATAATTATTTCCGGCGAAAGAGGGAATGGTCAGCAATAATAAAAAACATAACAATGCCGGAAATAATCTTTTCATGTGATAATTACGTTTATATGCACTGGAAGGTTTTATTTTCGAGCTGTAAAAATTAATGGATTTTATGGATAACCTGTTGCAATGTGTAGCCGAATCGGCAGATTTTCTTCGTTCCAAAGGATTTACGGGTGCTCGCGCCGGTATTGTATTAGGCACCGGTTTGGGTTCATTTATCGACTGTATGCAGGTTGAACAAACGATCGCCTATCACGAAATACCCCATTTTCCGTTGGCAACGGTTGAGTTTCACAAAGGGCAGTTGATCCTGGGATCAGTGGGTAATACACGCATCATAGCCATGCAGGGCCGTTTTCATTATTACGAGGGATATAGCATGCAGCAGATCACCTTCCCGGTAAGGGTGATGAAGGCACTGGGCATTGACTATCTGTTATTGAGTAATGCTGCAGGAGGAATGAATCCGGATTTTAAAAAAGGAGATCTGGTTTTGATAGATGATCATATCAACTTATTACCCGAAAACCCCTTACGCGGATTGAATGCGCCTGAATTTGGTAATCGTTTTGTAGATATGTGCGCCCCGTATGATACTTCTTTAAACAGCTGGCTACAAAATGCCGCTGCCACATTGGATATTCTTTTGCAAAAAGGAGTGTATGTTTCTGTAATGGGTCCTAACCTGGAAACACGCGCAGAATATCGTTACCTGCGCGCATCAGGTGCTGATATGGTAGGTATGAGCACGGTTCCGGAAGTAATTGTAGCCAATCACATAGGATTAGCCTGTGCTGCTATCAGTGTTATTACAGATGAATGCGATCCCGATCATTTGCAACCGGTACAAATTTCCGAAATACTGGAAGTGGCCCATAAGGCAGATGCAAAGCTGAGCAGGATTTTTGAAAACCTTCTGAGGTCTTTATAAAGAACCACCTTCCACCAATACGGCATCAAGTATGATGGCAGCGGGTTCCTGTTTGGCTTGCAAGCAATGCATCATGTGTGTAAATGCCAGTTTACCCAATGCGTGCCCACTGGTTTCTATATAAGTAATTTCAGGATGAAAGAGTTTGGGAATAAATCCGTTGCTGATAGCAATCACAGCGATCTCTCCGGGGATACAAATTCCATTTTCCTGTAACGCTTTCAACACACCGATCAGGATCTCATCACTCATACAAAAAATGGTATCCGGCTTTTTGGCTGAGGTGATTATTTTTTCTGTAAGTGCTTTTGCTTCATCACTGCTACTGGCATGGGCCGTTGTAATAGTAATGCCGGGCGCATGCTGCGTAAGGGTTTGCATGAATGCATCAAACCTTTTGTGCGTAATAGATAAATGCTGATCTCCAAATACTGCAAATACTTTCTTTTTCTTTTTTTGAATAATGGTGGCTGCTGCCATTTGTCCGGCCTGTGTATCTGCCTGGCAAACAGTGTGTATGTCTGCTTTTTCCGGAACCACGTCAAAAAAGATCACCGGTGTATCCATATCTCCTAGTTTGTCAAAACCAGAAAGGTCATCCGTATGGGAGGTGATGGCAGCAAATAATCCGCTGATGCGGTTTTGCCTGAATAATTTCAGGTTCTCCATTTCTATACTGGGCTGGTTACCGCTTTGCAGAATCATAATGGCATATCCGTTACTGCGCCCCTCTTCTTCAATGGCGGCAATAAACGAATCGTAAAAAAAATTGGAAATGGAAGGAACCAATACACCCAGCAACCGGCTGTTTTTGGTTCTCAGTTGAACTGCATTGGCGTTAGGTTCATAATCTAGGCTGTTTGCTAGGTCCATCACCTTTTGCCGGGTAAGGGCCGAAATATCAGGGTGGCTTTTCATGGCCCTTGACACAGTGGAAACACTTAAGCCTAGGGTTTCAGCAATTTTTTTGAGGGTTGGACTCGTCATAATCTCAGGGTGATATTTTTCAAGGTAGAAAATTTTCCACAACAAAGGATTCCGCAAACGTTTGCGGTGATTAGAAGGATAGAATCTTGTTCGCTAATTCTGGTATACCCATACATTTATATTGACTATCAATGTTTTCGGCGTAGAATAATAATGATCCTACATGCATCGTTTATGTTAATAGTCAGGTCTAAGTATACGATTGCATTTTTGTGGTTTGTTGCATTGATTGTTGCAAAAAATCACAAAAAAATTTAACAAAATGTTTTTTTAGTATTAAAAATGTGTACTTTGTACACGCTTAATAACCAATAAACTGCCATTTATGAATTTTTCGAAGCTTGTCAGACCCATTCTCATGGGTTTATTTGCTTGCTTGTCTGTTATCTCAGCGCAAGCTCAAAACAAAACCATTTCAGGTAAAGTAACAGACTCAAAGGACGGATCAGTTCTGGTCGGTGCCTCTGTAGTTGTAAAAGGATCCAAAACCGGTACCCAAACAGGTACTGATGGTACTTTTAGACTGTCTGTACCTGCTTCAGCTACAACGCTGGTGGTTTCTTCTGTAGGTTTTGGTAACCAGGAAGTAAACATTCAAAACAAAACATCAGTAGATGTTGCCTTAAGTGCCACCAACGACCAACTGAATGAAGTTGTGGTAATTGGTTATGGTACTGCCAGGAAAAAAGACCTGACCGGTTCTGTTGTATCGGTACAGGCAAAAAACTTTAACCAGGGTGTGATCAACGCTCCTGACCAATTGTTACAGAATAAGGTAGCCGGTTTAGAGGTTACCAATATCAATGGTCAGCCGGGTGCTGCATCTACTATCCAGATCAGGGGTACTTCTTCTATCCGTTCTAACAACAATCCTTTGTATGTTGTGGATGGAGTTCCATTGGATGGCGGAACTGCCCGTCCAAACCTGGGTAATGCTTTTGGTAGCAACCCCAATTCTAACCCACTTCTTTTCATCGACCCAAACAGTATTGCACAGATTGATGTATTGAAAGATGCGTCTTCTGCAGCGATTTATGGTTCACGTGGTGCGAATGGTGTAATTGTTATTACTACCAAAAAAGCTACTGCCGGTGCTATGAAAGTAGAGGTTGGTGTTAACTACGGTACCAATATCGGGTACATGAAAAAATTTGAAATTCTGAATGCTGGCGATTACAGAGCCGCATTGAAAAAATACAACCAGGCCGCAACTTTGGATGGTGGTACCAACACAGATGCCCTGAAAGAAATTACACAAAACTCTTTTGCACAGAACTATTCTGTTGCACTGAGCGGCGGTAATGATGTAGGAAGGGTTCGTGCTTCTGTACTGGCTTCAACTAACAAAGGCTTTTTGAAAAGATCAGCCCTTGATAAATACCTTGCTACAGTGGGCGGTACTTACAAATTCCTCGACAAACGTTTAACCTTAGACTTCGGTCTGATCACCGGTAATTATGCAGAAACCCTTACGAGTGTTTCAAATACAGCAGGTTCTACCGGTAATATCATTTCTTCAGCACTTAGCTGGAATCCAACACAAGCTTTGTACTCTTCTACCGGTCTGCATAACTTCCCAGCAAATGGTTCTGGTAACCCCAGAGCTTTCCAGGAAGCTTATTCTGATTTGAGTAGCGTGTTTACCATATTAGGTAACATTTCTGCTACGTATAAAATCAATGACAACTTCGATTATAAAATTCTCTTCGGTATCAATAGCGGTACCGGTTCAAGAGAAATGAATATCGAAGGTTGGTTACAGGGTTTCCCGGGTGTATCTGGTGAAGGTTTTGCCGGTATTGCCAGAGCAAAACTGAACACACAGAACATTACCCATACATTGAACTACCGTACTGAGATCAGCAAGGATCTGTCTATCGACGCCCTGGCCGGTTACGAATATTTCAAAACCAATTACTCAGGTGATGGTGTTACTGCAAGCGGTTTCAATACTAACCTTGCGCAGACCAACAGGGTTAAGATCCCTTACACCAAGATCATGAGCAATGCTAAAACGCAGAATCCTTTCTTCTCTTACGCCAATCCTCAGGCTGAATTACAGTCATATTTTGGAAGAGCTACTTTGAACTATAAAGACAAATTATTGTTTACAGCTACTATGAGAGCGGATGGTTCAAGCAAATTTGGAGCAAACAACCGTTACGGTTACTTCCCTTCAGCTGGTCTGAAATGGGTAGTAAGCAATGAAGGCTTTATGAAGAACAACAAGGTATTCTCTAACCTGTCGTTCCGTGCTTCTTACGGTATCACCGGTAACCAGGAGTATCCTGCAGGATCTTCTAAAGAGCAGTTTGCCCTGAATGCGTATAACAATGCACCACAGGTAGTGAATGGTAACCCAGATCTGAAATGGGAGAAAACCAAGGCTGTAAACTTTGGTGCTGAATTTACTTTGGCTGGTGGAAAAATTTATGGTTCATTGGATTACTACCAGAAAACAACTTCTGATGTATTGTTCCAGACAACCGCTATCCAGCCGGCTCCTTCTTCTATCTCTTTCGTAAACCTGAAAGATGCGAACATCATCAACTCCGGTTTTGAATTGGCTGTTGGAGCAACTGTTATCGACAAACCAAACGTTACATGGGATTTGAACTTTAACTATGCTTATAATAAGAACAACGTTAAAAACTTCAAAGATCCAAACACTGGTTTAGATCTGCAGGTTCAAACAGGATTCATCAGCGGTCAGGGTGTATCTGGTACATTGGCCCAGGTAATTACCAATAACCAGCCTATCAACGTTTATTATCTGAAACCATTTAATGGTTTTGATGCAACCGGAAACCAGCAGATTGGTGCTAATCCGATTTTAGCAGGTGATCCTAATCCAAAAAATATCTTTGGTTTGGGTAGTACTGTTCGTATCAAACAACTCACATTCACTGTGAACTTTGGTGGAGCAACCGGATTCATGATCTATAACAACACAGCCACTTCTGTAACCAACATTGCAGGTATTGCGCAGGGTAGAAATATTGATAAAGCAGCTTACAACTCTGTTGAAGGTGTTGCCAGTGGTGTAGGTGCTTCTACCAGGTTCCTTGAAAAAGGTGATTACCTGAAACTGAGAAACCTGACTGCACGTTACAACTTTGGTAATAAAGGTAAATACATCAAGAACCTGAGTGCCTTCATTACAGGAAGCAACTTGTTCGTGATCACTAAGTTCACAGGATTCGATCCGGAGGTTAACATAGATAAGAGCAACAACTCATACCCTTCAAGGTCTATTGAGTATGTACCTTATCCTACGGCCAGGAACATTTCTTTTGGATTTAATTTCTCTTTATAATTTACCCACACAACACAAAAATTAGAAGTATGAAACCATATAATATGATTAAAAAATTCGCAGTTCCGGTTGTGGCAGTTCTTGCAATGACGGGCTGTACCAAACTGGAAGAAGATTTGGGAAGCACGCTTACCAATAGCCAGGTTTCCAGCGCTTTGGGAAGTAACGGTACCGGTTTACTTTTATCTGCAGCGTATGCAGATTTAGGAGGCCCTTTAACCAGTCAGGATCAGGTATTTTCCCTGATGGAAAACACTACTGATGAGTCTCTGGTTCCTACCCGTGGTGGTGACTGGGATGATAATGGTGTTTGGCGCGTATTGCATTCACATAACTGGAATGCTGACCACGGTCAGATCACCAGTGTGTTTAATAGCCTGAACAAAATTAACTTCGATGCAACCAACGTATTAGGATTCAATCCTTCTGCTGCACAGGCTGCTGAAGCAAAATTCATCAGGGCACTTTCTTTGTATTACCTGCTTGACCTGTACGGTCAGTTCCCTATCAGGAACCCGGGTGATAACCTGCTGTTAGCACCAACCGTATTGGCTGGGGCTGCTGCTGCAGATTTTATCATTGCTGAATTAACCGCAGCATTACCTAATTTGCCAGCCAGTAATGGTAGCGACAAAGCCAACCCCGATGCAGCAAGAACCTTGCTGATGAAGTGCTACCTCCAAAAAGGTACTTGGGCTAACAGAGCAGCTCCAACATTTGCAGCCGCAGATCTGGATCAGGTAATTGCTTTGGGTACAGCCATCATGTCAAGTAATAAGTATAGTTTCACTGCTAACTACTTCGATAATTTTAGTCCAACCAACGATAATTCAAAAGAAGCCATTTTCCGTTATAACAATACCAGTGGTGTTGGTGCCAATAACTCAGGTCTTCAGGCTCGCTGGAATATGACTTTGCACTACAATTCATACACTCCGAACAACCCCAATGCAGGTTGGAATGGTTTCTCTACCATTGGTGATTTCTATGCTTCTTTCAATACAAGTGGCGCACCTACAGCGTATGGTCCTTCTGATACTTTGTTTGACGGACGTTTGGGTGGACGTAACTATGCCAATTCTAAAACCATTTCTGGTATCAACCCGGGTTTATTGGTTGGTCAGCAGTTTAACGAGGCTGGTGTAGCTTCAAAAGATAGAAATGGCGCGCCTTTGGCTTATGACAGAACCATTGCTGCCAACATGATTGAAACAGGTGCTAATAAAGAAGTTACCGGTATCAGGGTTGTGAAATATGTACCAGACTACGCTTATTATGGTGGACCAGCAGGTAATGACCTGATGATCTTCCGATATGCTGATGTGGTTCTGATGGTAGCCGAAGCGCAAATGCGTAAAGGTGGTGCCGGTATTGCTACTGCACTTACTCTGGTTAACTCACTGAGAACTGCCAGAAATGCTCCGCCATTGGCTTCCATGACATTGGTAAACACTACTACTGTAAACGATCCGCTTACTTTATTATCTGAAAGAGGCCGTGAACTGTATTGGGAAAGTGTTAGAAGAACTGACCTTTTGCGTTTCGGTGTTTATCTGAGACCATGGCAGTACAAAACAGTGAACGATCCTAAGAACCTGGTGTTCCCTGTACCTAACTCAGCTTTGGCTGCAAATCCAAACCTGAAACAGAATCCTGGTTACTAATCATCTTTGATGATATAATTCATAAAAGTAAAAGACCCGATTGGGTCTTTTACTTTTATATGCCTTTGATGTAGCCTGCACGCAATTGATGTGGGGGGACACATCAATTGGCGTGCATGACCATCTCAATCTCAATGTCTGAATGAAATGAAGAACGCCAACTGTTTTATAACGCAGTGTTAAGAGATTATGGGGTAACTTTCGTTCCCTTTTCTTTACTTTTATTTTTATTTCAACGACCCTATTTTCTTTTGTTGCATGATCAAATATTCTACTTTTTTCACCCTCTTTTTTTTACTGCTCATAGCTGTTTCCTGCAAACAAAAAAAGGAACAGACACTGTTTGAGTTGGTTGAGAACTCCGGTATTAATTTCAGGAACGACGTTACAGATGGTAAAAAAGAAAATAGTTTTTTATTTCGGAATTTTTACAATGGCGGTGGTGTGGCCATTGGTGATATTAATAATGATGGACTACCGGATGTATTCATGACATCCAATATGGCTGACAATAAATTGTACCTGAACAAAGGTAATTTGCAGTTTGAAGATATTACAGCAAAAACAGGAATCAGGCAGGATAGTATGTGGAGTACGGGTGTTGTGTTTGCCGATATCAACAATGATGGCTGGCTGGATATCTATATCTCTAATTCAGGCCATATGTCAACCGGGCGTAGGTTGAATAAATTATACATCAATAACCGCAATCTTAGTTTTACAGAATCGGCAGCGCAGTATGGACTGGATCACAAAGGTTATTCCACGCAGGTTTCTTTTTTTGATTATGATCTGGACGGCGATCTGGATTGCTTTATGATTGATAACAGCCCCATCCCTGTAAACCAGCTTGGTTACAATAACAAACGCGATCTACCAGAGAAAGAATGGAATGTAGGCGAGTTTTTAAAAGGCGGTGGTAACCATTTATATCGTAACGATAATAATCATTTTATAGAAGTAACAACTGAAGCGGGTATACATAGCAGTTTAATCAGTTTTGGATTGGGTGTATCTGTAGGTGATATCAATGGAGATGGGTATCCGGATATTTATGTATCCAATGATTCTTATGAGCGTGATTATTTGTATGTAAATCAAAAAAACGGAAAGTTTAAAGATGAGTTTGAGGAACGGATAGACCACACCAGTTTTTCTTCCATGGGGTCTGATCTGGCGGATATCAATAACGATGGGTTACCTGATATCTTCAATACGGATATGTTGCCCGATGATGATTATCGTTTAAAAACCACAGGAGCGTTCGATAATATTGATCTGTTCAATACTAAATTGAAAACTGGATTTTATTACCAGTATGTAAAGAATTGTTTGCAACTAAATAATAAAAAAGGCAAGTTCATTGAAACCGGAAATTATAGTGGGGTATCCGGTTCAGACTGGAGCTGGGGTGCCTTGCTGTTTGATATGGATAACGATGGATTCAATGATATCTACGTTTGTAACGGCGTAAACCGTGATGTAACTGATCTTGACTTCATAGAATTTTTTGCCAATGATGTGATTCAGAAAATGGTACTCTCCGGACAAAAACAGGATGTGGATGAAGTATTGAAACACATTCCACAAAATCCGCTGGTTAATAAAGTATACCATAACCAACATGATCTACGATTTGTTGATAAAGCTAATTCATGGGGACTTAACCAGCCCAGTTTTTCCAATGGTGCCGCATATGGTGACCTCGATAATGATGGCGATCTTGATCTGGTGGTAAACAATGAAAACCAACCTGCTTTTGTATATCGGAATAACAGCAGGGAGATCAATAAAAATCATTACATCGCTATCAAACTGCAGGGAACAGAAAAAAATACATTTGCCATTGGTAGCAAGGTCAATCTTTTCCGCGGTAGCGAAATCATTACAAGGGAGCTGGTTCCCAGTCGCGGCTTTCAATCATCTATGGATTATAAACTGGTGATTGGTTTGGGTACCAATACAGTTATTGATTCAATGACCATCACCTGGCCCGATTTATCCGTATCAAAATATGATCATCCGCTAATTGATACAGTACATGTGATTGAACAAGTTGCGAAAAATAATCTTTTCCTGTCTTACACCAAACCGGCAGCAGTAGCACTGCTTGATTCTGTTTCATCTCCATTTGAAAAGCACAGGGAAGATGACAATATTGATTTTTATTATGAACGCAATCTTCCCAAAATGACATCACGCGAGGGGCCTAAAGCTGCAACAGGTGATGTGAATGGTGACGGATTGGATGATGTGTACATTGGTGGTACAGCGGGCTATGCAGGGCAATTATATATCCAAAATACAGCAGGTGGATTTACCAGAAAAGCACAGAGCAGTTTTGAATTATTTAAAGATTTTGAAGATGTAGCAGTTTTGTTTTTTGATTATGATCGTGATAACGACCTTGATCTGTTGGTATGCCCGGGTGGCAACAACAACAAACCCGATACGCGTCAGATGCAATTGCGTTTGTATAAAAACGATGGTAAAGGAAATTTTGCGATTGATGTTGCTGCCTTCCCCAACACCGGGATGAATATTAGTGTGGCAGTAACGGACGACTTTAACAGGGATGGCTTTCCTGATCTGTTTATTGGTGGAAGAAGCGATCCGCGTAATTATGGTGTAGATCCTTCGAGTTATTTGTTTCTGAATGATGGTAAGGGACATTTTACAGAAATTGCAAAAACAAAAAATCCGGATATTGCTAATATCGGGATGGTTACCGGAGCAGCATTTGCGGATATTACCGGCGACGCACAAAATGAATTGATCATTACCGGCGAATGGATGTCGCCCAGGGTTTTCTCTTTTAATAAAGACCATTTTGCAGAAATCAAAACCAATCTTTCTGATATGATTGGCTGGTGGCAAACGGTTTCTGTTGCTGATTTAAATGGTGATGGAAAAAAAGATCTGGTGCTGGGAAATATTGGAGAGAATTTTTACCTCAATCCGGATAAAGCACATCCCGTAAAATTATGGTTAAATGATTTTGACCAGAATGGTGCACGCGATAGAATATTAACCAGTACCATCAATGGAAAAGATATGCCGGTGTTTATGAAACATGAAATGGAAGACCAGGTGCCTTCTCTCAAAAAGAAAAACCTCAAGCACCGCGATTATGCAGCCAAGCCCATCCAGGAATTGTTTTCCGGTGAAATCATTAAAACATGTACAGTAAAATCATTTAATTACGCAGCATCCGTCATTGCTATGAATGAGGGTAATGGAAAATTCAATATTCAAAAATTACCTGCATTGCTACAATTATCATCAATCAATGCCGTGCACATTACCGATCTGAATAATGATGGTAAACCTGATTTGTTGTTGGGTGGTAATGAATATGGCTTTCTTCCACAGTTTGAAAGACTGGATGCGGGCCGGGGCGCTGTGATGTTGAATACCGGTAAGGGTATATTTAGTTTATTAAACAGTGAGGAGTCGGGTGTGGAATTGAATGGCCAGATCCGTGATATTGCAGAAATTAAAAAAGGGGTTGATAAGCAATTCCTGTTTTTACGCAACGATATGTATCCGGTTCTTTTCCGCATACGAAAGCCAATAGATAATACGTACACTGTACAAAAACCAAAGAAATAAATGTGTATGAGGGATTGCGTGAAACCATATTGGCTTTTTGTATTCGTTGTGTTGTTCGCCTGTAAGTCTGCCCCTGTAGTGCCGCCAATGTTTGAAGTATTGGATAGCAGCAAAACAGGTTTACTCTTTTCCAACACATTGAAACCAACCCAACAGTTCAACATGTTTAAGTACATGTATTTTTATAACGGTGGAGGTATTGGCGCAGGTGATTTTAACAATGATGGTTTGATAGATCTTTTTATGAGTGCCAACCAAGGCGATGATAAATTGTATCTCAATAAAGGGTCACTCAGTTTTACAGACATAACCAAAGAAGCGGGCTTAGTGCAAGATGGTGGCTGGTCTACAGGTGTGTCGGTAGTAGATATCAATAACGATGGGTTACTCGATATCTATGTATGCAGAGTAGGTGAGTTTGAAACGCTTCATGGAAAAAACCAGTTATTGGTTTGTCAGGGCATTGATCAAAAAGGGATTCCCACATATAAAGAGGAAGCCAAAGCATATGGGCTCGATTTTTCAGGCTTTAGCACGCAGGCTGTTTTTGTAGATTATGATGTTGATGGAGACCTGGATTGTTTTCTATTGAATCATTCAGTGCATCGCAATGGTGCATTTGCTCCGCGAAAAGATTTTGTCGGAACCTATCACCCTTTATCTGGCGACAGGTTATTTCGAAATGATGGCAAACTATTTACAGACGTAACTAAACCTTCACAGATCAACAGTTCCTCTATCAGTTATGGGTTGGGTGTAGCTGTATCAGATATTAATCTGGATGGCTATCCAGATATGTATGTGGGTAATGATTTTCATGAGAACGATTATTTCTACATCAATCAAAAAAATGGAACTTTCAAAGAAGAGATCAATGAACATGTGATGCATACCAGCCAGTTTTCGATGGGGGTAGATGTGGCTGATGTGAACAACGATGGATACCCCGAGATTATTTCTATGGACATGCTCCCTTCTGATCCCTACATACTCAAGCGTTCATTGGGAGAAGATGAGTACGATATTTTTCAGTACAAGCTGGCTGCAGGATACAATCACCAGTATACCAGAAACAATTTGCAACTCAACAGAAGAAACGGCCTGTTCAGTGAAGTGGGTTTGTATTCCGGTATCTATGCCACCGACTGGAGCTGGGCATCACTCTGGATGGATTTTGATAATGACGGACTAAAAGATCTTTTTATATCCAACGGCATTCCTAAAAGAATGAATGATATGGATTATGTAAATTTTATTTCCAACGAAGAAGTACAGCGTAAAATATCTTCCAATAAAATGGAAGAGAAAGATATGGCACTGGTAAATACATTTCCCGAGATAAAAATTCCTAATAAGTTATATAAAAACAACGGCAGTCTTTCTTTCAGTGATATTGATCAGCAGATCAAAAACGATAAACCTACTTTCTCCAACGGTGCTGTATATGCCGATTTTGATAATGATGGCGATCTTGATATTGTTGTAAATAACATTGATGAAGCCGCCATGGTTTACCGTAATACTGGTAACGATACAAAGGAAAAAGCGTTTGTAGAGATTACGTTAAAAGGATCAGATAAAAACAGATTGGCGGTAGGTGCCAAACTCATCATGTATGCTAATGGTGGCATTAGAGTCTATGAAAAAAATCCGGTACATGGTTTTCAATCAAGCATGGAAGCACCGATACATGTAGGACTGGATAAAACCAAAGTAGATTCTGCTTTTTTAATATGGCCGGATAATACCTTCCAACCGGTTAGCATTAACCCCGGCTCATCTAAACTTTCATTCACCTATCAAAAAGGGTTGCCCTTATTTGATTACAGAAAGATTACTGCACATTGGCCTGAGCCTACACGTGCAATGCAAGACATTACCGCAACTACTTCAATTGCGTATGTACATGAAGAAAATGCATTTGGCGAATTTGATCGTGAACCTTTGATGCCACATATGGTATCAACCGAAGGACCGGCATTGGCTGTAGCAGATATCAACAAAGATGGATTGGATGATGTTTTTTTTGGGGCGGCGCGAGATAAAAAAAATGCCCTATTTCTGCAATCGGCAAATGGTACATTCATCAAATCGCAACAGCCTGCCTTGGATGCAGATAGTTCCATGGAAGATGTGGATGCCATTTGGGTGGATGTAAACAAAGACGATTACCCGGATCTGGTAGTAGCTAATGGGGGGAATGAATTTTTCGGTCCCGATCCGCACTTGCAACCAAGGGTTTACCTGAATAATGGTAAAGCGGGATTGGTAAAACTGGAACATGCTTTTGACAATATTTTTTTGAATGCATCTTCTGTGGTGTCTGCCGATTTTAATGGAGATGGTGCAGCAGATCTTTTCATTGCCGGCAGAACCATTCCTGCTGAGTATGGAAAAATACCACGTTCCTATTTATTACAAAATGACGGTAAGGGGCATTTTACAGATGTAACTGCAACTAAGGCGAAAGAATTACTTGAACCAGGAATGGTAACACAGTCTGTTTGGTTTGATTTGGATAAAGACAACGATCAAGACCTTATCATCTGTACAGAGTGGAGTGGCATCTATGCATTCATGAATGATAAAGGTGTGTTTACTAAAAAAGTATTAACTGATAAATCAGGCTGGTGGAATTTTGTATTACCTGTGGATATAGATAACGATGGCGATATAGATCTGGTGGCGGGAAATCTTGGTCTGAATAGTCGTTTGCAAGCAAGTGAACAGGAGCCTGTAAAAATGTATTACAACGATTTTGATGCCAATGGCAGAAAAGAACAGGTGCTCACCTATTTTATGAATGGCCGTGAAATATCGTTTGCCAATAAAGATGAACTGCAGCGGCAGATCCCCATGTTGAAAAAGAAATTTTTATATGCCGAGCAATTTGCAAAAGCAGATCTACCAACAATTTTTACAGCAGAAAAATTGAAGCAGTCGCAGGTAATGAAAGCCAATTATTTTTCCAATGCAGTTTTGATCAATAATGGTAACCTTAGTTTTTCTTTACAGGCTTTGCCATGGTTGGCGCAGCTCAGTTCTTACCGCGATGCGGTAGTGATAGATGCCAACCACGATAACCTTCCCGATATTTTGTTGATGGGAAATTATTATAAGAATAACATCCAGATGGGACGGTATGATGCAGACTTTGGAACCATTCTTCTCAACAAAGGGAAAGGAAATTTTACAGCAGAAAATATTAACGGCCTATCCGTAAAAGGAGAGGTACGCCACATCAAACAAATTAAGGTCAATGGAAAGCAGGCATTCGTACTCGTACGAAACAACGATGCTGCTATGGTTATTGGGTTTACGCCTGATAAAAAATAAGAATACTTTATAAACTTGTTAATGTACTGGATGCGGGCTTGTGAGGACACAAGCCCGGCGAACCTATTGGTAAGATGTAATGCAGCTGTCAATCCAGCTACAAATGTTTTTTTTCTTTCCACGCAATACTAATCAAAACAAAGAAGTCCTAACCCTACTCACCACTCACGATTCACGTCTCACGCTAATACACTGGCATATACAATTTAGTAACCCATTTACTGCTATCCGGTTGTAACATTCTATCCGTAACCAGCATGGTAAAATTCATAGCCATAGAGGTTTTTCGGTAGTCCTGAAAATATTGCTGCAGTTGTTTCGAAGATGCTTTAATTGTTGAATCGCCACCCACTACTTCTGTGATCATAAAACTTCCTTTGATCATTACCTTCTTAGAAAAGATGTCCGTTTCTTTCACAGATTTATTTGTTGGTACCGCTACCATTAACTGGTATTTGTTCTGGTCCATTTGGGTTACATTATAAATGGGGCTGCCACTAGGTTCTGATTGATTTTGGGTAAGGTAGATTTTTACCTTGTCTATCAGCGCAAAGATTTCTTTATTCGAAGGAGGAGAAGGTAATAGCTGTTTGGTGCTGATATATAGTGTGTCTTTCAGAAAATTCTTCTCAATACTAATACCATATACATTCTCTGGTTTGGCCAGAAAGGCTTTTAACCTGCCCAATACACCATCCATGCCCTGCTTGATTTTTTTTGCTTCCAGGTATTGGGTAATACGGGTAATGGGGTTACTGCCTGTTTCAATTTCACATTTCCACTCAATACCGGTTGAATCAACCGCCAGCGGAACAATCACCATTTTTGAGAGAATTTTTGCACCCTCTTTCTGTATCTCTATTTCTGAGGCTTTGTAAAACCTGTTTGTTTGAACATACGAGTAAGCCTGGTTGCTGAACTGTTTTCCGGAACCGGTATCAGCCGGTTTGTTTTGGGTGCTGTCGTAATTCCACCAAAGTCCCCATTTAGTATCATCCACAATATATCTTTCCGCACCAATATCGGTGGTTTTTACAACAGCCGCAGCGGCGATGGTAATTTTTGCAGGTATCAACACATACACACCTGCTAACAAAACTGCTATAACAACTACCAGTAAAAGCAACCCTTTTCTCATAATACAACATCGTTTAAAAAGCTCTGCAAAATAAGGCATATTAGCGCAGAATCCCGATAATAACCCATCCCGAAAGTTTTAACAAAAATCTAAAATGGATATGCCGGTAAACCCTATTCTCTTTTTGACTGCTTTTGGAAAAAGGGTAAATTGCTCTTCGTTTCGGCTCATCGTAACTGAAGCAGTTTGCCTATGTTCCAACGCTCCTTTTTTTCATCCATTTTTACAGGGATGGTTTGCTTGTTCATCAGTTCCTGTGCCCCTGCGGATAAAAGTTCGGATAACGATGCGCTTTTCGAATTACTACCTGCTTCTCAAACCGGTATTTCATTTGCCAATAAGGTTACGGATACCAAGGAAATGAATATTCTTAACTACCATAATTTTTACAATGGAGGAGGGGTGGCTATTGGCGATATTAATAACGATGGTAAGTCGGATGTTTTTTTTACTGCTAACCAGGGCAATAACCAACTCTACCTGAATAAAGGCAATCTGGTATTTGAAGACATCACCGTTAAAGCGAATATTACCAGTAAACACCAATGGCATACAGGAGTTACCATGGTGGATATTAATGCAGATGGCTGGCTGGATATATATGTATGTAATGCAGGTATTATGGCAGGTGATGATCGTGCCAATGAATTATACATCAACCAGAAGAATGGAACCTTTACAGAAGAAGCCGCCGCTTATGGGTTGGATGATAAAGGTGCTTCTACGCAAGCTGTTTTTTTTGATTACGATCATGATGGTGACCTGGATTGTTTTGTGTTGAATAACAGTCCGAAATCCATAGACAATTTTGGATACAAAGCGGATGCCCGTTACACACGCGATGCCATTAATGGGGATCATTTATACAGGAACGATGCAGGACATTTTACCGAAGTAAGTGAACAGGCGGGTATCTATGGTTCAGAAATTGCTTTTGGCCTGGGTATTTCGGTAGGAGACCTTAACAATGATGGCTGGGAAGATATCTATGTGGCCAATGATTTTTTTGAACACGATTACCTGTACATCAATCAACACAATGGTAAGTTCAGCGAGGTAAGTATAGTGGCCATTGGCCATATGAGTAATGGTGCTATGGGAACTGATATGGCCGATATCAATAACGATGGCTATCTCGATCTATTCACAGCGGAAATGCTTCCGGAAAATGACTATCGTTTAAAAACAACCATACGGTTTGATGGCTATGATGTACAGAATGCCAGAAATAAATTAGACCTGCACCACCAGTTCACCGCCAATACACTGCAGTTAAATAACCAGGATGGCACGTTCAGTGAAATAGCACAACTGGCAGGTGTAGATGCTACCGGATGGAGTTGGGGAACATTGAGTTTTGATTTTGATAACGATGGATGGAAAGATATTTTTGTTTGCAATGGTATACGGCGCGATTTAACCAACCAGGATTTTTTAGCTTACTTCAATAGCGAAGAAAACCTGAACCGTGTGCGACAGGGTGGTTTTGATTTTCTTGACCTGCTCAATAAAATGCCCTCTGTTCCCATTCCTAATTTCGCTTTTGTTAACCAAAGAAATTTATTGTTTACAGATGCATCAACGCAACTGGGCTTTGGCAAACCCGGATTCAGCAGTGGTGCCGCCTATGCCGATCTGGATGGTGATGGCGATCTGGACCTAGTGATCAATAATCAAAATGCAGAAGCTTCGGTATACAAGAATAACAGTACTGAAAAACTAAAACACCACTATCTCAAAATACAACTCAACGGGTTAGCCCCCAATACCATGGCTTACGGTGCAAGGGTGTCTATTTTTTCGGGTAGCAAAGAACAGGTACTCGAACAAATGCCCACCCGTGGTTTTCAAAGCAGCGTAGATCCGGTGATGGTTTTTGGATTGGATACTATTTCTGTTATTGATAGTGTGCTTGTTCGCTGGCCTGATCAAAAAATACAAGTGATCAAACAACCTATGGTTGATACATTACTATCATTGGATCAAAAAAATGCCGTAGTTGACAGGAGAAACCTTATAGCAATCACGTCCCTTTTTGAAAACATAAGTAACACTCACCTCATTGGTAGTAGCCGACACAAAGAAAATAGTTTTGTTGATTTTGATGTGGAACGACTGATCCCAAAATTAATTTCAACAGAAGGTCCTTGTGTAGCCGTGGCGGATGTAAACGGTGATGGACTGGAAGATTTTTTTATCGGAGCCGCAGCAGGTGATACGGCTAAATTATTTATCCAGCAAAAAGATGGACGCTTCATCAATACCGTACAAAATATTTTCATTGCTGATAGTTATTATGAAAGTACCGGCGCCGCTTTTTTTGATGCGGACGGCGATGGTGATGCAGATCTGGTAGTAGCATCTGGTGGCAATGAGGCAAAGCCCGGTTCGCCTTATCTTTTTGCAAGATTGTATGTGAATAATGGGAAAGGTATCTTTTCCTCGTCCATAAAAGGGTGGCCCGCTATTTCTGTGAATGCATCCTGCATCAGCATTGGTGATTATGATGCAGATGGTAAACCAGATATTTTTATTGGTGCACGTTCTATTCCGGGCAGTTATGGTATGCCACCATCGAGTGTGTTATTGCATAATGATGGCAACGGTGTTTTTACAGATATCACTGCTGCCATTGCTCCTGAGTTGCAAAAAGTAGGAATGGTAACCGCAGCGCAATGGGCTGATATAGATGGCGATCAAAAAAATGAATTGGTGGTAGTGGGTGATTGGATGTCGGTAACGATATACAAGTATCAGGCTGGTAAAATAAAAAAAATTACAACAATGCCGAATTCATCCGGCTGGTGGAATTGCATAACGGTAGGTGATGTGGATGGTAACGGTACATTGGATCTGATAGCGGGTAATTTTGGATTAAACTCTAATATCAAAGCCGATGCACAACATCCTGCAAAATTATTTGTGGATGATTTTGATAAGAACGGACAGTCAGAATGTATCCCTGTATACTATAAATCGGATGGCAAAGCGTATCCTTATTATTTAAAAGATGAAATGGAATCGCAGTTGCCGGTATTGAAAAAGAAATTTCTGAAATATGAAACCTATGCAGGTAAATCTATAGAAGAGATCCTCACAAAAGAACAATTAGAGCACGCTGTAAAGCTTACTGTAGAACAAACACAAACCAGTATTTTTATTAATGATGGTAAGGGTAACTTTACCATGCAGCCCTTGCCTATACAAGCACAACTGGCACCTGTATTTGGTATTACGTTTACAGATATTGACAGGGATAACAGGAAGGATCTTTGTATGGCCGGTAATTTTTACGGACTGAAACCACAAACGGGCCGTTTGGATGCATCGTATGGCGTTACTTTACTCAATAAAGGCAATCATCGTTTTACCTACACGCAACCTTCGAAAAGCGGTTTTTTTGTAAAGGGAGAAGCGAGGGGTATGGGTTTGGTTAAAGCGGCTAACGGTAAGTATTATATTTTGGTAGCAATGAATAATGATAAGCCGTATTTATTTAAGCCCATTCATAAAAACTAATACAAACAGGCTTTTGATCTTTGTATATTTAATGTGTTGTACTAATAAAATTCTATAATCTTTTTTCTTAGTGCTCCTTAGTGCCTTGGTGTCTTAGTGGCGATATCATTTGCCACGAAGACACTAAGGCACAAAGCGGCACGAAGATTTTGATTAAGAAGCGCAACATTTTATAATTATTAATTCTCTCTACTAATTTGTCGATGATAAACCTTGCCTTATGAAAAAATTATTTTCCTTTTTACCCATACTGCTTATGTGCGTTTCTGTATCTGCACAATCCAAAGTAGATGCATGGAAGATCAGTGCTGATAAAATCGATCCCTCCAATTACTATGGCATTACAGTTGCCAACGGTATGATCGGTATTATTTCTTCACCAGAACCATTCAAAGTAAAAGATGTGGTTCTAGCCGGCGCATATGATCTGTATGGTCGTGGCAGGGTGAGTAATTTCCTTCGCAGTTTTAACCTGTTAAACATGCAGATGGATATCGACGGTAAAAGAATTGGTGCAGCCGAAGCCAGTAACATGAAACAGCAGCTGGATATGAAGCATGCCAGTTTTACCACCTCTTTTGATTATGGCGATAAAGCAACGGTTACCTACACTTACTATTCCTTACGACAACTTCCGTTTACTGTGTTGATGGATGTTACCGTAACGGCTAAAAAAGAGATCACCCTGCAAAGTGCGAGTGTAATGGAAGCGCCAGACGCATTGAAAGATGTGCAGAATTATTACAATGAAATTGACAGGCCGCATGTGGTTATCAGTTTACTTACATCTGCAGCCAAAAGTCCTACAGGTAAATTATTAATGTGTGCCTCCAATACTTTTTTATTCAGCGAAGCGCATGGTAACGAACCAAGGGTGATACATGAAATGTGGGATAACAATATGCACCTGATGAAATTCAGTCGCAAGATCAAAGCGGGAGAAAGTTATCGCTACTCCATTACCGGTTCTTCTATCACATCTGCCCAACATGATGATCCGTTGAATGAAGCAGAACGCATGACCATTTTTGCCAAGTTGGAAGGAAGAGACAGACTCATCAATTTTCACAACAAAGCCTGGGATGAGTTGTGGAAGAGCGATATCATTGTTGAAGGCGATGACCAGTCGCAACAGGATATTCACAGCATGTTATACCATCTCTATTCTTTTGTAAGAGAAGGTACAGATATGAGTCCTTCACCCATGGGGCTCAGTGGCCTTGGGTATAACGGTCATGTATTCTGGGATACAGAATTATGGATGTATCCTTCCATCCTCGCGTTACATCCCGAAATGGCAAAGAGTCTGGTTGAGTATCGTTTCAATCGTTTGGGTGCAGCTAAACGAAATGCATTCAATCATGGATACAAAGGTGCCATGTTTCCATGGGAAAGTGCAGCAAGCGGAGTGGAAGAAACACCTGTATGGGCATTAAGCGGACCTTTTGAACATCATATCACAGCCTGCGTAGGCATTGCTGCTTGGAATTATTACTGTGTAACACAGGATAAAGAATGGCTGAAAGAAAAAGGCTGGCCACTATTAAAAGAAACCGCAGATTTCTGGGCAAGCAGGGTGGAAAGAAATGGCCCCGGAAAATATGATATCAAAAATGTAGTAGCAGCTGATGAGTGGGCTGAGAATGTAGATAACAACGCATGGACCAATGCTTCGGCCAAAGCAGTTTTACAGAATGCGACTGCAGCAGCTAAATTATTAGGCGTTACGGCAGATCCAGACTGGATGCAGGTGGCCAATAATATTCCTATTTTGAAAATGGAGAATGGAGTAACTAGAGAGCATGCAACCTATAACGGAGAAGGCATTAAGCAGGCAGATGTAAACCTGTTATCTTATCCGCTGAAAGAAGTGAGTGATCCCAAGCAGATCCGTAAAGACCTTGAGTATTACGAAACACGGGTACCTAACGAAGGAACACCTGCTATGACACAAGCCATCTTTACTTTATTATATGCCCGTTTGGGCGATGGAGAGAAGGCTCTTCACTTTTTTAAAGATGGATACATTCCTAACCTGAACCCACCTTTCCGCGTAATTGCAGAAAGTAAGGGTGGTACCAATCCCTATTTTGCAACCGGTGCCGGAGGATTGATACAGAGTGTTTTAATGGGGTTTGGCGGACTTGAAATTACGCCGCAGGGTATTATTCAGATCAAATCAACCCTGCCCAAACAATGGAAAAGCCTTACTATCACAGGGGTTGGCGTAGAAAAGAAAATATTTTCTGTTAAATAGGAATGTGTTATTTTCACACGTGGTGAAACGGATTGCTTCCATACTGCTATTGGGAATACTGCTCTTTAATTGGGGTGGTTACCGTTTATTGACCGACTATTTCGAGTCAAAAGCAGATTTGCAATTTCAGGCTGCACTGGATTTGGATCAGTACAATGAATCTGATCTTTTCAGTATCAAAGTAGCCGCCAGTCTTCCTTACGGAAGCAGTTCCGAAAAATTTGACAGGGTAAACGGAAGCATCGAAATCAAAGGGGTTATTTATACCTATGTAAAGCGCCGTTTTTACCAGGATTCACTCGAGTTGATTTGTATTCCCAATATGGCAAAAACCGGCATCAAAAATGCGCGGGATGAATTTGCCAGATTAGCCAATGATTTTGTAACCAATAATAGTACTTCTAAGAAGGCACCTTCACACCACAATCATTCCGCGAAATTCTCTGTTTCCGATTTCACCAATGATCATGGTTTCTTTTCTTGGCAGTTTAGTAACGATGATCTGTCTGGAACCTGGAACACGATGATTTCTCCGAGTAGTGCATCGGTGTACCTCAGCCGCTTAGACAAGCCGCCACAGGCATAGTGTTGGTTCATTAAGCATTCTCCTACATTTTTTTATTTAATTTTTTCTATATGAAAAGGCTCTTCATGGGTCTTTGTGTTGTATTGTGTTTGTACGCATGCAAACAAAGCAATGAGTACAAAGCATACCTGCACAATCCGGAATTATTCAGTAAAACGGTACACGAGCTGAATACAGTAGTGATGGGAAATAATTTCCCCCCTATGGTGGCAGCCCGTAACTATGTATATGCAGCTGTTGCTGCTTACGAAGTAATGGCAGCAGGAAATCCAGACCAGTATCAATCACTTGCGGGGCAATTAAATGGATTAAGTTCCGTAGCCATACCCGCAGCAGATAAAGCGGTTGATTATGAACTGGCTGCCTTGTTGGCTTATATAAAAGTAGGAGAAGCCGTTACCTTTCCGGAAGGAAGTTTGCAAATTTATAAAGACAGTATACTACAGGTAGCACGTGATAAAGGCTTACCCGATGCGGTAGAGAATGCATCAAAACTATTGGCAGATAGTGTTTCTGCTTCTATTATTCGCTGGAGTAAGAAAGACAATTACCTGCAAACACGTGGTGCTGAAAAATATACGGTAAAAGATATTCCCGGAAGATGGGTACCAACGCCTCCTTTATATGCTTCCGCTGCAGAACCACATTGGATGGAGATCAGACCGATGGTGATTGACAGTGCTGCTATGTTTGCACCGGTACCACCACCTGATTTTAATATTACGGATAAGAAAAGTAAATATTACCAGGAAGTAATGGCCATCAAAAATGCAGTGGATAGTTTAACGGATGAGCAAAAGCATATTGCCGAGTTCTGGGATGATAACCCTTTTAAAATGAATGTAACCGGCCACGTAATGTATGGCAGCAAAAAATTCTCGCCATCCGGTCACTGGATGGGTGTAATTGGTATCGCTGCCAAACAAGCCAAAGCCGATTATGCAACCACCGTGTATGCATTTGCCCAAACAAGCATAGCCTTGTTTGATGCATTTATACAATGCTGGTATGTAAAATATAAATACAATACGGTAAGACCCGAAACGGTGATCAATACATACATTGATCCTAATTGGCGCCCTTACCTGCAAACACCCGCGTTTCCGGAGTATACCTGCGGACACTCAACCATTTCTTCTTCTGCCGCCGAAGCATTGACTAATGTGTTTGGTGATAATTTTGCCTATACAGATTCAACAGAACTTGAGTTCGGTATCAAAAGCCGTTCTTTCAAATCTTTCAGGGCAGCAGCCGAAGAAAATAACTGGGCGCGTTTTTATGGTGGTTTGCATTTTCACAATTCCTGTATCATCAGTACCGATATAGGTAGTAAAGTTGGCCAGTTAGTGGCCAGCCGTTTACGAATGAAAAAGAAATGATCTTTTTCAAAACCATTGCTAATCGCTTAAAAAACCTGTCATGAAATCTTTGTTAATCATATGTATTTCTGTATTCACCCTATCGTCGTATGCCGATGCACAGGGTTGTGTTGCCATCAAAAGTGTTGGTGGTTTAGGTACCATGGATCATGGTACTGACTCATCAGCCAAAAAATGGATCTTAAATATCAATAACCGTTTCTTTAATTCTTACAAACATTTTGTGGGAGATGTGGAGCAAAAGCATCGCGTAGAAGCAGGCACCCAGGTGATCAATCATGCAAACACTGTTGATATTGCTGTTACGCATATACTGAATAGCCGCTGGTCTGTTAGTGCAGATCTTCCCATTGTTTCCAACACCCGTTCTTCTTTGTATGAACATGGCGGTAAAGAAAGACATACCACAGCTTCTTTTGGTATTGGTGATGTTCGTTTCAGCGCCAGTTACTGGTTGCTGGATCCGATGAAACATGGCAGGGGTAATGTTCAGATAGGATTGGGTATTAAACTTCCTACCGGTGATTATAAATATACCGACCGTTTTTATACAGCCACACCCGGTACAACTGTGATGGGGCCTGTAGATCAGTCTATTCAGTTGGGAGATGGCGGAACCGGTTTTACAACCGAGCTCAATGCTTATTATAATATAAACCGCACCATCAGCCTGTATACAAATTTTTATTATCTGATTAATCCGAGGGAACAGAATGGAACTTCTTCTGCACGCGGAGGAACACCTTCTGCAACCGCAGTAGCCAATGGCAGCGATTTTATGAGTGTGCCAGACCAGTTTATGCTGAGAGCCGGAGCCAATTTTATGGTGAATCAATTCACTTTCTCAGCTGGTTTGCGTAATGAGTGTATACCCGTGCACGATCTGATTGGTGGTAGTTTGGGTTTTAGAAGACCGGGCTATATTATTTCTGGTGAGCCGGGCGTAACCTATGCTTTCAAAAGGATCAATGTATATGCTTTTGTACCCATTGCCATCACCCGCAACCGTACACAAAGTATGGCAGATAAAATAACCACGATTAATACAGGAAAGTATACAAAGGGCGATGCCGCATTTGCAGATTATGCTATCAACATCGGATTCTCGCTAAGATTCTAAATTTTATTTTCAAATTCATAATGGTGCATGCATCATTATGTCCACAACTTAAATTTTCTATTATGAGAAGATTCATACTGTGCCATGATAAAAAGTATTATCTGGTAATACTGCTTGCTATACTGTCATTCAAACAACTATCAGCACAAACGGATGCTGATGCGATCATGATGGTAAAAAATAATTTCTGTACCGGACTCATGTACAGCCACAGCAGCTGGAGTAATTACTGGGAAGGAACTTCCAAAAGAAATAATGAGAACCTGGGAACGGTTTCTAATAATATGTATGCCGTAATGGGTAACTATGGTGTTTCTGATAAATTGAATTTGTTGTTTGGTGTTCCCTATGTACAAACCAAAGCCTCTGCAGGAACATTGCATGGTTTACAAGGTTTACAGGATCTTTCTTTATGGGTAAAATGGAATCCGATAGAAACCAAGCTGGGTAAAGGACTTTTTTCTGTGTATGGTATTGGTGGTGTATCCTTTCCAACAACTAATTATGTGGCAGATTTTCTGCCGCTGTCTATTGGTTTACAGAGTACCAATTTTTCTTTACGGGCAATGGTTGATTACCAGATCGGCAATTTCTTTGCTACCGCATCGGGTACTTATGTAGTGAGAAATAATATCAACATAGATCGTACCTCTTACTATACCACACAAATTCATTTAACCAATGAAGTTGCTATGCCCGATGCATCCAACTACCAGTTGCGCACAGGATACCGGAGTGGCAGAATGATTGCAGAAGCCATATTCAATCAATGGAATACATTGGGAGGTTTTGATATCACGCGAAACAACATGCCTTTCCCTAGTAATAAAATGAACGCAACTACTGCAGGTGTTAACATCAAATACAATATAAAAGCAGTTGACGGACTTTCGCTGATTGGAAGTGGCAGTATCACGCTGGCCGGCAGAAATATGGGTCAGGCAAGTACCATTTCCGGCGGTGTTTTTTACATTATCGATTTTTCAAAAAAGACAAAAACAACAAACTCACCCGCAAAAGAAAAATAATATGAAAAAGATATTTATCTCATCTGTCATTATACTTACTGCGGTGATTATCGCAGGGCAATTGTCCTGCTCAAAATTGGCAGAAGGAAGAACCGATGCCATACCCGCATTAAACCCTGCTAAAACTGATATTGATGCCGGCAACTGGAAACCGGTTTTATTAACCGGACCAACAGAGTTTGCAGTAGCAGCTCCGGCGGCGGTAACTACGCCCGGCTATGTGGCCGAGTTGAATGAGATCAAAGCATTGCAAAGAAATATGTCTAAACAACAGGAAGCAAACATTGCTTACTGGGGTGCGGGAGGTGTATTGCGATGGAATGAACTGATGCGCGATCTGGTAGCGAAGTATAATTTACCTCCTTATCAAAATGCAGATGGATCTTATCCCATACCAAGTGCAGCCAATCCTTTCGCCTATCCTTTGTTTCCGTTTGCCAATCCACCGTATTCTGCAAGGGCTTATGCCTATATCAGTGCCGCACAGTATGATGCGTTGGTAGCAGCCTGGTATTATAAAAAACTATACAATCGTCCGGCACCTTATAAAACAGATGCTACCGTACTGGCTAAATTACCACAAACCGATCTGCCTTCTTATCCTTCAGAAGCGGCGGTACTTGCAGGCGTAACTGCTGAAATGATGAAGTTGTTGTTTCCCGGAGAAATTGCGAATATTCAACAGAAACTGGAAGAGCAGGAACTGGCCGCTATACAGGCAGGTACTGCTACCCGCAGCGATATAGAAGCGGGTGAAGCATTGGGACGGTTAGTAGCACAAAAATTTACAGCGCGTGCACGTGCAGACAGAGCAGGAGCTGCGGTGGGTACACCTGCAGACTGGGCCGCACTGGAAACAACTACGGCTGCAAAAGGTGAGATACCATGGATCAGCCAGGATGTTCCGAAAAGGCCACCCATGTTGCCTCTGTTTGGAAGGGTGATCCCATTTTTGTTTGATGCAAATACAACCATCGCATTGCGTCCACCGCCACCACCGTTAACAGCGAGTGAGCAGATGAAAAAAGAAACGGCAGAGATTAAAGATTTGGTAAACAATCCAACGCGTGAGCGCATCCGTATTGTTCATTTTTGGGCCGATGGGGTAGCTACCTATACACCACCGGGGCATTGGGATGCCATAGCTGCGGAAGATTTCATCACCAAAAATTTCAGTGAGGTGAGATGGGCACGTAATATGGCCTTGCTGAATATGTCGTTGATGGATGCGGCTATTGTATGCTGGGATACCAAGAATTTTTATTATAACCCACGGCCTACACAACTGGATCCTTCTATTAAAACATTAACCGGCCTGCCTAATTTCCCATCCTATATTTCAGGCCATTCTACTTTTAGTGGCGCAGCCGCTACCATATTAAGTTATATCATACCCGAAAAAGCAAACGCCTATCAGGCTATGGCTTCGGAAGCATCTCTTTCCAGAATGTATGGTGGCATTCATTACCGTAGCGATTGTGAAGTGGGATTAACCACCGGAAAAAAAGTAGGTGATTTTGCTGTGGCAAGAGGTAAAACAGATGGTGCTGATTAAATAATACCTTGTTTGTTAGTATATCAATAAATGGCAGTTTATTGTTCACTCCCCTGTTTTTACAGGGGAGTTTTTTTAATCCACCTGTCATTTATAGTAAGTATGTTTTTTGTAAAACAGTATATTACACAATAAAGCGGTTCGTTTATCTCATTGCTATTTTCATGATACAACAAAGCACCTTAAAACAATTATCGGAAACATTGGGGTTAAGTATTTCAACGGTATCCCGTGCTTTGAAAGACCATCCAGATATTTCAGAGAAAACAAAATTGCGTGTAAAAGAGCTGGCTACTGCCATGGAATACGAACCCAACGGGTTTGCTGTACAGTTACGAACCAAACACAATAATGTATTGGGTATATTGATACCTACCATCAATAATTTTTTTTACGATTCTTTTATTGCAGCGGTGGAAGAAGATGCCCGCGCACATGGCTATTCAGTGTTGATCATGCAGTCGAGGGATGACCTGACCATTGAGAAAAACAACCTGCACCTGTTCCGGAAAAATATGATTGCAGGATTATTTGCCTCCATATCCATTGCTACAGATGATGTAAGCCCGTTTTTAAAATTAAAAGAACTGGAAACCCCGGTTGTATTTTTTGATAGGGTTCCGGTAAAAGATGCCTGCAACAAAGTTTGTTTTGCAGATGCTGAAACAGCAAGGATAGCTGCGGAAATGATTATTCAGAAAAAGAAAAAGAAAGTATTGGCCCTGTTTGGTCATCCCCATTTGAGCATTACACAAAAAAGACTGGACTCTTTCAAAGAAACCTTTGCAACATTGGCACCTGATACTAAGATTGTGTATGCATTTCCGGAACAATCTGCCCCCGCCAAAGCCGATACACTGGCTGCACTAAAAACTGCTAACAGACCGGATGTTATTTTTTGTATGGGCGATCTGATATTGATCGGGGTGATGTATGCCATTCATGAAATGAAACTGCGGGTGCCCGAAGATATTGCTGTGATCAGTATAAGCAATGGGTTATTGCCTACCCTATACGACCCCAAAATTACCCATGTAGAAACCAGCGGTTATAAACTTGGGAAGCGTGCATTTGAACAAATGTTATCGCGATTACATGGAAATGAAATTGTGGAAGAAGTGTTTGTTGAGTCTTTGATAGTGGAGGGGGGATCGATATGATTTTTTTGCCACTGATGGCACTGATTTTCACTGAGGTTTTCTTAGATCAACTATTGGTCCATTACTCCATCACCTCCAATAAACAAAATCCATACGCATCAATTACCAAATGTTCATAGTCTGACCCCACGGTGATTTTGGTATCATTCCAGTGATCGTATAAACGGGTAGGGGCTTTACCGTGTTCTTTACATGCATACCAGGTTAGGTAAGCGGCTTTGTTACTATAATTAAAAAAGCAATATACTTTCTGATCACCATTTGTTCGCAACAGGCCGGCTACATGAATGTTGTGAGGTGTTAGCCAAGTACTATTTTTCAGATCTGCCATTACGGGTAAACTTTTTCTGATCTTCAGCAAACGTTGCGTGGCACTGTATATTTTTTGCTCGATGGATTTTTGTTCTTTCACCCTTGCATTTTTTTCCCAGTCAATCAGGGGGCGGTGCATCCAGCGGTTATCATAACTTTTACCACTATCCTGTAAGTAACTGTAATCATTGGTATAGCCCGCTTCATCGCCATAAAATAACATGGGGATGCCTCCGGTAAAAAAGCTATGCGCCTGCATCAATAGTATTTTCCGGATAGCCGTTTCAATGGCTGTTTCGTTTTGGGAGGCAACGGCTTTTTCCAATCCGCACAAAGAAGCCAGTGAACCACTGATGCGGGCATCCTGTGTTTTAGGGTTGATGGAAAACAATGCACCACTGGCTGTAGAATCCGGATGTGTGCCTGCATAATATTCTTTTAAAAATTTACGATGTTCATAGGCATTAAAACCTGCGGCTGTGATAGAAGCATCTTCAAATCCCAGTCCGATATCATCATGGCAGCGTGTATACGTAATCCAGGTGCAACCAAATGGTTTTTGTAACAGATCGGTTTGTGCTGCCAGCATCACACGTGTATCGCCCGTGGCCAGTGCATCCCACTGCAAAGCCATTTGCGTTGCGTTGTAGGCCACCTCACATTCTTTTCCGGTAAATAATCCGGTGCCAAAATATTTCAGAATTTCTTTCGGGGCCACAATGGCTTCTCCCAATAAAGCCATACCCGGTGCGGCTACCTGCACACATTGCCGTATCAATTGTAACAGGCTATGCGCCTGCGGAAGATTCTGGCAGGTGGTACCCAATTGTTTCCAGATAAATGCCGGTGCATCAATGCGCAAAATATCTATACCCAGATTGGCATAAAAGAAAATGGTATCCAGCATGGCATTGAAAACGGCCGGGTTGGTATAATTCAGATCCCACTGGTAGTTGTGAAAAACCGTCATCACCCATTTGTTGCATTCTTTTACATAGGTAAAACTGCCGGGCGAACTTTCCGGAAATATTTCCGGCATGGTGGCATCAAACTGATCGGGCAGGGTACGGTCGTTGTACATGTAAAAGTAATCCTGGTAAACAACATCGCCTGCTTTGGCTTTGCTGGCCCATTCATGGTGATGCGATGTGTGGTTAAGCACAATATCAATCATCAGGTACATACCTTCTTGCTGCATTTTCTGTTGTACCTGTTGCAGATCGGCCAGTGTGCCAAAACGGTCATCTACTTTTCTAAAATCAGATACAGCATAGCCACCATCACTTTCTCCTGCAGGACTTTGAAACACCGGCATCAAGTGTAAAAAATTTACACCCAGTTCCTGGAGATAATTTAATTTCTCAGGCAGTGTTTTCAGGTTTCCGCAAAAACGGTCAACATACAAACTCATACCCGCTATCTCATTACTGAGAAACCAGTTTCCTTTTTTTTCTTTTTGGTTATCTTTTTCCTGAAGGGATGCAGGACGTACTTTATGGGCATTGATCAGTGTTTGTAATAAGGCATCAAAACCCGCCTCTCCTTTGGGATGGTTGCCATAGAGTTCTGTATACAAACTATGAATAGCAGCTGTATTAGCGATAAGTCTTGTGTAGAAAAGCTGGTCTTTTCCACCAATGGCTAATTGGTTTTTTTCACTGATAGATTGAATGCGGGTATGTAAGGAATACTGGTACACGGCTAAAAACTTTTTCTCTTCTTCGTGCCCCTTTGTGTCTTGGTGTTTTTGTGGCGATTTTTTGCCACTAAGACACTAAGGCACAAAGCAGCACGAAGGGGGGAGGTTATAAAAAGATCTGGTTATTTAAATGTTTGAATGCTTCCATCGCACCAAGGTATTCGCAGGTGCGGGCACCGGCTTTGTTACCATTGGTAATAATGCGGCTCCACTCCGGTAATGAAAGCGATTGTATGTCAGACAAAGACTTATCACACAACTGGTACAACACGGCCCCAACAAATGCATCACCTGCTCCTGTGGTATCTACCGGTTTTACAGGTATACTGGGAATGATGAGGGTATTACCCTGAAATCCAAATAGCGTGCCTTCCTTGCCTAGCGTAATGGTAAATACAGCGGTTGTTTTTTCCAATAAAGTAGTTGCTGCATCCGTAACGGTTATGGCGCCTGTGATGAGCATGGCTTCTTCATCACTTAATTTAAAAAAGTGACAAGCTTTTAAAAAATTCCACGACTGGTCGATAAACGTCTGCGTATCATTTGGAAATAATAAATGCCGGTAGTTGGGATCGAAGCTGATGAAAATATTTTTTTGCAATGCTTTCTGTAATAAGCTCTGATAGGCTGCCTGTAACGGACCCGGTAAGAACCCGGTAGCGGAACCAAAATGAATAATGGATACTTCTTCCAAATCAATAGCATCAACTTCTTCGCGCGTAAGTTGTCCATCTGCGCCGCGGTTAAATACAAAATCGCGTTCTCCATCTTCCATTAATGAAACAAAAGCGAATGTGGTAAAATTGGCATCATCCGCAAGCATCCACCGGGTAGATACGCCAAACTCCTGCATTACCTGAATCAATTGTTTACCAAACGGATCGTTACCTACCTTGGCAGCAAGTTCCACAGTTCCCCCCAATGCAGCAATAGCCGCCGCCACATTGGTAGGCGCTCCACCGGGTTTCTTTAAAAAATTATTTCCTTCTGATAATGATTTGCCTTTATCAGTACAGATCATATCAATTAAGGCTTCGCCGATACAGAGGATTTTCATTTGAGATGCTTGTATTTTTTTTATTAGAATAACATTTAAATTGGTAAGTAGGTATTCTTATTTTGTTTTTTTGAATATCGAATATCGAACAAGGAATTTTGAATGTCGAAGTATTTTCTTGTAGTTACATCCAAAATATTTTTTCTTTATTCATCATTACTTTATTGATGAATAATCTTCAATCAACGAATTCACTTCACTTCGACATTCGATATTCCTTGTTCAACACCTGCCTGCCGGCAGGCAGGTTCGATATTCTAATGCCCTCCTCCCTGCATTACCACATCCTCATCGTTTACTTTCACCGTTTTGATCAGAAAGGTGGCGGCACAGGCAATCAACAACAATACGCCGCCAAAACTGATGGCTTTACCGGGGTCATTGTCTAAAAAATGATTGAGTATATATCCAAATGTGGTGGTTTGTAAGATCATAGGGATTACAATCATCATATTGATGATGCCCATGTATACCCCATACCGCTCTTTCGGAATATTGTGTACCACCATTAAATACGGAACACCCATCATACTGGCCCAGGCAATACCGAACCCAGTCATAGGTGCAAACAGCAGGTACTTATCTTCTATATGCGGAAAGATGAGTAAGCCAATACCTGCTAATAATAAGCAGGTGATATGAACGGCTTTGGGACTGTATTTTTTCGCCAGAAAAACAAGACCGAAGGCAGATAAAAAAGTAACCACATTGTACCATCCGTTTACCAAACCTGCCCATCCAACGGCTTCTTCATACAGTTTAGGATCTTTGGCGGGAGAGGTTTTCCAAACGGATTGTGCAATGCTTTTGGATGCATTCTGCCAGTAACAAAACAGGGCATACCATTGAAACAAATATACCAGGGCCAGTTGCCACATTACTTTTGGCATGTCTTTAATAGCATGGGCAATTTCTATGAATGGGCCAAACACACTTCGCTTGTTGGCTTTGAGTACGGCCAATTCTTCATCAGTAGGCGGTATCTCCGGTGTTTTGGTGATGGACCATAATACGGATGAAATGGAACAGATAGATCCGAGAAAGAATGAGCCAAATACCCAATAAGGAATTTGTCCATGTGTTTGTTGTAAGAAAGTTACTTTCTGAAATGCGAACAAAGAAATATTTGCCAGTGTAATGCCCAGGCCTGTAAAAAAGCTCTGGGTTAAAAATCCCGTGGGCATTTGAGAACTGGGTAATTTATCGGCAATAAATGCGCGGTAAGGTTCCATGGCCGTATTGTTGGCCGCATCCAATACCCATAACAATCCACCCGCCATCCAAAGGGTGCTGCTGAAGGGGTAGATAAACAAACAAAGACTGCAAAAAAGGGCACCGATAAAAAAGTACGGCTTACGTCGCCCGAAACGGGGATGCCAGGTTTTATCACTCATTGCACCGATAATAGGTTGTATCAGCAGACCTGTCATGGGGCCGGCCAGATTTAGCAAAGGGATCTGATCGGGTTGGGCACCTAAAAAATCATAAATGGGGTTAACGGCACTTTGCTGCAGGCCAAAACTATATTGAATTCCAAAGAATCCCACATTCATATTAATGATCTGCCTGAAACTTAGGCGTGGCTTGAATAACGGCATAGCAATCGGTTAGTTAGGTGCTATTAAAAATAGGGAAAAGCCTTTGTAAAACGGCCTCCTGTTGAGGTAATGCAGTAAATTAAAACAGCTGACAACGTTACCGGGAACGATTGCGTAGAAAAAAAAACGTTTTCCCTTTCCGTATTGTCTTTATAGGTGTAGAATTGGGTAGGTATCAAAGCCCTCATAAAGCCCTTTACCCGGCTGCAAGAGGTGATGATAGCGAAAGTGCCGGATAACGATTTTGTTACTAAAAATGCTTGCCATGCCTCTTAGAAAAGAACACAATTCTCTTGTGTTTATAACCCAACAGGGTTATGCTTCCCCATCTCTTTTATCCCCAAATCAGTCAAACCCAGTTAAGGGTGTTTGCTTAAACCGATTGCGTATGCTTATGAAAAAAGTACATCTTGGTGTTTACCTGCTGGCCATTCTGTGTTTGATGGTATCGCAGGTGGCTGCACAGGATAAGAAATTTGAAGTAAAAGGTACCGTTACTTCCTCCGATAACCAGCCACTGGAAGGGGTAAGTATCACGGTAAGAGGCAGCACCCAGTCTGCAACTGTTTCTGATAAAAACGGACAGTACCGCATATTGGTAGACAACAATAAAGTAACCCTCTCCTTCTCTTATGTTGGTTACGCTGCCCGTCAGGAAGCGGTTAATGGAAGAGCTACTGTAAATGTATCGATGACTGCCGAAGCCAAAGAATCGGAAGAAGTGGTGGTGATTGGTTACCAAACCATTAAAAGAAAAAATCTCCTGGCTTCTGTTTCCAGTGTAGGTGCTAAAGATTTGAAAGATATTCCTGTAAACTCTGCAGCAGAAGCATTGAATGGCCGTTTGGCAGGGGTTACCGCTACTACCGCAGAAGGTTCGCCTGATGCAGATGTGCGTGTAAGAATTCGTGGCGGTATGTCTATCACAGGAGATAACTCACCCTTGTATATTGTGGATGGTGTACAGGTAGAGAACGGACTTTCTGCATTGTCTCCACAAAATATTCAAACCATTGATGTGTTGAAAGATGCGGCTGCCACCGCTATTTATGGTGCGCGTGGTGCCAATGGTGTGATTGTAATTACTACCAAGAGTGGCCGTGCAGGCAAACTGTCCGTTAGTTACAATGGATTTATTGGTTTTAAAAAACTCGCTAAGAAACTGGATGTATTATCACCCTATGATTATGTGGTGTATCAATCAGAAAGATCAAGAGGCAGCAGTACGGATAGTACCACCTTCACCAGAAATTTTGGTACTACCTGGGATACCCTGAATAATTATAAGAATGTACCCTCCATTGACTGGCAGGATGAAGTGGCAGGAAGAACCGGTATTACCCAAACACATACTATTTCTGCATTGGGTGGCAACAAAAAACTGACCTACAATTTTGGCTATACCTATAATGATGATAAAGCCATCGTACTAAACTCTAATTACAAAAGACATTTATTAAACCTGAAAGCGGATTATAAAATTACTGACCAGATTAAACTCGCCGTCTCTACCCGTTACACACATTCGGATGTATATGGTGCAGGCATTTCTTCTGAACAGGGTTCTTCGTACAGCAGACTGCGTAATGCGGTTAAATACAGACCTTTTCTTTCCGCCACACAAGATCTGGATGATGCCGATCCACTGGCCGATCCAAACGTGGGTAACGGTTTGAATCTGGTAAATCCGATCTCATTGGCTAACGCGGAGTTTCGTAAAAAATCGACCGATGTGTTTAACGTAACGGCAAGTCTTTCTTACAACATCATTAAAAACCTCAGCTTTAAATCAACTTTTGGATACGATCAAAATAACCTGATCGACAGACAATTCAGTGATTCCATCACGCCTTATTCTGTTATCCAGGGATCGAGAAAGCCTATTGTACAATTGGATACGCTAACCAGAAAAACATTGACGAATTCGAATGTATTAACCTATTCCGTAAGTAAATACAAAGACAAGCACGATTTTGATGTACTGGTTGGTCAGGAAACCTATGATCTCAGATCAGAATCGCACACACAACTAATCAGGCAGTTCCCAACTTTTACCGCACCTGGGGATGCGTTTACTAAATTAAATCTGGGTATCCCTTTCACAGGTTATCCCAAGTTTGGAAAAACACGCTATACCAACCTGTCTTTTTTTAGCCGGTTGAATTATGCTTTCGACAGTAAATATTATTTCTCTTTCAATGTGCGTGCCGATGGTGCTTCCAAATTTGCACCGGGTAAGCAATGGGGTTATTTCCCTGCGGGATCAATTGCCTGGAGAGTGAAGAATGAAAAATTCATGGAGAAAGTATCCTTTATCAGCGACCTGAAATTCAGGGCCAGTATCGGTTCTGTGGGTAATAACCGTATTAACGATTACTTATTCCTCACCACCTTCAGAAATGATGGAACGTATTACTATGGTATCAATAACCAGGCAATAACTGCTTATTATTCTTCCGGTCTGGTTAATGAAGCTTTACAGTGGGAGTCTAATATCAGCCGTAACTATGGTATGGATATCAGTTTCCTTCACGACAGGATCAGCCTGAGTGTTGATTACTATAACAATAGCGCCAAAAACCTGTTACTCAATGTACCGATTGCATCCACTTATGGATATTCTACACAGTTGCAGAATATTGGTAAAACTTCCAATAAAGGTGTAGAGATACAATTGAATGCACTGGTGATTAAAAAAGCAGATTTCAGCTGGTCATCCAATTTCAATATGTCGTTTAATACGAATCGTGTAGAAGCGTTGGGACAAAACCAAACACTGTTTTATCCTGCAGCAAGCTGGGGTGTATCCGGTCAGCCAACGGATTATATCATCCGTATCGGAGACCCTGTAGGTTCTATGTGGGGGTTGGTAAATGATGGATTTTATAAAGTAACAGACTTTGATTACAACACCGCCAATTCGGTATATACATTGAAAGCAGGTGTGGTAAATAATTCCGGAATTATTGGAACGGTACAACCGGGCTCTGTAAAATTCAAAGATTTGAATGGAGATGGTGTTGTAGATCTGGATAGAGACAGGCAGATCATTGGTAATCCAACCCCTAAATTTACAGGTGGCTGGAACAACCAGTTTACTTATAAGAACTGGGATATGAGTTTGTTTGTAAACTTCTCTTATGGCAATGATATTTACAATGCCAACAAAGTAGAATTTACCAATGGGTACACAGGCAATTCAAATATGATTTCGATGATGGCCAACCGTTGGAAAACAGTAACCGCTAACGGCCAAACCGCACAGTGGATCAATGGTACCGGGCAGGCAGTAGGTATTGCACCGGATCAACTGGCTGCATTAAATGCCAATGCCACTATCTGGCAGCCTATCCGCGGAGCAGGTGCCTTTTATCCAAGTTCATGGGCTATTGAAGACGGCTCTTTTCTGCGAATCAATAACCTTACCGTTGGATATAGTTTACCAGTCAATAAATTAATCAGGGCCAAGATCAGTAAACTGCGTTTCTACTTTACGGCTAATAACCTGGCTGTATTTACCAGCTATACAGGGTATGATCCGGAAGTAAGTGTAAGAAACAGTCCCTTAACACCCGGTCTTGATTATTCTGCTTATCCAAAAAGCCGCAGTTATATTTTTGGCGTAAACGCAACCTTTTAATAAAAAATCCTACTAAATCTTTCGATATGAATACGAAACATTTTTATAAACTGACCTTACTTACCGCAACAGGTTTTCTGTTGTTGTTTGCCAGTTGTAAGAAATTCCTCGATCAGCAACCGATTACTGATGTAAGTGCCGAAGTGGTATTCAGTGATGTGCCCAGTGTTTACAAAGCGCTGGCAGGTGCATACAGCCGTTTGGTGGGCGATGCCGGTTTTGGTATCCGTTTAAGTTTGTATTACACGGTTGATACAGATGAAATGCAAGGCCCTACCGGTAATGCAGATAATGACAGGCGCGATATTGCCCGCTACATTACCACACCGGGTAATGCACAGTTGACCAATCCGTTCAATCAATTATTTACCGGTATTGAATATGCAAATATTTGTATTGCCAATATTCCTAAGATGGCGATGTATACCGGTGGAACAGACCAGCAGAAAAAACAATTGCAGCGTATGTATGGTGAGGCACTTACCCTGCGTGCACAGTATTATTTTCAGGCCATTGTAAACTGGGGCGATTTGCCTTCGCATTTTAGTCCGGCATCGTCACTGGCCTCTGCCAATCCTTTTCCAACCCGTACAGACAGAGATACTTTATACAACCGTTTACTTGCCGACTTAAAAGTAGCGGCTGATCTGGTTCCATGGAGAAATGAGATCACGGCCATAGGTGATGGTGTTGATGAAAGAATTACCAAAGGAACGGTAAAAGGTTTGCGCGCCAGAATTGCTTTGTTCAGAGGTGGCTTTGCGTTGCGGAGTGATGGATCTATGAAACGCGCAGCGGATTATCTTACCTATTATCAGATAGCGAAGGACGAATGTAATGAGATCATTACCTCAGGCCAGCATGCTATGAACCCAAGTTTTAGAGCACTTTGGAAAGATCAGGTAAATGCACATGCGGTAGCCGATCCACAGGGTGAGCTGATGTTTCAGGCAAGTGGTATTGGTGGCGTTGCCGCAGAAGATACCAAACTGGCTTATTACAATGGACCAACTGTAAATAACCTGGGTAATAAAAGTATCAATGTATTGCCCACTTATTTTTACCTGTTTGATTCTACTGATCTGAGAAGAGATGTTACCTGTGCTGTATATAATGTTGCAGCAGATGGTGTTACCAAAATTGGCCAGGCCATTACAGCTATTTGTGATGGAAAATACAGAAGAGACTGGATCACAAATCCAAGTTATCTTCCCACCAATGCTATTCAGTATTTTGGGTTGAAATGGCAGATACTCCGTTACTCAGATGTATTGCTGATGTTTGCCGAAGCAGAAAACGAATTGAACGGGCCAAGTGCCGCTGCATACAATGCCGTAAACCAGGTAAGAAGAAGAGGATACGGAAAGGCAATAAACACCGTTGATGCAACTGTTGATCTGCCTTCCGGTTTAGGTAAAGCCGCTTTCTTTGATGCAGTTACCAAAGAAAGATCTTTGGAATTAGGTGGCGAGGGAGTAAGAAAATTTGACCTAATCCGCTGGAATTTACTGGGTGCAAAAATCAATGCAACCAAAGCAGCTTTACTGGCTATGTCTACTTTGTCTGCCCCTTATAATACGCTACCCGTTTCTATGTATTACAGAACAACCAGTACTTCGGATGATAATACCATTAGTGGTGGCTTATGGGTAAACTCTTTTTATAAAACAGCACCTACTGCTATACCCGCAGGAACTACCCGCGTGGTATGGTTAAGTGCAGCTATCAATACCACGGCTTTATCAAGATATGCCAGTGGGTTTACCCCTGGCAAATCTGAGTTATTGCCTTTGCCGCAACCTGCAAGAGATGCGAATATTAATCTGACACAAAATCCCGGCTATTAAATTAGTAAATAGAAATAGGTTACAAGGCTGCGCATCATATGGCAGCCTTGTTTTATTTCATGGTACAAGCCTTTCACCTTTTCTGATTATCCATATATGAAAAGTATACACAAGCATATATTTTTTCTAATTGCCATGGTGCCGGTATTATCCCTTTGTTATGCGCAACAAAAAAATACCAGTGCAATAAAACCTTTCATCTCCAAAGTATGGGTTGCAGATAAAGCAAATGGTCTGTACCAGAATCCTGTTTTGCATGCAGACTATTCTGATCCTGATGTGATTCGTGTGGGGAATGATTTTTATATGGTGGCTTCTTCTTTCGAAGCAATTCCCGGCTTGCCTATTCTGCATTCCAAAGACCTGGTTAACTGGCGCATCATTGGTCATGCTATGAAAAAGCAATCGCCCTTCGATTTTTTTTCTGTACCGCAACATGGCAATGGGGTATGGGCTCCATCGCTGCGTTATCATAACGGAGAATTTTATTTGTATTACCCCGACCCGGATTTTGGTATTTATCTTACCAAAACAAAAAATCCCGACGGCCCATGGTCTGAACCGGTTCTGGTTGAAGCCGGAAAAGGTTTGATAGATCCTTGTCCTTTATGGGATGACGATGGTAACCTATATCTCGTTCATGCGTTTGCAGGAAGCCGCGCCGGTATCAAAAGTATCCTTGTTATTAAACAACTGAATGCAGCAGGAACAAAAGTGATGGATGATGGCGTGATCGTTTATGATGGCCATGAACAAGATCCAACTATTGAAGGCCCAAAGTTTTATAAACGCAATGGCTACTATTACATCTTTGCACCGGCAGGTGGGGTTGCTACCGGCTGGCAACTGGTGCTTCGTTCTAAAAAGATCTACGGACCTTATGAAAGAAAAGTAGTGATGGATCAGGGACAATCTCCTATCAATGGCCCACACCAGGGAGCATGGGTTACTACACAAACAGGTGAGGATTGGTTTATACATTTTCAGGATAAATTCGCATACGGACGTGTGGTGCATTTGCAACCTATGAAATGGATACATGATTGGCCGGTAATTGGAACTGATACGGATGGAGACGGTAAAGGAGAACCGGTATTGGTATATAAAAAGCCAAATGTTGGCAAAACATGGCCTATTCAAACACCTGCTGATAGTGATGAGTTTACGGAAAAACATTTTGGAAAACAATGGCAGTGGCAGGCTAATGCAAAAGCCGCCTGGTATTTTATGAATCCTTCTAAGGGATCGCTAAGGTTGTATTCAGATAGATGGCCGGATAGTGCCCATAACCTTTGGGAAGTACCCAATGTGCTTTTACAAAAATTTCCTGCTGATAATTTTATGGCAACCGTAAAGATGGATTTTCATCCCAATACAAAGCTGGAAAATGAAAAAGCAGGATTGGTAGTGATGGGCCTTAGTTATGCAGGTCTTGCTATTAGCTACACAAAGAACGGGATAACTATCCTTTCCATGCTTTGTAAAGACGCAGCCAAGGGAAAAGCAGCTACAGAAAAAATACTCGCATCAAATACAGGCGCTACTGTATATTTCCGGGTAACTGTGCGTGAAGGCGCAGTTTGTAGGTTTAGCTATAGTACAGACGGAACCCATTTTACCAATACAGATCTTACATTCATAGCAGAACCCGGCAAATGGATTGGGGCTAAGCTGGGATTATTCTGTACACGTACCAGTCAAACAAATGATTCGGGTTTTGCAGATGTTGATTGGTTCAGGGTAGAACCGGTTCAATAAAATGAGCATGCGATAACGATTGCGTATTTATCTTTTTACTACTTGCTTCATTATCGTAATTTAGAAATATTAAAATGTATTGCCATGAAATATTGCTGTCTGTTAGTACTTGCTGTCTGCCTATCCCTATCTTCCATGTCCCAATCAAAACAGCAAACAGCAGTAGCAGCCGCTGTAGAAAAATTACGCCTCGCCATGGTGGATGGCAACCGGTCTGAGTTGGGGAGTATCGCATCCGATAGCCTGAGTTACGGACATTCAGGTGGCAAAATAGAAAACAAAGAAGCCTTTGTAGAAAATATCGCCAGTGGTAAATCTGATTTTGTGAGTATAGAACTTTCTGAACAAACCATTTCCATTGTTAACAACAATGCCATTGTTCGCCATACGCTGAATGCCGCTACCAATGATGGTGGTAAACCTGCAACGGTAAAACTGAAAATATTACTTGTCTGGATCAAAGAAAAAGGCCAGTGGAAATTGTTGGCACGACAGGCCATTAAACTAACGTAAGCTTTTATCGGTAGACTCGCGTACAAACAACTGCGGTGGTAAAATTCTACGTTCAAAATCTTTTACCTGTCGTTTGGCTTCAATTTGCTGAATCAATAATTCAGTAGCAATTTGCCCCATTTCAAAAGCGGGTTGGCGTACTACCGATAAGGAGGGCGAAAGAAGATCCGTCAAATCAAGATTTGAAAAACCAATCAGTGCAATATCATCCGGTACTTTTATTTTCCGCTTTTTAAAATAACGAAGACAATTGGTGGTAAGCTTGTCTGCCGATGCCAGTATCGCATCGGGTTTGGTGGGTAGTTGTAATAATTGATTCAGGGCATTTTCTACTTCATCATATAACATACCGCCGTGCAGGCAGTGTTGTATGTATTTTTCATCATAGTTGTGTCCTTTGTCTTCCAGTGCTTTCCGGTAACCGCCCAAACGTTCCTTGGTGATCGAAAGATATTCTGATCCTGCCAAAGCTGCAATATTTTTATAACCGCTGTTGATCAGATGTTCCGTTGCATCATACCCACCTTTGAAATTATCAACGATCACTTTATGGGTTTGCATTTCATCAACAATCCTGTCAAAAAATACAATTGGAAATCCGCGTTCATGCAAATTTTTTAGATGTTCCAGGTCCTGCGTTTCAGAAGAAACCGAAACCAGTAAACCATCAATGGAGCGCGAAGCAAGGTATTGTACGTTGATCACTTCCCTGTCGTACGATTCATGGCTTTGTGCAATGATTACATTATAGCCTTTATCATATGCGATGGATTCTATACCGTTAATGATCTGTGAGAAAAAACTGTTGGCGATCTCGCAAACAATGATACCTATGGAACGGCTACGCTTTTCTTTTAAACTAAGCGCAATGGGGTTGGGGCGATAATTGATTTTTTCTGAATACTCCAAAACACGCTTCTTGGTTTCCGGACTGATCTCATAGCTGTCGCGCAGGGCCCTTGACACTGTGGAGGTAGAAAGCCCCAATGCTTTGGCAATATCCTTGATGGTAACCGCTTCGAACTTCATTATCTACCGTTTAAGGCTTTTATATCGCCGGAACCTTTCCGGGGTTTAAAAATACATTATTTATAGGAGTGGCTGTTATAGGCCTCAAAACAGGGCAAAAAAGACCTGTTTTGGAAGGGAACATTGACCGGTTGCCTTGAGAAAATACACAGTGCTTAAAACAGCTGAAATCCTTTGCAAATAAGGCATTTACATGCTATCGTTACCGGGAACGATTGCGTAAATAAATCAATTCAGAATGCACCAAACTGCTGAATATCTGAGTAGACTTGTAGCTGATACTGAGCCGATTGACCTGTGAAAAACGATTGTCAAAAATTGCATGCCATGTTGTTGAAAAAAAAAGCAGATCCTTTTTGCAAACGGATACTATCTATAGTGTCTGCTTACAACATATTCGTGTCTGTTTTATTCGTTGTCATTTTTTGTTGTAATATAAGCAAGCGCTCAAACTAAAGCTATACAGGTAATGCTGTATGGCTTTTTTTATATCATAACTTGTTGGGATAACCATTCGATTACATTCAACTATGCAGATGAAACGTTTTTTTTATTTCTTGTCTTTAATTGGGCTACTGTCGTTTGGTATTACCGAACACCGCACCACTATTTTTATGATTGGTGATTCAACGATGGCAGATAAACCTTTATTGGATAATCCTGAAAGAGGCTGGGGGCAATTGTTTCCACAATATCTTACCGCAGAGGTGCAGGTAAAAAATTATGCCGTTAACGGAAGAAGCACCAAGAGTTTTCTGAAAGAAGGCCGATGGGATTCTGTAATGAAATATGTACAGAAAGATGATTATGTATACATCCAGTTTGGACACAACGACCAGAAGATAGAAGACAGTAACCGTTATGCAGCACCGCAAACCTTGTATCGCCAGAACCTGGTTCGTTTTGTGAATGATGCACGCAGTAAAGGAGCGAATCCTATTTTGGTAACACCGGTTATGCGGAGAAAATTTGATACCAATGGAAAATTTGTTGACCAGCATGGCGAATATCCGGATGTGGTAAGGGCCATTGCCAGAGAAATGAAAGTACCCCTGATAGATCTGCACAAGTCCAGCCAGGCATTGATTGAACAGCAGGGTGTGGAAGGTTCTAAAAAAATGTTTCTCTGGATAGATCCCAAACATTTTAAAGCGGCATGGGATGGTAAAAAAGACGATACCCATTTTTCAGCATACGGTGCCGCACAAATGGCCTCATTGGTTTGCGATGAAATGAGACAAAAGAATCTGCCTTTGGCTAAATTTCTGAAACCATCAGCCCATCCCGAAAAACTGGCGTATGAGTTGCCTAAAATTTATCAACCACATTTTAAAAAAGACACATTTAACATCACCAGTTATGGTGCAGTTAGTGATGGGGTTACCCTGAATACCAATGCAATCAACAAAACCATCGATGCCTGTGCAAAGAATGGAGGTGGTACAGTTCTTATACCCCAAGGAGTATGGGCAACAGGCCCAATTGTATTGCAGAGTAATATTGAGTTGCATGCGGTACGCGGCGCATTGATCTCTTTTACTACAGACCGAAGTAAATACCCGTTGGTCGTTTCTTCTTTTGAGGGTGTAGATGCGGCTCGCTGTCAATCACTGATCACAGCTACCAATGCGGATAATATTGCGATCACCGGCGCAGGAATTTTTAATGGTTCCGGAAATGTTTGGCGCCCCGTTAAAAAAGGAAAGATCACTGATTCGGAATGGAAGAAACTGGTTGCTTCTGGTGGTTTTTTAACAGAAGACAAATCCAGCTGGTATCCATCGACATCGGCTTTAAAAGGATCTCTCACAGGTGATGTTGGCAAACTCAATACCGGTAAACCATTATCAGCGTTTGAAGAAGTGCGCGATTTTCTCCGCCCTACTATGCTTCGTATTAATAACTGTAAAAACATTTTATTCAACGGAATCACTTTCGAAAACTCGCCTGCATGGACGATGCATTTCATCGTAAGTCAGCAGATCACCATCCAAAATGTAACGGTAAAAAATCCTGCTTACGGACAAAATACTGATGCCCTTGATCTTGAATCCTGTGCCAATGTATTGTTGGATGGTTGCAGTTTTGATACGGGTGATGATGGGATCTGCATCAAATCGGGCAGAGATGAAGAAGGCAGAAAACGTGGTATCCCCACTGAAAATGTAATTGCACAAAACTGCACTGTATACCATGCGCATGGCGGATTTGTAATTGGCAGTGAAATGAGTGGTGGTGCCAGAAACCTGTTTGTATCCAATTGTACTTTTATAGGAACCGATATTGGTCTTCGTTTTAAAACCACCCGGGGAAGAGGGGGTATTGTTGAAAATATTTACGCAGCTAATATTTCGATGAAAGATATTGGCGGTGAAGCCATTTTATTTGATATGTATTATATGGCAAAAGACCCGGTTCCCCTGGCCGGTGAAAAAAGAGACATGCCTGCCATAGAAACCAAGCCGGTTAATGAAGGTACACCGGTGTTTAGAAATTTTTATATCAACAATGTTGTTTGTGAAGGAGCAGAGAAAGCGGTGTTTATCCGCGGCATTCCTGAAATGAATATTAGTAATATTCAATTGAACAACCTGGTATTACAAACACGAAAGGGTATTGAGTGTACTGAGGCATCTGGTGTTCAGTTCACCAATGTACGGTTGATTACGGCAGAGGCTAATCCGTTGGTATACCTGCAGAATAGCCAGAATATTTCGTTTACCAATGTCAGTTATGATAATGCGGCACCTTTATTGTTTAGTGTGAATGGCGAACGAAGCAAACAGATTACCGTAACAAAAACAGATCTTACAAAAACAAAGAACAAAGTTGATTTTGCTTTTAGTGCATCAGCTTCATCTTTGCAATTCAAATAAGTCAATATGAAAAGCAGACATTCTCTTTTGTACATCGCTTTATTAACCACCTTGGTTAGTGTATCCACTGTGCAGGCGCAGTCATGGTCAGAAAAAATGGCCGCTACGGTTATGACTATCTGGAAAGACTCTTTGTATACCGACCCTGCCAAACCAGCTAAATGGACCTACGACCAGGGTGTGATACTGAAGGGTATTGAAGGACTATGGTACAAAACAGGCGATGCGAAATATTTCAACTACATGCAGAAATGCATGGATTTTTTTGTGAATGAAAAAGCGGAGATCAGAACCTATAAACAGGCTGATTACAATTTAGATAATGTGCTTTGCGGAAGAATATTATTGACACTGTACAATGTAACCGGCAAAGAAAAATATGTAAAAGCAGCACAAACCTTACGTGATCAATTAAAAACACAGCCCCGCACAAACGAAGGTGGTTTCTGGCATAAGAAAATCTATCCTTACCAAATGTGGTTGGATGGCTTGTATATGGCCGAACCTTTTTATACAGAGTTTGCGGTTTCTTTTAATGAGCCGGTAACTTCTTTTGATGATATTGCTAACCAGTTCATTTGGATGGAGAAGCATGCGAGAGATGCCAAAACAGGATTACTGTATCATGGTTGGGATGAAAGCAAACAACAGAAATGGGCCAATCAACAAACCGGATTATCACAACATTTCTGGGCACGTGCTATGGCATGGTATGGAATGGCATTGGTAGATGTGTTGGAAAATTTTCCTGCCAATCATCCAAAAAAAGATTCACTAACCGCCATCCTGAAGCGTTTTGCCGATGCGATTACAAAAGTACAGGATCCGACAACAGGCGTATGGTATGATATCATCAACCTTCCTAAAGCAAAAGGAAATTATATCGAGGCTTCTGCCAGTTCTATGTTTGTATGTGCAACTGCAAAAGCAGTACGATTGGGCTTTTTACCTGCTTCTTATCGCAGCATCGCTACAAAAGGATATGCAGGTATTCTGAAATACTTTATTGAAACAGACGCTAACGGACAAACCAATCTGAAAGGTACCGTTACTGTCAGCGGACTGGGCGGCAATCCTTATCGTGATGGTAGTTATGAATATTACATGAGTGAAAAAGTAATTGTAAACGACGCTAAGGGGGTTGGTGCTTTTTTACAGGCAGCGAATGAAATGGAGTTGTTGCCAACGCTGGGTATTGCGAAAGGAAAAACCATTGTGCTGGATGATTACTTTAATGCTGAAAAGAAAAAAGATTATACCGGAGTGATGAAACCCTATCATTACAAGTGGTATGAGTTGTATAACAATGGCTTTTCTTTGCTGGGTCATGTTTTTAACAGCTATGGTGTAACCACCGCTACGTTGAGTGAAGCACCTACAGCCCAAAATTTGAAATCAGCCGATATCTACCTGATTGTTGATGCAGATAATACTACCGATAATCCTGCACCCAATTATGTGCAGCCCAAAGATGTGGAGCAGGTATACAATTGGGTAAAAGCAGGTGGCGTATTGGTGTTACTGCATAACGATAAAGGCAATGCAGAGTTTGAACATTTTAATACACTGGTCAATCGATTTGGTATCCATTTTAATGAAGACAGCTATAATAAAGTAATTGGAAACGAGTATGCCGGAGGAAAAATTGAGATACCTGTGGGCAATGCTATTTTGCCGCATGTAAAAAAAATCTACCAAAAAGAAATAGCTTCTATTTCAGTCAAAAGTCCGGCGGTAGCAGCTTTGAAAAAAGACAATACCATCATTTTTGCAGTAGCTAAAATTGGTAAGGGTACTGTGTTTGCCACAGGTGATCCCTGGTTATATAACGAGTATACAGATGGCAGAAAACTTCCTGCCGAATATGAAAATTTTAAAGCAGCAAATGATCTGGCCGCCTGGTTAATCAAACAAATTCCTGCAGGTAAAACCCCATCAAAAAAGTGAGTAGACTTTTTATATATATCAATATCCGCATAACAGTTATCTGTATGTTTTGTATGCTCTCTTGCATGGTGCCTGCTCAGGTAACATCATCTACTAAGGAAATTATAGTGGATGCTTCGGGTAAAGGAGATTTTACGAGTATCCAGGATGCCATTAACAGCTTACCTGAAAAAGCTACGATACAAAGAACTATTTACATTAGAAATGGGATATACCGAGAGAAACTTTTTATCGAGAAGAGTTTTATTTCATTGGTGGGAGAGGATAAAAATGAAACACAGATCACCATCTCTCTTGCCCGGGATATCTGGCGCTGCGAAAACAAAGATGATTGGGGCGTAGCCACCATCAATTTACGCGGAACTGATCTTGTTCTGGAAAACCTGACCATTACCAACAGCTTTGGTTTTGACAACATGGATAAGACAGAAGGGATTCATATTGATTGTGCCGGTGATAGCCTGAACCCTTTTAAAACCGTAAAACGCGATGGGCACCAAATGGCGTTACGCACATTTGAAACAACCCGTTTAATTGTTCGTAATTGTATTCTTCGTGCGTTTGGTGGCGATACGGTTAGTCCGTGGAATACAGAAAACGGGATGTTCTATTTCAAAGACTGTATCATGGAAGGCGGAGTTGATTTTTACTGTCCCCGTGGTTGGGCGTATGCTGAGAACTGCGAATTTATCTGTCATAGTAAAACAGCAGCTATCTGGCATGATGGATCTACCTATAAAGATTCCAAAACAGTGTTGAAGAACTGTACTTTTCGCGGTGATGATGGATTTAAGCTGGCACGTTACCATCGCGATGCGCAATTTTATCTGCTCAATTGTTCATTTGCAAAAAACATGGCAGATGCACAGGTTTATCTCAATCCTTCCAATCCGCAGAATGTAATTCAATGGGGGCATCGTGTATATTTTTATAATTCTCACAGAGAAAGTGGCGATTATGCATGGCATGCAAATAATCTGGAAACAGCCGAAGGTTCCCCCGGGGCAGAACAGATTACGATTAACTGGACCTTTGCCGGCAAATGGAAGCCGGATACAGTACCTGCAAAACTTACTGTGTTTGGTAATGATAAAAAGAAGTCTAGTACAACGGTTGTAAACAGTATTTCAGGTATAGATCCGGTAGCGGAAAATATGTTGGTATACCAGCGAGCTGTAGGCGGATGGCCCAAAGCGGTACAGGAAATAAAAGTGGATTACAACAAAGTACTGACAGAAACAGAGAAAAAAAATATCAGGAATGACTCAACGCATCGTGATGCAACATTTGACAACAGCGCCACTACAAGGGAAATACGTTATCTCGTAAAAGCCTATCAACAAACAAGCAACACAGCTTATCTGGCAGCTGCCAACAAAGGCATTCGCTATTGTTTGAAAGCGCAATATGCCAATGGTGGCTGGCCGCAGTATTATCCTGATTCAGCTAGTTACCGTAGCCAGATTACGTATAATGATGATGCCATGGTAAATGTGTTGAATGTATTGCAGGATGTAGCAGAAGGGAAAAATAATTTTTCTGTAATCGATGCATCTTTACTGCCTGCAATTAAAGATGCGGTACAACGCGGTGTACAATGTATTCTTACTACACAGCTTTCAGTAAATGGAATACTAACAGGATGGTGCGCACAATACAACCGGAAAACACTTCAACCAGAAATGGCGCGAAAGTTTGAACTGGTTTCTATTAGTGGCCATGAATCTACAGGTATTACCCGCTTTCTGATGCGTATGCCCAATCCTTCCCCCGAAATAAAAAAAGCGGTGACGGCTGCTATTGCCTGGTTTGATAAAGTTAAAATCAGTGGATACAAATACGGAGATGTGTTATCTGCTACCGAACCAGGTGGTAAAGACCGTATCATACAACCCGACCCCAACAGTACCATTTGGGCAAGGTTTTATGAGTTAGAAACCAATCGCCCTTTTTTTAGCGGGCGCAACAGCGAGAAAAAATATGACCTGAAAGAAATAGAATTGGAGCGAAGAATTGGTTACGCATGGTATGGCGTATGGCCGGAAAAATTAGTAAAAACAGAATATCCGGCATGGGTAAAGAAAAACCTGAATTAAAATAGTATTGAGCATGCAATTATCGAAAAAAATAATATCTCAAATCGATACCAAAAAAATAGTTGCACCGCAACCTGACTTACTTGCCTTGCCTGAAAAAGTATTGCAGTTTGGAACAGGTGTACTCCTTCGCGGATTACCCGATTATTTTATTGATAAAGCGAATAGGCAGCAACTATTTAATGGTAGAATTGTGGTGGTAAAATCTACTAGTAATGGGGATACGAATGAATTTGCAAAGCAGGATGGTTTGTATACACTGGTAGAAAAAGGAATGGAAAATGGAGAACCGGTAGAAAGGGTGAGCATCAATGCATCCATCAGCAGGGTATTATCTGCCAATGATGAATGGGATTCTATTCTTGCATGTGCTGCCAATGCACAAATGCAGATCATTCTTTCCAATACCACCGAAGTAGGTATTGCATTATACGAACCGGATGCACATGCCGTAAAACCGGTTTCTTTTCCAGGAAAGCTGCTGGTTTTTCTGGAAGAAAGATACCGCGTTTTTAATGGAGCCAAATCTGCGGGTATGGTGATTGTGCCAACTGAATTGATTGTTGATAATGGGATCAAACTAAAAAATATTATTACCACACTGGCTCGCCTGAAAGGTCTTTCTGAAGCATTTATGCAATGGCTGGATACAGCGAATGATTTCTGTAACTCACTGGTAGATCGGATTGTGCCGGGTAAGTTACCTGCTGCCGAACAGTTAGCTATGCAGGAGAAATTGGGGTATACAGATGCATTGATGATTATGGCAGAGCCTTATCGTTTATGGGCCATCGAAACCAGTAGTGAGAGAGCGCGTTCTATTCTATCGTTTAGTTCCTGTGATGCGGGGGTTATTGTATCGCCCAATATTGAAAAATTCAGAGAACTGAAACTGCGGTTACTGAATGCTACGCATACCTTATCCTGTGGGCTTGCACATCTGGCGGGTTTTGTAACGGTGAAAGAAGCCATGCAGGATAAAAATTTTGTAACCTATGTTTCAGCATTGATGTATCGTGAAATTGTTCCGCTGGTGGCACAAAACGATATCACAATAGAGGAAGCCAAAACATTTGCCAGTCAGGTAATCGACAGGTTTGGCAATCCATTTATCGAACATCTGTGGTTAAGTATTTCGGTGCAATACAGTTCTAAAATGCAGATGCGTGCTGTTCCTTTGGTAGAAAAACAGTATGCTGCTACTAACGAAGTTCCTGAATTGATGGCGATGGGATTTGCGGCATACCTTCTTTTTATGCATGCTGTTAAGCAGTCTGCTGATGACTATCTGGGCGAAAATAACCACCAGACGTATCGCATACAGGATGACAGGGCGGGTATTTTATTTACACAATGGCAAGCAAATGGAAAGGAGGGTGTTGTGGCTTCCTGCTTACAGGACACAACTATTTTTGGTAAAGACCTGACAGCATTCTCTGGATTTGCTGAAGCGGTTCACGAATATCTTTTGTTACTGGCTGAGCAAGGAGTTCAAAGCACACTAAATTCTATCTTAGCAAAAAAATCTGTCGCATGAGTAACCAAGAGAAAGTATTGCAGGTACATCCCAAGGATAATGTACTGGTGGCGTTAATGAATCTTGCAAAAGGAGAAATCATTTCTTTTCAGGGAAAAGAATATCTGTTGCAGGAAGACGTAGGTGCCAAACATAAATTTTTTATGGAGGATCTGCCACCGGGTGGGGAGATCATTATGTATGGAGTACTGGTTGGTAAAGCGCAAACTGCATTGAAAGCCGGAAGCCGCATGAGCACCGAAAATACCAAGCATGCTGCAGAGCCATATGCGTACCGTCCTTATCAATACCAATGGCAACCGCCAGATGTGTCAAAATATGTGGGCAGAACGTTTAACGGATATCATCGTTCAGACGGCCGTGTAGGTACTGCTAACTACTGGCTTTTTTTGCCAACGGTTTTTTGTGAAAATAGAAACCTCGATGTGATCAAAGAAGCCCTGCATACACAATTGGGCTATGCGGTTACCGATAAATACAAACAGAAAACACAACTCTTGCTGGAGTTATACAAGAGCGGTGCAGATATAGCGAATGCCGATTTATCTATACAGGAATCGATGGTGCATACGCAAAGAGTATTCAAAAATGTAGACGGGATTAAATTTCTGAATCACCAGGGTGGTTGTGGTGGAACAAGACAGGATGCGGCAACCCTAAGTAAATTATTGGCTGCTTATGCAGATCATCCGAATGTGGCGGGCGTTACTATTTTGAGTTTAGGTTGTCAGAATTTACAAACACAGAATCTGCTGGATGATATTAAAAAACACAATCCGCATTTTGATAAGCTTCTCTATGTTTTTGAACAACAGCAATCGCAAAGTGAGGAACAATTAATTACGGATGCTATCCGAAAAACATTTGCCGGATTGATAGAGATCAATAAACTGCAGCGTAAGCCTGCCACCTTAGATAAATTATGTATTGGCGTGAAATGCGGCGGTAGTGATGGTTTCAGCGGAATATCAGCAAATCCTGCCGTTGGGTATGCTTCTGATCTGGTGGTTGCCTTGGGTGGAAAAATTTTGCTGGCAGAGTTTCCGGAATTATGTGGTGCAGAGCAACAGTTGATTGACCGTACCATTGATGAAGCGGCTGCAAAAAAATTCATCCGTTTGATGCAAACCTATAACGAGGCTGCGGTGAAAGTAGGATCAGGTTTTGATATGAATCCTTCACCCGGTAATATCAAAGATGGCTTGATTACTGATGCGATAAAAAGTAATGGCGCTGCTAAAAAAGGCGGCGAATCTCCTGTAGTAGATGTTTTGGATTATACAGAACCTGCCCTGAAACCCGGACTGAGTCTGGTTTGTACACCGGGTAATGATGTGGAAGCCACAACCGGTAAAGCAGCCAGTGGTGCTACCTTAATTCTGTTTACCACCGGTTTGGGAACACCAACGGGTAATCCGGTTTGTCCAACCATTAAAGTGGCCACCAATTCTTCACTGGTAAAAAGAATGGGAGATATTATAGACATTAATACCGGACCCATTATTGATGGAGAGAAAACCATTGAACAAATGGGTGAGGAGATATTAGAGTACTGCATTCGTGCAGCCGGTGGCGAAGTAATACCCAAAGCGGTTTTGCTGAACCAGGATGATTTTATACCATGGAAGCGGGGGGTGAGTTTGTGAGGCGTGAATCGTGAGTAGTGAATCGTGAGTCAATGTCGGTTTTCAAAATGTATTTATAGAATTAACGTGTGAAAATGAAACAATTTTTGGATGAGCATTTTTTGCTGGACACTGCCACTGCGCAGAAGTTATATCATGACTATGCCAAACACATGCCCATCATAGATTATCATTGTCATTTATCTCCGCAGCAAATAGCGGCTGATCAGCAATTTCAAAATCTTTCGCAGGTTTGGTTATCGGGCGATCATTATAAGTGGCGGGCTATGCGAACCAATGGGGTGGATGAGAGTTACTGTACGGGCGATAAAACAGATAAGCAAAAATTTGATCAGTGGGCTGCTACGGTTCCGTATACATTACGTAATCCTTTGTATCATTGGACGCATTTGGAACTGCAGCGTTATTTTAATGTACATGAGATATTGAATGCAGATAGCGCCACCAAAGTATATGATACCTGTACTGCACTTTTACAAACAAAAGAATATTCTGTTAAGAACCTACTTCGAAAAATGAATGTGGCATTGGTTTGTACAACGGATGATCCGGTGGATTCTCTGGAATACCATATTCAATTAAAGAACGATGGATTTGAAATACCGATATTACCTGCCTTTCGGCCGGATCAGGCGATGAATGTGAGTAGTTCGCCTAATTTCAATAATTATGTAAAAAAACTGGAAGCCGTAAGTGGTATTTCTGTTTCAACATTTGATGATTTTTTATACGCTCTACAGAGCAGACACGATTTTTTTGCATCAGTAGGTTGCCGTGTATCTGATCATGGACTGGAAGAAATGTATGCAGAAGATTTTACCGGTTCTGAAATTGATACCATTTTTCATAAAATTCATTCCGGCAAAGAATTGAATGATATAGAACAGCGTAAATTCAAATCGGCCATGTTAATTCATTTTGCTGAATGGGATTGGGAAAAAGGATGGGTACAACAATTTCACCTTGGTGCTTTACGCAATAACAATGTTCGCAGGCTACAGCAATTAGGGCCTGATACCGGATGGGATTCTATTGGCGATTTTTCGCAGGCCAAAGCTTTGTCCGTATTTCTAACCAAACTGGATACAGATAACAAACTCGCAAAAACCATTATCTATAATTTGAATCCTGCAGATAATGAAGTGATGGCTACCATGATCGGTAATTACAACGATGGTTCTGTTGCTGGTAAAATACAATTCGGATCTGCCTGGTGGTTTCTCGACCAGAAAGATGGAATGATAAAGCAATTGAATGCACTTTCAAATATGGGTTTGCTTAGCCGTTTTGTTGGCATGCTCACAGATTCGCGCAGTTTTTTATCTTATCCCCGTCATGAATATTTCAGGAGAATACTCTGTAATCTTTTCGGAAATGAGATAGAAAATGGAGAAATGCCAAACGATATTGAATGGGTAGGTAAGGTAATTCAGGATATCTGCTACCGCAATGCCCGCAATTATTTTGGATGGCAGTCATTGCTTCCTGAGATGAAGTAATTGTTTATGCAATCGTTTTCGTAATTAAAGTACTGTGGTTATCGCAGAAAGAATAAGCTTTGCGTTGCAGAGCAGCGAATGTTCTGTTTCATCCTTATAAAATCGATCATGTTATTTAGAGAAGAATTGGAGCAAATGTTTGTGCGGGAAGACCAGATCCCCGAACAATACGCATTAGAAGCAGAACTGCACCAGCGCGAGTATTTAAGCAATGGTGAAATGAAAGTATGGGCAGGAAAAGTACATGAAGTGTATTCGCCCATTTGTATCAGAACAGAAAATGGGTTGCACCGCAAGTTAATTGGAACCTATCCGGTATGTACCGAAAAAGAAGCATTTGAAGCATTGGATGCAGCTGTAGCTGCGTATGATAATGGCCGTGGACAGTGGCCCACCATGGGTGTGGCAGACCGGATTGCCTGCGTTGAAAAATTCATCACAAAAATGCACGAGCAGAAAGATACCGTGGTGAAACTGATTATGTGGGAGATAGGGAAATCGTATGCTGATTCGGTAAAAGAATTTGATAGAACAGTTGAGTACATCTATGCCACCATTGATGCATTGAAAGATGTTGACCGCGACTCTTCCCGCTTTACCATTGAGCAGGGTATCGTAGCGCAGATCCGCCGCTCACCGTTAGGCGTTGTGTTATGTATGGGCCCATTCAATTACCCTTTGAATGAAACGTTTACTACATTGATACCGGCTATTATTATGGGTAATACCTTATTGTTCAAGCCACCCAAACATGGAACTTTATTGCATTACCCATTATTGAAAGCATTTAAAGAATGCTTTCCAAAAGGAGTAGTGAATACTATTTATGGAAGAGGCAATGTAATTGTCCCTGGATTAATGCAATCGGGAAAGATCAATGTACTTACCCTGATCGGCTCCAGTAAAGTGGCGAATGAATTAAAAAAATTGCATCCCAAAGTAAATCGTCTTCGGGCCATTCTTGGGTTGGATGCAAAAAATGCAGCCATCGTTACCAAACATGCTGACATTAAACTATCGGTTCAGGAAACGGTATTGGGCAGTTTGTCTTTTAATGGCCAGCGTTGTACGGCATTGAAAATTGTATTTGTGCATAGAAGTATTGCCGATACTTTTGTAAAACAACTGGCAGACGAAGTAAATAAATTAGCATTTGGAATGCCGTGGGAAAAAGGGGTATCGTTAACCCCTTTGCCAGAGCCCCACAAACCTGTTTACCTGAAAGAATGTATTGATAATGCCATAGCGCATGGAGCCAAAGTGATGAATGAGCATGGTGGCACATGTGTTGAATCTTTTGTTTACCCTGCCGTGTTGTATCCGGTTAACAGCGAAATGAAATTGTATCGCGAAGAACAGTTTGGTCCATTGATACCGGTTATCCCGTTCGATAGTATCGAAGAGCCGATACAATACCTGATCGATTCTACGCACGGGCAACAGGTAAGTATTTTCAGCAACCACCGTGAAGAGTTGTCGTCATTAATTGACCCACTTGTAAACCAGGTGAGTCGGGTTAATATCAACTGCCAATGCCAGCGCGGCCCTGATGTGTTTCCCTTTACCGGAAGAAAAGACAGTGCAGAGGGAACCTTATCGGTGGTAGATGCTTTGCGTTCTTTCTCCATCCGTTCATTGGTGGCGGCTAAGTTAACAGAGGGTAATAAGCAATTAATTAATGATATTGTGAGTGCACATGATTCTAATTTTTTAAGTACCAAATTCATTTTCTGATATGGCCGGTTCTTCATTTGATCTTACAGGTAAAACAGCACTGGTAACTGGTTGCAACAAAGGCATTGGTAAAGCTATGGCCATTGGTTTGGCTGAAGCAGGTGCCAACATCATTGGTGTTTCAGGCTCATTGGAATTATCTGGCAGTGATATTGAAAAGAAAGTACAGGCCCTTGGGAGATCATTCAAAGCCTATGCTACCAATCTTTCACAGAGAGAAGCATTGTATGCATTCATCAAAAAACTACAGGAAGAAAATCCGGTGATTGATATTCTGGTAAACAATGCAGGAACCATTATGCGCAAGCCTGCAGCAGAACATCCGGATGAGTATTGGGATACTGTTTTGTCACTCAACCTCGATGCTCCCTTTATCCTGGCTCGTGAATTGGGTAAGAAAATGATTGAACACGGATCAGGTAAAATTATTTTCACCTGTTCTCTGCTAAGTTTTCAGGGTGGTATCAATGTGCCGGGCTATGCTGCCAGTAAAGGTGCACTCAGCAGCCTGGTAAAAGCATTGGCCAATGAATGGGCCTCGAAAGGAATTAATGTAAATGGTATTGCACCGGGATACATTGCTACCGATAATACAGAGGCCTTGCGAAACGATCCGGAGCGAAGTGCTTCTATCATGTCGCGTATACCAGCAGGAAGATGGGGTGAGCCGGAAGATTTTAAAGGCCCTGCTGTTTTTTTAGCATCTGATGCCGCTTCTTATGTAAATGGAACTATTTTAGTTGTAGATGGTGGATGGATGGGAAGGTAGGGAAGAGGGAATATTGAATATTGAACAAGGAATATCGAATGATGAATCGGGTCACGGCCATTGTTGTGTGCTCACCACAATGTTCCGTGTTTCAGGGTGTTGTTTAGGCGACCAACAAAGGCCATTACTAACAAAAAAGTATAAAAATATAGTTGAGTTTATTGGATTGCTTGTTTACTATGTGATGATTAGTATGCAAACATTACGCTTACCAATAAACTAATAAACCAATAAACCAACCAACTAAATGGAAGTACGATTTCAATGCAGTCCCAAAGAAGTAAAAGGGATGTGTACCGAAGAACTCCGTTCTAATTTTTTAGTGCAGGAATTAATGAAAGCAGATGAGATAAAACTTGTCTATTCTCATTTCGACCGCGTAATTGTGGGTGGTGTAAAACCTGTTGCGCAAAAAATAGCACTTCCGAATGAAGCCGAACTACGCGCTGAATATTTTTTAGAAAGACGTGAGTTGGGTATCATTAACGTAGCCGGTGCGGGAACGGTAGTAGCAGATGGCGTTGTATATGAGTTGAATAAACTGGATTGTTTATACCTTGGTAAAGGAACCAAAGACGTTTCTTTTGAAAGCAAATCAAAAGATGATGTAGCGCATTTTTTTCTGATGTCAACCACCGCGCACCATACTTACCCGAATGTGAAAATGGCGAAAGAAGCATCTGCGCAGGTAAACCTTGGAGAAAAAGCAACCGCCAACGAAAGAACAATCTACAAATACATTCATGCCGACGGTATACAAAGTTGTCAATTGGTAATGGGTGTTACCGCTTTGAAAGATGGCAGCGTATGGAACTCTGTACCGCCACATACGCACACGCGCCGTATGGAAGTGTATTTTTATTTCGATCTTCCGGAAGCACACCGTATTTTTCATCTGATGGGCGAGCCACAGGAAACGCGCCATGTAGTAATGGCAAACCATGAAGCCATCATCTCACCACCATGGTCTGTGCATTGTGGGCCGGGATCAACCAATTACACTTTTATCTGGGCGATGGCGGGAGAGAATTATACGTTTACAGATATGGACCCCGTTGCTATTGGCGAGATGCGTTAATTCTTTGAATGATGTCGTATGAATAACGTTTTATGCATGGGTGAATTGTTATTGCGCCTTTCTCCATCACCTAAAGATGGCAGAGCGGATAAGCATCCCATGTTGTTATTTGTAGGAGGTGCCGAAGCCAATGTGGCCACAGCTCTCGCTGGATGGAATATTCCGGTTACATATTGTACGGTGTTGCCCGATAATTTTATGTCGCAATACGTGATCCAGTATCTCGAAAGAAAAAAGATCAACACAACACCCATACTATTTTCAGGTAACCGCATCGGACTTTATTTTTTAGAAACCGGTGCCGATATCAAAGGTGGCGTTGTGTACGACCGCGATCGCTCTTCTTTCTCGGAGTTGAAAAAAGGGATGATAGACTGGAATACAGTGCTGGAAGGAATATCCTGGTTTCATTTCACCGCTATTAGTCCGGCTATCAATCAAAACATAGCCGATGTTTGTTTAGAAGCATTGGAAGCAGCTTCTCAAAAAGGCATTGCCATTTCAGTAGACCTGAACTACCGTTCCAAACTATGGAAGTATGGAAAAGATCCGGTAGAGATCATGCCATCTTTGGTAAAACATTGTGATGTGATCATGGGAAATATCTGGAGTGCCCACACGCTATTAGGAACAGCCATTGATGAAAACATACACGATAAAAAAAGTAAGCAGGCCTATATTGATCATGCCATCACAACTTCAGAAGAAATCATGCGGCTACATCCAAAATGTAAAACCGTAGCCAATACGTTTCGTTTTGATAGTAAGGATGATCATATTGTATACTACACTACTTTACTGCATAACCAGCAATCCTATGTTTCGAATGAGTTTACCTGTGCGGGTGTGGTAGACCGTTCGGGCAGTGGTGATTGTTTTATGGCAGGATTGATTTACGGATTAATATCTAATCCCACCCAACCGCAGGAACTTCTCAACTTCGCCACCGCTGCTGCTTTCGGAAAACTGCAGGAGCATGGTGATGCAACGGACCAGGATGTATTAACGGTAGTGGAATCCGGAAAATAAGCTCTGAAAATATTTTCTTTTCTCCGAAAAATCTCTCGCCAGAGGACTCTTCGCTTAGCATTACTCCTCATCATTATTAAAAACAAATGACGCTTCATATTGAAAAGTATTCTATTAACTAAGGGAGTCAAAAAAAAATTATATTGTAATTCTCATTAAATCTAAACACAAAATCATGTTTGCCAATTCTAAACGAAGAGTCCTCTGGCGAGAGACTCTTCGGAGAACTGAATAGATTATTTTTTTCTTTCGAAGAGACTTTCGCTAGAGGACTCTTTGTCAAATGGAATTATTTAAAAAGTATGGTTCCCTTAAAATAAAAACCGCATCCCTTGTAAGGAATGCGGCGTATACTCACAACAAAATATTCTTTAGATCTTCACTTTGATCACCAGTTTTTTTATCGGCCCATCTCCAATCATCGGAGCATGTACATCTTCGGGGTAGAAGATGGCGAACTGGTTATCCGTCATGCCAAAAAACATATCCGGCGCATCATCGTAAAACAATACATCTTTCTCTGCGTTGTATTCTCCTCTTGGTGAAACACAGGTACCACGTGGTTTCCAGCCAATGGTTTCTTTACCGCGAATACAAACCTGGATATCGATATGCGCATTATGGCATTCAAACTTGGCCGTACTTTCTTCGGCTTTCACACCATTTTTATCAGATACAATACCGCGCAGGTTATCACCATCAATATCAAATTTGCCCACTTCCAATGCAGCTAAATTAACAGATGCGATATAAGCAAATGCTTTAGCAAATAATGGGTTAAGCGTACTATATTTTGAAGCGTTTGATAAGCTATCTAAGATCATGATTACATTTTGAAATTTTGGAATTTGGAAATTTTGGAATTGCGTGATTGGGTTTTCATTTTCAAAATTTCCCAATCACTCAATTCCAAAATAAATTTATCTCTGCACACGACCGCTACCATCACCCTTCATCAATTCTTTTACTTCCGTCAAAGTAGCATGATTCAGGTCTCCGGGAATAGTGTGTTTAATAGCAGATGCCGCTACGCCAAATTCTGCCGCTTCGGGCATAGGCATGCCACTTACCAATCCGTATATAAATCCACTGGCAAATGAATCACCACTGCCTACACGGTCTACAATACGCACTTCGTATTGTTTGGTGTGGTAAAATTCTGTACCGTCATACACCAGGGCACTCCATCCATTATCAGAAGCACTATGGCTTTCGCGTAAAGTGGAAGCAATGTATTTGAATCCGAATTTATCTTTCATTTGTTTGAACACATCTTTGTATCCATCCAAATTCAATTCGCCTTTGGTTACATCGGTGCCTTTGCTGGTAAATCCTAAAGTGGTATCGGCATCTTCTTCGTTACCAATACACACATCCACATACTGGCAAAGACGTGTCATCACTTCTCTTGCTTTTTCTTTTGTCCATAATTTTTTGCGATAATTCAGGTCAATACTGGTGGTAATGCCTTTGGCTTTGGCGGCCTTTAATGCAGCTTCGGTTAGAGCAGCAGCTTTATCGCTTAATGCCGGTGTGATACCGGTGGTATGAAACCAGCTGGCACCTTCCAATATTTTATCAAAATCAAATTCGCTGATGTCTACATCGGCAATAGAAGCACCCGCACGATCGTAAATTACCTGTGAGGCACGCATTGAAGCGCCGGTTTCCAGAAAATAAATGCCGAGGCGTTTTCCGCCGCGGGCGATAAACTGCGTATCAACACCATACCTGCGGATATGGTTAATAGCCGCCTGCCCCAGGGCATTATCCGGCACTTTGGTAACAAATACGCCGTCTAATCCATAATTGGAGAGTGCTACAGCCACATTGGCCTCGCCGCCACCATAGGTAACATCAAAACTGTCGCTTTGTACAAATCTTTCAAAACCCGGGGTGGAGAGGCGCATCATGATTTCTCCGAGGGTAACTACTTTTTTTGGCATGATCAATCGTATTTTTTAAATAAAGGGATGGTTACGAAAATATATTAATTATCTTGAAAGCCCTTGACGCGAAGTTGGTTAATAATCGGGGGTGTAAAAAGGAATCGTTCATGTTTTCTGCAATAAAATACGCAAACGTTTGCGTAATAAAATGATGCCGTTTTGGTCATTTCAGATAACATTGCTACAAGAAAAAAAGCCATATGGAAAAGAAACAAGCCATTCTTGAATTAATACCCGCTCAAGGTATACTTCCACTCTATTTTTATAAAGACACTACCGTTAGTATTGAAGTGTTGAAAGCCCTGTATGCAGCGGGCATTCGTGCCGTTGAATACACCAACCGCGGAGAAGCCGCCCTTCAGAATTTTAAAGAAATGCGCAAAGTATGCGATACCGAACTGAAAGGTATGTACCTGGGTATTGGTACTATTAAGAATGGAGAGATGGCCCAAACCTTTATTGATGCCGGTACGGATTATATTATCTGTCCGGGTCTGGTTGAATCGGTTGCAGCTGTGGCTGATAAGAACCAGCTGCTCTGGGTACCCGGCTGTATGACACCTTCCGAGATCATCAAAGCCGAAACAATGGGTGCTAAAATGATCAAGTTGTTTCCCGGAAACATATTAGGCCCCGGCTTTTTATCGGCTATCAAAGAAATTTTCCCCGGACTCTTATTCATGCCAACAGGCGGGGTAGAACTGGAGAAAGAAAATATAGCCGGATGGTTCAAAGCCGGTGTGTGTGCGGTGGGAATGGGAAGCAAACTCATTACCAAACAATTATTGGAAGCCAAAGATTATGCAGCGATAGCTGCTGCTACAAAAGACGCCTTAGCCATCATCCAGTCAATCAAATCATAACCCATGACCACAGCAGAAAAAATTGGAAAATACCGTTGGACGGTTTGCGCATTGATCTTCTTTGCCACCACCATCAACTATATCGACAGGAGCGTGATCAGTTTTTTAAAGTCCACATTTACCAAGGATTTAGGCTGGACCGACGGCGATTATACAGATGTAGAGATCACTTTCAAGATCTTTTATGCCATTGGCTTATTAGGAGCCGGCGGTTTAATTGACAAACTGGGAACCAAGATAGGGTACGGATTATCTACTTTTTTATGGAGCCTTGCGGGTATTGCCACTGCAATGGTAAATACGGTGGTGGGCTTTCAGATTGTTAGGGGTGCTTTGGGTATAACAGAAGCGGGTAATTTTCCGGCTGCTATTAAAACAGTGGCAGAGTGGTTTCCTAAAAAGGAGCGTGCATTGGCAACGGGTATTTTTAATTCGGGTGCCAATATCGGTGCTATCCTTACACCGTTAACCGTTCCATTTATTGTGGCGCAATGGGGTTGGCAATGGGCATTTATTTTAACCGGTTTGCTGGGTTTTGTTTGGTTGATCTTCTGGTTTGTTTTGTATGAAGTGCCACGTAAGCAGAAACGTTTATCAGAAGCTGAACTGAATTTTATTGAGAGTGATAAAGAAGAAGAAAAAGGAAGTGTGGCGGATGATGAGCAGACGAAGCTTACCTGGATGCAGCTTTTACAATTCAAACAAACATGGGCTTTTGCTATTGGTAAATTACTCACCGATCCTATCTGGTGGTTTTATATTTTCTGGTTACCTGATTTCTTTGAAAGCATTTATCATATCAAAATCACTGCGGCCAGTTGGCCGGTAGCGGTGGTATACCTTGTTTCTACTGCAGGTAGTGTTGCCGGCGGATGGTTGCCTTTGTATTTAATTGAAAAAGGATGGCCCGTTCGCAAAGCACGCAAAACCTCAATGCTTATTTATGCATTCTGTGTAACACCGATTTTATTTACCATGCTGCTCAGTACCATTAATATGTGGCTGGCAGTAGCGGTAATTGGTTTGGCTGCAGCAGCACACCAGGCATGGAGTGCCAATATTTATACCACGGTAAGCGATCTGTTTCCTAAAAAATCTACTGCCTCCGTAATTGGTATCGGTGGTATGTTTGGTGCTTTGGGTGGCATCCTGTTATCCATCCTGGTACAGAAAAATATTTTTGTTCATTACCGTGCTATTAACCAGATAGAAACTGCCTATTACATTATGTTCGTGGTTTGTGCCGCAGCGTATCTGCTGGCATGGATCATTATGCATTTTCTGATAGGAAAGAAGAAGGTGGTGGTAGGGTAGAATGAATAATGAATATCGAACAAGGAATGTCGAATGTCGATCGGAAAGATACTTCTACATTCGACATTCCTTGTTCGATATTCGATATTCAAAAAATTTTCACAAGTGCGATAAATAATCATATCATGCAAAGTAACCTTAAGAAGATTTTCGCCATTCTCATCATTCTCCTGCCCACCATATTACTGGCGCAAAACAGAACAAATGTGGTGGTTAAAAAAGATGCCACGCAGCAAAAAGTAGCGGTTACCAGTGGGGGCCGGCCTTTTACCGAATTTATTTTTACGGATTCAATGGAGAAACCTTTTCTCTACCCAATCTATGCACCTAATGGACAAACCATTACCCGTGGCTTTCCCTGGAAACCAGAGCCCAATGATCCTGTTGATCATCCGCATCATATTGGGTTGTGGTTTAATTATGAAAATGTAAACGGACTTGATTTCTGGAATAATTCCTATGCCATACCTGCTGAAAAGAAAAAGCAGTATGGTTGGATCAGAACAAAAGAAATTTTGGAAACCACCAGCGGACAGCAGGGAAAACTGGTGTATGCATCTAATTGGACAGATGAACAAAAGAATGTACTACTGCAGGAAAAAACTACCTACACATTTAGTGTGATTAATGGCAACCGTGTAATTGATCGTTCTACCACGCTTACTGCTATGCAGGATGTGGGTATGCCGGATGTAAAAGATGGAATGCTTGGCTTGCGCGTAGCACACGAGTTGGAATTACCGGTAAAAGAAACCAAAGAGTACAAAGACGATAAGGGAATTATAACAAAAGTAACCGGAACAAAAGATGCTTCGGTAACAGGTAACTACCTTACCTCCGAAGGTAAACAGGGCGATGCGGCATGGGGTACACGCGGTAACTGGTGTATGCTGTATGGTAAAAAAGGCGGAGATACCATAAGCATAGCCATTATTGATCATCCAAATAATCCTGGCTATCCTACGTATTGGCATGCGCGTAATTATGGTTTGTTTGCGGCCAATCCACTGGGACAAAAAGTTTTTTCAGAAGGTAAGCAGGTATTGAATTATAAATTGGCCAAAGGACAATCCGCTACTTTCCGTTACCGGGTTGTGATTGCTTCCGGTAAAACAAGGCTATCCAATACAGCACTCGATCCTATGGTGATTGATTTTTCGGAACATTGAAATATTATGTAACACGAATATTTATTGGATGAGGCGACTGCAACTTTGCGACTTTGCGTGAAAAAATATCAGTACTTATTATTTCTCTACTTTTGCCGCATACAAATTATTTATGCAGCATAGCTTCTCCTACGAAAAAAAGAAAGTGATACAGGCATTGCGTTATCATTTTGTACAACGCAATGAGATTCGCATTTTAATTGTGCTGGTGAATGTGTTTGCCATTGTATCTGCTGTTTTATTCTACACCAAAAAAATACGACCGGAACCTTTTTTACTGGGCTCCTTTATCTGGCTGATGCTGATGGCTACTTTCTGGTATTTTTTACCCAATAGTATTTATAAGAAAGCAGCCACCTTTCAGGACTCTTTTATCATTGATTTTACAGAAGATAACATTACCCTGGAAAACGAACGAGGTGCCGTTAAGTGGCCATGGAAAACCTTTTACCGCTTCTTCGAAAGCCCGCATTTTTTTCATCTCTACTTCGATACCAAATCTTTTTTTCTCGTACCCAAAGAAAACATGAGCGATGAATTCAGGCATGAGTTGCGGGGAGTGTTAAACAATAAAATTGGGAAGTGAGAATAGAAAGGAGTCTGGAGTTAGAAGTCTGGAGTAAATGGTATATCCAGACTTCAGACTTCTAACTCCAGACTCTCTACAACTCCTTCTCCATTACATAATGCGGAATGGTAACTTCTTCAAATTCATCGCTGCAGATCTTGTAGCCGTTCTTTTCATAGAAACCAACGGCCGATTTGCGGGCGTGCATGGTTAAACGGCGGTAGCCATGGTCGCGGGCAATATTCTCTGCAAAACTCATTAAAACACGGCCAATTCCCTTGCCCTGGATGCCTGAACCAACGGCCATTTGACGTAAACGAACCGTTTTGGGGTCTGTTTTGGTGAGCATACAACAGGCTTCCAGCACATCATCTTCAAAACAACCCAGTAAAATATCGTCTTTTTCAGCAGCCAGATCCTCTTCCGTAAAGGTTAAACCAAGCGGTTTTCGGAGTATTTGATAGCGGAGGTCCACCATTTGGCGGTATTCTTTAGAACCGTGATCTATTATTTTTAACGCCATAGGATGAGAGATAGGATATACAAGATAATATCATTTTAGTAAAAAAGTACCCTAAATTGATATTTGGATAAAGCAACTGTTTAGCAGATGTGAAAACAAAAGTGGCGGAAAAGATTGCTTATTTGACAAAAAGTATATTTTTGCGCCTGTAACAAAAACTTTTACAATGTCAGACATCGCTACAAGAGTTAAGAAAATCATAGTTGACAAGTTAGGTGTTGATGAAGCTGAAGTAACCAACGAAGCTTCTTTCACCAACGACCTCGGTGCCGATTCTTTGGATACCGTTGAATTGATTATGGAATTCGAAAAAGAATTCAACATCTCCATCCCTGATGAGCAGGCTGAGACCATCACCACCGTTGGCCAGGCTGTAGCTTACCTTGAAGAGCACGCCAAGTAAGAATTTACTCCTCCGAAATGGAATAATTTTAATCCGCCTTCTTGTGGCACCTAAGGCCATAGAGGGCGGATTATCACTTCAAACAGGTAATGAATATGGAACTGAAACGAGTTGTTGTTACAGGCATCGGTACGTTGACGCCGCTTGGCAATAATCTTACGGATTATTGGAATGCGCTGCTCAATGGAGTTTCCGGAGCCGATACGATTACTTTATTTGATCCTGCCAAGTTCAAAACCCGTTTTGCATGTGAGGTAAAAGGTTTCGATCCTACCCAGTTTATGGATAAGAAAGAGGCCCGCAAATTAGACCGCTTCGCACAGTTGGCCATTGTGGCCAGTGATATGGCAGTGCAGGATGCCGGTATCAGTAAAGACAATGTTGACATCGACCGAACAGGTGTGATCTTTGCCAGTGGAATTGGCGGTTTAACCACTTTCCAGGATGAAGTGATCAACTTTGCACAGGGCGATGGCACCCCACGTTTTAATCCCTTCTTCATCCCCAAAATGATCCTGGATATTGCCGCAGGGCAAATTTCCATGCGTCATGGTTTCCGTGGCCCCAATTATGCCGTGGTAAGCGCCTGCGCATCCAGTACCAATGGTATGATTGCAGCAGCCGATACCATTCGTTTGGGTAAAGCAGATATTATTTTAAGCGGCGGATCGGAAGCGGTTATCAGCATGGCCGGTGTTGGCGGTTTTAATGCCATGAAAGCCATGAGTGAACGCAACGATGACCCCAAAACAGCCAGTCGCCCTTATGATAAGGACCGCGATGGTTTTGTGATGGGAGAAGCTGCCGGCGTAGTGGTACTCGAAGAGTATGAACACGCCATCAAACGTGGAGCAAAAATTTATTGCGAACTGGCAGGCGGCGGTGCAACAGCCGATGCCTATCATTTAACCGCACCACATCCGGAAGGATTGGGTGCCCGCAATGTAATGCTGGCCGCATTGAAAGATGCCGGCATGCGCCCCGATGAAATTGATTACATCAACACACATGGAACCTCAACTCCGTTAGGTGATGGTGCCGAAGCCAAAGCCATTACGGAAGTATTTGGCGAACATGCCTACAACCTCAACATCAGTGCTACCAAATCCATGACAGGTCACTGTTTAGGAGCAGCAGGTGTGATAGAGGCCATTGCCTGTATCCAGAGTGTGATACACGATATCATTCCGCCCACCATCAATCACTTCACCGATGATCCTACACTGGATCCAAAACTGAATTTTACTTTTAACAAAGCCCAGAAGAGAACCGTACGGGCGGCATTGAGTAATACTTTTGGTTTTGGCGGTCACAATGCTTGTGTGATTGTAAAAAAATACGTAGCTTAAATTTGTGCAATTCCTCAAAAATCTTTTTAAGAAGTCCGGCAGCGATTCGTCATTTGAAAAGCAACTGAAAAATGTATTGGGCATCAAAACTACCAATGCTACTATCTATCGTACTGCGTTAAGCCATCGTTCCGTAAAAGAAACCCCCGACGAAAACAATGAACGCCTTGAATACCTGGGCGATGCGGTATTGAGTGCTATTGTGGCCGATTATCTCTTCAAACGCTATCCCTACAAAGGCGAAGGTTTTTTAACCGAGATGCGCAGTAAAATGGTAAACCGCCAGCAACTGAACGATATTGCCCTTAAAATGGGTCTTCGCAAACTTACTTTCTACAATAAATTTGATAACGCCCTGAAAGGCAGCCAGATTTTTGGTAATACATTAGAAGCCTTGGTAGGTGCGGTGTACCTTGATAAAGGTTATATCAAAACCCATAACTGGGTATTAAAACAGATCGTATTGCCACATATGTTTGTGGATGATCTGGAGCTGATCGACATCAACCTCAAAAACAAACTCATTGGCTGGGCCAATAAAAACGGTAAAATACTCACTTTTGAATTGGCCGAAGAAAGGATGGAAGGAAGTCGAAGACTTTTCACTATTAACGCCATGTTGGATGGAGAATTATTGGCCATGGGTAAAGGCTATAATAAAAAAGATGCCAGCCAGGTAGCGGCACAGGTAGCGGTGGAGAAGCTGAATCTTCAATAAGAAGCTATTAGCTGCTGGCTTTTAGCTGTAAGCAAAAATACCTCTAATGAGTAACGACCAATTTAAATTTCAACTCAGGAAAAAAGGGATACTCTTTGGTTCGTTATTACTGGCTGGAATTTTGGCTATTATTTATTTTTCGCGAAAGCATTGAGCTTTGAGTAAGGTCTCTTATTGCAGGTTTCAGATCCTTATAATTCATAACTGAAACCTGTAACTGCCAACCGCCAACTGCCTACTGAATAGTCTGGCACAATTCCACCAACACCCCATTCGTACCTTTGGGATGAACAAAACAAACCCATTTATTATCTGCCCCTTTTTTGGGTTTTTCATTGAGCAGGGTAAAGCCTTCGGCCTGTAAGCGGGCCATTTCGGCTACAATATCTTCCACTTCAAAAGCAATATGGTGAATGCCCTCGCCTTTTTTCTCGATAAAACGGGCAATAACACCGTTTGGGTCTGTGCTTTCCAATAGCTCAATCTTGGTTTCTCCCTGGCGGAAGAAAGCCGTATTTACCTGCTCGGATGCTACGGTTTCTGTTTTGTAACAGTTGGTATTCAGCAGCTTCTCGTATAATGGAACAGCCGAAGTAAAACCTTTAACTGCGATACCAATATGCTCAACTTTTAACATATAGCTTATTTTAATATCAGACCTTTACGAAAGTCGGAAAAACCCTGTTTGTGCATCTGACGACCCAAATTTATAGAACCTATTGCAGTACTTTTGTGTTAATAGAGATTATAAACTTTTAGTGCATTATGCTGAAACTACCCATTTACTTAGATAACAATGCCACCACACCTATGGATCCGCGTGTGCTGGAAGCGATGATACCTTATTTTACCGAACATTTTGGTAATGCGGCCAGCCGTAACCACCCTTTTGGATGGGAAGCAGAAGAAGCCGTTGATTATGCCCGCGAGCAGGTAGCCAAATTAATTGGTGCCGATCCTAAAGAAATTATTTTCACATCGGGTGCTACCGAAGGTGATAACCTGGGTATCAAAGGCGTTTTTGAAATGTATGCCAGCAAGGGTAACCATATTATTACCTGCACTACTGAACACAAAGCGGTTTTAGATACCTGTAAACATATTGAGCGCCAGGGTGGAGAAGTTACCTACCTGGAAGTAAAGGCAGATGGGTTGATTGACCTGAAAGAACTGGAAGCGGCTATTAAGCCTACTACTATTCTGATTGCCATTATGTATGCCAATAATGAAATTGGTGTCGTTCAACCTGTGAAAGAGATCAGTGCACTGGCAAAGAAAAATGGCATATTATTTTTCTCCGATGCCGTACAGGCAGTAGGTAAAATACCGGTTGACGTTAATAAAGATGGTATTGATATCATGGCTTTTACAGCACATAAAATGTACGGTCCCAAAGGAATTGGTGCGTTATATGTACGCCGTAAAAATCCACGCGTTAAAGTTACCGCACAAATGGATGGCGGTGGCCATGAAAGAGGCATGCGCAGCGGTACATTGAATGTACCCGGCATTGTAGGTTTTGGTAAAGCATGCGAACTGGCTCGCCTTGAAATGGCGGAAGATGCAGCCAGATTGAGCGTACTCCGAGATAAACTGGAAACCTCATTACTGCAACTGGAAGAAGCGTATGTGAACGGAAATCGTGAACATCGTTTACCACATGTTAGCAATATCTCTTTCAAATATGTAGAAGGTGAAGGCCTGCTGATGGGCTTTAATAAAAATATAGCATTATCCTCTGGATCGGCCTGTACTTCGGCTTCACTGGAACCCAGCTATGTTTTAAAAGCGTTGGGTTTGGGCGATGACCTGGCACACAGCTCGCTCCGTTTTGGATTGGGACGTTTTACCACCGAAGAGCAGATAGACTATACCATCAAATCTGTAAGCGAAACGGTGTTGAAATTGAGAGATATGAGTCCGCTTTGGGAAATGTTCAAGGAAGGGGTGGATATGGATAAGATTGAGTGGGCACATCATTAAATTTGAAAACCTGCCTGCCGGCAGGCAGGTGTGTGAATTTGAAAATTTGAAAATGAGTTCAAATTCACAAGGTCTCATAACAATAGTAAGTATCATTTTCAAATTAATTAATTTTCAAATTTTCAAATTTCAACCATGGCATATTCAGAAAAAGTAATCGATCACTATAGCAATCCGAAGAACGTTGGTACTTTGGACAAATCGAAAAAAAATGTAGGCACCGGTCTGGTGGGTGCACCGGAATGTGGCGATGTAATGCGTTTGCAGATTGAAGTGGATGATGCAACCGGTGTAATTACCGATGCAAAATTCAAAACCTTCGGATGTGGATCTGCCATTGCCTCTTCTTCACTGGCTACAGAATGGTTAAAGGGTAAAACCGTAGACCAGGCTGTTCAGATCGATAACATGGATCTGGTAGAAGAACTCAATCTTCCTCCCGTAAAAATTCACTGTTCTGTGTTAGCCGAAGATGCTATCAAATCAGCCATCAACGATTACCGCAAAAAGAACGGTTTTGAAGAGCTGGTGTTTGAAGAGAGAATACACTAGATTAATTAACAATTGGCCATTAAGAATGAAAAATGATTAATTGCTAGTTTCTAATTATTAATGACAATGGTTGCAACAGAAAACAGTATTTACGTAAGCGATAAGGCAAAGAAAAAAGCACTTCAATTAATGGAGGAGGCTGGTGTGGCAGGAGATGATTCTTATTTTCTGCGCGTTGGTGTTGTAGGTGGAGGTTGTTCGGGGTTAAGCTATAAACTTGATTTTGATAATGAGATCAAACCGATGGACCAGGTATTTGAAGACAATGGTGTGAAAGTAGTAACCGACCTAAAAAGTTTTTTATATCTGGTAAATACCGAATTGGATTTTTCAGATGGGTTGAATGGAAAGGGTTTTTATTTTAATAACCCGAATGCGAGCAGGAGTTGTGGTTGTGGAGAAAGCTTTGCCGTGTAGCCTCACCCTGGCCCTCTCCACTGCGTAGAGAAGGAAATAGATATAGATAGATAATTTTATAGCCGCACATATTCATGTGCGGCTATTTTTTTGCGTCATTTCGAAGGAGGAACGACTGAGAAATCCCATGAAGCGTAAACAGATTTCTCAGTCGTTCCTCCTTCGAAATGACGGTTACTATTTTATGGTTCCTTATGCCCTGTCATCCGGATGTGGTGGCGCATCTGGTTTTAGTAAGGTTGGCGGTGTTGTTTTTTTGGGCCTGGCAGGGGGTGGGGGTGGAGGAGGCAATTGTTTTTCGCCATCCTTTACTATTTTAGGTGGCGTAAATTTTACAGCTTCTACTTTTGGAGGAGGAGGTGGCGCAGGGTTACCATCTTTACCCATCTGTTTGGGAGGAGGAGGTGGTGGCGGTAACGGGTGCGATTTCTTACTGCTTTTTACAACCACCGGAATGGCATCGGGGCCATTTTCAACGGTGGGCTTGGCAGATTTTTTTTTGGCATCCTGTGCATGACTGAACAGACCAATGCCCAGCAGGCAAAATAGAACAAGGCTTAGTTTTAGTTTCATATGGTTGTTTACACTTAGATGCCAAATGTGAGCAAATCCATAAAGTGAGGTAAAATAGTGTGTGAATGAAGGCGATTAGGCCAAGAACATTTAGTTTTGAAGCCATGTGGATGATCTGTAAAAAAGAATGGCAACAGTTTTTCAGCAGTTTAACCGGTTATATTGCCCTGGTGGTTTTTCTGCTGCTGAACGGATTGTTCCTCTTTGTTTTTCCCGATACCAGTATCCTTGATTTTGGCTACGCCTCACTGGGGAGTTTTTTTAACCTCGCTCCGTGGATCTTATTGTTTCTGGTTCCTACCATCACCATGCGCAGCATGGCCGACGAATACAAGGCAGGCACTTTTGAATTATTAAAAACCCTGCCCCTCACCCCTGCACAAATTGTATGGGGCAAATTTTTCGGGGCATTGATTATTGTGGTTACTGCGTTGTTACCTACCATTATATATGCAGTATCTGTTCAACAGCTAAGTGTAACCGGAGGTATTGATATCGGAGGAACCATCGGAAGTTATATCGGCCTTATTTTTCTCGGCGCTGTTTTTACTGCCATCGGAATCTGTGCCAGCAGTTTTACCAATAACACAGTAGTGGCATTTATTACGGGTGCGTTTGTTTGTTTTGTTTTATTTAATGGATTTGAAGCCATTAGTAAACTACCGGTATTTGCTGCCGGTGCCGATTATTATATTGAAATGCTGGGTATTAATTTTCATTACCGCAGTATCAGCCGTGGCGTGATTGACAGCAGGGATATTATTTATTTCATCGGCATTATTGTGTTGTTTCTTTTCATCACCCAAAGAAATCTTTCTAAACAGTAAACGGATCATGCAGAAATTGTGGCAACATAAGTATGGAGTATGGGCATTGGTTGGTTTGTTCATGGTATTGATGTATCTGTCTACCCTGTTTTTTTACCGTGCCGATCTTACTGCAGAAAAAAGATTCAGTTTAACACCGTCCACCAAAACCTTATTACAGGAAATCGACAGTATCATTACGATCCAGGTATTTCTTACCGGTGATCTTCCTGCGGATTATAAAAAATTAAGTATTGCCACAAAAGATATACTGGACGAGTTCAAATCTATTTCAGGAAGTCTGGTACAGGTGCGTTTTGAAAAACCGGGTGAAAACATCACGAACGATACAGCCAAAGTTCTATTGTATGATAGCCTGGCAAAATTGGGCGTAGTATTTGAAAAAAGCGAAGTAGTTTCTTCTAAAACGGAAACAGCCACTAATCAATTAATCATTCCTTCGGCATTGGTTAGTTTTCGTAATGGACAAAAACCCATTGCCGTTGATCTTCGCAGCAGCCGTAAAGTATACAAGCAATTCAACGTGGTAAACGACAATGCACCACAGGAAGATATAGAAGCCACCCGCAATGCCGCGGAGGCTTTACTGGAATTTAAATTTGCAGATGCCATTGATAAGCTCACGCGTAAGTACGTTCCTACAGTTGCCTATGTGGTTGGTAATGGTGAACCCATTGATTTTAAAGTGAACGACCTGGGAGAAAGTATGCGTAATGAATACAGGCTGGCAGTATTTGATCTGAAACAAGGCTACCCAGATCCGGGATTGATTGATGCATTGATGATTGTAAAACCTACGTTGCCTTTTACCGAAGAAGATAAACTAAAGCTGGATCAATACGTAATGAATGGCGGTAAAATCATCTGGTTTGTAGATAAATTGCATGCAGAGTTAGACAGCCTCATGCGCAGTCAGGCAGAGTACACAGCGTTTGATAGAAATCTTCAACTGGATGATATCCTGTTTAAATATGGTGTTCGCATTAATCCTGATCTGTTGCAGGATTTGAATTGTTCTAAAATACCTATTGTGATTGGCAAGAATGCCGATGGCAGTCCACAAATGCAGCGAACTCCCTGGCCTTATTATCCATTTCTTTCAGCGCATGGCGATAATCCTATTTCAAAAAATCTGGACCGTGTATTGCCCATTTTTCCTTCCAGTATCGATACGGTAAAAGCCCCCGGCATTTTAAAAACAATACTGCTTACCACCGATACCAATAGCCGACGCATTAGTAGCCCGGCTATCGTATCCATCAATAGTGTAAAGGGAGAAGAAGATCTGATGAGTTTTACCAATAGCTATGTTCCGGTGGCTGTGTTGCTGGAAGGAAAATTCAATTCCTTATTCAGTAACCGCATTGGTAAAGAAGTAATGGATTCTGTGCAGCGCATTACCGGTAAATCTTTTTTGGGTTCGGGCTTCAAAGAAGCTAAACAGATTGTGGTTTCTGATGGAGATATAGTAACCAATGCCATCAGTGCCAGTGCAGGACCATTGCCCATGGGTTTATTGCCTCTTGAAAATTACCGTTTTGCCAACCGCGAGTTTTTTCTAAATTCTATCGATTATTTAGTAAGCCGAAACAATCTTTTTGAAAGTCGTAACAAAGACTTTGTACTTCGGTTACTGGACAAAGCAAAAGTAGAAGAACAAAAAACCATGTGGCAGTTCATCAATATTGCCCTACCCGTTACATTGGTTATTCTATTTGGTGCCTTGTTTCAATGGCAACGAAAAAGGAAATACCAATCATAGCGCCTGTTTAAAAATGCAAGATTTTCGTTGTAAGCTCCTAGCTATTAGCTGTGAGCTGCGAGCTTGACAGGTACTTATCGATATAAATAGTGCACCTATTTATGAAATTTGAATAGACCTATGGTAGTTGAAAATTTTAATTTCAAACAGGTTCTTAATATTCATTCAAACTGCGCCCTTGCGCCTTTGCGAGAAAATTTGACCACAAAGTCGTAAGACTGTAATCTCTCAATCTTAGGCAGGGATAGCTTTTGCACTTATCTTTACGATACAAATTATTCGCATGTCTACACACCAGGTTGTTTATTCTGTTTTCGCCGTTGTTCTCTGTGTTGCTTTGGTTCTTGATCTGGGGCTGCTCAGTAAAAAAAATAAGACCGTTACCATCAAACAAGCCTTATACCAGACCCTTTTTTGGGTGAGTCTTGCCCTATTGTTTTTTGTGTTTATGTGGATAGAAGGTCCTGCACTGGCTTTGGAAAATACAAAACCGGTTTCAGGGGTTGCCGTAACCGGTCCCCAATTAGCGTTTGAATTTTTAAGTGCCTACCTGATGGAGTGGAGCCTAAGTATTGATAATATTTTTGTATTCATTCTGATCTTTACAGCCTTTGATGTAAAAGAAAAACATTACCCGCGGGTACTATTGGCAGGTATATTAATGGCCATTCTTTTCCGTATTATTTTCATCACTGTTGGGGTAGCGTTGGTAGCACAATTTTCGTGGATACTGTATATTTTCGGCGTATTTCTGCTCTATACAGGTTATAAAATGTTTACCAGTAATGAGGATGAAGAGTTTGATCCGCACGATTCAAAAATTTATAAATTTCTAAAAAAATTCTTACCACTGGTAAATCATGATGGAGATGGTAAATACGTGATCACCGAAAATGGAAAACCTGCGTATACTTCTCTCTTTGTAGTAGTGGTATTGCTGGCTGCCATTGATCTGGTTTTTGCATTAGACTCTATCCCGGCAGTAATGGGTATTTCAAAAGATCCACTGGTAATCTATACCTCTAATATTTTTGCAGTACTGGGGCTTCGTTCCCTGTTTTTCCTTCTTCGTGGAGCGGTTTCTAAATTTGATTACCTGCAACAGGGTATTGCCATTGTGCTGATCTTTATCGGTATAAAAATGCTGGGAGAACATTACCTGAATGAGTGGATGGATAAATCAACACAGGTATTTTTATCGCTCGGTGTTATTCTGCTTTGTATTTCCGGCTCTATTTTTTATTCAATGTTGAAAACCAAAAAAGGATCGCCTTCAGATATCACCGACGGATCTTTATAAACGATCGTATTGATTTGGCATACACCATACAACATATCGCTGCTATTCTGCAAACAACTGTTTCTGTTTCTGCTACAACAGATATAGAACATCTACTAATCGATAGCCGCAAGATTGTATTCCCGAAAACTTCTCTATTCTTCGCTATTAGTGGCCCGCGAAGAGATGGCCACCAATTCATCAAAGAGGTTTACGAAAGAGGTGTTCGTAATTTTGTTGTGCAGGAAGGATTTGATGTGGGGCTTTTTAGTGATGCTAATTTTCTACAGGTACCCGATGTGCTTACTGCCTTGCAACGGTTGGCTGCACATCATCGCCAGCAATTTCAGATACCGGTAATTGGTATTACGGGCAGCAATGGAAAGACCATCGTAAAAGAATGGTTATACCAGTTGTTGCAGCATGAGTACAGCATTGTTAGAAGTCCCAGAAGTTATAATTCGCAGTTGGGCGTTCCCTTAAGTGTTTGGCAAATGCAACCACACCATACACTGGCTATTTTTGAAGCTGGTATTTCTGCTGTTGGCGAGATGGAAAAACTCGCCGCCATTATTCAACCTACCATGGGTGTGCTTACCAATATTGGTGATGCACACAACGAAGGTTTCATCAATAGTAGGCAAAAAGCCATAGAAAAAGCAAAACTATTTGCCGGGGCAGACACTGTTTTTTTTGGAAGAGAAGTTTTACAACAGGCCTTGCACCCCGATAGCGAAGACAGGAGCTTGTATAAAGAAGGTGTCCATTTTTTTTCATGGTGCAGGGAAGAAAGAGCAACACTTCAAATACTGACAGAGCAAAAAGTAGAAAAACAAACGCAGATCACTGCTTTATTTGAAATCAGACAAATACAGATTATCATACCCTTCACCGATCGGGCATCTATTGATAATGCCATCAGTTGCTGGTGTGTATTGTTGCAGATGAAATACGCTGATGCGCTTATTCAGGAAAGAATGTTGCTGCTGGAGCCCGTTGAAATGCGGATGCAATTAAAAAAAGCCATCAATAATTGTTATTTGCTAAACGATAGCTACAGCAATGATCTATCCTCTCTTGATTTGGCCATTGATTATTTACAACAACAGGCGGGGAACCAAAAAACTACGTTGATCTTATCAGATATTTTGCAGTCAGGCCAATACGAAGAAGCGCTATATCGTGATATTGCAGCACAATTATCTGTTCGTGGTATTAACAGGCTCATCGGTATTGGCCCGGCCATTAGTAGATACAGGGAATTATTCATGGGGTTGGATTTGGAGCTGGCTGTATATCAATCTACCGATGAATTTTTACAACAGGTAAGCACACATCAATTCAAAGACGAATACATTTTATTAAAAGGGGCCAGGGTATTTGCATTTGAAAGAGTATCTGCTTTATTAGAACAGAAAGTACACCAGACAGTGATGGAAATTAACCTGTCTGCCATGATACATAACCTGAAAGAGTACCAAAAACAATTACAACCCAGTACGCGGTTAATGGCTATGGTAAAAGCATTCAGTTATGGAAGTGGCAGTGCCGAAGTGGCCAGGATATTACAGTTTCATAAAGTAGATTATTTGGCTGTGGCATATGCAGATGAAGGTGTTGAATTACGCAAAGCCGGTATTAGTTTACCCATCATGGTAATGAATGCAGATGCTGCCAGCTTTGATAGTTTAATCAGTTATGATCTGGAACCGGAATTGTATTCTTTTCCTATCTATCATTCATTTCACCAGTATTTGCAGCAGCAGGGTATTACGCAGTTTCCGGTACACATTAAATTCAATACAGGGATGAACCGTTTGGGTTTTGAGGTTACCGAAGCAGCACTGCTGGCACAACAACTGGTTACCCATCATACCATGGCTGTTAAAACCGTATTCAGTCATTTGGTGGCCAGTGAAACTGCCTTGCATGATGGGTTTACCCAACAACAGGTAGCAGCTTTTGAGAAAGCTTGTTTGTTGGTAGAAAAAACATTGGGCTATTCTTTTCTCAAACATATAGCCAATACGGCTGCTATAGGCAGAAACCCCGGTTACCAGTTTGATATGGTTCGCCTAGGTATTGGTTTGTATGGGGTAGATAGTTCGGATGGTGATGGCTTATCGCTTCAAACAGTGGCTACCCTGCAATCTACTATTGCACAGATCAGAAAAGTAACTGCCGGAGATACGGTTGGGTATGGGCGAAAAGGGCAGGTATACCGCGATAGCCTGATTGCTACGGTGCGCATTGGTTATGCAGATGGGTTTGGAAGGGAACTGGGTAATGGCAAAGGCAGTATGTATACAAACGGGCAACTGGCACCTGTAATTGGCAATGTGTGTATGGATATGACCATGATTGATGTAACCGATATAGCCGGGGTAAAAGAAGGCGATACCGTTGAGGTATTCGGTAAAAACCTTCCGGTACAGCAAGTAGCCCAATGGGCCGGAACCATTGCATACGAGATCATGACAGGCATTAGCCAGCGTGTGAAACGGGTGTACATGGAAGAGTAGCCGTCATTTCGACGAGGAACGAGGAGAAATCTCATGATATGAGCAGTCGTTTCAGTTTCGTGAGATTTCTCCTCGTCGTTCCTCCTCGTCGAAATGACGGTTTTTTAAAAATTTCCCAATTTCCCAATCCGACATTCCCCAATAACACAAAGCCCTATCTTTGACCACCATAAAAAACTCTCTGTGAAAGCAAGACAAATGATACTGTTGATACTCCTGGTTATTTTTGCCGACCAGGCTTTGAAATTTTATATCAAGCTGCATTATTATGCAGGTGAGGAGCATAATATGATGGGCAATTGGTTTAAGCTACATTTTGTAGAGAATGAAGGCATGGCCTGGGGTTGGAAATTTGGCGGTGGGTTTGGAAAAATCATACTCACCCTTTTTCGTTTGGTGGCAGTAATATGGGGTAGTTTTTTGCTGCGCGATTTTATCCGGAAAAAATACCACAGAGGATTTATTATTTGCGCTGCCCTGATTTATGCAGGTGCACTGGGTAACCTGATTGATAGTTTATTTTACGGAATCCTATTTGAGCAAAGTAATCCGCTTTCACAAAACGTTGCGCGTTTTCTTCCACCCGGTGGTGGGTATGCAGGATTTCTGCATGGCAAAGTGGTAGATATGCTGTATTTCCCAATCATCACCAATGCACATTATCCTGCATGGGTTCCTTTTGTTGGTGGAGATGAATTTGAATTTTTCCGGCCGGTATTTAATATTGCAGATGCGTCTATTTCTACAGGAGTCATTGTAATACTGATCTTTCAAAACCGGTTCTTTAAAAAGCATATTGAAGAAGAACACCATACTGTTGAAACGGATAGTCTGGTGAATGATAAGACACAGATATTTTAACTAAGCGAAAAACCAACCGTAGCGGCGCGGATGACAGGGAGTTATGAATAAGGTTATGGCGACACCCTTCAAATGGATAAACGCTAAGCAAGCCAATAAAATTTCAGTAATTTTGCATTTTGAAACAAAGAATTTATATAGACACATCAGTTTTTGGCGGACACTTTGACGTTGAGTTTGCCGAACACACTATTCCCTTATTTGAAAGATTAAAAAGTGGAGAATTTGTACTGCTTTTTTCGGCTGTGACACAGGATGAATTGGAGAATGCACCAGAAAAAGTTAGAAATCTTGTGCAAAGCATTAAGACAGAAAATACAGAGTTTATAGAAATCACAGACGAAGCTGTGGAACTTGCAACTGAATACATAACAGAAAAAGTAGTTGGTCAGACAAGTTATGCAGACTGCTTGCACATTGCCTTGGCGACAATTTACAGAGCTGACTTTTTGATTAGTTGGAATTTTAAACACATCGTAAATGTTCAACGAATTAGAGGCTACAACTCTATCAACATAAAATATGGGTATAGACAATTAGAAATTCGTTCACCAAGAGAATTTACAAAATATGAAGACGATTAACAAAGAGTTTGATGCAGTGAAATTTATGCGTCAGCAACGAGACAAGTTGAGTGAAAAGTTGGTAAAAATGACCAAAGAGGAAATCATTGCGTACTTCAAACAAGTAAAATCGAAGACCACAAGTAAGCCCTGTGCATAACATAAGGATTTGTGCAAAATTTACAGACAGTGTTTTATTTCCCAGCATGCACAAAGTACTGCTCGTTTTCGCAGAATACTATAATCGAAAACTTATAAATAATTAAATCACATAGCGTAAGACTGACCTGAAAATATAAAAGCCTCATAACGTGAGGCTTTTATATTATTTCGAATAAAATTTATTTTATGGTTGGTGTAGTAAACAAAGAAACACTTTGGGATATTGCCGGGAAGGTCTGGTCTATCAATCCAAATCCTTTTGCATAATAGGAGTTGCCTTTCAGCAAAGTGGTATAACTGGTTCCACTATCCGGCATAAACAGTATCTCTCGTTGCACATTAATCACATTTTGGTAAGTTTTGCCGCCAATGGTATAAGGCACAGTATTTTTTGTGATGATGGTGAAAACAGCTTTAGATGTTCCTACCTGTCCATTGGCTTTTACTTTGCCATATTCTACTGTAGACCAACTCTCACCTACGTTTGCATTTTCTTTCAGAAATGGATAGCTGATGAAGAAATTAGGAATCGAATCAAAAAGGAAAGTATAATCAAAGTCAACCGTACTTAGTGCGTAGTAAGTTCCTTTACCATCTTTGGCAAAATAGAATGTATCCTGTAAGCGGCTGCCAAAACTGAAATAACTTAAGGTATCTCTCACAAAAGGGGCTACATCTGCCACCCGAACGGTGAAGGTATCAATGGCCCCCAATTTAGGTATATATTGATATATCCAGCTAGAGCCTGTGGTGGTAGGAAAATAATCGGTACCGGTTCCGCCACCGCCGCCTGTACCACCGCCTCCGGTAGCGCTTCCTGAAACGGAAACAGAAAAGCCGCAAATATTATTATTGAACAACAAAGCAAAATCGGTGGTTTTTGGAAGGATGGGGGTACCATATCCTTTTAATTTGATTTCTACAACACCGGCACTCACCACAAAACCGGAATCTTGAAACCACATACCGTTTACCGTATCTGTATAGATCTTGTATTTTCCGGCTGCTGTAAAATTCACTTTTGCCAGCACAAAGTTTTTAGTGGTTACCAATGGGGTATCTACACTGTAAGTGCCATTGATAACGGGTGTTTTGCAATTACCAAGCGAGTCTACCAACTGGCCCTGGGCTGTGCCGCCAAAGCCTCCTTTTTCAACGCTCAATTCCTTTTTACATGCAAGGAACAGCACAAAGGCCGAGAGGATAAGGCTCAGTCGAAAGGTCGATTTTGTCATAGTTTCTTTTCGCATAATCTAGCTGTATACGAATATCAGATAAAATTTATACTAATAACGCTGCCCGGTTGTTCAAATTACCATTTTTTAGTAACTGCTGCACATTATTTAACGTAGTAGTAGCAATCTGGGCCATGGCTTCATCGGTGAAAAAGGCCTGGTGAGCGGTGATCAGCACATTCGGGAAACTCATTAAGCGTTGAATGTCATCATCCTGAATGACAATCCCCGATAAATCGCGGAAAAAAAGGTGTTCTTCCTGTTCATATACGTCAATGCCCAGGTAGGCTATTTGACCTGATTTCAGTGCTTTAATAGCGGCTTTGGTTTCAATCAAACCACCCCTGCTGGTGTTGATGAGCATTACGCCTTTTTGCATCATGGCAATGGTTGTATCGTTGATCAGGTGTTTGGTTTGTTCATTCAACGGGCAGTGCAGGGAAATAATATCCGCTTTCAATACTTCTATTAGTGGGTGATAGCTTACGCCCAGTGCTTCCATCTCTTTATTGGCGATCAGATCAAAGGCCATCACTTTACAACCCATACCCAGCATAATACGACAGAAAGCTTTACCAATATTGCCGGTACCAATTACCCCAACGGTTTTGCCATGCAGGTTAAAGCCGAGTAGTCCATGCAAAGCAAAATTCTGTTCGCGTACCCTGTTATAAGCTTTGTGTGTTTTTCTATTTAATGTCATGATCAACGCCAGTGCATGCTCTGCCACGGCTTCGGGCGAGTAGGCAGGAACACGGCATACATGAAGGCCATTGGCCTTGGCCGCTTCGAGGTCTACATTGTTAAAGCCGGCACAACGAAGGGCTATTACTTTTACGCCCTTACCCGCTAATAATTTGCATACTGCAGCCGTGACTTTATCATTTACAAAAACGCAAACGGCGTCTGCATCATTTACCAGGGCAACACTATGCTCATTCAATTGCGTTTCCAAAAAAACCAGTTCAAAACCCAGACTATCATTATACCGGTTAAAGAAATCTGTATCGTAAGGTTGGGAAGAGAAGAAGGTGATTTTCATGGAGGGTAAGGTACGATTGTTTGTGAATGGTGAATGGTCAATAAGATATTCACAATTCACCATTCACAAAATCTCCTTCAAACTCTCCGCTGTTGCTGCAATGGTCGCATCCAGGTCTGCATAGGAAAGGGCATTGTTGAGGAACCAGCTTTCAAAAGCAGAAGGGGGTAAGTATACGCCGCGTTGCAGCATGGCATGAAAGTATTTGTTGAACAGGGTATTATTGGCTGATGCAGCAGAAGCAAAATCTGTTACGGGATGATCGCTGAAGTGAACGCTGATCATAGAGCCCAAACGGTTGATGGTGAATGGTGTTCCGGATGCCTGCAGTACTGTTGCCAGTCCTTTGTGCAGATAGGCAGTTTTTTCGTCCAGTTCGGTATAGATGGATGGATTGTTTTTTAATTCTGTCAACATAGTAAAGCCCGCAATCATGGCAATGGGGTTACCGCTTAAAGTGCCCGCCTGGTAAACGTTTCCGAGTGGTGCAATATGTTCCATTATTTCTTTTTTACCACCAAAAGCACCCACAGGCATACCGCCACCAATTACTTTTCCGTAGGTAATCAGGTCCGCATCAATATTCAATCGTTGTTGTGCACCACCTGGTGCGAGGCGGAAACCTGTCATCACTTCATCAAAAATAAAAACAATGTTCTCGCGGTCGCAAATGCTGCGAATGCCTTCCAGAAAACCTGCGTTGGGTAAAATGCAACCCATGTTTCCTACAACCGGTTCAATAATGATGGCTGCTATTTCATTTTTGTTTTCTTTTACCAGTTGTTCAACTGAATCCAGATTATTGTAAGCACAAGTCAAAGTATCATTGGAAACGCCGCCCGTAACACCCGGTACTGTTTGAATATTCAAAGTGGCCATTCCGCTTCCGGCCTTCACTAAAAAAGCATCTGCATGTCCATGATAACAACCTTCGAATTTGATGAATTTATTTTTTCCGGTATAGCCTCTTGCTAAACGCAAGGCACTCATGCAGGCTTCTGTTCCACTGCTTACCATACGCACGAGATCTACATTTGGGGCCATGCTTTTAATGAGTTCGGCCATGGCTATTTCCAATTCAGTAGGTGCACCATATGAAGTGGAGAGCAATGCTTTTTCCTGAATGGCTTTTACAACAGGCTCATACGCATGACCTAAGATCATTGGCCCCCAAGAAGCGATATAGTCGATATACTGATTGCCATCTGCATCAAACAAATAAGCGCCTTTTGCTTTTTCTATAAAGAGTGGTGTTCCGCCAACGCTTTTAAATGCTCTTACCGGGGAGTTTACACCACCGGGGATAGATTTTTGTGCGCGGTCGAAGAGGGCTTTGCTTTTTTCGTACATGATTTTTTGTGAATGGTGAATTGTGAATGGTCAATTTATCTTTTTGAGTCTATCAGTCCTGAGAGCATTTTGAAACAGGTTACCATTAATCTTCCCAGCTTCTCAAATTTTTCGAAATCGAGATAGACTAACTCTTTAGCGATGTCTAATGCAGCATCAATCTCTATAACAGAACCTCTGGCTATTTCATAGTATCTTTTTCTTTCTGCTTCTGATTTTCTTGAGGATCCTTCTGCAATATTTAAATGAACTGATAATGCGGCTCTTCTTATTTGAGAAATCATTCCAAACCTTTCTTCAATTGGTAATTGATTTGTTAACTTATAACATTCATGAACGAATAATTTAGATGTTTCATAAATATCCAGTCTTTGATGGTTCAATAAAAGAAACATGGCAAATATTTTTTGATGATTAAATCAAGTAAACAATCCCAAATATGGGAATATTCACCATTCACCATTGCCCATTCACAAAAACCCGTTAAAAAACGATATATAATCAGGTATAATTACCTAGCTAATTAAACGCACAACATCTTTCGCGAAATACGTAGCAATCAGATCTGCACCTGCTCTTTTAATGGATGTCAAAGTTTCTAACACTGCTTTATTCTCATCAATCCACCCCATTTTAGCAGAAGCTTTAATCATGGCGTATTCACCACTTACCTGGTAGGCACTTACCGGAACTTCTACTGCATTTTTTATTTCACGAATGATATCGAGATAGGCAAGTGCGGGTTTTACCATTACAATATCTGCGCCTTCTTCAATATCCATCAATGTTTCTTTGATGGCTTCGGTGCGGTTGGCATAATCCATCTGGTAAGTTTTTTTATCTCCAAAACCCGGGGCACTGTCTAACGCATCCCTGAACGGTCCATAAAAACAGGAAGCATATTTGGCACTGTAACTCATGATACCGGTTTGTGTAAAACCATTTTCTTCCAATCCATTTCTGATGGCACCAATGCGGCCATCCATCATATCGCTGGGGGCTACAAAATCGGCACCGGCTTTGGCATGACTTACACTCATCTTTACCAATGCTTCCACCGTTTCATCATTTACGATCTCGCCATCTTTTACAATGCCATCATGACCATAGGAAGAGTAGGGGTCCAGTGCCACATCTGTCATTACAACCATTTCCGGTACTGCCGCTTTAATGGCTTTGATGCTGCGTTGCATTAGTCCATTATGGTTCCATGCCTCTTTACCGGTATTGTCTTTCCATTCGTCTTTACACTTGATGAAAATGAGCACAGATTTAATACCCATACCCCACAATTCTTTTGCTTCTTTCACCGTAAGATCTATTGTGCGGCGGTAATAGCCGGGCATAGAGGCAATCTCTGTAGCGGTATTGGTTCCTTCATCAATAAATAAAGGAGCGATAAAATCAGCGGGGCGTAAAATAGTTTCGGCCACCAGCGAGCGAATGGCGGGTGACTTACGCAGTATGCGGTTTCTTCTCTGTAAATACATAGATGAAAATTTAAGTAACCCAGTTTCTGGGATGCAGGCAGGCATCTAATAAATCTGCTTCTGCACTTCCTTCTTTGGGTTGGTAATTGTATTCAAAACGTACCGTTGGCGGTAAGCTCATTAAAATGCTTTCTGTTCTGCCATTTGTTTTTAATCCGAAAATAGTACCACGGTCGTGTACCAGGTTAAACTCTGTATATCTGCCTCTTCTGATCTCCTGCCAATATTTTTGTTCGGCTGTAAAAATGGTGTGTTTTCTTTTTTCTACGATAGGAATATACGAATTGATAAAACCATAGCCGCAGGCTTTGGCAAAGTTTATCCAGAAGGCAACGGCTTTCTCTGCTGTTGGCCGTTGGTGATCGTAAAAAATACCACCAATACCACGGCGTTCATTATTGCGATGGCGGTTTACAAAATAGTTATCACACTCTTCTTTAAAAACAGGATAAAAACTAGGATCAAATTGATCGCAAACCGTTTGATAGGTTTTGTGAAAATGACGTGCATCTTCTTCAAATAAATAATAGGGGGTAAGATCCGTTCCGCCACCAAACCATCTGTCTATTACATTGTCGTTCGAATCATACAATTCAAACATGCGGTAATTACAATGCACTGTGGGTACAAAAGGATTGGAGGGATGTATCACAATACTCATTCCGCAGGCAAACCATTTACTCCCATCAATCTTTAATTGCGAACGCATGGTATCAGTCACTTCTCCAAAAACAACTGAGGTATTTACACCGCCTTTCTCAAATACATTTCCATTACTGATCACACGTGTTTTACCACCGCCGCCTTCAGGTCGGTCCCACTTGTCTTCTATAAACTTCGCTTTGCCATCACATAGTTCCAATGCAGCACATATATCATCCTGTAGCTGATGAATAAGGCTGATCCATTGGGTTTTGATGCTTTCCATAGCGTGAGTAGTGAATCGTGCGTTAGTTAATTTTTATGTCGGTATTCTTTCACGGCATCTACAAATGCCCTTGCATGATCAACGGGTACATTGGGCAAAATACCATGACCTAAATTGGCGATATGATGACCGGGGCCAAATGCATCCAACATAGCCGTTACCTCTTTTTTGATAACAGGAATAGGCGATAACAATTTAGCCGGATCAAAATTTCCCTGAAGGGTAATATTATTTCCTGCAAATTGTCGGGCCAGTTGTGGTTGGATGCACCAGTCGATGCCCAAACCCGCAGCGCCGGTAGCCGCCATTTTATCCAGACTATGCCAGGCACCTTTGGCAAATACAATGGTGGGTACGATGTCTTTTAACGCAGCAACAATCTGCCGCATGTATTGCAGGGAAAGATGTTCAAAATCATCCGGACTCAATAATCCACCCCAGCTATCAAAAAGTTGAACGGTATCGGCACCAGCTTTGGCCTGTTCTTTCAGGTAAGCGATGGTGGTATCGGTAATCATTTGTAATAATTGATGGGCCAGTTCAGGTTGCTGGTAGCAGAATGCTTTCGCCTCATCAAATGTTTTAGATCCTTTGCCCTGAACCATATAACAGAGTAATGTCCATGGGGCACCTGCAAAACCAATCAGTGGCACACGGCCATTCAATTCCTGTTTAATGAGTTTGATGGCATCAAATACATAACCCAAAGTTTCCTGTACATCCGGTACCCGCACGCGATTCATATCGTTGGCTGTTTTAATCGGGTCTGGTAATACGGGTCCTTTGCTTTCTATCAGTTGTACTTCCAGTCCCATAGCTTGTGGTACCACAAGGATATCAGAAAATAAAATCGCAGCATCCACACCCACAATATCTACCGGTTGAAGGGTGATGGCGCAGGCAAGTTCGGGTGTTTGACACCTTTCAAAGAATCCATATTTCTCTCTCAATACCATGTATTGCGGCAGATAGCGGCCAGCCTGGCGCATCATCCATACAGGTGTTCTTTCAGTTGCCTCACCACGGAGGGTTCGGAGTAGTAGGTCGTTTTGTAACATAATGTTTGTGAGTGGGCAATGGTGAATGGTGAATTTTTTCTCAACCCATCTTATTCCATTTCTATCCCCAACTTTTTATTTATTCAATTAAAAATTAACGCGTTGTGCTATTTAAAAACGAAGATTTCGATTATTCGAAATTCAATATTGCTCATGGCCGCTGGGCCTCGTCCCTGTTACCGGGCTGCTTTTGCTTCTAACAAAATGTGCTGCGCATCATTTTGTTTGCCGTGGCCATTCGCCCGGCATCAAACCAAAAGAGGCCCGTCCACAGGGACTGTTTAGAAATTATTCATCAACCATCCTTTAATTATAAATTTTATTTTTTTCGTAAAGTATTATTTGAGTTTTGTAATAGCACAACACGTTAAAAATTATCTTTTCACCATTCACCATTCACCATTCACCGTTCACCCAAAATAGGCGATGGCCTGCTCTACCAATTCATCTTTGCCCGGTAGTTTGCTTACTACTATTTTGTTTTTACCAAAACGGGCTGCGGTATCGTGTGTGGTATTGCCAATGGCGAAGACGATGGTGTGTTCGGGTAAAGTGTTGGTTGCGAAAAAACTTTCAACGGCACTGGGACTAAAAAACAAAATCCCATCATATTCTCTGTCTATTTTCTTTTCAATCGCAATGGTTTCGTACACAACAATTTCGTTTACGTCTATTTGCTGTTTGCGAAGTTTGGCAGGTAATTCTTCTCTGCGCTGGTTGCCACAGAAAAAAATAACTTCATCGGGTTCTTCATTTTCAATAATAGTGTCTGCAAGCTCAAGGGCATTATCGCCTGTGCCGGCGATACTATCTTCGCCAAAATAATCGGTTACCAGTTTTTTGGTGGCATACCCCATACAGTAAATTCTCCAGGAGGGAATATGACCATCCAACAGATCTGTTACTGCCACTACTGCATTCATACTGGTAAATACCGCAACAGTTTCCTGAACAGATGCCCATTCTACTTCCTGTTGTACTTCTACATCCAGAACGGGTACTGTTTCTATAAATGATATAACATCTATCCGTATGTTTTTGTTCCGCGCTTTTGCAATAACGGTTTCATCAACAGGGCGCGTAGATAATATATGTATGGTATTATCGGGCATTGCGTATCGATTCAATAATTTGTTGGCCACCATTTGCCAGTAATTCTTTTGCGCACAGCTCGCCTAAGCCATCAACAGTATTGAGTGAAATCTTTTTTTCAATTTCAGCTTTCTGTTTCCCATCAAGCGAAAGAATATTTCCGCAAAACAGAAGAGTATCATTTTCTATCACAGCCAATGCACTAATGGGTGTGGTACAACCACCCATTAAGACACGTAAAAAATCTTTTTCAATTTTGGTACAGGTGGCGGTGTCGACATCGTTTAATTGATGAGCTGCTTCAAAAGATCCAGGATCGTTTTCCCTGCAGGCAATGGTAATGGCTCCCTGCGAGGGTGCGGGTAACATCCAATCAAGATCAATAGACTGTTCAGGGCGCAAATCAATTCTTTCCAATCCGGCCGCAGCAAAAATAGCACCGTTCCAATGGCTTTCTTCCAGTTTGCGCATCCGGGTATTTACATTGCCACGCAGGTTATCCAGTGTATGATTTGGGTAACGGTTCAACCATTGCGCCTTGCGGCGTACACTGCTGGTGGCTATGGTGAGTGGTGAGTGGTGAGTGGTGTGGGATTGACTATTGACCATTGACCATTCACCATTCACAAGACCTAATGCACTAAACAACGCACTCTCATCTCCCTTATACACCAAAATATCTTTGAACGAAGCCCTTGGCAAAACCGCTGCCTGTTGTAATCCCTGTGCCAGTTGGGTGGGCACATCTTTCATGGAGTGAACGGCAATATCTATGCGGTTGTTGAGTAAAGCCGCATCTAATGTTTTGGTAAAAATGCCTTGCACACCTAATTCGTATAAAGGGGTTACCAGATCAATATCTCCATCGCTTTTAATGTACACCAACTCAGTAGTGATCCCTTTCAGGCTAAGCTCGGTTTGTACTAATGTGGCCTGCCACACGGCCAGCTGGCTATCGCGGGTGCCAATTCGTAAGGGCTGGTTCATACATTAATTACTGGTCATGAAATCGTTGATAGCCTCAATATAGTAACATCCGGGCTGATGTTGGCTACGCATTTTTACGGCCACTGTATTCACCACTTTTTGAATGGCAGTCTGGTCAATAACTGAGTTATGTGCAGTTGCCAGAAACATACCGCAGGAATGCATATCGTGCAGTTTCTGTTTTACCGCTTTTAACACCGGTACATGGCTGCGCAATAAAAACCATTCTGCAAACTCCTTTTGGTATTGCTGTAAGATGAGCAGTGCTTTGGGTACTTCTGCTTTACGGTTCTGTAAAGTGATGTCATTGATCACAGACAGATCATCTACATTGGCCAGTGTAATATGTGGCAATGTGCCTGCAGCAGGTTCTATATTATTGGGGATAGAGAGGTCGATCAATACTTTGGGAGTGCTGTTTAGCAAGTCTTGTTTCGTAATCACCGCTTTGTCTGCATTGGTAGCTACAATTACAATATCTGCTTTACTGATTTCAATTTGCAGGGATGCATAGGGTGCATGTTGCAGACCCAGTTCAGTAGCCAGTTCAACAGCTTTGTTATCTGTTCTGTTAATAAGGGTGATGTCTTTGGTATCCAGGTAATCCACCAGGTTCTTACAGGTATTGCGGCCTATCTTACCGGTTCCCAGTAAAACAATTTTTTTGTTGTGTGTATCGGTTAATTGCTGTTTGATGAATTGAATAGCAGCAAAAGAAACAGAAATGGTTCCACCACTCAAAGCAGTTTCATTTTTAATGGCTTTAGATGATTGTAAAACAGTATTGAACAATCTTTCCATAAAACTACCAATGCATCCTCTTTCTCTGGCAAATTTTACCGCCAGTTTCATTTGTCCCACAATTTCATAATCGCCCAGAATTTGAGAATCCAGTCCGGCACCTACTTCAAAAATATGCGCAATGGCTTCATTGCCTTGTTTGGTATAACACAACTGGCGAAACGTATCTGCCTCACCAACAGTTTCACTGCAAAGCAGATTGATTAGTATTTCTATATTATCAGCAATACCATAAATTTCCGTTCTGTTACAGGTGCTTAATACAAATAGTTCGGTAATACCCAGGTTTTTAGCTTTCAATATAAGGGATGCATACTGGTCTGGCCCAATGGCAAACTCACCACGTATGGCGGCGTCTGATTTTTTGTAGTTGATCCCGGCTGCGAAAAATTGGTTGATCTCCATAAACTGCTTTCCTTTTGCAATATCCTGTTTCTGCTGCAAAGGTATCTCCAGAGCATTTGATTAAAACATGAGATTCGTCATTCCATTGTCATTTCTCTGTCATGTTTTTTACTAGACTCTATATGCGCTGTTATGAATACTTGTTAAACAAAGTAGTTCAGGTTTTGCCTAACAGTTGTTTGTTAAACCATACAGCATATAAAATGTTGTATACATTTGCACAACATGAATCGAATGCCACAAAATGCAAAAATAGCTGTCCTGCTCATGAACCTCGGTTCTCCAGATTCAACAGCCGTTAAGGATGTAAGAAAATACCTGAATGAGTTTTTAATGGATGGCCGGGTGATTGATATCCCCTATCTGGTGAGGGCTTTATTGGTGCAAGGTATTATTGTTCCTTTCCGGGCACCAAAATCTGCAGAAGCATATAGCACCATCTGGACGGATGAAGGTTCTCCATTAATTGTACTTACCAAACAATTGCAGCATGCCTTGCAGCAGGAAGTAGCAGAGCCCGTGGCCATTGCCATGCGGTACGGATCTCCCTCTCCCAAAGAAGCCTATGATCTTCTGTTACAGCAAAATCCGGAACTGGATGAGATCATTGTTGTTCCGCTGTATCCGCATTATGCTATGAGCAGTTATGAAACAGCCGTGGTGCAGGCAAAAGAGCAACATGCAGCGGGCAAGTACCCTTTTCGAATTTCTTTTATCAAACCTTTTTATAACGAGGATAATTATATCGCGGCACTGGCAGAGAATATCAAACCATGGTTAGCTAAAGACTACGATCATATTTTATTCAGCTATCATGGTATACCGGAAAGACATCTTCGCAAAACAGGAGGAGGTAATGGATGCAACTGTATGAAAATGGATAACTGTTGCGAAACCAATATACAGGCGCATGCTACCTGTTACCGGCACCAGGTTTTTACAACCACAAAACTGGTAACCGAAAAACTAGGATTGTCGGCTGATAAATATAGTGTCTCTTTCCAGTCTCGCCTAGGCGGCGGTTGGCTGCAACCCTTTACAGATAAGCGTTTGGAAGAAATGCCCAAAGAAGGCATCAAAAAATTACTCATACTCTGCCCGGCTTTTGTAAGCGATTGTTTAGAAACACTGGAAGAAATTGCAGAACGCGGAAAAGAAACTTTCCTAGAAGCCGGCGGCGAATCCTACGAAATGATCCCCTGTTTAAATACACATCCCTTATGGGTTAGTACGCTGGCGAAATATGTGGAAGGTGTAAAAGCAGGAGAAAAGGAGATGTTGTTGAGTTGAAAACTGAATAGTGATCATCCTCACAAAACACGCAACTAAGAACCCGTTAAAATTAAAGTTTTCAACTACCGTGTGTCTATTGAAATTTCATATAGGGGCACTACTTATTTCGGTAAGTACCTGTCAAGCTCGCGGCTCACAGCTAATAGCTAGCAGCTGACGAATAAACAGGCGCTAACTTCTAACTATTAATTTTAACTTCCTACCATGTACCCATACCTCAAAGCCCTCCATATCATCTTCATCGTAACCTGGTTTGCCGGCTTGTTTTATATGCCCCGTTTGTTTATTTACGCAACCGAGGCTGGTGATAAACCGGATCCAGAAAAAAAAGTACTGAGAGGCCAGTTTACCATTATGATGAAAAGGTTATGGTATGGCATCACCTGGCCCTCTGCCATACTCACTTTCATTCTGGGTTTTTGGGTGATGTTTACTGGTAACTGGCACCTGCAGGTGTTTGCCCCGGAAGGCCGCTGGTTATTGATCAAGTTGATTTTTGTGTTGCTTCTTTATATCTACCACTACACTTTACAGGTAATTCTTACGCAGGAAAGTAAAGGCATTTACAAATACACTTCCCAACAACTCCGCATCTGGAATGAAGGAGCCACTGTAATCCTCATTGCTGTGGTAATGCTGGTGGTGGTAAAACAAAGCATCAGCATGGTTTGGGGGATAGTGGGGTTGGTGCTGTTCATTGGTTTACTAATGAGTGCCATTCGCATTTATAAACTGCTTCGTGACAGGTGAATCGTAATTCGTGAATCGTGAGACGTCAGGCGTGAGTTTTTTTGAGATGGCCCTACACTATTCATATCTCACGATTCACGATTGACGATTCACGTCCCACCTACCATTCACGTCTGTATATTTCTTACCTTCGCCCCCTTTAAAACCCGCCTGAAATCAGGCGGGGAGTACCTTACAAGCGATTTTCAGGTTATGAGTGTTAAATATCCAGAGTTTTCCGGGCTGAACCTTCCGGCCATAGAACAGGAAATATTGGCCAAATGGAACGAGGGGCAGGCATTTGAAAAAAGTGTTTCCCTGCGTGAGGGCAAAAAACCATTTGTGTTTTACGAAGGTCCGCCCAGTGCCAATGGTATGCCCGGTATTCACCACGTAATTTCCCGTACACTGAAGGATATGGTTTGCCGCTACAAAACCATGCAGGGCTTTCAGGTAAAACGCAAAGGTGGATGGGATACCCATGGATTGCCTATTGAACTGGGTGTAGAGAAAGAGTTGGGCATTACCAAAGAAGACATCGGCAAAAAAATATCAGTAGAAGAATACAACCAGAAATGCCGCGAAGCCGTGCTTCGTTACAAAAGCAAATGGGATGAACTAACCATGAAAATGGGCTACTGGGTAGACCTGAACGATCCCTATATTACCTACGACAATAAATACATTGAAACACTTTGGTGGATACTGAGCCAGTTGTACAAAAAAGGATTGTTGTACGAAAGTGTAAGCATCCAACCCTATTCACCCGCAGCCGGAACCGGATTAAGCTCACATGAACTGAATCAACCGGGAACGTATAAGGATGTGAAGGATACGAGTGCGGTAGCCATGTTTAAAGCCGTGAGAAATGAGCGCAGCGAATTTCTTTTCACGAAACTCACCGAACTCACTCCCTCTCCACGAAGTGGAGAGGGCCGGGGTGAGGAGATATTTTTCATGGCCTGGACAACCACCCCATGGACACTCCCCTCCAATCTCGGATTAACCGTAGGCCCCAATATTGATTACGTATTGGTAAACACTTTTAATCCCTATACGCATCTTTCTGTCAATGTTATTTTGGCGAAATCCTTACTGGGCAAGTATTTCAAGCCCGAAGGAGAAAATGGTGATTTTGAAGGATACAATGAAACGACCAAACTGCTTCCCTGGAAAATTCTAACTGAATTCAAAGGCTCACAAATAGAAAATTGCGAATATGAGCAGTTGCTTCCCTACGAAGCAAACTCTCTCGAAAATATCAGACTCCTGACTCCAGACTCCAGACCTTTCCGAGTGCTTCTTGGCGATTTCGTAACCACCGAAGATGGTACCGGCATCGTACACACTGCCCCCGCTTTTGGTGCAGATGATTACCGCGTTGGCAAAAAATACAATATCGGTATTCTAACCATGGTTGATAAACAGGGCAAGTTTGTAGATGGCCTTGGCGAATTCAGTAACCGCTATGTTAAGAATTACAAAGACGAGAAAGACTATGTGGATGTAAACGTAGACATCAGCGTAAAACTGAAAAAAGAAAACCGCGCTTTTAAGGTAGAAAAATACGAACACAGTTATCCGCATTGCTGGAGAACCGATAAACCTATTTTATACTATCCGTTGGATGCATGGTTTATTAAAACTACTGCCGTTAAAGAAAGAATGGTAGAGTTGAATAAGACCATTAACTGGAAGCCCAAATCAACCGGTGAAGGCCGCTTTGGTAATTGGCTGGAGAATATGGTAGATTGGAACCTCAGCCGCAGCCGTTATTGGGGAACCCCTTTACCTGTATGGAGAACAGAAGAAGGAGATGAGGAAGTTTGTATTGGCTCTATTGAGGAACTAAATGAAGGCATCCGCAAAGCCAATGAAGTTTTGGGTGGCGAAGTAAACAAACACTATTTACACGAAGGCATACTCGATCTGCACAAACCCTTTGTAGATGATATCATTCTGGTAAGTGCATCCGGCAAACCCATGAAACGTGTAGCCGACCTGATTGATGTTTGGTTCGACAGCGGCGCCATGCCCTACGCACAATGGCATTACCCCTTCGAAAACAAACACATGATCGATTCGCCGGATGGTTCCCCCTCTCCGGGAACCGGAGAGGGCCGGGGTGAGGCCTTCCCCGCAGATTTTATCGCCGAAGGCGTAGATCAAACCCGTGGCTGGTTCTATACCCTGCATGCCTTAGGGGTAATGCTGTTTGATAGCGTTGCCTACAAAACAGTAGTAAGCAATGGACTGGTATTGGATAAGGATGGAAACAAAATGAGCAAGCGCCTCGGCAACGTAGTGAACCCGTTTGAAACCATTGAAAAGTATGGAGCAGATGCCACACGTTGGTACCTCATCACCAATGCCTCACCCTGGGATAACCTTAAGTTTGATCTGGCAGGTATACAGGAAGTACAACGCAAATTCTTCGGAACCGTATACAATACCTACCAGTTCTTTACCCTGTATGCCAATGTGGACGGATTTGCTTTTGAACAGGCCCCGGTACCCATGGCAGAAAGGCCGGAGATAGACCGCTGGATTTTATCATCCCTGAATACATTGATTAAAAATGTAACCAGATCCATGGATGAATACGAACCTACACTGGCAGGTCGAGCTATTGAAGAATTTGTTGACGAGCATCTCAGTAACTGGTACGTTCGCCTCTGCCGTCGCCGTTTCTGGAAGGGAGAATATGAACAGGATAAGATCAGTGCTTACCAAACATTATATGAATGTCTCGAAACCATCATCCGTTTAATGGCGCCGATATCTCCTTTCTTTAGTGATGCGGTGTTCCGTAACCTGAATGCCGTAACAGGTAGGTTTGGTGTAGCCTCTGTGCACCACGCAGATTTTCCAGTAGCAAACGAATCTGTGATAGACAGTTCGCTCGAAGAAAGAATGCAATTGGCACAGGATGTATGCTCGCTGGTACTATCACTCCGTAAAAAAGTGAACATCAAAGTGAGGCAGCCCTTACAAAAAGTAATGATACCTGTACTGGATACTGGTATGAAAACCCAGTTAGAAAAGATTGAAGACCTGATTAAAGCCGAGGTAAATGTGAAAGAGATGAGCTACATAACGGAGACCGAAGGGGTAATCAGTAAAAAAATAAAAGCCAATTTTAAGGCCCTCGGAACCCGTTTAGGACCTAAAATGAAAGCGGTTAGTGCGGCTATCGGCGGCTTTAGTCAGCTGGATATTGCCACGATGGAGAAAGAAGGAAAATACAATTTATCCATTGATGGTGAATCAGTTACGATAGAACTGACGGAGGTGGATATTGTTGCCGAAGATATCCCGGGATGGAGTGTGGCCAATAAAGGCAGCCTTACCGTAGCCCTTGATATTACCCTTACCGACGAGTTGAAACAGGAAGGCGATGCCCGTGAATTTGTAAACCGTATCCAAAATATCAGAAAAGAAAGCGGTTTTGACCTCACAGACCGTATATTCGTGACCGTTCTTGAGACCACCGGCCTCAAGGCGTCTATAATTAAATATAACGACTATATTTGCCGCGAAATTTTGGCAGATACCATTGATTGGGTGACCGAAATACAAGCCGGCACGGAAGTTGAAATCAATGATGAGCTGTTAAAAGTGGTAGTAAACAAAAAAGGATAAAATTGTATGCCAACAAAGAAACCTGCTCCAAAAAAGGTGGCTCCGGCCAAGAAAGCGGCTGCAAAGCCGGCTCCTAAACCCGCCCCTAAAAAAGCGGCACCAGCTAAGAAAGCGGCTCCTAAACCTGCGCCCAAACCTGCTCCTAAAAAAGCGGTTCCAGCCAAAAAAGTGGCCTCTAAGCCTGCCCCTAAAAAAGCAGTGAAAGCAGTTCCGGCAAAAAAAGTGGCTCCAAAGCCTGCTCCTAAACCTGCCCCTAAAAAAGTAGTTGCACCTGTAAAAGCAGCCCCCGTTAAAGCCACAAAACCTGTTGCCAAACCGGCACCTGTAAAAGCAGCTCCGGCAAAGCCAGCTCCTAAACCAGTACCGGCACCCGTTGCAGCCAAACCGGCTCCGGCACCTGTAAAACCAAAAGTTGAGGTAAAAGCCCCACCGGCTCCGCCTGTTAAACCTATAAAAAAACAACCCGAACCTATCAAAGACGTAAAAGTACCGAAGATCAACACCAAGTCGAGTGTTCCTTATCATCCCGGATATACACAGTTAGAGAAAAGAGCAGATGCAGCCAGAACCAATGGAGATCCTTTGGTAAAGTACAGTGATAATGACCTGAATGAATTCAGAGAACTGATCTCAAAAAAACTGGAAGCCGCCAAAAAAGAATTGGCCTATTTACAAGGGTTAATTACCCGCAAAGATGAAATGGGTGGCGATAATGATGATGCCCGTTACATGACCATGGAAGATGGCAGTATGAGTATGGAAAGAGAGCAGTTGAGCCAGATGGCCAGCCGCCAGATTACGTATATCGATCATCTGGAAAAAGCCATCATGCGCATCGAAAATAAAACCTACGGTATCTGCCGTGTTACCGGAAAACTGATTGACAAAGCCCGTTTACGTGCGGTGCCACATGCCACCCTTAGCCTCGAAGCTAAATTAGGATTGGTGAAACCGGCACCTGAACAATAAATCCTTTTTATGGAAGACTACTCTCGTAGTCTTCCATAAAATTTTTTCAAATGGTGCAGCTTTCGCGCGCCTTTCCTTCTCTATATAATTTTCAATGATACTATTTGCCATACGGCTATCGTTGAAAATAGATTGCCTCACAATGCATGTAGAAAATTAATTCTATAACTATTTGTTATAGCGTATTTCGTATTGTTTTCTGTGAATTGATTTTAACAACGGAACGTTGTCAATTCTTTTTTATTTACACAAATTTAAAAACAGCTTATGAGAAAATTGTTGCTGCTGTTGTCTATTTGTCTGTTTACTACAGGCGCATGGGCACAAAACCGGATCATCACCGGTAAAGTATTGGACGGGAAGGGATCCCCTGTTTCGGGTGCCAGTATTGTGATAAAAGGAACTACCACTGGTACGTCTGCTAACAGCGAAGGAAATTTTTCGCTCACTGTTTCACCGTCGGCTCGAATACTGGTGATATCAAGCGTAAACTTCACTTCGGTTGAAGTACCTATAGCAGGTAAATCGAGTGTTTCTGTAACGCTGCAATCTGTTTCAGAAAATTTAGGTGAGGTAGTTGTTGTTGCTTATGGAACGGTTAAGAAAGAAGCGTTAACCGGTTCTGTTGGAACCATTAAAGCGGCTCAAATTGCACAGAGACCTATCGGTAACGTAACCAATGCCATTGAAGGTGCCATACCCGGTGTGGTTACAAGTTCTTCCAACGGTCAGCCGGGCTCAGGCCTCGCAATCAGGGTAAGAGGATTTGGTTCTATCAATGCTACCTCAGACCCTTTGTTTGTGGTGGATGGTGCACCGTATGTGGGCGGAACCTCTAACATCAATCCGGATGATGTGGAAAGTGTTACTGTATTAAAAGATGCTGCTTCCACTTCTTTATATGGATCAAGGGCTGCCAATGGCGTGGTGATGATTACCACCAAAAAAGGACAGCGCGGAAGAAATAATGTTTCCCTCAAAGCCACAAACGGCGTGGTTTCGCGTGGTTTGGCCGAATATGATAGATTGGATGCCAAACAATACTATCCCATTCAATGGGAAGCTTACCGCAATTCATTGGTATACCCGGCAAGTGGTGCTGCTATCTCACTTGACTCTGCTAACAGAGTGGCTTCGGGCTTAACGAGCAGAACGAGTATTTTGGGACTTCTTTCCTATAATCCTTTCAATGTTGCTGGTAATACCATTGTAGGTGTTGATGGGAAAATAAATCCTAACGCAGCATTGATCTATGGAGATGATCTGGACTGGACCAATGACCTGATGCGTAATGGAACCCGTAAGGATTACAACCTCAATTTCAATGGCGGAGCAGATAAGTCTGATTACTTTGTTTCATTAGGTTATATCAAAGAGGAAGGTTTTACCAAGAGGTCAGATCTGGAAAGATTTTCTGCCCGATTGAATGTAAATGTGCAACCCAAAACCTGGTTTAAAACGGGATTGAATATTTCAGGTAACTATTCAGTTTCGAATACTGCTAGTGATGGGGGAAGCACCAATTTTGTAAATCCATTTTTCTACTCAAGAAACGTTGGGCCTATTTACCCAGTATACGCTCATAATATGACCACGGGTCAGTTTTTGCTCGATGCTTCTGGTAATAAATTTTATGATCTTGGTAATATGGGAGGTGCACAAGGTGTTCCCAACAGGCCAAGTGGTGGCTTTGCTGGAAGACACGCAATTGCCGAAACTTTATTAAACGAAGCTATTTTTAGAAGAACCGTTGCCAGTGCCAGAACGTATCAGGAATTTACTTTCCTGAAAAATTTCAAATTCACCAATACAGTTGCTATTGATTTTCAAACGCAGAATGATGCGACTTATGAAAATACATTGGTAGGAGATGGTGCACCTGCAGGTCGAAGCCGCAGATCTACTTCTAGCTCAACGGGTTTAGTGGCAACACAGTTATTAAACTATGCACAAACTTTTGGAAGTCATAGAGTAGAAGCCCTTGCCGGTCACGAAAGCTTCAACCAGCGCGAATCAGGCCTTGATGCATTTAAACAGGGACAGTCATTATCTGGTAATACCGAATTAGGTAATTTCACTACCATTAATTCTGCCAATTCTTCGGTAGATAACTATCGGGTAGAAAGTTATTTCTCCAGAGTGAATTACGATTTTCAGAGTAAATATTTCCTTTCTGGTAGTATCCGCCGCGATGGTAACTCTCGTTTTGCAACAGAATCAAGATGGGGTACTTTCTGGTCTGTGGGTGGTGGCTGGAAGATTGATAAAGAAAATTTCATGCGCACCATTACCTGGATAGATGCCTTGAAATTAAGAGGCTCTTACGGTGTAGTGGGTAATGCCGATGGTATCGGGTTCTATGCTTACCAGGGCCTCTATGTGTTTGCCAACAATGCCAACGAACCTGGTATCGTTCAAAGTCAAACCTCTTCTTTAAACAGATCATTATCGTGGGAGAAAAACAAACAGTTTGATATTGGTATTGATTTCAGCTTATTCAAAGGCAGAATCAATGGATCAGTTGAGTATTATGACAGGGGGTCAAGTGATCTTTTGTTTGCCGTACCACAGGCTTTGTCAACAGGTATCTTATCTGTTAATAAAAACACAGCCACTATGTTTAACAAAGGAATTGAGGTACAGTTAAACGGAGATATCGTTCGTACCAAAGATTTCACCTGGAATATGAATGTAAATGTATCTACTGTTAAAAATGAGATTACAAAAATGCCAGAAGGTATTCCTGAGTTCATCAGCGGAACCAAGAAATTCTCTGTTGGTCAGTCAATCTTTGGATATTGGTTACGTACCTATTACGGTGTTGATCCTACAGATGGCGCAGCTTTATATGTAGCAGATAATACCGCCAGCACAACAGGAAGAAGAATTCTTGTCAATAAAAATGGTGGAAATGATACCCTTACCACACTGCAAAGCAATGGTAAGTTTGAGTACCATGGCTCTTCTATCCCAGACCTGTATGGTAGTTTCACACAATCATTCAGCTTCAAAGGATTTACATTGAGTGCCTTGTTTACCTTCCAGTTAGGTGGTAGTACATATGATGCTAACTTCCAGGGACTAATGTCTGCCGGAACCTATGGTGGCGCGCTGTCTACAGCCGTATTGAACAGATGGCAGAAAGCAGGTGATATAACCGATGTGCCTCGTATGGATGCCGGTCGTTTAGTTGACTTCAATGCTACTTCTTCCCGCTGGTTGATTGATGCTTCCTATTTAAACATTCGTACCGTTAGTGTTACGTATGCATTACCTAAAGCATTATTATCCCGTTGGAAAGTAAATAACAGCCAGGTATTTGTTTCTGCAGAAAACCTTGCGTTCTTCTCTAAACGTAAAGGGTTGAATAACCAGCAGGCATTCTCAGGTGTTACATCAAACGGCTATCCGCCTGCAAGGGTAATTAGTGCAGGTTTAAGTCTTAACTTCTAAATCAACAGCAATGAAACATATACAACATAAATTACTCGCTTTGGTATTGGTTGTGTTGGTTTTTTCTTCCTGTAAGAAAGAATTCCTCGATACCTACTCTACCACAGCCGTAGCAGCAGATGATGCCCTTGCATCTACCACCAATGCTTATGCAGCATTGAATGGTATTCACCGCATCATGTACACACAATACGACCAGCAGGGCGAAGCCGGAGAAGGCTCCAATAATATCTTCCGCGATCTGATGGGAGAAGATATTGTGTATCCATTAGCAAACGGCAGCACCGGTTTAATTGGTTGGCTGCAATGGGTTAACCACCGTAATGTTAATGCCGTAGACCTTAGGTATGTGTACCGTTTCTATTACCGTTTAATTTCCAATGCCAATCTTTTGATCAATGGTATTGATAAAGTACCCGGTGCTGATGCTGATAAAAAAATTATCAAGGGTCAGGCACTGGCTTATCGGGCTTGGTCGCATTTTCAGCTGGTACAGCTTTGGGGTAAAAGATATGATGCTACCACTAAACCTAATAACCAGCTTGGAGTACCTATTCTTACCGTAAATACATTAGATGGTTTGCCACGAAATACAGTGGAAGAAGTGTATACACAGGTTAACAAAGACCTTGATGAAGCCATCACTTTACTGGCAGGATATGTTCGTGCTGGTTCAGCAGCAAAATCTAATTTTAATGTGAACGTAGTACGCGGTATCAAAGCCCGTGTTGCCTTAACACAACAGGATTGGGAAACGGCTGCTACCAATGCAATAGCTGCAAGGGCAGGTTTTCCGTTAATGACCAATACTGAGTACCTGAGTGGATTTAATAATATTACCAACCAGGAGTGGATCTGGGGTACACGCCAGATAGATGATCATAACACTTTCTTCTTTTCTTATTTTGCGTATATCTCTGCCAACTTTAATTCTACGGTATTGCGCACTCAGCCAAGGGCCATCAACGCTACTTTGTGGACAGCAATACCTGCAACAGATATTCGCAAGCAGTGTTGGGATCTTACCGGTGCTACGGTACCCGTACCTCCGGGTGGTGCGCGTGTACCTTACCAGAATAAAAAGTACCTCGCCAAGAGCGATGCATTGAGTACGGGCGATGTACCTTATATGCGTGCAGCAGAAATGTACCTGATTGAAGCCGAAGCAAGGGCACGTCAGGGAAATAATACCGCCGCTCAGGATGCCCTGTTTACTTTGGTAAAAAACAGAGATGCGAACTATGTAAAATCAACCAGTACCGGAGCAACACTGATTAATGAGATCATGTTTAACAGAAGAATTGAATTCTGGGGTGAAGGGTTTCGTTTTACCGATCTGAAAAGAACCAATTCAGCGTTGAATAGAAATGGTATTCCTAACCATCTTCCTGCATTGGTGTTTGTATTTGACATTCCCGCAGGTGATAATCGTTGGGAGTGGTTGTTTCCACAGGATGAGATCAATGCCAACAAAGCCATGATTCAAAATCCGTTTTAAGAGAATAGTATCTGTAAAAAATAAGAGAAGAGGCCATCTGTATAGGTGGCCTCTTTGTATTTTGAATAACAAATGTTGTTGGTCATGTGGCGAACAATGGAAGAAAATTAAATTGTGATGTAATATTGATATAGATATACTTTCATTATGAAATATTTGATTGCATCATCAATTTTGATCCTTTTATACATAATACTGGAATGGAAATCTGGAATGCGAATACCAATTCCACAAAATCTCGGGAAGTCAATAATTTTAACTGGTTATGTATTAGCCTTTATTCAAACAGGTTGGGCCTTTATTGGAAAATTTCCAGGGAAAATAAAGACGGTAACAATCATTCTGCTTGTTGCATACGTTACCTGTGCAATTCTTTTGATTTTGGAATCTATCAATTCGTCCAGGTACCTTTCAAGGTGAAGCACAGATTGCTTCGTTCCTCGCAATGACGATTATTTTACTTCCTGCATATCCACCAATCTCTTATACATGCCATTGTGCGCCAGCAGTTCATCATGGCTGCCGCGTTCTACTATTTCCCCTTTCTGTAATACAATAATTTCATCGGCATGGCGGATGGTAGAAAGACGGTGAGCAATTACTAACGAGGTACGGTTTTGCATCATATTATTAATGGCATCCTGTACCAGTCTTTCACTTTCTGTATCAAGAGAGGATGTGGCTTCATCCAGAATCAGGATCGGCGGATTTTTTAAAACCGCACGCGCAATAGTTAGTCTTTGTCTTTCCCCGCCACTCAACTTACTACCCCGGTCGCCGATATTGGAATCAAACCCTTCCTCTTTCTGTTTTATAAAATGCAGTGCATTGGCAACGGTTGCAGCATCTGTGATTTGTTCGGCAGTTACATTGTCAACCCCTAAAGCAATATTACTGGCAATTGTATCATTAAATAAAATAGGCTCCTGCGTTACAATACCCATCAGGCTTCGGACAGAATGCAGCGAATAATTTTTGATATTGATGCCATCGATTAATAATTCTCCTCCTGTTACATCATGAAACCGCGGAACCAGATCTGCCAACGAACTTTTACCTGCGCCGGAAGAACCTACCAATGCTATGGTTTTTCCTTTTTGTATAGTGAGGTTGATATTTTTAAGAATGATTTTATCATCATAAGCAAAAGAAACGTTTTTAAATTCGATGCTATGATTAAATGAGGTGATTGTTTTTGCATCGGGTAAATCCGTAACCGTAATGGGTGCCTGTAATATCTCTTCTATCCGCTGAATGGCAGCACTGCCACGTTGTGCGTTATAAAAAGCCGTGGATAATGATTTTGCTGGATTAATAATCTGCGTAAAGAAAACGATATAAGTAATAAAACTTTCCGGACTCAATCCCACTTCTTTGTTCAGCACCAGTTTACCACCAAACCATAAAATACAACTCAGTACCAACACACCTAAAAACTCAGACATCGGCGAAGCCAGATCTCTGCGAAAGTTCATTTTGTTGCGGATATTATTTAAAGTGTTATTTGTTGCAAAAAATTTACCGCGTAAGATCTTTTCTGCATTGAATGCTTTAATTACCCGCAAGCCACCTAATGTTTCATCCAGTATCGACATCAGAGTGCCTAATTGTTCCTGCGATGCGGTGGATTGTTTTTTAAGTGAGCGGCTCACTCTTCCAATAATAAATCCTGTTAAGGGAAGTAGTACCAGTAAGAATAAGGATAAGGTAGGGCTTAAGTATACCAGTGAAATCAATATGATCAGAATGTTCAATGGGTCGCGTATTAAACCCTCCAATGTGCTCATCACACTCCATTCCACTTCGTTGGCATCGTTACTCATCCGGCTAATGATGTCTCCCTTGCGTTGCTCAGTAAAATAACCAATGGGCAGGTCAAGTATTTTTGCGTACAGATCGGAACGCAGCTTGGTCATAACATAATTACGCATTGGTGCCAATACCCTGAAAGAAAGATAGGTAAACAGGTTTTTAAAAAAAATCGATACAATAATGATCACGCAAATGGCACCCAGGGCATATACTTCTCCGTGCTCAGTAATTAAATTTCCTACTATGTATTTTAGGTAATCCAAAACAGAAGCCGCACTAAAAGCCACTTCGGGGGCCTCGGTTAAAAATTTTTCTTTCCCGAAAAGCATTTGCAGAAAAGGGGCCAGCATAGCCAGTGAAACCAGTGAGAAAACAATAGACAAAATATTGAACAGCAAATACAGTACAATATTCCGTTTCTGGCTCCTCAGGTAAAAAAGTATGCGTGCAAATCGCTTCATAAAAGGTAAAACAGTTAAAACGCAGCAAAGTAAGTAAATTTGCAATCAAACAAATGTTAGATTATGGAGGAAGGTAAACGTCAGCGGCAGGTGGCAGGTGCCCTGCAGGAAGAACTAAATGATATATTCAGGCGCCTAGGCCTGGGTATGATTGATGGTGGAATGGTATCCATTGCCTCCGTAAAAGTTACTCCCGACCTGCTGGAAGCACGTATTTACCTGAGCCTATTTCAGGTAAAGGATACGAATGCGGTTATGAAAACCATTGAGTCGCGTGCATGGGAGATCAAAAAAGAGCTGGCCGACCGTGTTAAACACCAGTTACGCCGTATACCCGTACTCCATTTTTACCTGGATGATACATTGGATTATGTGTTTAAGATGGAAGAGATCTTTAAGGAGATCAACAAAGACAAACCAGCTTCGGAAGAATAAGCTAGATTTTGGAATTTTGGAATTGGGAGATTGAGAAATTAAATTTGGTGCGTACGTGTAAAGCAATTCCAAAGTTTCCCAATTTCAAAATTAATCAAATGAATCATCCATAATTTTAAAACTTGAACCTCCTCTTCGCTTGGCGCTATTTCCGGTCAAACAAATCTACCAATGCCATAAATGTTATTGCGTGGATCAGCATTACGGCCATTGGGGTAGGTAGTGCGGCGTTGATTATTGTGTTGAGTGTATTCAATGGGTTTGAGGATCTGGTAAAAGGACTCTACGCCGATTTTTATGCTGATATGCGCATTGTGCCTGCACAGGGTAAAACTTTTCATCTTTCCACAGAAAAAATACAACAGATCCGCAATACAAAAGGGGTAGCCATTCTAAGTTTTATTGCAGAAGAAAATGCGGTATTGAATGGAGCCTTAACTACCATAGTTGCTGTGAAGGGAGTAGATGAAAACTATACTTCCATTAACCAACTTAATACGCCGCGCCATATACCCCGCGGTAAATTTGAATTGGGTACCGCTTCCGATCCAAAAATGGTGGTTGGTGCGGGTATTGAAAATGCAGCCGGTATAGATGTAGAAAAATCTATTTACCCTGCCACACTGTATATGCCCAACCGACGGGCTGCAAGATTGATTGCAGATGACGGATTGAACTCTTTTAGCATACAGGCTGCCGGCACTTTTATGGTGCAACAGGATTTTGATAACCGGTACGTATTTACCAATCTCGGCTTTGTAAAATACATGCTGGATATGGATGCAGACGAATTCAGTGCCGTTGAAATGAAAGTATCCGATGATCCTGATAAGGTTAAAAAATTATTGCAGTTGCAACTGGGTAATGATTTCCTGGTAGAAACCCGTTACGAACAGAACAGAAGTTTATACGCAGTGATGCAGGTAGAAAAATGGGTGATCTATGGTATCCTTTCCCTGATATTGATTGTAGCTGCCTTTAATATGATCGGTGCCCTAACCATGCTGGTACTGGAAAAACAAAAAGACATAGCCGTACTCAAAGCCATGGGTGCCAGCGACCAGACTGTGCAGGGTATTTTTTTGAGCGAAGGTATTTTACTGGCAGGGTTGGGAGGCGGTGCCGGAATTGTACTCGCCACTTTTATTTGCTGGTTGCAGATTCAATTTAAACTCATCAAACTGGGCGGCAATACATTTATTATTGACTATTATCCCGTGAAAATGGTGACTGCCGATTTCTTGCTTGTCATAGTCACAGTCGCGCTCATTGCCATACTTGCTGCATGGATTCCATCGCGCAAAGCCAGCCAGCAATTATTTTCTTTAAAGAGTTGATGGTAACCAAAGAAAGGTCAAATCACACCGTTATTTTACTTGAATTCATTAGGTATAAATACCTAATGGCTACTTTTAATAAGTTGATAGATTTACAGCCTACCAAATACTCGTGTAAAATGGAATCAGTTTCCATTTCTGATAAAATATATGATGTAAGAGGTTATAAAGTTATGCTTGACTTTGACCTGTCTGCTTTATACGAAGTGGAAACAAGGGTATTGAACCAGGCTATTAAGCGCAACATCGATAATTTTCCGGAAGATTTTATGTTTCGCCTGAGCCTGAAAGAGTGGGAGCAAATTAGCTTGCAACAAAGTATTTATATTAGCGATACAGCAGCTTCCTTGAACTCATCACAATTTGTGATGAGTTCAAGGAAGCATAGAGGTAAAGCCTATGCCCCTTATGCATTTACAGAACACGGTGTAGCTATGCTGGCAAGTGTATTAAAAAGCACAAAAGCCAGAAAAATGAATATTGCCATTGTTAGAACGTTTATTTCGTTACGGAAATCAGTTAACCGTTTTAGTGATATAAAAGACCAGCTTTCAGAACTCAAAGAACGGATAGGTGAACATGATGTTCAGTTGTCGCAGATATATGACAGCATTGAAAACCTGCTTGATGAAAAAGCCAACAAACAAGACTGGCAAAACCGGGAAAGAATAGGTTTTGTACAGTAGGGCTGTATGTAATAAAAAACACATCACAAAATGTGATGCGTCAATATTTCTATTCGTACCTCGTACTTCTACCTTCGTACTTTTCCCTTAATAATCTCCCAATGTCTCCGGAAGTTGTGCCAATGCCTTAGCCAGTTGTTCATCATTAGGTGCAATGCCATGCCATTCGTGGCTGCCTTCCATAAAATCAACGCCTTTACCCATTCCGGTTTTCATTAAAATACAAATGGGCTTACCCTGTCCTGTCATGGATTTGGCTTTATCCAGCATTTTAACGGTATCATCCATATCATTACCATCCATTTCCAGAACGGTCCAGTCAAACGCTTCAAACTTAGCACGCAGGTTACCCAGGTTCATTACCTTATTGGTAGAACCATCAATCTGTTGGCCATTATAATCAATGGTAGAGATCAGGTTGTCTACTTTTTTATGTGCAGCAAACATGATCGCTTCCCAGTTCTGGCCTTCATCCAATTCACCATCACCGTGTAATGAAAACACCAGATGGTTATCGCCATTTAATTTTTTGGTTAATGCTGCACCAATGGCAACACTCATTCCCTGTCCCAATGATCCACTTGCTACGCGTATGCCAGGTAAATGTTCATGTGTGGTAGGGTGGCCCTGAAGGCGGGTATTGATTTTACGAAAACTGGCCAGTTCCTTAACATCAAAATAACCCGAGCGGGCGAGAGCTGAATAATAAACAGGGGAAATATGACCGTTGGATAAAAAGAAAAGATCTTCATTTTTTCCATCCATCGAGAAATTGGTATCATGCTTCATGATCTGAAAGAACAGGGCCGCAAAGTAATCGGCGCAGCCCAGAGAACCACCGGGGTGGCCGCTTTGAACACCATGTACCATTCTAACAATATCGCGGCGCAATTGTGTTGCCACATTTTTCAGTTCCTGTATACTTGCCATAAGGATTTATTTATGGCTGCGAAGATAGGGAGATTGGGGAAATGGTTTAGGGTTTACTGGTTTATTGGTTTATTTGTACGTTAGACTGAGAAAAGGTTACTAACATCCTCAACCACCCCTACCAGTAAACTAATAAACCCATAGACTAATAAACCAGTAAACCAATAAACTACTAAACTCCCAACTATTCATTATTTTCGCCACACTTAAATATGCAGCTATGTCGGAAGAATTACAAATGATTGTTGAGGATGCAGAAGATGGTATGAAAAAAGCGATCAGCCATCTTGAAACGGAACTAACCAGGATCAGGGCGGGAAAGGCCAATCCAACCATGCTGGATGGCATTAATGTGGAATATTACGGGGCGCCAACGCCTATTGCGCAGGTAGCCAATATCAGTGTACTGGATGCAAGAACCATCAGTATACAACCATGGGAAAAAAATATGCTGGCGGCCATCGAAAAAGCCATTATGCAGGCCAATATCGGTATTACACCACAGAATGACGGCGCACAGATCAGGCTGTTTCTTCCTCCTTTAACAGAAGAAAGAAGAAAAGAACTGAATAAAAAAGCCAGTGGCGAAGGAGAACATTCTAAAGTGGCCATCCGCAGTATCCGCCGCGATGCCATTGAACAGGTAAAGAAATTAGAAAAAGACGGACTAAGCGAAGATGCTGCCAAAGATGGTGAAGAAAGCATCCAGGCACTGACCGATAAGTTTATTTCGATGGTAGAGAAACACCTCGCTGTGAAAGAGAAAGAGATTATGACGGTGTGATGTTAGGTTCAGGTTACAAGTTGCAGGTTTCAAGTTATACATTACCTGAAACCTGTAACCTTTATCTGAAATCATTTCCTATTTACCAGGTACACCCCAACGAGAATAATACCCAGGCACCCCATCTGCATTAACGTAACCGTTTCTCCACCCCATACGCCCCATAGTACGGCAATAAATGGAATGCCATAGGTGACCATAGAAGCAAACAAGGTGCCTGCTCTTTTTACCAGCATATAAAACATAATGGAAGCAATGGCCGTACCGAATATACCTAATACAAAAGAGGCAAGGGTTGATACCAATACTTCTTTCTGCAATAAGGGCAATGCAAAATAGCCGGTGAAATAAAGAATGATTATAGTGGGAATGATCAGAAACACAAAGGCAACAGCGGCAATATTCAAAGAACCAACTCCCTGCATATGTTTGCCTACCATATTCACATTGATACCGTAAAAAAAGGTGGCCAGCAATACCAGTAAGGCATAAGCAAAATGTTCAGAACGAAAATCGCCGGTGGGTGCCACAAGCAAACACAATCCTGCAAAACCAATCAATACCCCAATGATTTTTTGTGTACCGGCTTTTAACTGAAAAAAAGAAATACCAATTAAAATAGTGAATAGGGGCGTTAACGCATTTAAAATACCGGCCAGTGAACTATCAATCTTTGTTTCGGCAATACAGAAAAGATAAGCCGGAAAAAAACTCCCTAACAAACCTGATAAGATCACAATAAACAGTTTGTTCTTTGGAATCTGCTTCAATGCAGTGTAGGCAAAAGGGATGAGTACCAGTCCTGCACTCAATATGCGTAAGGAAGCCACATGATAAGGCGTAAGCGTTTTCATGCCTTCTTTCATTAGAATAAAAGAACTACCCCATATCAGCGCGAGAAGTGTAAAAATTGCCCAGTTAATCAGTTTATCTTTCAATGGTTATGTTAATTTGGCCAAAGTTGGTGTTTTTACAAATGCAAAAGAATACATTTAGTAAAACACGATTCCATGTCACTCATTCATTTGCATAAAATAGCTACCCGCGCACCCAAAGGGTGGAATAAAGAAAAAACCAAAGCCAAAACAGAAAAGTTGCTGGAGGAATTAAATGAACTGCAAAATCTGTTGTTTGCCGAATCCAAACATGCCATATTAATAATTATACAGGGCATGGATGCTGCGGGTAAAGATGGGTTGATCAGAGATATATTGGGTAAGCTGAACCCGCAAGGGGTATTGGTACAATCTTTTAAAGCACCTACTGCTGAAGAATTGGCGCATGACTTTTTGTGGCGCATTCACAAACACACACCAGCCAAGGGAATGATACAGGTATTTAACCGGTCGCATTATGAAGACATCATTATTACAAGGGTACATAAATGGTGTACGGATGCAACCGCAAAAAAAAGGATGAAAGCCATTAATGATTTTGAAGAATTACTGGTAACACATAGCCATACCCATATCCTGAAATTTTACCTGCACATTTCTCCGGAAGAGCAAAAAATACGGTTAGAAGAACGTATTAAAGACCCTAAAAAAAGATGGAAATACAATGAAAACGATCTGGAAGAAGCCAAACTATGGAACCTGTACATGAAAATGTATGATGATTGTTTTAACCATTGTAAAGTGGTTCCCTGGCAGGTTATTCCATCCGACCAGAACTGGTATAAAGAATACCTGGTAGCCGATGCATTGCACAAAATGCTTACATCACTTAACATGCAATATCCCGGAATTAAAAAATAATTTCCCCACCCTTTTACGTCTTCGCGCCTTTGTGGGAAAAAGATTTTGCAAATGCACTCAGCAGAAACAAAAACTGTTTTGCACAATGAGAATCTTGTAGTATTTTTCTCATCAATCAAAACGATTCTATATGGGCATGATGAAAGAATTTAAGGAATTTGCCATGAAAGGCAACCTTGTAGATATTGCCGTAGCCTTTGTAATGGGTGCAGCTTTCGGAAAAATTGTTACTTCTTTTGTAGATGGCATTATTATGCCTTTGGTAGGCATGCTTACCGGCGGTGTTGATTTTACCAATAAGGTATGGGTGTTAAAAGAAGCCATTCCCGAAGTAAAAGATGCCGCAGGTGCGGTAGTAACCCCGGCTATGGCAGAAGTAGCCGTACAATACGGTGCATTTATTACCAATGTATTCGATTTTATTGTGGTTGCTTTTTCTGTTTTTATGGTCATCAAAGCCATTAATAAAATGAAGAAAGAAGCACCTGCTGCGCCTGCAGCACCAGCCGAACCTTCTACTACCGATAGATTACTGGCAGAAATCAGGGATTCGCTGAAAAAGGCAAGTTAGTAGTATTCAGTAGCCAGTACCAGTAACCAGTGGTTAGTTAACAGTTTTGATTTGTGAACTGCCTGCTGGTTACTGTCCACTGGAAACCGGGCAAGTGGATAACTATTCCCACCCACCTGCCCGTTTTATCCCTTATTACGGTTTTCTTTGCAGCTAAAGTATTTGACCAGTGAATAATGTGAGTTACCAGATTAAATTGGATCAGTTTGAAGGGCCCTTCGACCTGTTGTTGTTTTTTATAGAAAGAGATGAACTGGATATTTATAATATTCCCATCACCCGCATCATTAATGATTTCCTCGATTACATACACCAGGGAGAAAAACTGAACATTGAACTCAGCAGTGAGTTTATTTTGTTTGTATCTACCCTCATGCGCATCAAAGCAAGGTTGTTATTGCCCCGCAAAGAAATTGATGCCCAGGGCAATGAGATCGATCCGCGCCAGGAACTGATTGATAAAATTCTGGAATACAAACGCTTCAAGGAAGCTGCTGCGCAAATGGCCGAAATGGAAGCTGAGCGGATGCTCATGATCAAACGCGGTAACCTGCACCGCGAAATTTCACAGATTGGTGAAGACGCTTCCGAAGGTACCGAGATACAAAATATTACTTTGTTCAAGCTGATGAAAGCGTTTGAAAAAGTAATGCTTCGGGTACAGGAACGCCAGAACAAGCCTGTGCATACGGTGGTTCGCTATAACTATACCATGGAAGGCAGCCGTGATTATATGCTGGGCTTTGTAGAGAAAGAAAAAACCGTTTCGTTTGAAAAAGTGTTTGAGGTTTGTGAAGATAAAATTCATGCCATCTTCTTGTTCTTATCCATACTCGAATTATCTCAACAAAAATTCATGAAACTGCTGGTAGGCCAGGGCATGAATAATTTTATTGTAGAATGGAACGAAAACCGCGAAGCCGATATTGCCGAAGAAGGCATTCTGCATGATGACGATACAGCCTCTACTGAATTACCCACAGAAGAATAGGCCGCTTGCGCGATGTGATGATTTTTTCCAATTGTTGTAAAAATACCGGCGATACCGTAGTGCATCCTTCGCTGTTACAGATTTGATTTGGATAAATCTCCTTATCAGGCACACAACTATGTGAATGAAGCACGATAAACCTGCTGTAAGCATTGCTGTTACTGGTTTCCAGCCCATGTAGCTTATAAGCATCTCCAAATCTTCCCTTATAAAAATTACCGACTCTGTATTTGCCTGCAGAACTGCAGCCACAACCCGGTTTATTGGAGTACAACACATTTGATAGATACCGTGTGCGGCAATGACCATGCGTTACAAGTCCGCTGTTGATAACACTATTACGTTGCATATCACAAACAAAAAAACGCTTTCTGCCATTGTGAATGGAAAGATCCAGTAGAAAACAGGTAGTGGTATCGTATCCGTTTGCACGACAGAACTGTTTCGCTTCCTGCATCTTCCGGTTAATCACATCCGGAGAATCCGTGTTAATAGAAGCAATTGTTTTGGAAGCAGTTATCATCAACCCGGTAAACAACAACATACGAAGCATAAACAGTATTTGACCATAGGATGCCACCCAATAAAAAATCCATACCGAAGATGGTATGGATTTTTATAATAAAATGTTATCGTTTTATCCGTGCAAGACAGTAGCAGTTATTTTATCTTTCACCAGTTCTCTCACTGCATCGGCAATACCCTGCGCATCATACGCACACTCTCTATGCAATTCTTTTGGCGTGCCATGTTCCACCAACCTGTCTGGAATACCGAGTATGGTTACCTGTGCTTTGTAATGGTTTTGATTCATGAATTCCAATATAGCACTGCCAAACCCGCCTACCACAGTTCCATCTTCCACTGTTACAATCTTAGCATACTTGCTGAAAGCTTCGTGTAACAGATCTTCATCAATGGGCTTTACAAAACGCAGATCGTAGTGTGCGGGGTTAATGCCCTGCGTTCTCAATTCACGAATGGCTGACTGTGCAAAATTACCGGGGTGGCCAAAACTTAATATGGCTACTTCTTCTCCGTCTTTTAATTTTCTGCCTTTACCAATCGGTAATTCTTCAAAAGCTGTTCTCCATTCTGGCATCACACCTTCCCCTCGCGGATAACGTATCACAAAAGGATACTGGTTTTTGTCCAGTTGTGCCGTATACATCAGGTTACGCAGCTCCTGTTCATTCATAGGCGCACTGATAACCAGATTAGGTATACAACGCATAAAAGGAATATCATAGCAACCATGGTGTGTTGGACCATCTTCTCCCACCAGTCCGGCCCTGTCTAAACAGAATACCACCGGCAGTTTTTGTATGGCCACATCATGCACTACCTGGTCGTAAGCCCTTTGCATAAATGAGGAATAAATATTACAGAATACACGCAAACCCTGGGTGGCCAATCCGGCACTTACGGTTACGGCATGCTGCTCGCAAATACCCACATCAAACGCCCGGTTAGGCATTTTTTCCATCATGAATTTAAGTGAGGAGCCACTTGGCATAGCAGGGGTAACCCCCATAATGTTGGCATTCATCTCCGCAAGTTCAATCAAAGTATGGCCAAACACGTCCTGGTATTTGGGCGGCTGTGGGGTCTCTATTTTTTTCTTATAAATCTCTCCGGTTACTTTATCAAACAAACCCGGGGCATGCCACTTGGTTTGGTCTTTCTCAGCCAGTGAATATCCTTTTCCTTTTACGGTTACAATATGCAACAGCTTGGGACCGGGTATTTTTTTCAGATCATTCAACGTATCTACCAGCTTGGTAATATTATGCCCGTCAATAGGGCCAAAATACCGGATCTGTAAAGCCTCAAACAGGTTACTGCTTTTGTTTACCACACTTTTTAAACCGGCTTCCATTTTGCTGGCCATTTCGCGGGTAAAATTCTTACCTACCGGTAATTTGCCCATCAGGTTCCATAACTCATCCCTTACTTTATTATACGTAGGAGAGGTGCTTATATCCGTTAAATATTCTTTCAAAGCGCCCACATTGGGGTCAATGCTCATACAGTTATCATTCAGAATAATCAACACATCACTATCTGCCACCCCTGCGTGGTTCATCGCTTCAAAAGCCATACCTGCGGTCATAGAGCCATCTCCAATTACAGCCACCGATTTCCGGGTTTCGCCCTTGTATTTGGCTGCAATGGCCATACCCAGAGCTGCTGAAATAGAGGTAGAGGAGTGCCCCACACCAAAAGTGTCATACTCACTTTCACTTCTTTTGGGGAAGCCGCTCAATCCTTTGTATTTGCGGTTGGTAATGAAGTTGTCTCTTCTTCCGGTAAGTATTTTATGACCATACGCCTGATGGCCCACATCCCACACCAATTGATCATACGGGGTGTTGTAAACGTAATGAAGGGCTACAGAAAGTTCAACCACCCCCAGACTGGCCGCAAAATGGCCGCCATGTACACTAACTACATCTACAATGTATTGACGAAGCTCATCGCATACCTGATGAAGCTGTTCGCGACTGAGTTTTTTAAGGTCGTTGGGCGTGTTGATGTTTTGTAACAAAGCACCTGCGTTGATCTGCATGCAGACTGGGTTTAGATGGTAAAAATAAGCATTTCGGTTGAAGTGGAATGCTTTATGGGTACTAGAACATACGTTAAAACAGAAGGTTCGGCGGCACAAAACATTAATTTACACCAAACAGAGGCTCATTTTACCATTAATCAAATTTCGCGGGCTTTTGGCTGCGGTTTGCCTCTATATTTGTTGCAACATGAGAAGTAAATCTTCATTATACTGGTGTTGCCAGTTGGGTGGCTGGTTATTCTATGGTTTAACCATGGTGTTCTTTGCATTCATTTTCGAGAACAAAACCAACCATATCCTTTACCCAAGGATTGCTATTACCATTCTTTTCGGACTGGTGTTTACGCATTTGCTAAGGGAGCTGATTATCCGGCTTACACTGCGTCCGCCTATACAGGTGCAGAAATGGTGGCTGTTAACCGTTACCATTCTCAGCGTTATTGTACTGTTCAACCTAGCCAATAGTGCTATTGTAGAATGGCTGCAGATGTACGACCCCAAGATCAAAGTATCGGTTGAAAAACGCTTTTTATCCAACCTGTTTTTAGATTCACCACTTGTATTGGTTTGGGCTTCCATCTATTACATATGGCATTATGTAGAACTGGGTTCTAAAACAGAGATACAGAAAGTGCGCCTGGAAAGCCTGGTGAAAGAACTGGAGTTAAAAACCATCAAATCGCATATCAATCCCCATTTTATTTTTAATGCATTGAACAGTATCCGGGCATTGGTAGATGAAAACCCCGAAAGGGCCAGAACCGCTATTACCGAGCTGAGCAATATCCTGCGCAGCAGTATGCAGGCCGAGAAAATGGAAACCGTACCTTTTGAAAGAGAGCTGAATATTGTAAAAGATTACCTGGCACTGGAGCATATCCGGTTTGAAGACAGGCTACAGATTGAATATGATATTGATGAAGACACCCTTGACCAACCCGTACCGCCCATGATGCTGCAAACCCTGGTTGAAAATGCCATCAAACATGGTATTGGCAAACAGAAAAGTGGTGGTATCATTAAAGTTATTTCCGATTACAGGGATAGCCATCATGAGCTGGTTGTGCAAAATACCGGTCACCTGAATGATAATGGTAATAATGCCGATGGCTTTGGTATCAGCAGTACGCGTAACCGGTTAAAGTTATTGTTTGGCGGAAAAGCTACCTTTGATATTCGTAATACAGAAAACGGTATGGTTGAGGCAACCGTAAAAATGCCTGTTCAGGAATTACATTCTTAAAATCTATACATAAATTCGTGGTATGGCAATTAAAGCAATTATTATTGATGATGAAAGACTGGCCCGCAATGAGTTAAAAAAATTGTTGCAGGATCACTCTGATATTGAAGTAATAGAGGAAGCGGCGAATGTGGACGATGGTATTGAAAAGATCGAGACACTGAATCCCGATCTGATTTTCCTCGATATTCAAATGCCCGGAAAAACCGGTTTCGACCTGTTGGCCGAAGTGGAAAAAGCACCTAAAGTGATTTTCACAACCGCTTACGATGAGTATGCCATCAAAGCATTTGAAGTAAACGCACTGGATTATCTGTTGAAGCCCATTGAACCCAAACGTTTGGCCGATGCTATCCAGAAATTACAGGCAGAAATATTCAAAGAAAATGTAGGCATTGGCGGCGTAAACCGCGGTCCATTAACAGAATATGATCAGGTGTTTGTAAAAGACGGCGAACGTTGCTGGTTTGTAAAACTGGGCGAGATTCGTTTGTTTGAAAGTGTAGGTAACTATGCCAAAGTATTTTTTGGTACACACAAACCGCTGATCTTAAAATCGCTGAATGCATTGGAAGAAAGGCTTGATGACCGGATGTTTTTCCGAGCCAACCGCAAACACATTATCAACCTTAGATGGATTGAAAAAATTGAACCTTATTTCAACGGCGGATTGTTAGTTGATTTGAAAGGTGGCGAAAAAATTGAAGTGAGCCGTAGACAAACAGTGAAGTTTAAAGAAATGATGAGCCTCTAATATTTTAGTCTGGAGTTAGGAGTCTGGAGACTGGAGTAGAGAAATATACACTCCAGTCTCCAGACTCCTAACTCCAGACTTTTTTCTCCTCTCACCTCCAAAAAATACAGAATGAAAAAAATCAGCATGATGTTGTTATTGGGATCAATAGCAACATTTTCATTTGCACAGGACATCGACAAGATCATCAATGCGAAAGAAGTAGAGCGTATTGAAAGAATATTATCTGCAGATGATATGGAGGGAAGAAGAACCTTCACGCGTGGTATTGATAAAGCCGCTGCGTTTATTGCCGATGAATTTAAAAAAACAGGACTGCAAACGCTTTCCAATACCAACGGATCATACTTACAGCAGTTTGCCATGATCAGGCCTAAATTTATCAGCGCTTCCTGCACGTTCGACGGCATATCGGTAGATACCAGAGATGTGATTGTGGTAACAACCAAAGAAGACCTGAAGATCAATGAGCAATCAGGGTATGAAAAAGTAACCATTGCCGCAGGCGCCAACCTCACTGTTGAAGTACGTAAATACCTGAATGTAAAAAAGAATTATCTCGTTCTGGTGGATACCAGTTTTGCCAAAACGTTTGGTGGACTCACCCGTTTAAAATCGCAATTATACCAGTCTGATTATAGTACGGTATTTGTGCTGGCGGCAACCTCGCCCAATAAGTTCACGGTAGAAAGTAAACATGAAAATACAGAACAGAAACTGGCTAATGTAGTAGGGATACTGCCCGGAAAAAGCAAGAAAAATGAGTATGTGATTTTCTCTGGTCACTATGATCATTTGGGTATTATGGGTAAAGACCGCCAGGGGAATGTATTAACTGATTCTATATTCAATGGTGCCAATGATGATGCAGCAGGAACCACTGCTGTAATGATGCTGGCTAAATATTTTAAAGCACTCAATAATAATGAACGCACGCTGATTTTTGTTGCATTTACTGCAGAAGAAGTAGGTGGTTTTGGTGCTACTCATTTTTCACGGCAATACAATCCCGAAGATGTGAAAGCTATGTTCAATATTGAGATGATCGGCACGGAAAGTAAATGGGGTAAAAACTCGGCCTATATTACCGGTTATGAAAGAACCGATATGGGTAAAATTCTTCAGAGTAACCTGGAAGGAACGGGCTTTACATTTTACCCTGATCCTTATTTCCCCATGCCCTCTCCGGCAAATCTTTTTTTCAGGTCAGATAATGCAACGCTTGCAAGATTGGGTGTACCGGCGCATACCATTTCAACTTCAAAAATGGAAAACCCACCCGAGCCCAATTACCACAAAGCCAGCGACGAAATTGGAACACTGGATATGGAAAACATGGCCATGATCATCAAAGCCATTGCCATGAGTTCAAAAGGCATTGTAAGTGGAAAAGAAACCCCTTCACGTGTAGATGTTTCGAATTTAAATAGACCGGGAGCACCGAGGTAGAAACGCTGAACGCAGAACGCTTAAAGCGCAACGCAAAACGCTTAAGGTAGTAGGAAAGATGTATATCTAAAAACCTGCGTTGCGCGTTTTGCGTTGCGCGTTAAGCGTTTACCGGTACACTATGCACCGCATTGCTAATCTCTTTGATAAGTGAAACATCTTTTTCAATGGCATTGCCTACCACAATTACATCGGCACCGGCTTTGCAGTTGCGGTATGCTTTTTCGGGTTCGGTAATACCTCCACCCACAATCAATGGAATTTCTATGTGACGGGATACTTTCTCGATCATGGTTTCGGTTACGGCTCTTTTGGCGCCACTGCCCGCATCCATGTAAATCAGCTTCATGCCAAGCATCTCTCCCGCCATGGCGGTACACATGGCAATTTCATTTTTATCGGCCGGAATAGGTGTTGCATTCGAAATATAGGACACTGTGGTTGGCGCACCCCCATCTACTACCATATAACCCGTAGGTAAGATCTCTAAACCACTTTTCTTTACAAACGGCGCACTGATTACATGCTGGCCAATTAATAATTCGGGATTGCGGCCGGAAATCAATGAGAGGTACAACAAAGCATCTGCATATTTGCTTACCTGTGAAGGCGAGCCGGGAAATAACAAAACGGGAATATTGGAAAAGGCCTTGATCTGCTGGATACATTCATCCAGATGACTGGAGATAACCAGACTTCCGCCTACAAAAAAATAATCCACTTTGGCATCTGCAGCGAGGGTAAGCAGCTGGTCGATTTTTTCATTATCAACCTTATCGGGATCGATCAATACAGCAAAAGATTTCTTGCCCGTTTTTTTATTGGCCACAAATTGTTGATACAATGCCTGCTTCATTCACTAATTAGATAGGTACTCCTGCAAAAATGCAAAAAACTTTTTATTTACAACAGCTTATTGCCCCGTTGTTTCTGTACAGAATGGAAAGATAGGGCATTATTGCCTATTCGTTCTGTTGGGTAGACAACCGCAAACTGTGTAACGTTGCCTGTTTAACCTTACACATTTACGGAAAATAACTCATTCCACAACCAAAACGGGCTAAAATTATTTTCTACACCTGTTAACATTCCCGCAAAATCAACGTGGATTTGGGCTACGAAATATTTATAAATCCTTATCCACAAGCTGTTGATATTTACGCCCCGTTTTTCTCGAAAGGAAGGATATTTTCGTCAACCGCTTAACAATTCGTTAATGCGTGGCGCCTTTACAAATAACCCATAAATATAAATACCCGTAACATGCCTAACCCACGCGCTACCAAAGGCTTACAGTTTAGTCGCCGCTTCACCCAGGATGGTGTAAGCGCATTTGATATGTTTGAATATGATTATCGCGATAGCGTGATCAAAAATCCAAACGGTGAGAAAGTTTTCGAAATGAACAATGTAGAGGTTCCCAAGCAATGGAGTCAGATTGCTACGGATATCCTTGCACAAAAATATTTCCGCAAAGCGGGTGTTCCCCAGCCGGATGGGTCGGTTGGCAGGGAAACCAGTGTTAAACAGGTGGCACATCGTATGGCCAATTGCTGGCGCGTTTGGGGTGAACGCTATGGGTATTTTGCCACTACTGCCGATGCAGAAGTGTTTTATGATGAACTGGTATACAGCATCCTTAACCAGGCTTGTGTACCCAACTCACCACAATGGTTTAATACCGGTTTGCATGAGAGTTACGGTATTACCGGTAAACCACAGGGTCACTATTTTGTAGACCCTAAGGATAGTAAACTAAAAAAATCAACCAACGCATACGAACGTCCGCAACCGCATGCCTGCTTTATCCTGAGTGTAAGTGATGATTTAGTGAACGAAGGCGGTATCATGGATCTCTGGACACGTGAGGCACGTATTTTTAAATATGGATCAGGTGTGGGAACCAATTTTTCCCAGATCCGTGGGGGTGGTGAAAGATTATCAGGCGGTGGTACATCCAGCGGTTTGATGAGCTTTTTGAAAATTGGTGATCGTGCAGCGGGTGCCATTAAAAGTGGTGGTACTACCAGAAGAGCAGCCAAAATGGTTTGTCTGGATTTGGATCACCCCGAAATCATGGAATTCATTAACTGGAAGGTAGGTGAAGAGAAGAAAGTAGCAGCCCTGGTTGCTGCGGGTTATGATAACAGTTATGAAGGAGAAGCTTACGCAACCGTATCAGGACAAAATTCCAACAACTCGGTTCGTATCCCTAACTCATTCTTTAAAGTTTTGGAAGAAGATGGTGATTGGGAACTGAAAGCCCGTACCGATGGCCGTGTAATGAAAAAAATTCCGGCACGCGAAGTATGGCAGCAGATTTCCTATGCTGCATGGCGTTGTGCAGATCCCGGTACCCAATACGATACCACTATCAACGAATGGCATACCTGTCCTAAAGGCGGAAGGATCAATGCATCCAACCCTTGCTCAGAGTACATGTTCCTGGATAATACAGCTTGTAACCTGGCATCCATCAACCTGCGTAAATTTCATACAGAAGAGAACAATGTTTTTGATGTAGAAGGATTTGAATACACCACCCGTTTGTGGACCACTGTTCTGGAGATTTCTGTGTTAATGGCACAGTTTCCTTCCAAAGAAGTGGCACAGCTTTCTTACGATTACAGAACACTGGGTCTTGGCTTTGCCAACCTGGGTTCTATGTTAATGGTAAGTGGCATTCCTTACGATAGCGAAGAAGCACGCGGTATTGCCGGCGGTATTTCCGCCATCATGACCGGTATTGCTTATAAAACATCTGCAGAGATGGCCAGCTTCTTAGGCGCTTTCGATAAATACGAAGAGAACAAAGAAGATATGTTACGCGTAATGCGCAACCACCGTGCTGCTGCTTATGATGCAGAAGAAGCGTATGTAGGTATCGAGATCAAACCACAGGGAATTAAAGCACAATACTGTCCCGAAGATATTTTGAAAGCCGCTACCAAAGCCTGGGACGATGCCGTACAGCTCGGTGAAAAACATGGTTACCGCAATGCGCAAACCACAGTAATTGCCCCAACCGGCACCATTGGTCTGGTAATGGATTGCGATACCACCGGTGTTGAACCTGATTTTGCTTTGGTGAAATTTAAAAAATTAAGTGGCGGTGGTTATTTCAAAATCATTAACCAGTCTGTACCACAGGCATTGCGTAACCTCGGTTACAATCCTGAGCAGGCAGAAGCCATTGAAAAATATGCCGTAGGTGCAGCCAGTTTTGAAGGAGCACCGTTTGTAAATCCTACCTCATTACGGGCAAAAGGATTTACTGAGCAGGAAATTGAGAAACTGAATGGTGCCGCCAAATCAGCATTTGAAATCGGTTTCATCTTTAACCGATTTACATTGGGTGATGAGTGTATGCAGCGTTTGGGTTTCAAAGAAGAGCAATATGCTGACTGGAACTTTAACCTGCTGGAAGAGCTGGGCTTTACAGAAGACCAGATAGATGCAGCCAATGATTATGTGTGCGGAACCATGACCATTGAAGGTGCACCTTTCCTGAAAGATGAACACCTGCCGGTATTTGATTGCGCCAATAAATGTGGTAAGAAAGGAGAAAGATACATACATGCATACGGCCATATTCGTATGATGGGTGCCTGTCAGCCTTTCTTAAGCGGAGCTATCTCCAAAACCATTAACCTGCCGCACGAAGCCAGCATAGAAGAAATTGCTGATTGCTATCTGCTGAGCTGGAAATTGGGATTGAAAGCCAATGCCCTGTATCGCGACGGTTCTAAACTGAGCCAACCACTAAGTAATAAATCGGACAAGAAAAAGAAAACCGACGCCGCCTCAGAATCAACAGCCGATCAGTTGCAGGAAGTAACTGCAGAAGCAGAATCGAATATTGTAGACCTGAGTAAATTAACCGTAGATGAATTGCTGGAAGAAGTGCAGAAACGTATGCAGTCATCCACCGATACCAAATTCAAACGGGCTTTATCAGGTATTGTTGAGAAAAAATCTTTGCCAGCCAAGCGTCTTGGATTTACACAGAAAGCGAAGATTGGTGGGCAGGTGATTTTCTTACGCACCGGTGAATACAGTGATGGAACATTGGGTGAGATCTTTATTGATCTGGCCAAAGAAGGCTCAACCCTCAGAAGCTTTATGAACTGTTTTGCGATTGCTATTTCTGTTGGTTTACAGTATGGAGTACCACTGGAAGAATTTGTAGAGAAATTTGTGTTTACCAAATTCGAACCATCGGGTATGGTAGACCATCCGAATATCAAAACCACCACTTCGCTGGTTGACTTTGTATTCCGTGCGCTGGCATTTGAATACCTGGGCAGAACAGATCTGGTGCATGTTTTGGATAAACCCTCTATCGGCAATACCGGAGAAGGAGAGGAGGGAGAAGCTACTTTTTTGGGGAAGCCCGAACTTAGCAGCATCCGTGTAACGGCACCGTCTGCCAATACAACACCTGCAACACAACCGCAGAAACTGCAACGTGCTGCGGCCAATGCAGACAATGGTATGAGTGCTGTAAATGCTGCCGCTAAAAATATGCAGAGCGATGCACCAGCCTGTAATACTTGCGGACACATCACCATTCGTAGTGGTACTTGTTATAAGTGTTTGAACTGTGGAAATAGTATGGGGTGTAGTTAAACAAACTAAACAGTAAGTATTAAATAAACAGAAGCCGCTTCAATACCTGAAGCGGCTTTTTTGTTGAGTTGATTCTGAAAAGTACATTAAAACAAAGTGATTTTCCATAGCAGGCATTCGCGGGACTAAAGTCCCCAAAGTGTTAATGGGGAAATTTGTATCCATGCTCTGAAGAGCATGGTAAAATCGGAAATCATTAAGATCATTAGAGATTTAATTTCAGGCAATTTGATTTTACTCATTTAAAAATCTCTCCCTGAGAGGATGATTGAAGTAAATGAAAGTGCAGAATATATTTAATGGACAAGCAATAAGAAATACTATGTTTAAAAACTTTGCCATGCTCTTCAGAGCATGGAAGCAAATGAATGCCAATAAATCACCCGGGACTTTAGTCCCGCGAATGCCTCCTCACAGAAACGCATACTTCTCCATAAGCTCCTCATATTCCTTATCAAAGCTTTTCTTTTGATGATGTATTTCCTGATGATCAATATAGGCTCTCAATTTTGGAATTAGCGATTCACTTACTGAAACAGCAAAGTATTCATTCTGCCATTGAAGTTTTATGTGATCAATTCCAGATCGGTTGTTGAACCAATGAGCAGATTCTCCTTTTATGAGTTTGGCAATTTCATGGATAGTTTGTGAGGGTTTTAGCCACACCAGACAATGAATATGATCTACATAGCCATTCAGCCTGTCAATATGTATTTCTTTTTCAAATGCATTTTTCCTGATATGGTCAAAAAGTAAATTCCTGACAGGGGTAGTTAAAATGGGAGCCCTGTTTTTTGTAGACCATACATAATGAATACAAACTTTTGTGTAAGGCATTTTTATTTACAAAATAAATGTCTTCTTCTTAGTGATGCATTGGGTGTTTATACCTGATTTTATGAGTATAATTCACTGTAGGAGGCATACGCGGGACTAAAGTCCAGGCCTGTTTGTTAGAGAGCATTGTAATCCACGCTCTGAAGAGCGTGGCAAGAGATAAAGGCAAATAAATTTTGAGATCAAGCGGTAATGATATTAAGGAGGGCATTAGTTGAATCGTATAACCCCTTTCTTAACTTTGCCACGCTCTTCAGAGCGTGGATTTGTATTCCCCCTTTCAATCTTACAGGGACTTCAGTCCCGCGAATGCGTTGTCATTGAATAAAATACTCTCTTACCCATCACCGATACTTTTTTGCTATTTATCCAAAACACTTTTTGTAACAGCCGAAATATCTTACATTCATTATCTCAAAACATCTAACACAATATTTGCTATATGGGAGATCTCCAGATCAAAAAACAAGCTAAGAAATACGATGCCGTGATCGTAGGTTCCGGTGCAGGTGGTGGTATGGCCGCCTATGTATTGTCAAAAGCAGGCCTCAAGGTTTGTTTGATTGAAGCAGGGGCTGATTACGATCCGGCCAAACATTCCTCCCAATTAAAAAATCCCTGGGAGTCTCCACGTCGTGGCGCCAGTACCAAATTTCGCCCTTTTGGCGATTTTGATGGCTGTTATTGGGGCTGGGAAATTGATGGCGAACCTTATACCATGAAAGAGGGCAGTGACAAATGGGATTGGTGGCGTGCACGTATGATTGGCGGACGTACCAATCACTGGGGACGGATCTCGCTGCGCTTTGGTCCGCGCGATTTTAAACGCAGAAGCATTGATGGTTTGGGCGATGACTGGCCCATAGGTTACGAAGATGTAAAACCGTATTACGATAAGATCGATACATTACTCGGTGTGTTTGGATCCAATGAGGGGTTGGAGAATGATCCCGATGGTATTTTTTTACCTGCGCCCAAACCCAGGCTGCATGAGCTGATGATTAAAAAAGCGGCCACAGGTATAGGTATTCCGGTGATTCCTTCGCGCCTATCTATCCTTACTAAAAAAATAAATGAAGATCGCGGGCAATGCTTTTATTGTGCGCAATGCGGACGCAGTTGTAAGATCGCTGCCGATTTTTCTTCTTCTTCTGCACTGATTCAACCCGCTGCTAAAACAGGCAACCTGGATATCATTACCCATGCCATGGCCCGTGAAGTGATTACCAATGCAGATGGATTGGCAACCGGTATTTCTTATGTTGATAAAACGGATATGATGGAGTACCAGGTAAGTGGTCGTGTGGTAATACTCGCTGCCAGTACTTGTGAAACAGCCCGCTTGTTATTGAATTCAAAATCTACCCGCCACCCAAATGGATTAGCAAACGATAGTAATGTAGTGGGTAAATACCTGCACGATTCTACCGGTGCCGCTGTAGGTGGTGTATTGCCGCAACTCTATGGTCGTAAGCGTTACAACGAAGATGGGGTAGGTGGTATGCACGTGTATACACCGTGGTGGTTAGACAATAAAAAATTAGATTTTCCACGCGGATACCATATTGAGTATTGGGGAGGCATGGGCCAACCTGCGTATGGTTTTGGGATGGGTATAGAAAGCCAGAACGGAAAATACATGGTGAATGGAAAAACCAAAGAAGCGGGTGGTTATGGTGCCGGATTAAAAGAAGATGCCCGTTTCTTTTATGGTGCCGGTGTAGGTATGGCAGGAAGAGGCGAAGCTGTACCGGATATCAAGAATTATTGCGAGATCGATCCGAAAGTGGTGGATAAATATGGTATACCTGTACTGCGTTTTCATACCAATCATTCTGAGTATGAGATCAAGCAGGCCAAGCATATGAAAGAAACGTTTAAAGAGATTCTGCATAATATGGGTGCCATTATTACCTGGGGTGGAGATGATAATGAGAGCAATAAATACGGATTGAATAATCCCGGTAACATCATTCACGAAGCAGGAACCGTTCGGATGGGTGCCGACCGTAAAACATCGGCCCTGAACAAATGGAGCCAGGCACACGATTGTAAAACTTTGTTCTGTGTAGATGGAAGCCAGTTTACCTCTCAGGCAGATAAAAATATCACCTGGACGATATTGGCTTTATCCATGCGTGCATCGGAGCATATTATTGATGAAATGAAAAAACAAAACCTTTGATCGCGGATGGGTATGATTTTTTGTATGATTTCACGGATTATTTTCTTCTGTGAAATCATACAAAAAATCATACCTAATCAGTGATCCGAAATCATAAATTAAATCATATTAATCTGCGTTTATATGGACAGAAGAAAATCGATCAAAGCCTTACTCATCGGTACCGTTGGTGCCGGCGTATTGGTAGATGCCTGTAAGAACAGTGATAAAAAAGCGGTTATCGAATCTGCTGATGCAAAGCTGGCCGACAGAATGCAGGAAGAAAAAGATTACCTGAAAAAACTGGAAGCGAGTGACAAGTTTTTTACCGAGCATGAAATGGCTACCATCATTGTACTGGAAGACATCATTCTTCCTAAAGACGAAGTGAGCGGTAGTGCTTCAGATGCCAAAGTGCATGAGTTCCTCGAATTCATTGTGAAGGATATGCCTTCTCACCAAACACCTTTGCGCGGTGGCTTACGCTGGCTGGATATGGAGAGCCTGAAGCGTTTTGAAAAAGCATTCAAAGACTGTGATGCAAAACAACAGATTGAAATTGTAGAAGACATTGCTTACCCCGAAGTAAAAGATGTCATTGCTAAAACCCAACGCAAAATAAAACCCGGCATGGAACAGGGTGTAGCCTTCTTCAGCAAAATGCGTGATATGGTAATGACCGGTTTCTACACCTCTGAAATTGGTGTAAAAGACATTGGTTACCTGGGTAACACCCCCAACCAATGGAATGGCGTGCCTGATGATGTGTTGAAACAATATGGTTATGCGTATTCGGAGAGGGAGTTGAAGGAATGTGTGAGTTACGATAAAGCGTAACACGCTGAAAGCTTAACGCCTAACGCCTAACGCTTTACTTAGTATAAAATAAATGCGGAACAAATTTGTTCCGCATTTATTTTATATGTCTTACGTATCCTCCTCTCTGCGTTCTGCATTAAGCGTTCTGCGTTCAGCGTTCAGCGTAAAACTAGCTCACTCCTGCCCCCGCATTAATATCTATTTCCGGGTTGATAAAATGCAATTTTCCATTCGCATCTTCTGCCATTAAAATCATTCCGTTACTTTCTATTCCCCTCATTTTTCTGGGAGCTAAATTAGTAACCACCGTTACCTGTTTACCAATAATTTCTTCGGGTGTAAAATGAAGGGCAATGCCTGATACAATGGTGCGCGTTTCAAAACCAAGGTCTATAGAAAGTTTCAGCAGTTTGTCTGCTTTCTCTACTTTTTCTGCCGCTACTATTTTGCCTACTTTTAAATCGATCTTTGCAAAATCGTCGAAAACGATTTCAGGTTTTACGGGACTATTGCTTACTGGTTCTTTTGTTTCCACAGTTATTTCTTTTTTTTCAGTCACGATTAACGATTCACGATTCACTACTGCCGCTTTTAGTTTTTCCAATTGATGGGCAATCTCAGTATCTTCTATTTTTCTGAATAGCAATTCCGGCGGTCGCAATGAATACCCAACACTTAATAAATTCAGTTTACCTGCATTCTCCCAGTCAAGCATTTTATCTACCACCTTCATCAGGTAACACATTTTCTTTGCCGTAAACGGAAGAAACGGATTTACAAGTACGGCAAGGTTAGCGCATAATTGTAAACAAATATGCAGCGTATTATCAATAGAATGTTGCGCTTCGGTAGTCGGTTGTCCGTTGTCTGAAATCTGCTTCGCCACAATCCAGGGTTCTTTCTTTTGCATGTACTGGTTGCCAATACGCGAAAGGTTGATCACTTCAAACAATGCATCGCGAAACTTATATTGCTCCAGTAAGCTTTCTACTTTTTCTTTTGTGGCACGTACTTCATTCATCGTATTTCTATCCAGGTCTGTTAATGCATCTGGATGTAAGGGAGGAACTTTTCCTTTACATAGTTTGTGCATCAATACCAATGAACGATTTACATAGTTGCCAAAAATGCTTACCAGCTCACTGTTATTGGCATCCTGAAAACCCTGCCAGGTAAATTCACTGTCTTTGGTTTCCGGTGCAATCAGTGTTAAATAATAACGCAACACATCCGCCATCTGGCTGCCGCCATTTTCTTTGTTGATGAAATCATCCACATAATCCTGCATCTCAATTTTCCAGTTGCGGCTGGTACTCATTTTATCGCCTTCCAGATTCATAAATTCATTGGAGGGTACATTATTCGGTAAAATATTACCATGCAGTTTCAGCATTACCGGAAAAATAAGGCAATGAAAAACAATATTATCCTTACCAATAAAGTGCAGCAGTTTGGTTTCTTTATCTTCCCAGTAAGGGCGCCAGTCTTTACCCGTATTCAATGCCCATTGTTTGGTAGCGCTGATATAACCTATGGGCGCATCAAACCATACATACAAAACTTTTCCTTCGGCTTCTTTCAGCGGAACTTTTACACCCCAATCCAGATCGCGTGTTACGGCACGTGGCTGTAAGCCGCCATCAATCCAGCTTTTACATTGTCCTAATACAGTTGGTCGCCAATCATGCGCATGATCTTTTAAAATCCATTCACGTAAAAAATCTTCGTGGCGGTTCAGGGGCAGATACCAGTGTTTGGTTAATTTTTTTACAGGGGCATTACCACTTAATGTGCTTACAGGATTAATCAGTTCATCCGGACTCAAACTTTTACCACAGTTCTCACACTGATCGCCATACGCACCGGGAAATGCGCAATTGGGGCAGGTGCCTTTAATGTAACGATCGGCCAGAAAACTATTGGCCTGTTCATCAAAATACTGTTCGCTTTCTTTTATTTCAAGATCGCCGTTGTTATTCAGTTTGGTAAAAAATTCCTGTGCTGTTTCGTGATGCAGCGGATCGCTGGTGCGGTGATAAATATCAAAGGCAATCCCCAGGTCTTTAAAATTCTGTTCCATAATGGGGTGATACTTATCAATAATGGCCTGTGCCGTAGTACCTTCTTTGGTAGCCTGAATAGGAATGGCGGTGCCGTGTTCATCGCTTCCACAAACAAAAACCACATCGCGCTTTTGTGCTTTCAGGTAGCGTACATAAATATCAGCAGGTAGATAGGCGCCTGCCAAATGCCCGATATGTTTTAAACCATTGGCATACGGCAGGGCAGAAGTAACTAAATATCTTTTGGGTTGATTCATCTTTTGTTCTTTACGGATCTTTCTTGCGTCGCACACTTGTACAGTAGTACCCATGGCGGCAAAACTTTGCAAAAGTAAGCAATCCGTGCAAGCGGGGCAATATTGCATGCAAAGCCGCTATCGCTCAAGTACCGTTGCTCAGATATACCAACAGTTCTGTAATATTGTTACATGATCAAAATACCCCCTTATTTACAAAAAGGAGATCTTATCGGCATCGTTTGTCCTTCGGGATATATGCCCAAAGAAAAAGCTGCCACCTGTGTGCAGGTATTACAGGACTGGGGTTACCGCGTAAAATTGGGTACTACCCTTGGCAACCAGTTTCATTATTTTTCCGGAACGGATGAAGAACGATTGGCTGATGTACAAACCATGCTGGATGATACAGAAGTAAAAGCCATTTTATGTGGAAGAGGTGGCTATGGCATGAGCCGCATTATTGATGGATTGGATTTTACTGCATTCAAAAAAAATCCCAAATGGTTAATTGGGTTTAGTGATATTACCGTGTTGCATGCACATGTATACAACAAATTAAAAACAGCCTCACTGCATGCGCCTATGGCGGCAGCTTTTAATGATGGAGAGTACGAGAAGGAATTTGTACAATCGTTGCGTAAGGCATTGAAAGGGGTAATTGCTAATTATAGTTGTAAGCCACATTTATTAAATCGAGCAGGCAAGGCGGAAGGAGAACTGGTGGGTGGAAATCTTTCGTTGGTAGCGCATCTGGTTGGTAGTGTTTCTGCTTTTCAAACAAAAGGAAAAATATTATTTCTGGAAGATGTGGGTGAATACATCTACAATATTGACCGCATGATGATACAGCTAAAAAGAAGTGGAATGCTGTCATCGCTGGCAGGGTTGGTGATCGGTGGTTTTACAGATATGAAAGATACTACCACACCCTTTGGCTCTGATGTATTGACGATTATTCATTCTCACATAAAAGAATACACCTATCCTGTTTGCTTTGATTTTCCGGTGAGCCATGAAAAGAATAACTATGCTTTGAAAGTGGGGGTGAAACATTTGTTAGCGGTTAGTGCTAACAAAGTGTCGTTAAGAGAAGTTTGATTTTTTTTGGCCACTGATTCACTGATTTTCTCTGATGTAATCTGTAGCTGTATTATTGCATACTATTTCCAGGTTTCTTTCAGTATTCGTATCCAGTTTCCGTGCATAATATTTTCACAATCTGTTGTTGAGTAACCCCGTTTGGTTAAGAGTGCCGGAATATTTTGCAAATCGGCAATGGTATCCAGATCATAGGGACATTGTTCTTTACCAAAAGCACCATCCAGATCGGTGCCCATACCCACGTGTAAAGTGTTTCCTGCCAGCTGGCAAATATGATCCATGTGGTCGATCATTTTTTCGAGGTTACAATGCATCAACTTTGGATCTGATTGGCCTTTCTGCCATCCGGGCACCATCATCCACGCATCGAGTGCCCCACCGATCACCGCTTTCTTTTCAATCAATGCTTTGATCATCTCATCACTGAACTGGCGGTTATGGTTTACCAGGCTTCTGCAATTATTATGACTGGCCCAAATGGTTCCGTTATACAGTTCCATCGCATCCCAAAAAGCATCATCACATAAATGAGTAGCATCCAGAATCAGGTTAAGCGATTCCATTTCTTTCAACAAGGCTCTTCCCATTTCATTCAATCTACCAGAGGCGTTGGTGCCGTTTGCATAACGGCCGGGGCCATAGTGAGCGGGCCCAACTGCCCGTAAACCGTAAGCGTATGCTTTGTGTAAATGATCTAGGGTAACAAGAGAATCTGCGCCTTCTAAACTTAAAATATATCCTACTGGTTTTGTTTCGTTTGGTAATCCATCATTCCATAAGGAAAGATGTGCCGCCAGATTTTTTTGGTTGTTGATCTGAATCATTTCCCCGGCCGCTTCCATTGCCTGATACCAATGTAGTTGTGCCTGTGTTTGCGCCCATGCCTGTTCGGGTGAATGCCAGCCGGGTAAAGAGTTTCCGGGAGCGGTATATCTGGCAATTTGGGTAGCTACTACCAAACCAATATTTCCTTTTCGTAGTTCAGGTAAGGATACAGTTCCTCTGGCACGGTCAGGCTTATCCGTCATTCCTTCTTCTCTCTTACGAATGGCATGCACCGGCAACCGCAGATCACGGTTCCACTCCATGGCATTCATGCTGAGGTCGAGATGGGCGTCGATGATAAACATACGCGTGAGACGTGAATGGTGAATCGTGAGAAGTGAATCCGGCGTTTTTTCTCACGCCTCACGATTCACATCTCACAAATTAAATGGTTATTCTCCTCGAACGTGCAATTACCCTCCAGCAACCGGTTCGCTGGTGGTTCTGTATCACATGGGCATGATCATATAATGCTACGGTGGGACAAATATGTACCGGAACACCATACCAAACATCACCTACTTTCCATGCACTACTATCCGGTACAGTTACTACCAGGTGTTCTTCACTTTGCGAAATGGGATTTGCATCGGGGGCATTCAGAAAATGCACTCGTGGCAAAGGATTTTCTGCAGCTACCGCTTTATGGCCAAGGTCTGTACAGAGGGTGTGTTCATCAATAATGGAAATGATCCTAGTAATTACCAATGCGGCGTACTCAAAAGGTTCATCAGGCACTAAGTGTTTGTAGCCCCAATCCCAGAAAACAAAAGTACCCGGACTATACTGCACCCCTTTTCTTTTGATATGGGTTGGAAAACTGGGCGAACCACCCACTACAATCTGTAATGTAGTTATGGTAAGGTTAACCATTTCATTCATCAGCCAATCTACTCTTGCAAATGCCTCATCACTCCGGCGGTTTCTTTCTGCAAGATCCGTGTCGCGTATATGTCCATCATATGCATGAAGCCCAATGATGTTGATTCCCGGAAATGATTGAATTGTTTTTACTAACGCTAATGCTTTCTCTGGTTTAATGCCCGAACGGTTCATGCCAATATTGAGATCGATAAAAACAGGTAAACGGGCGTTGTGTTGCTGAAATAAGTCGGATAAAACTTTTGCTGTGTTTTCATTATCGATGATACAGGAGAATACGGTATCCGGAAAGTTCATCACCAATTGTAATAAGCGTTCTGCTTTCGGTCCAACGGGTTGATGAGCCAGTAACACATCGGGTGCATCAATCTCGGCCAGCATTTCTGCCTCGGCAATGGTGGCACATTTAAATTTAGTAATGCCTACAGCCAGCATCAGTTTACTCACTTCTGCTATTTTATTGGTTTTTACGTGTGGTCGCAAAAAGCTGGTATCACCTGCCATCGAAATTAATTTCGATATGTTCTCTTTGATACGTTCAGGATATATCACCAACGCCGGAGAATCTAGGGTATCGATATTATGGATGGTGAACCAGGGTTGCATGGAGCGGTATTTGGGAGTAGAAATTAAAAATTCAAAAGTAAAAAGTCAAAATTCAAAAGAAATACATTGGTGGGGATCTTAATGCAATTCAAATAGGGCTTCAATTTCTACAGGAATATTTCCGGGTAAGGAGGCCATGCCAACGGCACTTCGTACACCAATGCCATTGTCTTCACCCCAAACAGCAGCAAATAATTCGCTGCAGCCATTGATAACAAAGGGATGACTTTCAAAATCTGTTGTACAACTTACCATGCCCAATACTTTGATCACTCTTTTTACTTTATCCAGCGATCCGAGATTGGCTTTTAAGGTGGCAAGAATGGCAAGGCCCACCTGGCGGGCAGCAAGCTTACCTTCTTCTTTTGTCATGTTCTCGCCAACACGACCGATGATGAGACTGCCATCTTCTTTTACCGTACCATGGCCGGAAACATTACCATGTTTTCCATCGATCAAAAAAGGTTTGTACACACCTAATGGTTTTGGGGCAGGTGGCAATACCAGTCCCAGTTTGGCAAAATTGGCTTCAGCTGACATATCGTATACTTATATAGATAAATGAATTGATGAAATAATGGTATTAAAGATAAACGAAAAAATCACTTTTTATGCATAAGCAGTGGAAAGTATATACTGCTTCAGAAGTATTGGCGGATAGTTCAATAGCGGGTAGATATTACCCGTATAAATACGCTATGCAGATGACAAGAATTATTGTTTATTTATCCTTCAATCCCATCTATGCGAAAAATAGTTGTTTGCCTGTTTGCCATTCTTTCTGTTAGGGCAGCAGCACAAAATTTGGGTAATGGTAATCAGTTAAGAGGCAATACAACATTATTTGATGCCAGGTATGTACAAACTCCTCCTTTGTACCCGTTTGGGGTAGGCTCCTGTAAGCGATTTTATATGGCCCATTTTACAGGATGGGATAGTGTATTAACCCATACTATTGCACAAGGTGATACGGCTAAATATATCCGGATTTATTTTTCGTTTTCTGTGGATCGTTATGGTGCCACTTATAATGCTCATTTTGAAAAAATTGCTGCAACAGTATTACCAACCAGTAAATATGCAAGAACGATTCCCTATTTTTTTAGTAATAAAAAATATTACGATGCGCTGATAAAAAAAATGATCGCTCACATGCCGTTCTGGAAGCCGGCATTGCAAAATGGTATCCCAGTCGATTGCCGCGTAGACGATTATTTTCAGTTTTGGGTAGGTATCCGTTCGCCCGTATTCTAAGAAGCTGGGTTGTTACTAATTTATACTACCCTGATTGGTGCAGCGTGTGCTATGATTCTTTTTTAAGCATACTAAAATAAAACCGCGCCTTTGCGAGAAAAATATTGCACGCAAAGGCAAAGGCGCGGTTTAAGAGGACTTAATTACTGCATAAGTAAACTATCTAATTTTTTCTGAAACATCGGAAACGAATTCAGATCATTATGTGAGCCGCCATCAATGGTAATAAATTCATCGCCGGATTTCAAAACATTCTTTAATCGTTTAGCATTAAAGTAAGGAATTACACCATCCTTGGTTCCATGAAAAATGCTAACAGGTGCTGTTACATTGGGTAGATACTGGTGTGTTCTCATTTTATATTGCAATAACATATCTACAGGGTACATCCAGAAAGCAATTTTGGTAACAGAGGTAAAACTGTAATACGGTGTTTCCAATATCAGTTTCTTGCAATCCCTAACCGAGGCAAGTTGTGCGGCAATACCTGAACCCAACGATCTTCCGTATAGAATAATTTTAGCGGGTTCTTGTTTTGTTCGTGCAAGTTTATACACTTGCAGTGCAGCATCATATAAAACAGGCTCTGATAATTTTCCGGTTGATTTTCCAAAGCCGGGATAATCGGGCATCCACACTTCATATCCATTGCGCGTAAAATTTACTGCAAATTCAGCATAGTGATTTACGTTTTCCCTGTTGCCATGAAAGTATAATACGATTCCTTTTCTAACAGAATCGGGTACAGTAAACTGAACGATATTGATTTTTGTATTGGCATCCAGCTCAATATTGGCTTCTGTAAAAGCCTGGTTAAAATGATAACTGCTATCAGCCGGAATGACTATGGGATGGAACAATAATTTTTCCTGCAGGTAATATAAAACAGAACCGATAAGGCAGTAAACGATGATGAACACTTTGATCCATCTAAATAATGTGCGTTTATTTTTCACCTTGCAAAGGTAGGCTCAGTATTGTAAAATATCCCGGATGAAATTATGGTACTCCGGAAATACAGGCAGGTTATTGTGTCCACCACCATGAATGCGTATCAGGGTGATTTTATGTGGATTGATCTGCTGTAGTTTTTCGCTGTGCCGGATAGGGATGAGCCTGTCGCGCGTGCCGTGCAATATATAGGTATGGCAGTTTACTTTGCGTATCCACTGATCGGTGTGTAAATGATAGCGCAGTAGCCAGCGGTGTGGTAAGAAGGGTGTAAATCTTTCCACTACTTTGATGAAACTGAAATAAGGGGCATCCAGAATTAAATAGCGGGGTGTATTATCGGCGGCAATTTTGGTAGCAAAGCCACTGCCCAAACTTCTTCCATATACCAGAATATGGTGTTGCTCGTATTTTTCCATCAATCGCTCATACACAAATTGCATATCGGCCAGCATTTCCTTTTCACTTCGTTTACCGGTACTCTTTCCAAAACCGCGGTAATCCACCAGCAACACATCATATCCATACCGGTAAAAATCTTTGGCATATTTGGCCCAGCCTTTAATACTGCGCGAGTTGCCATGAAAATACAGGATCAATCCTTTGGGATTATTACAGTAGAAATGCAAACCATTGATGCTGATACCGGGGGCTACTTTAAAAAACAATTCTTCAAAAGGTGCATCGTATTTGTATTGAAAGTCTTGTGGTAATTTTTCGGGTTTGAAAATAAAACGGTCCTGCACAAAGTACACCAATGCAACAAGTACAAGATAACCTATGATGATATAGAGAATAACAGGTGGCAAGCAGTATGTTTAGGTTTCCTAAGTTCTGTTTTTTATGTTAGGAAACCTACAACTATGTGCATTAATATGTAATGAGAAATTTCGTTGGTGTGAGGACACACCAACGGCCACCAACGGGTATCGCGGCCACCAACCGCTTTATCCCTTATTCAAAATCTTCCGATCCGTCATGGTATACCCGCTTCAGATTAAAATTAGCTACAGGCGCTACGATGAGCGGAAACTTTTCAATGGTTACATTACTCGGATCCAATCCAAAACCTCTTTCTTCTCCCAGACTGATCTCTTTCAGCCAGAAATATAATTTCATCACTATGCGCTCAAAGAAAGGCAATTCATTATCCTGACTCAGGTATTTTTCCAATACAATGAATTGAAAATCGCCTACTACATTGTTTCTTTCCAGACTTTCATAACGGCTGGTAATATTCACTTCTTTATTATTCACCAGTTCTTCTACCACTTTGCGGAACATCAGGTTAATGCGTTGTTCAACACGGAAACCGACCCTAAATTCCACGCGAATGATATCGTTGGGAATAATATGTTCTACTGAATACTCACAGGTATATGGGTCATCTAAAACGTCTACATGCACAAACCAATAGATATCAGCACGTTTTGGTTTTTTGTTAAGGATGGAATAAATGATCTTATGCTCAATTTCCTTCGGATTATTGGCACTGGTCATGTACACAAGGTGCGTAGCGTATTTAGGAATGGTTTTATCATTACTCAATTCCTGAATCATGGGTATATAATGCTCCATTCGCACAAACTCAACATACCGGTTCTTAATTTTTCTGCTGCGGAACCATACATACATTACGGCAAACAATGCACCACCCACAACCAGGGTTACATAACCACCATGCAGAAATTTTTCAAGATTGGCTATCAGGAAAGATATTTCTATGGCGAGGTATACGATCAGGTACAGATAAATCCAGATGGACTTGGCCCTGCGGCTTACCAGAAAATTGGCAAACAAAATAGACGTGCTGATCATGCACATGGTAATGGCCAAACCATAGGCCGCACCCATATTTTTAGATTCTCTGAAATACAATACAATGCCCACACAGCCGATAAACAGCAATAAACTGATGCCCGGAATGTACAGTTGTCCTTTCTCTTCCGATGGATAATTGATCTTCATTTTGGGCCATAGGTTCAAACGCATGGCTTCGGAGATCAGTGTAAAAGAACCGGATATCAATGCCTGGCTCGCAATAACCGCTGCCACTGTTGAAATAATAATACCCGCCAGCTTAAACCATTGCGGCATGATGCTGATAAAAGGATTGAAACCTTCTGCCATTATCTGCGGAGGAATGATCTGGTCTTTGTAATTGGCCAGTAACCAGGCGCCTTGTCCCAGATAATTCAAGATCAAACAGGTTTTTACAAATATCCATGATACCCGGATATTGCCTTTGCCGCAATGCCCCAGATCACTATACAATGCCTCAGCCCCAGTGGTACAGAGAAATACGGCCCCTAATAACCAGAAACCCTTGGGGTATTTGGTAAGCAATTCATAAGCGTAATGCGGACTTAACGATTTGAATATACCGACATCATCCATTAAATGAGAGCAACCCAGAACGGCCAGCATGGTAAACCAGATACCCATAATGGGCCCAAACATTTTACCAATAGAAGCAGTACCAAACTGCTGCATAAAAAACAGGAAGCTGATGATACTGATTACGATGGTGATAATGGTGCTTTGTTGTATGTCTCGCAGTGCATCTAACTGTTTCAATCCCTCAATGGCGGAGGTAACGGTGATAGGGGGGGTAATAATGCCATCGGCCAGCAAAGCCGCGCCACCCAGCATGGCCGGTACTACCAGCCATTTGCGCCTGCGGCGAACCAGCGCATATAAACTGAAAATGCCACCCTCGCCTTTGTTATCGGCTTTCAGGGTAAGGATTACATATTTAACCGTGGTTTGCAGGGTAAGTGTCCAGATGATACAGGAGAGTGAACCCAGAATCAATTCTTCTGTAATGGCCCGGCCGGTAATAATTTCATTCAGTACATAAAGAGGTGATGTACCGATGTCCCCGAAAATGATTCCCAACGCAATGATCAGACCGGCAGTGGAAACCTTGTTAATATTCTTGCTCACACGAAGTGGTTATTACGATTAATGCATAAATATTCAACAAATGTAGCCGTAAAATCAATCCATCTCAATAAATATCAGTGTTGGCGCAGGTATTGTGCTTTTACTGTTAATTTACTATCCGGAATCCACACAAACCTTACATTTGAAAGATAAATGACGACCAGGAAATGAAAACAACCGTACCTGTACTGATTGCCTGTTTATTGCTCACCTGCCTTTCCGGCTTTGCGCAGCGAATTACTTATTCTGATCCCGACCGTGATGATGCCCGTACCCTGAATTTTGAAGTAGTGGGTAAGATCGGTGGGAAAGTGCTGGTGTATAAAAACTACCGCGACCAGCATTATATGACTACGTATGATAATGACATGAAAATGGTGGACAAGGTAAAAATGGATTTCATGAATTATCGTGTACTGAGTACTGAATTTATTCAATACCCGGATTATGTGTACATGATTTATGAGTACCAGAAAAAAAGTTCCATGTATTGCATGGCGGTTAAACTGGATGGTTCAGGAAAAAAGATAGGAGAGCCTATTGAACTGGATTCAACCGATAATATGAATGCAATTTCCAACAATAAAATTTACTCTGTTATTAATAGTGAGGATAAACAACGGATCATGATCTTTAAGATCAATACCCGCAATGACAGAGCACATTTATTGACGACCTGTTTGTTTGATAAAGACCTTACGCTGCTGAAGAAATCACGCTTAAGCATCAACATGCCGCAGCGAAATGATTTTCTGTCAGAGTTTACACTAGATAATGATGGCGACCTTGTTTGTATCAGGGCCTCCGGTACTTCTGCCAATGACAACATCAATAAGATCAGCCTGATTACCAAAGCCCCCGATGCAGGAACCTATACCATTACCGATCTGCAACTGGGTAGTTTTTTTCTGGATGATGTACGTATCAAAGTAGATAATATTAACAAACATTATGTAATCACTTCTTTCATGAGTAAAGCCCGGCGTGGAAATATTGAAGGATTGTATTATGTGCTGTGGGATAAATCCATGAACAAGCAATTGCTGAATGCCACTACCGTATTCAGCGATGAATTCAGGGAAGATGCCAGGGGCGAGGGCTCCGCTAAAACCTCTTTTAATGATTACTTTCTCAAAAACATCATTCTGCGAAGGGATGGTGGGTTTATTGTTGTTGCAGAATCGGCCTATACCAGTTCAAGAGGTAATACATTGAGCAGGTGGGATTATTTATATGGATCGCCTTATTGGACACCCATGGGTGGTTATTATACATGGAACAGCCCGCTTGGATTTTATCCATGGGGTCGCAGCAGTATGTCTGCTAACCCCAATAGCTTAACCCGCTATTATGCAGATAATGTAGCCGTAATATCTTTTGATCCCAAAGGAAAAATGGAATGGAGTAATGTGGTAAGAAAATCGCAGTACGATGACAACACCGATAATTTTATTGGATTTGGCTTACTGAATACCGGTGATCTGATACATTTTCTGTTCAATATACAGGAGAAGCGTAGTATGATCCTATCTGACCAGAGCATGTCGCCCAACGGTCAGGTAGATAGAACGCCTACGTTTAAAAACATGGATAAAGGTTATGATTTTATGCCCCGCCATGCCAAACAGATTGGGGCAAGGCAGGCTATTGTTCCCTGCCAATACCGTGGGTTTACCTGTTTTGCTAAAATTGAATTTTAATTTTCATACACGTGGTTTTTCTATTCCGGGATAAATCAATCATCAATATTTTTTTTCTGGTTATTCTCAGCATTGCTGTGCATGCACACCTGTTTGTGAATGCACCGCTGGTGATATCCAATACCAATGATGGGTTGTTCTCTGTTTTTTTGAAACAATACATCACAGGTTTTTCCGCTACCACTTTATTTATTTTGTACCAGGTTTTGTTGTTGGTGCAGGCCATAAGGCTGAATATGGTATTATCCGACTTACGGATGTTTCAAAATAATAATTACACCACTGCCATGGCCTATGTGTTGCTATCAGGCGTGCTGGTTCAGTGGTGCAGTATTTCGCCGGCGTTGATCGCTAATTTTTTATTGATCTGGTTATTTATCAAACTCAGTCGTTTGTATAATCATCCATCACCCAAAACATTATTGTTTAATACAGGCCTTATTGTGGGTGTGGCCGTACTGTGTTACCATCCTACTGCCATACTTATTCTGGTGGTATTGTTTGCACTGGCCGTAGTAAGGCCGTTTAACCTTGCTGAATGGGTAATTTTATTGATGGGTATATTGGTGCCCTATTATTTTCTGGCTGCCTTTTTATTTCTGAACGATAGTTTGACTTCTTTCAAAACCTACCTCCCTTACCTGCAATTGAATTTGCCGCTAACGCAATGGAGCATTCCTTTGGTGGTGAGTGTATCAGTACTGGTAGTGGTGTTATTGGCGGCCCTTTATTACTGGCAAATTTCCAATAAACGGATGGTGATACAAATTCGAAAAAACTGGGGTGTTATGATGGTGATGTTACTGATTCTGTTACCCATCCCCTTCATTTTTCTACATGCCGGTATCGAATCTGCCTTTATGAGTCTGGTGCCCCTGGGGGCTTTTGCCGGAAATGTTTTCTCCTACCCCCGACGTTTACTGTTGCCCAACCTGCTTTTCTGGCTGGCAGCAGCAGTAATACTGTATAATAACTGGTGGTTCATCAAAAATTAGCCCGCTTGTAACGGGTCAGGTATTACCTTTGGCCTTCCGATAATTTTTCAGCCTTTCAGGATAAAAACGAACCTCTATGAAGTTTGGCGTTGTTGTTTTTCCGGGATCTAACTGCGACAGAGATATGCAGGATGCCCTTGAGCAAGACCTTGGTAAAGAAGTGATTATGCTTTGGCACAAAGACAAGGACCTGAGTATGTTTACCACCGACGACTGTATTATTTTACCGGGCGGTTTTTCTTATGGCGATTATTTACGTTGTGGTGCCATTGCCCGTTTTAGTCCGATGATGCAGAGTGTGATTGAATTTGCCAATAAAGGCGGCAAAGTACTCGGCGTTTGCAATGGGTTTCAGATACTTTGTGAAAGTGGGTTATTACCGGGTGTGCTGTTACAAAATGCCAACCAACAATTTGTGTGTAAGAACGTTTATATAAAGAACGGAGAGGGGGAAGCATTGAAAATTCCGGTGGCGCATGGTGAGGGGCGGTTTCATGCAGATGAAGCTACTTTGAATGAGTTGGAAGCCAACGGACAGATCCTTTTCCGGTACTGTAAGGAAGATGGCACGATTGATGCAACTGCTAACCCGAATGGAGCCATCAGAAACATTGCCGGCATCCGTAACAAACAAAATAACGTATTTGGTATGATGCCACACCCGGAGCGCGCCTCATCCAAAGCGATGAGTAATTTAGATGGTGTTAAAGTTTTTGAAATACTGGGATTGAATTGATTTTTTGTAAGGTGGCGTTTAGCGTCACGTCATTAACCTAAACAGTTTGTTTTGTATGAAAAGAATAGTATGTACCCTAATCGCAATCATAGCTGTATCCATCGCTTTTGGACAGAAAAATCCGGTAAGCTGGAATTATGAAGTGAAAAAGAAATCGGCTGGCGTGTATGATATCATCATTACGGCATCGATAGAAGACCCATGGCATCTTTACTCACAGAATACCGGCAAGGGTGGTCCGATACCTACCAGTATCAAATTCAAACCCAACCCTTTGGTTACTAAAAATGGTGTGGTAAAAGAAATGGGTAAACTGGAAAAAACCTTCGATAAAAATTTCAATACCAATGTGCTCTACTATTCTGATAAGGTAGAATTTATACAAACGGTATCCGTGAAAGGTGGTCTCAAAACCAATATCAGCGGTATATTGGAATACATGGTTTGCGATGACAGCCAATGTTTACCTCCTGTAAAAAAATCATTCGATCTGAAGCTGCTATAATTTTAACGGATACATGAAAAAAGGATTACTGCTTTTTATTGGTCTGGTAACGCTTGGTGTGCTTGCTGCGCAAACGGATAGTCTGTTGCATTGGCAAACCCAATCAAAAAAAATAGCGAATGGCGTGTATGAACTGGTTGCTACCACCAGCATACCATCAGGATGGCATGTGTATGGAAACAACCCCCAGGCAGAAGGTCTGGAGCAGGTAAAATTTGTGCCTGCTTACGAAAATGCCCTGTTGCAGAATACGATCGCGTACACTGCAACATCTAAACAGATGAATGATGCGGTATTTGGTAAGGTGTTGGTATACACAGGCGCCATAGAAATTAAGCAACAGATAAAAATTAATGGCTTCATTCCCGCAACACTCAAAGGAACCATCAACGCATTTCTTGGAAAAGCCGGAGAATTCATCGGTTCTGAACAAGCTTTCGAGGTAAGTCTTGAAGGTGGTTCCGAAACAGCAGCAGGATCATCACAAATCAAACTGGCATCTATAGATATCGACAAACCGTTGGCAGAATGTGGTAAAAAAAATGATGTTGCCGGCAATGGTATCTGGTCAATTTTTTTATTGGGGTTTCTGGGTGGCTTAATTGCATTGCTTACACCCTGTGTATTCCCAATGATTCCCGTTACGGTTTCTTTCTTTACCAAAAGAGCGGCAACGCGTAAACAGGCCATTAAAAATGGCGTGCTGTATGGCTTATTTATTTTTATGATCTACCTGCTGGCAAGCGTTCCCTTTCATGTGTTGGGCAATGTGCAGCCGGAGATCTTCAATAATATTTCTACCAATTCCTGGTTGAATGTGATCTTCTTTGTGATCTTCATCTTTTTTGCCATTTCCTTCTTTGGTTATTTTGAGTTGACGTTGCCGAGTGGCATTGCCAGTAAAGCAGATGCGAAAAGTGGACTGGGAAGTTTGGGTGGAATTTTCTTTATGGCGCTAACCCTTGCTATTGTATCTTTTTCCTGTACCGGCCCTATCCTGGGTTCTTTGCTAGTAGGTTCTATCAGTGGCGGTGCCTGGCAATTAACATCGGGGTTGGCAGGATTTGGTTTGGCTTTGGCATTACCTTTTGCGCTGTTTGCCATTTTTCCTGATTGGTTGCAATCTTTACCCAAATCCGGTGGTTGGTTGGATACAGTGAAAAAAGTACTGGCATTTCTGGAAGTGGCACTTGCTTTTAAATTTTTATCGAATGCAGATCTTGTCATGCATTGGGGCCTGTTAAAAAGAGAAGTATTTATCGGGATCTGGATTTTGATTGGAGCAGGTTTAACACTGTATCTTTTTGGCATACTTCGTTTACCACACGATTACAAGGGAATGAAAATAAGTAAGGGCCGGAAAGCATTGGGTGTATTGGCTTTGCTGTTTACGCTGTATTTAATTCCCGGTGTAACACAAACAAAATATGCCAACCTGCAATTGCTCAGTGGTTTTCCGCCACCTTTCAGTTACAGCATTTATGGAAAAGATAATGTGCATGGGAAAGGACTTGAAGCAGATGTGGTGAACGATTATGCAAAAGCAGTACAGCTGTCTAAAGAACAAAACAAACCAATCCTGATTGACTTTACCGGATGGGCCTGTGTTAACTGCCGTAAAATGGAAGAGAATGTTTGGACACAGCCGGAAGTGTACAATTACATCAAAGAAAATTTCATCCTCGTATCCTTATATGTAGATGATAAGGAGAAACTACCTGCCGAACAACGGATCCTCAATTACACAACAAAAAGTGGCGATAAGAAAGACATCATTAGCATTGGCGATAAATGGGCCACGTTTGAAACAGAAAATTTTAACCAGACCACACAACCTCTTTACGCTATCCTGAATACGAAGGAAGTATTGATGAACAATCCTGTGGGTTATACCCCCGATGCTGCTGAATACCTGAAATGGTTGCAGTGCGGTAAGGAAGCTTTCTCAAAAAATAATTAATAACCCAGCGTCATTTCGACGACGAAGGAGGAGAAATCTCATGAATGCTTTGCAAAATATTCATGAGATTTCTCTCTTCGCTACGCTGCTTTCGAAATGACGTATCAATAGAGAGGTTCCAGATAATTCCTAGCAAATAATCATGAGATTTCTCACTTCGCTGCACTGCGTTCGAAATGACGTACTGAGGGCAGCGCATAGATGATGCTATTGCGAAACATTCATGAGATTTCTCACTTCACTGCGCTGCGTTCGAAATGACGTACTGAGGGTAGCGTATAAATGATGCTATTGCGAAATATTCATGAGATTTCTCACTTCGCTACGCTGCGTTCGAAATGACGTATTGTGGGCAGCGCATAGATGATGCTATTGCGAAACATTCATGAGATTTCTCACTTCGCTCCGCTCCGTTCGAAATGACGTATACTATTAAAAGGAGAACCCCTCATCGGAATGAAGGGTTCATGATCTTTACATAGTTTGGAAGATATCGTTACAGGGCAATTTGTTTTTCTGTCATCATCTTTCGTAAGTTAATCAATCCATACCGCATTCTGCCTAGTGCAGTGTTAATACTGCAATTGGTAATCAGTGCAATTTCTTTAAAACTCATATTGGCAAAATGGCGCAGTACAATAATTTCGCGTTGCTCTTCCGGTAACAGATCCAGCATTTTACGAACCTGTTCATGACTTTGGCCCTGCATAATTTTACTGTCGGCACCTTCTTCTGAAATTTGCAGCACTTCAAAAATATCCTGGTTATCGGTGGTACGTATAGCAGGGGTGCGTTTTACCTTCCTGAAATAATCCACACAAAGGTTGTGCGAAATGCGAAGTGCCCATGGTAGAAACTTTCCTTCCTCGGTATAGCGTTTGTTCTTGAGTGTATCAATGATCTTGATAAAAACATCCTGAAACAGGTCTTCTGCCAGGTAACTGTCTTTTACAAAGAACAGAATAGAGGAGAAGACTTTGTCTTTGTACCGGTAGATAAGGGTTTCAAAGGCGGCGGTATCGCCGTCCTGAAAGGCCCGTATCAGTTCCGTATCAGACGCCTGCTCTAATGTTCTCATATCCTTTTTGTTTGCGTAGGGGGTAGTTAATCCGGGCTTCACCAGAACTTTTTATTCAATGTTCCTGAACTAACTCGTTATCTTTCAACAACAAATTATACATCTTTTGATGTCTGGCAGGTTTTGTGGAAAAGAATGTTTTGAGGGGTTGTGGTTATACACATTTTCGTGTTCTTGCATGGGTAGGAAACCCATAGGGAAATCGGATAAAAAATTCCTTTTCCCACCAAGCTTTTCTAAACTTAACCATGGATAATGTGTTTAATTTGCTAACGCTATGGCAACAAAAACAAAATCACCCAAAATAGAAAAAGCAACAGACGACAACGGCAGTATTGTGGTGAAGGGTGCACGGGTACACAACCTCAAAAATGTAACCGTAAGTTTTCCGCGTAACAAACTCATTGTGGTAACCGGTGTTTCGGGAAGCGGTAAATCATCGCTTACCATTGATACACTTTTTGCGGAGGGTCAACGCCGGTATGCAGAAAGTTTGAGTGCGTATGCGCGACAGTTCATGGCACGCATGGTAAAGCCGGATGTTGATTACATCAAAGGATTGTGCCCGGCCATTGCCATCGAACAAAAAGTAATTACCAGAACCCCGCGTAGTACGGTAGGCAGTATGACGGAGATTTACGATTACCTGCGTTTGTTGTATGCACGCGCCGGTAAAACCATTTCGCCGGTAAGCGGCAAAGAAGTAAAGAAAGATGATGTGGCCGATGTGATGCATGCTATAGCACAAATGCCGCATGGAACCAAACTGGTGATCATTGTTCCCTTCAAACAACACGTTAAACGCGAACCTCGCGAAGAGCTGAATATATTGATGCAGAAGGGATTTTCGCGTATGTATTTACGCGAGTTAGGAGTTAAAAGTCTGGAGTCAGGAGTTATTATTCGGATAGAAGAATTACTTGCCTTATCTGATAAGGAGCTAAACGCCAGACTCCAGACTCCAGACTCCAAACTTCAACCCCACGTTCTCATAGACCGTATTGTTACCAAAGCTTTTGAAGAAGAGGATCTGCATCGCTTATCCGATTCTGTTGGAACAGCTTTTTATGAAGGCGAAGGGGAAATGTATGTGGAAGTAGACAACAAAAAACTCCTTCACTTCAGTAATAAATTTGAATTGGATGGTATTCAGTTTGAAGAACCGGTTCCTAATTTATTTTCGTTCAACAATCCCTACGGTGCCTGCCCTACCTGCGAAGGATTTAGCCAGGTGCTGGGCATTGATGCAGACCTGGTGATACCAGATAAACGGTTGAGTGTATACGAAGGCGCCGTTGCCCCATGGAAAGGAGAAAAACTGGGTTGGTGGCGCGAACAGTTTGTGAAGTATGCGGGCAAATTCGGTTTCCCCATTCACAAACCCATTATTGATCTGAGTAAGGAACAATATCGCCAGTTATGGGAAGGGGAAGGTGTTGTGCAGGGATTGAATGATTTTTTTAAAGAAGTAGAACAGAATTTATACAAAGTACAATACCGTGTATTACTTAGCCGCTACAGGGGCAGAACCAACTGTCCTGATTGTAAGGGTTATCGTTTACGCAAAGAAGCCCTGTATGTTCAGGTTGCCGGTAAACACATTGGTGAGTTGTGTGAGTTGCAGGTGAAGGATTTGAAAGTATGGTTTGATGATTTGGTTTTATCTCAACATGATAAAGAAGTTGCGAAAAGAATTCTGATAGAAGTACACCAGCGATTACAAACATTGATAGATGTTGGGTTGGGATACTTAACATTAAACCGTTTGGCCAATTCATTAAGTGGTGGCGAAAGCCAGCGGATACAATTGACCAGAAGTTTGGGAAGTAACCTTACCAACTCATTATACATTCTGGATGAACCCTCTATCGGTTTGCATTCAAGAGATACGGTTCGTTTAATCAGTGTATTAAAATCTTTACGCGATCTGGGTAATACCGTTGTGGTGGTAGAGCATGATGAAATGATGATGCGCGAAGCAGATTACATCATTGATATGGGTCCGCTGGCATCGCACCTTGGCGGCGAAGTAGTGGCCGTTGGTAATTATGATGAGCTGGTAGCCAATGCGGAAAGCCTTACCGGTAAATACCTTAATGGTACACTGCGTATTGAGGCTCCAAAAACAATACGGAAATGGAATCGGAGTATTACGGTAGAAAATGCCCGGCAAAATAATCTGAAAGATATTACGGTAGCATTTCCATTGAATACTTTGTGTGTGGTAAGTGGTGTTAGTGGAAGTGGTAAAACCACTTTGGTAAAACAGGTATTGATTCCTGCCTTGCGGAAATTGAAAGGAGAGTTTTCAGAAAAAGTAGGGTTACATAAAAACATCAGTGGTGATGTGGAGTATATTTCGCAGATAGAAATGGTTGATCAGAATCCGATTGGAAAATCATCACGCAGCAATCCCATCACCTATATCAAAGCGTATGATCATATCCGCGATCTGTATGCTAAACAATCCTTATCTAAAACACGTGGCTTTCAACCCAAACATTTTTCTTTTAATGTTGATGGCGGCCGCTGCGATACCTGTAAAGGAGAAGGAGAACAGGTTGTTGAAATGCAGTTTCTGGCAGATGTACACCTTACCTGCGAATCATGTGGTGGCAGGCGTTTTAAAGAAGAGGTATTGGATGTTCAGTACAAAGGAAAAAGTGTGTTTGATGTACTAGAGATGAGTGTGGATGAAGCCATTGATTTTTTTGGAGAAGAGAAATCCATCAAAACCGCCATACAGCCCTTGCAGGATGTAGGTTTAGGTTATATTAAACTCGGCCAAAGCAGCGATACCCTTAGTGGTGGCGAAGCGCAACGTGTAAAGCTGGCTAGTTTTCTGGGCAAAGGGAAAGGCATTGGTCATATGCTATTTGTATTTGATGAACCAACCACGGGCTTACATTTTCACGATATTAAAAAGCTACTCGCTTCCTTCAATGCATTGATAGAACAGGGCCATTCTTTAATTGTGATTGAACATAACACCGATGTCATAAAATCCGCCGACTGGATCATCGACCTCGGCCCCGAAGCAGGAGATGCAGGAGGGAATATTGTATATACTGGTGTACCCGCAGGTATTAAGAAAGTGAAAGAGAGTTATACAGGGCGATACCTGTAGGAAAATTGAATATCGAATGTCGAATGTCGAAAAAAGAATGTCGAAGTGTTTTTTACCTCTTCATTCAACATTCGACATTCCTTGTTCGATATTCGATATTCCCTTTCCCTATCTCAACCTGTCTACACTCTTTACTATTTTTTCATCCTTATATATTCCTCTGATAGCAAGGAATAACACAAAGGGAATGGCAATGGTTACTACGCAGGTAAGATCAAAGGTCCATTCGTTGAGAACAAAACTTTTTGTCTGCAGATAATATAAAACAATAGTAAGCACTGAAAGTACCAATGTGGCAAAACAAATTTTCAGTTGCAGCTTTCTGTCTTTGAATAAAAAAATAGTGATCAATGCGGCTATGGCTACGGCTACCGTTAGTATCATTACCGGAATACTGTTCATAGCGGTAAATTTTTGAAACTGTTTTACGTTCTCCACTAAAATATTACCGCTGAAAAAAGAGAGTTTCAGTGTGGCAAAAGCCAGAAGAGAGGCAGCCAGTAACCAAAGGGTTTGTAATCTTTGTATCATAGAAAAACATTTAATTCATTCCGAATAAACGCTGCGAAAACTCCCCGCTCTCTGCGGCTCTGCGGTGATGTATTCAATGCAGAACAGAATTTATTTTATCCTAACTCAGGATACAAAACAAATTGCTCCATAAATGCATTCACTTCTTTCTTAACGGCCTGTACAACAGTTGCATCATCTGCATTCATCAGTACTTTATCAATTGCATCAACTACAAATAGCATGTGCTCCTCTTTCATTCCTCTGGTAGTAATGGCAGGCACCCCCAGTCGTATACCTGATGTTACAAAAGCACTCTTGTCATCATAAGGCACCATGTTTTTATTAGCGGTAATGTCCGCCAACACCAATGCCTGTTCTGCTTTTTTACCACTGATATTTTTATTTCTCAGGTCTATCAATACCAAATGGTTATCTGTTCCACCGCTGATGATCTGGTATTCTTTGGCCACCAATGCTTTGGCCAATGCCTGTGAGTTTTTAATTACCTGGTTAGCGTAAACGGTAAATTCATTACTTAAGATTTCTCCAAAGGCAATGGCTTTTGCGGCAATCACGTGTTCAAGCGGTCCGCCCTGAATACCGGGAAATACAGCCATATCCAACAGATTACTCATCATACGGATATTGCCTTTTACATCTTTCAAACCAAATGGGTTTTCAAAATCCTTGCGCATCATAATGATACCGCCACGTGGCCCGCGTAAAGTTTTGTGTGTGGTAGAGGTTACAAAATGACAATGATCAAACGGATCGTTCAATAATTTTTTTGCGATCAGTCCGGCAGGGTGTGCAATATCTGCCATTACCAAAGCGCCCACTTCATCGGCTACTTTGCGGATGCGTGCATAATCCCAATCGCGGCTGTAAGCACTGGCTCCACAAATAATGAGTTTGGGTTTTACTTCGCGGGCTTTTGCTTCCAGCATGTCATAATCTACCAAACCCTCTTCACGGGTTACACCATAAAAATTGGGTTTGTATAATTTACCACTGTAGTTAACAGCAGAACCATGGGTAAGGTGACCGCCCATGCTCAAATCCAATCCCAGAATGGGATCTCCTGCCTGCAAAACGGCCAGTGCCACTGCAGCATTGGCTTGTGCACCACTATGCGGTTGCACATTGGCATAGTCGATCGAAAAAATTTCTTTCAGCCTGTCAATAGCCAACTGCTCGGTTTGATCTACAATTTCACAACCGGCGTAATAACGGCGACCGGGATAGCCCTCGGCATATTTATTGGTCATAACGCCACCCATTGCCTGCATTACCTGTAAACTGGTAAAATTTTCAGAGGCAATCAGTTCAATTCCATGACGTTGTCTTTGTAATTCCTGGTTAATAAGGTCGAAAACGAGGGTATCTCTTTGCATTGGCTTGTATTTGAGGTGCAAAGATAAGCTGTGAGCCATTAGCCGTGAGCTGCGGGCCTGATTTGTGGAAAATAAGCTTATGCAAATCCATTTTTGTGTTTCTATGAACGGTTAGTTGAGGTTGGGCTTGTAGCTAGCGGCTTATAGCTGGAAGCTTTCTTTCCCCAAAACTTGCCCTTACCGCAGTTTTTCCTATTTTCGACCTCTTGAAAATGTGTCAGGTATACATTATGAAACTGTTGTGGTATGCCTGAGTATGGATTTTCAAACCAAAAAGACCCCCATGAAAGCGATCATTCCTGTTGCTGGTGCCGGAACTAAATTAAGACCACATACCTATACCCAACCCAAAGCCCTAATACCCATTGCCGGTAAAACCATTCTGAGTTTTATTGTTGATCAGTTACGGGATGCAGGGATTACCGAATTTATTTTTATCGTTGGGTATCTCGGCGAAAAGATTCAGGACTATGTTAAACAAACCTATCCTGACCTTACCACACATTTTGTATTTCAGAATGAACGGCAGGGTACCGGCCATGCCATTGAACTAACCCGAAATATTGTTGGTACCGATGAGGTATTTGTTGCCTTGGGCGATACCATTTGTGAGTACGATGTAAAGGAAGTAGTGAACAGTCCTTACAGCATGCTGGGTATAAAAAAAGTAGATGACCCCCGCAATTTTGGTGTGGCATCTGTGGGAGAAGATGGTTTTATTGAACAGGTAGTTGAGAAGCCCGCCATTCCAAAAAGCAATATGGCTTTGGTGGGATTGTATAAAATAAAAGAAACCCATTTTTTGTTTGAATGTCTGCATCATTTATTTGCGCAGGACATTAAAACATTTGGCGAATACAATTTAACCGATGCATTGGATTGCATGATTAAACGCGGCGCAAAATTTCAGGCGTTTAAAGTGAAGAACTGGTTCGATTGTGGTAAAAAAGAAACCCTGTTGGAAAGCAATGCTACCTTATTAAAAAAATTTGGCGGCAATACTTCTTATGATCATGGATTTAACAATACCATAATCATTCCTCCCGTTAGTATCGCGCCTGGTTGCGATATTTCTAATTCTATTATTGGTCCGCATGTGGCCATTGGTGCCAATACTTCTATCAAACATTCCATTGTGCGCGACAGCATCATTGGTTCTTACACCAATCTCTACGAAGTGGTGCTCGACAATTCTTTAATCGGCAGTGATGCTTCTGTAAAAGGGTTAAGCCGGAGTTTGAATATTGGCGATAATACGGAGATTGATTTTGGGTGACATTTTGAATTTGAAAATTTGAAAATGGGTTCTTGGCTCATTTCTATGTATTTTGATATGTAATTTTAGATTGCTTTATTTTTCGGCATATCTGATATCGGCTTTCATTTTCAAATTGCCACACTTTCAAATTTTCAAATTACCAATTTCATGAAATCTCCCCTCTGTGAATTATTCTCGATAGAGTATCCCATCATCCAAGCCGGCATGATCTGGGCAAGTGGGTGGAAATTGGCAAGTGCCGTAAGTAATGCGGGTGGTTTGGGCTTGATTGGTGCGGGCAGTATGTATCCCGATGTATTGCGCGAACATATTCAAAAATGCAAAGCTGCTACCAACAAACCATTCGGTGTAAATATTCCATTGATGTATCCTGATGTGGAAGAGCTAATCAACATTATTATTGAAGAAAAAGTGCCTGTTGTTTTTACCAGTGCGGGTAATCCTAAAACATGGACATCGCATTTAAAAGAAAATGGCATTACAGTAGTGCATGTGGTGAGTAGTAGCAAGTTTGCAAAAAAAGCAGAAGACGCCGGTTGTGATGCAGTTGTGGCAGAGGGTTTTGAGGCAGGTGGACATAATGGGAGAGAAGAAACCACATCCATTGTGTTGATACCGCTTGTTCGCGCAGCCGTAACCATTCCTGTAATTGCTGCAGGTGGTATTGCCACTGGTAAGCAAATGCTGGCCGCCATGGTATTGGGTGCAGATGGCGTACAGATAGGGAGCCGTTTTGTATGCACACCCGAAGCTTCTTCGCACCTGGCATTTAAGGAAGCGGTAGTTGATGCAGCGGAGGGAGATACCTTATTGAGTATGAAAAAACTGATGCCGGTAAGGTTACTGAAAAATCGATTTTTTGAAGAAGTACGTGCCGCCGAATTACGAGGTGCCTCTGAAGAAGAAATGAAACACCTGCTCGGTCGGGCCCGCGCCAAAAAAGGAATGTTTGAAGGAGATCTGCACGAAGGCGAATTAGAGATAGGGCAGGTAAGTGCCATGATCAATGCCATTACTCCCGCGGCGCAAGTGGTGGAAGAAATATGGAATGAATACAAGGAATCCGTTGCAAAAATAATAGCGGTAAAAGAAGCCTGATCCCTTTCTGTAAGCATTAACTATATCAGCAAATAAACCGTGCCTTTGTGCCTTGGTGTGAAAAAAATAGCACACCAAGGCACAAAGGCACGGTTTAAGCGTACACATGCAATAGCATAACATGCTAAAGAATAATTACACGGTAGCAGAACTTTTTGCTAGTACAGTTATTATATAAGTTATGCAATTCACTTCATCATCTCATATTGACAGCTGGGAGCGATTTTACCGGGCTAATTTTGTAAACAGTCTTACCGGTTTTAAATCAGTTAATTTAATTGGAACTGTTAACCAGCAAGGGATTACTAATCTCGGCGTTTTTAGCAGTGTGGTACATATTGGTTCCAATCCTCCGCTGGTGGGTTATATTAACCGGCCGCAAACCGACGCATTACATACGCTGGTGAATATCAAATCGAATGGATATTATACCATCAATCATATACAAGCATCCTTTCTGGACAAAGCACACCAAACCAGTGCTAAATATCCTGCACACATCAGCGAGTTTGAAGCTGTTGGGTTAACACCGGAATTTGCAGAAGGGGTTGCCGTTCCTTTCGTAAAAGAAAGCAGTGTAAAATATTTACTTGCATTAGAAGACATCATTCCCATACCAGCCAATGGAACCTCTTTGGTAATAGGGCGAATTCAACAGGTTTTTTTAAAAGAAGGAATTGTTTCAAACGATGGTTATATCAAGTTGGATAACGCAGCATCTGTTTGCAGCAATGGACTAGATGGTTATTATACTACTTCATTGATACAACGTTTTGAATATGCAAAGCACGATGCAGTTACTGCGAGATTGAAAGAATTTTGATGATGCTTCTAAAAGTGTGTGCAATTAAAATTAATCCACTTACAACCGTGCCTTTGTGCCTTGGTGTGAAAAATAATTGCACACCAAGGCACAAAGGCACGGTAATTGGTAATACTAAAAATGTAAATCAGTATCGTACGTGTTCAATGCTTATTTATGAATATAAATTCCATCTGCCTGAGAGATGGATGATAGATTAAGATCGTTGATGCAAATGTTTTCCGGTAAACTGGCGCAATAAAAAGTTACTTCTGCCACATCTTTTGCATACAATGGGGTAAAGCCATCATACACCTGTTTGGCCTTGTTTTCATCACCCTTAAAACGCACCATTGAAAATTCTGTTTCCGCTGCACCGGGGTGTATGGCGGTTACTTTAATGCGTTGTGGTAACAGATCAATGCGCATGGCTTTACTCAATGCATCCAGTGCATGTTTACTGGCACAATAGCCATTGCCTTCTTTGTATACCAGTTTGGCCGCCACCGACCCCATATTAATGATGTGTCCTTTTTTTCGTTGAACCATATAGGGCAACACCGCTTTGGTTACATACATCACCCCCTTAACATTGGTATCTATCATGGTATCCCAATCATCCAGGTTTGCATTTTCAAAGCTATCGCGTCCAAGGGCCAATCCGGCATTATTCACCAACACATCAATGGTTTGCCATTCAGCAGGAATGCTACCGATGGAGGCAAATACGGCTTCCCTGTTTTGTACATCAAACACCAATGATAAAGTTTGTATAGCATATTTTGTTTGAAGCTCTGTTGCCAGTGCGTTAAGTCTTTCTCTTCTTCTTCCGGTAATGATACAGTTCCATCCGGCAGCAGCAAATTTTTCTGCAATGGCTTTCCCAAATCCTGAACTGGCTCCTGTTATAAGTATGATTTTTTCCATAAATGAGTAATCTGGCTGCGAAATTAGGGTAACTGTTTTGTTTATAGGAATAACGTTGTAAAATGAAAGTACATATTAAAGTGTTGCACTGTTAAATAGTCAATCAACCCTCTGCGAAAACTCTTTTAACTCCTGTTCTCCGCGGTTGGAAAGAGTTTAAAAATAGGATCGATACTTTGTTTTGAGATTCTTCCAACCGCGGAGAACAGGAGGACAGGGAGGCTGCGCAGAGTGATATTGCCACAAAGACACGAAGGCAGAAAGGGGCACGAAGATTTTACCTGATTAAAACTACCGTTCCTTTTCTGAGGATGGTTTTACCCAGGAAGTCGGTGCCCTGCGCCTGATACACGTAGGTGCCACTGGGTTGTGCTACGCCGCTAAAATTTCCATCCCATCCTTTGTTGATTTCTGTAGTGGTAAACAATAGTTGCCCCCAGCGATTGTAGATACTAAAGAAATTGTATTTGGTGATGCCTATCAGGGCGGGGCGTATCACATCATTCTTTCCATCGCCATTGGGTGTAAAGGCAGAGGGTACCAAAATATCCGGACCGGTTTTGTAGATGCGCACTTTTACCTGGTCATCGCTGAAACAGCTGCCCTCACTCACTCTTACGGTATAGGTGATGGAGTCAATACTATTATCAAAAATAGCGATGGGATTGGCAATGGTTGGATCACTTAAAAAAGCGGATGGCTGCCATAGGTAGCTGGTTCCACCGGTGGCCGTTAATTGTAAAGGTTCATTGGGTACGGCAAACGTATCGCGTCCCGCATTGGCTGCAACGGGTGGAATAACGGTTACAATAACCGTATCGTTTTTCGGTTTCGGGCAACCCACTGTATCTGTTACACTCAATATATAAGTAGTGGTTCTGGTTGGCCCTGCAATCGGGTTCACGGTATTTTGATTGATGAGAGAAGAAGTAGGCGACCAGGTAAAAACAGATCCGGTTACTGCTCCGTTCAGTTGCACACGGCTGCCATAACAAATGGTTACATCGGCACCGGCTGCAGAATTTGGGTAAGGTGCTACTCTTATTATGACAGAATCCCTTGCCTGGCATTTTCCCAGGTTGGCAATCACCAGATATTTAGTGGTTACCAATGGCTGTACCAAAGGGTTCTTACTATTTTGTACAACAGATGCTGGCGTGGATGACCATAGATAACTCAACGCATCACTCACCGGCCGTAAACGGAAAGTATCCGTTCGGCAAATGCCGGTATCAATGCCTGCATCAACGTTAATGAACTGTAATACATTTACCATTACAGAATCGGTATTGGCACAACCATTATCGTTTACGGATACATAGTATTTGGTGGTATCCCGCGGAAATACCAGCGGTGCATTGGTGGTTCTGTTAAGTATGCGGGTAATATTAGGGCCATTGGCGGGTGTCCATAATACGGTACCATTGGTAGTGTTCACACGTAGTGCCAGGGTGTCGTTGCTGCAAATAAGGGTATCCCTGAAAGGCAGGCTGAGCGTGGGTTTATCAACAATGGTAAGAGAACGAAGTACGGTATCAATACATCCCACATTATTGGCTACAATTAATTTTACCTGAACAGTTGCTGTTGCCGGATATTTCCAGGCTGAGTCTTTGGCTCGTGCAGTATCGGCCGTGCTGGTCAAATCACCAAAATCCCATAAGCGGCTGCTGATAGAACCGTATTTTGTTTTGGAAGTATCTGAAAAAATATAGTTGTTCAAAAAACAAGTTCCGTTAACGGTAAAGCCCGGTGTGAAGCCGGGGTATACTTTTACTACAGCGGTAGTTGAATCCTGGCATCCGCCCACTGCGGTAACTTTTAATTTTACGGAGTAGGTGCCACTGTCTTTTCCACTTTTTAAATAATCATAACTGGGTGTTGGACTGGTGGAGGTATCTGTTGTTAGATTGGGCACACCAAAATCCCATAAATAAGAATTGATATTGGAACTGGTAGATTCATTTTGAAATTGTAAAGTGGTGCCGTTACAGGTTACATAAGATGGTTTTAACTGGGCACCAGTGATAGAACAGTTGGCTACCGCTACATGAATCTCTTTTTTTGTAGTGCTGATTAAGACCCCATTTCTAAACTCATTTACACAAACAGAAACTACATAGTCACCCGTAGTACTGGGAGCAAGACCGGAAATAAGGCCTGTACGTTGATTAATGGTAACACCTGTTCCAAGTGGTGAGGACCCTTCAAATCCTGCAGAATAGCCTATTTCTGTATACGGTGGACTAGCCGGGGGATTGGGACGCGCTGCTTGCGGGTCTGTTGGGTTTCCGCGATTATTAAAACCTCCGGTTAAACCGCTACAGAATGAGTAAGACAGACTATCTCCATCAAGATCGGTAGCACTAAAATCAAAAGTGAATGGAGCATTGTAACAAACAAGTACGGTATCTTTTTGAACAAAGGCGGGACTTGAATTATTGAAATAATCCGTCCCATTTATGTTACCTGGAATTTTTGCAGTGTAACTGATACCAAAATCATCAGATGGTGATCTGAGATTGGAAACACTCGCTATGCGACAGCATCTTTGCACCGTTAATGTGTATCCTCCACTGATATTAGGAAGATCTATTGTGGTAGAATAAATATCTATAAAATAGCAAACAGGGGGGGTACTGCTTAAACATGGATCATAAGTAGTTTTATTAGGATTTTCTGTGCCTGTTCTATTGATGGTAAGTGTATTGATCAACTGATTAGTAGCACCATTGAATATACCGAGATAAACATCATTATCTCTTTGTGCTGTAGTAGAGTTACAAGCGAGATATTGCCGTATGGTAATCTGATATCTTGAAGTATTGGCTGTGGCACCTGGTCCAAGATATGTATATTGAATCCATCCCCCTTTCAGGTGTGCACCAAATGAGTATTGTATACCTATAAGGGCTATTATAAAAAAAAGGAAACATTTTTTCATTACACTTTAAATCCTGGTAACTATGAAAATACATGTTGTTAAGTATCTATTAACAAATTTGTATTTATTTAACGCGTTTACAACATCTTATACAAGATGAAATTCATCCATAGTTTGCTGCTTCACCAATAAAGAATACAGATGATTTACCTGATCAATACAACTGTTCCCTTACGGAATATGATTTTACCGGTATAATCTGAGCCCTCGGTGGCAAATACATAGGTATTGCTGGGTTGCAAGGCTCCTTTGTATTGCCCGTTCCATCCCTTGCCTAACTCTGAAGTAGTGTATAATAATTGTCCCCAGCGGTTAAATATCCGGAAATAATTCAGTTTGGAGATACCAACGGTTACTGGTTTCAACACATCATTCTTTCCATCACCATTGGGCGTAAATGCCGAGGGTACAAAAATAGCCGGGCCGGTATTGTATACGCGTATGGTTACATCATCTTCCGAATAACAACCATTTACATCGTACACGCGAACGCGGTAGGTAACGGAGTCTATATCGGCATCCAGGGTACTGGTCGGGTTAAAAATAGATGGATCGTTCAAACCTGTTTCGGGGCTCCATATATAACGGCTTCCGCCGGTGGCTTCCATTTGTATGGCCTGACCGGGTAAAGCAATGGTATCTCTGCCTGCATTGGCCATTACCGGTGGTGCAACAGTTACCACAATGGTATCGGTTACTGCTTTGGTACAACCCAGTGTATCCGTAACCCTGAGTACATACGCCGTAGTGCGCGATGGTCCGGCAATAGGCGATGCTATATTCGCATTTACCAATGAGTTTGTGGGTGTCCAGGTAAAAGCAGCACCCACCACCGAACTTCTTAATTGTATCCGATTACCAAAACAGATCACCGTATCGGCGCCAACTTTTACTGTGGGGTAGGGTACAACTTTTATGGTAACACTATCCTTGTCCTCGCATTTACCCAGATTGGCGGTTACATAATATTTGGTATTCACCAATGGCTGTACCAAAGGATTTTTGATGCTGCTCACGGCTGCGCCCGATGAAGCTGTCCACCGGTATTGTAATGCATGGCTTACCGGCCGTAACCGGATGGTATCGGTTCTGCAAATCAACGAATCGTTACCCAATTGCACGGTAATAAACGGAAGTACATTTACTGTTACAGTATCCGTATTGATACAACCATTGTCATTTACCGTAACAATGTACCGAGTAGTATCTTTTGGAAACACCAGTGGCCTTGCTGTATTCGCAAACAATATATTTCTATTAGGTAGCCATGAAATAATGCCTGTATTACCTATCGGAATGGCCAATGTATCAATATTGCAGATCAAGGTGTCTTTAAAAGGCAACAGCAATTGCGGTTTATCCGCCACCACCAGGGTTTTGCTAACTGTATCAATGCATCCTTTGCTGCTGGTTACAATGAGGCGAATATTTTTGGTAGAGGGAACAGCGTATTTATAACCCGGGTTTTGTATGCGGGGTGTATCTGCCAATGTGGTCTCATCGCCAAGGTTCCAACGCCAGCTGTTTACATTACCATACCTCGCATTGGTTTGGTCGTTGAATTGAAAGGGATTTAAATAACAACTGCCGGTGATGGAAAAGGCCGGTGTAAAACCAGGGTATACCAACACCAGTGTACTGTCTTCCCCCACACAACCCTGCGGGCCGTTTACGGTAAGGCGTGCGATATATCTTCCGGTATCGGCATAGTGATAATCTACTATGGGGTTGGTAGAAAAATTATTGGTATTGTCTCCAAACGTCCAGCGATAAGCAGTGATGGCGGAAGACATAGAACCATTTTCAAAATGCACAATCGAATCTTTGCATTGTATGATTTGGTCTGGTAAATCGGCTTCTACAAAATCGCAGTTCTGCACTTTCAAAATAAAATCTTTCCGGTGTTCTGCAATTGCATTTCCATTCCGCCATTCGGTAATACAAACATTTACTACGTATTGCCCTTCTTCCGGCGCAATACCATTGATGATGCCATTGCCACTGTTAATGGTCACTTTATCACCCAGTGGAAACTCGCCACTAAAGGGCGATGCATACGGTAGCGGTATGAGGTTGAGAATGGGGGCCGGTGGTAAATTATTACTGCCGCCAGAAGCAGCATAGGCCTGGCAAAAAGAATAACTGAGCGAATCACCATCACTATCCAACGCACCAAAATCAAGCGAGAATTTTTTATTGGCACACACCAATGCGGTATCGCGTACATTAAACTGCGGACTACTATTGTGCCCCGATGGAAGCGCGTTAGTGCCCGGTATTTTGGTTATATAATTACTGCCAACACTGGTTGCAACAGAAAGGTTGGTGATGTTATCAATGCGGCAGCAACCAGTTCTGGACAATGTATAACCGGCCACATTATCTGGTAAAGAAATTACGGCAGAGTAGATGGCTACTTCATAGCAAACATTTACATTACCCACTAAGCACGGAAAAGCAGCAGTGTTTAATAAAATGGTATTGATTTGTGAAACGCGTGGCAACGGCAGGCTGCTTATATTGGAATTGGTAGCGTTTGAATAAATACCTACTATCACATTTTCGTTTTGTAACAATGGACCGGAAGAGTTACAATCCCTGAATAATCGTAATGAAATGCGATAATTGCTAACGCCACCACCAGCCGAACCAAGATATTCATAAAATAATTCACCACCTGCCACATGCCTTGCTGTTGCCGGAAAAGCAGATAGGAATAAAAGAATGATGAAGAAAAACTTCTTCATACGTCTGCACAAATTAGGAATTGATAAATGCAAGCAGTTGCCGGTTCAGTTTTTCAGCGGATTCCAACATACCCATGTGTCCGATACCAGGTAGTATATAAATATACGAAATGTTGGGCAGTGATACCTGTTTTAAAACATCTTCCATGGGTGCTGCTATGTCTTCGGTACCAATTACGAAAAGAACCGGTAAATAGTTGCTTTTCAATACATGGGTACGGTCGGGCCGTAGCATCATGGCCCGGTAATATTGTTGCAGGGCTTCTTTGGTAAATGCTTTGGCTTGTTCTGTTAATTCATCTACTTTTTCCGGATGTGTTTCTTTAAACAGTTTGCCAAATAAATTAGGGATGGTATTTTTTAAAAAAGGGTGCGGTCTATACTGTTCTATCAAGTCAATACTTTTTTCACGGTTTTTCTTTTTCTCCTCACTATCTGCAAATGCCGTGGAATGCACCAACCCAAAACCGGTTAACCTAGATGGATATTTTTCTGCAAAGGCCAATGTGATATATCCTCCCATGCTATGCCCCAGCATAATACAACTGCTGATGTTTTCTTGTTGAAGCAGTGCATATATGATATCTGCATAATCCTCTATCGAGATATAGTCTGGAGACTGGAGACTGGAGTCTGAAGACTGAAGTCTGGAATCTGAATTTGGCTCTGTTGCAAACTCCTGACTTCTAACTCCAGACTCCAGACTTAACAAAGCACTCTTTCCTGAACCCGGTAAATCAGGAACAATAAGCATGCAATGATCTTGCAAAAATGAAACCTGTTCATTCCATATACGGCTGTCTTCTCCAAAGCCATGTAATAATACAACCGGTGTTCCGGTGCCCTGAATGGTATAGGCAATATGGGTTGAATGATATTGAAATGATTTTTGCATAAACGAATCTGACGCTACTAAAATCCTTGCTTCTCTTTAACCGTGCCTTGGTGCCTTAGTGTGCAATTTACTTTCACACCAAGGCACAAAGGCACGGTTTTAATTATTGTTTTACAACTGTTAATCGATTTCTTCTTTGTATTAATAACCGTAATTCCATCAGTACAATGATGGCAAAGAATCCTGTATTATATTCCTGCGGCAGCAGCGGATTAAAAATCAGCAGTACAAAATAAATAACCTCAACTATTCTAAAATATTTTACCAACCAAGATGGATTCTTCCAGAAAACAATGGCTGCCACAAGATTGGTAGGTAATGCCCACAACAAATTAAAATTAGCTGCACAGGCTTTGTGGTCGGTGCCCAGCCACATAAATACCAATAAACAACCGATCAGTCCGGTAATGAGTAATAACAAAAAATCAATCCACTTAACAATGAGCCGTGCGACATTATTTTTCAGGAAAGAAAGGATCAGCACAATCGCCCCAAAAATGCTAAAGTCAATCAAAGGTTCATCCACAAAAGATGAGGGAGAATCAACACCTTTGTTCAATAGTATTTTTTCCTGAAGGAGCGGTGTATTATCCTTAACCGAACTGTCAATACCCATCATCAGATAATCCGGAAGAAACATGGATTGAGTGATGGTTACTTTTTTATCAATCGGGCTACCCAGTAACAGGTCAATACCGAGTTTGCTCCATGACTGATTGCCTTTGTCGAGGTATAGATGCAGCATATTTCGGAAACTGGTTTCTTCCGGAACCAATAACTGATTGGCTTGTAAGCCTGCATATTGAATAAGGATATCTCTTATGCGCGAGGTACAATTGTTATAGAGAAAATCGTATTTGTAATATCGTGCTGGGCCGATAAGATTGGTTGTTAAAGCCCGCTGAATCGCTGCTTTAGACTCGTTGGATAAAGCCAAAACCTGCTCATGCACATCACGGCCTTCCTGCTGGTACTCATACATGAAACCGGGAAGGTCGGATACGGATAAAAAATAATCCAGTTTGCCGCGTGTGAATTTCATGTAAAAATCGGGATCATTAAAATCAAACGTGCCGTAGTTGTATACAAGATCGGTTTGCGCAATACTATCCGTAATTCGAATAGCGGTATGGCCAAAAGTGGAGTACAGTTCGCTACCCGGAGCACAGGTTAAAACACTAATACGAAGACGTGCAGAATCCGTTTGTGTATGTGCAACCAGAGAAATGAGCAGCAATACAAGCCAGCAGCTGATTTTTTTCACTTTCTTTTTTTGGAAAGGTACAGCTGTTTTGTTTTCCAGAAGTTATCCCTTCTTTACTAAATTCCCCTTGCGAATCCTGGCGGCCTCGTTTCTTTGCGGTTAAAAAACAAACCGCGAAGCCGCCAGGGCACAAAGGTTCGCGAGGAAAGAGTAAAGGAATAAAAAAAGGCAACCCAATTACGGATTGCCTTTCCTTGATAACCTAGTATCCACTATTTTCTGCTATAATTAGGTGCTTCCTTTGTAATATCAATATCATGCGCATGGCTCTCTTTCATTCCGGCATTGGTAATTTTTACAAAAGTGGCCTGTTGTAAAGCCTTGATATCTTTTGCGCCGCAATAACCCATACCTGAGCGAAGTCCACCTACATACTGGTACACAATTTCATTCAGGTTTCCTTTATAGGCTACACGACCCTCAATGCCTTCGGGTACATATTTTTTTATATCGGCTTCCACATCCTGAAAATAACGGTCGCCACTGCCCTGGCTCATGGCACCTAAACTTCCCATGCCACGGTATTCTTTAAATTTACGTCCTTCGTAAATAATGGTATCGCCCGGACTTTCTTCTACACCTGCAAACACACTGCCCATCATCACAATATTGGCACCGGCTGCAAGGGCTTTTACCATATCACCTGTGTAGCGGATACCGCCATCGGCTATTACCGGAATATTTTTTCCTTTCAAGGCATTGCTGGCTTCCATAATGGCGGTGAGCTGCGGAACACCTGCACCCGCCACAATTCGTGTGGTACAAATAGAACCGGGGCCTATACCCACTTTAACACAATCGGCACCAGCTTCGGCCAATGCTTTGGCACCGGCTGCAGTACCTACATTACCTGCAATGATCTGTAACTGTTTAAAATTTTTACGCAGTGCTTTCAATGCCTGTATCACGCCTTTGCTATGGCCGTGTGCGCTATCAAGTGTAACCACATCCACGCCCACAAATTGTAAGGCAGCTGCGCGATCCATCAGGTCATTGGTAATACCCAGAGCGGCACCCACCAGTAAACGTCCAATGGAATCTTTTACTGCATTGGGATAATTGCGTAATTGTAAAATATCGCGGTAAGTAATCAAGCCAATCAATTTACCCTGCTTGCTTACCACAGGTAATTTTTCAATTTTATATTGGCGCAATATTTTTTCTGCTTTTTTCAGATCGGTACCTTCCGGTGCAATGATGAGGTTTTCTTTGGTCATCACTTCTTTCACTTTTCGCCTTTTATCGGTTTCAAAGCGAAGATCCCGGTTGGTTAAAATGCCTACCAGTTTCTGGTCTTTATCAACAATAGGAATGCCACCAATTTTATTATCCTTCATCAGTTTCAGGGCATCTCCAATGGTAGCATCAATCAACAGCGTAATAGGATCAACGATCATTCCGCTTTCACTTCTTTTTACTTTTCGTACCTGCTCGGCCTGACGCTCAATACTCATGTTCTTGTGCAGGATACCAAGGCCACCTTCTCGTGCCAAAGCAATGGCCAGATTGGCTTCGGTAACGGTATCCATAGCTGCAGACAGCATGGGAACATTCAATACAATATTTTTGGTAAGATGGGAGCTGATATCCACTTCGCGGGGAAGTACTTCACTAAAGGCAGGCATTAACAATACATCATCGAATGTAAGACCTTCGCCAAATAACCTTGCTTGTGCAGACTTGTTGCGGGGAGGAGTATTTCTTATTGCCATGTGCAAAGATAGCGCAGCAGATAAATTCGCTCCAAAATTTTTTCCATACAGCTATTTTGCCAACCATATCAGCGATAGGTATGGCAAAAGATAACCTCTCTGCTTACGTATAATTGTCTTTATTTTTGAGGTAATGAGCCAACCCCGTACACCTGCCAACACTTCTTATTTTAATTTCCAGTTTGGTTTATTGTGTACTAGTAATTTTCTGTTTAGTCTCAGTTTCAGCATGATAATACCTGAATTGCCGGGGTTTTTAACCAAGCTGGGTGGGGCAGATTATAAAGGACTGATCATTGCGCTCTTCACTTTAATGGCCGGTATCTCAAGGCCGTTCAGTGGTAAATTGACAGATACCATTGGGCGTGTACCTGTAATGATTTTTGGTTCACTGATTTGTGTGGTGTGCAGTTTATTGTATCCTGTATTAACCACCGTAAGTGGTTTTTTATTACTGCGTTTTTTTCATGGATTCTCTACGGGATTCAAACCCACCGCCACCTCTGCTTACGGTGCAGATGTGGTGCATGAATCGCGCAGGGGCGAAGCGCTGGGCGCTTTGGCCATTGGCTATACATTGGGTTCTTCCATTGGCCCGCTAGCCGGAAGTTACCTGGTAATGGCGTACTCATACAACACCATGTTTTATGTTTCATCAGTAGCGGCATTTTGTTCTGTGGGCATACTGTTTAATGTGAAAGAAACATTGGCCAATCCGCAGAAATTTTCTTTGCACTTACTCAGGATTAAAAAGACAGACATTTTTGATGCAAGTTCTGTTAAGCCGGCCATCATTATGCTATTGCTTACGTTTTCCATCGGATGTGTACTTACGCTGTCTCCGGATCTTAGTGAATCGGTAGGCATGCATAACAAAGGTTTTTTTTACGCCTGTTATACGGTTGCTTCTTTGTTAATACGCTTGGTTGCCGGTAAAGCATCTGATAAATATGGACGAGTAATCGTATTGATTTTTTCATCGCTAACTATGGCGGTTTCAATGGTTTTTCTGTCATACTCGCATACCGTAACCATGGTTATCATCAGTGCATCCATACTTGGGTTGAGTGTGGGTATGAATGGCCCAACCTTAATGGCTTGGGCAGTAGATTTGTGCGAACCACAAAACAGGGGCCGGGCCGTTGCTTCTGTTTACATTGCTTTGGAACTGGGTATTGGTAGTGGGGCCCTGATATCGGGTTGGTTGTATCAAAACAAATTAGAGAACCTGATCTATGCATTTATGCTTACGGCTTTTCTCTCTTTAATTTCCATGGTTTTATTATTGGCCTGGCGGCGAAAAGAAAAAAGAATCCGCATAGCGGAACAAAATCTGGTCACGGATGGCATCGAATAAAAAACTGTGCCTTCGTGCCTTAGTGTGAAATATTTATTACAGTAAGGATTTTCACTTTTATAACAATCTGTACATTTTCCCCGGCAAAGCTATAATTACGTTTTGCATTTCAAGGTTCAGAATAGCGGCGGCCACACTACTGCTGCTGAGTTTGCTTTGCAGATAGATATGATCTATTGGTAAACTTTCTTTGTCTTGTAAAAGGCTCACGATTAATTTTTCATCGGCTGATAACTCAATGAATAGTTCTTTTTGTTTCCTGTTATTTTTTTTCTTCTCCAGCCAGCCCATCGTTTCCAGCAATTGATCTCCACCGGTAAGCAATACGGCTTTGTTTTGTTTGATAAGTTGTAAGCAACCACCGCTTTTGCTGTCTGTTATTTTCCCCGGAACGGCAAACAGATCACGGTTATAATTATACGCCAGTTCTGCCGTGATCATACTGCCACCTTTACTGGCAGTTTCAATAACAATGGTGGCATCTGCCATACCTGCCACAATGCGGTTTCGCTTGGGAAAATTGTGTTTATCCGGCTTGGTATTACTGGGAAACTCGGTTAATAACCCACCTTGACCAATCAGTTCTTTCGCAAGTGTTTTGTTTTGATAGGGATAGATTGTATCAAGCCCGTGCCCCAACACGCCAACGGTTTGTAATCCATTTTGCAAGGCAGTTTTATGCGCAATGGAATCTATCCCGAAGGCAAGTCCGCTCACTACCAGTACCTGCTCGTTTTGAAGAGAACCAATCAGTTGTTCTGTAACCTGCCGGCCATACTCTGTATGGTTGCGTGTGCCGATGATACTGATGATGCGGCTACTGTTCAGATCGGTGGTACCGCGATAAAATAAAAGGGTAGGTGGGTCGTAACAATGCAGCAGTCGTTTGGGATAGGCTGTATCAGTAATGAATAAAGGAAGGATATGGTGTTTTTCGATAAATCGTATTTCTTCTTCGGCATCTGAAAAGGCATCCCATTCTTTTACAGACCGCGCACAAATTTCGCCAATACCCCCAGTGGCAGCGATCTCTTTTTTCTTTGCTTTAAAAATGGCAGAAGCAGTTTGAAATTTTTCCACCAGTATTCTTGCCCTGATAGCGCCAAGGTCTGGTACCATGGTGAGTGCTACCTGGTATAACAATTCTTCCTGCATAATTTTCTTTTGATTGAACACATCCAATTTCAATAAAAAAGAAAATACATAGATCAGGTATTTGTACGCTACTTGAAAGCGTGTTTTAACGATGTATGATGGTGGAGACACAACCTAAATTGAGAGGCTGTTTAAAAATGCAAGATTTCGTTGCAAGCTCCTAGCTATTAGCTGTGAGCCGCGAGCTTGACAGGTACTTATCGAGATAAATAGTGAACCTATTATGAAATTTCAATAGAATATAGGATAACGTGTTGTGCTATTAAAATTAATAATCATAGCGAACTTTGCGCATCCTTTGCGGGCTTTGCGTTACTGCTTTACCTTTTGAGTATCACAAGGTTCCATGAACTGCAATGAACGCAAGGAAATGCTATATATCATATAGAGATATAACCGTGCCTTTGTGCCTTGGTGTGCAATTATTTTTCACACCAAGGCACAAAGGCACGGTTTAAAATAAATTAGCTTAATAGCATAACACGGTATAATATAATTACTTGAACAGAAGTTTATTGTACCACAACACATTCATAAAAAACACTTACTTCAACATTCAACATTCATAATTCATTATTCGTTATTCGATATTTCCTCCTCTCTTCTACAACCCTGTTACCATAAACGTTGTTCTCCTGTTTTTTGCACGTCCTTCTTCTGTTGCATTATCCGCAATGGGTTGTGTGGCTCCATATCCTTTGTAACTAAGCCTGTTTATCGGTATGCCTTTGGTTACCAGATAATCTACAATTACCCTGGCACGATTGGTTGATAACTGAAGATTATCATCTGCTTTTCCAATCGCATCTGTGTGACCACCAATTTCAACTTTCAATGTTGGGTTCTCTATAAGTACCTGCACCAGTTTGTCCAGTTCTATCAAACCTGCTTTGGGTAATGCATATGAGTTGAGTTCAAAAAGTATATTGTTAAACGTACTGATCACATTCAACGCAACAGGTTGTAACGAAATATCTTTTTGGTAAACACTGTCTGCCTGTTTACGGCTCAACGCATATACTTCACTGAAAAATAAATACCCTTTTCTGTTAACGGTAAACGTATAATCTTTTCCGATGGGTAAGGTGATGAGGTATTCGCCCAGTTCATCTGTTTGTACTTTCATCAACGCATTATTATTGCTGTTATCTACCAGTTCTATAGACGAAGGAATTGGTTTTTTCGTTTTTTCATCTATTACTTTTCCTTTTACATACAAGGTACGGTAAGGTCTGATATCGGGGCGGAGCGTGAATTTATAAATATCCAGACTACCGCGTGTATCGCTTCTGTCGCTGGCATAATAAGCAGTTAATCCATCTGCAGAAACAGCAAGGCTTCCTTCCTGTTCAATGGTATTGATGGGATAGCCCAAATTTTCAGGTTTGCCCCATTCTCCCGTGATTCCTTTACGCAGTATAAAAAGATCTGAACTTCCATAACCGGGCTTGCCATCAGAAGTATAGTAAAGGGTTTGGTTATCGGCATGTATAAAAGGTGCCTGCTCATCGCCTGCAGAATTAATATTGGGGCCCATATTTACAGACGGTCCCCACTTGCCGTTGGCCTGCCGGTAACTTACATACAAGTCTCTGCCTCCATAACCATCGGGCCTGTCGCTTACAAAATACATGGCACGTTTATCCGGACTCAACGTTGGCCCGCTCTCATAAAAATCGGTATTGATATTGTTGCCCAGGTTTTGTGGTTCACTCCATCCATCTGGTGTGTAATAGGAAATATAGATATCAAAACTTTTGTGTGCCTGTCCCGACATTTCTGCGGCAAACAACATCCACTCACCATCCTGCGAAACAGATAAGGCACCTTTGTTGGTTTCGAGATTAATATCACCATCAATGGTTTTCCATTTACCAAATCCTGATTTTGTAAAACGGCTTTCTATAAAATCTTCACGGTTCTGCCTGCTTCGTCTGGTAAATACCAGTATGCTGTCTGTTACCGTTACAGAAGGATAGTATTCTGCATCTCTGGTATTGATACTGTCACCCAGATTAATGGGTGCAAATTCATACGATGTATTTTTTTGTTGCGCAGCATATTCAATTGCAAATTCGTAGGAACGTTTGCGGTATAGTCCGCTTTTTATACTTCGCTCATTCAGTTTGGGATATTGCAGAAATGTATTGACTGCGTTTAATGCTTCTTCAAATTTTCCTTGTCCTGCAAGGTTAATGGAGTAAGGGAGCTGATAGATTTGAAAATAAGCCGTATCTTTTTTTCTGGCCCGCTCATACACCTGAACAGACTGATCGTATTTTTTTAATTGACCTAACGCACCGGCCAATGATAAATAAGCATCTACAAAATTGCTATCTTCTTTAATAGATTGTGCCAGTAAAGGTGCGGCATCTGCAATCATACCATCTCTTAAAAGGTCCAGAGCTTTTTCGTACGTGTTTACTGCTTTCGCTTTAATTCGTTCAGGTTGATACACCTGCGCAAGGCTGCTGGTAAAAAGAAAAAATAAAATAGAAAACAACAATGATTTAAGAGGAGACACCATGCTGCCAAGTTCGTAAAAAAGCTAAACACCGCTTTGTTAAAATTGAACTGTTTCTGTTTACACACAGAATTATCCGTTACCAAAAAAATACTTCGACATTCGATATTCCTTGTTCAATACCTGCCTGCCGGCAGGCAGGTTCAATATTCTCAGGGCACATTGATATACTTGTGCACCTGCAAACTCAATTCCCACTGTGGATGGGCTTTAATGTATTCAATGATCATCGGTGTTACTTCTGCTGCCTTATCCCACTCAGGTTGCAGATATAATTTACATGCGGGATTTACCTGTGAAGCATAGGTCTCGGCCCAGGCAAAATCATGTTTGTTAAATACCACTACTTTTAATTCATGCGCAAGCGGAACAATTTCCGGTAAAGGAGCTTTGAATTTTTTGGGAGATAAACAGATCCAGTTCCACTGACCACTTAGCGTAGAAGAACCGGATGTTTCAATATTTGTTTCAAAACCGGCTTCCTGTAATTCTGTAGTTAATATATCCAGAGAATGCAGCAAGGGTTCACCACCGGTAATAACCGCTAACCTACCCGGAAAGGCAGATGCATTTTTTACGATCTCTTTAACCGTTTGCAGCGGATGTTTTGTGGCATCCCAACTTTCTTTTACATCGCACCATACACAGCCCACATCACAGCCTCCCAGCCTGATAAAATAGGCTGCTCTGCCCTGGTAAAATCCTTCACCCTGTAAGGTGTAGAATGATTCCATAACAGGAAGAGAGGAGGAAGCGGTTATGACCATGCTTTAATTTATTTGATGCACTCAGATAATCGAAGGAGGAAAGAATATCGAATAATGAACAAGGAATTTCGAATATCGAAGTAGCATAACTCCGATCGGCATTCGACATTCCTTGTTCATTATTCGATATTCATTGTATTTTGTTTATATGCTTGTAAAGTATTTTTTAATAATCCGGCAATCGTCATCAGGCCAACGCCACCGGGTACTGGTGTAATGGCTGAAGCAATCGGAGACACTTCATCAAATGCCACATCGCCTTTTATGCGAAATCCTTTTTTAGCAGTAGCATCATCTACACGGGTAATGCCTACATCTATGATAACGGCACCTGGTTTTACCATATTGGCTTTTACAAATTCCGGTCGGCCAAGTGCGGCTACAATAATATCTCCCTGTAAACAGATCTCGGTAAGGTTGGGTGTGTGCGAATGACAAACCGTTACGGTACAATTGCCTCTTCTTACATTGCTACTAAGTAATATGCTCATTGGACGGCCCACAATATTACTACGGCCTATCACTACCGCATGTTTACCTTTTGTTTCTATGTCAAAAAATTCGAGCATCAGGATAATGCCATACGGCGTAGCCGGAATAAAACTCGGTAAGCCCTGCACTAGTTTGCCGGCGCTGCTCGGATGAAATCCATCCACATCTTTGGATGGATCGATGGCTTCAATCACTTTCTGTTCACTAATTTGTTTGGGTAATGGCAATTGAACCAAAATGCCATCTACTTCCGGATCATTATTTAAAGAAGCGATTGCGTTGAGTAAAACAGATTCTTCAACCGTGCTCTCCAAACGAATCAGGGTTGAACGAAAACCTACTTCTTCACAATTCTTTACTTTACTGGCAACATAGGTTTCACTGGCTCCATTGGTACCGATCAGGATTGCCGCCAGGTGAGGGGCTCTTTTACCAGCCAATAATAGCAGGGAAGTTTCCGCCTGAATCTCTTTTTTTACTGCCGCAGAAGCTACTTTTCCATCTAATAGTATCATAGGCGGCAAAAATATCTGAAATGTAGGTGATCTGGTATTTTTTTTATAGGTGCCGTTTAAACCATTTTAACAGAATTTCTGCGTCAATAACCGTTGGTAAATTCCTATAGTCTATAAATAAAAGTTATATTTTTATTTTTTTAATGTAGTTTATAAATATGAATATTAAATATTATAAAATAATTCAATTAACATATTTTTTTATTTTAGCGCAGCTTTTATCGCCTTTTATCAGTCTCATTTTGGTAAGCGCCTTGTTAACCTTCTGTAAAATGTCCTGAATTATATTTTTTTTAACATTTCGCAGGTTTGGTTATATTCGTTTTCTCAAAAGTTTATCCAAAAACTAAAAACATGAAGAAAATTGTTGCATCATTAATGATGGCGTTACTATGTTTTGTAGTAAATGCTATCGGCCAGACCCAGGTGTCTGGTAAAGTCGCGGATGAAAAAGGGGCACCTGTTCCTTCTGCATCTGTAGTAGTTAAAGGAACAAATACTGGAGTTGCCTCAGACGCAGCCGGTAATTTCAGAATCAACGCCAAAAGCGGTGATGTTCTGGTTGTTTCGAGTGTTAACTTCCAAACCCGGGAAATTAAAGTCGGGGCGGGCTCAACCGTTAATGTTACATTAACAACTCTTGAATCTTCACTGTCAGAGGTGGTTGTTACCGCCTTAGGTATTAAGCGTGAGAAAAAAGCGCTTGGATATGCTGTTCAGGAAGTGAAAGGAGAAAACCTGACCGTTGCTAAATCTATTGATGTGAGTTCCTCCATCATAGGTAAAGTTTCTGGTGTTCAGTTAGTAGGTTCTCCGAGTTCTACTTTTGACAATGCCAATATCCTGATCAGAGGGGTTACCGGTTTAGGACCTGTTTCTCCTATTTTCGTGGTTGATGGTACCATCACGGATCAATCAGCCGTTTTGATGGATAACGTTGAAAACCTTTCTGTACTGAAAGGACCTGCTGCAACTGCACTTTACGGTCAGCGTGCCGCTAACGGTGTTGTAGTAATTACCAGCAAAAAAGGTAGCCGCAAAAAACAAAGTGGTGTTGAAGTAAATTTGGGCGTAACCAATGAATCTATTTCTTTGTTACCTAAATACCAGAATGAGTATGCGGGTGGTTATACCTCTGCTGCTTCTACAAAAGGATCTGTTTATGATGATGCAGGATATTATCTTTTCAAATACAATCCGGCTATTCACCCTGCTTCATGGGCAGGCTTTAATGGCCACCGCATGTTAGAGTATGGTGCGGATGAAAGCTGGGGTCCTAAAATAGACGGTGCAGATTACCGTGCTTATTGGAGCTGGTATCCTGGTGCAGACTTTGGTAAATTAACACCAATGGTTGCGCAGCCGAATAACATTAAAAATTTCTTCCAAACCGGACGTACTTTTAATAACACCGTTTCCTTAACCAATAGTGGTGAAGGATATAATTTCCGTTTTACTTATGCTAATCAGAACCGTACCCTGGTAATCCCGGGTGCTAAAAGAGACCAGCACCAGATCGGTATCAACGGATCTTATGATATTGGTAAAGCAATCACTTTATCAAATGACCTTACGTTTACAACTGCTTCTACCACTGGTAAACCTTTGGAAGGATATCGTTTGGATGGTTTGAACGTAACCCAGAATTTCAACCAGTGGTTTCAGCGCCAGTTGGATCTTGAGCGTATGAAACAATACCGCGAACCAGATGGTAGCTTGAATTCATGGAATATTGGGGATCCTAATGGTAGCAGCGATATTAAAGTATATGGTGCGCCTCAGTATTGGGATAACCCTTACTTTGTTATCAAAGAAAATTACGGAAACTCTACTACCAACCGTTTGGTAGGTAATATTGGTTTGAATATCAAGATCACCAAGAACCTGAATTTGCAGTCTTATGCAAGGATGAGTCAGTTACAGTCTGTGTCTGATTTCAGAGTAGCAACCGGTGGTCTGCAATTGGATTCTTATGAACAAACACAAAGCGTGAACCGTGAAATGAACTACGAAACCAACCTGATGTATAAAAACAAGTTTGGTGATTTCACTTTAGATGGATTTGTGGGTGGAAACGTTCGTACCAACTCATTTGATTCTCAGTTTTGGGGAACACAAGGCGGTTTAACTGCCCCTAACTACTTTACCATTGGTGCTTCAATCGCACGTCCAACCAATACAGTTGGATATGAAAGAAAAAAAGTAAATAGTGTGTTAGGAAAAGCTTCAGTTGGTTACAAAGGCTTCCTTTATTTAGAAGGAACTTTGCGTAACGACTGGTCATCAGCTTTACCAGAAAATAGCAATTCTTACCTGTACCCATCTGTAAGCAGCAGCTTCGTATTTACTGAGTTGTTGAAAAAATCAAGTATTTCCAACTGGTTATCATTTGGAAAGTTGAGAGCTTCATTTGCATCTGTTGGATCTGATCTTGGATTTAACCAAGTGAATGTGGCTTTAAATAATGGTAGCTTATATGGTTCTAATGCATCTATTGCTATCGGCGATCAGTTTAGAAGCGGAAATATCCAGCCTTCGTTAACCAAAGCCTATGAAGTGGGTGTTGAAATGCGTTTCCTGAACCGTATTGGTTTTGAAGCAACTTGGTACCAGAATAACAATACCAACCAGATCATTCCTTTAACAGTTTCTCCAACCAGCGGTTTCTCTACTGCACAGGTGAATGCGGGAAATATCCAGAATACGGGTATTGAATTATCTATTACCGGTACACCTATCACAACACGTGATTTTAGCTGGGAAGTGAGTTTAAACTGGGCTAAAAACAGCAACAAAGTGATTTCTCTGTATGAGAATACCAAAACTTATGTGTTCTCAACCAATCGTTTTGATACAAGGTTAGAGCACAGAGTTGGTGCAGAGTGGGGTACTTTTGTAAGCCGCAAATTTAAAGTTGATCCAACTGGTAAAACAGATAAAACATTGATTCTTTCTAATGGACAACCTGATTACAACATCAATCAGGATATTGGCCAGGTGTTACCTAAATGGACTGGCGGTATGTTCAATTCACTTAAGTACAAAGGATTTGATCTGACCTTCTCTATCGATTTCCAGAATGGTGGTCTGTTCTATTGCGAAACCCGCAACTTTAATACAGGTGCCGGTCTTTCTCAGGAAACAGTTGGTTTAAACGACAAAGGATTTGATTCAAGAGGATATCCTGGTACATATACATTGGCCGGTGGTAACACAGGTAGCGGTGGTATCCGTGTACCGGGTGTATTTGCCAGTGGTGCAGAAAACAACCGTTACATTCCTGCAAGAGCGTATTGGTATACTGCACGTCAGAAAGATGCCAGCAACTACCTGTTAGATGCTTCATACATCAAACTGCGTGAAGTGCGTTTTGGATATTCCATTCCTTCAAAAACATTGGCACCACTTAAATTTGTTAAAAATGCCAATCTTGGTATCATCGTAAGTAATGCATGGTTAATTTGGGCAAATGCCAAACAGTATGGCGTTGATCCATCAGAATTGGAAAGCTTTGGTAGTGAAGGTGGACAGTTGTCTCAGTCACGCCAGATTGGTTTCAACCTGCGTGTTGGATTCTAATTAATTATCATTATTACTAAAATATATTCCACTATGAAACGAATAGTAACAATACTCATACTTACAGTCTCTTTAGGAGTGACGAGCTGTAATAAGTTTGGGACAATTAATGTGTCGCCAACTGCATTGGCAAACCCAACAACCCGTGGTTTGTTAACCAACTCTTTACAAAGTATTCCAGGCCTGACGATGGATGTAACGGGTAGCTTATATTCCCAGTACTTATCTGAAGGACCATATCCCGGAGGTTCGCTTTACAGCACCAGAAACTTCGCCTTTGGCGGATGGTATACAGGACCTTTGTATAACCTTACCAAGATCATAGAGTTCAATACCGGAAGCAGTCCGTTTGCCGATCCTACTTTGAATGGATCAACTAAAAACCAATTGGCAGTGGCACGTATCCTAAGGGCATATTTGTTCCTGCAGATCACTGATCGTTGGGGTGATATTCCTTATACAAAGGCCTTACAGGGAGCTACTGCTTTTGCACCGGCTTATGATACCCAGCAAAGTATTTATGCTGACCTTTTCAAAGAATTAACTGAAGCCAATGCCCAGATTACTGTTTCTGAAAAAGGCGTGGTAGGTGATATTCTTCTCGGTGGTGATATGGCTGCGTGGAAGCGTTTTGCTAACACTACCCGTATGATCATGGCACTACGTTTATCTAAAGCAGATGCTGCTAAAGGTAAAACGGAATATGCTGCGGCTTTGGCTGCTGGTGTAATCAGCTCCAATGCTGAAAATATCGATTACAACTTTATTGCAGGAGATCCTAATAACTATAACCCATGGTACAATAACTATTCTGTTAGCTTCCGTAATGACTATGCTATCAGTACTACCATGACAAGTTACATGGCTCCTAAAACCGATCCAAGATTGAAAGTATATGCCGAATCACTGGCAGGTGGCGCTATCGTTGGATTACCTTATGGAAGAAACCAGGCGGTTAACATACCCGCTGCCTATAGTCGTATTGGTGATGCATTCCGCGGAGCAGGATCTAAGCTGAATATCTATTCTTATGCGCAGGTAATGTTTATGCAAGCCGAAGCTGCAAAGATTGGATATACAAATGGTGGTGACTTAGAAGCCGCTGATCTCTATGGTAAAGCAATTGCCGCATCATGGGCTCAGAATGGCGTAAGCAATACTGCCGCGTTGGCAACTTACATGACACAAGCTGGTGTTACGTACAATGCAACCGATGGTTATAAGCAAATCATGACCGAAAAATGGATTGCCGGATACCTGAAAGGATGGGAAGCCTGGAATGACTGGAGAAGAACCGGATTTCCAACATTGGTTGCTGCAGCCGATGCAGTAGACCCAAGAGGTATTCCTTTACGCAATGGTTATCCAACCAATGAAGCATCTTTGAATGGTACTAACTACACTGCTGCTGTTACAGCACTGGGTGGTTCAGACCACAACTATGTAAAAGTTTGGTGGAATAAATAAAAGCGAAATATTTTTATATGAGAGCCGTCCTGATCATCAGGACGGCTCTTTTTTTTCTGCAGAGAAACCCAATTTGAATACATTTGCCCTCACAAAAGAAATTTATGGAACAGCAACCCGCACAATTGAATATCGAGATTAGTGAAGAAGTAGCAGAAGGCAGTTATGCCAACCTGGCCATTATTACCCACAGCAATGCCGAATTTGTGATCGATTTTGTAAACGTAATGCCGGGCACCCCTAAAAGCAAAGTAAAATCAAGGATCATTTTTACCCCCATGCACGCCAAACGTTTTATGAAAGCTCTGGAAGAAAATATAGGACGCTTTGAAGCAGCCAATGGCACCATTAAAGATCTTGAACAAATAGAAATTCCCATGAACTTCGGCGGACCAACCGCACAGGCGTAAGGGTAATTAGCAATTAAAAATTAAAAATGAATTCAAGTGCTGGGTGGTCGAAAAGCCTTCAATTGTTAATTGCTAATTGTTAATTGTTAATTTTTTCTACAGTATTCCCTCATCGGCAAAACTAAAATACCCCTCATTGCTTACGATGATGTGATCCATTAAAAGAATATCAAGCAGCGCGCAGGCCTGCTTTATTTTTTGGGTGATGGCTTCGTCGGCTCGGCTGGGGCGGGTGTTTCCTCCAGGGTGGTTATGGCAGAGAATGATGGCTGTGGCATTATACTCCAATGCTTTTTTTAAAATGATACGCGGATCAGCAACCGTTGCTGTTAACCCACCTTCACTGATCATTTCAACATGTTTTATTTTATTGCCACGATTTAAAAAAACGACTGCAAACACCTCTTTTTGTCTGAATTCAAGGTGGGCTCTCAAATAATCTGCAATATCACCGCTTTTTACAACCGTTTCTTTTTTCTTACTAATAGTATTTCTTCTAATACCCAGCTCTAAAGCCGCTACAATCCGGATGGCTTTGGCCTCGCCAATTCCTTTAATGCCACGGTTGGTAATCTGCTGCGCACCCAGCAGGGCCAGTTCGCCAAGGTCATTTCCACTGCTTTGCAGTAATGCCTTGGCTAAATCAAGCGCAGATTGGTTTCTGGAGCCATTGTTGATGAGAATGGCCAGTAGCTCTGCATTGCTTAAAGAATCCGGTCCCTTGTTAAATAATTTCTTTCGGGGTTGGTCATCTTCAGCCCAGTCTTTAATAGAAAAATTGTGCATACAAAAAATTATTGCAAAATCAAATTACAATTTCTTAACCTAATCTCTATCTTCGCCGCACATTCCTCTCTTATATGAACCCATCCGTCAAGATATTCTCCGGCACCGGTTCGCAGAAGCTGGCAGAAAAAATTGCGCAACGTTTTGGCGCCCCCATCGGTAAAATCAATATCCAAAAATTCAGTGATGGAGAATTCCAACCCATCTTTCTGGAAAGCATTCGCGGTGATTATGTTTTTTTGGTGCAAAGCACCTACGCACCCACCGACAACCTGATGGAATTGCTGCTGATGATTGACGCCGCCAAACGCGCCAGTGCGCATAAAATTATTGCCGTAATACCTTATTATGGTTTTGCCCGTCAGGATAGAAAGGATAAGCCGCGGGTAGCCATTGGGGCAAAATTGATAGCCACTTTGTTACAGGCAGCGGGCGCAGACAGAATCATTACCATGGATCTGCATGCGCCGCAAATACAGGCTTTCTTTGATGTACCGGTAGATCACTTAGACAGTTCAGCTATTTTCATTCCATATATTGAACAACTACGTTTGGCCAATCTTTCTTTTGCTGCACCGGATGTGGGCAGCACCAACCGCGTTAGAGAGATAGCCAGCTATTTTAATGCAGAAATGGTTATCTGCGATAAGCACCGCAAACGTGCCAATGAAATAGCCAGTATGGTAGTGATCGGGGATGTAACAGGTAAAGACATTATTCTGGTTGATGATATCTGCGATACCGGTGGCACCCTTGCCAAGGCCGCAGGATTGCTGAAAGAAAAAGGTGCCCGCAGTGTACGAGCCCTTATCACACACCCCGTATTAAGTGGTAAAGCATATGAGAATATCGAAAACAGTGTGCTGGAAGAACTGATTGTATGCGATACCATTCCTTTAAAAATGGAAAGCCCTAAAATAAAGGTGATCTCAGTGGCCGATCTCTTTGCGATCGCCATCAGAAACGCTTACGAAAACAAGAGCATCACCAGCCTGTTTATCCACTCTCAGCTGCGGGGAAGGGATAAATAAATTAAAAATTAGAAATTAAAAATTAGCAATTAATTGATTTTGAGCTAGTTACATACTCTGCTGTCTCAATTTTTAATTGTTAATTTTTAATTGCTAATTACCTCTTTTCCCTACCTTTGCCGTCCAAAAAATAATAACATGAAAACAATTACAATCGAAGGTCACCTGAGGACCGAAAGTGGCAAAAAAGCCGCCCGCCAGCTTCGCTCTCAGGACAATGTGCCGGGTGTAATTTACGGGGGTGCTCAAGAAGTAAATTTTTACGCTTCTGCCAAGGCGTTCAAGCCGTTGGTGTACACTGGTGAATTTCAGTTGGCCGAAGTATCGGTAGACGGCAAAACTTACCAATGCATTTTGAAAGATCTGCAATTTGACAAAGTACAGGATTCACTGATCCATGTGGATCTGCTGGAACTGGTGAACGACAAAAAAGTGGTTGCTACCCTACCTATTAAATTTACCGGTGTTTCTGTCGGTGTAAAAGGTGGTGGTAAAATGATCACTAAAATGAAATCTTTAAAGGTGAAGGCTTTGCCTAAAGACCTGAGAGAAACCATTACTGTAGACATTACCAATCTTGACCTGAACGGAAACATCCGTGTGGAAGATGTTAAGATCGACGGAATGGAGATCCTGAACTCACCACGTATTCCTATCGCATCTGTTGTGTTAACACGTCAGTTGAAGCAGGAAGAAGCTACTGCAGGAAAAGACGAGAAAAAGAAATAATTTCTCAGCGCATATTTCTGAAAGAGCCCGGTACTTTGTATCGGGTTTTTTTATTGCGAGGCAGGTAGGGAAATATAAAAAGTAGTGCCTTTGTTTTCTACACTCTCTACCCATATCTGGCCATTATTTTTTTCGATGAACTCTTTACAGAGTTTTAAACCTAGTCCCGTACCCTTTTCGTTAGAGGTGCCTGTATTCGAAACCATACTAACGGGATTAAATGCAGCCAATTTTGTTTCTTCATTCATCCCCATGCCATTGTCTTCTATTTCGGTAACAACTGTGTTGCCTGCCGCATAAACACGTATGGTAATATTGCCATTCTGATAACTGTATTTAATGGCATTTGATAAAAGGTTACGGAATACCAGCATCAGGTGATCGGGGTCTGCCCAAACAAACAATGCTGCATTTTCAAAATGGAAACGGATCTGTTTATTTTCAATAGATTGTTTGAGAAACAGTATGGCTTTGTTTTCAATGATATCTGTAAGCAACACTTTTTCGGGTTTTGCCACAATGCCCTGAAACTGGCTGATACTCCATCGAAGCAGGTTATCCAGTGTACTGTGTAATTGATCAACCTCAGCAGATAAATTACCGGTTATTTTTTTGAATTCTTCGGGAGAGAGATAACCTCTGTTCACCAGGTCAAGCGAAGATTTTAACTGTCCAATGGGGGAACGTAGATCATGTGAAATAATGGAAAACAATTTCTGTTTGGTTTCATTTATTTTTTCTAGCTCCTTGTTTTTTTCTTCAATCTGCTCCTGATAATCGATCTGTTCTTTCTTAAAGAATAATAATGCCAACAGCATGATGATGAGCGTCCATGCCATATTAAAAATCACTCTTCCATAGGGTACAGTTCCATAAATGTATGAGGTGGTTAAAAATATTTTTATACCCAGAAAAAGCAGGCAGTTAAAAATGCTGATGAAGATCAGGTATCTTCTTTCATTAAAATAAATAATGATGATGATCAGGTTTGCAACAAGGTAATATTCACCACCGTTTCTGAACAATATAGCACTGGCCGTAAATAGAATGCTCGCAAGAAAGGTCATGATGGTCCGGCTGAGTAAAAATTTTCTCTTCCCGTTTATATACAGAATCAGTAATCCGCCTAGAAATAAAAGGAAATTGATAAGGCTTAATAGTGTTCTTCCCTGAGAAAGATTAGTAATACAAAAAAACAGGTTTAGTGGCAGACCGCTACCAACCACAACATTGAGTAGTTGTGTTTTTTTCTTTTCATGAAAACTCAAGGCATCAGTAACGCCGATATTGGCGAGTCTGGATACAATAACACTGATTTTTTTCATAGCAGGTTGTAACAACGGAGATAGGAGATATCTAAGTTATGAAATTAAGGTAAGTAGCTCTAAAACGTGTATTCATCTGTAAAAGATAATAACCAGGTTGGTTCGGTTTAGCGCTACCCTACGACTCTGTTGAGAAATCGTCTTTTGTGTATTTGATTTTACCCGCTACTTTTGAAGTACTGTATGAATAAATTTCTCATCATTGGTTTGGGCAATATTGGCGATGAATACCGGCATACCCGCCATAATATCGGGTTTGATGTGGTTAGTGCGTTTGTACTGAAGCACGGAGGTTTTTTTAAGATGGATCGTTTAGCTGAGGTGGCGGAGGTAAAATGGAAGGGTAAAATTTTTATCTGCATAAAACCTACCACGTACATGAACCTTAGTGGTAAGGCTTTTAAATACTGGCTGGACAAAGAAAAATTGGAAATAGCCGCCACCCTAACCATTGTGGATGAACTGGCCATACCCTTGAATAAACTTCGTTTACGGGGTTCCGGAAGCGATGCAGGCCACAATGGGTTAAAAGATATCCAGTTAACCCTTGGCACCGATCAATACCCCAAACTGCGTTTTGGTATAGGCAACCAGTTTCCCAAAGGTAAACAGGTAGATTTTGTTTTAGGAAAATGGACAGCTACGGAACAACCCATTGTTCAACAAAAGATAGAAAAAAGTGTTGAAGCCATTGAATCGTTTGCAAGTATTGGGCTGGAGCGAACCATGAATCTGATCAATAACCTTGTTTTTGAATAATAAAAACCTTACCCCAGCGTTAACCGTTGCAGTAAACCCCGTTTCGGTTATTTACTTACTATTATAAACTGGTACTGTTATGAAAATATTTTGTGTGGGCAGAAATTATGTGGATCATGCCAAAGAACTGGGCAATGCCGTTCCGGAAGAGCCGGTGATCTTTATGAAACCGAAATCTGCCCTGATGCAGTCCAATGCCCCTTTCTATTACCCCGAGTTTTCCAATGAATTGCATTATGAAGCTGAAGTGGTTTTGCGTATTTGTAAAAATGGCCGTTACGTGGAAGAGGCAACCGCTACAGACTATTACGATGCTTTTACCATTGGGATTGATTTTACCGCCCGCGATATACAGGCAGAACTGAAAAAGAAAGGACTGCCCTGGGAAAAAGCAAAAGCATGGGACAATTCTGCCATCATTGGTAAATGGGTTTCGTTTACTCCGGAACTATTAGAAACACCGATTGAATTTTCGTTGCAAAAAAATAAAGAAGTCGTGCAGAAAGGAAATACCGCAGACATGATTTTTTCTTTTAACGAAATCATCTCCCATATCTCACAATTTTTTTCGCTGAATATTGGTGATCTGGTGTATACCGGCACACCGGCAGGCGTAGGAGAATGTGTTACCGATGATGTACTGGAAGGATTTTATCAGAAAGAAAAAATGTTCGCTCTCGAGATCAAGTAATGAGAAAGAAGCGTATCTCCGATTCTTTATTACCTGTTCCTAATCATATCAACACCTGATGCTCACGCCCGAAATATTATTACATGCTTACCAGTTAATGGCTACAGCCAGGGCAATGGGCGATACGTATGATGCCAACCGTGCTGTTTGTAAATACGTTCACTCTACTTCTCGCGGGCATGAAGCTATTCAGATTGCTACCGGTTTACAATTATTATCCTGCGATTGGGTAAGCCCGTATTACCGCGATGACAGCATACTGTTATCCGTTGGGTTTACACCTTATGAATTGATGTTGCAGTTGCTGGCCAAAAAAGAAGACCCTTTTTCGGGTGGCCGTTCATATTATTGTCACCCCAGCAGCAGGGATACGGATAAACCTTCCATCATACACCAGAGCAGTGCCACCGGTATGCAGGCCATACCCACTACAGGTATTGCACAGGGCATTCGCTTTCTGGAACAATCCGGATCGGCCTTATTGCGAAAGAGTGGTGATGGACGATTACCCATTGTAGTTTGTTCTCTGGGCGATGGTAGTGTATCGGAAGGAGAAGTGAGTGAGGCTTTGCAGTTTGCGGTATTAAAACAATTACCTGTTGTATACCTGGTACAGGATAACCAATGGAGCATTAGTGCATCGGCCGATGAGATCAGAACCACCAATGCGTATGAATATGCAGCCGGCTTTAAAGGATTAAAAAGAATGCAATGCGATGGCAGTGATTTTATCCGCAGTTATGAAACCATGGAGCAGGCCATGGCTTATGCAAGAGAAGAACGGAGGCCGGTATTGGTGCATGCCAGTGTTCCTTTATTGGGCCACCATACCAGCGGTGTTAGAAAAGAATTTTACAGAAGCAGGGAAGACCTGTTAAAACATGGCACCTACGATCCCTTTCCCAAACTCCGTTTATTGTTGCAGGGCGTAGGTTACCAGGAGCATGAAATTAATGCTGCAGAAACCAATGCCGCAGAAAAAGTACAGCATGATTTTGCACGCGCACAACAAAGTGCCGAGCCAGATGCCGGTAGTGTGGAAGAACATGTTTTTGCACTCACGCCGGTTACGGAAGAAAGAGGTAAACGCGTTTCGAAAAATACAGACAGGGTAATGATGGTAGATGCGGCCCTGCATGCCGTTGAAGAAATACTGGAAGCCTATCCCGAAGCTATCTTATACGGACAGGATGTTGGTGCCCGGCTCGGCGGTGTGTTTCGCGAAGCGGCTACACTGGCAGATAAGTTTGGAGATGCACGTGTGTACAATACCGCTATTCAGGAAGCCTATATTGTAGGGTCTACCGTTGGGTTAGCGGCTTTGGGCATGAAGCCTATTGTAGAGATCCAGTTTGCAGATTATATCTATCCGGCATTAAACCAGCTCATCACAGAGGCATCCAAGTCCTGCTATTTATCCAACGGAAAATTTCCGGTGCAAATGGTGTTGCGGGTGCCCACCGGAGCCTATGGTGGCGGTGGCCCATACCATAGTGGCAGCATTGAAAGTACCCTGTTATCTGTAAAGGGAATTAAAGTGGTGTATCCTTCCAATGCGGCTGATATGAAGGGGTTGATGAAATCGGCATTTCTGGATCCCAACCCGGTGGTTATGCTGGAGCACAAAGGCTTGTACTGGAGCAAAGTGCCCGGAACGGATGATGCACGAACCATTGAGCCCGATAAACAATATGTACTTCCACTTGGCAAAGCCAATACCGTATTGGAAGCCGACCCGACACGCATTAAAAAAGGAGAAAGCGTTTGTATCATTACGTATGGCATGGGGGTATATTGGGCCAAAGCCGCAGCCGAACAAATGCCGGGGCAAATAGAGATACTGGATCTGCGCACCCTTTTTCCTTTGGATGAAGAAGCCATTTTTAATACAGTTCGCAAACACGGCAAAGTACTGGTACTAAGCGAAGAGCAGCAGAACAACTCATTTGCCGAAGCTCTCTCGCTCCGCATTTCCAATAATTGTTACCATTTTCTGGATGCCAGGGTAGAGGTAATGGGAGCCAAAAACCTGCCCGCCGTACCCATTAATACCGCACTGGAAGCGGCTATGCTGCCCACACCCGCCAAATTAACCGAAAGGATAGGCAAACTTTTAGCCTATTAAGGGTTTTCATTTTACCCAAACCTCCTATATTTGCAGCCCGTTAGTGCAAAACCGCAACCAAAACTAACCCGGCGAGGTAGCTCAGTTGGTTAGAGCACAGGATTCATAACCCTGAGGTCACGAGTTCAAATCTCGTTCTCGCTACAGAATAAAAAAAGCCCCTTCTTGGGGCTTTTTTGTTTATTAAAGCGACAGTTAAGCTAAATTTGAATCATGCCCAGAATATATCTTGATACGACGGCTTTTCAAGCCCGAAACATGGAGAAGGATGGCAATATAGATTTCAAATATTGGCATGATAAAACGATTGAGGAAAAATTAAGCGCTGCTGCCCAAATGATAGCTATTGCATTTAAGGAACCTTTATTCCCTACTACGAAACTGGATAGAACCCTCTTTTCTGCCCGAAAAAGAATCTCATAATGAATATTTTTAACGATGATTTTCATGATTTTATTGAGTGTCTGAATAAGCATCTGGTTGAATATATTTTAGTAGGTGGGTATGCAGTTATTATAAGAGGGTACAGCCGTTCAACGGGTGATATGGATATTTGGGTGAACAAAACTGATGACAATTATTCTAATCTTTTATCTGCGATTATTGAATTTGGACTTCCTGCAAAAGCAATACTAAAGGAACAGTTTTTTTCGGATGAATTTGATGTTTTCTCTTTTGGTAAACCTCCCTATGCTATTGAAATAATGACAGCAGTGAAAGGGTTGGATTTTACAAACACTTACCAATTATCAACTGTTGAAAATATTGATAATACGATTGATGTCCGAATCATTCACCTAAATCAATTAATTGAGGCTAAAAAAGCTGCCGGAAGAAGCAAAGATTTGAACGATATTGAAAATCTACCTGCTGCTGATGTATAACCCTCAGGTCAAGAGTTCAAATCCCGTTCTCGTTACAAAAAACAATCCGCCTCTTTATTAGGGTTTTTGTTTTGCAAAGGATTTATTGAAGTACATTTAAACCAACGGTCTAGGGTAGCATTTTGACCGACTGGAAACTGTACACAAATAAATAAGCACTTCAATACACAACTAAATGGCCAGCAGCTTCAAACTTCTTAGACTACTGAATGTGTGCTCTATCCTTGTTGCATCAGTCTTATGGGTTATTTTTTTCTACCTTTTTTTTAGCAATGGTTATTATACCAATACAGATGCTTTTCTGCTACATTACCCACGCATATTCGTTTGCCCTACATTTATTGTTTTTTCTATTATTATCGTTGTAAAAGCAAACCCAAATAAAGGGATATTATTGTTTGCTTTGTTCCTTACAGTATTTTCTCAAAACATATGCCTGCAAATGTTGTTAAAAGTGATGGCATCGCCTTATTGGGGCAATGTCTTTTGGGCTTCAATGATCGGAGGATTAGCGGGAACATTGTATATAAAATCATTACAATCATTTCCGCGACAGTTAACGGCTTCAAATATCAATATGGTATTTCCCAGGAGTAAATTAATTAGTGGATTTACCAGATGGATATTACAAAGCTACACTTGGATCCTGTTTCCTGTGATATCAATTGCGTATTATTTTTCTGCAACATCAGCATTGAGCGGCCTGGTAGATATCTTTATATTGCTGTCTGCTTTTGTAAGCCTTTATGTAAACTATAAAAATTCTACCCCTTCCGAAAGAAATAAGATCTTATGGCTTTTCTGGGGATTGGTGAGCTACACATTTGTTTACACTATCAGCCTGATCATTGGATCCTTTTACCCAGGTGACGTGCGGGTATTCAAATTGATCTTGACTATTATCACACATTTTTTGCTCCTTACATCTTTAGTGATGAGCTTATTTTTTTCCAATGCTTTTGATACGGGTCATCTCATCAGACGTACCATCGTTGACGGTTCCATTTTTATTCTGATTGTACTTATGTATAATACACTAGAACATTATTTTCTGCATTGGTTATCGCATACGTTGCATTTATCCAATGTATTGATCTCTTCTTTTATGTCAGGATTTTTTGTACTGATCTTTACACCGGTTCACCATAAGCTCATGCGTTATGCGGAGAAAAAAGTAAAGAAAATGGCGGATGAGCATGAGTAAGCTCAAGTATTCAAATCTCGTTCTCGCTACAAACACACTTATTAACCCTTGAAACAGCTGTTTTGAGGTTTTTTTTGTGCCTTTTTCCTCCATACTTCAAATTTTCTCTGTTTCAATCGGTAACAAAACGAAGTTTCATTAATCACAGAAAGGGAAATTTTAAGAAAATTTTCAGAATTCCCTTTTTATTTAATATGTATTCATCGATAATGGCCCAAACACCAGAATATGCCATGGCAGAAATGCTTTTGCAAAGTCATGTAGAAGCCATTCAATTGTTACCTGCAACTCCTGCTGCCTGGTTTGTGGAAGGTTTTTTCAAAGGATTGAAGGCAGGAACGGGTTTACAGGGAATGATAAATGGAAAAAGGGTAAGGTGGTTAGTTGTATGATCAGGTCTGCCACAGCAACAAAGGTAAAAATGATAATGAACGGAGAAACAAGAACAATCGCTCATCAAAACTGTAATAGTAGCATGGGTTACAGGAATATTTATCAATAAATAAATAAAAGCGGATATTGAAGCTTTTTTAATGGAATAGTTGATAGATGAAAATTGGTAGAAATGCCATATCATCTCATTAAAATGAGTAAACATGAAGAGAAAGAGACTACTGCTTTTGATTTTGTTGCTGACAGGGGGGTTGTATTCTTATGCGCAAACATTAAGTGTTGATGAGCTGATCAAAGCGTGGAGGGTAACAGATACTTCACAGACACGAATATCAGGGAATACCTTATTGAATATTTATGCGCATCCCAATAAAGAAAAATTTTTATTGATAGCTTCAGCATTAAACGA
>CALSAD010000008.1:0-221094 GCA_943372845.1 Chitinophaga pinensis | reverse complement strand
TTACCGTTGCCAATGCAGGAGCTGATCAGGCTTTGTGTAATGTAACTTCTGCATCTCTTAACGGTAATACACCCGCTTCAGGTTCAGGTACCTGGTCTTTCGTTGCAGGGCCCTCTGCTGTTTCTTTTGTAAACGCAAATGATCCTGCTTCTGTGGTTAACGGATTAACCACAGGTACTTATCAAATTGAATGGAGCATTACTAATGGACAATGTGCTCCTTCAAAAGATACTGTTCAAATTATCATCAACCCACAAACCATTCCCGGTACACTCTCTGCCAGCGCTACTGTTTGTGCAACTGCCAACAGTGGTACCCTCTCTTTAACAGGTGTTACCGGTACTATTCTTAACTGGCAATCTTCCACTGATAACGGTACCACATGGAATACCATTCTCAATACCACCAACACGCTTAGCTTTACTAATCTTTCTGCCACCACAATCTTCAGGGCTTCTGCGCAAAGTGGTGTGTGCCCCGCACTATTCTCAAACAATATTACCATTACTGTTCTGCAACCTGTTACCGTTGCCAATGCAGGAACTGATCTGGCTTTGTGTAATGTAACTTCTGCATCTCTCAGCGCTAACACACCAACTTCCGGAACAGGTACCTGGGCTTTTGTTGCAGGACCTTCTGCTGTTTCTTTTGTAAATCCAAATGATCCTGCTTCTGTGGTGAATGGATTAACCACAGGCACTTATCAAATTGCATGGAACATTGCTAACGGAGCCTGTACGGCGTCACAGGATATTGTTCAACTTACTGTGTATAGTCCCACCGCACCCGGTATACTTTCAGCCGATGCAACGGTGTGTGCAACTGCTAATTCTGGTGCCCTATCTCTTACCGGATTTAACAGCAGTATTCTTAACTGGCAATCCTCTACCAATAATGGTGTTAGCTGGAACAATATTGCTAACACAACCAATACCCTTACTTATACAAACCTTACAGGAAGCACACAATACAGAGCCAATGTTCAGAATGCAGTTTGCCCTGCTCTCTATTCCAATATAGTAACCGTAAATGTGTTGCAGGCAGTTAGTATTGCAGATGCAGGTGCAGACATCATCGTGATCAACGGTATAGCCAGTACACTGCTGAATGCCGTTATTCCTGCATCAGGTGTGGGTACCTGGACACAAATATCAGGACCTACTACGATTAGCTTTTCAAATAAAAATGATCCAAAAACAACAGCAGGTGGATTGGCTTTTGTACCCGGCACTCCACCAACAGATGGTATTTATCAATTACGCTGGACCGTTTCCAATGGCGTATGTGCTGTTTCTGAAGACATCATGCAGATTACGGTGCAGCCGCCCACCAACCCTGGTGCGATAGGACCTGATGCAGTAGTTTGTACCAACATCAATAATGGCACGCTGAGTTTGACTGGTTACCTTGGCACTGTACTGCAGTGGGAATTATCTACCAATTACGGAGCTACCTGGAATGTTATTTCCAGTACGGTAGGCACCAACCAGGATAGCTATACGTATACCAATCTAACAACCACAACACTTTTCAGAGCACTGGTACAAAATGGCGTGGGCGTTCCATTATATTCCGGTATCGCAGCAACCATTACCGTTTTACAATTGGTTACGCCAGCCAACGCTGGTCCTGATCAATCGCTTTGTAATACCACAACCGCTTCACTTGCCGCCAACACACCCTCTTCGGGTACAGGCAGCTGGTCGCAAATATCAGGACCGACTACGATTACTTTCAGCAATGCAATAGACCCTGCCAGTATCATTAATGGACTCACTGTTGGCACCTATCAATTTGTATGGACCATCTCGAATGGTATCTGTTCCGATTCAAAAGATACTATGCAGATTACCATACATCCACCTACTATCGCAGGCACACTGGCTGCAGCAGCTACCGTTTGTGCTGCCGCTAATAATGGAACACTTTCTCTTACCGGTTATGTAAGCTCAGTTCTCCGCTGGGAATATTCTACCGATAACGGTGCATCATGGAGTAACATCGCTTCTACAACTAATACCTATACTTACAACAATCTATCCGCTACCACCGCTTACAGATCTTATGTGCAGAATGCTGTTTGCCCGGCGCTCTATTCCAATATCGTTACCATTAATGTAGTGCAGGCTGTTACCACCGCCAATGCTGGTACCGATCAACAACTTTGTAATCTTACTTCCACATCACTCAATGCCAATATACCAACTTCCGGTACAGGTACCTGGTCTTTACTATCCGGGCCTTCCACTCCTGCTTTTACCAATGCGGCTAATTCCGTAACAACTGTTAATGGTTTAACCGCCGGCACTTATCAATTTGTTTGGACTATCTCTAACGGACTTTGCGCTCCTTCAAAAGATACTGTGCAGATCACTGTTTATCCGCCTACCATCGCAGGTACACTGATCGCGGATGCGTTTGTGTGTATAGCGGGTAATGGTGGACTTGTTTCGCTTTCAGGTTATTCAGGAAGCATTATTAACTGGGAATATTCAACCAATTATGGCAGCAGTTGGACTACCCTCAATAACACAAGCGATTCACTTGTGTTTAGCAATCTGCAAACCACTACTTTGTACAGAGTACTTGTACAAAGCGGCAATTGCAATAGTGTGTATAGTAATCCTGTAACCATTCATGTATACCAGTTATCAGCAGGTGGAAAATTAACTGCATCGCAAACTACTGTTTGTGAAACTTCTAATGCAGGCAGTATTCAACTCAAAGACTTTACCGGTACGATCATGCATTGGGAATACTCAAAAAATAACGGCAGCACATGGGATACGATTCATGTTACTGATACCACCTATCTTTTTAACAGCCTTACTACCACTACCTGGTACAGGGTATTTATACAAAACGGAAACTGCTCCGGTGCTTATTCTGACACTGCGATGATTAAAGTTGATATTGCTACTAAAGCCGGTACACTTTCTGGCGGTAATGTAGCATGCAGCAGCATGAATAGTGGATGGCTGTTTTTATCCAATGGTACCGGTAATGTAATACATTGGGAATATTCAGAAGATGGCGGCACTAGCTGGCAAATGATTGCCAATACATCTGATAGTCTTGTATATAAAAATCTAATCACCAATACCATGTACAGAGTATTGGTAAAACATGGCACTTGTGCTATTGACTACTCCAACACAATTATGATTCAGATAGTGGCACCGGTAACCAGGGCCATGGCTGGCAACGACCAGGTGCTGTGTTTTGCCAACAGCTCTGCTGAATTACTGGCTAATACTCCCCAATCAGGAACTGGTGTTTGGAGTCTGGCATCCGGGCCCTCCAGTGTTTCTTTTGCCAATGCCTCTTCTGCTGGCACTTTGGTAACGGGTTTGAAAACCGGCAACTATGCATTTGTTTGGACCATCTCCAATGGCACCTGCGCCAATTCAACAGATACTGTTGTGATCAAAGTAGATAAAGTGATCTCTGCTTTTAACTTATCAAGCATCAATGATTGTGGTAAAACAACCTATCAGTTTAAAAATACCAGTCAGGCTGTATTTGGTATTCAAAGCTATCGTTGGTATACCAGCAAGGGAGATTCTATCTCTAAAAAAGATGCCAGCCTGATATTTACCAAAGATGCACAAAGTGATATGACGCTTGAGGTACAAAGCACTTCCGGTTGTGTTGATAAAACAGAAGCCAAGTATAAAGTGGTTGTGTATGAATATCCGAAAGCAAACATCAAAGCCATTGCAGATGCCTGCAGAAGTCAGCTGCTGAATATAGCTTCAGACGTAACCTCAAAAGATTCTATCACCTACCTGCTATGGAACTTAGGTAATGGAACACGAAACAAAGATTCTGTTATCACTGTTCAATATATGAACGATGGCAACTACACCCTGCGCCTTACGGTAGCCACCATTAACCGTTGTTTTGATTCTGCTTTTAAACAGATCATGATCCATCCGATACCTGTGGTGAGTGTAAATGCACCGCCTGTTATTTGCAAAGGTGATTCTGCCCTGTTAACCGCAAACGGTGCAATGAGTTATATATGGACAGATGAGGATAACCGTATTATTTGTGATGGCTGCTCAGCCACTACCATCAAGCCATCTTATAATAGCCAGTATCATGTTTTGGGATATGATCAATATGGTTGCAGCGAAGTAAAAAAAGTAGACGTTCGTGTAATACAGCCATTAAAAATGATCGCTTCCATGGGCGATACCATTTGTACGGGGCAAAGCAGGCAATTGGTAGTAAAAGGTGCCTCAACGTATACATGGTATCCCGAAACAGGATTGAGTAATAAAAACGCAGCCATTACTACTGCGCGGCCTTTAACTACTACCACCTACAGTGTCATTGGAAAAGACGCATTCAATTGTTTTACTGATACTGCCAAAGTAAAAATTGTGGTTGGCAATCCAACACGTATTCATATTGGCAGCGATACCGTTGTTACAGCCGGCAGTACCCAACAGTTAAACGCAAGACCCGACATACAGGATATCCGTAAATGGAACTGGAATGGCCCGGTTGATTTCTCCTGCAAAACCTGCCCCAATCCACAAATAAAAATTTCTAACGATGCCAGCATCTATTGTCTGGCCGTGAATATTTATGGATGCACCAGCATAGATACCATCAACATCAAAACATTATGTGGCAATACCCAGGTATTTATTCCCAACGCATTTTCACCGGATGGAGATGGGATAAATGATATTTTAACCGTGCAGGGAAGCGGCATTAAGATGGTAAAAAGTTTTAGAATATTTAACCGGTGGGGTGAGGTGGTATTTGAAAAAACAAATTTTCTCCCGGGCGATCCTGCAAATGGATGGAATGGGAAAATCAGGGGCAACCCGGCACCACCCGATGTGTTTGTTTACATCTGTGAAGTGATCTGTGAAAAGGGTATCCCTTCTATTTTTAAAGGCAATGTGGCTGTATTGAAATAATAAAATCATGATGCGATGAAAAAAATTTTACAAACCCTCCCGCTGTTTTTATTTTCTGCAATGTGTTATGCACAGGATTTTACTTTTTCACAGTTTTATGAACAACCCCTGCTGCGCAATCCCGCATTGGCAGGTTTGTTTACAGGCGATCTGAGGGTATCCATGTCATACCGCGATCAATGGGGAAGTGTTACCGTACCTTATCGTACTACTTCTTTTAACATCGAACACAAGATCCCAATCGGCAAAGCAAACGATCTGCTTACCATTGCCTCTCAGATGAGTGTGGATGCAGCAGGTGATATCCGGCTGAAACGTACACAGGTATTGCCCTCCATCAGTTTTCACAAATCGCTGAGTGAAGAAAACGACACGTATTTAACAGCCGCTTTTCAAACAGGCCCCGTATCCAGCCAGTTTGATGCTTCGCAATTAAAAATGGGAGATCAATTTCGTAACGGTTCATTTGATGCGGCAAATCCTACTGCTCAAATCATTACCGCCAGCGGCTATTCTTACTGGGATGTAAATGCAGGTCTTTCTTTCAGCAGTTCCATAGCCAATAAAACCAATTTTTATTTTGCAGTGGGCATGTCACACATCACCAGCCCCACCATTAAATCTGTAACAGGCGATGTACCGGGTTTCCTTTCCCCTAAAATCAGTTTTAATGCAGGCATCAATGCACCTTCCGGTGAAAGAGGGCATATTACTGCCTTTACAGATTGGATGGTTCAAAATGGTAACCGCCAATTATTAAGCGGCATTATGTACGGAATTAATATACTCGAGTACGATAATGGTGATCCGGATATTTTATATGTGGGCAGTTTTATGAGATGGGGTGATGCACTGATACCGGTAATGAAAATCGGATTTAATCATTTTAGTGTTGGCATCAGTTATGATATCAATATTTCTAAACTGAAAGTAGTATCTAACTGGCGTGGCGGACTGGAACTATCGATTGTGTACCGCGATTTTTTAAAAATTCGCAACTCTACACTGGATAAACTCAGATGTACCCGTTTTTAAACTTGCTTTATCGTAAATAAATTTTCTAAAGAAAAGATTACATCGAAACAATGCTGCGCTGAATGATCTGCTTTTCAATAGGTAAATATTGAGTTATCCAATTACACAAGAGAAACATCTAACCTCATTTCTTCACTTTGATAAAGTAGATCACGGCGTTATTCTGCAGATCGCTGGATACATTGATCTCCGTTCGTTTCCTATCGCCATCTGTAATAATCATTAGTGCTGAATTCGGTGGTGTTAACCCCAGGTTTTCTGCAAAGAAGATCATTTCGTTTCTGTGTATATCAGCATTCAATTTAACATAGAAGGTGATGGGCTTGTTCGTCTGCAGCATTTGCTGATAGATAACCAATTGCTTATTATAAATCACCGATACAGAATCATTATCAAATACACCATTATCATACAATTCTACTTTTACCGAATCGGAAGTGGTTAGTACTTCAAAAGATCTTTTCGGTGTTCGGCTTGTCATCTGATCAATCATACCTGGCTTTTTCAGTCGCGGTGATAGATCCAGCAGTGCATTAATTTTCATCTTTGTCAAACTATCCGCTATACGGCTGGTCTTTAGCTCAGGTATAAGGGTTGTAACAAATGGTCTGACAATGCTTGTTGCAGTATCTGACTTACTTGTTTTAGTTGTGCGATTGTTATTATTATCAATTGCATTACCTGATTTGGTAATTCTTGTTTTCGATTCATTTGACAATGTGCTGGCGTTTTTCAGATCATTGTCATTCGTTGTTTTTGTTTTCGATAAAAACTTAGAACCGTTTACTTTAGGCGCATCTGTAACACCCGTTATATTTTTATTTTGTAACTGGCTTGCAGGTTTTACTGTATTAATAACCGTGTTACTTGTTTGGCCAGACAAAGAATCGGTTAACAACGTATTGGGTAATATTGCATTTGTTCGTCTGTTATTATTCTGTTCTCCCACCGTATAAGTTGGAATTGCATTTGTGTTTCCCCTCAGATCAAGTTCCTTACCGGTAGGTATCCATTTAGGATTTTTATCTGTAGTCACCATCAGATCTGAGCGCCGGTTAGCCAGTTGTTTGGCGGTATTATAAGAAGTGTCTTCTTTACAGGCAACAATAAAATGCTTCTTGCCAAAGAAGTCAATATTGATGCGCGATGCAGGAATGCCTCTGGTAACCAAATACGCTTTTACCGACTTCGATCTTTTTCGGGATAATTTTTCATTGGCGGTTTTAGAGCCGATACAATCTGTGAAAGAAGCTACCAGCAAATTCAATAACGGATTTTTTTCCAGTTGCTGTATTACTTCGTTCAATTGAGAGCGATCTTCATTACGGATTCTGGCACTGGCAAAACGATAATTTACATGAAGACGGTCAAGCGTAATGGCATTGATCGAGTCCATCCATCGTTTTTGATTACGCTGTACCCTGCTAAGCGAATCTTCTGCTGTTACATTAGGTTGTTGAGAAGGAACAACCGCTACTATTGCTTTCTTAGCACTACTGTCTTTATATACAATGCTCACTGCTTTAAAAATTTCCATGCAACAATTAGAAGCCCTGTCTGAACTTAGGTAAGCATTATCCGTATTAATCTCCTTGGTATAATAGAGATCGTCTTTTACAGAATTTATGGGAAAGCCCATATTCATAGCAGTATCCTTCCATGTATTGGTTGCCAGATCTCCACTGATCTTATAAATATCCATACCACCCATTCCTGTTCTTCCATTCGAACTAAAATATAAATCGCCTGATAAGGCATCAAAAAAAGGAGAAGCCTCCTGCTCGTTGGTATTAACCTGCCTTCCTAAATTCATGGGCGTACCCACCGGTTTGCCGTTTTCTAATGCAATTACCCAGAGATCATCTTTACCATAACCGCCCGGCCTGTCTGATACAAATAATAAATATTGATTGTCTTTGGTAACAAAAGGATGCCTGGTATGATAACCCGCCACATTCACTGCCGATGATAGTGCTACAGGAATTGCCCACTTACCATCAGTAGTATTTTTGCTGGTAGTATATAATTGATAGGGCGCAGTTGTTGTTGCTTTATCCTCTTTCCAGCCGGTAAAAAATAACACCCGTCCATCTGCAGATAAAGAAGAAGTTCCCATATTCAGGTCTCCCGGGATATCTGTTATTTTTTCAACACTACCTGTTTTCAGATTAGTGGTATACAGCCGAACCGGAAATATTTTCTCTTTTTTTGGAGTAACCTCATTACGGGATGTAGTGAAAAGATACCAATCGTCATTTCTTTTTTCCATCGCAAAATTAGATCCGTCTGCAGAAGCAGTAGCCGTAACTTTTGCAATAACGGCACGTGGTGGTTTGTTTTTATTACTGATCGCAAAAAGGCAATCGGCCAATACCTGCCGTGCTTTTTGTTTCACACTATCTTCCGCACGGTATTTTTGCAAGAAAGCAGTTAGTACGGTATTAGCTTTCTCCGGCTGATCGTTGGCCAACAGGCTTACCCCATACCACAAACGTGCCTGCGGAAAACGGGTATCCTGAGAAGCAATGTATTGTTCATATTGTGGAAGTGCGTCTTTAAAATGTGCGTACAGGCGATAGGATTCTGCCAATTGAAATTGCAGGACCGCTTTCTCTGCCGGTCGTATATGACGTGTCTGTTTTCGGCTTGCCCTTTGAAACGGGTATACCAGATTTTCTGATTGACGAACCAGCGGACTATCATATAAAATAGCTGCATACCATTTGGCAGCACTGTAGTAATCTTTATTTTGAAAGCTTGTCTCAGCCCTTCGCTTCATCGATCGTTTACTCTGGGCCGTTACGGTTTGTGTATTAGCTAACAGCACCATACCCATCAAAGCATGCGTACAAAAAACGATAACTTTCTTTTTTATAATCTCGGGCATATGAACCGGGTATCTGGTATTTTCTTTTGACTGGTAAAACTGATCGAGATCTCATAACCTCCATTGGATGAAGAAGCTGTTTTCAGATCAGAGATATTAACATCGTAACTCAATCCAATGGTTAGTCCGTTAAAACGTAAACCAATACTGGGTGCCACCGCATCTTTATGGCGGTACATACCTCCCACAATAATATCCTTACCCTGCTCTATCATCAGGTTACAAACCATTCCTCCTGCCAGTTCACTCGCCGTTCCCTGCTTCATATACAATGCATGAGGTATCAACTCGGCCCTGTTGCTCAATTGCACACGCATACCACCATGAATGGTGTAACGCATGGGTATTGTATTATTTTCTCCACCCGAAAGAAAACGGTTAACAGGTTTTGTTGGGTGATACAAACTCACCCCAATAAATGGATTGTATGATTTTTTAGGATCCCCATCAAAATACATCAGCCCCACACTACCATCAAAGGAAGTGGCAGACCGAAATGCAAAAATTTCATTGGAAGGGATGGTAGGATCATAACCAATTACGGGATTGAACTGGTTACCAAACTGAAATTTATTGGGATCTACTTTTTTATTGATCACACCCATTTGAAAACCACCACTCAATATGCCATAGGCAGATAAACGCACACGATACGAAAAAGAGAGATAGGCATTGGTATTCTGGTAACCCGCATCGGAAGAACTTTGGTTTAGCGCCGTAACGCCCAACCCAAAATTTTTAGGCAAAGAAAAATCTGCCGTTACCCCTTTGGTAATCATAGGTGCATACAAACCCGGCAACTGTTGCCGATAGTTTACCGTTACCCGCGAGCTGCCATCTATCACACCCGTTAGCGCAGGATTTACCCAAACAGGATAGGCATAGTATTGTGTAAAATGTGCATCAAGCTGCGCTTGCAATTTGTTATTGGCAAAAGCAAAAACCAACAGCATTATTAGTAGTCTTTTACGCATCATTGCTTATCTGATTAAACTAAACGTACCACCCTTATTTATTTTTGTTCCGTCCTGCATAATGGCTTCCAGCTGATAGGTATATAAACCTGCAGGCGATGGTTGTCCATTTCGCGTTCCATCCCATCCTTTCAATACATCAGTAGTCATAAATATTTGTCCGCCCCACTGGTTATAAATAATCAACCGTACAGATGCAATGGCCGTTCCGTACACCCGTAACACATCATTTACCCCATCACCATTTGGTGTAAACAGATTGGGAACAAACAAGCCATTACCAAACGGATTTTGCGTTGTGGCTTTGGCCTGTGCTGTATCGCTTGTTTCGCATGGATACCTTCCGGTGGCTTTAATAATCATAGTTGCCTGTGTATTGGGTTGCAGGCCGGCAATAATTTGTGTAAGTGCCTGCGCACCGCCCGCAGGAATAACAAATGTGTTGCCTCTGTCGATACTAATCAGGTAACCGGTTGCACCAGGCACCGCATTCCAGCTAAACTTTATGGCAGCTACCCCTACCGAATCAGCACGAATAACTGGAGTTGCTAATTTTACCCTTACCACAACCGTTGCTCCTGCAGTTTTAGTAGAACAGATAGCAGGATCGCTGGAACCGGAAATAAGATAAGTAGTAGTAGTGCTGTTTTTAGGAATGAAATAATTCCCTGTATTTATTACCGCTGGATTACCGGCTACAGACCATATGTACGTAATGCCACTTTGTGGTGACACCACATATAAAGAATCCATATCTCCCGCACATATCGAGTCCAGTAATACTTTCACCGCAAAATCTGAAACAGGAACGGCAAACAATACCTTGCTGCTATCCTTTGCTGAACAAACAGCTTTGCCAACGGTTACCGTATAGGTGGCATTTTGCGTAACAACAAGCGTTCGTGTGGTATCGCCCGTATTCCACAGGTAAGAACTAAACCCGGCACCGGCATCCAGTAAAGTTGTGTTGCCACAAACAGTTACATTTCGCTGCAAAGAAGTTTGCATGGCAGGTACGGTAATGGTAATACTGTCTTTACATACCTGGCTTCCAATAGAACGCGTTACACGATATAGCGTGGTTTGTAATGGTTTAACGGTAATGGATGCAGTAGTATCGCCTGTTGACCAAACGGTGGATTTAAAAGACGGTGGTACAGTTGTTGAATCGGGATAATACGCCCAGATACCATCAAACCTTGCCCAGATCATGCGCTTACCCACAGGATCATAATACGCATAATTGCTTAACAATGTTTTTGGCATAGCAGGCGGCACAGCACCTTCGCCTTGTATTTCCTTAAAACCACTATCCACTCCGGGCCGGTAATAAAATGTTTTGTTGGTGTTAACTAGATTCTGATTGGCACTATAACTTCCTGTAGGCTGGTACCCACCAAAAAGATAGAAACGAGATTTATCGAACTGATATGACAATGCTCCTTCGTATTGAATAGAAGTACTGTTTACCGGAAGGATGTTTTTAAATTGATACGTGCTTAGATCTAATTCCCACAAATCGCGCAGCCAGCAAAACATACCACTGGCTGTTGCCCAGGGGCTTCCCAGTGTACAGTTACCTGCAAGTTCATCACCACTATAATTACCCTGACCGGAAAAAAGATAGAGCTTGGTTCCATCGGCATTTGCTGCCAGTATATTTCCACCTTTGGGTGGCGTAGAATCTATCAATGGGTTTGATTTCCGTTGAATCCAATCGGTTCCGTCATTTTCAAACAACCAGCTTTTAACAGTATTGAATCCATACCCACCATACATACCCGGTTGCTTTTTAATGGGGTTCCAATAAACGGAAGCGCCAAAACACTCCCTGTCAATACTACCCGGACCAATAGCTGCCCAACTACCACCATTTTCTGGCAAAGCATATACCGAATCGCGGCCACCACGCCAGCACAACAATCGTTTATTGGTAAAATCATACGTGAACTCTGTGTAATCGCCGGGCCAGTTATTAGCAGGGATGGAGGAGAGGGTATTGTTTTTAAGGTTATACCGGATGATGACTTTGTGAATGATGGAATACAGATATTGGTTGGCTTTATCGTAACCAAACGCTTTGATATTAAACAGGTTTGAATCGATGGATGATCCCGGAATCAGTAGTTTCCAAACGCCGGGCAACATAGAATCTTTTTTGGGAGGATCCAACAGATCAAGCGTAACGGAAGAGCCGGCACAAACCAGTGTATCTTTTTGTCGGATAAAAGTAGCGCAGGACGAAGATTGACCCATAGCAGGAAGTACCTGCATGGACAATAACATGGATATTAAAGAAACAAGACAAATACGCTTATTCTTCACTTGGATTTTTTATAGGATATGTATCAGCCGGAAACGGAATGAAGGTACTAACCTTATACCTATCTGTAGATATTGAATTACCACAATGTTGTGTAGGGAAACACCAGTGAAATATGTAGAAAAAACTGCTACATCACAAAATAATAAGCCGCCATCTGCGAAAACACGCCCACAAACAAACCAACATATACTTCTTTATTGGTATGATCGCTCACCAGAAAACGGGCAGTACAAACAATACCCGTAATTAAAGCAGCCACACTCATTGAAACACCCAATGGCATTTTATAATGCATGGCAAACAGTATTATGGCAGCAAGTGCGCCACCAACGGCCATGGCGTGCAGACTGATCTTAAAATAATTATTCAGCGTTAACCCAAAAACAGTTGATACAAAAATACCCATGTAAAAAAACTTGAGTACTGCTGGCTGGTCGGTAAAATTGCGGCTCAGGTAGTACATCCACCAGTAAAAAAACATGGTGATGATGTAGGGAACAATTCTTTCTTTTTGTGTACGCAAAAAAATACTCTCACTAAAATTCAGTTTCCACAATAAAAAAACAGCAAAGGCCGGAAAAAAAGCCGTTAACCAAAAAATACTGAAGATGCGCAGTTGTAACTGGTACTCAGTAATACCTGCAAATTCATACGGCACCTGGTACACCAGAAAAACAAATACATACGTGGGAATGAACAGGGGGTGGAAAACATACGAAATCACTTTCGCCGGAATGGTGAGCAGCAGCGAAGGCTTTTCATTAACAATTGAAGAAGTCTCTTCCATTATACTTTTCTTTGCGCCTTAGCGCCTTTGCGAGAAAATTTTTCTCGCAAAGGCGCTAAGGCGCGGTTTATAATTCTTTTCTTAGTCTTGCAACCGGCACATTTAATTGTTCTCGGTATTTGGCAACGGTTCTGCGGGCAATATTATATCCTTTTTCCTGCAGCATATCAGTAAGTAACTCATCACTCAGCGGTTTGCGTTTGTCTTCCGCTTCTATCATATCACTCAATATCTTTTTTACTTCGCGCGTACTTACTTCTTCGCCACTATCTGTACTTAACGATTCGCTGAAAAAGAATTTAAGACGATACGTGCCAAATTCCGTTTGTACAAACTTACTATTGGCCACACGGCTTACGGTAGAAATATCCAGCCCGGTTAGTTCTGCAATATCTTTCAAAATCATGGGCCGCATAGTGGTTTCATCGCCTGTAAGAAAAAATTCCTGCTGGTGTTTCATAATGGAACCCATGGTTCCGATCAGGGTATCCTGCCGCTGCTTGATCATATCAATGAACCATTTGGCAGAATCTATTTTTTGTTTGATGAACAACACCGCTTCCTTCTGCCGCTTGTCTTTCTTACTTCCTTTTTCATAATCTTTCAGCATATCCCTGTAACCTTCGCTTATGCGCAAGTCAGGTGCATTTTTTGAATTGAGTGTAAGTTCTAAATGACCATTATTATTGAGCACAAAAAAATCAGGAATGATATAACTCTCCGCCTTATTGATCTCTCCAATATTACCACCGGGTTTGGGATTCAGTTTAATGATCTGGTTAATCACATCTTTGATCTGCTCATCCGTAAGGTTAAGGCTGCGCTGAATTTTTTCGTAATGCTTTTTGGTAAACTCATCAAAATATTTAGTCAGGATCTGAACAGCCAATGCCACACTTTTTCCTTCATTCAGTTTCCGTTTCAGCTGCAGTAACAAACACTCGCGCAGGTCTCTTGCACAAATGCCTGCCGGATCAAATTGCTGGATCTGTTGTAACAACGCTTCAATCTCTTTTTCCTCTACAACAAGTCCCTGCCTGAAGGCCAAATCATCCGAAATAGAAGACAATTCTCTTCTCAGATACCCATCATCGTCCAGGCTTCCTACAATCTGTTCGGCAATTTTATAACTGCGCTCATCCAGCTCCAGCATACCCAACTGATCCAGTAACAGATCATGAAAACTGGTTTCTACCTTCATGGGTATCACTTTCTGATCGTCCATTTCAGGATAGTTATCATCCTTCATTTTATAATCCGCTATCTCACCATCATCGTCCATCACATACTCACTGATGTCTACATTATCATACTCTTCCTCACTTCCATCAAGGTCTGCATCGTTATCTGTAGGGTTATCAAATTCATCCTGAATATCATCGCCGTATTCATCTTCATGGCCTTCCTCATCCAGCTCCAATGCAGGGTTCTCTTCCAGTTCTTCTTTAATCCGCTCTTCCAGATTGGCCGTGGGTACCTGCAATAGCTTCATTAACTGTATCTGCTGGGGAGACAGTTTTTGAAGTAACTTTTGCTGTAACGACTGACTAAGAGACATAGTAAGTTAGAAGTTTGAGGTACGAAGTACGAAATGGGTTTTTGTACTGTGTATCTCGTAAATCGTAGTTTGTTTTAATTGTGTAAATTTACGTACAAATGAAAGCAACCCAACAGTGAAACCAATTTGTTTGTTTGTGAATTTATTGCTAATAACAGCGCTGCCTACCTATGCACAAAAAGGTATGGCGGTTTCGGCTGAAAGGCAACAACAGATAGACAGCCTGAAAAACATACCACTCAGGCTACTGCCACAGGATTACTACAGTAATCAACTTGGTTTTTTTTGCAAGAAAGAATTACAGATGGAAAAGTTGACTAAAGTGCCTTTTAGAATACGGTTGGGAAGCCTTGATTATGTAAATACTTTGGAGGGAAAAGGAAGGGATTTTAAGCAAATGCCAAAGCCGGTTCTGAAAAATTAATAAGGCGGATTTGTTTTTGAGTGGCCAGTTCATACAACAGTTTCATAATCTCTATCCGATCTTCTTCCGCAAATTCTTTTAATCGGAGGTTACTGCTGAAACTGCTTTCTACGTAAAAGCTAATACTTTCATCTTTTTCCTTTTTTATCCAACGGATATCATTCCATTCTACAGTAATAACAATGGGAGATATACGCTGCACCTGCCATTCAATACCATTGGCATTAAGATCAACAAAAAGAGGAATTTTAGTTGAGCGGATACGATCAATACCGGTTATGATTAGATTAATGGGAATAATAAAGTGGCCAAACCTTCTCCAATTACTCTCATCGACTTTAGAAAATAAGTAAAAGAGCGATGAGAGTATACCCAATCCAAGCAAGAAATACCCATAAAAAAGTCTTCTCCGCTTTTTTTGTTCATTTATTTTTATGGTAAACTTTGCCATTTTATTTACGCCTGTACCATTTGTGCCTGCAGTACTTTTTGAATTGCAGCCACCATTTTCTCCCCTTTTTCTTTGATCTGTTCTTCCGTCCAAACCAAACTGATAGAGGTAGAAATACAACGACTCATAATAGCATCACTGGCAGGGAAAGAAGTTTCTTTCAATTTCAATAAAGCCATTTTTTGTGCTTCGCTGATATTATTTAAGGTAGTGGCACTCTTCAGGTGATCCCATTTACTGATATAATGCCAGTTATTAATGAACCAGTAAAAATTACCCGCCAATATTCCCTGCTCTTTCATTTCTGCTACCGCGGCTTTAGTAATTTCTTCGGTTGGTAAAAACCAACTTAAAAAACTACAACTATCCTCGCCACCTTCCGGAATAACCCGGAAACTGATCTCCGGAATCTGCTCCAGATAAGCTCTCAGGGCTTTGTTATTTTTTTTCTGCAATGCCAGAAACGTACCCAGCTTGCGAATCTGCGCCAGGCCCACAGCTGCATGCAATTCACTGATCCGATAATTATAACCAATAAACGGATGAAGGTCTGCGCCACGGTCAACACCCAAATGATCATGCCCGTGATCAGTGTACCCATCTGATTTACGATACACCTCTTCACTGTTCGTCATCACCACACCGCCTTCTGCACAGGTGATCATTTTTACAAAATCAAAAGAAAAAGTTCCGGCATGGCCAATAGTTCCCAACGCCTTGCCTTTATAGGTTCCACCAATACTCTGGCAGGCATCTTCGAGTAATATCAGTTTGTGTTCGTCGCAGATCTGTTTCAGCGCATCCAAATCAGCCATACTGCCACACATATGTACGGGCATTACACATTTGGTTTTAGAAGTAATGGCTGCGCGAACTGCTGCGGGTTTCAGGGTTAATGTTTCATCTATATCAACCAAAACAGGTATGGCACCCACACTAAGCACCGCTTCAAAACTGGCCACAAACGTAAAAGAAGGCATGATCACTTCATCACCCGCACCAATACCCAGTGCACTCATAGCGGTCGTTAATGCAGCCGTACCGCTGGAAGTAAGTTGCGCATATGTACAACCAAACACTTCTGTTATAGACTGCTCCAGTTCTTTGGCTTTCCAGATTCCCTTACGCGGGCCATCAAAACCATACCGCATCAGGATACCTGTTTCCAGTACATCGTTCACTTCTTTTCTTTCTTCGGCACCAAAGAGTTCAAAACCGGGCATGTAATAATAGTTTGGAGTTAGGAGTTAGAAGTCTGATGTTATCGTTCAGACTAACAAAAATCGAAGATACAAAGTTATCCCAATCCTATGCAATAACATCCAACTCCAAACGCCAGATTTCTAACTTCAGACTTCTCTATCTTTGCCCCATGCAACCTACTTTATTCTACTGCTACGATGCATACTGTGGCTGGTGTTACGGGTTTAGTCCGGTAATGAAACAATTGGCAGAACAATATCCTTCGGTACAAATAGAGGTATTATCCGGGGGTATGATTCTTCCCGAAAAACCAGTACCCATTGCCGCTACCGCGGGATATATTCAGAAAGCATATACCACTGTTGAAGAATATACCGGCATCAAATTCGGAGCTGATTATCTATGGCATATCAATAACCCTGATTTAAGCGACTGGTTTCCGCATTCGGAAAAACCAGCTATTGCATTATGTGTTTTTAAAGAATTTTACCCCGACAGGCAAGTAGCGTTTGCAGGCGATCTGCAATATGCATTGCATTACGAGGGCCGCGACCTGACAGATAATGAGGCTTACCGTCACCTATTAGAAAAGTACAGTATACAGCCTGAAGTTTTTTACGGTAAACTGGCATCAGACGAATACAAAGAGCAGGCGTATTACGAATTTCAATTGTGCAAACAATTACAGGTAAACAGTTACCCTTGTGTGCTATTACAAAATTCCGAATCAAAATTTACTTTATTGGCCCGCGGGTTTACTGATTATGCAACTTTATCAGCCAGACTCGATGCGGCTTTGAAAGAGACATAAGCTGTTAGTACTATTCTAAAAAAGAGATGCGGAAAAACATACACATTATTCTGTTTGTACCTAACAAGCCCCCCTCTAGTTTTAAAGTAAAGTTTTCAACTACCGCAGGTCTATTGAAATTTAATAATAGGTGGACTATTTACTTCGATAAGCACATCTCAAGCTCGCGGCTCACAGCTAATAGCTAAGAGCTTACAACGAAAATCTTGCATTTTTAAACAGGCTCTCCATCAGAATAATTTTTCATTTGGCGGACGAATACCCAGCAAACGAATGTAAATAGTACATTGCCCGCGGTGGTGCGACTGGTGTTCAAACGCTTTCATTAACCACGAGAGTTTGGTTTCATCAAAAGCGCCTCTTTTCACATGTTCACCCAGTTTATTGGCATCCATATTTTTAATGGAATTGATCGCATAATCATAACTGGCATTCACGTAATAAGTAACAGAATCTTTGCTTTGTGCCCCGGCAGATTTTTCCATATTAAACCCGGGAAATAGGCGGGGGGCTCCGGTTCCGTTAGACACCAGACCGATGGTTCCTGAAGACAGGTGTAACATTTGCTCAGAAAAACTTCGGATACTATCTACAGCACGGGAACTGTATTTATTTGCGGGCATGGCAGTAAGGTACTCTGCGGTATACAATTTGGCTCTCTCCCAATCTTTTACCAGTTGCGCTTTAATAGTATCGGCACTAATGCCCTGTGCATTTATATTCGTAAGTGTTGTAAGCGTTAGTACAGTTACTAACAAGAGAAAACTGATTTTTTTCATATTATGGTTTTGATTTGTGAATGATTAATTCTGCGGTACGGAATGTAATGCAACACGGTTGCCCTCGGTATCCAGAAATACGGCCATGTAGCCATACTCCGGAGAAATCTGGGTTTTGGGAACCAATATTTTTCCACCCGCAGCTTCAACCTTATCCAATATCAATTGCACATCAGGGTTAGCGTTAAGATACAACAACGGCCCATCAGTGGCAGAAGGCACATGAAACCCACCACTGCTAACCAATGCACCGCCAACACCCATCCTGTCTTCAATAGGAAACATACGCATATGAATATTGGGCAAATCCATAGCCATCATGGTAAAGCCGAAAATGGTTTCATAAAACTTTTGTGCCCTGTTAAGATCGGTTGCCGGTATCTCAAACCAGCTGATTGCATGATTGTATGCCATATAATTTTGTTTAGAAAAACGATAGTATTTTTTTGCAAATACTTTTCAAGATAATTAACGCCATGCCCCCAATATAGCGCCCATCAATGCCAGTGAAACAAGGCTGTATCCACCATTGATGAAAATCAACTTCCAGCTTTTTAACTCAAATAAACTATGAATGGCTATGGCGCAAAAGGTCCAGATACCCGCGAGGCAACCGGCGGTAATACCCCATGTAAGATCCGTTTTAGGATCGTTCAGAAAAAGAGCAAGATTGGCCGACATAATAATCGAAAACACAAATGTGCTGCCAAAAATTTTTCCTTTATTACCTGCCTTAATAAGGTCATCGGTTAATGCAGATTCCTCCATCCAGGCTTTTCCGAATAAAACAGGCGAATACCAGATACCACCCACAACAAAGGCAGAAATACCGGCAACGAATACAGCCAGCCAGTTAATAGTTTCCATGTTCATAATCAGCAGTTTTATTTGTGAGGTTAAAAGATTACTGTTCTAAACATAAGAACCAAATACAACTTATCATAATTTTTGTGATGGAATCTGGCTGATCTGTGACTGAATAAGGGCAAATCACAATAAACAATTGTTGGTTTGGGAAACAGGCAGTAAATACGGGATGAAAAGCAGTTAGCCTGTAACATAAAAACCTAAAAATTGCGGGTAAACACATTCTAGCGTAACATTTTCTTCTTTTTCCCCTTACTTTGCAGCCTTAAATAACAAAATATGGAGTATAGTAAATTGATATCAATATCCGGTTTAAATGGTTTGTTTGAACTGGTAGGAAGCAAAACAGACGGCGCTATTGTAAAATCGCTGGAAGACCAGACCACCAAATTTGTAAGCAGCCGTGTTCACAATTTTTCGCACCTGGAAAGTATAGAAGTGTACACCGTTCGTGATAATGTGAATTTGGTAGATGTATTTCAGGCAATGAATGCAAGCAAAGAAGCATTGCCTTCTGAGAAAGATGCTGCAGCAGTAAAAGCCTATTTTCAAAAAGTATACCCCGACATGGATTTTACCCGAGTATACGCCAGCGATATGAAAAAAATGATCAAGTGGCACAGTATCCTCACAGCCAATAATATTGAGCCGGTTTTAACAGAACAACCGGAAGAAAATGAAGAAGAGCAGGCATAAAATAAAACTTTGTAAAAAGCCGTAACAGATTTGTTACGGCTTTTTTATTGGCAGGGGTTGTCCCCTCATAATCACCTGAGCACCCTTTCGCCAATCTTGCATTATGCGTATCTTGTGCCCTATCAAAAAACAATATGAAAAAAAAATACTACCTGCTCACACTTGTTATATTTTTTACTTGTACAATTGGCGCGCTGGCGCAGCAGTTTTATGAAAAAACACCCGCTGCAGAACGTTGGGTGAAAAAGAAGTTCAGAAAACTAAATAAAGATCAGCGGATAGCGCAACTAATGATCATCCGCGCCCACAGTAACCTTGGCCCGGAACATGTGGCAGAAGTAACCGAACTGATCAAAAAATACAAGGTAGGCGGGCTCTGCTTTTTTCAGGGTGGTCCGGTTAGGCAGGCATTGCTTACCAATACATACCAGTCGCTGGCCAAAACACCTTTGCTCATCTCCATTGATGGAGAATGGGGCTTGGGTATGCGTCTGGATAGTGTGATCAATTATCCCCGCCAACTGATGATGGGCGCTACAACAGACGCGAAACTGATCTATGAATTTGGCAAAGCCGTAGGCGAACAATGCAAGCGAATGGGCATACAGGTAAATTTTGCTCCTGATGTGGATGTGAATAATAATCCATTAAACCCGGTAATCAACGACAGAAGTTTTGGAGAAGATAAATACAAAGTGGCTCTGTATGGTGTTCAATACATGAAAGGAATGCAGGATGTGGGCGTAATGGCCTCAGCCAAACATTTTCCTGGGCATGGAGATGTATCTGTTGACTCGCACAAAGACCTTCCTGTAATCAATAAAACACGTGAGCAACTGGATGACCTTGAACTATATCCCTTCCGTGAAATGATCAAAGCAGGTGTGGGCAGTATTATGACAGCTCATTTATCAATTCCATCCATTGATACAACTTCCAATTTACCTACCTCGCTTTCCAATAAAAACGTAACCGGTGTTTTGCGAAACGATCTTGGCTTTCAGGGAATTACTTTTACTGATGCCCTGGAAATGCAGGGAGTTGCGAAATTTTTTCCAAAAGGAGATGCGTCTGTTATGTCGTTGATTGCTGGTAATGATTTGCTCTGTTTACCGGGAGATATACCCGGCAGTATTGCCAAAATAAAAGAAGCTATCAAAGAAGGAAGGCTTACATGGGATGACATCAATGCCAAAGTAAAAAAAGTATTACTCGCTAAATACCATCTCGGATTACATACCATAACACCTATCGAAACCGAAGGTTTATTAAACGATCTTAATACACAAACAACAAGAATAAAAACCCTGTTAAGCAAAACGGCACTTACGCTGGTGCGCAAACAAAACGAAAACAGTTTCCCTATTGCTAAGGGTAAAAGAGTAGCCTATATCTGTATGGGTGCCCCGGCAGAAAATATAATAGCTGCTAAAATGCGGACGGAATATAATGCAGATGTTTACCTGTTCGGAAGTAAAAAAGTAATTGGCAAAGAATTACAGGATGATAAAAATCCGGTTACCATAGTTGAAAAAATTGATAGCGCAGGTGCGTTGGAATTAATGAACACGATCCGACAGAAGAACTACGATGTGGTGGTGGTGGGATTACATAATTTCAGTCGCCGGCCTGCCAATAATTTTGGCATCAGTAATCCTTCTGTGTATTTACTGAATGGTCTACAACAAAATAATACCATAACACTGGTATTTGGAAATCCGTATGCATTAAAAAATATTGTATCTGCTACCAATCTCATTGCCTGTTACGAGGATGATGATATTACGCAGGAAGCCGCTGTATCCTTATTACAGGGAACCATACAAGCCAAAGGAAAACTGCCTGTAACCGTTGCTGAAAATATGAAATTTGGTGAGGGTATTGTTTATAATAGTTACTTTCCTGTAGCGCCTGCTGCGTCTGTTGGACTTAACCCCGAAGCTCTAATAAAAATTGATACCATAGCCAATGATGCCATAGAAAAAGGAGCCGCTCCCGGTTGTGTGGTATTGGTGGCAAAAAATGGAAAATTGGTTTACAATAAAGCATTTGGCTATACCAATTTTGATAAGAAAGAAGCAGTTACGGTAGATATGGCGTACGATCTTGCATCCGTAACCAAAATATCTGCTACTACTGTTTCTATTATGAAATTGTATGAAGAAGGAAAAATTGATCTCAATAAAACCCTTGGCGATTACCTGCCATGGGTTAACGGAACCAACAAAGCGCCTTTAAAACTCACTGATATTTTATTACACCAGGCAGGTTTAAATCCATTTATCCCTTTTTACAGAGAAGTGATTGATACAGCAACCGGCAAACCCTTTCCCCAATATTTTGCAACAGAGAAAGATGCGCAGCATCAGTTCAGGGTAGCCGAAGGATTGTATATAAAGAATAGCTGGCAGGATACTTTGTATAAACGCATCCTGCAAAGTAAACTTACCGCACCGGACAAATATGTATACAGCGATAATGATTTTATTTTTCTAGGAAAGATTGTAGAGGTAGTAAGCGGTAAACCATTAAATGAATATGTGAGAGAAACCTTTTACGAACCCTTACAAATGACCACCACCACTTTTCGGCCCAGAGAATTGATGTCAGTTAATATGATTGTACCCACAGAGGAAGAAAAACATTTTCGCCAGCAACTCATCCGTGGCGATGTGCATGATGAAGGTGCTGCCATGTTTGGAGGTGTAGCAGGCCATGCCGGTTTATTCAGCAATGCGTATGACCTCGCACAACTGTATCAGTTATTGTTAAATGGCGGAGAACTGAATGGCATTCGGTTATTTAAAAAATCAACCGTTGATCAATTTACTGCATATAGCAGTAGTATAAGTCGTAGAGGTCTCGGCTTTGATAAACCTGAAAAAGACAACGATACCCGAAAAGAACCTTATCCATCCAAAAGTGTATCAGCAGAAACTTTCGGCCATACCGGCTTTACCGGCACCTGTGTTTGGGTAGATCCTAAGTATAATCTGGTATACATTTTCCTTTCCAATCGGGTAACCCCAACACGCAATAACAATAAATTAGGCCAGCTAAATGTGCGTCCAAACATCCAGGAAGCCATTTATCAGGCAATTGTGAAGTAAAATATAAAGACTGGCAAAAATCGCCACCAAACAATAACTTAGCATATCATATAACCAACCTGCCTCTGTTATGAAACGAATTTTGTATGCTACCATACCGGTAATGTTTATTGCCATGGTTGCCACCTCCTGTAAAAACAATGTACCTAAGGAAGCCAAATACATTCCCAAAGAAGCGGGATTTGTGTTGGTGTTAGATCCGCAGCAATTGCAGGATAAATTGCAAAAAGGGGGAATCAGTATAGATACCCTGCTCGGCCATGTTTTCAAAAATGATTCGATTGATACTAAGGACAAAGCCCGTTTCAATGAACTGAAAAATAATGCGGGTATTAACTGGGGTAATAAGCTGTTCCTTTTCATGCAGCAAAAAACCAACACAGATAATAGCCAGTCTACCACTTTCAGTATATTGGGAGGATTACAAGATGCCACCAAACTGGAAACCTACCTAACAAGTCAGGTTGATTTGAAGGGCAAAGAAATCAAAAAAGAAAAAGAATACAGTTATATGACCACCGGTGACGGTGCAATGCTGGCATGGAACAAGGAACAGGTAATTGGCACCATGTATACCCATACGCAAAAGCCTGTGTATGATACAGTAGCCATGACATTTAAAAAGCCCGAGCCTACTGATACTGAGGCAGAAATGAAAAGGGAAGTGGCGCGTTATTTTTCTCAGAAAATAAGCGAATCGTTGGCGGATGTAGAAATTTTTACCGGCATGTTTGGAGAAAAAGCGGATGGCTATGTATTTACCAGTGCCAACAGTTCACTTGCCGCTTTAAGCATGATGCCTTTTCAGCTCCCTAAGCTGGAGGAATTGGTAAAAGACAATTATTCAACTTCAACCTTAAGCTTTGAAGAAGGAAGAATTATTGCAAAATCAACTACGTATACCAATCAATTGTTGACCAGTGTATTAAAGCAATATGCAGGCCCTACGGTTAATTTATCAATGATAGAAAAGTATCCTTCTCAAAATATCAATGGCATTATGCTGGCTTCTTTTAACCCAGAAATTTTTGGAGGCCTCTTAAAACAGTTGGAAGTAGAAGGTCTTGCCAACAATTTTCTTGAAAAAACCGGGATAACAAGTCAGGATTTATACAAGTCATTGAAAGGAGATATTGCTGTAGTGGTTTCTGATATTGGGTTACAGGATTCTGAGCCGCAAATGAAGAAAGATGAAAAAAGTATGCATCACAAAAAGCCTTTTGGAAAGATGATTTTCTCTGCACCCGTAGGTGATAAAGCAAGTTTCACAAAGTTGATGAACAAAGCTGTTGAACAGGGTTTTCTTGTAAAGCAAAACAATACTTATAAAGCAGGTGATCTGATGGCTATGTTGGGTATGTACATGGTAGCAGATGAAAATAACCTGATTGTTGCCAGCGATTCTCTTACTTATAGCCAGTATGTGAATGGAACCAGCAAAGCCGTGATCAATAAAGAAGCAACAGATCGCTTCAAAGGAAAGTCTACCGTATTTTATTTTGATATCGCCAGCACCCTTAATGGTTTTACAAAAGATTCTTCATCAACCTTCAACCGTTCATTGAATACTGCCAAAAACACTTTTAAAGATGTGATGGCATCCTCTGATAATTTTGATGGTAAGAGTATCAAAGCAAGCTTCGAAATAAGAATGCAGAACGAAAAACAAAACAGTTTGGTAACCTTAACCAGTTTACTAACTGATATCGCAGTTGATATGCGTGTGCAGGCAAAACGCGAAAAAGAAATGGAAGAGAAAATGTTTCCGGGTGGCGTTCCTGCCATAATCAGAACAAATTAATTAATATGGTTTATCATGAAATAATAAAGTCCTGCCAGGCAGGACTTTATTATTTCAAATCATTGTATTTTTCAATACTAGCAATACAGTTGTATGACCATAGAATTAGACCACTTGATTCCCATCCCATTAAAAGATCGTTTTTTGCAAAGAACATCTGATGTATGGAATACCCATGTACAATGGACTCAGGGAGAATACATAAAGATCAAAGCACCCAGCGGATCGGGTAAAACTACGTTAGTACACTTGTTGTATAAATTACGGCACGACTACGAAGGAGCCATTTTAATGGATGGCAAAAAAAATACAGAAATTTTTGAAGACGGATTAGCCAATCTGAGACAGCAAAAACTCAGTATTATTTTTCAGGATCTCAGACTTTTTCCAAATTTAACTGCCAGAGAAAATATAGAATTAAAAAGGGTACTGCAAACGCCATACTATCCTACCGAGGTAATTGATAGTATGTCAGAAGAAATGGGTATCAGCCATATTCTACACCAAAAAGCAGTCATCTGCAGTTATGGTGAGCAGCAGCGTATTGCCATCACACGAGCATTGATACAGCCTTTTAACTGGTTAATTATGGATGAGCCTTTCAGTCACCTGGATAAAGCCAATACCCAAAAAGCTGCCCGCTTGATTGAAGCAGAATGTAAAAAAAGAAATGCCGGTTTCGTTATTACAGATCTGGATTATGATGAACATTTTTCTTACACCAGACAATTCAACTTATAAAGCCGGAGTACATGAATGGGCTAACCCATCTTCTAAAAAAATTGATACAATCGGGTACTGGCCGGAAAAGATTTTTCGTGGCAATAGTTGGTTTATCTGTAGCCATGTTGCTCATTCTGGCTGCAGTTCAGGTACAAGCCAACTATGATGATCTGCTGAACAGCAAAACTAACCGGGATAGTGTTGCTAATTTTCTGGTAGTGAATAAAACATTGACAGATCAGAATTTAGGTGCTACTGCACTATCAGATAATGATATAGCGGATCTTCGTAAACAGTCGTTTGTTGAATCTGTTGGGTTGTTAACGCCAAGTCGTTTTAAAGCATCTATACAAAGCGCCAGTGATCGTTTTCCCTTTTATACGGATATCGCTTTTGAAAGTGTTCCGTCAGAATTCATAGATGTCACCGGAAAAGACTGGATATGGAACGAAACTTCGCAATTTGTTCCCATTATAGTTCCCAATATGTTTCTTGATTTTTACAATTTTCAATTTTCATTTTCACAAAGTCTGCCTCAGTTAACACAGCAGGTTGTTAAGATGATTGTGTTTAATGTAAATGTATATGGCCCAGGTGGTATGATTACTTTGCGTGGCCGTGTAGTGGGGTTTAGTGATAGGATCTCCTCCCTGTTAGTGCCACAGGAATTCATGAATTGGGGTAACACACAATTTGGAAAAAACCAGGAAGCAAAACCATCAAGGGTAATTATACGGACAAAAGATCCGGGTAATCCGGAGTTGGTTGAATACCTGAAAAAAAGCAATTTGTCAACAGACAACGACAAAACACGTTTTAGCCGGTACCGGCAGATAGTAGAAATGGTAGTTAATATTTCATGGATCACAGGGTTGATGATGTTGTTATTTGCCTTATTGATTTTTACATTGTTCATACAACTAACCATTGCCTCCTGCAAAGAAGAAATTGTTTTATTAATAACACTCGGCGCTTCGCCCAAACAACTCAACCGTTTTTTATTGCGTCAGTTTTTTCCGGTAAACATATACATCACAATTTTTTCATTGCTGGCAATTCAGGTATTGCAATACGGCACCAGTTACTGGTTAGAAAAACAGCATGTTTATGTACAGAGTTACCTGTCAACGTATACCATTCTGCTGGCATTTCTGGTACTGGTATCGATTTGGACGGTTACTGTTTTATCCATAAAAAAATGGATCAACCTTTCTACCAAAAAAAGTTAACTGCTCTACTCCGAGGGCCCTTAGAAAGAATTCTCATTAGGCCAAAAAATCATCATTATCATGGCTAATATCAAGGTGATTTGTATGACAGATACCTCAGTTTTAACAAGATTAAAGTGTAACAAAAGAGCTAAAATGAATAAATCGGGTTAAAACACCGTTTTTTTACCCGTAAAAACACCGTTTTTTTATCAATTTTATGAATTTATGTAATTGATTATCAACAAAATAATAGATTTTAGTTGAACATAAGTCAAATTTGAGGGGCAATAAAACCAAGGAAGTATTACCTTGCAACCATATATTAGTGTCAACACCCCCAATGAAGGTAGCTGGCATCCATAAACTGTTATTTATGAAAAAGTTTTCTTTTTTTTCAAACAAGCTTTTGCTGCTGGCTGTTCTTACTGTCTTCACGATCTCCTGTCAGAAAGAACAGGTAGAAACCACTGAGCCGGAAATTGCAGCTACTGATAATAATAGGATAGTTGGAGTGTCAGGTGATGGTCCTTATGCAGGTTCTATTGCACCCTCATATGCTGCCTCTTTGGCTAATAACTACCAAAAAAAATATGGTGATGATGACGATAATGTAGTTGAGCGTGTGGAGTTTAAAGCAAAAGATTTAATCGCCTTTATAAATGGCCTCCAAGCTAAATACAAATCAGATGTTATTTATGTAAATTTTGGAGTGTACGGCAAAGGCGCTTTACCAGTAAATTCCAAAGATTATGGTCGTTTAACTGTGTTTTTTACTGGCAATAAAATACCAGCTCCCGCTACTCCTCGTAATCGTCGTTCAGATGGGATTTTAGAAGAAGTTTTAGATGAGTTTTTGAATCATGGGCAATTAAATCCACCTCCTAATTTTTAGTTTAGATGCGGCTTCCCATTTCATTATTTTTTGAAATTCTTTGCTTTTGTTTTTCCATAATTTTTTATTTAAAGAAAAGGAATAAATTACAATTGTACTTTATTCCTTTTCTTTTTATAACAGTTCTTATTGAGTTACTTGGAAGATGGGCTACTTTCCCCGATTACTTCGGGAAATTTGCTATGTATAACATTTTCACTACATTAGAGTTTGTTTTTTATTCACTTTTATTCTTTATTCACTATAAGAAACAGTCTTTTAAAAAATTCTCCCTATTATTTATTCCAACCTACATATTTTCTGTTGTAATTAATCTTGCATTTATCCAAGGATTTAGTAAGACTTTTCATACATATACTTTTTTGTTAGGTTCTTTTTTCATTGTTATATTCTGCTGCTTTTTTTTCTATGAATCAGTTCAACCTGATAAGATTGATCAACAACTATCTAAACTACCCTTCTTTTGGATCTGTAGTGGTCTTTTAATATATTATTTGGGCTCTGTTATAATAAATGCACTCTACCAGTATTTAACTAGCAATGATTTGAGAACTGAGGGAATGAAAATATATGATCTTATCAATGATAGTTTAATCATCATCTTGTATTCATCTTTTTGTATAGCTTTTTACTTATGCCCAAACAACACGAAGAAATTCTCATCTCAATCATAGTAGCTTCCGTTTTTTTTATTCTGATTGGGAGTTTTTTGTTGTTGATTGTGTTTGTTTTTCTGAGAAGGCAGCGGAAGAATAAGGAAGAGAAGGAAGAAATGAAAAATCGTTTTGAGCAAACACTGCTGAAAACACAACTGGAAATTCAGGAACAGGCTTTTACATATATCAGTCAGGAAATTCATGATAATATCGGGCAGATTCTTAGTCTGGCCAGATTAAACCTGAACACCTTTGGAAGTGTGGTACCCGAAGAAAAATTTAACCAGACGGACGATCTTCTTGGTAAGGCTATTAAAGACCTTAGAGACCTGAGCCATAATTTACAAAGCAACCGTATTCACCATATTGGTATCGTAGAATCAATCCGCCAACTGCTTCTCTCCCTGGAAAAAACGGGGCAATTCCGCACATCTTTCAGTACCTCCGATAATTTTCACATTCTTGATTCCAATACAGATATCATTCTCTATCGGATGATACAGGAAATGGTTAATAATATCATCAAGCACGCCTCTGCCAATACAATCGATATTGCGATTACCACTAATCCAGAAGTGACTACTATATGTATCCGTGATAATGGAGTTGGTTTTGATACCACCGTATTACAACAAGACAGACCCGGCATCGGGCTTCAAAACATCATCAACCGGGCTAAAATGATCAATGCCATTGTGGATGTTAACAGTGCGCCGGGTAACGGAACTATCATAACTTTGTCTATCAAATCTAAATCCCCTCTTGTATGACATCCGTTGCGCTTGTTGATGACCATGAACTTCTCAGAACAGGATTGGTAGCCATTATTAATTCCTTTGAAGGCTTTAAAGTTGTAATGGAAGCAAACAACGGGAAACAGTTCACTGAAAAAGTAAAATCAAAAACGGCTCCAGATATTGTTCTGCTTGATATTACGATGCCTGTAATGGACGGTTATGAAACATCTATCTGGATTAAGAATAACCTTCCTCAAACCAAAGTACTGGTTTTAAGTATGCTGGAAAACGATACCGCCATCATTCGGATGCTGAAAAACGGAGCCCGGGGTTATATCTTGAAAGATAGTAAACCCAAAGTATTTAAAGATGCCCTCGATAGTATCCGCGATAGTGGCTATTTTATCAATGAACTGGTGAGTAATAAACTCATGCATTATATTAACCACGAAGATGTTTTTGACAGCGATGCTTTTGCATTGAATAGTTTAAGCGAAAACGAGACTACTTTCCTGAAATGGATCTGTACTGAAAAAACCTATAAAGAAATTGCCGACGAAATGTGCCTTAGCCCACGAACCATTGACACATATCGTGACAATCTTTTCAAAAAACTGGATGTTAAAACCAGGGTTGGTCTGGCCATTTTTGCTATCAAAAATAGCATTGTGAATATATAGCCGGTTATGTACCAAGCCAGATACTGTAACTTAAGTTTCATGCAAAAACTGGTTCTCCTTCTCATACCATCTTCCTTAAAATTAGTACTTGCCAGAAGTATGAACAGCCTCTCTCTGGTGCTGTTGTTATTACTACCAGGGTATAGCGTTTATGCACAAAATATAATACCACCTATCGGGCAATGGAGAGACCATCTGAATTACCAGCAGACCATACAGGTATTAAAAGGCAACAAAATCTATTGCGCCACCACTACTGGTGTTTTCTCAATTGATGATCAATCTGAACTCGAACGTTATAACAAAACTACCGGCTTGAATGATATTGGTGTTCAGTGCATAGGCTGGGATGCTGCTACCCAACAATTGGTTGTTGCTTATTCAAATAGTAATGTTGATGTTATCAAAAATTCAACTGTTACCAATATTGGAGATATCAAAAGAAGCCGTCTCTCGGGTAATAAAACCATTTATAGCATTTATTGTAAAGATGGGTTTGCGTATCTGTCTACCGGTATTGGTATTATCGTAGCCAATCTTTCCAAATATGAAATAAAAGATACCTGGATGATAGGCACCAACGGAGCGCAAATAAAAAGTAATGCTTTTACTGCCGATGCGCTTTCTTTTTATGCAGCAACAGAAGAGGGACTTCTATCTGCCTCACAGAATTCACCAAATCTTTCCAATTATGCCAATTGGCAAAACCTCAGTGGACATAGCGGACTTAGTAATGGTTCTGTAAAAAACATTCTCCTTACCAATAACTTTTTAATTGCAGAAAAGAATGACAGCCTGTTTATTCGTAACGGGAGCAGCTGGTCTTTGTTATACCATGATGCCAAATGGCCAATTATTAATACCAGCACCTCAGATAATAAAATACAAATTTGTCAGCGGGATGCCATCGGTAATGCACGCGTGATTGTTATCAGCACATCCGGACAGATTGAAAAAACAATTTCACAAAGCAATGTAATTTCTCTGCCCAGATCTGCAATCACAGCCGACAATACCGTTTGGGTAGCAGATCAGTTTGGCGGCCTTTCTGCATTTGGCACAGGCGTTCAGCGCTTTATTCCGAATGGCCCACCAGGAACTGCAGATGGCGAAATGATATTTCAAAACAATCGTCTGTATGCTGCGGCCGGAAGCGTGAACAGTGCATGGAATTATCAATTTAACCGAAATGGTATCTACTCATTTATTGATGAACAATGGAGTTACAAAGGAAACTTCAATGTTCCTATACTTGATTCTGTTCTTGACTTTATTACTGTAACCACTGATCCTTCTGATGAAAGTATTTGGGCAGGTAGTTATGGTGGTGGCCTTGTAAATTTTAAAGAAGGAAATACTATTATTTATAAAAAAAATAACAGCACACTGCAATCAGCCATAGGAGATCCTACCAATGTGAGAATAAGTGGGCTGGCTTTTGATCAAAATAAAAATCTCTGGGTCAGTAATTACGGCGCCCCTCAAAATTTACAGGTACGTAAAAATGATGGCTCGTGGAAAGCATTTACGATTCCATTTACGCATCTTGAAAATGCAGTTGGACAAATAGTAGTAGATGACCAAAATCAACTATGGATCATTAGCCCCAAAGACAATGGTATTTTCTGTTATAACTATGGATTAAGCATAGATAATACCGCCGATGATCGATGGAAATTCTACAAGCAAGGCGCAGGTATTGGCAATCTTCCCAGTAACAATGTTCTGTGTGTACTGAAAGATAAAAATGGTTTTATATGGGTGGGTACTGATAAAGGAATAGGGATCATCCAATGCACTTCCAATGTTTTCAGCAGTCAAAGTTGTGATGCTATTTTACCCGTTGTACAACTTGATCGCTTTGCCGGTCTTTTATTCAAAGATGAGGTTGTACAATGTATGGCAGTAGATGGCGCTAACCGAAAATGGATCGGTACCAGAAATGGTGTTTGGTTGATCTCTCCTGATGGCGATAAAATCATTTATCGTTTTACCGAGGAGAATAGCCAATTGTTAAGTAATGATATCAAACGAATTGCCATCGATCCCATTACTGGCGAAGTTTTTATTTCTACTTTTTGGGGGATTTGCAGTTTCAGAAGTACGGCAACAGAAGGTACACCAACTAACAGCAATGTTTTGGTGTTTCCCAATCCTGTGCCACCGGGCTACCAAGGCACTATTGCTATACGCGGACTAGTAGAAAATGCCTTGGTTAAAATTACCGAGCTTAGTGGTCAACTTGTTTATCAGACAAGGGCATTGGGCGGTCAGGCCATTTGGGATGGACGAAATTATAAAGGTCAAAAAATAGCCAGTGGTATTTATTTAGTTATTGTAAGAGATGATGCCGGTACTGAAACAATCGTTACAAAAATTGCTATAACCTCTGGCCGTTAGTTAATCATCATCCTTATCTACCTTTTTTATGGGTTTATAAAACGCAGCTCTTTTAGGACCAGGAAAAGGCACTTTATCTCCTTTTAATCCATACCATAATACTGTATTGAATTCCAGGTCTGGAACGGCATCTTCTTTGGTAAGATCAAAATTTTCCGAACGTCTCTGCCATTCGTTCATCGCCGTATTTTTATCCATTAGGTTAATATTAGCAGCACGTGCCGTAAACGGCTTTATATCCGGTGTGCTGGTAAAACAACGCCACATAGGCTGAGCAGCCGCATCGTATTGGCTCATTGGTGGTATTCCTAATATCAATTCGATAGTACGTAGCATTGAAGAGGTTGAATACATAGTATGATCTACATAACCACGCTTTACAAACCCACCCGCAACATACGCAGGACTTCTGTGAGCATCCACATGGTCGGCACCGTTCTGCGCATCGTCTTCGAGAATAAAGACAGCTGTTTCTTTCCAGATAGGGCTTTTGCTCAGATGCTCAATAAACAATCCTACAGCAAGATCATTGTCTGCCACATGCGCATAAGGTGTGGGCCGTCCCTTTCTCAACCCTTCGGTATGATCATTTCCAAAACGAACACTATTAAATCTGGGTACGGCATTTTTTGATAGCAAAGAATCAAACTCACGCTTCCATTGATAAAAGCGTATGGTATCCTGTATGCCGTTATTATATCCGTTAAAGTAAGGGCAAAAATGGTCTTTTAAAACAGGGATATTGGGCTTGAAATTATCTGCAAACTCACCGTATGTGCGAAAGCTTACACCTGCTTTTTTACAATGATCCCATATAAATCCTCCTTTGTTGTTGGCTACTGACCGGTTTCCTTCCGCGTCATACGAACCGCCGCGACCTCCATAACTGGTTACCCAGTTTTTTTCCAGATAATCGGTAGCATAAGCACCGGTGCTCCAGTTATGTCCATCTGCACTAACTTCTCCATCAACATAAAAATTATCAAGCAAAACAAATTCTCTTGCCAAAGCATGTTGATTGGGTGTAACATTTTCTCCAAATAAAACAAGAGAGGGATCGCCATTTCCTTCTTTCATATCACCCAATACCTGATCGTAGGTTCTGTTTTCTTTAATTACATAAAAAACATACTTTATAGGTCCCTGCTCACCAACTTTACGCGGAATGGGATTACCAGTTTCGCCTTGTGCTAGTAATTGTTTTGCTTTATTATAGGGCGTATTCCGGTACACTACTTGAGAATACACACTCAATTGTTTATCGGTAGGTTCTTCAATAACGCTCATGGTTCCTTTAAAAAGGCCGCCGATATATTGTACATCGATGGGCTTATTGGGATCTCCCTGCTGGTATACAACGGATTGCCTGCCAACAAACGGACTGGGACCATACGGATTGGCCATGGAAGAAAATCCTTTTCCATTGGAGATAAATATTTTTTTACCGATCACTTTTACATTGGTAGGATACCATCCAGCGGGAATAAAACCACGGCTTTTACTTTGACCAGGAATGGAAACATCAAAGACAGATACACAATTATTGTCAGCATTGGCAATATAAAGTGTTTTTTCGTTCTCGCTAAGTGCAAGGCCGTTGGTGGTAGAGCCATTGGGTGCATCGGGATAGAGTGCTACATTCAGTACTTCCAATACTTTTCTTGCTGTCACATTAATGATAGATACAGAGTTATCATTTGCATTGGCCACAAACAGGTATTTGCCATTTTTTGATAACACCATCTCATTCGGATTATCACCAACGGGTATTTCTGCTACAATATTTTTTTTATCGGTATCAAACACATATACCCGATCACAACCCCAACAACTGATGTATAGTTCTTTTTTATCAGGAGATAAGATACACGCATAGGCTTCGCCACCGAGAGAATAGGTTTGCTGTGTTGTTTTAGTTTTGAGATCAACCAGGTATAAAGCGTTATTATCTTTTGTAACTACATACAACAATTGTTTGGCATCATCCAGCGCAATGCCGGCGGGTGATATTTTATTCGGCCATTTTTTTCCTAGAAGGATGCTGTCTTTCAGTACCAATTTTTTATTTTCAATTCCATACGCTGTTATCCAGTTATCATTTCCGCCGGAGGCATACAGGGTTTTTTCGTCGGCACTAAACAGTAATCCATACCAGCTTTTAGGAATTACTGCATTATCCAATATTTTTTCTGTAACCGGATCTATAAGTTGAATGCTTTGTACACTTTGGCCATTATTGGTAACCGCCATTAATTTTTTGGATTTACTTACGGCTATATTCAACGGAAGATCACCGAGTGGGAAACTACGGCCAACGGGTGTAAGGCTCCATCCGTTAGGAAGGGTTACCTTATTGGCTTCTACCTGTTTAAGGGTTTGCGAAAAACCGATAGCAGAAAATACAAGACCCAGCGTAAATGCAACAAGCTTTTTCATATCAGACTATTTAGACTGATTGAAGGTACAAATAGCTAACCTGAAAAATAGGCTGCAACAATAAATTAATACGCCAGACGCATTACTTTAGAAAAAGACCGTATCCAAATAACAGCAGTACAACAGCCACATGAACAAATAACCAGATTTTCTGGAAAAGTGGCCTGTGGTTCCATGTAACTTTCTGATCAAAAGGATCGAAAATAAGGGCAATACCCAGATTACCCACCGCCATCATCCAGTCTTTAGAGATGAAAAGCAAACAAATACTTGTGATGGTAAAAAAGCCATACATGTACTTATTAAAGTTATTACTTAGCTGTTTTTGAGAGGGACCGATATTGGTTTTTTCAGCTACCATACTATTCGTTTTGATAGATAAGTAGCTGGTAAAATCAAAATATTACATACAACCAATACTATTGTTTGGTGTACTCGTAGCTGCGCATAGGTTTAAAACGGGCGCCACCTCTTTCTCCGGGAATGATCTGATAAGAAACCTGGCGCATAAGAACACCGCTGCCCGCAGGTTTGGCCAAACTACTATCTGCCGGAAAAACCGGAAAGCGACGCATGAGCGTACCTTCCATCAAAAAATACTCATCATAGCCTTTATAGCCAACCCTGATTTTGGGATCATCAAATATATCGGGAAAGCCGATAGGGGCCATGGACTCGTTTCTTTCAGAACTGATACCAATTACAACACCTTTTGGCAAAGAATCAATTCCTATTGAATACACATAAAAAACAAGATCGGGAAAGCCATCACGGTTAATATCATCCACTTCGGCTTTGGTAATTCTTCCTTTAACTTCAAAAGATGCTTCGCGTGCCTCCTTTTCAAAACCTATAGGCGAAACTGTAACGGTGTTTCTATCCGGATTCTTATTGTTACAGCTAAGCTTATAACCTGTCTTCCCCAGTTTCATTATGGTATCAAGCCGTCTTGCAGGAATCTGTGCATTGAGCAGGGTTGCAGCGCCTGAAAAGCAAATCATCAATAACAAAAATTTCCGGATGTTCATATGCACTGATTATAATAAGACCTGAAGATACTTAAAATTACGGTTTACATATTTCTACGGTACTGTCCACCCACTTCATACAATGCATGGGTAATCTGGCCCAATGAACAGTATTTAACAGATTCCATCAGTTCGGCAAACAGGTTTTCGTTATCAATGGCTACACGCTTTAACTTTTGCAAAGCTTCTTCACTTCTGGAAGCATTTCTTTTCTGAAAAGCCTGCAGGTTCTGAATCTGTTGTTCCTTTTCTTCAGTAGTACTTCTGATCACCTCTCCCGGCAGGATGGTTGGGCTTCCTTTTTTATTGAGGAATGTATTTACGCCTATTAATGGCAGCTCACCTGTATGTTTCAGCGTTTCGTAATGCAGACTTTCTTCCTGTATTTTATTTCGCTGGTACATTCGCTCCATAGCACCTAAAACGCCACCCCTTTCGGTAATGCGGTCGAACTCGGCAAGCACGGCTTCCTCAACCAGATTGGTCAATTCTTCTAGCGCAAAACTTCCCTGCATAAAATTTTCTGTTACAGCTGTACCCAGTTCACGATTAATGATGAGCTGAATAGCCATGGCTCGCCGAACACTTTCTTCGGTTGGTGTTGTAATAGCTTCGTCGTACGCATTGGTATGAAGACTGTTGCAGTTATCATAGATAGCATACAATGCCTGCAGTGTGGTTCTGATATCGTTGAAATCTATTTCCTGCGCATGTAAACTGCGGCCACTGGTTTGAATATGGTATTTTAATTTTTGCGAACGATCGTTTCCTTTATATTTATTTTTCATTGCCTTTGCCCATATACGGCGTGCTACGCGGCCAATAACACTATACTCAGGGTCCATACCATTGCTGAAGAAGAAAGAAAGATTGGGTGCAAAATCATCAATATACATACCTCTGCTCAGGTAATATTCTACGTAGGTAAATCCATTGGATAAAGTAAATGCCAACTGTGTAATGGGATTGGCACCCGCTTCAGCAATATGGTATCCACTGATACTTACACTGTAAAAATTTCTTACTTTCTGATCAATGAAATACGACTGCACATCGCCCATTAACTTCAGCGCAAATTCTGTTGAGAAAATACAGGTATTCTGTGCTTGATCTTCTTTCAAAATATCTGCCTGCACTGTTCCGCGAACCTGTGATAAGGCTTCCGCTTTTAATTTTTCATACACATCTATAGGCAACACTTCATCGCCACTTACGCCCAGCAATTGTAAACCCAATCCATTATTGCCTTCCGGTAAACGTTCAGGTGATGCGGGATTATAATAAACAGCTTTGGGTATGTGTGCAAATTTTTTCTGGATGTATTCGTTCACACCAGACCATTGATCATTGGCTGTAATCCATTTTTCGCAAAGCTGGTCTATGGCTGCATTCATAAAAAATGCAAGTAAGATAGGTGCCGGACCATTAATGGTCATACTTACTGAAGTTTTAGGATCGCACAAATCAAAACCGCTATATAATTTTTTAGCATCATCCAGTGTAGCTACACTCACTCCACTATTACCTACTTTACCAAATATATCAGGGCGATGATCAGGATCTTCTCCGTATAAAGTAACACTATCAAATGCGGTAGATAAACGAATGGCGGGTTGACCTATGGAAACATAGTGAAAACGTTTGTTGGTTCTTTCGGGGCCACCTTCTCCGGCAAACATTCTCGTAGGATCTTCTCCCTGACGTTTTAATTCAAATACACCAGCAGTGTAAGGAAACTCGCCGGGTACATTTTCCTGTAATTGCCATCTAAGAATATCGCCCCAATCTTTGTAGCCGGGTAATACTACTTTAGGAATGCGGCTACCACTGAGAGAGGTAACGGTTAAAGGTTGTTTAATCACTTTATCACGAACCTTGTATTCAAAAAAATCAGCTTTGTATTTTTTTACAAGCGTAGGCCATTGATCAATTAATTTTTGGCATTCAGGGTGGAGTTGTTTTTCGAAATGGGCTTTCATATCCACCAAAGTCAACTCACCCCGGCCCTCTCTACTTCGTAAAGAGGGGGTATTTTGTATGGTGTCTTCGACACCATGGATTTGGTAAAGTGTAGTAGCAATACTTACCTGTTCGTTTACCCAGGTATCATAACTGCGATTATTTTCTGCAATTTCAGATAGGTACCGAACGCGTTTGGGAGGTATGATCTGCGACTTGGTTGTTGTAGATTCTCTACGGCCTTCCCTTCTTTGTAAAGTAGGATCATTTGAGAAAACAATGGCGCATTTTTTTTCGATGGTATTGAATAATTTTTCAAAGAGTTCATTAACACCCATATCATTGAACTGGGCAGCAATGGTTCCTACAATAGGAAGGTCTTCATCTTTGGCTTCCCAGAGATTATGGTTGCGTTTGTATTGTTTGCGTACATCATGCAAAGCATCCAGTGCACCGGCTTTATCAAATTTGTTGATGCAAACTACATCTGCATAATCGAGCATATTAATTTTTTCCAGTTGGGAGGCTGCTCCATATTCTGGTGTCATCACATACAAACTCACATCACAATAATCCAGTATCGATGCATCGCTCTGGCCAACGCCTGCAGATTCGAGTATGATAAAATCAAAACCAGTGGCTTTACAAATATCAATGGCTTCCTGTACATGCGCACTTAATGCAGTGTTATCATCACGCGTGGCCAGACTTCGCATGTAAGCTCTGCCGTGAGAGATGGCATTCATGCGTATCCTGTCGCCCAGCAAAGCACCACCCGTTTTTTTCTTGGAAGGATCAACAGAAATTACCGCAATCGTTTTGTCTGTGAACGAATGCAGGTAACGGCGAACAATTTCATCTGTTACCGAACTCTTGCCGGCGCCACCGGTGCCGGTTATGCCCAATACAGGGATGGTTTTATTGGTAGTGGGTAGCGGGGAGTGGGAAGTAGTTTGACCATTTTCTGCGTTGGTAATCAACCTCGCTACTTTGCGAACATCTTTTACCTCACCCAGTGTCATCTCATTTTTATATTCTCCATTTCCGTTTAACGGAAAATCACATTGTTTGATCACATCTTCAATCATGCCTTCGAGGCCCATTTTACGGCCATCGTCCGGACTATAAATCCGGGTGATGCCATACAATTGTAGCACCCGGATTTCTTCCGGCAAAATAGTTCCGCCACCGCCGCCAAAAATTTTAATATGACCACAACCGTTTTGGTCGAGCAGGTCTTTCATGTATTTAAAAAACTCCACATGACCACCCTGGTAGCTGGTAATGGCAATACCCTGCGCATCTTCTTCAATGGCGCATTCTACAATATCGGCTACGCTGCGGTTATGGCCAAGGTGAATGATCTCTGCGCCTTTGGCCTGCAGAATGCGGCGCATGATATTAATAGCGGCATCGTGTCCATCAAATAAACTGGCTGCAGTAACAATACGGATTTTATGCTGGGGTGTATACGACATGATCGGTTTTTAAAACTCAGTGCAAATTTACAGGATTGGAGCCAAAGGTTAACGGTTGTTAGCTTTAAGTTCTATGAGATCATATTTTACGGTTTAGGTTTCCAAGTACCTATCATTGGGGAGGATGCACAATTTTTACAACTATCAATTTTAAAAACTAATTTTATTACAAATACTGAACGCTATGACAGCAACAAGCATCAGGCAGAAATTATACGATTATATCCGTGTGGCAGAAGATAGAAAAATTAAGGCTATTTATACTATGTTGGAAGACGAGATCGAGGAAGTACATGACTATTGGAATGACAAAGTGTTTATTGCTGACGTAGAAAGCCGCTCCTCATCACTAAAAACAGGTAAAGTATCAGGTGTAACCTGGGAGAAGGCCAAAGCTCAAATAGCAGGTGCAGCAAAGCGTAAAAAAAGATGAGTTACCGGATAGAATTACATCCTGAAGCAGTTCGGGAATTGTCAGAAGCTTTTCAATGGTATGAAGAACGTTTAGAAGGATTAGGCTCCCGCTTTTTATCAATGGTGGATAAACGCCTATCAGAAATAGGAGATCATCCAGAAAGATATGCCAAGAAGAAACGTAATTACCGTGAAACTACTACTAATGTATTCCCTTATGTCATCATTTACGAGGTAATTAAGAAACAAAAGCTTGTTTATATCTACTACATATTTCACGCTAAAAGAAATCCCCGGCTAAAGTATAAACGTTAATCAGCGCATTCCTTTGTAAAAAACACTCACTTGCAGGTGCTGATTCGAAGATTCAATACACGCTTTTCGTATATTGAATGCCTAAATATAGTTCATGCGATTTCAAGTGCTCACCCATAAAGAAGGCCCTTTCCCCATCATTCATTTAACGGATACCCAAAGTGGTTGCCAGGCAGAAATATATGCTAACGGCGGACTATTGAATGCGTTCACTTTTCCTGTTTCTGAAAAGGAACAGATCAATATTGTTGATGGGTTTTCTTCCCCTGAGGATATGATGGTAAACATTACCAATGGTTTTAAAAGTACCAAGCTCAGTCCGTTTGTTTGCCGTATGCACAAGGGAAAATATACACTGAACCAAAAAGAATATACAATCCAGAAACACTTTCTCAGTGGTCATGCCATTCATGGTATTTTGTTTGATGCTCCATTTACAGTTACGGATACATTTGCCAGTGCCGAAAAAGCAGCGGTAACACTGGAATATCATTATCAGGCAAGTGATGCAGGCTATCCTTTTCCCTTTACCATGATGATTCACTGGCAACTGGCAACCGGCAACAAGCTTACCGTTACCACAACTTTATTTCATCATAACCAGGAAGCCATTCCAATGGCAGATGGATGGCATCCGTATTTTACATTGGGTACTTCGGTAGACGAATGCACCCTGCAATTTGATAGTGATATACAACTGGAATACGATGCCGCTCTGTTACCTACCGGAGAAAAATTCAGTGATTCCCGTTTCAAGAATGGGATTTCATTAGCAGGCATTGAACTGGACAATTCTTTTGAACTATCCACAGGTGTGACGCAGCCAATATGTGTACTTCAAAATAATAGGCTGAAACTTACCATTGAGCCCGGAAAAAATTATCCTATTCTTCAAATCTACATTCCACCACACCGCAACAGCATTGCTATTGAAAACCTAAGTGGTGCACCGGATAATTTTAATAATGGGATGGGGTTGATCATGCTGGCGCCTAATGAGCAGAAAGTGTTCAGAACAAGCTATAGAATATCGAATATCGAATAATGAATGTCGAAGTGCAGTGGTATCATTCACTTCAATATTCGAAATTCGACATTCATCATTCTATATTCCTAGAGTTCTATTACGGCAATCATCGTGATTTCTACATTCACACCACGGGGTAATCCTTTTACGGCAACGGTTTCACGGGCAGGGTAATCGCCGGTAAAATAAGAACCATATACTTCGTTAACCTGCGCAAACAGGCTCATATCACTCAGAAAAATAGTAGTTTTTACTACATGCGCAAACGTTAATTTGGCCTCAGACAAAACAGCTTCCAGGTTCTTCATTACCTGATGGGTTTCGGCCTGTATGCTGCTCAGTTCCAGCTCACCCGTAGCAGGTATAAATGCTACCTGGCCACTCATAAATAATAGTCCGTTTGCTTTTACCGCCTGGTTATACGGCCCGATGGGTGCGGGCGCTTTATCTGTCTTAATAATCTGCTTTGGCATGGGATTTTGTTTTAATCAGGGGCAAATTGCTGCATTTCTATCAACCTGCCAACCTAAATTTGCCCACGATACCCTGATTATGAAAATAGTTGTTACAGCAAATACCACACAACAAACCGCCTTTCTTTCAAAAGGCATTCCCGTTGGTGTAGAAGTTTGCTTTTACGGTAAAGGCGAAACCATTCCGGAAGCAGATGCCTATTTTGACTTTTTGTACGAAGAAGAAGGATTTGCATTTCCCGGAATTACCCAAAAACCCATTTTTGTAAATGCAGTCATAAACACTACAGCAGATTTACCCGCTAATGCAATCCGCATCAATGGCTGGAATGGATTTTTGGAAAGATCACTGATTGAAATAGCCATTGAAAAAAATACACCTCTTTCACAAGAGGCAGCTTCTGTTTTACAAATACTTAACTGGCCGTATCTACTGGTTCCGGATGTGCCGGGAATGATTGCAGCACGCGTGATTGCGATGATCATCAATGAAGCCTATTTTGGTTTAGGCGATGCCATCAGCAGCAAGGCAGATATTGATACAGCCATGAAACTGGGTACCAATTATCCGTACGGTCCCTTTGAATGGTGTGAAAAGATCGGTATCCAAAAGATCTATGCCCTGTTAGAAAAATTAAGAGTAGAAAACACACGGTACACCCCTGCTTCTGCTATGGAAAAAGAAATGCATAAACCCTAAATTCACCCAATGCCCTTACTACTAAATATAGATACCGCCACAGAACATGCCAGCGTTTGCCTGAGCAGGGATGAAACGGTTTTGGGGTTGATTGAAAGCACCGAACAAAAAAACCACGCTTCTTTTGTACAACCCGCTATACAGAAATTGATGCAGGACAGCGGCCTTACCCTGACGCAACTGGATGCAGTTGCTGTTACTGCCGGACCAGGTAGTTACACCGGATTACGTGTAGGATTGGCTACAGCAAAGGGTATTTGCTATGCGTTGAACAAGCCCCTGATCATGATCAACACACTGGAAGTAATGGCCCAGTCAGTGATTTCGCAGCACGAAGCTAATCACCAGCAAATAGATGCGAATACCTTAGTTTGCCCAATGATAGATGCCAGGCGAATGGAGGTATTTACGGCTTTGTATACGGCTCGCCTTGCAGAAATACAGGCACCACATGCACTTGTATTAAATGAACAATCCTTCCAGAAAGTTCTTATCAGGCATTCTATTATTTTCTCTGGTTCGGGCCACCACAAACTGAAAGGAATCGTAACCGACTCAAACACACACTTTTCAACTGCCAACCATTCGGCAGCACATTTAGCCATTCTTGCTTTGCAATCCTACCAAATTTCAAAATTTGCAAACCTTGCCTATAGTGAGCCACTATATGTAAAGGAATTCTTCAATCCCCTGAACAAAGCGTAAGCATTCGGTTAAAAAGTATAGATAAAATTTATACTATGAATCCCGAAACTATTTGTTTAACTTTATTAGTAAGATTATAGTTTTCTAACCCCCCAATTATAACTTCATTGCTATGAGCCAAACCTTACAGGCCGTTGTACTGATTAACGGCAAAACACAGATCAAGGTTGACTTTCTACACACCAAGAAAGCCTCATTGATTCTAAGGTCAATTAACCACAAGCTCCGTCAACAGATCATTAAACTGCTGGATGAACACCAGAAAATGACCGTTACGGAAATTTATGTAAAACTCCGTTTAGAGCAATCGGTGGCCTCTCAACACCTGGCAATTTTGCGCCGTGCAGGTATTGTAAGCACCTCGCGGGATGGTAAATTCATTTACTATTCAGTGAATTATAACCGGTTAACCGAAGTGGTTCAGTTTGTAGAAACACTGGTAGGTTGACAGTAACTATGCCATTTTCTGCCATTTTAAGGGTCCGTTCTCATTTTGGCCTGAAGCTTGCCATTATCTTTGCCTAAACAATGATTTATGTTTATTAAGCAATTATATACGGGCTGCATCAGTGAAGCCGCTTACTATATTGAAAGTGATGGGGTAGCGGCCATCATTGATCCTTTGCGTGATATTGAGGAATATCTTGACCTTGCACACGAACGCAAAGCCACTATCAAATATATTTTTGAAACGCATTTCCATGCTGATTTTGTGAGCGGACACCTTGACCTGGCTACGGCCACAGGTGCCACTATTGTATATGGCCCCGATACGGTAACCAAATTACCGGTGCATATTGCCAAAGACGGCGAGAAATTCAACATTGGCAAATTAACCATCGAAGTATTGCATACACCCGGCCATACGCTGGAAAGCAGTTGTTTTTTATTGAAAGATGAAAACGGCAAAGACCATGCAGTATTTACGGGTGATACTTTATTTGTTGGCGATGTTGGCCGCCCCGACCTGGCTCAAAAAATGGATGAAATTACCATGGATGATCTGGCAGGCATGTTATACGAAAGCCTGAATAAACGGATCATGCCTTTGGCAGACGAAGTAATTGTATACCCCGCCCATGGTGCCGGAAGCAGTTGCGGTAAAAATCTGGGGCCCGAAACTTTCAGTACCATTGGTGAGCAAAAGCAAACCAACTATGCGCTTCAACCACAAACCAAAGAGGCATTCATTAAAGCAGTTACTGATGGACTTGCGGCACCACCACAATACTTCCCTATTAATGCCCTCATAAACAAAGAAGGATACGAAAGTCTGGATGCTGTTTTGCAAAAAGGCCTGCAACCTTTAGCGGTTGCTGATTTTAAAAAGAAAGCGGATACGGGTGATGTGATTATACTCGACACGCGCAACTCCAATACTTTTACGCAGGGATTTGTGCCAGGCGCTATAAGCATTGGTCTTGATGGCCGTTTTGCAGAATGGGCCGGCAGCCTGTTGCCTTTTGATAAACCATTTTTATTGGTAACCGAAACAGGCAGAGAACGCGAAACCATTGTAAGACTGGCAAGGGTTGGTTTTGATAAAATAGAGGGTTATTTGAACGGCGGCTTTGAAGCATGGCAGGCCGCAGGTGAGCAGGTAGATATGGTGATTGATATTGAAGTGGATGAACTGGCAATGGATATTCCATTTGATCCGAATATGGTGATCATTGATGTGCGCAAAAATCCTGAATATGCAGATGGCCATATCAAAGAAGCTTTGAATATTCCGTTAACCGACCTGATGGATCCCGCCAGCATGGCCGATTTGGATGACAAACACAATATTTATGTGCATTGTGCCGGCGGATACCGCAGTGTAATTGCTTCCTCGTTATTAAAACGCCAGGGCATACACAATCTTCACAACGTTTTAGGTGGATGGGGCAAGATTAAAGAACTGGCAGATAAAATTGAGATAGAGAAGAGTGTAGAAGTATTGAATTAAATATTAGCATCTCTTTCTCTACTACAAAATCGCTTTTAAAAAGTTAATATCTGACTTTTTAAAAGCGATTTTTTTATAAAATTATTTTACAACAAGGTGTCCATATTTTTCTTCCTCAAATTCCCATTTCCATCTGCGGTGGCTCCATAAATAATTTGCGGGTTTGGCGCGGATGGCTTTTTCTACGTGGGCAACAAATAGTTCAGTTAATTTTCCGTCTTCAAAATCTCGTGGGGTAGTAGTAAGCAATTCAAGTTGCGTATGGTAATGACCTCTTTTTGTTTTATAAAAATGACCGAAAAAAACAGGCGTATTATTTTCTTTAGCTCCCTTTTCTGGTCCTTTTACAAACGGTGTAAGGCGATTAAAGAATTTTACCCAGTGCGCAGCCGCCGGGTTACCGGGGTTTTGGTCTGCTGCCAATGCCAGCGCGTAACGTCCGTCAACCTTTGTAAGGTACTCATGAAATTTAGTTTTAAAATCAACAGCTGGTACCAATACCGTACCATATCTAAGCCGCAGTTTACGAATCATTCTATCGAATGCTTTGTTGGCAACCGGCATATACACGGCTACAAATGGATACTTACTATATCGTGATTCACCAAGGTTTACAAACTCCCAGTTAAAAAAATGGCCTGCCTGTAATTGTACATTGATACCACTATCGTACAAAGCATTTACTATCTCAACATTAGAAGTGTACCTTTTGGCAAACGCAGCATCGCTTACTGATAATAGCTTGATGGTTTCTATAAATGTGTCAGTAAAATTGTGATAAAATTCTTTTGCAATAGCAGTTCTTTCCTGATCTGTTTTTTCCGGAAAAGCAATGGCAAGGTTTTTCGCAACCACTTCTCTTCGGTAGCCTATCATGTAATAGAGAATTCCATACACCCCATCACTAATCACATACATCACGCGCCAGGGCAATAAAGAAAACAGGTAAAATAATGGGTAGATGATATAGTACATACTGCTATAAAATAATATTCTGTAACAAATCGCTTTTCTGCAAATGATCTGTATTGAAATGCAACCCACGGCTTTCCTTTCTAAACTCAGCTCCTTTTACAATTAAATATCCTACCGTAATTAAATTTCGTAGTTCACACAATTGTGGCGATACCTTGGTAGAGCGATATAGTGCTTCTGTTTCTACAAATAAAAGATCCAGTCGTTTCATGGCTCTTTCTAAACGGATATCCGTTCTTACAATACCTACATAATCGCTCATGATTTGCTGTAGCTCTTTCAGGCTTTGGGTGATCAATATCATTTCACTGGGCTCATTGGTACTACTCGCATTCCAGTCGGGAATTTTTTCTTCAAATGTATATTCCGCTATTACTTCTTTACTATCCAGAAAACAACGATGGCCAAACACCATCGCTTCCAGTAAACTATTACTGGCCAAACGATTGGCACCATGCAGGCCTGTACTGGCACACTCGCCACAGGCATACAAGTGTTTAATGGAAGTTCTGCCCCACTCATCCGTTTTAATACCGCCACAACTATAATGCGCCGCAGGTGCCACAGGAATCATGTGTTGCATCACATCAATGCCGATGCTCAGGCATTTTTCATAAATATTGGGGAAGTGATGAATAAATTTTTCCAGACCCATGTGCCGGCAATCAAGGTATACATGCTCGGTACCGGTACGTTTCATTTCGTTATCAATGGCACGGGCCACAATATCGCGGGGAGCAAGGTCTTTTCTGGCATCGTATTTTTCCATAAAAGCTTCGCCACTTTTATTACGCAGGATACCACCATCGCCCCGAACTGCTTCTGTAATCAGAAAAGAAGGCGATACCCCCGGCTCATACAATGCTGTTGGATGGAATTGGATAAATTCCATATTCTCAATCTTTCCTTTGGCACGGTATACCATCGCAATACCATCACCGGTAGCAATACGAGGATTGGTAGTGGTTCTGTATGCCTGTCCTGCACCACCGGTAGCAAGCAGTGTTATTTTAGAGAGTATTTTTTCAATCTGTTGTGTATGCAGGTTCAATACATATACCCCATAACAGGTAATGTCTAAAGTAGATTTGGTAACCAGGTACCCCAAGTGGTGTTGCGTAATAATATCCACCACAAAACAATGATTAATGAGCTCAATATTGGAAGTGGTTTTCAGTTCTTCCAGCAAGGCCCTTTCCATTTCTTTGCCGGTAACATCTTTGTGATGCAGTATGCGGTTTTCACTATGCCCACCTTCCTTACCCAAACTGTATTCACCTTTTTCATCTCTGTCAAACTCGGCTCCGTAAGCAATGATCTCTTTAATTCTTTCCGGTCCTTCTTTTACTACAATTTCAACAATTTTTTCATTGCACAATCCATCCCCGGCTATTAATGTGTCTTCTATATGCTTGTCATAACTGTCTTTGGCTTCATCCCATACACCGGCAATACCGCCTTGTGCATATTTGGTATTGGTTTCATCGGCCTGTGTTTTGGTGATAACGGTTATTTTCTTTTCAGGAAATTCCTTTGCTGTTTTTAAAGCGTAGGTTAATCCTGCAATACCGGAACCGATCACTAAAAAATCTGTTTGCATATCTGTATGCCCGAAGGGAATTTATTTGTTATTTGTTTATTGTTGGTCAGGCGACCAACAATGGAGGCTGTTACGTTTTTATTGGTCGCCTATCAACCATAGCGGTAGCAACCAAATCCACAACATCACTAACCTATTTCTATACCGCAGGTTCAACCCATGCATCACTCTCTTTCAATAAATTGATCAGCTCATCAACAGCAATATCACTATCAATATTTCTTTTCATGATATCCTTCCCCTTATATAAAGTGATCTTGCCCACACCGCTTCCCACATAACCAAAATCAGCATCGGCCATTTCGCCGGGGCCATTTACAATGCAACCCATGATAGCGATCTTTACCCCTTTCAAATGATTTGTTACATTACGGATTTTAGCAGTGGTTTCCTGCAGATCAAATAAAGTTCTGCCACAACTGGGGCAACTGATGTATTCTGTTTTAGAAATCCGGGTTCTGGTTGCTTGCAAAATACCGAAAGCAGTAGCATTTATGAATTGTTCTACTGATGTATTGGTACTGTAGTTGCGCCCGCTGGTTTCCTGTGTACCGGCAGCGAGAGATTGATAACTTGTATTGGTCATACCCAAACAAATTCCATCACCAAAACCATCAAGGAACAAGGCACCGCATTCTGTTGAATAATGTATCAGATGTTCATCTGTTGTTTGCCAATTACTATCTGTGATCAGTACTACCGGATTCTTTATTTTTCTGCTCTCCAGTTCCATAAACATTCTGCGAACAGCAGGCATGGCATGTTTATGCGTGCTGCTGAAACACAATATAACCGTTGGATCATTAGCCAACGCATCTAAATGCGTAAAATCATTGATCGCTGTTTCATCACTGAAACAATCCACCATTACAAAATTCAGATGGTTACTTTTTACCTCTGCTGTTATAAAACCGGAGGCATCAAATATGGGACAATATTTTTCTGTATCAGTTACCTGTGCCCATGCACCAGGGTAAGTAATTACCTGTAATGTACCGGGTAAAGCAAAATCAAGCAATTGGTTTCCGGTAAAAATATAATCGGCTGCTGCATCACTGATATTCCACTTATCAGTATCTGCGTCATACGTATACCCTACACTTTGCAAATGTTTGGGTGTGATGTGTGCTAGTTTACTCAGGTCTGCTACTACTACGGGAACTTGTTTGGCTCCAATATTACTTACTGCAAAACTTTCACGACGTTTATATACGAACGGGCTGTAAGGTACTTTTTCAATAGAAGGTATTGCCACAACCGGCAACTCATTACGCGCATATCGTTTCACCAGATCTCTGCATACGGGTATTTCAAATTCAGGGTCTTCTGTTAAGCTAACCCTTACCGTATCGCCAATGCCATCTTCCAATAAGGTTCCAATGCCGGCAGCACTTTTAATACGGCCATCTTCTCCATCACCTGCTTCGGTTACACCCAAATGCAAAGGATAGCACTCACCAAATTCTGCATCCATTTGCTGTATCAACAAACGATAGGCCTGCACCATCACCTGCGGATTACTGGCCTTCATGCTTAGTATAATATTATGATAGGTTTCGCTGCGGGCGATGCGCAAAAACTCCATGGCACTTTCTACCATCCCCATCGGCGTATCGCCATAACGGCTCATGATACGATCACTAAGTGAGCCGTGATTGGTACCAATACGCATAGCAGTTCCATACTCTTTACAAATGCTTACCAAGGGAGTAAACCTTTCGCGTATGCGATCTATTTCTTCCAGGTATTCCGCATCGGTATACTCTATCTGCTCAAATTTTTTCTTATCAACATAATTACCCGGGTTCACCCGCACTTTCTCTACAATTCTGGCTGCAATTTCTGCTGCATTGGGTGTAAAATGTATATCGGCTACCAACGGTGTGGTATAACCCCTTTTGTGTAATTCGTTTTTGATGTTCAATAAATTCTCGGCCTCTTTTTTACTTGGCGCCGTTATACGAACCAGTTCAGCACCGGCTTCAATGCAACGGATACTTTGTTCTACCGTAGCCATGGTATTCATGGTATCGGTAGTAGTCATGGTTTGCAAACGGATTGGGTTAAAATTACCCAAACGCAAATCGCCGATCTTTACTTCGCGGGTTGCCAAACGGCTGTATTGTGTAAGAGAGTTGCAGTATAATTGCATAACAGATATATGTTCTGCAAAACTAACAGTTATAGGGGAGAATGGGTACAGGAAAAGGCATAAACAGGTACATTTTACCATTCTCTGTTAAACATAAATACCTGCCAGCAGATTGCTTATATAAGGTGAGGTATTTTTATGAACCGACTGTGCATACATCATTGCAGTTAAAAGGCAGTTTTAGCTGATACCAACTCATCGCTTACCCTCAAAAAATTCATTTTGCTTCAGAATTGCTTTGAGGATATTGGTTCGAACTGGTTTGAGATCCAAACCATGATCACCTTCTACATTCAGTACGAAAAAATATGGGTGCTTGTTTTCTTCTATCCAACCAACCATCCAACCCAATGCTTTGCCGTTTTCACGAAAACCCCAACCGCTTTTATAACTGAGTTTATAATTGGCATTGTCTTCCTGTAACATCGCTTTTTTTATAATATCCTGTGTACGCTTTTGAAAAGGCAGCTGACCAAAGTATAATTTTTTTACCAGCCCCAGTTCTTCATCTGCCGTAATTTTCAGTGAATTATCCAGCCAGAAATTATCAATTTGAGTGGTGATTTTACGGGTACCGTAGGTAAGACTATCCAACCAGCGCTGCATGGTATCTTTACCAATTCTACGGGCCACTTCCTGATAATAAGGAACCGCAGAAACTTTAAACGCTTCTTCCATTGTAAGGTCTTTGTTCCAGGCAGTTGCTGTATCGCCTCCGGGAAAAGTGCGTACGATCCCATCCCATTTAATAACCATCTTTTCATTAACAATCTTACCCGTTTCAATACCAATTAAAGAGTTAACAATCTTAAAAGTAGAGGCTGGTAAATAAGCAGAATCTTTAAACCGCGAAAGGTTATAAATGGTAAACTGACCCGTACCATTATCATACAAGCCAAATGTGCCGGTAACTTTTTGCTCCTCAAAATATTTTTGTAAACTGTTGTCAACAGTTACATTGTTCGGAGAACAGCTTATAATTAAAAATGAACAATTAAAAATTAAAAATATAAGTGCCGTATTCGTTAGTATTCTATTTTTCATTACCGGAATTTTTACTTTTTAATTTTTAATTTTTAATTCTTCAACACCCCGAGCTCTCTCCCCACTTTTGTAAAAGCTGCAATAGCTTTATCTAAATGCGCCTGCTGGTGTGCTGCGCTTAATTGTACGCGGATGCGGGCCAATCCTTTTGCCACAACTGGAAAAAAGAAACCGATCACATACACACCTTCTTCCAGTAGTTTAGCAGCAAAAGTCTGTGCCACTACTGCATCGTACAACATGATAGGAACAATGGGGTGATCACCTGGCTTAATATCAAAACCGGCTTCTGTCATTTTGCTTCGAAAGTATTTTGTATTGTATTCCAATGCATCACGCAGTTCTGTGGTTTCGGTAAGCATATCCAAAACAGCTATAGAAGCACCTACAATACTAGGTGCAACTGTATTTGAAAAAAGATAAGGTCTGCTTCGCTGGCGCAACATTTCAATAATTTCTTTTCTTCCGGAAGTAAAACCACCACTGGCACCTCCCAAGGCTTTCCCTAATGTTCCGGTAATGATATCAATACGCCCCATTACATTTCGATACTCATGTGTACCACGACCTGTTTTACCAAGGAAACCGGATGAATGACATTCATCAATCATCACAATGGCATCGTAAGCATCAGCCAGGTCACATATTTTATCCAACTGAGCAATGGTTCCGTCCATACTGAATGATCCATCGGTAACGATGACGCGGCTTCTGCACCCGGCACTTTCTTTTAGTTTAGCTTCCAGATCCGCCATATTATTATGCTCATAGCGAAAGCGTTGTGCCTTGCACAAACGAACTCCATCGATAATGGATGCGTGGTTCAATGCATCGCTGATGATTGCATCCTGCTCTCCAAACAAGGGCTCAAATACACCACCGTTGGCATCAAAGGCAGCGGCGTATAAAATGGTATCTTCTGTACCTAAAAAAGTGGCGATTTTTTGTTCCAGTTCTTTATGAATATCCTGTGTACCGCAGATAAAACGAACACTGCTCATACCATAACCATGGGTGTCAATGGCTTTGTGTGCCGCTTCAATTACTTTGGGGTGAGAGGAGAGGCCGAGATAATTATTAGCGCAAAAATTCAACACTTTTTTACCATTCACCGTAATTTCAGGTCCTTGCTCGCTGGTAATGATGCGTTCTTTTTTCATCAATCCCGCAGATTCGATTTCTTTCAGTTCTTCACCGATACGGGAAACAAATTTTTCATTCATAAGCTAACCTTTTCGAAAGGCAAAGGTAGAGGAATATTGAATATCCAATATCGATTGATGAATGTTGAAGTATTTGTTTAGATAGTAGCATTCTCTTCTACTCCTTAACCGCGCCTTTGCGAGAAAATTGCACGCAAAGGCGCAAAGGCGCGGTATGAAAACCATTTAGCAATGGAATAACTTCAACATTCGACATTCATCATTCGATATTCGATATTCCCTTTCTTTACAGCACAAACCGATACCCAACCCCTTTGATGGTAATGATTTCGAGTGAGGGATCTTCTTTGAGGTAGCCACGTATTTTGGTGATATATACATCCAGGTTACGGCTATTGAAAAAAGAATCATTTCCCCAGATATGGTTCAGCAGATCGCGGCGGTCTATTACCTGGTCTCGCTTTTGATAAAGATATTTGAGTAATTCGCTTTCGCGATAGGAGAGTTTTTTTTCTTCGCCACCACAATTCAGTACCTGTTTGTTCAGGTGAAACTGGTATTTACCAATCATAATCATATCCCCTACATTCACCAGCACTTCTTCTTTTTTTAACCGCAATGCATTTTCGATACGTACAATCAGTTCTTCCATACTGAAGGGTTTACGGATGTAGTCGTTACCACCAATGGTAAATCCATGCACCACATCATCCGTTTGCGTTTTAGCTGTTAAAAAAATTACCGGTACATCATCATTCAGTTTGCGGATATCTTCAGCCAGTTCAAAACCGCTTCGGTTTGGCAACATTACATCCAATACACAGATATCCGGGTGATGCTCTTTGAAAGAAGCTATTACATCCGCCCCATCACTTTCCATGATCACCGTAAACCCCCTCAGCTCAAGGGTCTCTTTTACAATTTTCCCCAAAAACAATTCATCCTCTACGTAAAGAATTTTTATGCTCATGTAACTGGTAATTTTATCGTGAATGTGCTGCCTTTGCCTTGTTCGCTTTCTACCGCAATGGTTCCATTATGTCGCTTTATTACATGTGCCACATAACTCAAACCCAAACCATACCCTTTGATATTATGGTGATCTCCATTGGGCACACGGAAAAATTTATCAAATATTTTATTCCGGTAATCCGGTGAAATACCAATGCCTCTGTCTACTACCTGTAATACTATGGTATCAGCTTGGTGTTGTAACCGCAGGGTGATATGGGGGTTACCTTGGCTATATTTTAAGGCATTATCCAACAGATTAAAAATTACACTGGTAATGTGCAGCCTGTCTGCCAATATGGTAAAATAATTCCCCTGTATCTCCAATTCAATTTGTGCATGATGGGCGTTGAACTGAAGCTTCATGGTATTCAATACTTCTTCTGTTAGTTGCTTCAGATCAAATATTTCTTTTTTCAATTCCAGTTCCCTGTTTTCAAAAAGAGATAGTTTCAGCACTTTATCTACCAACAAACTCAGTCTTTGTAATTCTGCTGCAGATATGTCAAGGTATTCTTTGGTTCTTTCCGGATTTTGAATACCTCCAAAATTACGAAGTGCCTCTACCGCTACGCTTACCGTAGCTAATGGCGTTTTAAGTTCGTGTGTGATATTACTGATGAAATCGTTTTTCATCTCTGTTAATTTACGCTGCGCCACCAGGTTTCGGTAAAGAAAAATAAACGTAACAGAAGTAAAAGCGATCAGGAAAAGAGAAAACAAGATCTGTAACGAAATTCGCTTTAATAAAAAAACGGTTGGATTTTCAAAAGCAGCCTGGTACCAGTATGGTTGAATAAAACCAACAATAGCAGGACTTGTAGTAAACTGTCCACTACTCACAGTATCTTTTCTGTGTAGTGAATCATCTTTGCCTTTCTTTATCTGGAAACTGATGGGTATGCCCGCTTTGCCCAATTCTTTTTGATAAACAGAATCTAATTTATAAACAGCCAACGTATCATCCAGTGCCTTTCCTGAAGTAATCATTCTAATGATCGCTTTTTCAGGAAGCACCATCTCGGGTTTTGTATTGGCAACAGTAATTTTTTTAATCTCCGTAAATGCCGGCTGTACTTTTTTAGAAGACCGGTTGAGTAATACATTGGCAGCACTTACCACTACCGTTGGTTTTGAAACGGCTTTCGGTTTAGAACCCGGACTATCTGCCAGCGTGCTATTAAAACTTAAAGTTACATTCATGCCGGCCTGCGACATGCGGCGAAGTAATGCCGTATCCATACTGGGCGGCAGTGTAACGTTGGTAATCTGCCGGTTCATCAGCATCTGCGCAAGTTCAGGCGACAATGCAGATCCGCCGTGTATTTCAATTCGCCTTGGTCGATCAGTACGCGAAGTATCGTGCTCATTAAAAAAGAAAGCCTGTGCTTTAGAAGCAGCAGCAGAATCACTATTTTGGACAGTGATATTTTTAATAAATTTTGCATTCTGCTGACGAAGTGCATTTACTGCATTGTAGGCAAACAAATTATCACCGGCACTTTGTCTGAAAATCAGGGTATCCTCTTTAAAACGGTCAACCTGCATTTTATACACCACATCCCTAAAAATACCGTTGGTCTCTTTTTTCAAAGTCTGCCATTCTTCTTTGTACAAACGGTTTATCCAATACGACTGAAAGGCAACAATCATCAGAATTGCAGCCGCCAGTAATACAAGCGATAACTTTAGTTTATTCATGGCATCTTTGCTGTTACAAATATAAATAGCCTTTTCAGGGAAGGCGTGTTTTATTAACCTTAATTAACCTTTGAGCAAGAATGCTTAACCAGCCATCGGGTTAGCTTTGAGCTCTAAAAATAAACCAACATGAAAAAAGTATTGTACCTGTTAACCTGCCTGCTAAGCTGCAGCATTGTTGAGGCGCAGATAAAAGAAGGCACTATTTATTATGATCAAATGATCAATATGCACAAAACCATACAGGATGAGCAAATGAGGGCCATGATACCTGAATTTCGTACCAGTAAATTTATGCTGTTGTTTAGTGATAGTATCTCTATGTACAAACCGGTACCGGAAGATGAAGCACCCGACCCCTTTGCAGGCAATGGCCCAAGATTAGTGATACGGATGGGTGCTGCCGGTGGCGATCTGTATAAAAATTTAGCCCAATTAAAATCTGTTCAGGCATCTGAAGTAGGTGGCAAAAATTTTTTGATAGTAGACACCATACAGCAACAACCCTGGAAACTCGGAACCGAAACAAAACAAATATTGGGGCATACTTGTCACAAAGCAACCCGTAAGATAATGCAGCCAGTTGGCCGAACCATAGTGATGGGCGGCGGTGGCGGTGCTCCCCGGGATACTAACACAACCAGAACAGCACCACAAGGCAAAGAGGTGGACGTGATTGCCTGGTTTGCAGATGATCTGGTTAGTCCTGTTGGACCCGAAAATTATGGCCAGTTACCCGGCGTAATTCTCGAACTGGATATTGATAACAGCACAAGGGTATTTACGGCAACAGAGATCAAAAAAACAGTAGATCAGAAAGAAATTAAGGAGCCTAAAAAAGGAAAAATAGTAACCCGCCCTGAGTTTACAAAAATGATGAGTGATATGATGAGCAGCCAGGGAGGCGGCATGCGGTTTGGTAATTAGTGCTTCAATGGATTTTATACAGCCCGTCTTATTGAGACGGGCTTTTTTGTGGAAGTATAGGGATACTATGGGATAAATTTACCTTTAGCTATTTCAGCTTGAAAGAATACTATTTAGCTATAGTAGCTGTTTGAGTTAATTATTACGAATTCCTTATCCCTCTGCGGAAACTCCAAAAGCGCTGCCGCTCTGCGGTTAGAGCAAGCTAAAGCCAACCGCGGAGTCGAAGAGAACAGGGAGGTTGCGCAGAGAAAAAGTAGTACGCGAACTAACAATAAATATTTCAAACAGCTTCTTGGTAAGGTAATTTTTTCAACACAGAGGTACAGAGCGTATGCAGTTTGCAAAGAGGATTTTAGGTAGCAAAATATACTATAGAGACTTTTAGGTGTATCATAGTCAAGAAAGAACCCTAAAAAATCGGGTATAAACACCTGTTGTAACCTTTCAAACTATAGTATTGCTTTACCCTTACAAATGGAGTTCGTTACAATTTGCATTCATTGTGTATGGTCGGTTAAACAGGGAGAACCTGTTTTATCGAACGCCACCCGTTATGTGTTATTTGAGCATATAAAAAAATATGCACTTGAAAAAGGTATTCACATCGATAGACTCAATGGTTATGTAGATCATGTTCATTGTTTGCTTTGGCTGCAGCCCTCTCAAACTGTTGATGAAGTAGTTAAACGATTAATGAATGATTCGGCCTATTGGTTGAATAATAAATCAGGAATAGATACTGCAAGATTGGAATGGGATGATGCGTATATAGCGGTATCAGTAAGCGAATCTATGTTATCTAAAATGAGAATGTATATAGATAACCAGGAAAACATTCATCTGAATAGAAGTTTTGGGGAGGAGTATGAGGCGATGATGAAAATGTATCATTTTCCTAACGCCTAACCCCTCTTAACTTTTCACCTCACCCCTAACCCCTCTCCACTGCGTGGAGAGGGGGACGCTCCCTTCTTCACACAGTGGAGAAGGGCCGGGGATGAGGTTACCCGCCGATGGTTCGCACCACCATCCTTGGCCCCTGCGCATTCGTACCTGCTTTATTCAAACTAAACGTAAAGCTTAGCAGAAAATAACGCTGCAACACATTGTAGCGGGTATCTTCTATATAATTCTGATTGGCATTTCTGCTTACACCCTGGTTCTGGTTTAGCAGATCAAACCCACTGAATTTTATTTCGGCACGTTTGTTCTTTAAAAAACTTTTTGCAATGGATGCATTCCAGAAACCTACTTTGGTATTAAAGCCATCTGCCCGGCCGGTATTAATGGTATAATTAAACGTATTGTTTACTACCAAACCCCATGGCAGGTAATTGATCATATCAAAACCATACACCTGCTGCAGGTAATTGCTATTTAGCTGCGGTTGCAAAGTGTATTTTACTTTGCTGATATTTAGCCTGCCTGATGCGCTGATATCCACTACATTCTCTAATGAAAAATTATAGTTGATGTTTGGGCCAATACTACTGTTATCAATTCCATTTTTTGCTCCATTCAAAAAACTAATGTTATGCATGAGGTTACTACCCAAACCCAGATCAACCCTTGATTTTAATTTTTTGAGTGGGAAGCCTGCATTGATTTGTCCAAACACAGAATAGTTTCCATTGGCATTTACCGGCATGGTTACCCTTGATCCATTGTTGCTAAGTATATCTGCATTTACAATGGCGTTATTTGTGGTACTTGCCGAAATAAAAGCAAATAAATTTTGTTGTGTATACATGTTGGTTGAGAAAAAATTCAGGTTAACCGATTGCGCATAACTGCGTTTCAGGTTAGGGTTACCGGTGTAACTGTTCAGCTGATCACTGATCACGGTTACCGGTTGTAACTGGTTGGTATTGGGCTGCGTGGTAGAAGTGGTATAATTGATACTCAGTGTACGGGTGCTGTTAAAACGATATTGCACATTGGCATTGGGTAACATATCGGTAAAGTTCTGTTTTATCAGGGTGCTATTGGTATTATTGGTGCTGTACAAAGTAGCGGTCTGTAAAGAACTACCAACACTAAGACTCATTTTTTTCTGGTTGGTACGAAAGCTTACACTACCTCCTGTATAATTGTATTCGCTTTTAAAATCATTGCTTTGCGCTGCATTCAACTGATCATATTTTCCTGATATCTGGCCGTAGTCGTAAGTAGTACGTTTACTATCGCCCACGCTGGTATTATAATAAGCACTTAACTCTAATAATGATTTTTTGCCGATGGGCTCTGTATATACCAGATTACCGCCAAAGCTTCTTGTTACTGCTTCGCGCCGGTTTTTTTGGTTGGTGATGGAATCTTTTAAGCCTACTCCTGCTGCAAAAAAAGTATTGCGGGTATATAGATCTTCATTTTGTTTACTATCATTGTAACTAAGACTTACCGAACTGGAAAGGGTTCTTCCTTTTTTTGCAAACCGTTTTCTGAACAATGCATTTCCGCTAAAGTTAAACGCATCTGAATGGGATTTACTTTCCGTATTACCACTATTTAATTTGACACCTTTGGCATCCTGCGACATATAATCACTAGTGCTGCGAACATCGGTCTGTTGTGTAGTAAACTGTGGCGTGAATTTAATGGAATGAAAGGTATCTATCTTACTATCAATCGTCATATTAATGCGTTGTTGCTTTGCATTACGCATCGTATTGCTGTTACTCAAATAATCAAATTCATTTCCCGGCAACAGGTTTTTACGATTGGTGGCACGGTTGGTATTCAGATCAATATTGCTTCCCATAAAACTGGAATTGAAATCGGTTTTTTTATTCCAGGTATCATTAAAATTCAATCCGCCTGCCAGGGTAGTGGCCACGCCTTGCTGGTTCTGGCCTTGACCTGTTACGGGTAATCCGTTATCATCGCCACCACCGGTACGTATGGTAATACCACCGCCGTTGCGCATACCTCTTGACAATTCTCCGGTAAAATTCAATATATCCGTAATGGAAAAGCCCTGTCGGTTGGTATTATTGGCCATTCCAATCATAGAGAACTGCTTATCACCATTAAATTTATTTACATTGGTTTGTGCATCAAATCGTTCATTGGTACCGGCACCTGCCGCCACTTTACCAAAGAGTGCATTGTTTCTGTCTTTCTTTAATTTCAGGTTAATGGCTTTTTCGCTTTGTCCATCATCTACCCCCGTAAATTCTGCACGGTCACTTTTTTTATCAAATACCTGCACTTTATCAATCGCATCTGCATCGAGGTTTTTGGTAGCTATTTTTGGATCTCCGGTAAAGAATTCTTTCCCATTTACCAATACCCTGTTGATGCGTTGACCATTTACCCTTACGGTTCCATCGTTGTCAACGGTAACACCGGGTAATTTTTTCAGCAGGTCTTCTACAACGGCATTGGGTTGCGTTTTAAAATTTTCCGTATTAAATTCAACGGTATCATTGTTAATGGTAACCGGTGCTCGGCGGGCAGTAACGGTAACATCGCCTGCATTTTGTATATCGGTCATATTAATGTTACCCATGTTAACCTCATCTCCATCTTTCTCTATGGTAAGTGTTTTCCATACGGGCAAATAACCCACATGGGAAGAGGAGAGCAGGTACTTGCCTTTATCCAATGCATTCAGTTTGAATGCACCGGTAGAATCGGCACGGGTAAATGTAACAAGAGTAGAATCTTTTGCGTTTACCACAGAAACGGTGGCATAGGCAAGTCCTTTTTTTGAAATGGTATCAAACACTACGCCTTTAATGGCAGCAGGTGTTTTTTGGGCCTGAGAGAGAGCAGGTAATAAGAGAACAAACAGCAGGGTATAGATCCGGTTCATAGCCATACGTATTTTAATGGCTCAAATGTACCGGCATAATTCTATAGTAGGGGTTAATGAACTTTGTTGAAAGGTTAATGAAGGTTAATGGAATTGGAGAAAGTGAAAAAATAAAAACCGTCATTTCGATCCCGCAAGGGCGGGAGAGAAATCTGCTAATCGATTAGCAGATTTCTCTCTTCGTTCGAAATGACGGTTTGGTAATTAATTCTCTATCCCCAATAACTCCACTTCAAAAATCAAAGTAGCACCGGGACCGATATTTGGAGGCGCATTATCACCGTAGGCAAGATCTGAGGGAATGTATAATTTCCACTTGCTGCCAATGGTCATTAGTTGCAAGCCTTCCTGCCAACCCCGGATTACATTGCCCAGTTGAAAAGTGATGGGCTCGCCTCTATCAACAGAGCTGTCAAATTTTGTTCCGTTAAGAAGTGTACCTGTATAATGGCATTTTACTTTATTCGCCAATGTAGGTTTTGTATTATCTGTTCCGGCACGGATGATCTCATATTGCAAACCACTTGGTAAGGTTACCACGCCTGCACGTTTACCATTAGTGGTTAGAAAAGCCTGACCTTCTTTTTTGGTTACCGCTGCTTTGGCTTCGTTCTCTTTTTGTTTTATTTCACTTATTTTTTGCTGATAGCTGCTGATAGACTGTGTGATAGATGCATCATCCAGCAAAGCAGGTTTATTCAACTTAAGATCGTTGATGGCTTTCAGAAATAAGGTCATATTCAGGTTATCAAAACCCTGTGTTTTTAAACTCTGCGCAATCCGCAAGCCTACTGCATAACTAATGCTATCGGTATTATTTTTAAATGGATTTACCGGTGCAGCTTTTACTACCGGCTTGGCAGCAACCGGTTTTTTAACCTGGGCAAAACCACTAACGGTAATCAGGCCTAATGCCATAACTAAAATCGATTTGTTCATGTTGTTTGATTTGTGAGGGTCAAAGAAACGATATTTTAGGTTATCACCCATCACTCACCATCCGTAAGAGAAGGGAAATGGTGCGTGGCATTATCCTACGAGCTGATCAATGGCCATGTGTACCCTTGAAAAGTTAAACTGTGTAAGGGTTTGCTGCATCATGGCTTCAATTTTATCATTGCACAGATTGCCTATGCTTCCTTCATGTGTATGATTTACCTCTGTATTGTGATTGAATTTTCCTTCCTCAATAGCTGTTCCTACCTGTTTGTATGCATCGCGAAAAGGGATACCCTGCAGTACCAGTTTGTTTACTTCTTCTACACTGAAAACATACTTGTATTTTTCATCCGCCAGAATATTTTCTTTAATGCTGATATTGGATAACATCAGACTAACCATGGTTACACAATCTTTTAATGTTTGAAATGCCGGAAACAGGTGTTCTTTTAACAGCTGCAGATCGCGGTGATAACCGGAAGGAAGATTGCTGGTCATTAACAAAATTTCATTGGGTAAAGCTTTCAGCCTGTTACAATAGGAACGTACCAACTCAAATACATCCGGATTTTTTTTGTGCGGCATAATACTTGAGCCCGTTGTTAAAGATGCCGGAAAACTGATAAAATCAAAATTCTGGTTCAGGTACAAACAGGCATCCATACTTAAACGGGATAGGGTATCGGCCAGATTAGCCAATGCCATAGCAGTAATGCGTTCCGCTTTACCGCGACCCATTTGCGCATATACCACATTGTAATTCAGATCGGCAAAACCAAGCAGCGCTGTGGTCATGGTACGATTGATGGGAAAAGAAGAACCGTACCCTGCGGCAGAACCTAAGGGATTTTTATTTACCACCTGGTAGGCAGCCTGTAATGTAACCATATCATCAACCAGACTTTCGGCATACGCACCAAACCATAAACCAAAAGAAGAAGGCATGGCCAATTGCAGGTGCGTGTACCCGGGAAATAAGTGGTGCTTGTATTTTTCACTTTGCTGAATCAACAGTTGAAACAAAGGTTGCATTTCGTTTACCAGTGTTTCTATTTCGCTTCTCAAAAATAATTTCACATCAACCAATACCTGGTCGTTACGGCTTCGGGCAGAATGAATTTTTTTTCCCGTATCGCCCAATTTTTGGGTTAGCAGAAGTTCTACCTGTGAGTGAACATCTTCTATTCCATCGGCAATGGTGAATTGTGAATGGTGAATTTGATGGTAGATATTTCTCAATTCTCCAATGATATCTTCAGACTCTTGCTTTGTCAACAATCCAATACTGGCAAGCATTTTGGCATGCGCGATGGAGCCCAGCACATCAAAGGGTGCAAGTAAGAGATCAAACTCTTTATCTTTTCCTACGGTAAATTTCTCTACCAGTTTAGAGGTATCGGTATTGTCTTTGCTCCACAGTTTCATAGTACTTGCTTTAGAAGTTGAATATAGATGTCTATCCCTTTTTGAATTTCCTCAAGATAGATAAATTCATCGGCGGTGTGGCTACGTGCGCTATCACCAGGTCCCATTTTCAACGTCTGAAATGGCATCAAAGCTTTATCACTGGTGGTAGGAGATCCATAATAGGAGCGGTTTAATTGCAGCCCTGCTTTTACCAATGGATGTTCCATATTGATGGAAGTAGAACGCATGCGTAAACTTCTTGGCCTTACTTCACTTTTTACGTTTGCCTGAATGATATTGAGTACTTCTTCGAACGAATACAATTCATTCACCCGTACATCCACCACAAAACCGCATTGAGATGGTACCACATTATGCGCCTTATTCTCTGTATCAATAACCGTAACCGACATTTTTACTTTACCCAGTAACGATGATATTTTTTCAAACTCAAAGTTGCGGAACCATTCAATATCAGTGAGTGCTTTGTATAGCGCGTTCTCGCCTTCTTCACGTGCAGCATGTCCTGCTTTACCGGTAGCGGTAACATCCAATACCAGTAAGCCACGCTCTGCAATGGCCATGTTCATCAGTGTGGGCTCGCCAACAATACCGCAACTGATGGGAGGTAATTCATTCAACAGTATTTCAATTCCATTCTTTCCTGAAATTTCTTCTTCTGCCGTAGCGGCAAATACCAAATTGTATTTCAGTTCTGTTGCCTCATAAAAATGAAGAAATACTGCCAGCAAAGACACCAGACTACCACCAGCATCGTTACTGCCAAGGCCATATATTTTTCCATCTTTTTCTAATGGTGAAAAAGGATCTAGGGTATAGGCCTTGTTGGGTTTAACGGTATCGTGGTGAGAATTTAATAACAGGGTAGGTTTGGATTCATCAAAGTGAAGATTCTTTGCCCATACATTATTAAGAAAACGATGGGTGGGTATGCCGTGCGACTGGATGAAATTTTCAAGTATCGTTGCGGTTGCCTCTTCTTCCTTGCTGAAAGAAGGTGTTTCAATTAATTGTTGTAAAAGGGTTACTGCATTGCCATACAGTACCGATGTATTGTTATTCATATAAAATAGTTGTTCCGGCTTCGCCGGTAATCAGTTGATGTAATTGTTCTGCTTTCCCAATCATTACTTTGCTTACGCCCTTTTGTAAGGCAGCAAAGGCGTTATCGAGTTTCGGTAGCATCCCCGCGAAGATGCGCTGGGCTGTTTTCAGCTCCGCATAATACGCAGGGGTTAGTTTTGAGATCACAGAATGTTCATCATCAATATCCAGTAATACACCAGACTTCTCAAATGAGTAGATCAGGTTTACAGTATATATTTTTCCTAGGGCAGTGGCAATCTCCTGCGCAATGGTATCTGCATTTGTGTTCAATAAATTTCCTTTTGCGTCGTGTGTAATAGGGGCTGCTACTACAGCCATCCCTTGCTCTAACAACAATTCTAACAAAGCGGTATTCACTACATCAATATCTCCTACATAACCGTAGTCTATAGTAGCGTGCTTCCGCTTGTGTGCCTGAATCAGGTTTCCATCAGCACCGGTTAACCCGATGGCGTTACAATCATTGGCCTGCAATTGCGCCACGATATTTTTATTGATGTAACCGGCGTACACCATGGTTACAATCTTTAATGTTTCTGCATCGGTAATTCTTCTGCCATCAACCATCTGCTGTTGTACCCCCATTTGATCGGCCAGTTTGGTTGCCAGCTTACCACCACCATGCACCAATATTTTCTTTCCCTTTACGGCAGCAAATAATTGCAGGAATGATGCGAGTTTCACCTCGTCATCAATAATGTTTCCTCCAATTTTTATTATGTAAAGCGCTTCCAATTATCTATTTTTTATTTGTCAGTATTTCAGCCAATACAGCCTGGGCTGCCCATACCCTATTGCCGGCCTGCCTTGTAACCAGGCTATGGTTACTATCCAGTACCTCATCACTCAGTTCTACATTTCTTCTTACCGGCAAGCAATGCATTACTTTGGCATTGCGGGTGGCTTTCAGTTTTTCTTCCGTTAACATCCACGCAGGATCGTTTTCATATACTTTACCGTAATCGGTATACGTACTCCAGTTTTTTACATACACAAAATCTGCATCTTGCAAAGCAGCATCCTGATCGTGCGTAATGGTAGCACCTTTGGTAAATTGTTCCGCCAGCTCATAGTCCTGCGGATGCGTAATCACAAAATCAGCCTCTCCCCATGCATTGACCCACTGTGCAAAGCTGTTGGCCACACATTGTGGCAAGGGTTTAATATGCGGTGCCCAGGTAAGAACAATTTTTGGTTTTTTACCTGTTGGTGAAAGTTGCATACTCTCCTTAATGGTAACGATATCAGTTAAAGATTGTAAAGGGTGTAACGTAGCACTTTCCAAACTCACTACGGGCACACCTGCATACTTAATAAACTGGCTAATAAACATTTCACTGTAATCATCGTCCTTGTTTTTTAAAGAAGGAAAGGTTCTGATACAGAGAATATCAAAGTACTGACCCAATATAGGAGCCGCATCTTTCACATGCTCTACTGTATTACCACTCATGATAGCACCTTCTTCAAACTCCAACGCCCAACCCTCTTTATCTACATTAAATACCACCGCTTCCATCCCTAAATTTTTGGCAGCGATCTGCGTACTTAATCGTGTGCGCAAACTCGGATTCAAAAACAAAAGTCCAATGCGCTTATCGACACCCAGGTTTCTATCAACAAGCGGATTGGCTTTGTAGTCCAATGCTTTTGCTACAAGCGCATTGATATCGGTTACATCGTGAACAGAAATAAATTGTTTCATATTATACGCTTAACGCGGAACGCTTAATGCTTAACGCATAAGGCGGAACGCAGTTTTTTTTAAATTAGGTACGTATGGTTTTAATTAGATTAATCAGTTTGGCTTTCACTTCATTAATCATTTCATACACCTGTGTATGTGTTATCTTATCAATATATTGCAAATCATGGGCTAATAATAAACAGTATTCTGCTTCATGACAAGAACCTAGTGAAATATCCAGAAAATGAGCAAAATCTTTATCCGTCGCTCTTCCACAGCCTTCAACTATATTAAGCGGTATGGAATAAATAGCCCGTTTTAACTGACCGGTTAATTCATATTGCTCTGATTTTGGAAATAGTGGTATGATTACCTGATAAACATGTAAGGTTAATGCATGTGATTTTTGCCAAACATCATATTTACGATAATCTCTCATTAATAAAAACAACTTAATCAAATCTAATATTCCTCTTAAACCGCATGCATTTCGCGTTAAGCGTTCTGCATTCTGCGTTAGGCGTTCTGCGTTAAGCGTTCCGCGTTAACCTCTTCAATCGCTTCTTCCAAAGATTCCAGAAAATCATCCATCTGCTTTCGTGTTAAAGACAAGGAAGGCAACAAACGAATCACATTCGGCTTGGCTTCTCCGGTAAATATTTTAAAATCGAACAGTAATTTTTTCTTGAGGTCTTTCAATTCCTCCGGTACATCAAAGCCGATCATCAATCCGCGGCCACGCACATTTTTCAATACGGTAATGGCTTTCAGTTTCTCCATCAGGTAATCACCATTGTCTTTGGCGTTTGCCATCAGGTTATCCTGTTCTATCACTTCCAATACAGCTAATGCAGCAGCACAAGCCAGTTGGTTTCCACCAAACGTGGTACCTAACATTCCATACTTTGCCTGAATGGTGGGTGCAATCAGAATACCTGCCACCGGAAAACCGTTACCCATCCCTTTAGCCATGGTATAAATATCTGCAGCCACTCCAGCAAAATCGTGCGCGAAAAATTTACCGCTTCTGCCATAACCACATTGCACACTGTCTGCAATGTATACAGCACCGCTCTCATCACACAAGTGTCTGATCAGTTGCAGGAAAGAATCACTGGCAATATTAATACCACCCACGCCCTGTATGCCTTCAATAATCACTGAAGAAATTTCATTACCGTGTTTGGCAAAACAATCTTTCAACGCAGCTTCATCATTAAAAGGAAGAAAGATAATGTTATCGGTTTCATTAACCGGTGCCACAATAGCAGGGTTATCGGTTGCTGCAACAGCCAAAGACGTTCTTCCATGAAATGATTTTGAAAAAGCTACTATTTTTTTACGCCCATTGTGAAAAGAGGCCAGCTTCAATGCATTCTCATTGGCTTCGGCACCACTGTTGCAAAGAAACAGTTGGTAATCTTCTTTACCACTTACACGGCCAAGTGTAGCAGCCAGCTCGGCCTGTACCGGGATGATAACAGAGTTAGAGTAAAAAGCAATTTTCTCCAGTTGTTCTTCAATTCGTTTTACCCAATGTGGATGCGTGTGCCCTATGCTGATCACCGCATGTCCGCCATACATATCTAAATACTGCACCCCGTTATCATCCCATACATAAGAGCCTTTGGCACTGGTAATGGCGATGTTATTTAAAGGGTATACGTCGAATAATTTCATTTTGTTACGCTTAACGCGGAACGCGGAACGCTTAATGCTTAACGCGGAACGCAGAACGCGGAACGCAGTTGTATGCGTTAGGCGTTAAGCGTTAGGCGTTAAGCGTTAGGCGTTAAGCGTTCAGCTTATTAGAAATAATTTGCTTTCAATTTTAACCCCGCACTCTCCTCTATCCCAAACATCAGATTCATATTTTGTACGGCCTGGCCACAGGCACCTTTTAATAAATTATCTATTGCCGAGTGTATTACTATTTTACTTCCCTGCTTTTCTATGTGCAGTAAACATTTATTGGTGTTCACTACCTGCTTCAGATCAATCATAGTTTCGCTTACATGGGTAAATGCATGCTGATGGTAAAAATCTTTGTACAATTCTTTTATGGCTTCCAATGGTAAACCACAATCAACCACAGAACTTACATATATACCTCGTGTAAAATCTCCTCTCCAGGGTACAAAATTTACCTGCATACCATCGTTGCCCTGTAATTGTTGCAGGCTTTGGTGTATCTCATTAATATGCTGGTGCTGTAATGATTTATACGCTTGTATATTATTGGCACGCCAGCTAAAATGAGAAGTGCTGCTAAGGCCTTGTCCTGCACCTGTAGATCCGGTAATCCCTGTGGTATATACATCACCCAATACGCCTGCCTGTGCAAGCGGTAATAACCCCAGCTGAATAGCTGTGGCAAAACATCCCGGGTTGGCAATATTAGATGCGGTTTTTATTTGCTCTTTATTCAATTCCGCTAAACCATATACAAACTGTTTGTTACCCAATACCGATTTATCTGCAAGCCTGAAATCCTGCGAAAGATCAATAATGCTAACCTGATCAGGAATGGTATTGTCTGTTAAGAATTTCTTTGCATCTCCATGTCCCACACATAAAAACAATACATCGATATCATACTGCAAATTGTCTGTAAATACCAGATCTGTTTCTCCAATGAGATCTGCATGTATTTTACTTACTGTATTACCCGCATTACTGGTGCTGTGTATAAAGGAAATAGATACATTGGGATGGTTGATCAATAAACGGATCAGCTCACCACCGGTATATCCGGCACCGCCAATAATACCTGCGCGTATATTTTTTTTACTGCCTTCTATTGAAGTTGCGTTGGTTTCTGCGTGTATGGTGTTGTTTCCTTTCATTGGGATACTAAGGGGTATTCGATTCTTTAATGTTATGATAGATCCCTGTCTGGTTACCAAATATTTTAGAGAACCCTCTTACATCTTCACCACTCCATCCGCTGTTCATCTCACCATACTTACCGAACTTACTGCTCATCAAATCATAGTTTGATTCTATGCCGATCACCTGAAAACGATATGGCAGTAATTGCACAAATACATCACCGGTTACATGTGCCTGTGAACTTTCCAGATAGGCTTCTATATCACGCATTACCGGATCCATGATCTGGCCTTCGTGCAACCAGTTGCCGTAGAACTGTGCCAGTTGGTCTTTCCAGCCCAGTTGCCATTTGGTTAACACATGTTTTTCCAATGCATGGTGTGCTTTTAAAATAACCATCGGTGCTGCTGCTTCAAAACCTACCCGGCCTTTGATGCCGATAATGGTATCACCTACATGAATGTCTCTACCAAGCCCAAACGGACCGGCCAGTGTTTGTAAATATTGAATGGCTTCTGAAGGATGTTCAAATGTTTTTTGATTGATGGCTTTAAGTTCTCCTTTTTCAAAATGAAGGGTTACTTCTTCGCTATCGGTTTTGGTAACCTGGGTAGGCCATGCTTCTTCTGGTAATATGCCTTTTGATTGCAGGGTTTCTTTACCGCCCACACTGGTACCCCATAAACCTTTGTTGATGGAGTAGGCCGCTTTTTCAAAATTCATGGTAACCCCTTTTGATTTGAGGTAGTCGATCTCTGCCTCGCGACTCAATTTCATATCGCGTATCGGAGTAATGATTTCAACACCAGGTATCATGATGTTGAAGATCATATCAAACCGTACCTGGTCGTTACCGGCACCGGTACTGCCATGTACTACTGCTTTGGCTTTCATTTTTTTTGCGTGCGCTGCAATATGCAATGCCTGACTTAACCTTTCTGCACTCACACTCAATGGATAGGTATTATTCTTTAATACATTTCCATAAATCAGGTATTTGATGATGCTGTCGTAATAACTTTTTACGGCATTAACGGTAGTATGTGTAGTTACACCAAGGGTATAGGCATGCTTTTCTATGTTCACCAGTTCTTCTTCGCTAAATCCGCCGGTGTTTACAATTACGCTATGAACAATATATCCTTTTTCTTCTGTAAGGTATTTTACACAGAAGGAAGTATCCAACCCACCACTAAACCCCAATACCACTTCATCTCCTTTTTGCAGGTTGGTTTGGTGTGTATCCATTGCTAATTCCGTTTTCATGTATTGCTTGTACTTTTCTTTTTTTAAAAATAAATCTATCGATACCCTTACGCGGGTAAGGCTGTTACAGGTTAAAGAAATAATGAAACAAAGACCTTGCTTTCGCTGTATTGACGTTGCCGCCTGTGATTTCTTTTTTTCTAAACCAGCTCAATAGTTTGCTTTGTTTTATTTTCATAAAACGCTCATACAGTTTTGAATTCTGTTTAAATTCTTCAGAGGTTTCAATAGGTTCATAATGATCTACCGGATCATACAGCATAGCCGTACACATACAGTTCTTTCTGTCTTTACTCATCAGGATATCATAATTCACACAGCTTTTACAGCCTGCCCAGAATTCTTCATCATCAGTTAGTTCACTATAGGTTACAGGTTCATAGCCCAGATCGCTGTTGATCTTCATCACAGCCAGTCCGGTGGTTAAACCAAATATTTTTGCCTCGGGATATTTTTGTCTTGATAAATTAAAGATGGTCTGCTTGATTCTTTTGGCAGTACCGCTTTTACGGTAAGGAGGAGAAACAATGAGTCCGCTATTGGCAACAAACTGTTCGTGGCCCCATACTTCAATATAACAGAAGCCAATCCAGGTACCATCGGGTAATACGGCAATGACCGCTTTACCTTCTTCCATTTTTTTAGCAACGTATTCGGGGCTGCGTTTGGCAATACCGGTTCCACGGGCCTTCGCTGAAGACTCCATTTCGTCTGTTATGGTTTGTGCGTAATGGGTATCGCCACCATTCGCTACACGAACAATAATATTATCTTCCAACTTGTACTGATTAATAGAGTGAAAAAGAAAACACCTCTTGTGTTTTAAGATCCAATTCCGGGAGAATTTCCACTGATAGGGGCAAGTGCCAGTTGCTCGTCCTATCAGCAACCACGTCGTGGTCGCGGCAGGAAGTTACACGGAAAGGCTTCCGGAGCCATGGGCTCGGATGTAACTGCCGGATAGAAAATGATATGTGTAGAAGGCTGCTTCACTGATAAATGTCTAAAATATCTTTTAATTCGTTTGTAAAAGTATAACAGTTTGCCGTAACAGGGCCGGTTTTTTTATGAAAGTTTGGTTAAGGATGTTGACAGTGCAATAAAAAGGCCGTTCAACTGATGAACGGCCTTTGATCAAATGTATAGTTTGTAGTTAGAGACTGTTTACTATTAACCGTTAGTTAATTATTCGCCACCACCTCTGCGGCCACCTGCTGCACCGCCACCGAAGTTGCCTTGCTGCCCACCTCTCATTTCCATACCACCCGGGAACATACCTCTCATCTGGTTCTGCTGGCCACGTTGTTGACCCTGCTGACCAAAAGCACGCAGGTTATAGGTAAACGTGAGCATAAAATATTGGGTAAGTGTATTAGATATGGAATTAACGATCTGGTTGGCAGAAACAGATGTGCTCACAGCTTTATTTTGTTTCAATAAATCAAAACAACTCAGGCGTAATTCGCCTGCCTTGTTTTTCAGGAATTGCTTGGCAATAGAAGGTGTGATCAGGAATACCGTAGTATTAAAACCAGCGGGGCGATTACCAAAATGTGTGTAATCAAAATCACTCGCCAATACCCATCCATTATTAGAATAGAGGGTAAAATCTGCTGCTACACTTGCCGTAGTATAATTGGTATTCTGTGTGGTTGACAATGAGTTTCTAATCGGGTTAATCGAGAAGGATGTACTCAGGTTCATGTCAAAATTATTCTTCAGGTTGGTTGTCCATTTAATGGTTTCACCAATGATGGTACTCTTTGTAGCGTTACGCACATTGTTTAGTAATGATTGGCCACTGGAGTAACTGATATTCGTACTCAGGTTCAGGTTCGATTTCGGGCTCTTGATAGGAAAACCATACATGAAATAACCGGAAATATTATACGTGCTTCCCAGATTTACATAGGTAGTTGTTCTGCCACCATTGGCATTTTGAGTAATGGCACTTACAATATCATTACCGGTAATGGTTCCGTTAACGGTTGCTAAAATTATTTTCTGTGAAAACGGATCAAATGAATTGAAGAGGAAACGTATGCTGTTATTGAAAGAAGGTGTAAGGTTAGGATTTCCTATCTGGAAATTGATAGAATCCGATGTGGTCTTTACAGGTTGTAACTGGTTGGTATTGGGCTGTCCAGTTCTACCGTTGTAAAAAACACGCAAACTTTTGGTGCGGGTAAAGTTGTACGCAAAATTCAGATTAGGTGTAAAATTTACAAAGTTCCGTTTTACAATAATATTCTTTGTGGTATTGTCGCTATTAATATCTGTAAACTGCACACCAGCCCCTATATTCAAATTGTACTTTGTTTGTTGCAATCGCCAGCTCAGGTTAGTGCTATTTGAAATAGCAGAATACTTATACGAGTTACTGAATAAGCTATCGAATTTGCTGAACTTGCCCGAACTATTATCGTACTGGAAAGTACGGTTAATAGTGGTGCTGTTATTGTTGCTGTAAGAATAACGCAATTCAAGCATTTGATTTTTGGCAATAGGTTCTGTGTACGATACCGTTGGGTTAAAAGTGAACGACTTTGATGAGTCTACAAAGAACTGATTGATGGTATCTGTTTTAACAAACGGTTTGCTGTAACTGTTAACAGAATAGTTTTTACCATCACCATTATTTTCACTGGCTGAGAAACCAAGATCAAAAGAAATGGTACGGCCTTTTTTAGCAAAACGATGGCGAAACTGCAAATTAGAACCATTGATATTATAACCGCTATTATAGCCAGATGTAGTACTTGAGGATTTATTTATTGCTGTATTGTTCTTTCCGCCGGTAGTAACTGTTTCCGAAGTAGAAACAGGATTGCTGCTCTGTATCCGGAAATTGGGTCTGAATACCAAAGAGTTCATAGAATCGATCCTGTCTTCGAAATTGAAACTGAAAAGGTGGTTCTCGCTTTTACTTTCAGATGAAGAGATAGAAGTATTGTAGGTTGAAGAATCTGAGTTCAGGATATTTTCTGAAAGACTGTTTTGCCCCGCAACCACTTTCGGTGAATTGTATGAATAGCTGCCATACGCATCAATTTTAGGACTCCACACATCACGATAGTTAATACCTCCAGATAAGATATTGGTGATACCATTGCTTCCTCCACCAAATCCACCACCGCCGCGGCCACCGCCTCCGCCACCACCGCCACGGCCACCGCCGATATTATTGGCGGTAAAATCCTGCTTGTTCACATTATTTGCCTGACCAATAAAAGTTAGTTGTCTGTCGCCATTGAGTCGGGTAAAATTGAAACTTTCTTCATACCTGCCTTCCGTTCCAATGCCGGCTACTGCTTTACCAAACATTCCTTTCTTCTTATCTTTTTTGGTAGTGATATTAATGGTCTTTACACGGTTTCCATCATCAAAACCACTGAACTTGGCCTGGTCGCTCAAGTCATCAAATACCTGTATTTTATCAATTACATCGGGAGGCAGGTTACGGGTAGCCATTTTAGGATCATCGCCAAAAAAACGTTTTCCATCTACCAATACACGCTGAACCGCTTCGCCCTGCGATTTGATAGAACCATCTTTGGCTACTTCCATACCCGGTATTTTTCTTAACAGGTCTTCAGCAACCGCATTGGGTTTGGTTTTAAAAGCAGAGGCACTGATCTCCATGGTATCCTTCTTCATACGAATAACCGATTCGGTTACAACCACTTCACCCAAGTCGTTAGAAGCCGTTTTCATGTAAACGGTACCCATGTCTATTGAGGCATTGGCTTTTGAAAAAGTAAATTTTTTAGAAATAGATTCATATCCCTGAAATCTGATCTGCACCAACATGTCGCCAAAGCTGATGTTCTGAAGTGCAAAACTGCCATCTTCACGGGCCAGTGTAAATACTTCTACAGAAGAATCTCTGGCATCCAATACGGTGATGGACGCATCTTTGAGCGATTGCTTATTGAGCGAATCGATCAGTTTTCCTTTCACAGAACCCGTGGTTTGTGCCAAAAGGGCTGTGGAAAGGAAAAAGCAGGTTAAAAACGTATATATTTTACTCATAATTTCCGGGATATAAATAAGAACGCGAATATAGTTTGGTTATTTTTAATGCGTGAGCTATTAAAGATTAACGGAAAACTACTGTGATAGTTGGGTATGCCCCTCCTAAAATCGGTGAAAACTTAGCCGCGATAGGTAGGGTAAAATATGGGTTCATGTTCGTCCGGCCATAGCTGGTATTCACCGAAAAGCCCGGTTTTAGGGCGGTGTGGCATTTTACAATAAATCCCATCTTGCTGCAACATTTAACAATTTACCTTTCCGTATAGCGTTCTAAACTTTACCTACTTTTGTTTAAACCTATTTATCCATCCAAAACACATTGCATGAAAACTGTTCGGATCCTGTTACAGGGTTTATTGTCAATGGCTGTAGCTTGCTTGCTGGTAAGTGCCTGCCAATCTACCCCAACCAAAGTAGAAGAGAAACCGGTTACCGATACGGTTGCCATGAAGTCTGATAGCACCGCTGATGTATTTGAGCATCTATTGGTAGATAATACCAAAGATCCTACCTGCGGCATGCCGGTAACAGCGGGCATCAGTGATAGTGCACATTACAAAGACAAAGTATTGGGGTTTTGTTCAAAAGAGTGTAAAGCTGATTTCGTAAAAAATCCCGAAGGAATGATTGCAGCGGCAGAAATGAAAAAATAAAGGAACGCTACTTCGGTTTCCTGATAAGATAGTTATCAAAAAAGCAACCCCATATAGGTTGCTTTTTTGATGGGCTTAACTGAACAGGTATTCCACATCTTCTTTGGTAAGGCTCTTCACAAATCCTTCATCATCGGTAATGAGGTCTTTGGCAAGGTTACGTTTGCGCTCCTGCAGTTTTAAAATTTTATCTTCTACGGTATCGGTACAGATCATCCGGTAGGCAAAAATGTTTTTGGTTTGACCAATGCGGTGTGTGCGGTCAATAGCCTGCTGCTCTACTGCCGGGTTCCACCAGGGATCTACGATGTATACATAATCGGCCGCGGTTAAATTTAAACCCACACCACCGGCTTTTAAAGAGATCAGGAATACGCGGCAATTTTCATCGTTCTGAAAACGGTGAATAGCTTTTTCTCTTTCATTAACGGTACTGCTTCCATCAAAATATTCATAGTCTACACCCAACTCCTTCATCTTCTCTTTGATCAATGCCAGCATACCGAGGAACTGTGAAAAGATGAGGGCTTTGTGGTTACTGATATTTTCGGTGATCTCTCGTCCAATTTCTTCCAGTTTTACAGACACATTCGGAAAACGTTCTTCTTCTTTCACGATAGCAGGACTGTCGCAGATCTGTCTGAGTTTCATCAAACCCTGTAAAATGGTGAGCTGCGACTTTTGAATACCTTGATTTTCTACAACGCCCAAAATCTTATCGCGGTAATCATTGCGGTAGGCATCGTAAATTTTTCTTTGCTCATCTCCCATTTCACAAAACAAAACCATCTCCTGTTTTTCAGGAAGATCTTTGGCCACCTGTTCTTTGGTTCTGCGAAGAATGAAAGGGTATAAGAGTTTGCGTAAATGATCTTTCTGTTCCTTTTCACCAAACTTATCTATAGGCACTGAAAATTCCTGTTTAAAAAATTCCACACTACCCAGCATGCCGGGGTTCAGGAAATTCATCTGTGCAAAAATATCAAACGTATTATTTTGTAAAGGGGTACCACTTAAACACAAACGGTTTTTTGCTTTTAACAAACCTGCAGCTTTGGTTACTTTGCTTCCCGGGTTTTTGATGGCCTGGCTTTCATCAAGCACCACATAATCAAATGATACGTCTACAAATTGTTTGATATCGCTTCGCAGTGTGCCATAGGTAGTAATGATCACATCAATATCGGCACTGGCCAGATTTTCTTTTGAACGGTTACCCCCATGGTGGATAGCAAAGGTTAAGGCAGGTGTAAATTTCCTGATCTCATTCTGCCAGTTAAACATCAGTGTGGTGGGGCAAACTACCAATGCTTTTAATGTTCCGTTCTCTTCTTTCAAATGGTGTAAAAAACTCAATGCCTGTATGGTTTTACCCAAACCCATATCATCTGCCAAAATACCACCCCACTGTACTTCGCGGAGATAATTAAGCCATTGAAAACCGCTTTCCTGGTAAGGACGTAATATTTCTTTCAGGTGTGCCGGTGCAGGAATTTCTTTGATGGAATGATTGCCTTTAAGTCTTTCGTATTTTTCTTCCAGTTGAAAAAACAATTCCTGTTCATCGCGTTGCAGGTACAGTTCTTCAATAACACTAAAATGGTATTTACTCAGCTTCATGCTGCCCGACTTACCATCGCCAACACGAAAAAGCAAAGAATATTTTTTGATCCATTCTTCAGGAAGAATACCCAACGTACCATCTTCGAGCTGTACAAATTGTTGTTTGTTGGTCAATGCTTTTTTTACTTCATCAACCGTTACTTTCTGTTCGCCAAACTGTATTTCAACTTTGGCATCAAACCAATCTGTATTACTGCTGATGAATATTTTGGTAGTGGGTTTAGCCGTGTTGAATCTAAAATTCTTTAACGCTTCAAATCCAAATACCGGAATATTCATTTCTTTTACGGCATCTACAAACAAGAAGAACCAATTATTACGTAAAACATCTGAACCTTTTAAAGCCAGTACATTGCCTTCTACCGGACGAATAAATCCGGAATGCAGTGATTCTATTTTTTGTACAAATTCTTTCTCTGCTTCCAGGTTGCGCTGAATCACCAATAATTTATCGGCTACTGGTAAAATAATTTTTTCTTTATCGGATGGCCTAACATCATACCCGCGATAATTGAACACCGGTTGAAATAATAAGTAATCGCCTTTCTCTTTCAACAAAACTTTTACATCGGGCTTACTGTCTTTAATCTCCTCTTTTTGTACATTGGTAAAATGTACATTGTATTCTTTGGAGAGCGGTAGAATAAACTGCGTTAACTGAACGGCCCAATCTTCTGCTGCAATACTGATTTTGCCTGAGGGTAAGAATTTTTCTACCAGGCCAATATCTTCTGACCGCTGCCAGGTATAAAACTGGTTATGGTATTGAAACAGTAAAGCAGATTCACTTTCATTATCAGCAATATTCAGATCGGCTAATGGTAATTTTATACGGCAATCTACTTCGTATTGACCTTTGGCATAATTGACTTCAAATTCAGGACTGATAAACTGTTGCATCAGATCGGCCTGCAGCAGGTTAGAAGTGGTAAATGTTTTACGTGGCGGCAGGTAAAATACAAATTTACTTTCGGCCAGTTCTGTAATGATTTTTTTAAACTTTGGATGCAGGTATTCGTTGATCAGGTGCCTGGTTTCTTCAGGCAATTCATCATTATGTTGCTGGATGATGTTTTCCCAAATGCCACTAAAAGGAGAGTTGCGGTTCAGGTAACGGCCTACTTCGCCGGGCATCAGTTTACGTAACTGCTGCAACATCATTTTATCTTCTTCGCTAAATACTTCTGTATTGATGAATTTGGCCAGATCCAGTTTTACTGCTTTGGAAATATATTTGGTCTGTTCTTCATCCGGTTCTCCCTGCACTGCTTCCAACTGAACATAGGGATATTGCAATTCATTGGCAGTAATGACCACACCCATTTTTAAAACGGTGGTAGTTTGTTCTTCTTCCACCATAGCTGGTGCAGCAGATGGCATATTACCATATTCCTGTTCGGCAGGTTTCGGGCGGGCATCGGCAGGGTTTAAAGAAACCCGTTTGATAGAGGTATCCAGCACGCGTAAAAAAGGTTTGCCATCTGTGTAAGTAAATTCAAATTTTCCTTTCAGATCATCACTTAATGAATATCCATAGAGGGCAAGCAGTTTGTTTTTTTCTTTATCCCAGTTGCGGATACTGTCGAAATAATTGGGACCATAATTATGCAGCAACTGCAGCAACACAATGTTTTTATGCAGGCATAGTGGATGTTCCGTATCGCTCTGGCAGGTGCAACTGGTATCAAAATTTCTTTCTTCGTTTTTTTGAATAACTACTTTAAAAGGCTCTCCTTCGTATTCCAGTTCTGCTACAACCCGTTCATCTTTGGCATCTATAATATTGCTGCGGGTACTGCGTAAATAATTTTCTGCTGCTTCAAAATTTTCCTGTTTCGACAGCATGCGGATGAGTTTCAACTCCAGCTGTTTCATTTTTACTACCGTATGACGCTGGTCGTAAATAGTTTCTTTATCGCCCAATAAATTTTTATCCAGTAAATCCTGCAGGTGAAATAATGCACCCGCTTTATGACGGCAAATTTCTGACAGATTATAAGGACAACTGCAGCGAAGCGATAAAGTTTTGGGATCTTTAAATTGATTGATATGTACTTTATAAAAAGTAGCATACCCATCATCTTTCACGCGAAAAATAACAGCCGCCATCAGGTCATCGTACTCTACCAATTCTACATTACCGAGTGCATGAATTTTTTTACCACGACGAATCACTTCTTCTGTGCCACTGTTATAAATATGTTTGATCAGATAGGGTAAAGCCATGGACGCGTTTGTGATTAGCAATTAGAAATCCGATGTAAATGGAAGAGGAAGTTTGCAAATGCTATTCAGACTCCTAACTCCAGACTTCTGACTTCAAAAAGGGCAATTTGCAAAAGTAAAGGAAAGGAACTGGCTTTGCGAAATCAAATAAAAGAAATTCCGGATATTTTGAGATGTAAGAATTGACTGACGCAGAAATTCTGCTAATTCGTAATCTTTTGTTAACACAACACACCTGTAAGCAGGTGATAACTTACGCCAGGCATTGAAAGGTGGGAATATTAAATAACCAGATCGCCGTTTTTGTAAATAGGCAGCACATTGGCCACATCGGGTGTTACACAATATTCAAGGTCTTTTTCCAACCCATACGAGGCAAGGCGATGCCAATGTGTGGTTCGACGGATAAGATCCTGCATATTGTTTCGATGCATATTGTACATATCGGTTGCCATCAGGCTGCTATCGCAATGAATGGTAAAATGATCTTTTATCTGGTGAATAACAGCACCGGCAAAAAGGGTATCTTCCAGGTTAAATTTATCTTTCCAGGCAGAGCAGCCAAGAAGCACATTCTTTTTTTGTTGTGCTAAATAAGTACAAACGGCTGAGAGGTTAGGAAAAGAACCGGTAACTACTTCCGAGGCCCCATTGTTTAGTGCCATATGCAGTAATTTGGTTCCGTTGGTGGTGGTAAGCACCAATGTTTTTCCTTCAATAAAATGGCGCGGGTATTCTGCCGGTGAGTTACCATAAGACAACCCGGGTATTACTTTACCATCTCTTTCTCCTGCGGTAATACCACCCGTTCTTTTGCCAATTTCAATGCATTTATCAACCGCATCCACCGGTATAACCCTGGCTGCGCCATTGTATAAAGCTGTGGCAATCGTTGATGTGGCACGAAACACATCAATGATCACCACAATGCTGTCGTTCACATCGTACAGGTTCAATAAGGTTGGCGAAAGAACAGTGTGTAATGCAGGCTTTTTGCTCATAAAGCAAAGATAATCCATGGGAGGAGAGAATATCGAATATCGAACAAGGAATGTCGAATGTTGTAAAGGCCGTCATTTCGAACAAAGCGATAGCGAAGTGAGAAATCTCATCAGGTGATGAGATTTCTCTTCGTCATTCTTCCTCATCGAAATGACGGTAAATTGTCACTTGCTACGCTTTCTTCGTCAGTATCAACAACTCATTCGCCTGCACTTCGGTAACATAGCGTTTTACGCCCTGTTTGTCTGTGTAGTTACGGTTAACGAGTTTGCCTTCAATAGCTACTTCGGTGCCTTTTACAAGATACTTCTCTGCAATATCTGCCAGTTTACCCCAGGCAATTACGCTATGCCACTGGGTTTCGGTTACTTTTTCGCCTTTGGCATTTTTGTAGTTTTCGTTGGTTGCGAGGTTAAGGTGGGCTACTTTTTTACCTTCTCCAATCACCTTAACATCCGGTGCCTGGCCCAGGTTGCCGATCAGTTGTACTTTGTTTTTAATTGCATTCATAACGGTTCAGTTTTTGAATAATTGAATGGCAGATACGATACTGCCGTTAACCATACAAATATGTAAACCGGGTAGACTTATAGTCGGTTATTAGGCGTTTACTTGCGTATGTAAATGTTTGTAAACGGATAAAGTATACGTGTAAATGTTATCCATTTATAACTTATTTGTTTTCATATCTTTTTATCAAGATTCACGGATTTGCTGAAAAGACAGGGCAACAAACAACCTTCTTGCCCATATCTCCGTAAATTAGCATAAATCCTATATCCGGCCAGGTATGCCTATCTGAGAAATTAACTTTTCGGAGGGCAATGTTTTTGCATTTAATAAAGACTTTTAAAAATCCAATAAAAATGATACAGTCTCATTTTTTTTCATCCCGAAATATGCTTAAGCTAGGGCATGTGAAAGGATGTAAAAAAATGATTGTGTTGATTTGTTTGCTGTTTTTAGGTTCAGTAGAGGTGTGTTCTCAAACTGCAGACATTATTAATGTTGATTTAAGTGCAAACAAGGATAACGTAATTTCTATCCCAGCCAAACGAAATGGTAATGCCTGCTCAGGAAACAACTGTATTCAGTTTAATATAACCTTGAACTCTGGTGCAGATCTGCTAAGTTTAAGTGTTTCGCAGGAACCGGCTTCTGCAGGCTACTTTGTAAATTGTGTAGGACCATACCCACTATCAACACCTGTTTGTATTTCAGGACTTACTACGGTAAGTGTTGTATTTTGCAAGCCCGGTGGAAATTCACAAACATTTACCATAACATCTTCTTCTTTAGTACAAGGATCAGCAGATCTAAACTTGCGCCAGAATTGTTCCGGTACTATGAGTGTAACAGGTTTACAATCTTCCATTACCTGGACATCTATTTTTCCAGGAACTCAAGGGCAGTATAATAACTACCTGAGTTGCACAAGTAATTGCAGCTCTACTACTGTAACACCACTTGCGGGCTCTCCCGCTTATATAGATTATAAGGTAAGTGGCGTAACATCCTGCGCTGGTACAAGAGGTGACACTATCCGCGTATATACAAGCCCCGCGCTTAGCGTTCCCATCACACCCGCCAATCCGGCTATCTGTTCAAATTCGCCGGTTACATTAACGGCAAACCCATCGGGTGGCAATCCACCGTATACCTATTCCTGGAGTCCGGGAGGCGAAACCATTGCCACGAAAAGTGTAACCGTTGCAGGTACGTATACCGTAACAGTAAATGATAATACCACTGGTTGTGCACCCGTTTCACAAGCCGTAACAGTAGCTGCATTGCCTACACCCGCAGCACCCACTGTTGCCGGCACAACCATTTGTGCAGGAAGCACAGCCACACTAACGGCTACCGCACCGGGCGGTACGTATGATTGGTACGATGCGCCAACAGGTGGTAATTTAATATTTACTGGCTCGGTATATACAACAGCTGCTTTAACCAGCACTACTTCTTATTATGTACAAACCACTTTGTCTGGATGCCCCAGCAACAGGACAACGGTAACTGTAACCGTAACACCAAAACCGGTGGCACCTACGGCAGCCGGAACAACCATTTGTGCGGGTAGTACGGCTACACTAAATGCCAGTGCTCCAGGCGGCACTTACGAGTGGTATAGTGCTGCTTCCGGTGGCACACTTTTGCAAACGGCAAATAGTTATACAACACCTTCGCTGAATAATACTACTAGCTATTATTTACAAACAACCGTTTCAAGTTGCACCAGCAACAGAACTACAGTAACCGTAAACGTAACCCCAATACCCGCAGCACCTTCAGTGAGTGATGGGGCTATTTGCAGTAATTCAACCATTACTTTGAATGCTACGGCCCCGGGTGGGGATTATAAATGGTATGATGCTTTATCGGGTGGTACGCTACTTAATAGCACAGCTGCTTTTACAACACCAACACTTACTAGCACCATCAGTTATTATGTACAAACTACCGTTTCAGGATGTACCAGCAGCAGATCAACCGTAACTGTTACGGTTAGTGCTACTCCGCCCACTCCCACAGTACCTGCAACCGGTACCTGTATAAACACATCTGCTACTTTATCTGTAGCTTCTCCTGTTACGGGTGTTATTTATGAATGGTACACTGCTTCTTCTGGGGGTACTGCACTGGCTTCTGGTAGCAGTTTTAATACTCCTAATTTAATCAGTACAACAGACTATTATGTACAGGCCAACTTAGCAGGTTGTGGAAGCAGTGCCAGAACAAAAGTAACTGTAACTGTGAGTTCCCAACCAGATGCACCAACGGCTTCTGCAGTTTCTATTTGCACAGGTGGTACCGCGTCGTTAAATGCTTCTGCAGCAATTGGTACGATAATAGAATGGTATACTGCTTCATCAGGTGGCACACCATTACAAACCGGGGCAAGCTATACAACCCCTGCCCTTACCAACACTACTAATTACTTTGTACAAACCAATGTATCAGGATGTACCAGCACTAGAACAACGGTACCGGTAACCGTAAATAGTATCCCAGCAGCACCTACTGTTGCCAGTGTTGCCATTTGTAGTGGTAGTACTGCTACTTTACAGGCAACAGCACCGGGTGGCACTTACCAGTGGTATGATGCGGCAACTGGTGGTACGCAATTACAATCAGGTACAACTACTTCTTTTACTTCGCAGGCTCTAACGCTTACCACCAGCTATTATGTACAAACTGTTGTAGCCGGTTGCACAAGCAGCCGGTCAACCGTTACCGTTACCGTAAATGGTATACCCTCTGCACCGGCCGCTTCTGCGGCTGCAATTTGTGCGGGTAGTACCGCTACAGCCACCATTACTTCCATAATTGGTGGTGTTACTTATCAGTGGTATGATGCTGCATCAGGAGGTAGTTTATTAAGTTCCGGAACAAGTTATACTTCCGCTGCACTCAACAGCAGCACCAACTATTATGTGCAGGCAACTTTATCGGGATGTAACAGCAGCAGAACAACCGTTCCCATAATAGTAAATTCTATACCAGTTGCACCATCCGCAGCTTCTGCAAGTATTTGTCCGGCAAATACCACTACCCTTACCGCAACTGCTCCCGGAGGAACCTATCAATGGTATGATGCAGCAACGGGTGGTACCCTGTTACAAACAGGATCTAATTATACAACGCCCGTTCTAAATGCCAGTACGAATTACTATGTGCAAACCAGTATATCCGGTTGCACCAGTAGCCGAACCACAGTAACGGTTACCGTTAATCCCACCCCTGCTTCGCCAACTGTTGCCAACATAGCTATCTGCAGTGGTAATACGGCAACGCTACTGGCAACTGCTCCGGGCGGTACGTATCAATGGTACGATGCCGTTACAGGAGGTAATCAATTGCAATCGGGCACTTCAACATCTTATACAAGTCCTACACTTACTGCCAGCACCAATTATTATGTGCAAACCAATGTATTGGGTTGCACCAGTAGCCGAACAATTGTTACGGTAACCGTAAATGCCATACCTACTGCACCAACAGCTTCTGCAGCTGCAATTTGTGCGGGCGGTACGGCTACTGCGAACATTACCTCGATCGTAGGTGGTGTTACTTACCAATGGTACGATGCACCAACCGCTGGTAATCAATTGGCTTCCGGAACAAGTTATACCACCAATCCACTCAACAGCAATACCAATTACTATGTGCAGGCAAACCTCTCAGGCTGTAACAGCAGCAGAACCGCAGTTGCAATAACGGTTAATCCTGCGCCAACTAATCCCACTGCGGCCGCAGCATTTATTTGTTCCGGTAACACAGCAGTATTAACTGCTACATCACCGGGAGGAACGTATCAATGGTATGATGCCGCATCCGGCGGTAACTTATTAACCACCGGTAACAGCTATACAACAGTGGCTTTAAATACGACAACGCAATACTATGTTCAAACCACCGTATCGGGATGTACAGGTACAAGAACAACTGTTGCAGTTAATGTTAGCGCTCCACCGGCAGCTCCTACTGTTTTAGCAGGAACCATTTGTGCGGGAAACAGTACTTCTCTCACAGCTACTGCTCCGGGTGGCACTTATCAGTGGTACGATGCAGCAACGGGCGGTAATTTGTTGTTCACTGGTTCAAGTTATATCACACCCACACTTTCTGTTTCTTCTACCTTTTATGTACAAACAACGGTGGCAGGTTGTACAGGACCCAGGGCGGCTGCAACTGTTTCAGTACTTGCTGCACCGGCAGCACCCACCGCTTCGGCTGCTTCTGTTTGCGCCGGTTCAGGAACCAGTTTAACTGCAACAGCACCGGGCGGCTCCTATCAGTGGTATGATGCTGTTTCGGGTGGCAACCTGTTGCATAGCGGTTCCGTTTATACAACAGCGCCTCTTTCGAATAGTGTTACTTACTACATACAAACAACCGTTGGTGCCTGCACCGGTGCAAGAAGTGCCGTAACTGTTACAGTGAATCCTATACCATCCGCACCCAGCTCCAATGGCGGAAGTATTTGTGCAGGAAATACAGTTTCGCTAAATGCAACAGGGGCTGCAGGTCTTTATCAATGGTACGATAGTACTGTTTCGGGTACGCTTTTGTCAAGTAGCAATACCTATACTACCCCCGTATTGAATAACACCACCATCTACTATGTTCAAACAACCGTGGCTGGATGTACCAGTGCCAGAACAGCGGTAACAGCTACCGTAATTCCCATTCAACAACCTGCATTTAATTATTCTTCCGGAACTTTTTGTATTTCGGGTACCAATCCTACACCCACTATTTCAGGCGGAGCAGGAGGAAGCTTTAGTGCCACGCCTGCGGGATTGGTTTTTGCAAACACAACCACAGGAACCATCAACCTTGCTGCCAGTGCATTAGGTACTTATACCATTCAATATATTACCGGTGGACAATGCGTATACAGCAGTTCAGCCAAACTTACCATAACCAATACACCGAATGCCGCCTTTGTATACAATGGTCCGTATTGTCCGCAACAGCCCAGTGCTCTTCCCGATTTTACTGCAGGAGCCAGTGCCGGATTATTCTCTTCCGCTTCGGCCGGATTGGTTTTCATAAGCACCAGCACCGGTGAAATTGATTTACAGAAAAGTACCCCGGGCACTTATAACATTACCAATAATATTGCAGCCGCGGGCGGCTGTGCTGCTGCTACGGCTGTTAATCCGGTAACCATTGTTAACAAACCTGTTGCCAGTGCAGGTGCAGATATCACCATCTGTGCAGGAACTACCGCATCGCTTACAGGAGCCGTTAGTGGTACCGCAACTAATGGCAGTTGGTCTGCCGCTAACGGTACGTTTACCAATGCCGCTTTGTTAGCAACACAATACAAACCTGCCGATGGCGAAACTTTTGTAAAACTATACCTCACAACAGACGACCCCGCAGGCCCTTGCATAGCAGAAAAAGACAGCCTGATCATTTTCATCAATCCCTTGCCTACAGCACCAGTTGTACAAAATGTTTCTGTTTGTGAAGGCAGCAATGGAACACTTACTGCAACAGCACCTGGCGGAACCTATGAATGGTTTACCACTGCTACCGGCGGAACAGCTATTGCTTCGGGAAATACGTTTACCTCTCCATTATTAACCACTAATGTTACCTACTATGTTCAATCAACCATTAACAGTTGTGTAGGACCCAGAACCTTGACAAGTATACAGGTTGCAGCTAAGCCTTCCATTACCAGTCCTGCAACCGGTGAAGTTTGTTCGGCCAATCCATTTACTTACCAGCTTATGAGTAACCAACCGGGAACCAATTATACCTGGAGCCGTCCAACCGTTCCGGGTATCAGCAATCCCGTTTCAACAGGAATAACGGATACGAGTATTACAGAAGTGCTGATTAACAGTACCAGTGGTACCATTCCGGTAACCTATCAGATTGTACCCGTAAACAAAGGTTGTACCGGTGATCCGTTTTTTTATACAGCCTCTGTAAAAGCAACACCTGCTGCACCGGCCATTTCCAATAATACACCCGTTTGTGCAGGTAGTTCATTGAATCTGTTTACCAATGCTATTACAGGTGCCACGTATCAATGGACTGGCCCCAATGGGTTTTCTTCTACTCAGCAAAATCCGGTTCTTACTACTGTCACTACTGCAGCAGCGGGCATTTATCGATTATCCATTGTGGTAAATGGTTGCGCCAGTTCTCCGTCATCAAAGAATATTGCACCTGTAATTGCAGCACCTACTGCAACCAGTAATTCGCCTGTTTGTGAGCAGAGTACACTTAGTCTGGCAGCGGGTGGACTGGCCGGTGCCACTTACGCGTGGACGGGGCCTTCAGGATTCAGTTCTGCACTACAAAACCCAACCCTTACCGCTGTAAAAAGTTCGCAGGCGGGTACTTATTATGTAACTGCATCTATTGCGGGTTGTGCCGGGCTCACAGATTCTGTAAAGGTGAACATTAGTATACCACCAGGTGCACCAACGGTTCTGAGTAATTCACCGGTATGCAGCAAAGATTCTATTACATTACAGGCATTGAATATTGCCAGTAATGCAATTTTACAATGGTCTGGCCCGGGAGGATTTATATCTGCCTCTGCAACACCCTCAATTATGGATGCAGCAAAATCAAATGAGGGATTATATAATGTAACGGTTAGTACGCCAGGCTGTGCCATTACCAACGCTTCATCCGTATCAGTAGCGGTAAATCTTAAACCTTCCATTTCTGCTATCAGTAACAATAGCCCTTTGTGCGAGGGCGATACGCTTAGATTGAGTGCCACAAGTTTTGCGGGTGCAGGTTTTTCGTGGAGTTCCACATCGGGGTATACTTCATCACTGAAAAGCCCACTGCTATCCAATATTACAAAAGCCGATGAAACTACGTATTATGTTGTGGCTTCCTTAAATGGCTGTGCCAGCGATACCGCTTTTACAAAAGTGCTGGTTACCAAAAAATCAATCGCCACTGCCGGCAGTAATACCATTGTGTGTGCCAACAATGCCGCTGTACAGTTATTGGGAAATATCACGGGAGACGATACACAAACCGGTGTCTGGAGCTCCGATGGTACCGGAACTTTTCTGCCTGCCGCCAATCAACTGTCAGCTGTGTATATGCCGGGGTTGGCAGATACAGCAAAACGAAAAGTGGTTCTCACCTTAAGAACAACCAATAACAAAGTATGCGCAGTATCCTCCTCAACCAAAGAAATCACCATTACACCGGCACCGGTTGTAAATGCGGGTATGGATAAAACAGTTTGTGCAAATGACTCTCTGGTTACTTTGCTGGGTACAATTGGCAATGCCGGTGGCGGTAACTGGACAAGCTCCGGGACCGGATTTTTTCAATCTTCCGGTTCATCACTCTCAAAAATATATGTACCCTCCCGTTCAGATATCACTAGAGGAAACGTACGTTTTTATCTTGCCTCTACAGGTAATGGAAATTGTGCAGTTGTTTCTGATACGGTTCAATATACCATTCAGCCAATTCCTTATGTGAATGCAGGCAACGATTTGATCATTTTTGAAAATGAAACCATTCGTCTGTCACCGGTAGTGAGCGGAACGGGGTTGAAATTTTTATGGACCCCCTCTCTCAATCTTAGCAGCGATACTGCACAGAATCCTCTTCTTACTGGTAAAAACAACCAGACTTTTACCATACGTGTTACAGGAACTGCTTCCTGCTCAGTAGAAGATCAGGTGAATGTGAAAGTGCTTAAGCCATTTCCTATTCCCAACATTTTTACACCCAATGGAGATGGTGTGCATGATGTATGGCAGATACCCGAACTGGCTAACTATCCGGGTGCATCGGTTGATATATTTACCAGAAGTGGTATGAAAATTTTCAGCTCGGTTGGATATCAACAACCATGGGATGGAACCTTTAATGGCAAACCTGTTCCGGTAGCAACTTACTATTACATTATCAAAGCGAACTTCAGGAACATTTCTTTCTCGGGTTCTATTACCATTGTGAGGTAGTAAGGGATGCGTACCTTTACTTTACTCACATGCCACTCTACCCCAACTTACATACCGTTTTTGAACCTAAATTACTGGAAGAACTGGAAACCAAGGCAGTTCATAAAACCATCAAAGCAGGAGAAATATTGATTTCAATTGGCCAAACCGTTCGGCAGGTTCCTATCGTTTTAAGCGGCTCAGTTAAAATTTTACGATTGGATGAAGAAGGCAATGAAATATTGCTGTATTACCTCAGTCCAACAGAAAGTTGTGCCATGACATTTACCTGTTGCATGCAACAGTTTCCCAGCGAAGTGCAGGCTGTGGCTGAAGAAGATGCTGAACTGTTGATGCTGCCTATTGCGGTAATGGACAAGTGGATGGTACAATATGCCACCTGGCGTAGTTTTGTAATGAGAACCATACATGATCGTTTTCAGGAATTACTGAAAACTGTTGATCAGATTGCCTTTCAACAACTGGATGAAAGATTGGTACATTATCTCAATGAAAAAGTACGTATCGGTGGGTCACCCCTGCTTACCCTTTCGCATGAACAGATTGCCTCTGAACTGGCCACCTCCCGCGTGGTAATATCACGCTTATTGAAAAAGCTGGAAAACCAAAAGAAACTCCTTCTCTATCGCAACCAGGTTAGAATTTTGGATATGTGACTTTTGTCACATAATGCCCCAAATCTGCCTGGTAATTTTGTGTGGTAAATCAGAAAATATGACACACGAAATTGAGACCCAATGGATGGGCAAAATGCAGTTCAATGCTTTGGTTAACGGGCATACCATTGTTATGGATGCACCCGAAAGAGTAGGCGGCGAAGACAACGGCCCAATTCCCAAACCTTTTGTTTTATCAGCACTTTCCGGTTGCACCGGGATGGATGTTGTGGCCATGCTGCGCAAAGCCGGAAAAGAAGTAAATGATTTTGACATTAAGGTCATTGGCGAGATCAGTAAGCAGCCACCCATAGAATATATTGCTATTCATGTGGTGTACGATTTTACCGGGCCTGTTGAAAACAGAGATGCCGCCTTTCAGGCAGTGACGGATTCGCAGGAAAAATATTGTGGCGTAAGTCATATGCTCAAGAAAATTTTACCCGTAACCTGGGAAGTGAATTATAATAAAGTATCCATCTTCTCTAACAAAAAAGAAACTGCAGCACAGCTGAATTAAATCTATACGCTATGTTAACCGCCTTAAAAAATATACTGGGTATGAGCCCGGCAACAGACTTTGCATTACTTATAAAAAAAGGTGCGCAAATTATTGATGTAAGAACACCCGGAGAATACCAGGGTGGTCATATCAAAGGATCACAGAATATTCCATTGGATGTATTGCCACAGAAACTAGCCAAGATCAATAAGCAAAAACCGGTGATTACCTGTTGTGCATCGGGTATGCGCAGTGCCTCAGCCAAACAAGTATTACAGGCGCATGGATTTACAGAGGTATACAATGGTGGCGGCTGGACTTCACTGCAAAATAAAATTAACTGATATGAAAAACAGGATATTTACGGGATGGTCGTTCAGAAGGGTGTTATACCTGGCTATGGGTATAGCCATTATGATACAGGGCATCCACGATAAAGAATGGGTATGGTTACTACCGGGATTGTATTTTGCGGCGATGGGCCTGTTTGCTTTTGGCTGTGCATCAGGTAATTGTTTTGGTGGAGATTGTACAGTTACTCAAACAGAAAAAAACAAACAATAACATGGCAGGATTTTCAGAAATACTACAAAAAGAGAAACTGGTGTTGGTAGACTTTTTTGCTGAATGGTGCGGCCCCTGTAAAATGATGGCTCCCATTTTAACTGAACTCAAAACCAAAGTAGGCGATAAAGCAACCATTCTAAAAATGGATGTAGACAAAAACCCATCCATGGCAGCAGGTTACCAGGTGCAGGGTGTGCCAACGCTTATCTTATTCAAAAACGGGCAACCGGTGTGGCGGCAATCCGGTGTGATTGCTACTAAAGATCTGGCTGCTATTATTGAGCAATATCAATAGCGTTGGATTGCTTTACCTGTTCGCTATGAACCAATCCATCCGTTAAATAAGTTTTCTTTTCACGTATTAATACGCTACGCTGTTTCTTGCAAACCTGCTATCTTGTTGCTGTTTGTAACCTGCCATCAAATCAATCACCATGATTGCAGCAGCTAAAATTTGTACCAGTTGTCAACAACCCATTCGTGGCCGTGCAGATAAAAAATTCTGTAACGATTATTGTCGAAACACACATCACAACCAACAGAACAGTGATGTGAACAATGGTATCCGAAACATCAATCATTGCCTTCTCAGAAACCGCCGTGTACTGGAAACCGTAATAAACCCGGCAACACAAATAGGTAAAACTTCGAGGCAATACTTACAGAATAAAGGATTCAGTTTCCGCTATTTTACCCATTGCCAATTCAATAAAAAAGGATCACTATATTATTTCTGTTATGAGTACGGCTACCGGATGCTTGAGAAAGAACAGGTGTTGGTTATTAGAAGAAAAATAACTGATGCTTAGAAGCTGTTTGAGTTAATTATTTTTAGTTGGTTTTATACTTTATCTCTGCGAAAACTCTCTGTTCTCTGCGGCTCTGCGGTGAAAAGAAGTTTATTCACCGCAGAGCCGCAGCGTTTTTAGAGTTTTCGCAGAGAAATAAGGTATTAGTAATAATGAACTCAACCAGTTTGTTAATTCAGGTTAGGTTAGTACGCAATGTTCAATACCTGATTTTCACTTTTACTACTCCTGCATTCACCATATCAATCTTTTTAGCAGCGGCACGTGTGAGATCAATGATACGTCCTGCAACAAATGGGCCGCGATCGTTCACACGAACTTTTACGGTTTTCCCGTTGGAGAGGTTGGTAACTTTTACTTTGGTACCAAAAGGAAGTGTTTTATGTGCAGCCGTAAGTGCCGATGAACGATAGGTTTCACCATTGGCTGTTTTTTTCCCATTATAACTTTCTGCATAAAAAGAAGCCATCCCTGTTTCAGAACCGCTTACCTCAACCGATGATGAAGGAACACGTTTGCGATGGCAGGAGCCACCTAATACAACCAATAATAACAGAATAGAAATGATCTTTTTCATCATTCCACAAATCTATCTGATGAAGAGGGCGGAAGAAAGAAAATATTTTCAACAATAGCATGATATTGTTGATAAAGAAGGGAGTTGCCACTGATGGCACTGATTTGCACTGATTTTTTCAGTGGTAATCAGTGCCATCAGTGGCAAAAAAAACAATCACGCAAATGGCGCCTTCACCACTCTCGCCTTCACCAGCGTATTACGGATATCAATGTAAATATCGCTATCAACAGAAGCAAAACCTGCTGCCACATATCCCAACCCAATGGCTTTATTAAGTGAGGGTGCCTGTGTACCACTGGTTACTTTACCAATGGTATTTCCATCGGCATCTTTAATCAGGTAATCATGTCGTGGTATCCCACGATCAATCATTTCAAAACCCACCAGCTTGCGGGTTACCCCATCTGCTTTTTGTTTTTGAATAATATCTTTTGCAGTAAACTCCTTTGTAAATTTAGTAATCCAGCCCAAACCACCTTCCAATGGCGAAGTGGTATCATCAATATCGTTTCCATATAAGCAATACCCCATTTCCAGACGAAGGGTATCGCGTGCGCCCAAACCTATGGGTTTTAATCCCTGCGGTGTACCCACTTCAAAAATGGCATCCCATATTTTATCTGCTGCGCCATCTTTGTCTTCAAAGTAAATTTCCAATCCACCCGATCCGGTATAACCCGTGGCACTGATCAACACATTCTCTACGCCGGCAAATTTGCCTTTGGTAAAGGTGTAATATTTCAGATTCATGATATCGGTATCAACCAGAGGTTGCAAAATTTTTGTAGCGTTTGGTCCCTGTATGGCCAGCAAACAGGTTTTATCGCTGATGTTATACATCTCTACACCGTTGGTATTGAATTTACTGATCCAGTTCCAGTCTTTCTCAATATTAGAGGCATTTACCACCAGCATGTATACTTTATTGAACTCAATACAATACACAATCAAATCATCTACAATTCCACCTTGTTCATTGGGTAAACAACTGTATTGCGCCTGTCCATTGGTTATTTTAGAAGCATCATTAGAAGTAACACGCTGAATCAGTTCCAGTGCCTGTTCTCCTTTCAGCATAAACTCACCCATATGGCTTACATCAAACACACCGGCATTTTTTCTAACGGCTGCATGCTCGTCATTAATACCTGTATAGCTGATGGGCATATTGTATCCGGCAAACTCCGCCATTTTAGCGCCAAGCGCGATGTGTTTTTGTGTAAAAGCAGTTGATTTCATAATGGGTGATTGATTTAACAAGCTGCCGCAAAAATAGGTGAAGCACTACTGACGAAAAAATAAAAAGCAGCGGGTATCTGCCCGCTGCTTGTACATGTATGTATGTGTAGCTATTTAGTGGTCGTACGTAATCAATCGCTTGATCTTCCAGCCTGCTGCTGTTTTTTGCCAAACATGCATGAATTTGAATGTGCCGCAATCCGGCTTCCCATTTTCAATATGGCAAAAACGATGTGCGCCTGATTGAATGGCACCAAAATCTTTTACTGCATACACTTCCATACTGCCTTTCACAAGTTCACGGGTAAGTGTATAGTCTTGCTTGAACAAGCCTGCAAAAACTTCCATCGCTTCTTCGTAATTTCTTACACCGGTATTGTCCTGATAAATTTCAAGATCCGTGGTAAAATATTTTTTCAGGCTATTCAGGTCCTTCGAATTGAATGCCTGAAATAACAAACTATCCATTCTTGTGATTTCAGTAAGTAATGCCTGTTGCTGTATTTGCTTACTATCTGCCTGAGCAGCGCTTTTCGCTAAAATAGAAATGAAGAGAAAACACAATACTAATATGCGGGTAACGGAACGGGGCATAAGAAAGGATTACTGATTGACTATTTTTCGAAAGGCGATTAGTGAATCAACTTATATAAATTCAGAATTCCGGATTCACAGATTATTAGCCGAAAAGCTGCGAATCTGCGGCTAAACTTCCTTAGTACTCCCCGATATATTTAAAACTGAACCTCTGCTGAAAGGGTACACTAATCCTTAGTAAGCCTCCACTTAATTCCCTCTCCCAACTGTTTAATCCGGAAATAGGAATCAAACCCATTTTCATTTTTATTAAGGAGTATCAGCAACTTACCGGGTTTCGATTTGATGCGTACCCGGGTTTCGTCGTTTAGTGTAAGCAATGCATCCACTCTGCTTTTCCTAAAGATATCATTACCCAGCTGGTCGCGCAGATAATGATGCACCCTGCCTGCCTGGTACCTGCTGTAAGAAGCAGATAACCGATAGGTATCGTCCGATTCGCTGATGCTGATAGCAATATCTCGTGGATTGTTAATACGGTGCGCTACAAACATAAAGGCACCGGTAATGCAAACAACCGAGAGGACCAATATAACGATGAAGATCTTTTTCATAGAAGTAAGTTTTACCAGGGATTGTTTTCTGAAGAAAGGGAAGAACCCCATCCTGTGAACAAGACAGGGTTCTTGAATTCCCAACTTCAACCGAGTTTATAATACCATTTGCATAAATAACATCCGGGAAGCTTCAACAGAAGGTTTGTTCTCTTCTACACTACTGATCTTTTCTGCAGGCACCATTTTATTGATGGGCTGTACCGGCTGGTAAGAAACCGATTTCTGGTAGCGATACTTGGTTGTATCCACCGGCTTATCCAATTCTTTCTTCAATTCTTCTGCTTCTTTCTGCTTTTTCTCATATTCTTTCTGCAGGTCTTCCTTACTCTTTTTATATTTTTCTACTGCGTTCTCATCTTCATCATTTCCTTCACGGCTGCGTTCTTCTTTATCGCCTTTATCCACTCTTTCCAATCCGCCTACGGTCATAATGTATTCTACATCCGAGCTCCAGCCATAATCGTTGTTCCAGTCTTCATCAAAATCCCAGTCATTTCTACCCGTGCTGATGTGGAAGGAGTTCAATCTGCGTGATACCGCTTCTTTGATCACAATTCTTTTTCCAACAGGCACCTGCAGATTCACAGTAACACTTTGGTTACGGAAACGGGTACCGCGCTGAAGTGAAAATCCGCGATCAAGGTAAATCAGGCTATCCTGCTGGTTGATGCCGTAATTGATCTGCTTCACATTGTTCAGTGCAGCTGTTTCATTAGGACCATTACTATATTTATAAGAGCTGATATGATAGAATGAATCGGTACTTTTTACAATGCGCAATTTTACATTGTTAAGAAACAGGCTGTCATCATTCATATTGATGATACCATCCATCTTTAACCAGCGGCCATACACTTTTACTTTACTATCCGGAACATTCACAATCAGTTTACCGGAAGCGGGCTGTACAATGCTGTACTCCTGTTTATCTCGTGCCCTTGCATCAAAATTGCGTGCGATCGAAGCAGCCAGTAAGCCACCACAAACCAACCCGATAAACCATAAGCCACCAAAAGTAAAGCCGATGTATTTGTTGCCTGATTTAACACCCATGATTCTGCGAACCACCCATGTAATAAAAGCTACTACCGGTACACCCAGGAACAATAAGAGCGTTCCCCATGCCAGTGTATTCTGCCAGAATCCTTCGAGGAAGAAATTCTTTAAAGGAAACACACCAACACCTGCTACCATCATGGCCAGTAAGGCAACCAGTAAAGCAAAAGCTATAATACCTGCTATGAATAAGAAGAAAGCTTTAAACAGGATACCAATGGCACCGCCAATACGGCTTCCACCTCTTTTCAATGCGCCACCCGCTTCATTGCCAAACTGCTGGCTTTTCTGTCCTACGGTGCTGCCAAAATCTTTTCCAAATTCCTGTGCCTTGTCTTTAAATTCACCACCCCATTTTTCGGCGCGTGATTTAAAACCTTCCAGGTCTTCCTGTATGGTATTCTTAATGGTATTCAGATCTACTTTTTCACCACGCATCTCTAATTTTTCAGAAGCACTTTTTGCTTCCGGAATTACGGCCCATAATACGGCGTACACTACAAACAGGGTACCACCAAATGATCCGAATATGATTCCGGGGAAAGGATCCACATCAAACCAGAAAGCGCTTTTAAAGAGGGAGGTAATGATACCAATCACCAACGGAAAAGCAAAGATCAAACGGGGAATCCATACGGCGATATCGAAATAAGAAGCAATACCACTGGCTACACCCGCTATTACTTTTTCTTCGGGGTTACGGTATAACCTTTTGGTAGAAGTTGTTGCCACCAATGGTTTGGATGGAAGAATAATCCATAATAAGAGATAGAGGAGTATTCCGGCACCACCGGTAAAAGTGAAGATGGCAAATACCAAGCGTACAATGGTAGGATCTACCCGTAAATAACTGGCCAGTCCTCCACATACACCACCGAGGATCTTTTCATTATCATCGCGATATAAACGGCCTCGTGGTTGTTCTGTGTACGTATAATTACCACCGGCAGATTTGCTTTCGCTCTCTTCTCCGCCCAGTTGTGATTTTACTTTTCCTTCTTCACCTTCAAAATCTTCGGGGCGGCCCATGCTTTCAATAATGCTGTTAACCTCTACATCTGTAATACAGGTGGCACCTTTTTTCAGGCTCTCACCAAACAGTTCTGCAATACGGCCTTCAATATCATTGATAATCTCATCACGACCTTCCTCATCGGCAAAGAACCTGCGCAAACTTTCTACATACTGCTTCAGCATGTCGTAAGCAGACTCCTCAATGGGAATTACCCTGCCCTGAAAGTTTATATTTATTACCTTTTTCATGTCAGTTCAATTTTATGGTTGGTTAAGGTTGGGATTGGTTTTCATCGGATGAGGCATGATCGATGGGCTGCGTAAGTGCATGAACGGCATCGGCCAGTTCCTGCCAGGTTCTTTCGAGTTCACCGTAGAATTCAAGGCCTTTGTCTGTCATCACGAAATATTTCCGTGGCGGGCCGCTGTTACTTTCCACCCAACGGTAGGTTAGTAAACCCGCGTTCTTTAATCGGGTAAGCAAAGGATAGAGTGTACCCTCCAAAATATGAAGGTTGGCCGATTTCATCCGCTCTACCAGATCTGAAGGATATACCTCGCCCTGGCGAATAATGGATAAAATACAAAACTCCAATACGCCCTTTCGCATCTGACTTTGTGTGTTCTGAATGTCCATAACCGGAGTTTTAAAACCTGCTGTTTCAATCGTTAGTTAAAATACAGGTTTGTGATTGAATGATAGTAATGTTGACCTGCTTATTTAGAAAGCCAAATGTCTTCTTACAATTCTTGTTCTGCGGCTGCGTTCCAGGTTCCAGAGGTCGGCCACACCAAAAGCGGTTTTGTGGTTAACGGTTGGGATGTTGGTAGCAACGGTTTCTTTTACTTCTTTCACCAGGTTGTTTAATTGTGTAGTACCAAGTGTTTGAAAGAAGGTGTTGTTTTGCGTTTTCATGATCGTTTATTAAAAGTGTTTATTAATTTTTTTAAAAGGGTTTGAGGCGGTTAGCTGTTTGGGCTTTCTCTCTTTCATTCCCTTTGACAACACAAAGATGGGGAAATATTTGGTACTATGCAACACACAGTACCATGTTTTTTTTAGTAATAGGCAGAGGGATGTAACTGGTTAAGTATAAATAATTGATAATCAATTATTTATGTTTTTTATGTTTTTTTGCGAAATGCTAAGTGGTTCTGAAAAATGATAAGCGGTAAGTACATCGAAAAGACTACAAGAAGTAGCATAAGTTACGCGCTTACAATATATTATCATTCTCAATGACTGATAAATAAGGAACTGGCGATATGAATTAAAGCTAATAAGATGCTATCAAATTGCGCTGTAATATATAAATATGTCACAGCACAATTTGATAGCATACTACCGTGAAACAAGAGAAAACCCAAGTTCCACGGCGGTTTGGGAATGACAACCAAATAGATTTTAAAATAATTTGGTTCGTAATTAAAATAGTGTATAAATGAGTGTACATTTGAAATAGAAAAACCGGGACTTCTCCCGGCTTTCTTTGGTTAACACTTGTGGGTTCAGCCGCAAAACTTATCCCACATTTTAATCAGCAATAAACCTACTGATAGCCATTCTTTAATAAGGGTGGCTATTCCTTTTTTTGATGGTTCTTCCATCTGTATACCGCTTTAAATGCGGCTTCCTTCTTTAATTCTGCCACAACGATAATGCAAAACTTCCAATCTAGCCGGGTAATATTGCACAATTTAGATTCACAAGTTATACAGTGAAAAGTCAATGATCGCCGTTGTACGGTACTATTCTTTCGTTATGTAACATTCGTATTTCGTGTGGTAAAGGTGGTTAAAGTATGGCACTAAAATGCGAGTGATAGCGTGATTGAGCAGGAATGTGGGTGAGTTGTGGATTGGGTGATTCTTATGCACATTATAAACAAAAAAAAACACCTATTTAGGTGGCTCACAATTATCATTATTAGTTTTATACAATTCGGCTAAGTGGAAAATACATTGCCCTGGTATCCTTTCCAACATCAGAAGTGGTCATATAATCAAACCCGTTTTTCTCGTAAAAAGATAGAGACTGAGCGTATGCATCTACTGTTATATACTTGCATCCCGTTCTATTATTATCAATAAAAAGGATTTTAATATAATCTAACAAGGCTCTTCCAATTCCCTTGTTTTTATAGGTTTCGCTAACGCCCAATCTACCAATTTTAACTGCCGGATAACTCCGTAATGCTTTCCCTTGCGGCAGAAATCGTCTCACTCGTCTTTTCCATTGGTTAGGGTTATCAAAATCTTGAACTGATATTTTGTCGTTCGACACACTATAGAAAGCGACTGTTTCCTCCTCTGTTTCTAACAGATAAGTTACAGCGAGCAGTTGATTTAAGTAGTTTTTGGAGTCGTTGTGTAAGAATTCGTTCAAATCGGCATCTCCACAATCAAAAGGTAATATTACTTTGCCAGCTTCAAGTCGTATAAGTCTTGAATTATCTGGAAACATTATGAACTACTAATGATTGTAATTTCATGTAGTTCTCACGCATTCTGTCACGTTCATTTTGGGTAATAGTTTCCCTGGCGCAATCCCGCTGATTATTTACGAAATTGACGGCATCCTTTCCTTTGAGGACTGGTGTCTCTTTAATCGGTTTTGCCATTGCTTTTATTTTTTGATACAAGTGGGGGAAATGCCTATGTATCTTAAGGCGTAAACATAATTACAATTAACGTACCATGTGCATTAAAAGTGTACGAATGGCACTATTTTTTACAGAATTTGGCACAGATAGAGCAATTTTTGTAGTAAAATGTAGTAAAAAAACTACAAATTGATTTTCGGCGATAGGTGGGTGATAGGTGGGTGATAGGTGGGCGACCGTAACTATTTTCTAACCTTTGTCTTTTTCCATTTTTAACCGGATAAAAGCTTTCATGAGCGGGTTTTTGAATTTATATCTTTGTCTATTTTTAGACCCAGTTACTCGTAAAATTTCCCCTCTTTCTGTGGTACAAAACTTACCTAGATGAAAAACAAAATTATTCACTTTAATCTCTTCTTTTAATATTGTAGTTAATATCGGTTCCAAATCATTCGCTTGAAAATAACCATATTCGTCAGTTGGAACCATGCTTGCCGCTAATAATACTTCTGAAAATATATTTTTTTTAGTAGCCAGAGTTGCGACTCGATAAGAATTTCTTAGGCTTTCATGGGCACTATCTAATGTTTGCGTTATTGCGACATTTAAAAAATCTTGGTTTACAATATTACTATTAGTGATTATAGCTGCATAAGCTGAGTGATAACAAAGTGAGTGTGCAAAGTGGGGGTATCCTGAAGAAAGTTCAACAATTTTGTCAATCACTGATTCATCAAACTTTAGCACTAAGGGTTCATCACCTTTTGTAACAATTCCTTTTATTTCGTCAGTCGTCATAATAGGCATATGTATCTGCCCTAAATTTCTCTCAATGGATTCGTGCTCGATAATTAAACTAGAGATATCTTCCGAAACACCAACGATGATGACGGTTATATTTGGCAACGTGTCTGAAATTGCTTTAATGGTGTCTGTAAATATTTTTTTATTAAAATACTTATCTTCTAGCCTATCGAATTCATCAAATATTAGAATCCCATTGTTTAATTTTTGTAATAACTCGACAATTTTAACGGTAGTTAACTGAACATTCTTCTCGATAAAATCGCCCAAAGAAGCTGTTTCTTCTACCACTTGAGCGTCTTTAACAAAAGAGACTCTTTCTACAACTCGTTCTTTCGTAATTACGAAGCTATCCAATATATTTTTCCATAGGGAATGAAAAGTATCTTCAGTGTTGCAAGCTATTCTACAGACTGGCAAATCGGGGGATTGAAAAAGCACTTTTAGAATGTTAGAAAACGAAGTTTTACCAACGCCTCTATCACCATAAATTATAGCATGTAGCCCTTTTTGCGGTATAATTTTATAGGCTTTGGTGAATTGTTCCGTTCTTCCTGAAAACAGGTTTTTTATTTCAATCGGATACGAAGGAGTGTAAATTTCACCCACCTTATTTAATCTAGCGTAGTCTATCTTAAGGTCCATACAGTGAAGATATAAAACTTGTTATATGCGTTAAAGATTTATTTAAATCCCAAGTGAAGAAACGTCACGAGATGCAATTCTATTTGTGCTATAGATAGATTAATTATCAGGACTATTTTTTCTTAAGAGATTGAGTATTAAGGACAACGGTTAGCAGTTCATCAAATGTGCCTTCTACTTTAATTTTCACATGGTAGGACACAATAAACATTTCATATTTTTTCAAGCTCTTTTGTATTCCTGCTGCTATTTTTTAATTCGGATCTTTTCATTATGCGCAAATCATATGACCGGTTAAAGGCTTGCTGGTTAAGCTTAAATCTCTTTGCCAGAATTCTGATCGTATCTTTTGACATCCCCTTTTTATAATTAAGCATGTCAGAAACCAAACCTTCACTTACTTGCAGCAATTTGGCCAGGTCAATCGCTTTCATTTTATGATCTTTTAGCAAAGATTTCAGCAAGGTTATCGGATCGGGAAGCGTAAAGAAATTGTGTTGTTCATCATATTTCTCTATCAGTAAAGTGAGCAGTGCAATTTCATCTTTGTTTGGTTTTGTTTTGTTGGGCAGCAACAACAATTCTTCCAATGTGCTGCAATACTTATCATACTGCTTATCAGATGTGATCACTGTATATTTTAATGTTTCCATAGTTAATAAGTATTCATGCGAATCAAGGGTTGAAATAGAGCCGTTGGCTCAGGCTATATTGTAACAACGGATTTTAATCCGTTGATGTTAATGCTGCTGCGACCAGAGTGCCGTAGGCACGATACATGTAGTACTATATATGCCGAACCTACGGTTCTTTTATAGCCTATCCTTTTTCTGTCAACGGATTGAAATCCGTTGTTACAATATTTGTCGAGGCTACGCCTCTAAGGCATCCTTACAATATTGAACAAAACCTTATTTATTAAATCTAACCCTTGATGCGCATTTTATTAATCGTGTATTGTTTTTCCTCTTTATACAGTTGATCATACGCAGCATGTGTACCAATTGGCCAGCTTTGTTTTGGTAAGCCATTCTTCAAATGCTATTCTGCTACCAGGATACCTGTCAACAAACTCTCTGATTGTTTTCTCTTTTATGAGATGCACTTTCATACGCCCATGTAAATTTAGCAAAACTTCACATAAAGTGAATTTTTGTTTGTAAACAATTGTATAATAGACTATTTTCTAAGGGATTACAAAGTGCGAATCATAAGATAAGAAGAATTGTAAAAATATTTATCGTATTTATGCGATTATTCGGAAAAAGGTACTTTCTTTGTTCTATCGTATTAAAACGATAAACCAATGGCATCAGCAAAAACAGACGCATTTACTCAAACAGAACAAGATCTGGCAGCATTTGCCAAACTGCTTTCGCACCCGGCACGTATTGCCATCTTGAAAGTATTGGCAAAACACAATGCCTGTATCTGTGGAGAGATAGTAGAAGTATTGCCACTAGCTCAATCCACCGTATCCCAACATTTAAAAGAATTGAAGAATGCCGGATTGATTGATGGTACCATTGACGGACCTAAAAGCTGTTACTGCATTAACTGGAAAGCATTTGAAAAATTCAATACTGAATTTAATTCACTTTTTTCTACACTCAAAACACAGAATGAAAAAGCCTGCTGCTAAATCCTCATAAACTGCGTCTTTGCGCCTTTGCGTGCAACTATTTTCTCGCAAAGACGCAAAGGCGCAAGTAAACCCTAAAATAAAAAAACATGCAAACAGAAAATGAATTGAAAGAATTGGTAAAAGAAAAGTACGGCGAAATTGCCGGGCAATCACGTACCCAAAACGCATCTTCCTGCTGCGGTGCCGGTGGTTGTAGTGAAGAAGTGTACAACCTGATGGCCGATGATTACACACAACTACAGGGCTACAATGCCGATGCTGATCTGGGGCTGGGCTGTGGTTTACCCACCCAGTTTGCCAAAATACAAAAAGGGAATGTGGTGATTGATCTGGGCAGTGGTGCCGGTAACGATTGTTTTGTTGCGCGAGCTGCTACAGGCGAAACCGGTAAAGTGATCGGTATTGATTTTACGGAGAAGATGATTGAGAAAGCCAGAAGCAATGCAGAAAAACTGGGCTACCATAATGTAGAATTTCGCGAGGGCGATATTGAACATATGCCTGTATCGGCAGAGGTAGCCGATGTGGTGGTAAGCAACTGTGTGTTAAATCTTGTTCCCAATAAATTCAATGTATTGAAAGAAGTGTATCGGGTATTAAAACCCGGTGGCCATTTTAGCATCTCTGATATTGTGCTGGAAGGAGAACTGCCTGTACAACTGAAACAAGCAGCAGAAATGTATGCAGGCTGTGTATCGGGCGCTATTCAAAAACAGGTATACATGGAATTAATTACAGCAACCGGCTTTACCAATATTAGTTTGCAAAAAGAAAAACCGATCCATATCCCCGATGATATTTTATTAAATTATATTAGCCAGGAAGAGATCAATTTTTTTAGAAGCAGTAATATGGGCATTTATAGTGTAACGGTATATGCAGAAAAACCATTGGTAAAAGAAGCTTGTTGCGCACCGGGTTGTTGTAACTAATCTAATAACTGCGCCCTTGCGCCTTTGCGAGAATTTTTTTGCACGCAAGGGCGCAAAGGCGCAATTAAAAATACGTATGATTATCATTCCACTTGTTCCCGACCACTGGGAAGCTGTTAAACAAATTTATGAAGAGGGCATAGCTACCGGCAATGCTACTTTTCAAACCACGGCCCCTTCCTGGGAAGAGTGGGATACAGCACATAGCGCTAAGCCAAGATTGGTTGCCATAGAAAACAACACCGTACTCGGTTGGGCTGCCATTACACCCGTTAGCGGCAGATGTGTGTATGCAGGTGTTGGTGAAGTAAGTGTATATGTTAGTGCCGCTGCCAGAGGCAAAGGTGTGGGTAAACAATTGTTACAAGCACTTATTACAGAGAGTGAAAAAGAAAATTTCTGGACCTTGCAAGCCGGAATTTTTCCAGAGAACAAAGCCAGTATACGCTTACATGAGAGCACCGGATTCCGCATCATTGGTACTAGAGAAAAAATTGGAAAAATGAATGGCTTGTGGAGGGATACCGTATTGCTTGAAAAAAGAAGTTCGCAACTATAAAAGAAAATAATCAGAATGACTGCTAAAAAGAAACTCTTATTCGTTTGTGTAGAAAACAGTAACCGCAGCCAGATGAGCCAGGCTTTTGCCCGCATACATGGTGGCGAAAAGGTAGAAGCCTATAGTGCCGGCAGCAAACCCAGTGGTGTGGTAAACCCTAAAGCCATTGCTGCCATGAAAGAACTTGGTTACGACCTCAGCACACACGATAGTAAATCATTACAGGAGGTAGAATCGTTTGCGCCCTTTGATGCAGTAGTTACCATGGGTTGTGGCGATGCTTGTCCGTGGATGCCTGCCAAACAATTCATCGACTGGCAAATACCTGACCCCAAACATATGGAGCCGGAAGATTTTAATAAAGTAAGAGATTATATCAGCAATAAAGTGAAAGAACTGATTGCAGGTTTATGATTCTTCTTTTTTGTTTGAGCCTATCAATGCCTCTATTAAAGAAGATACAAAACTAACCACCAGGCTAAAGATCAATGCGGAGAACCAGCCATCTACCGAAAACCCCGTTACCAGACTGGCTGCCCATTTAATGATGATGATATTGATCACCAATAAGAACAATCCCAATGTTATAATGGTAATGGGAATGGTTAATACAATTAAAATGGGTTTGATAAAACTGTTGAGTAAGCCCAGTACAATCGCCACGATTAATGCGGTTATGGTACTATCTACCTCAACGCCCTTTAAAATATAAGCCGCAAATAAAACCGCAACAGCGGTGGCAATGGTTTTGGCGAAAAACTTTCCCATATTGCTTTATTTATATTTCAAACGTACCATTTATTTTTCGCCGGATACCATCTAATGTTACACAGCTTACAAATGATACGTGAACATCCATTGCAAATCAGGTTATTCCAGCACCGGGCTTAACCATCTTTCCGCCTCGGCAATTGGCATGTTTTTTTGTTTTGCGTAGGCTTCCAGTTGATCCCGCTGAATTTTTCCTACGCCAAAATATTGACTCTTTGGATTGGAAAAATACCAGCCACAAACAGAGGAAGCAGGGTACATAGCCAGACTTTCTGTAAGCTGCACACCAATGGTATCGGTAGCTTTCAACAGATCGAATAATTTGTATTTCTCGGTATGATCGGGGCAGGCAGGATAACCTGGTGCAGGGCGTATACCGGTATATTGTTCCTTAATCAGGGCTTCGTTGCTTAGTTGTTCGTCTTTGTCATACCCCCAATAATCTTTTCTTACTTCCAGGTGCAAAGCTTCAGCAAAAGCTTCGGCAAACCTATCAGCTAAAGCCTGCAACATGATCTTATTATAATCATCGTGATTGGCTTCAAAGTTTGCAATATGTTCTTCAATACCATGTAAGGTAACAGCAAAGGCTCCTATAAAATCTTTTTTACCGCTGGCTTTGGGTGCTACAAAATCGGCCAATGATAAATTGGGTTGATCGGCTGCTTTTTTAATCTGCTGGCGCAGAAAAGCAAGTTGTACCGGACCTTCTTCAGAACGAACTTCTATGGCATCATCCTCACTACTCGCTTCCCAAAAACCAATCGTTCCCTTTGCAGTTAACCATTTTTCTTTGATGATGGTATCTATGAGTGCATTAGCATCATTGTATAGTTTGGTAGCTTCTTTACCAATTACGCTATCAGTTAAAATATCAGGGAAGTTGCCATGCATTTCCCATGCAATAAAGAAAGGCTTCCAATCTATAAATGGTCGTAGCAGATTCAGATCATACGCTTCAAACACTTTGGTGCCTGTAAAAGTTGGCGTTTGCGTGATATGGTTTATCCAGTCTACCGCCACTTTGTTTTGTAAGGCTTCTGCATACGGCAAATAGGTTTTGATACTTTTCTTGTTATCAAAACTATGTTTCAGTTTTACATATTCCTCTTTAACCACACCCAGAAAATCCTTTTTCTGTTCCTTGCTCAATAAAGAACCTGCAACGGTAACACTTCTGGATGCATCGAGTACATGTACAACGCCTTCTTCGTATTCTGGTGCAATTTTTACAGCGGTGTGTATACGCGAAGTGGTAGCACCACCAATTAATAATGGCTGGTGCATGCCGCGGCGTTTCATTTCTTTGGCAATGTGTACCATCTCATCCAATGAAGGTGTGATCAATCCACTTAAGCCAATAATATCCACCTGTTCACGTTGTGCAGTTTCCAGTATTTTATCTGCGGGAACCATCACACCCATATCTATGATATCATACCCGTTACAACCAAGTACTACACCCACAATATTTTTTCCGATATCATGTACATCACCTTTTACAGTGGCCAATAAAATTTTAGCGGCACCGGCAGCTTCGCTATTGGTAGTGCCTGCGGCGAGGTGAGCCTGTTTGCGTTCTTCTTTTTCTGCTTCGATAAAAGGAGTAAGAACCGCCACACTTTTTTTCATTACGCGTGCGCTCTTTACCACCTGTGGTAAAAACATTTTACCGGCACCAAACAAATCACCTACAATACCCATTCCATCCATGAGTGGTCCTTCAATTACTTCGAGTGGAGTAGGATATTTCTGGCGGGCCTCTTCGGTATCGGCTTCAATATAATCGGTAATACCGTTGATGAGCGAATGCGATAATCGCTTTTCTACCGGTTCGTTACGCCATGCTTCATCTCTTACTTCTACTTTGCCTTTTGCTTTTACGGTTTCTGCGTGGGCTATGAGTTTTTCGGTGGCTTCATTATTATCATTGTTGCGGTTCAGAATTACATCTTCGCAGAGAGATTTTAATGTGGGTTCAATTTCATCATACACCACTAACTGACCGGCATTTACAATACCCATATCCATACCTGCTTTGATGGCGTAGTACAGAAATACGGAATGAATGGCTTCGCGCACATGATCATTACCACGAAAAGAGAAGGATACGTTTGATACACCACCACTTACTTTGGTAAGCGGCATCAGTTGTTTAATTTCGCGTGTTGCTTCAATAAAATCAACTGCGTAATTGTTGTGTTCTTCAATACCGGTTGCAATGGCAAAGATGTTGGGGTCGAAAATAATATCCTGCGGATCAAAGCCTACTTTCTCCACCAATATTTTATACGCGCGGTGGCAGATCTCAATTTTGCGTGCTTTGGTATCGGCTTGTCCTACCTCATCAAATGCCATCACAATTACAGCAGCACCATAGGCTTTACAGGTAAATGCCTGTTCAATAAATTTCTCCTCTCCTTCTTTCATGGAGATAGAGTTTACAATACAACGGCCCTGCACACATTTTAATCCGGCTTCTATGATCTCGAATTTAGAACTATCGATCATGATGGGAATACGCGCAATATCCGGTTCACTTTGCAATAGGTTCAGGTAAGTGGTCATGGCACTTACGCCATCCAGCATGGCATCATCCATGTTTACATCCAGTACCTGTGCACCGCTTTCTACCTGTTGACGTGCCACAGACAATGCTTCTTCATACTGGCCTTCACGAACCAGTCGCGCAAACTTTTTAGAACCGGTTACATTGGTTCGTTCGCCCACATTTACAAAATTGGTTTCTGGCCGGATAACCAGTGGTTCGAGACCGGAGAGGCGTAGGTAAGGTTTGATGGTTACACTCATATTCTTTTTTTTGAACCACTAAGGCACTAAGGCACAAAGGGGCACGAAGTTTATACGATGATTCTTTTTATACCCTCTTTCATCAGAGGAACATGAAAATTGATCAGGAACCCCAATCTCTTTCCCGTAAGTTTTAAATAACTAATTAACTGTGCTTCCCAAACAGGATGGTAATTCTCCTGTGCTTTAAACTCAACAATAACAAGATCAGCAACCAGACAATCCAACCGCAAGCCATCATCTATTTTTAATTGATCATATAATATTGGAACTGTCTTTTCTTTTTCGAAATGAATCAACCGCTTCTGTAATTCAAAATAGAAACATTTCGCATACACACTTTCCAATAAACCAGGTCCCAGTTGTTTGTGAATCTTAATAGCAATATCTACTACTTCTTTTGCTATCTCCTCCTCTCTATCGGACAATTTCTGAAACATATCTTAGTGCTTCTTTGTGGCCTTTGTGTCTTAGTGGTTCAAAATTGTTATAGAGTTGATTCCAATACAGGAAGAGATCTCGGTGCGATCTTTCTCACATTATCTGCAATGTGTTTGATATGATCCGGTGTGGTGCCGCAACAACCGCCAACAATATTTACAAACCCTTCTTTTGCCCAGTCTTCAATGAAGTGAGCCGTTTCATGGGGTTGTTCATCGTATTCACCCATGGCATTGGGTAAACCTGCATTGGGGTAGGCCGATGTGTAACATGAGGCGATCTGTGCCAGTTCTTCTATATGGCTTCTCATTTCAGCCGCACCCAATGCACAATTCAATCCAACACTCAATGGCTTGGCATGCATAACTGATGTATAGAATGCTTCCAGTGTTTGTCCGCTAAGGGTTCTGCCTGATGCATCAGTAATAGTACCACTGATCATAATGGGCAGTTCTGCCTGGTTATGATCTCTGAAATATTTTTTAGCAGCGAAAATGGCACCCTTTGCATTTAGTGTATCGAAAATGGTTTCGATTAGGAGTATATCTACGCCTCCATCTACCAATCCTTTGATCTGTTCATAATAAGCAGCCACTACCTCATCAAAAGTAACGGCACGGTAGCCGGGGTTATTTACATCGGGAGATAGACTAAGTGTTTTATTTAATGGTCCAATGGCGCCTGCCACAAATTTTGGGTTGGCTCCGGGGTTTTCGGCCATAAATTCTGTAACGGCATTGCGTGCGCAGCTTGCGGCGGCTACGTTCAACTCATAGGCCAGTGCCTGCATATCGTAATCAGCCATGGCAATAACCGTGCTGCTGAAAGTGTTGGTTTCAATGATATCGGCACCTGCAGCCAGGTATTGCTTGTGAATACCTTTGATAATATCGGGTTGGGTAATACACAACAAATCATTATTACCCTTTACATCAGAGTGCCAATCCTTAAAGCGTTCGCCACGATAATCTTCTTCTGTTAATTTGTGGCGTTGTATCATGGTACCCATGGCGCCATCTATTACCAGTATTCTTTTTTCGAGTTCTTTTCTGATATCCATACAATTCAATTTTGTTTCCTTTCCGGATCATCCAGACAGGAGTTATATCATATCGAACTGTAAACGCTTTGGAGAGAGAGGTTAAGTGGGTTCACTTCAAAACGTTTATTAGTTCGATTATTTCTGCCAAAGGCAGGAAATCAGGCCGAACAATAAACAAATCCGCCTGTGATAATGAGTACAAAGATAACGAGAGAGAGGGTTATGGCAAAATATAGAATATTGAATGTTGAACAGGGAATGTCGAATTTCGAAGTAAAAACCTTACTTCGAAATTCGACATTCCCTGTTCGATATTAATATTAAAAGCGGGTTATTTTCTTTTTCCGATGTTGAAAATCCTGGATACATTAAACCCCCAGCGTATATCACCATTACCCCAGGAGCCGGTGGTTTCATGAATAAAACTATGCTCATTCATGCCTGTTGAATTGGTAAAATGCAGTTGAAATACGTGACCTCCGGTATTGATATCTACCCCAATGGATAATGGATCATACGTGCCATCAAAACGTTGCGTTTGTATAAAATACTCTGCATTGATACTAACCCTTTTGCTGATCTTCTGTCTTGCCTGTAAGCCAATGGAAAAAAGATCTTTGGCGCCCCCTGAAAAAAAGAGAACACGGTTATAGCGGGTATAGGTAGGTGATACCTGTATAGAAGTATGATCATTGAGTTTACTGCCAAGTAATAACTGGGCCGTATAAAAACTACGGTCTGAGCCGGTTACTTTCAACGTGGGATCCATTTTTACATTGCGGTAGGCCATGGCACCTACTACGGCAATAGATAAAGGCGTTCCGGAGCGCTGGTGCAGAAGACGGTATTTGATAAATCCGTCATACTCCTTGTTAAACGTAGACCGGCCAATACCAACCATCAGATTTTTGGCAAGGCCGAAATCGAAGCCCATACGCATGGAAGCGAAATCCAGACCAAACATGTCATAAAAACCAAGGTTCACAGGTGCAAAACGGTGGTTGATCCTGAAATCCATACTGCCGGTTCCCAGTATTTCAACGGTATGGCCATTGATGAGGCGTGTAGAATAAAAGGTATTGATTACCGGTTCCTTTCCCAGTTTCTTATTATCAGCAGTATTGGTGCTATCCTGCATTTTAAAAAGATCCACTTGTGAAAAGCCTTGTAAAGCAATCAGGCTTAGGCACATAACGGGCAGTAACCTTTTGGTAAAGATCATCATAAAATAAAATTTAATATGAAAGGTTGATTATTGGTATTGGCAATTCACCTCAACGGTAACCTTATCAGTTACACTGGACGCATCCACTTTAAAATCTTTCATCAAAATCACAAATTGACAAATAGCTGTAGGTTTTCCTCCTTTTATTTCAAGGGAGCCATTGGTGGTTATGTTTTTGGTAACACCATGCATGGTCAGATCTCCTTTTACAGAAATTTTGTATGACCCATCTTTACCAAAATTCACGTCTTTCAGGTTCACAATCGTTCCTTTAAAATCGGCTCTGGGAAATTTATTACTCTCCAGATATTGGTCATTGAAATGCTCCTGCATTTCAGCGTATTTGAACTTAAATCCTTTAATCAGTGCGCTAAAGGTCATTTGTCCGTTATCAGCAATGCGGCTGGCAACTTCATTGTTAATGCCTTTTACATCTTCATCGCTGGGAGCGATAAAACTAATTTTTCCATTACGAGTACCAAATACTTTCTGGGCATTGCTGTTTGAACTAAAAAAAACAAGGGCTATGATACAGGTAAAAACGAATTTCATGATAACGGGTTTATTTTATTTTACAAGAACACCTTCATTGATCACAATGTTTGCATCGGGTATGTATCCGGTGCAAATGCCTTTGAAAGTAATGCTCTGTCCGGGCTGTAATTGTCCCGGCTGATCTTTGAAAGTGCAATTAATCACAAACAAAGGATCATTGGTTTTAAAATTTACGACAGTTTTTCCATCTTGGTTTGTACTTACTTCCAGTACTTCTCCACTCAGTTCAATGGCTTTATCTAGGTATTTGGCATTGGCTTCTGTTTCATTGGCTTTAAATGCATCAAACAAAGCCTGTGCCGAAAGTTGAACGCCTTTCTCTTTCGATACATCCCTGTGTGGTTTCATAAATAGATATACGGCAAAACCGCCCGCAGCCAAAATCCCTACCACAAAAACGATCAAAACAATTTTTTTCCAATTTTTCATACGATGTCATTTGCTGATTACAACGCAAATTATTCAATGTATTGATACAAATGGATACGGGGAAACAAAAATATGGTTGCCTGAATCATAAAATTTCAGGCGATGCGTGGGTTATTTTACATACTGCTGAACCGGTAAACGGTTGGCAATACTGCGCGCCAGTGTCATTTCATCGGCATATTCCAGTTCACCACCAAAGGCAATACCCCGTGCAATGGTGGTAATACGGCAGGATAAATGAGCGATCTTTTTCTGTATATAGTAAATGGTAGTATCGCCCTGGATATTCGGACTCAACGCAAAAACCAGTTCTTCTGTCTCTTCCTTGGTAATCCGGTTCACCAGTGATTCAATATTCAGCTGGTCGGGACCAATACCATCCAGCGGAGAAATGATGCCACCCAATACATGGTACGTGCCACTTAACTGCTGGGTACTTTCAATAGCAATAACATCGCGTATATTTTCTACTACACAAATCATCCGCTGGTTGCGCATAGAGTTGGCGCAGATAGAACAAATATCGCCATCGCTGATATTATGACAACGCTGGCAAAATTTAATATCGCGCCGCATTCTGGCAATGGTTTCTCCAAAATACTGAACCTCATTTACCTCCTGCTTCAGCAAATGCAACACCAATCGCAATGCCGTTTTTTTACCAATACCCGGAAGTTTGGTAAACTGGGCTACTGCGTTTTCGAGTAAGGTGGAAGGGAGTTGCATGAATGGTGTTGATACGTTCTTTAGACCGTAAAGGTAGTTATCTAAGATGAATCGTCCATAGTCCATAGTCCATGGTCTATTGTCCATGGACCATGGACGATTTTTACAAATTAATGTTCACCTCATTATCCCAATTAGCCCTAATGGCAAGTTGTTTGGGAATGAGGTAAACCACTTCAGGCTGGCGCTTGGTGCCGAAGAATTTACCGGTATCCCAAATGCCATTGTTATTGGTATCATACAAAATGCGTAGTTCATAACTGCCTTGACGGTATAGTTTCCGCTGAAAATCGGGCTGGGTAAGTTTTACGGATTCTACAATTTTTTCATTCTGTACAAACTGGAGTACCGGGTTACGGGAAAGATCGAGATTAGAAAAACGAAGGCGAATGCTTCCGTACTCCGATTCTCGCTTTGTGATGAAACGAAGTGTATCGGATTTAGTGAGGGTGGCTCCTGAAGAATCTGCGATTGACTCTTTACTGATCAATAACCGGAAAGCAATATTTTCTTTCCACGGATATTTCAATGTCATTTTAGTCTTACCGGTGTCCAGTGAAAATGAATAGCCAGTTTGCTTCTGGTAATTGGTATCATACAAAACCATTTTAGAAGTATCGAACAAGGTTAGTTTTCTACTAAAGGTTACAACAAGATCTGACAATAAATCCTGCTGGCCATTTTCAAGACTAAGTGTATACTTCAGCCGTTTATCATCCTTATTTACTGCAGAGAGTTTTACATTAGGTATCGCAGTTGTTTCGGGAACGGTTTTTTTAAAAGCTTCGAATGCATACAAGGTATCTGTTGCGGTAGATGCGCCAACTATAACCGGTGCATTTTTAAATGCAAAGAGCTGGGTACTATCGTCGTAACGTTTGTTAAATGCATTGGTAACTACATATACCGCAAAAGTTCCTGCTGGCAGATTTTTAAAAATAAATTCACCTTTACCATTGATGCGCGTATAGTAGCGCGGACTTTCTTTGGCAACAGCCGTATCGGCAAGGTTTCTGTGCAGTACAACAAACAAGGTGCTATCTACTTTTCCTTTTTCGGCAACAATTACGGTACCGCTATAGGTATTGTAATCGATTGTATTTCCTGTTGAGAAAACATAGGTAAAATTTTTGGCAACATTACTTTCGTTCACATCTTTGATGGCCGATCCGAAATTGAATGAGTAGGTAGTATTGGGTTCGAGGGTATCTTTTAATTTAACAATTACATTTTTCAGTTTGTAATCTACCAATGGTGGCCTGGAAGAAGAAGGATTGGGCGAAATGATGAGGTTTTGCAAAGGATTATCCAGCGAGATGTATTCATCAAAACTGAGGGTGATGTTTTGGGTTTTTACATTGATGGCTGAATCTTTTGGTAAGGCACTGATCAATCTTGGTGGCAAACTATCTCTTGGCCCTCCGCTTGGAGGAACCATATTGGCGCAAGAGCTGAGTAATATACTCCATACAAAAAGCGTAGTGATAACTAAAAAAGGGAGTAAGGCTTTTTTCATGAAATGCAAATATAGAACACAGGACTGCTTTATAAGGAAAAGGATTGTGAAGGGAAAGCAAATTTAGTTTTGTCCGCGTCATTTCGATCCCGCTTCAGCGGGAGAGAAATCTGCTGATCGGTGGGCAGATTTCTCTTCGCTCGTTCCTCACTCATCGAAATGACGGGATAGGCTGATTGATGAACAGATTTCTCTTCACTCGTTCCTCACTCATCGAAATGACGGGACGGGCTGATTGATGAGCAGATTTCTCTTCGCTCGTTCCTCACTCATCGAAATGACGTTTTTATTCGGGATCTCCTTCTTCTTCGAGTTCGTGCAATGCCACGGCCATTTCGTTGTTTTTTACAAAATTACACCAATGGCATTCTGCCTTGCCGCAGCCAGTGTAAAAATCCCGGTCCTGAATTTTTTGCCAAACGGTCGTAATCTGCTGGGTTACGGTAGTTATATCTTCAGGTGAGATGATAATTTTTTCTTTCCGGTATTCTTTCTTCTTATCGGGTTCGATAAAATCAAACTCCGTACTCACCACTTTCCAGTTTTTTTGTTCGTAGTGGTCTACCAGAATTTTATAAAACACAGCCTGCCGCCAGTAATCGCCACCGTTAGGGTCTTCTTCATGTGGTGGTTTAAGTTTGTCTTTGGCTTTATCAATGTCACCGGTTTTATAATCCACCACATTCACTTCTTTGCCATTGAATTCAAGTTTATCCAATTTCCCTTTTAGCGGAACGCCCTGCACCACTACGTTTCGGATAGTTCTTTCTACCGCTACAATTTTATTCCACTGATACAGGTATTGGTCATAATAGTTGCTTAACACCTCTTGTCCGTATTCCATCCGGCGAGCAAACTGTTCTTTGGTAAAACTTTCGCGGTGGCGGTTCATGTACCAGTTAAAATCAAGGATGAATTCCTGTTTGCCCGGGAACTTTTCTGTTTGCTGCATTTTTTCAAACAGCTTCTGTAAAGCATGGTGAACAGCAGAGCCAAACTCGGTAGCTTCAGATTTACCGGAAGGCACCCTTACCAGGTTTTGAAAATAAAACTGCAAAGGGCACTTAAGATAATTGTTAAGCGCTGTAACATTCATAACAAATTTATCCAGTATTTGTGTAATGAATTCTGCCTCTATTCTTTCTATTTCGGGTGCCTGTACGGCAGTGAATTGTATCATGGCAAATTCACCCAACACTTCTTTATCAATGATTATCTTTTCTACCGGTAAAGCATGTGTATCCTGTATTTCTGCAATAAACATGGAAGGTTCCAGTTCTTTACCGTCATTCTTAAAACGGCTGTAGGAAATATGCAGGTGTAGCTTGGCACGGGTAAGTGCCACATAAAATAATCGCCGCAGTTCTTCTTCTTCTTTTTGTTTTGGCTGTGTTTGAAACATGGTATCGGGAAAGCTGTAACCACCACCGGGTTTCCGTTTCTTTTCCCAACTGGAAGCATTGCACCCCACTAAAAATACATGATCAAATTCCAATCCTTTCGATCCATGTGCGGTTAACAGGTTCACCCCTTTTTCACTACCACTTACCTGTACCAATGGAAGAGATAATCCTTCTTTCTCCATGAGCATAAAAATATTTACCAACTGCTCAAGTGTAAGACTGGCGTTGCGCCTGGTTTCCTCTTTTACAAAATCAAACAGACCGGTTAGTACCTGTAAATGCCAGTGCTTATCGGCACTTTGCATTACCCAATTCAATACACCCGCTTCGCGGATACAGTTTTCAAACAGGTTTACCAGTGTAACATTTGCTGCATCTGCTACCAGTTGTTCAATGGCATCACTGGCTGCTTTCATGCCGCTTGGTGCGCCAGTGCTGAAAAGGTCTTTGGTAGGTGCATTTACTTTCTCATACAATAATTTTCGCAGCGAGGTTTTGTTTTCACCATAACGCCTGTCGGCAACTGCTGTGGTTAATTTGGCTATTTCTATAGGTGCAATGTGGAACCAATCGAAATGCAGTATTTCAAATAACATTTCATCGCCGCCATCGGGCATATCGTGTTCTGCGGCAAGGTATTCCAGCAATAGCACCAGTTTTTTGGCAAACGGAATCTCTAAAATATTCAGGTTGCGTTTGCTGTATACGGGAATATTTCTTTGCGCAAAATATTGGGCCAGTTCTTCGCCGTATTTATTCTCTTTGTAAATAATGCTGATGAGTCCGGGTGCAATACCCTGCTTCAATAATTTTTCCACTTCCAGTGTAAGGTGAATCATTTCCTGCCGCTGGGTTTCGTATTCGCTCAGTAACGGTTTGTTGGTTTGTTGGTTTATGACTGTGTTGGAAGCTGTCAGATTTTTTGTTAATCCATCTACCTGATTAATCAATCTTTCTTCGTTACGGTCGATCAATGTTTTAGATACATCCAGAATCGGTTGTGTAGAGCGGTAGTTGTTGGTTAAAACAATGGTGAGCAAATCATGCTGGTAATTATTAGCAAAGCCCACCATATTTTCTACATTCGCACCCTGAAAGCGGTAGATACTCTGGTCATCATCTCCTACCACAAACACATTGGGCTGTTCCCAATAACTGATCAGCAGTTCTACCAAGCGGTTTTGAGTACCACTGGTATCCTGGTATTCATCAACCAGAATGTATAAAAACTGTTCCTGGTAGCGGGATAGCAGCGTTTTATTTTCTTCAAATGCCTTAAGTACCCAGTTAATCATATCATCAAAATCATAGCGGTTGCGGCTTCGCATGAGTTTTTGAAAACGATCAAACTCATGTACAGCTGCCCGTAATTTTTCCATTTTTTCTTTCGCTTCTTCAATCTTGTTTTCTTTCAGGTCGCCGGCTTTGAATTGTTTATAAGCCCGTTTGTAAACAAACTCATCACGTGTGGGTATATCAGTCAGGTATTCATCAATTTTCTGGTTGATGTAATCGGGTGTCCATCCCTCCCGTTTCATGCTGCTGAATAATTGCTGGAGGTTATTGATCTCAAAATATACATCACCCCTGTAGCGTTTTAACGGGTGGTTTTTAGGAAAGCCATCAATCAATTGTTTGAATAGATCAATCTTTTCAAGATCAGAGATAGGATCCAGTACGGTTTTTTCAAACAGTGATAAATTTTCCTGAATAATATCATTACAGAAGGCATGAAACGTATAAATATTCACCTTATATGCATCTGGACCAATAAAACCCAGCAGCCGTTTGCGCATGGCTACGGCGCCTGCATCGGTATAGGTAAGACAAAGAATATTTTCGGGTTGCGTATCGGTATCCATTAAAATTTTACCAATGCGGGCACCCAGAATTTGTGTTTTACCGGTACCCGGCCCGGCTATTACCATTACCGGCCCTTCAATGGTATCAACGGCACGTTTTTGTTGTTCGTTGAGGCTGGTATATATTTTTTCGAATGCTTGCTTTTGGTGTTGGGTGGTAGGCATGGGGTAAAGATAACCAACTCATTTCAACTCACCCCCGGCCCCTCTCTACTTTGTAGAGAGGGGAGTAACTCTCCCCAACCCTCTCTACAAAGTAGAGAGGGTCGACGCACGAAGTGCCGTCGGGGTGAGTTGAACTTTTTGGTTGGGTTGTTGTTATCATTCTATGTCAAAAGTATATTCCCTCAAAACCATTCAAAAAATTCCCATTCCTTTAGACCAGGCATGGGATTTCTTCAGCCGCCCCGATAACCTGAAAGATATCACACCATCTAATCTGGGTTTTCAAATCATTTCACAACATCATGGAGATACCATGTACCCCGGACAGGTGATCGAATATACCGTAAAGCCTGTTTTAGGTATTCCACTATATTGGATGACCGAGATCACCCATGTATCTGACAAAAAATATTTTGTAGATGAACAACGGTTTGGCCCATATAGTTTATGGCACCACCAACATCATTTTAAAGCGATAGAAGGTGGTGTGGAAATGACGGATATAGTGCACTACAAATTGCCACTCTGGATATTGGGGGATATTGCCAATACCATAATGGTAAAGGCGCAATTGAAACATATTTTTGATTACAGGTTTGTGGCAGTGGAGCAGCGGTTTGGTAAGTGGGGGTAACCACCCCCGCTATATATTTTTCTTTGAAAAATATATAGCGTCCCCTCCTTTCCAAGGAGGGGAAATTTTTCTGTACAGCAATATTTTTATTTCAATTCCGTCATCGGACTTACATTGTTGTTCTGATCAACAGACACAACAAAAATTCGTTTGTTTTTAGTATCGGGAATTTTAGCCATGTCTACTACAGCTACTTTATCGGCTACAATAATTTGTACCAATTGCGCTAATGCAAATCTCACCTCTGTATTTAAGGTTAGTGTTAGCACGCCGAAGGCTTTGATCTTCTTATCTCCTTTATAAACCAGTTTTACAGAATTATTATCCAGCTTTTGAATCAGGGGCTGTGCCGGTGTGGAATTATCTATCCATGGCATGGGCGGAACCAATGCAGGGTAGCGGTAATAATGGTTTCGCAAACTATCATTCCAGCCCAATGGATTTTTTTCAAACACCTTACTGCTAAAATATACACTGCCTTGCGTGGTTGGATAACTTCGCAGGCCCTGAATTTCCATCGGTATCTCATTCGGATTTTTCCATGCAGCGTTTGATCCGGCACGTTCTATACCATGGCCTATGTATAGATGTTTGCCATAGGTATATTGATTCCACCAATCCAGCAGTACATCATAATCACATAGTTTATGTCCGCGCTCCCAATACAATTGCGGTACCACATAATCAATCCATCCCTTCTGTAGCCATAACAGAATATCTGCATACAGGTCATCATAATTGGTAGGGCCTGATCGGGTATCACTACCCATGGCATCCTGCCGTTTGTTGCGCCAAACGCCAAAAGGACTAATACCAAATTTTACATAAGGCTTTACACTTCGAACAATATTGTGAATGAGTAGTATGATGCTGTCGCAGTTACTTCTTCGCCAATCTTCTTTGCTTAATCCTTTACCATATTTCAAATAATCTTTTTGATCGGGAAACTCTCTTCCTGCAATGGGGTATGGATAAAAATAATCATCGAGGTGAATACCATCAATATCATATCGGCTGGCAATATCGCGCACCACTGTAGCAAGGTGTTGCCTTACTTCGGGTAAACTGGGATTGAAATATTTTTTTCCGCCATATAGTAAAAACCATTCCGGTTTTGTTTTGGTAAGATGTGAGGGTGAAATGGAAGAACTCAACACATTAAATACAGCACGGTATGGATTTAGCCATGCATGAAATTCCATACCACGTTTATGTGTTTCGTTGATCATGAATTCGAGTGGATCGTAATAGGGAGAGGGTGGCAAACCCTGGGTACCCGTTAAAAATTCGCTCCAGGGCTCGTATTTAGATGGGTATAATGCATCGCCCGCGGGTCTTACCTGAACCACCACCGCATTCATACCATTGCGCTGGTGCAGATCCAGTATGCGGATGAATTCTGCTTGCTGTTGGTTAACAGAAAGTGTTTTTTTACTCGGCCAGTCAATATTCACTACCGTTGCTATCCATACCCCTCTGAATTCATAATTGGGTGTTCCCTGCTGTGCTAATCCATTTACAACAATAGCGGAGCAGCATAGCAGGAGTGCGATAACTGAAATCTTCTTCATATAGCGAAGATAAACTTATGTGGGTGGGCTTACTAACTTGTGGATGAATTCGTGTGTGAGCTATGTTAATTCACACTGCCAGTTTACAGGCTTCGCGCATTTTATCCAATAAGCCGTTCAGGGTGTTGGCTTCTTCGGGCGATAAGGATTGCAACAGGCTATCCAGTTCTTCATTGCGGTGATCGAGTTTTTCGAGTAGGGCAATGCCTTTTTTGGAGATCACTACATCTACCATTCGTTTATCAGCCGGACAAATCTTTTTTTCTACCAGTGCCTTTCGCAGCAATCTTTCTACAATGCGGCTGGTATCGCTCATCTTATCCAGCATGCGTTCACGTATTTGTAAAGTGCTCAGGGGTTGTTTGGTGCCTCGCAGTATACGGAGGATATTGTATTGTTGGGGTGTAATATCTTCTGAATCGAGAAATTGTTTGATTTTCTCATTCAACCAGTTTGCTGAAAAGATCAGATTTACAGTGGCTTTCTGGTATTCATTGCGGAAAGACTGTTGTTGTATATCTTTTTCAATGCTCATGGTTTTGTAAAAATAAGGGTATCGGCGTGAATCGTGAGGCGTGAATCGTGAGTGAACCCCTAAAACAAGGCTCAGGCCTAACGTTTCACGATTCCCACACCGTTAGCCCCTCGCTGCAATTGGCGCAGATATCAATGTTTTTTCGGCTGGTAAGTAGTTCGCGGCGAAATTGTTGATAGTTTTCGTTATGCCAGGTTTCTTTAAAACTTTGTGTTTTCAGATTGCCTAACTGATGGGTGGCGTCTTTATCAAAACAGCAAGGCACCACCAAACCATCCCAGGTAATTACATTGGCATGCCACAGCTTCCAGCAATGGTTACTTAAACCACTTTTTACTTTCATTTTTCCGGCAGCATCTTTTTTATAACGACTGTATTTGTTGTTGGTAGGGATGAGTTGGTGCGGGTCGTTCTCGTAATCATACACCTGCGCGGTTTTAAATCGTACCTGATCTACCCCAATTTCTTTTCCCAGTTTTTTTACATCCTCTATCTGGTGTTCATTAGGCTTTACTACCAGAAATTGAAAAAAGATAAACGGCGTTTTGCTGTTGAGTTTCTTCTTCCATTTTACAATGTTGCGGGCACCTTCCAGTACTTTATCCAGTTTACCCCCTATGCGGTATTGCTGGTATACTTCCTGTGTAGTGCCATCAATAGAAATGATCAATCGGTCCAAACCGCTTTCTACTGTTTGTTTTGCTTTTTCATCTGTTAAATAATGTGCATTGGTTGAGGTGGCGGTATAAATGCCTTTATCATGTGCATATTTTACCATATCCAGAAAATCGGGGTTTAGGTATGGCTCGCCCTGAAAATAGAAAATAAGGTATAACAGCTCTTTGTGCATTTCATCAATGGTTTGCCTGAAAAAACTGTTTTCCAGCATACCGGTGGGGCGGGTAAAGGCACGTAAGCCGCTGGGACATTCCGGGCAGCGCAGGTTACACGAGGTAGTGGGTTCAAAAGAAACCGAAACCGGGTAGCCCCATTGAACTGGCTTGCCGGTGAGTTTGGTTAACTGGTAGCTGCTGTACACTTTTGCTGCATTCCATAATTTACGCGGCTGCAGTTTGGTTATAAAATTCAGGCTATCATTCCAGTTAAAATAAGGCATAGGCTGTAAAAATAAGATGGGAAAGGCTATAAATAAGCAGTTTACCTAAAATGCAGTACCCGGATACCCTTTACCGGGGATCTTTCACTATCTTATGAAAATAGACAGATATTCTTTTTTGTGAAGAGCTTACCACTCTTTAAATACACAGATTGTTCAATTTACAGGATATTAATTCTACTTTTGATTAAACCGTATACCTAAGCAATGAGCGACCACGCAACCTGTCAATCCTGTTCACAAAGGTTTAACTCTGTTTTTTGCAAAGCCAAAGAGGAGTTTGTAAACCAGATCAATGAACAGAAAATCTGTAATACGTATAAGCGTGGGCAGATTCTCTTTAATGAGGGGTCTTATCCTTTTGGTGTGTATTGCATTAATGAGGGTAAAATAAAGCTTTCTCACCAGGGCGATGATGGCAAAGAACAGATTATCCGATTGCTGAAAGCAGGTGATGTATTGGGTTACAGGGCTTTGTTAAGTGGCGACAGGTACAGTGCCAGTGCAGTGGCATTAGAGGATACGCAGATCTGTTTTATTCCCAAAGATCTGTTTGTAAGTGTGCTAAAACTTGATCCGGGCCTGGCTTTTGAAATGATGAAACTACTGAGCGATGAATTGCACAGGGCCGAAATCAAACTAACCCATCTGGCGCAAAAACCCATTCGGGAAAGATTGGCCGAAACCCTGCTGTTCATAAAAGAAACCTACGGTTTTGAAGAAGATGGAACTACTTTGAATGTTCGCCTCTCACGCGAGGAAATTGCCAATCTGGTTGGAACGGCTACAGAATCGGCCATTCGTCTGTTATCTGAATTTAAAAAAGATGGCATGGTAGAACTGGATGGTAAAAAAATCAAGATCCTGAAAACAAAGGAACTGATTAAAGCCGCAAACATCCAGGATTAATCTCCTTATTTACTCATTCTTACTTTGTTTTACCTGACCAAAACTGATAAAAATCATGTTTCAGGTTGAGTATCATCATATATCCCACTGATGGTGCCAACTACCTTGCATTGAAATGGAAGGGAGATGTTGATGAAACAATGGGATACCAAATTGCAGGAAACCTTAGATGCCCCTGGATTGTGCAACCTCATTGAAAAAGAATGCCAGCATGAGATCAGGAAATCCTGCCGAAAAATAACCGGTTATTTTTCCGAAGCAAGTACCAGTGAAGTGCCTGAGCCTGTGTATGAACTGGTTCAGCTATTGCATGCCAAACTGCAGGACGAAACAGAACATCTTTTTCTAAAAGAAACCGGTATTATTTTCCCCACTATCAAAAATGCACAGCCCGGTTTTACCATCTCCCCAAAAATTTCGGAGAGCATCTACCAAATCCAGCAGGGCATTATTAACCTCTTATGTAAACTCAGGCAGGTATTAAACAATTATGTGGTACAGCCTGGCTGGAGTAAAGAATGGAAATCATGTATGAATGAATTATTTGTGTTGGAAAGAGAAATTCATCAGTGGATTTATATAGAACAAAGCCTGTTGTATCCTTCCATCAGCAGTAAACAAGAATCGGCGGAATAAACTATGCAGAAATTCACAACCTCTCCTGTTACACCCAAATGCTTCCATTGCGGCGAAGACTGCAACGAAGAAGTATTGCATGCCTATGATAAAGATTTTTGCTGCGGTGGATGCCAGATGGTGTTTGAAATACTGAACCGCAACGGCATGTGCGATTATTACAGCATCAGTACCAATCCGGGTACCAGTCGCAAAATAAAAGTAAGGGAGGATAAATTTTCTTTTCTGGATGATGCAAAGATCTGCAGCTCGCTGGTTGTATTTTCCAACGATTCACAAACACATATAAGTTTTTATACACCTCAAATGCATTGCAGCAGTTGTTTGTGGTTATTGGAAAACCTTCACCGGCTTGAGCCCGGAGTGATCAGCAGTAAGGTAAACTTTATCAAAAAAGAAGTAGATATTGTATTTGATCAACGGGTTACTTCACTTCGCAAAGTGGCAGAGTTGTTAACCAGTATTGGTTATGAGCCCTATATCAGTTTCAGTGATCTGGGTGCTAAAAAAACAACCGTTGACGTTTCCAAAATATATAAACTTGGTGTGGCCGGTTTTTGTTTTGCCAATATCATGCTCATGAGTTTTCCGGAATACCTGGGTATTGATTCAAAAGAAGCCAACCTGCTATACCTGTTTCGTTATGCCAATCTGTTTCTTTCCCTGCCTGTTTTCTTTTATAGTGCCTCTGAATTTTATACCAGTGCCTGGAAGAGTCTGAAACACCGTTTCCTGAATATTGATGCCCCTATTGTTGTAGCGGTTTGGGTAACGTTTGCCAGAAGCGTTTATGAAATACTAAGTGGTACCGGAGGTGGTTATTTTGATTCTATGAGCGGCATTGTTTTTTTTATGTTGGCCGGCCGGGTATTGCAGGAAAAAACGTATCGCCAGTTAAGTTTTGAACGAGATTACACGGCTTATTTTCCGATAGCAGTTACTAAGATCAACAATGAGCAACCACAAACGGTTGCTTTGCCGGATATACAATTGAACGATACTTTGTTGATACATAATGAAGAGTTGATACCCGCAGACGGCATTATTACCAGAGGCAAGGCCCTGATTGATTATAGTTTCGTTACCGGCGAAAGTTTGCCGGTAATGAAAGAAATGGGAGAGATCGTATATGCCGGCGGAAAACAAACCGGTGCCAATATAGAGATACTCGTAATTAAAGAAGTGGCACAAAGTTACCTCACCAAATTATGGAACCGCAAAGCCGAAACCAATAAGCATGATGAGGAACGTTCTTTTGTACACTTGCTTAGCCGCTATTTTACCATCATCCTTTTTTCTATTGCTGCCTTTACAGCAACGTGGTGGTTTTTTACAAATGCTTCCCTTATGTGGAATGCGGTTACTGCGGTATTAATTGTTGCTTGTCCCTGCGCTTTGCTGCTCAGCAATACGTTTACCAATGCCAATATTCTGCGCAGGCTGGGCCGCAACCACTTATACCTGCGCAATGCTCAGGTAATAGAAGATCTGGCAGCGGCAGATTGTATTGTTTTTGATAAAACAGGTACCCTCACCACAGGCCGTTACCAGGATATGGTGTATGAAGGAGAACCTCTTTCCATTCATCAGAAGCATGCCATTGGTGCATTGGCCGCCCAGTCAAACCATCCTTTAAGCAAAGCCATTGCCGCATGGGCAGGTAATACCAACGGGCAAATGATCAGCGGATTTACAGAAACACCGGGTAAAGGAATTGAAGGCATAGTAGCCGGCGATTTGATTGCCCTGGGTTCTGCCTTTTTTATCACACAGAAAAGAACTGCGGGTAACGATACTTCTGTAGTATTTGTTTCTATTGAAGAGAAAGTATATGGCCATTTCAAATTTCAAAATCATTACCGCGATGCAATACCGGAGTTACTGCAACGGTTGGCAAAGCAGTATCCATTGGCTGTTATCAGTGGCGATAATGCAGGAGAACAAAAATATTTACGCCAATTACTGGGTTATGAAGCGATACTGCTGTTTAACCAGCAACCCGCCGATAAACTGGAAGCCATTCGCCATTTACAGGCGCAAGGCAAAAAAGTAATGATGATAGGAGATGGATTGAATGATGCCGGCGCTTTGCAACAGGCCGATATTGGCATTGCTATTTCTGAAAACAACAACAATTTTACGCCGGCCAGCGATGCCATACTTGCAGCAAGCCAGTTACCCAAACTGGATCGTTTTATCCAACTAAGCAAAGCCAACAAAAAAGTGGTGTTGGCCGCATTCGTCATCTCTGTGTTGTACAATCTGGTTGGTATTACGTTCGCGGTGCAAGGCGTTTTATCACCCATGATTGCCGCCATTCTCATGCCCTGCAGCAGCATCAGTATACTATTCATCACCTATGGAATGAGTAATTATTTCGGTCATAGATTTCGGTTGAAGTAAGGAAACAGTAGACTATGATAAAAGTCATGTTACGCCTTGATGTATATCATAATTTGGGCTGTACCCCCATGCTAATTTTACCATGGTAAATTATCCTGTATGAGTGTCATCATTATTCTTTTGATAGCCAGTATTTCTGTAGCTGCGCTATTTCTGGCTGCTTTTATCTGGAGTGTAAAAAACGGCCAGTATGAAGACGAAGTAGCTCCCGCCGTAAGAATACTGTTTGATGATGCAACCCTTGTATCTGCCCAAAAAACAAATCTTTCAACAGAAGATACCGGTGGACAGAAAAAATAGTAATAACCAAACTCCAAAACTCAAATTGATATAATGCAAGTAGAAAAATTCTATTACGACAACAAGACCGTTAAACTGTTTGCGTATGCCACTATTGTGTGGGGTGTTGTGGGCATGCTTGCCGGGTTACTGATCTCAGTGCAGATCTATTTGCCCGCAGCTAATTTCGGCCTGCCCATTACTACCTTTGGCAGGGTTCGCCCGGTGCATACCAATGCAGTCATTTTTGCCTTTGTAGGAAACGGAATTTTTATGGGTGTGTATTACTCATTACAACGTTTATGCAAGGCCCGCATGTTGAATGATACACTCAGCAAAATTCATTTCTGGGGATGGCAACTGATCATTGTTTCGGCAGCCGTTACCTTATTGGCAGGCTATACCACCGGTAAAGAATATGCCGAGCTGGAATGGCCCATTGATATTGCCATTACACTTATCTGGGTGCTGTTTGGTATCAATATGTTTGGTACCATTCTCAAAAGAAGAGAAAGTCATTTGTATGTAGCCATCTGGTTTTACATAGCTACCTGGGTTACCGTTGCCATGCTGCACATAGTAAACTCTTTCGAGATCCCTTTCTCATTCATGAAAAGCTACAGCTGGTACGCTGGTGTACAGGATGCTTTGGTGCAATGGTGGTATGGACACAATGCGGTTGCTTTTTTCTTAACCACACCGTATCTCGGTATCATGTATTATTTTCTGCCCAAAGCGGCTAACCGACCTGTATACAGTTATCGTTTATCTATTATTCACTTCTGGGCATTGATCTTTATTTATATCTGGGCAGGCCCGCACCACTTACTGTATACCGCTTTGCCCGATTGGGCGCAAAGTCTTGGCACCGTATTTAGTATCATGCTCATTGCACCATCCTGGGGCGGTATGCTCAACGGTTTGTTCACCCTGCGCGGTGCATGGGATAAAGTAAGAGAAGATCCTATTTTGAAATTTATGGTGGTTGCCATTACCTGCTATGGTATGGCCACATTTGAAGGGCCAATGCTCAGCTTGAAAAATGTAAATGCCATTTCGCATTTCACTGACTGGACGATTGCTCACGTTCACGTAGGTGCACTGGGATGGAATGGCTTTCTCACATTTGCCATTTTGTACTGGATCATTCCTAAAATATTCAACACACCACTCTATTCTAAAAAATTAGCCACCACCCATTTCTGGATAGGTACGCTGGGTATTGTGTTATACGCCATACCCATGTACTGGGCCGGTTTTACACAGGCTATGATGTGGAAACAGTTTACACCCGAGGGAACCTTACAATTCCAGTTTCTTGAAACCGTTACACATATCATACCCTTATACGTTACCAGAAGTTTAGGTGGATTATTATACCTGGCAGGCGTTTTTGTGATGGTATACAATATTATTAAAACCGTAAAAGCCGGTAGCCTGCTGGCCAACGAAGCTGCAGAAGCACCTGCACTTCCGAAAGAACCGGTAACACATGGAAAACAATACTGGCACAGATGGATTGAGGCAAGGCCCGTTCAAATGCTGGTTTTAAGTTTGGTGGCAGTGGCAATCGGTGGTATCCTGGAATTGGTTCCCACCTTCCTTATCAAAAGCAATATACCCACCATTGCATCCGTAAAACCATACACACCACTGGAATTACATGGAAGAGATATTTATGTAAAAGAAGGATGTTATCTATGTCACTCACAAATGGTTCGCCCATTCCGCGATGAAGTAGCCCGTTATGGTGAGTATAGCAAAGCAGGAGAATTTATATATGATCACCCATTCCAATGGGGCAGTAAGCGAACCGGGCCAGACCTTGCGCGCATAGGTGGTAAATATCCCGATAGCTGGCATTACAACCATATGCTTGAACCACAGAGCATGAGCCCCGGTTCCATTATGCCATCCTACGCATGGATGCTGGATGATGCGATTGATACGGCACTTACCCCTGCAAAAATCAGGGCCATGCAAACACTGGGCGTTCCTTATCCCAAAGGGTTTGATAAACTGGCCAATGCAGACCTGATGGCACAGGCCAATCGTATTCGTATAAATCTTGAATCAGATAAAATAAAAACGGGTGCCAACAAAGAAATTATTGCACTCATTGCCTACCTGCAAAGAGTAGGAACTGATATTAAAGTACAACCGAAACCATTGGCAGAAAAATAACGATTGTCAATGGTGAATGGTGAATTGTCAATTGAATCATTCACCATTCACCATTGCCCATTCACAAAAAAACAACTATGAAATTCATCAATTACCTGGAAAAAATAATCGGCGTAGATGTGTATGCGCTCAGTTCTTTCTCAATCTTTTTTGTGTTTTTTATCCTCATGACGTTATGGGCATGGAAGGCAGATAAAAAAATGATTGATGAGATCAGCCGCATGCCATTAGAAAATTAATTACCCTGATTTATGTTTAAAACATTTGATATGAAACAATCTTTTTCTAAAAAATATAGCTGGCTTGTTTTGAGTAGTATAATGGCAGTTTGTGTTATACCGTCAGGGGCATTTGCTGCGGGACCGCCGGTTCCTTCAGAAATGTCGAAACCGATGGCGCAGGTGCTTATCATCATCATTGCGGTGCTGGCCCTTATGATTGCTTTACTGGCCAATGTAGTAAACGGTGCTGCACAACTATACATTGAGAAATATAAAGCTTCCAGAAAAAAAAGTGAAGCAGGTTCATCGGTAAAAATATGCTCACTCCTGTTTCTTTGCCTGCTATCCGGAAGTCTTTTTGCAGCAGAAGATCCTGCTGCAGCGGTTCAGGTAGTTGATGAAAGTATTGGAGGATTATCGCCCACTTCTTTCTACGCACTCATTACAGTGATAGGTATTGAAGCCATTATTTTACTGGGATTATTATACAACCTCAAATTATTATTGGCCAAAGAAGTAATAGCAGCATCGGCCATTGCCGGAGAGAAACCCGTGGAAACTTCCTTTAACTGGAGCAAATGGTGGTGGGAAAAAGTTAACAGTTTACGCCCCGAACACGAAGAAGCCAATATCGATCTTGGCCATAATTACGATGGCATCCGCGAACTGGATAATCGTTTACCACCCTGGTGGTTATATGGTTTTTATCTCTGTATTCTGGTTTCTGGTATTTATATATACCGTTACCATGTATCGCACAGTGCACCATTGCCTTTGGAAGAATTACAAATTGCCATGAACGCCGCCGACCTGGAGAAAGAAGAATACCTGAAAAAATCGGCCAATAAAGTAGATGAGAATACCGTAGTATATATGGCAGATGCCACATCGCTGGATGCCGGAAAAAAATTATTTACTACCATGTGTGCTGCCTGCCACCAGGCAGATGGCGGGGGCTCTGTTGGCCCCAACCTTACTGATACCTACTGGATTCATGGCGGAGGCATTAAAGATATTTTTAAAACCATTAAGTATGGCTGGCCCGAAAAGGGTATGAAGAGCTGGAAGGATGATTATTCTCCTGTGCAGATTGCACAACTAACCAGTTTTATCAAATCATTACAAGGCACCAAACCGGCTAAACCCAAAGAAGCACAGGGAACCCTGTATGAAGAAAAAGCAGTTGCGCCCGCGGCAATAGATTCTTCAAAACCGGCTGCTGACAAAAAATTAACAGCAGCCAATTAATGAGATGAGTGATATAAAACATGTGAACGAGCCCTTAACAGAAAACTTTCGCGACCGAATTGCTACGGTTGACGAATCAGGTAAACGTAACTGGATCTATGCCCATCAACCCAAAGGAAAATTTTATCGCTTACGCAGCTGGTTAAGTGCTTTGTATTTTATCATCTTCTTCGGGTTGCCCTTTGTATATATTAATGGACGGCCTTTATTTCTATTTAATATACCAGAAGCAAAATTTATTCTGTTCGGAAAAGTATTCTGGCCACAGGATTTTTTCATCTTTGGTATTACGATGATCACTTTCGTGTTCTTCATCATCTTGTTCACAGCAGCATTCGGCCGTTTATTTTGCGGATGGGCCTGTCCACAAACTAATTTTATGGAGATGATGTTCCGTAAAGTAGAATACTGGATTCTGGGCGATGCTCCTTCACAAAAAGTATTAAAAAATGCACCCTGGACAGCCTCAAAAATTCTAAAGGTTTCTGCTAAACAGATTGCCTTTTACTTGTTATCATTCATCATTGCTAATTTTTTTCTCGCGTATATCATCGGTATTAAGGAACTGGAAAAAATTATTACAGAACCGGTTACACAACATGTAGGCGGCTTTACAGCGATTCTTGTTTTTAGTGGCGTATTCTATGCGGTATATGCTTTTTTCAGAGAGCAGGCCTGTACCGTGGTTTGCCCGTATGGAAGATTGCAAAGTGTATTGCTTGATAAAAACTCCATGATTGTTGCTTACGATTACAAACGGGGCGAGCCAAGAGGCAATGCTAAAAAAACACATGATGTAAACACAGGAGATTGTATTGATTGCCATTTATGCGTAAAGGTTTGTCCAACCGGTATTGATATACGCGATGGTGTACAAATGGAATGTGTGGGCTGCACCGCCTGTATTGATGCCTGCGACAGCATCATGGATAAATTAAACCGGCCACGTGGTTTGATACGCTATGCTTCTGAAAATTCAATTGCCAATGGCGAGCCACTGCACTACACCACAAGAATGAAATTTTATACCGGGTTGTGTTTGTTTGTGTTGTGTATTCTTTCTGTGTTGTTATTAACCCGAAAAGATATTGATGCCACAGTAATGAGAACACCCGGTATGCTTTACCAGGAGAGAGGTGCGGACAGCATTTCAAACCTCTACAATATTAAACTGGTAAATAAAACCATTAACGCAGAACAGATTACTATCAAATTGGATGGTGATGAAGGCAAAGTTGAGATCATTGGCAAACCCTACATTAGTGTAGAAGAAGAAGGACAGGGTGCAGGATCATTTTTTGTGGTGCTGCCCAATACAAGAATTCATAACCGCAAAACTGAAATTAAATTGAGTTTGTATATAGCTGATAAAAAAGTGGTATCGTATACCACTAATTTTCTCGGACCTGCCAATTGATCATTACTAAAATCTATCACATGAACTGGGGAAATAAATTAGTGGTTGTGTTTATTGTTTTTGCTGCAGGCATTGGTACGCTCGTATACAAAGCAATGACTACCAAATTTGAATTGGTGAGCAAAGACTATTATTCTGATGAGTTACGATATCAGGATAAAATTGATGGACTAAACAATGCCGCTGCTATCAGTCATGTGCAGATCAGTCAGGATTCAGAAGCGTTGTTAATAGACTTGCCGCCCGAGATGAAAGGCATTGCTATTACAGGGGAAGCGTGGTTTTATTGTAAAACAGATGCCGTAAAAGACAGAAAAATTAAGCTGACCGTAGATGCCAATGGCCGGCAGGTGATTATGAAAAAGCAATTGGTGAAAGGGCCTTATGAATTAAAGCTTAACTGGCAGGCCGGCACGAACAAATACTATACTGAGCAAAATATTATTGTAAACGAATAATGATCTTACAACTTTTCATAACAGGATTTGCATTAGGTGCGGTGAGCAGTTTTCACTGTGTAGGTATGTGCGGTCCCATTGCTTTTTCTTTACCTGTGCATTACCTACCACCGGCACAAAAAGCAACCGGTATTCTTTTATACAATACAGGCAGGATCTTTACATACGCATTGTTGGGTTTGGTTTTTGGTTTTGCAGGCAGGCAGTTATACCTGGCCGGTATGCAGCAGGGCTTATCTATCGCATTGGGAACGATACTTTTATTTTTTTGTATCGGTACGCTTACCCATACAAAAATTATCCGGTTCAGATGGATTGATGCAGTAACCAAACAGTTGCAGCACTTCATTGCCCGTTATATGCAGCAGAAAAAATTGTATGGCATGTTTGTATTGGGTGCTGCCAACGGCCTATTGCCCTGCGGGATGGTTTATTTTGCCATTACCGGCGCTCTGGCCGCGGGTACAGTACAGGGCGGCATTTTGTTTATGGCGGCATTTGGTCTGGGTACTTTTCCGGCCATGTTTGTGCTCACTTATTTTGGATCGATGATCAGTATATCGGCACGCAATACCATGAAAAAAGCAGTGCCCTATGTTGTATTGGTAATGGGGGTATTATTGGTTCTCAGGGGGTTAAACCTTAATATTCCATATGTAAGTCCTTATCTACAGGGTGATAGACAAACAACCATATCCTGTCACTAAATGCTTTAACATATTATTGGTAAACCATTGACATTTTATTCTATCTATTAAAAAGAGCTTTGCATCAGGCAACGCAGAAATAAGAGGCGGTATCTAAATAAAAAGCAATAAAAGACATTTAGAAAGGTTTAACAAAAAGGATGAAACCAGTGGCACAGGATTTGCGTTTATATAGAAAGACAAACAGTAACAAAAGATATTAAGTTTCACAAGTTTCTCATAAGCAGTTAGTTTTGGTTGCGGTCCCGATTTCTATCGGGACCAATTTTTTTCTACCCCTTCCTGAAAAATCTCCCTGCACTATAAAAATAAGCCAACACGCAACCGGTACTGTCGGCCGCAATATCCCATATTTCAAATGATCGGTTGGCTACCCAGTATTTCTGTACAAATTCCATGATCACACCATAGCCTATACCTGTTACCATAACTATTACAAACCATCGGTTGCGTTGCTGGTTGCTGTAATTGCTTTCACGTAGCGGCCGGTTGGTTAGTATACAAAGCATACCAAACAGAAATACATGAACCCATTTGTCTGCATATATCGTTGCCAGCCAGGGATATTTGGGAATGGTGGCTCCGGGTAAACACAATAACACTACGCTCAGGATAAAAAAAAGAAAAGCAGGAATAAAACGATAGATGCTCAAACAAGATGTATTAAGCAGGCAAGTACGGTAATTATCAGCAAACGTTAATACAATAATAGCTAGATAAAAAACAAGCCGCAGATTCGCAGACTATATAAATTCTGCGAATCTGCGGCTGAAAGATATCAGGGATACGTTGCGTTTAACTTACTTTACCTGCCACATACATTTGATCCATCGTAGGTGTAGGGCTGCCACCTTTTTTCTCCAGCGTAATAGCAAACATTACGGCAGTTGGTGGGATATTTTTCATTTTACAAAGACCCGCGCAAGCTTCAATCATACCTGCATCAACCGGCTTTCCATCTACAATGGCCCATAACTGGTATTGTTTATCCGGAGCTGCTTCGGGCAACTTGTTGGAAAGCAAGTATACATCTCTCGATTTGCTATCCCAGAAAACCGTTGCTAGGCTACCTTCTTTACCAGGAATACCGGGCATAGAAACTTTGATCATGGCAGGGTCGCTCATCAGTTTCATGCTGTTGAGAAGGTCGATTGCTTTCGTCTGTACATTCTGATTATCGGCAATTAAGGTATTCTTTTCTGACAACAGGGCCTGATAAGCACTGGATGTTGATTTTACCTGATTATAGTAATAGATATTCAGTGCAGCACTGGCTATCAAAAGAATAACTGATGCGGCAGCTACGTACCTGCTCCATGCAAAGGCTACTACTACGCCTCCTTGTTTACTTTCCTTTTCAAAATCAAGTGTAGCCAGTAATTGTTCTTTTACCCTTGAAGCAGGGGTTACCGCAGCAGAAAGTGCCTGGCGCTCCAGTGAAGCTTCAAACAGGTCAATAGCTTCCCTGATTTCAGGGTATTGACTGCTGAGTTGCTCCAGTTCGGCAGCTTCCTGTGTATCGGCCATGCCTAAAACATAGCTTTCAATCACACCACTTTCTATGTAAGCTTTGATATCCACTTTACGGTTTAATAATTTCTCTTAATTGTGTTAATGCTGTTCGCAATCTCGTTTTTACGGTTCCCAATGGAATATTAAGCATTTTCGATATCTCATCCTGGGTAAATCCCTGGAAATAAGACAGTTCAACCAATACTTTGTATTCCTCTTTCAGGTTGTGTACCATTTTTCTCAATCCAATCTGATCCGTCTTCAATTCGCTGGTACCTCCTGAACTATATACGTCTTCTGTTAGTTCCCGGTTTTGCCGGCTATTCTGGTAGCCTTTACTTCTTACTGTATCTATAGAAGCATTTCGGGCTATGTTAAGCATCCAGGTAAATAAACGACCCTTGCTGCTATCGTAGCTTTCAATCTGCTTCCAGATTTTTACAAACACCTCCTGCAATACATCGTTGGCCAGTTCCTCATCGTTCACAATGTTAACGATTATGGATAGCAGGGCACCTGAATAATTATCATACAGGTAACTGAATACATGCTGCCCCCGCTGCCTGAGCAACTGGACCAATTCCGGTTCGCTGTATTTTTTTACTACTTCCAAAAGCAGGTTGACTAGGTTGTGAAATTATATACGGAATAAAAAGAAATCTGGTTTTACCCCACCATAGATGCATAAGCGGCACTGTCCATTAAGGCAGCTACAGAGGCAGGGTCGGCTACGGTTACCTTAACCATCCAGCCATCTCCATAAGGGTCTGTATTTACCAGCTCGGGCTGTTTTTCCAGCAGTGGATTTACTGCATCCATGGTTCCGGCAACAGGTAAAAACAGGTCGCTTACCGTTTTTACGGCTTCTACCGTACCAAAAACTTCTTCTGCAGCGAGGGTTTTACCAATGGTATTGATGTCTACATATACAATATCTCCCAGTTCGTGCTGTGCAAAATCAGTAACGCCAATGGTAGCTACATTACCTTCCAGGCGAATCCATTCATGGTCTTTGGTATAACGAACGTCTGTGGGAAAATTCATAAGTATCTGTTTTAGTATTGCAAATATTGGATAAAAATCGATTGACTGGTACAAATTCAAAATTCAAAAGTAAAAATTCAAAATAAAGAAGGTTTTTACTTTTTACTTTTGAATTTTGCCTTATTAAAACCCCTGTTGCTCAAAATACAACAACACATGGTCTTTAATAAAGTTCTCCTGAACAGGCAAAACCATTACCGGTAGTTCTTTTAGCTGTTTATAATGCGGCCATCCTTCTTCATCGTTACCTTCCAATATATAGTAACCACTCTGACTAAGCACTTTGCAAACGGCCACATGCATCAGGTCTTGTTTCTGTTCTTTGGATATTTTTTCTTCCATAAACCCGGTTTCCTGCATACCAATCAGGAATAAAACCGCTTCCAGATCTGGTTTCTTACCAAATCGCTCCACCAGTTTAGCCTCCAGGGCCCACCATCTTTGCTGTAAATCGTCTGTAATAAACATATTATCGCAAAGGTAAACACCGGAAGCATGCCATCATCACCCTGCAAAAGTTATCTTTGCCGCAAATTGAATTGTTTATGTTACAAGTGAGTGTATTGCGCAACAATACAGATGAGGTTAAAAAAAGACTGGCCGTAAAACATTTTAACCAGCCACAGCTGGTAGATGCCATTATTGCATTGGATGATGAGCGAAAAAAGCTTCAGGCAGATTTTGATGGTACACAGGCCCGCGTAAATGCAGCTTCTAAAGAGATAGGGAAACTAATGGGGCAGGGTAATAAAGAAGCTGCCGAAGCAATGAAACAGGATGTTGCCGGGTGGAAAGCAACGCTGGAACCACTGAAAGAACAGATGGCCAAAGTAGAAAAAGAATTGCTGGATACCATTGTGCTATTACCCAACCTTCCTTCTGCACAAGTGCCCGAGGGCAGAACACCGGAAGAGAATGTAGTGGTAAGAGAGGGTGGCAGCAAGCCTACCCTGCCGGAAGGTTCTGTGCCGCATTGGGACCTGATTAAACAATACGATCTGGTAGATTTTGAAACAGGGGCCAAAATAACTGGCAGCGGTTTTCCGCTGTACAAAGGCAAGGGGGCCAAACTGCAAAGAGCCCTGGTTGCCTATTTTTTGGATTACAATACGGCGGCAGGATATACCGAATACATACCTCCTTATATGGTAAACGAAGCCAGTGCCTTTGCCACAGGCCAGTTGCCGGATAAAGAAGGACAGATGTACCATGCCACTGCCGATAATTTTTACCTGATACCTACGGCAGAAGTGCCGGTGACCAACATTTATAGAGACAGTATTGTAAAGCTGGAAGAATTACCAATTAAAATGACCGCCTACTCACCCTGCTTTCGCAGAGAGGCGGGTAGTTTTGGAAAAGACGTGCGTGGCCTGAACCGTGTACACCAGTTTGAAAAAGTAGAGATCATACAAATAGTAGAACCTGCCAGAAGTTATGAAGTACTGGATGAAATGGTGAGCCATGTAGAAAAGCTGCTGCAAAACCTGCAACTGCCTTACCGCATATTGCGTTTATGCGGTGGCGATATGGGTTTTACCAGTGCCATTACCTACGATTTTGAAGTATTCAGTGCCGCACAGGAACGCTGGTTGGAAGTAAGTAGTGTCAGCAATTTTGAAAGCTACCAAACCAACCGCATGAAATGTCGCTACAAAGATGCAGAAGGCAAAATGCAATTCACGCACTCTCTCAATGGCAGCTCACTGGCATTACCAAGAATAGTAGCCTGTTTACTGGAGAATAACCAGGCGGCAGATGGCATTTATTTACCCGAAGTGTTGCATGGATATTTTGGCGCGAAGAAAATAGGATAGCAGAGGAATAATGAATAATGAATATCGAACAAGGAATATCGAATATCGATCGGATATTACTTCTACATTCGACATTCCTTGTTCGATATTCATTATTCGACATTCCCTACCGCTTTATCTCCACCCTCGTCCCCACCGGCAGCATTCCAAAAATTTCCTGAATATATACGTTCTTGGTGCTGATGCAGCCTTCGGTCCAGTTCTGGTATTGATCTATCGCAAAATCTTCACGCGGCCAGGTGCCGTGAAAGCCAATACTACCGCCTATTTGCGCATTGGCAGGAATAATACCCCTCGCTTTTCTGTTGTTAAATTTCTGGTAGCTTTCGCTATTGGGATAATCAATGGAAAGAAAAGAATTCCATTTCTGGTGTTTTCTTTTTTGTACAATGTGAAAAATCCCTTCAGGTGTTTTACGATCGCCCTGCATCATTTTATCACTTAGGTCTTTGCTGCCAAACACAACAGGATAGGTAACAATCCGCTCACCAGTTGAATCAAAAATGTGCATTTCGTATTTCAATTTTTCTACCAGTACATAATACGTATTGCAGGTAGCAAAACGAATGTTATACGTAACGGCTTTTTTAAAAGAGGTATTGGTAACCACAACCAAACCAAGAAGGGATACATAGAGGGGGGCTTTCATACAAGGGGGTTTTGATTTGAAAGCAAACTATCGTATCCGGATGTTGTGTTTCGGTTAATTCACCAAAATTTAAGTTAAGGGTATACTAATGGTGCAGCGAATAAGGAAAGTGCAAATTACTCTCTGCGAAACTTCCTGCGTCCTCCGCGTCTCCGCGGTGAAACAAATTATTTTTCTCAAGAAAAAATCTACAACACAAAAAAACGCCCCTTAGAAAAGGGGCGAATGTATCTAACATGAGAAATAAAAACTTTATTATCCTACCAGTTACTAAAGCGGATACCCACGGTGTACGGATATTGCTCCACACGGGTAATATCTTTCTGTAAACGGTTCAGGCTATAACTGCCGTATAAACGTACAGGACCTAAACCCAGTTCTCCAATAGCAGCTACACGCCAGGGTTCAAAATTAAAATCGCCTTTGATTTTTTCTTTACCGCGCTCACCACTGATCTGTTTATTGCGGCTATTAATGAGGTACCCTGCACTAACCCCAGCACTGAAACTGAATCCTCTTCTGCTATCGGGTGTAGTGTTAAAATTGAGCATGATAGGAACGGTAAGGTATTCTACGTACAATTTATTTTTGGTGAACCCGATCGAATCGTTGAATGCATACGGCTGTGGATCTTTCCGAAAACTCAAACGGGTATCGTAACGAAAATTGTACATCTCCAAACCCAGTCCGTACTTAAGGTTTACTACATGTTTCACCATGTTTACCTTTTGCATAAAGAACCAGATGTTTACATTACTTGATTTACCGGTGATCAGTTTATTACTATTCTGTGTTACCGGTCCATCAGCAGCACGCAATGTTTTTAAATAACCACCTGCCTGCGCTGCGGTATAATCTGTTTGATCGCGCATATTGGCAAAACCCAAATCCATGATCCACCAGTTGGTGCTGATATTACTTCTTCTGCGAGAGCGGCGTTCTACTTTGTATTCATAACTATTGTTGCGCCTCTTATCAGATTCGTCTGTAGAAACGGATCCGTTATTTTTCTTTTTGATGATGATGAAGTTACCCACCTTCACCGTATCCGTATTTTTTGAGCTGCTGTCTGTTTGAGCATACCCCATTCCTGCAACCATCAGGCAGGTTGCTGCCATTACTAAGCGTTTCATATCACTTGTTTTTCTTGTTATTTTAATGATCGTGTAGAGGCAGGGCGTATTTCCGTTTTGTCATCGTCGGCCTTCGATTTACTGCGGAATATACTGCCTGCTTTTCTGAAGAACCCGCGGAGTTTGTCTTTATTGATCTCCAAGGAACCCAGTAATAAACTTTTCTTTTGATCGGCCGATTCTGTATCCAGTTCGCGGTAGGCGGCCGGTTGTATGTTATCTAAAACAGATTCGTCAGAAGGACCTGAATTTGTTCTTACCAATTCTGTATTTTCCAGGGTGGCATTATCACCGGAAACCCTTTGCGTAGATGCAGTTTCAGAACCGTTGTTTACAACGGATGCTATCAAATCCGCTTTTGCAATGTCTGTTGTTTTTACAGGTGCCGATGCTATGGCATCGTTTGTTTCATTATTAGCAGGCAGGGTATTTCCGGAAACCGGCTGCTGTAATAACTCTACCCGCTTACTGCTTATTGCATTGGGGTTATTAATGGATGCAATCTGGGTATTAGGTATTTGATCAGCTTCGGTTTTATTGATATCGGTAGGTAATGCATTTGGCTTATCTGACTGTTTCTTGGTATCGGTTGGCTGCAAACGCCTATCATTTTTGGCCAGCAAAGACTGATCGGTGTTGTTTTGTGGAATCACCGTCCACAATAATACTGCAATACCTGTTAAAACTGCTGCTATGGCTACACGCTGCCAGCGCATATAGAATACCGGCTTTTCTTTTTCTTCCTTTCGATATAAGCTTTCCTTATTTGCAAACACCATGCTTTCCAATGGCAATTTGGTGTGTTTCAATTGTGTAAAATTTTCCTGTAAAGAAGGATGTTGCAACACAAAGGTTTCTACTTTTTCTTTTTCTATTGGTGCCAGCTCATTATCTACATACAGCAGAAACTGTTCTTCATAATTCTGCAGGTTAACCTCTGCAGACTCCTTGCGGAAAAGACTGTCTTTATCTCCAAACAATATACTCTCTTCAGGTAACCGCATATCCATCAGCATAGCCAACTCTGAAGCGAGGTCGGGGTTTGCCTGCACAAACTGGTCTACAGCCAGTTTGTCTGTGGCAGACAGTTCTCCGTCTACATACAGCAGGAAAAACGCCTCGTAATTATGTTGGTTAATATTGATCACAGATTTTGTATGATTGTTTGTATGATTTCACTGATTTTATCGCACATTTTCGGGGCTCACTAAATAGTTGCGCAGGGTTAGCCTTGCCCTGTGCAGGTATACTTTTACCTGGCTTTCGTTCAGTCCCATGATCTCACCAATTTCTTCGTAACTATATCCTTCATAGTCTTTCAGCATCACCAGGCTTTTTTGTGTTTCGTTCAGGCGGTTCAGCGCTTCCATCAGGGCTTTTTTCAGGTTAGGGTTACTGGCCTGCTGTACCCTTCCGTCTTCTGTAAACTCATCCTTCAGCTGTATCCGTTTGTTTTTACGGATATGGTCTATCATCTGGTTATAGGCTACGGTAAACAGGTACGATTTTGATTTATCCGACTCAACCGATTCCCTGTTGCGCCATAATTTTTCAAAGGCAGTTTGCACAATGTCCCGGGCATCCTCTTCATGACGAAGATTTTTCACGATAAAACGATACACGTTATCGGCATATTGATTTACACATTGGTTGTATTCTTTCTCCGTCATAAACAGTTCAGATAGCCGGTTAGTTTTGCTTTGTATATAGGTGATACGATGCAGGCTGCAATTTGTTACAGCACAAAGAAAAAAAATCCTGCGGGTTTTTCGCAGGATCGGGATTTATTTTCTGGTTGAAACGATCAAATGGTTAAATGAACCGCTCATAATCTCTTCGCCACCACCACCGCTATCAGAAGCGGGCACCTGTTTTTGTAAGGGACATTTTTGACTACAGGCTATCTTTTCGGGGCGACTATTGATCACTAAAAATGCCATAAAGCTGACAGATATGGCTGCTAAAACCAATAAAGGAAGCTGTTTTGTTTTCATACAAGCAGGTTAAGGTTGTATACGAAAATAACCTTATTTGTGCTTATTCGCTTCAACAAAAAGTTAAAAGCAGCTACCCTTCAGAAATAATTTCTGTACTAATAATCAATTACCTGTTCCTGTATGGCAGCAGGTATCTCTCTCCATTCGTATTGCTGGTTTCTCAACTGTGGTTCAAAACCGGCTTCTTTAATGGCTTCCTGCATGGTTTTATAGGTAAAACGGTGGGGGGCACCTGCGGCACTTACCACGTTTTCTTCAATCATAATACTTCCAAAATCATTGGCACCGGCATGTAAACAAATCTGTGCGGTTTGCTTACCCACCGTTAACCAGCTGGCCTGTATGTTTTTTACGTTCGGCAACATAATACGGCTAATGGCTATCATACGGATGTATTCATCGGGCGTAGTAAGGTTATGAACGCCCCTGATACGTGCCAGTAACGTATCTACATCCTGAAAAGTCCACGGAATAAATGCCAGAAACCCTTTGGCATGTTCCGGCTTGCGGCTTTGTACTTCGCGTATGCGGGTAAGGTGTATAAAACGTTCTTCCAGGGTTTCCACATGGCCAAACATCATGGTGGCACTGGTGGTTATGTTCAGTTTATGTGCTTCATGCATAATGGCCAGCCACTCATCGGCACCGCATTTTCCTTTCGAGATCAATCTGCGTACCCTATCTACCAGTATTTCGGCACCGGCACCGGGTAATGAGTCTAAACCCGCTTCCTGTAAGGCTTTCAGCACATCATGGTGACTCATTTTTTCCAGCTTGGCAATATGCGCCACTTCGGGTGGTCCGAGTGAGTGCAGTTTAATAGCCGGGTATTCCTGCTTAATGGCGCGGAAGGTTTTGGTGTAAAAATCCAGACCGAGTTCGGGGTGATGGCCGCCTTGTAATAGCAGTTGGTCGCCACCAAATTTCAGGGTTTCTTCAATTTTTTTCCGGTAGGTGGGCATATCGGTTATGTAGGCATCCGCGTGGCCCGGTATCCGGTAAAAATTACAAAACTTACAATTGGCAATACATACATTGGTGGTATTCACATTACGGTCTATCTGCCAGGTAACTTTGTTATAGGGTACCTGTTTTTTGCGCATTTCATCAGCAACATGCATCAATTCTGTCAACGGTGCCTGTTCAAATAAAAACATTCCTTCCTCTATACTAAGGAATTCAAATTGCAGGGCTTTCTGGTATAGGTCGGCTAATAGCATATACAACGAGTATGGTAAAACAACAAAGGTAGTGCGATAAGGTTGATTGAAGTTGCATCGAAAACCGATTATTTATTGTCATTGGTTTAAGCCGTTCATGTATTCTAAAGGCAACCCGATACACATTGTAGCCGTTTGATAGGTAAATGAGCGTATTTTCAATTTGCATGAAACAAGTTTGTATTGCTTTTGCCATTGTATGCCTGGCTATTGCTGGCAATGCCCAGGAAGAATTTATTATGCCACAGTCAAAACTGCTGGTGCGGTTTCCTTTTACCCAGTTAAGTGGCGGCATTATCATTGTAAAAGCACAACTGGATAACCACCCCGATTCGCTGAACTTTGTGTTTGATACCGGTAGCGGCGGTATTTCTCTCGATTCTACTTCTGCGCATTACCTCAACCTGGAATATGTAAAATCAGAAAAAACCATACGGGGTATTGCAGGTATTAAAACAGTAGATTTTACATTAGATCATACGCTGAAACTGGGCGGTTTACAAACCGAGCACCTGGATTTTCATATCAACGATTATGAATTGCTTACCAGTGTGTATGGTGTTAAGATAGACGGTATCATTGGGTATAGTTTTTTACGGCGCTATATTGTACGTATTGATTACGATACACAGTTTATGGAAGTATACAATCCCGGAAGTTTTAAATATCCCCGGGGTGGCTATTTGCTGAAGCCCAATTTTTCTACCCTTCCATTACAATCCGCCATCATCAGCGATGAACGGCCCATCATGAACCGTTTTATTTTTGATACCGGAGCAGGTTTGTGTTTTTTACTCTCACAGGATTTTGTTGATGATAGCCTGGTGTTTAAGAAAAAACGTAAAATGTATCCCACACAAGCAGAAGGTTTGGGTGGTAAAACACAAATGAACCTGTCGGTAGCCAAAGAAATCAAACTGGGGCCATATAAATTCAGGAATGTACCCATACATATATTTCTGGATGATTACAATGTTACCAACTACCCTATGCTGGGCGGACTAATAGGCAATGATGTACTGCGCCGTTTTAATGTGATCCTGAATTATCCCGAACAAAGTATTCACTTGAAACCCAATACGCATTTTGCAGAGAATTTCGATTACTCGTATACCGGTTTGGGTATTTACCAAATCAATGGTGAGATACGGGTGGTGGATATCATGCCCAATTCGCCGGGCGATAAAGCTGGATTTAAAACAGGGGATGTGATCTTTTCAGTAGAAACCAATGCTTCCAAAAATATACAGACCTATAAAAATCTTTTTCAGAACAGTTTGGGGAAAATCAGGGTAGTTATTTTCCGCGACCAGCAACCTTTTATACTTACACTCGACGTAAAAGACATCCGCCGATAAAAGCATGAATAATAAACCTGTTACAAGTAAGGAAGATTTAATTGTAAGGAAAGAATACCTCTGCATTCAACATTCATTTCTCAATATCGAATATCGAACAAGGAATATCGAATTTTGAAGTGGGAGTGAATGTAATTTTACTGCACCATAGCAGCCTCCTTGCTGCCAAGTATACATACAATACCTCTTTCTTTTTTACTTCGACATTCCTTGTTCAATATTCGATATTCCCTAATTATTCCTCTTTTCGTACTCAAATTTTTTTTCAATCACCTATTTTGCACCCTCTTTAATAGTGCGTATGATACAATATGATCGTTTTGTTTTAGACAATGGCCTGAGGGTTCTGGTACATGAAGACCATTCCACCCCCATGGCTGTGGTGAATATTATGTATGATGTAGGCGCGCGGGATGAGAACCCGGACCAAACCGGCTTTGCCCATTTATTTGAGCACCTCATGTTTGGTGGCAGCATTAACATACCCGATTATGATGAGCCCCTGCAAAGAGCAGGTGGCGAAAACAATGCCTACACCACCAACGATCTTACCAATTATTATTGTCAGCTTCCGGCAGAAAATATTGAAACAGCCTTCTGGCTCGAAAGCGATCGCATGCTTAGTCTGGCATTCGGGCAAAAAAGCCTGAACGTGCAAAAAAAAGTGGTGTGCGAGGAATTTAAAGAGCATTACATCAACAAGCCCTATGGCGATGTGTGGCATAAAATGCGTGAACTGGCCTATACCCAACATCCCTATCGCTGGATGACGATTGGTAAAGAGTTAAGCCATGTAGAAAATGCGCAGATAGATGATGTAAAACATTTTTTCTTCAAGCACTATCGTCCGGTAAATGCCATATTGGTGGTAGCCGGTCATGTGCAGTTGGAAAACGTTAAACAACTTGCACAGAAATGGTTTGGTGATATACCGATGGGCGAAAAATACGTGCGCCAATTACCACAAGAACCCCGCCAAACAGAAGCCCGTTTTGCAGAAGTACATGCCAATGTTCCGTTAGATGCGTTTATAAAAACCTGGCATATGGATGCCCGTTTAGACAAAGGATATTATGTAATGGATCTGGCCACTGAAATTTTAGGAGGTGGCGGTTCTTCACGCTTATACCAGTCGCTGGTAAAAGAAAAGCAATTGTTTTCTAATCTGGATTGTTATCATTTTGGGAGTATGGACAAAGGCATGGTGGCCATTGATGGCAAACTGGTAAAAGGAATCAAAATAGCGGATGCGGCCAAAGCAGTGGATGAAGAGATCGAAAAAATTCAGGCAGAACTGGTGAGCGAAACGGAACTGCAGAAAGTAAAAAACAAAACGGAAAGTGTGATTGCTTTTGAAGACATGGGTGTAATGAGCCGCGCCAACAGCCTGGCCATGTACGAATTACTGGGCGACGCCAATCTGATGAATACTGAATTAAAACATTACCACGACATCACCACCGAAGACATACTGCAATATTCCAAAGAAGTATTCAGAACTGATAATAGCAATACCTTATTTTATCATAGCAAGTAATTACAAATGATCAACAGAAAAAGTGCGCCCGAAATTATTGATGCAGTAAACATGAAACTGCAGTTAAAACCTTACGATCATTTTACATTAGATAATCAGGTACCCGTATATAGCATTGATGCAGGTGCTCAGGAAGTATTGCTGATTGAATGGGTATTTTATGCAGGTAACTGGTACGAGGAAAAAAATATTGTAGCCGCCACCACCAATTTTATGCTGAAGAATGGTACGAAGCAAAAAAAAGCATTCGCCATTAATGAGCATTTTGAATTTTATGGTGCTTATTTGAATAGAAGCTGTTACAACGAAACAGCTACCATTACCCTTCATTGCCTGAGTAAAAACTTAGCTGAAGTATTGCCGGTAGTAGCTGAGCTAATGACAGAAAGTATTTTTCCGGAAGAAGAACTGGCCATTTACAAACAGAACCAAAAGCAAAGACTGGAAGTAAACCTGAAAAAATGCGATTTTATTGCCAATCGTTTAATTGATGAATATATCTACGGCTTTCATCACCCCTATGGTAAATACACATCAACGCTGGACTATGATAACCTGCAACGCGATGAGCTGGCTGCTTTTTACCAACGGTTCTATCTGGAAGGCAAATGCCTTGTATTTGTAGCCGGCAAACCACCTGCAGACTTGCAGCAACAATTAAATACCCATTTTGGCCATTTACCTTTTCAACAAAACAGCATACCCGATATAGAATACAATACGGCAGCAGCCACCGTTAAAAAGAACCACATTATTAATGATGCAGATGGTGTGCAGGGAGCGATACGAATAGCACGTCCATTCCCTAACCGCCATCATCCTGATTTTCCAAAGGCACAAGTGCTGAATAATATTTTTGGTGGATTCTTTGGATCGAGGCTGATGAGTAATATCCGCGAAGACAAAGGTTACACCTATGGCATTCACAGTTATATGCAAAACCATATTCACCAAACCGCCTGGGTAATCAGTACCGAAGCAGGCCGGGATGTTTGCGAAGCCACCATTGAGGAAGTATATAAAGAAATGGCCATTCTGAGAAATGAGCCGGTTGAAGCAGATGAATTGGATCTGGTTCGCAATTACATGATCGGCTCACTGCTGGGTGATTTGGATGGTCCCTTTCAAATCATTGCCCGCTGGAAAAATTATATCCTGAATAATGTAACAGACGCCTATTTCTATAACAGTATTCAAACGGTTCAAAATATCAGTGCCGAAGAATTACAAGCCCTCGCTCAAAAATACCTGAACCCCGAGGAATTTTATGAACTGGTAGTGGTGTAATTTTTTTTCAACAATAGAACAGAAAGGTTTGCGCTATTTTTGCAGACTGAAATACAACAATCGTGAGAAGATTACAATTACTACTTGTTTTATTGGCCGCATTACCTACGCTGTTAAACGCCCAGCAAAAAAAGAACGAACGTAAGGGAGAATTTTATTTTTCCTGGGGGTATAACAAAGAATGGTATACCCGCTCCAATGTAAAAGTAAATCAGCCATCGCTGAATAATAACTACACATTAAAAAATGTAAAATCGCACGATCTTCCGGGTTGGGATAAAGGTTTGTTTTCCACCCCTTTAACCATACCGCAATACAATTACCGCATTGGTTATTTCTTCGATAGAAAAAAAGGACTGGCTTTCGAAATCAATTTCGATCATACCAAACACATCATTCAGGATGGACAGAATATTCGCCTCAGCGGAACGCTTGGTGGGCGACAGGTTGATTCTACCATTCATTTTTCAGAGGGAACCGGTTTTAATTATTTCCTGAACAACGGCGCCAATTTCTTACTCTTTAATATTGTAAAAAGATGGAACTGGCAGGAAAGCAAAAGCGGTAAGTTTAAGCTGGATGCATTGGGAAAAGCAGGCATCGGACCGGTAATTCCACACGTGCAAAACACGCTTTTTGGTAAAGCCAATGATCCCGGTTTTCAAATTGGCGGATGGAATATGGGTGTAGAAGCCGCGCTGCGTGCTACTTTCTACAAACACGTATTTCTTGAGTTCTCCAACAAACTCGATTATGCAAGCTATTCAGGATTGAAAGTATACCAAGGCACAGCCAAACAGGCATTCGGCACTTACGAAATTATTCTAAGCCTTGGATTTACCATTGATGCAGGCAAAAGAATGAACGCCGATCGATAATATTTGGTAAAGAATTATAGCAAAAATCATTCTGTTTCCTTCGTGCTACTTTGTGCCTTAGCGTCTTCGTGGCAAAAAAAATAAAACAAAGTAACAGCACGCTTTATCTTTTCTCCAGCAACCACCACAACCTTTTTCTCGGCTTCACGGTAAAGTTTTTGGCAATATATGCCTGTATGTATTGCATGGCTTCCTCCATATCATCGGTTACCAGCATTAATTTTTTATCGTTAGACGAAATGGTGCCCGAAGCAGCCATTGCATCAATAGCATCCATCAGTGGCTTAAAATATTCTTTGCCAAAAAGTACAATAGGAAAATCATTGATCACTTTTGTCTGCGCCAGTGTTAGCGTTTCAAAAAACTCATCCATCGTACCAAAACCGCCGGGCATAATGATAAAAGCATATGAATATTTTACCAGCAATACTTTTCTGATAAAAAAATAATCGAACGTAATCCATTTGTTCATGTAAGGATTGGGGTGCTGTTCAAATGGCAGTTTGATATTACAACCCACTGAAACGCCACCGTTTTCAAAAGCACCCCGGTTAGCCGCTTCCATAATGCCGGGGCCGCCGCCCGTCATGGTTACAAAGCCAAGTTTGGCAATGCGTTTACCAAATTCTCTCGCAGCATCATAAAACCGATCCCCTTCCTTAAACCTGGCCGAGCCAAATACGGTAATACAGGGCCCCACAAAATGGAGCGTTCTGAACCCACGCAAAAACTGCCAGAAAATACTCAGGGCAAAAATAAACTCATTGATCCTTGGCTTGGGGCCATCCAGGTAAACCGATTCCTGTGCCGGTATGATTCGTTCCGCTTTTTCCATATTCTATTCCTATATTCAATCTTGTATCAAATTAGCACAAAATTTGCTGTATTAAGATAACACTTACCTAACTGTGCTGGTATTATGAGAAAAATAACGGTTCTTCTTTCATTCCTTTTTTGTGTGCAGGTGCTTACAGCCCAGCAAACCGTTGTATTGGAAAATTTCCGCTGTTATAACCTCAATACGCCTGTTTTAAACCATCTCTCCAACAATGCCATTCGCAAAAGCGTCGCTTTGCAACTGAATAAAGTATTATTAGAAATACATAAAAGCCCATTGGCAGACACCAATAACATCAAGGTAGAAGAAGTTGATTTTAATTATGTAGTGCCTGCCATAGCTCCGAATTTTAAAGACAACGACACATCAAAACTTCACCTGTATATTGATTTTATTGAGGCAGACCCAGTCTATTTTTTTAGAAACACACAATACGATTCACCTGATACGACCCTGCCAAAAAGGGTTCAGACCGTTTTTACCATGCGTGTTGCACTATTTAATGCAAGCAAAACGCTTGTTGCTGCTGAAACTTTGAATTTGATGGTGAGCATTGCGGAAACACCCGGCATGGGCACGCTTTACAGAGGTGGTATTCGTTTCACGGATCTGGCCGTGCTTCCAAAAACATTCATAGAATTGCTGCGGGTTGGATTTTCCATAGCATTACAACCGGGTAATGATATGGAGTCTATAGAAGTAAAAGTACAACCGGCTTATTATGCTGATAACTATATTGCCCCTGCGGTCAAAAATAAAGACAGGTCTTATGTTTCCAATAAAAAAGGAATTTATGCCTATCGCTTTGCAAACAATACAGAAATGATTCGCAGCAGCGAGCCTGTGTATGAAGAGATCAAAATAAAAGGTAAAAAAGCAGAAAAATACCCGGATGATATTACAGCAGCCATTAAGGCAAGTAACAATTACAGTGCATCGGATTATGTATTTCTACGGCAGGAATGGAGAGATATTATCCGTGATAAAAATTATCTCATCAAACTCACTACACAGATCAATCCTCAGCAAATCCCAAACAATACAGAGTTACTATTCACCAATTTTTTATTTGGCAACTTTCATTACCTGTTACAGGAAAAAGATACGATTGCTGTTTTCTCTATTTTAAAAGATGTAACTGAAAAAAACAATAAGGTTTTTCCAGATTTGATTTATAATGGTTTTGACAGTGCTTCCATTTTTAAATTACCCCTGCCAGTAAACAGATCGCAGGATGTGTGGGTTGAATACAGTTATGTGATCAATGGTTCAGCAGCCGGAATGCCCTTCCATATCAAATGCAGCGGAATTACTAATACCATAAAAGAAATTTTTTTAGGCGACAGGCTCGTATGCATTGCCCAAGGGAAATTTATCCCTGAAAAATTTGTGGTTTTTGATGCATCTTTATCAGCTGAATTATTGAACCGGTTATTCATGATCGGGTTCAATCATTTTCTTGAATAAATAAAATATAATGTGTTGCGCTATTAGAAAATTTAAATAATGCTTTCTATAAAAAATAGAATTTATAATTGTAGTGTGATTGATGAATAATTTCTAATCAGTCCCTGTGGACAGGCCTCTTTTGGTTTGATGCCGGGCGAATGGCCACGGCAAACAAAATGATGCGCAGCATCCCGCTGTTTAGCGGGATTAGAAGCAAAAGCAGCCCGGTAACAGGGACGGGGCCCAGCGGCCGTGAGCGATATTGAATTTTGAATAGTCGAGGTCTTAGTTTTTAAATAGCACAACACGTAAAATATAACACATGCGCATCATTTCATACAATGTAAACGGAATCCGTTCGGCTATTACCAAAGGTTTTACAGACTGGCTCAAAACAGATCCGGCAGATATTGTTTGCCTGCAGGAAACCAAGGCCATGAAAGACAATGTGGATTATAAAAAAATAGAAGAACTCGGCTATCATACTTACTGGTTCTCTGCACAGAAAAAAGGATATAGCGGAGTTGCTATTTTTACAAAGATCAAACCTGATAATATTGAATATGGTCATGCCAAAGAACAAAGCGATTTTGAGGGCCGCGTGATACGAGCTGATTTTGGTGATATTACCCTGATCAATGCCTACTATCCCTCCGGTACCAGTGGCGATGAAAGACAAACCTATAAATACCAGTGGCTAAATGAATTTTTTGCCTACCTGCAAGATTTGCGCAAGACCAGAAAAAAACTGATTGTAGTGGGTGATTATAATATTGCCCACAAAGAAATAGACATTCACGATCCGAAAGGAAACAAGAACTCCTCCGGATTTTTACCGGAAGAGCGCGCCTGGATGGATGTATTTCTGCAACACGAGTGGGTAGATACTTTTCGTGAACTGAATCCGGAAACAAAAGGAGCCTACTCCTGGTGGAGCCAGCGTTTTCCAACCGTACGTTTACAAAACAAGGGATGGCGTATTGATTATATCTGCATCACCCAAAACCTCAAAGCACAACTAACAGACGCAAAAATTTATCCCGATGTAAAACACAGCGACCACTGCCCCATTTTTGCGGAAATTAAAAATTAATAATTAGAAATTAACAATGATACGTACTGAGAACTCATCTACCTGTTATACTGTTAAGCCTTCCCAATTTTTAATTTTTAATTGCTAATTTTTAATTACCCAGTCATGCTTATCTACAACGTTACAACAAAAATAACCTGGTCTATACACGAAGCATGGGTTCGGTGGATGTTAGATAAACACATTCCGGATGTAATGGCAAAAGGTTGTTTTACTGAGTACCGCTTTGCGCGTTTACTGGAAACAGATGATGCGGAAGGACCAACGTATACTACCCAGTATTATGCAGCAACCAAAGAACAATATGCGCAGTATATAGAAATGTTTGCCGACGATTTACGCAAAGATGCCTTTACCAAATGGGGCGATCAATTCATTGGTTTTCGTTCATTAATGGAACTTGTGAATTGAGTGTGGATACTTTACCAAATTCATTTTGTCAATCACAAATGTTTGTTATATTAGCCTGAAACCCGCTACGGCATTGAATTTCAGCCGACACCACCTGAAACCCTTACTCAGTAAGCATTACAGCTGAATAAACCAATTTTCGAAATAGTTATATGTAAACATGCATACTGCTGAAATCCTTTATTCATAGGGGTTTTATGGAAAACAACCGTGTTTTAAAAAATAATAAAATATTTTGTTACTAGGGAAAAGCGAATAAATTTGTCTCCGTTTCAAAAAACAATAAAAAATACATTTATGAACAAAGCTGAATTAATCGCTCAGATCGCTGAAGATGCAGGTGTAACCAAAACCCAGGCAAATGCCGCAGTGGATTCTTTTGTTGGTGCCGTTACCAAAACACTGAAAAAAGGCGACAAAGTTACATTGGTAGGTTTTGGTACTTTCTCAGTATCTAAGCGTGCTGCCCGTACTGGTCGTAACCCGCAAACTGGTGCTGCTATCAAGATCAAAGCTAAAAAAGTTGCTAAATTCAAAGCAGGTAAAGAATTAAGCGCTAAGCTCTAATGACAAGCCAAACAGATTGAAACCCCGCCAACCGCGGGGTTTTTTATTGGGTACCCATTGGCCCCGAAGGCCTTATCTGTATTGATTTTGAGGCTATTTGAAATGAACAAGGCAAAATCCACGCGGATTTTCTATTTTTACAGCCTTAACATTATTCATTCAAAAAAAATTATCATGGGAAGAGGTGACAAAAAAACCGCAAAAGGCAAAAGATTTCTAGGTTCATTCGGCAAAAGCCGTCCTGCAAAAGCAACCAAATCAAAGAAGCCTGTAGTTAAACCTGCAGAAGCCTAATCATATTTTGGAAAGTCCGATTGGGAAATTTTGAAATGGGTAGCCATTACAAAATTTCCCAATTCCAAAATTTCAAAAAACCTTCCTTATTTCTTCCTTCCTGCTATTTCTTCTATAGCCAGTACTAATTTATCAAGGTCTTGCAGTCTGGTATATACATGTGGTGTAACGCGCACACAGGAAATATTTTCCCATACAATACCTACCGTATGAATTTTATAGGTAGTAAATAAAGCACTATCTAATTCAGCAGGTGTCATCCCGTCTATTGTAACACCACAAATGGCACAGGCATATTCGGGTTTGAATGAAGTATGGATTTTTACTTTGGGAATGTCTTTTACTTTTAATGCCCAGTAATTTTTAAGGTAACGAACCCTTTCTTCTTTTCGTTTACTGCCTATGGCATTCTGAAAATTTACGGCTTCCCCAATTCCCTGTTCAATAGGAAAGCTTCTGGTACCAAGGGTTTCAAACTTGCGTATGTCTTCGCTACGGGGTTTGTCATTGCATACCAGGGGCCAGATCTTTCCAATCTTTTCTTTTTTTATCCAGAGCATACCACTGCCAATGGGCGCACTTAAAAATTTATGCAAACTGGTTCCAAAATAATCACAGCCCAGATCAGGAATGGAATAATCAAGTAATCCAAAAGAGTGTGCCCCATCTACAATTACTTCCACACCATGTTTCTTAGCCATGGCAGTAATTTTTTTCACCGGCATAATCTGGCCTATCCAGTTAATAATATGGGTTACATGTAAGAGTTTTGTTTTGGGTGTGATGGCTTTTTCATAAGCACTTACCATCTCTTCATCATTCTCTATCGGAAATTTGAAATTCAATTGTGTATATACAATGCCTTCTCTTTCTGCCCTTTGCCGCCACGCATTGATCATATTGGGATAATCCTGTTTGGTACCAATCACTTCATCACCGGCTTTCAGATCCAGTCCGAATATCACCGTATTCAAAGCCTCAGTTGCATTCCGGTTCACGGCGATCTCTTCCGGCGAGCATCCTGCGAGTTCAGCCAGCTTAGCACGTAACGGTTCCCGCCCCTGATCTAGAATACGCCACATGTAATACGAAGGGCCTTCATTTGATAGTGTATTATAACGCTCCACGGCTTCCTGTACAACACGGGGCGAAGGACTCACACCTCCATTATTCAGAATAATCAAGTTGGAATTAACGGTATACGATTGTTGAATCACACTCCAGTAATCCTCATCCGCAGCAGCGGCTTCGGGCGAATGACCTGCAATTTTTTTAGCCGCTTCTTCCCAGGTTGCCGCATGCAGCTGGTTAAAAAGATGGTTGGTTGAAAATGCACCGGCCAGTAAGCCAACCTTTTGTATAAACTTTCTACGTGGTTCCACAGGTAATAATTGAACGAGAAAGTTAACGATTTATGCGTTTATTCCTGTCATATCTTTGCACCAGAAATAAGGATCCGATGAGTAAGAAACTTCTTTTATTAACTACCTGCATTTTGCTTTCCGCCTTCAGCGTTCAGCTTCTGGCGCAATGTTCTATCTGTACCAAAACCGCTTCGCAACTGGGTGAGGGGCCTGCCTCTGCATTAAACTCTGCCATTTTATACCTAGCCGCTGCACCATTTATGGTGATGGGTTACATTGGATGGAGATGGTGGAAGAATGAGAAAGCCATGCACAAAGAGGGATAAATAATCTTAGCTGTTTCTCAAAAGAAAAGTGTTGAAGTAACTGATTTACCAATGTTGGTCGCCTGACCAACATTATTTACAACAGAATTACTGAGCAAGAAAAATTGTAGAAGATTCTCTTTACAAAAGCCTGTTTATATATACACTTTTACCCCTAAGAAATATACGACTGAATAAATCCATACAAATTCACCTCACCTCTTTCCTGTAATAATTTTTTCAGGGTTGCTTTATCAATATCTTTCATTCTGTGTTGCTGAATTAAATGAAAAGCTTTCTCTGCCAGCAACCAGTATTTTTTATCGCTGCTTTGTACCAGTTGCTGGTGTGCCTGTATCTTCTCAAATAATTCCCGCACACCTTCTTTCTGCGAAGCCACTGTTTTTACAATCCCAATTTCATGAATGGTACGATGAAAAGCAGGAGCCAGCATCATCCGTAAATTTTTCACAAATGTATCGGCATCGGGTCTGTCTGCTTTGTTTACCACAAACAAATCGGCAATTTCCATCAGGCCGGCTTTCATGGTTTGCACTTCATCGCCTGCCTCTGGTACTACTACTACTACCGTTGTATCTGCAAGACCTGCTATTTCTATTTCACTTTGCCCTACTCCAACCGTTTCAATTATGATTTGATCAAATTTTGCGGCTTTCAGCAAGTCTGCTATCTCTATAATTTTAGGATGTAACCCACCCAAACTCCCACGCGTGGCGAGTGACCGTATAAATACATCCGGGTGATTGTACCATTCGCTCATCCGTATCCTGTCGCCCAGCAATGCACCAAGGTTAAATGGCGAGGAAGGATCTACACACAATACCGCAACCTTTTGTTGATTGGCAACCATCTCACCAATCAGTGCATCTACCAGGGTACTTTTACCGGCTCCGGGCGGACCAGTAATGCCGGTAATTTTAGACGCAGATATCGTGGGCAGATGTTGCAGCAGCCATTCATAACCGGGCACTTCATTTTCAACCAGTGAAATGCAACGGGCCAGTGATTTGGTGTTTGATTGCTGAATATCCTGTAATAATTCCTGCCACATGATTGCTAAAGTAAACTGGAAGAACGAATTTAGACGCATGATGCAAAGAGTGTTGAAAAATAAATGGTCCGAAACATGGATCATGGCCATGTTGGTTTTATTATTTGCAGGGTTACTGGTAAGCCGTGCACTGGTTTCATTTGCATCTGTTTTGATGGTAATCCCATTTATTATTCATTACAGGAGTATTCGCCTGGATGAAAAAAAAATACTGGCTGTTTTTTTATTACTGTTGCCGGTTGTCTTATCCGTTAGCTGGAGTAATAACCTGCCACTTTGGTGGAACAGCCTCTCAGTAAAACTTCCACTGGTTACCATGCTGCTTGGTTTATCTGCTGTTTCTTTATCGCCACAAAACGTAAAACTGCTTGTATGGATCTATCTAATAGGTATTACAGCAGGCTGTGGCTGGAGCCTTTGGCAATACTATGATGACGCAATTGCTATGCAGGCTGCTTATCTAAAAGCCAAAACCATTCCGGTACCTGCGGATAATGACCATATCCGCTATAGCTGGATGGTGGTGGTGGCAATTGTATTGGGAGCACATGCTTTGTTGCAGAAAAAAAGAACGGCAGTAAAAATAATATTGATCAGTCTGTTAGTTTTTCTGGTCATCTACCTGCACCTACTCGCAGCTAAAACTGGATTGATTTGTTTCTATGCGGGTTGTGTTATCTACCTGATGCACGCCATCATCATTCAAAAAAAATGGAAAACAGGTTTACTGATCCTTGCAGCAACTATTGTAACCGGTTTTATCTGTTATAAAACCTTACCTACTTTACAAAACCGTATACAATATGTAGTCTACGATTTCAACCAGTATTCAAAAGGGAATGTTCTTCCCGGATACAATGATGCATCGCGCTGGTTATCCGTCAAAGCAGGTTATGCCATTACCAAAGAACATGCTTTATATGGTGTAGGTTTTGGCGATATGCTGTCGGCTGTTGATGAATGGCACCGGCAATACCATCCGCAGAGCTTGGATTATGAACGGTTTCTTCCTGCCAACGAATGGCTGGTGTACGGCACGGGAACTGGTTGGCCGGGATTGATTTGTTTTACAGCAGGTTTTTGTTTGTTGCTATATAGCACCACTTCTAAAAATGCCCTGTCGCTTGTCTTATCCTTGATTTCTATTCTGCCTTTTTTAATAGATGATACACTGGAAGGACAAAATGGTGTGATACTATTGGCTTTTATTACTTTCTTTGGACAACAGACCATAACCAGTAAACAAACATGAACCCATCGATCTCTGTTGTAATCATCTGCCGTAATGAAGCACACATCATTGGCAAAACTATGGATGCGGTGCGTGCGGTAACGGATGATGTGGTGGTAGTTGATAGTGGCAGTACCGATGGCACACAAGCCTTAGTAACCGAACGGGGTGCACGTTTACTGGAAACCAACTGGGAAGGATATGGTATCAATAAAAACAAAGGCGTAGCCATTGCAAAGAACGATTGGATACTATCGATTGATGCGGATGAAGTAGTAGATGATACCTTACTGCATCAACTGCAACAACTATCTCTTACCGATCAAACGGTTGTATACAATATCCGCTTCCGCGCATTTTTGGGTAACCAGATGATACGGTATGGCGAATGGAGCAACGACCAACACATTCGTTTATACAACCGTAACCATGTTGGCTGGAGTGATGTGGCCGTTCATGAAACATTGCTGTTTCCGGAAGGTACGCAAACCATTACCTTACAAGGATACATACATCACTACACCTCGAAAAGCATAGAAGATTTTGCGGCCAAAACCGTAAACTATGCCATGTTGAATGCACAGAAATATTATGCTGCAGGTAAAAAAGCCGGCTGGCTCAAATGCCGACTGGCGCCCGCTTTCTCTTTCATCAAGAATTATTTTTTTCGACTCGGTTTCTTAGATGGCGAAGCTGGTTACACCGTTGCCAAAATGAATGCCTGGTACACCTGGTTAAAATATGCAAGGCTACTCGAGTTGAACAAGACAAAGCAATAACTGTTTAACAAAAGTTTTCAAAATACCGCTGGCGTCTCCACTTCGACATTCAAAATTCCTTGTTCGATACCTGCCTGTCGGCAGACAGGTTCGATATTCCCCCTTGCTTTACCTTTGCTGTATGACGAATTTCATTCCGCTCTTCCCACTTGGCATCGTGGTATATCCCGGCGAAAAATTAAATCTGCATATTTTTGAACCCCGTTATAAACAACTGATCACAGAATGTTATGCAGAAGGCAAACCTTTTGGAATACCTTCTGTTTTATCTTCCGGCGTGGCCGAGATGGGAACACTTGTAGAAGTGGCACAAATTGCAGAAGTATACGAAGATGGAAAAATGGATATCCGCACCAAAGGGCTGAAGATATTCCGCACTTTGGAACTGATCAAATCCATCCCCGACAAAATGTATAGTGGTGCCATTGTAACTTACCCGGAGAATAGGGAAACACTACACCCTTTGTTATTACAAAAAGTAGTGATGCAGATTCGTGACCTGCACCGATTATTAAATGTTACCAAAGATTTTCTCAAACCAGATCATGAACTAACCAGTTACGATCTGGCCCATCACGCAGGACTTTCTTTAGAAGAAGAATACGAATTGCTGCAGCTGCTGCACGAAATGCAAAGACTGGAATACCTGAAGCGGCACCTTACCAAAGTGCTGCCCGTAATGGCAGGCATGGAAACCCTGAAAGAAAAGATCCAGCTGAATGGACATTTTAAAGAGCTGAAAGGCTTTAATTTTGATTTTTAAATCGTGAGTGAGTTATTGTGAATTGGCAATGGTGAATGGTGAATTTGTTAGTCGGCTTTATTTTCACTTTGCTCATCACAATTGCCCATTCACCATTCACCATTCACCACTCACATAACTATGCAAACAACCCTCTGCTTCGACTTTGGCAATACCCGTTTAAAAGTAGCCATATTTAACGATCGTGATTTTGTGGAGGAGCGCGTGCTGGAACAGGCAAACGAAGCCACCATACAGCAACTTATTGATCAGTACCAACCCGCAAAGTCGATTTTATCTTCTGTTATCAATCATCCGCAGGAAATAGAAGTTCTTCTGGAAAAGCATACCCTGTTTCATAAACTGGGGCATACCAGCAAACTACCCTTTACCACACCTATTGGCAAACCCGAAACCATTGGTGCCGACAGACTGGCCATTTGTGCCGCTGCGGTAGATCTTTTTCCCAACGGGCATAACCTGGCTATTGGCTTGGGCACCTGCATTACCTACAACTATATCAACAACAGGCATGAATTTCTGGGAGGAAGCATCTCTCCTGGTATGAATATGCGCTTCCGGGCCATGCATGAGCAAACAGCATTATTGCCGCTGATTAAGGCCGAATCTAACTTTCCCTTGGTGGGATATGATACCAAAACCAACCTTTTAAGCGGCGTAATACTCGGAATGGCCAAAGAAATTGATGGAATTATTGAAGCTTATGCATTGAAATACAGCAACTTTAACGTGCTGTTAACCGGGGGTGATATGGGTTTTTTTGTACCGCACCTAAAAAACAAGATATTTGCCGACCTTAACTTAATTTACAAAGGCCTGTATGCGATCAGTGAGTACAATAACCGTCAGACTTAGTCTGGCCCTTTTTCCGGTTCTTTTTCTGCTTAGCTCTCAGGCGCAACAGAACTCCCCTTTTACCAGATATGGTTTGGGTGAATTTTATACCAGCCAGCACGTTATAGGCAGGTCAATGGGTGGTATTTCGGCAACGTATGCTGATGGACAAAACAATAACGTTGGGCAATCTGTAAACTTTGGCAACCCTGCCACCTATGGAAGCCTGTTCATGGTTACATTCGATATTGGCTTAACCATTGATTCTCGTACACTTACCAGTCAGAATCCTTCCGGCAAATTTGTTTCCAATAATTTTATCCCCTCTTATCTTGCCCTTGGCGTTCCATTAAAAAGAGCCAAAGGATGGGGCCTGGCGTTTGGATTAAAACCACTCAGCACCATCAGCTACTCTATCAACAGCAGTGAAAGAATCGCGGGCGACAGCCTCCAAACAATCTATGAAGGATCAGGTGGTTTGAACCAGGTATTTGTAGGAGTGGGTAAGAAATGGAAAAATCTGAGTCTGGGTGTAAATACCGGTTACAATTTTGGCCGCAGAGAAATCAATACCCGTAAAGCTTTTATCAACGATACGGTTTCTTATTATCAATCCAATTCTTCCAGTATAAGTACCTTCAGCGGTATTTTTTTAAACGGAGGATTGCAGTATGAATTTAGCCTGCGCAAAAATGTAAATATAGCTGCCAAAACCACAGATGATTACCTGTTGCGTTTGGGGGCTACCGGAACCTTACAGCAAAACATGAGTGCCAGTCAGGACATCTCCAAAAAAACCTATACCGTAGGGGCTGCCGGCGATGTTACCATAGATTCTGTAGCCGAACTTAGTAATGTAAAAGGAAAAATATTGTTGCCCGCCAGTTATGCTGTCGGTGCTACTTTTCATAAAGTAACGGTTAATGCCGGAAGGGTATTTGAGCTTTGGTCTATCAGTGCCGAATATACTGCCACACAATGGACCAAATATCGCTTTTACGATCAGAGCGATAAGCTATCTAACAGCTGGCAGATGAAGTTTGGGATGCAGTTTTGTCCCGACCCTATTTCGGCCCGCAGTTACTGGAGCAATGTAAATTACCGTGCCGGTTTTTTAATAGGTAACGATTATATCAATGCCGATGGCAATGGCCTGAAACAAATTGGCTTTTCACTGGGTGCCGGTTTACCGGTGCGCAAATGGCGCGGATACGATAACCAGTTTACCTACCTCAATACCGCCTTACAATTCGGTAAACGCGGATCGGCTGTTAATAATATCACAGAAAGCTATGTTCAGTTTTCTGTTGGTATCAGCTTAAGCGATCTTTGGTTTGTTAAACGCAGATATGATTAATACAATTCTTCATACTACCTTAAAAAAAGCAGCCATTGTAACAGGCTGCTTTTTTATGTATGCCTGCGAAAACGATGTAAATGAAGTACGCGAACTGGGCAGAAAAAAAGCCACCGTTGAAGAAGGTAAAATGATCAGCAGTTTCCTTAGCATGAACGGCAAAATGCGCGCGCACCTTACTGCGCCATTACTTTTGCGATCTCTTACAGATAGCGGAAGACAGGCAGAATTTCCTAAAACCCTGCATGTAAATTTTTTTAATGATAGTGTTCAAATAGAAAGTCAGCTGAATGCCCGGTATGGCCGGTATATAGAAGGGCAGAACAAAGTATACCTGCGCGATAGCGTGGTGATTTTTAATATCAAGGGCGATACCCTGTTCTGCGAGGATCTTTACTGGGACCAGAACCTGCAGAAATTCTATACCGACAAACACGTTGTATTCAGCCGCAATTTCCGTCGTTCATTAATTGCCGGAACCGGAATGACCGCCAACCAGAATCTGGCCGATATTACTTTCTTTAAAATATTACCTAACAGTTATGCCTATGTGGCCGATAGTACTGCAAACGGCACAACCACTACAACACCTCCCGCAACAGTACCCATTGTTTCACCAGTTGATACTTCAAAAAAGAAAAAATAATCCATTCTTACTAAATAATATTCCCCTCTGCCATACAGCATAGGTTTATCGTTTAAATTGCCTTTCTAATAAATCAACTTTATGGAATACAGAAGAATGGGCCGAAGCGGCCTTCAGTTAAGTGTACTCAGTTTTGGAAGTTGGGTAACTTTTCACAAACAGATAGCCGATAACAGTGCCGATGCATTGATGGGCATGGCCTACGACAGCGGTATTAATTTTTTCGACAATGCCGAGGCCTATGCCTTGGGAGAAAGTGAAAAAATGATGGGGCGTGTATTGAAAAACAAAAACTGGGATAGAACCTCGTACACCCTTTCTTCTAAAGCCTATTTTGGCTGGCGCGGAAAAGACAATAAACCCAACCAAACCGGTTTGAGTCGCAAACATTTGATGGAAGCCTGCCATGAAGCTTTACAAAGATTACAAACCGATTACCTGGATCTGTATTTCTGCCACCGCCCCGATACGGGTGTTCCCATAGATGAAGTGGTATGGACCATGCACAACCTGATACAACAGGGAAAAATATTGTACTGGGGAACCAGCCAGTGGAGTGGTGCTGAAATTATGGAAGCACACCGTGCAGCAGACAGGTACCACTTGATAGGGCCAACGGTAGAGCAACCCCAATACAATATGTTCGAACGGTTTAAAATGGAACAGGATTACCTGCCCGTATTTAAGAATGCAGGCATGGGAACCACCATCTGGAGCCCGCTGGCAGCCGGTTTTTTAACAGGCAAATACAACAATGGTATACCGGAAGATTCACGTTTGGCCATTGAAGGGTTTGATTGGCTGAAAGACCGCTGGATACAGGATGCGAAACTGGAAAAAGTAAAAAAACTGGGCATATTGGCTGATACATTGGGCGTATCGATGGCAGCCTTGTCTATTGCATGGACCATTAAAAACCCACACGTAACCACCGCCATACTGGGAGCAACCAAAAAAGAACAGCTGACAGAAAACCTGAAAGCACTGGATGTTTTGCCTTTGTTAACAGATGAGGTAATGACCAAAATAGAAGAGATTTTACAGAATAAGCCGGTGTTAGATCTGGCATAAGTCTGTTCAAAAAACGTCATTTCGATGAGTGAGGAATGAACGAAGAGAAATCCCGCGTTATCAATGGTGGGATTTCTCTCCCGCTGAAGCGGGATCGAAATGACGTTTTCCAAAATTCTCCCCACCCCACCTTCCAACCTTTTAGCCACCCAACACTCTTATTACCAGACAACCATTGGAACCGGCTAACACCATACAAACGGCTGTTGTGAGAAAGGCCTGCAAGGGCGATACAGATGCGCAGGCTTGGCTATATCAGCAGTATAGTAAGGCTATGTTCAACATATGTACGCGCATGACAGGTAACCGCAACGATGCAGAAGATCTTCTGCAGGATGCTTTTATACTGGCATTCCGCAACCTGCACCAGTTGCAGGATCCGCTGCAGTTTGGCGGATGGCTGAAAAGAATTGTAGTGAATGAATGCATCCGCTTTGGTAAAAAAAATGTGAGATGGAACGATTGGGAAGAAGAAAAAAATAACCAGTTGGCCGATGAAGCCACCGAATGGTGGAAAACCGTAAGCTTCGATATCATTCACAACGAAATCAAAGGCTTACCCGATGGATGCCGCCAGGTATTTAACCTTTTTGTGGTGGAAGATTACAGTCACAAAGACATTGCCGAACAACTCGGCATCTCTGAATCAACCAGCAAAAGCCAATACCATAGGGCAAGACAATTATTAAAAGAAAGAATTAACCGCCAATTACAAATACATGGATGAGTTAAAAAAATACATACAAAATCATGCTGAAGAACTGAACCTGGATGAGCCGGGTGCACAGGTATGGCAAAACATACAGCGGCAAACGGCAGCTACCAAAAAACCGGCTGCAATAATTATGGTAACCCGTTGGGCAGTAGCAGCCTGCGTATTGGTACTGGCCGGTATAGGTACCTGGTATCTATTGGGTGAAAAGAAAACAGGTAACCCAACTGCAACCATATCAACCACAAAAAAGAAAATCACTACCCCTGTTGCTCCAAAAATAATGGTACCAACAGAAAACGAAAAGAAAGAAGCGATTCTGGTGGCAAAAGTTGAAACACCTGTCAGAAAAAGTAAAATCAATCAAAATAAAAAACCTTTACAACCTACCGTTGCCGATATGGTAACCCTGCAAAACCTGGAAAACAGTTTTACACAGGTAATCAATTTACAAAGAGACAGGGTTGGCAGCATACCCATGTATGCAGAATCACCGGCCTATTTCAACGATTTTAAAATACAGATCAGGCAGATGGAGAAAGATGAGAAAGTAATCAAATCAGACATTGCAAGGCGCGGCATGAATGATGTGTTACTGGATCAGCTGATCAATCTGTATCAACAAAAACTCAATATTCTCAAACAATTACAAACCGAAATGACCAAAACCAACAACCGCTACAAACAAAACCGCGGACCTGTTGATTCTGCCAAAACCTATTTCCTGAAACTCTAAAAGATCGATAACATGAAACCAATACAACGAACCTTAATACTGACAGGCTGCCTTTTGTGTACAGCTGTACTAACCAATGCACAACAAGCTGCTTCTCCAAGATCGGCCAATTCTCTTGCTCCCGTAGTAGTAAGCGGATATGGTATCAATTCAAATACCTATACCTATAGTGGAGGTTCTGAAAAAAAATTCAACGATGCTGATCTCAAATCAAAAGAAGTAAGCAAAGAAATTGCCGTACCCAAGGGCGGCGAAATTTATATTGAAAATGCCTCACGTGGTATTGTGGTAAAAACATGGGACCAACCCAAAGTAAAAGTAACCACCACCGTATATTATGATGGTGAAAGCAAATTAACCGACGATGAGTGGTTGGAGAAAGTAAACCTCTCACTAAAAACACTGGGCAGTTCTGTAAAAGTAAAATCAGGTACCGTATCTGGTAATGGTTCTCTGTTTACTACCAATGGAAGTGCGTATACGGTGTATGGTGCATCGGGTAGTTCAGGCGTAGCGGTATTCAATGGCAATGGCCAGAATATTGGCACCAAGGCCAATATTAAAAGAGTGGTTACGGTTACTATTCCAACAGGCAGTAAAATTGATATTGAAAGTAAATATGCAGATGTAAGTTTACCTGCTAACATCGGCGATGCAACGATAGACATTACCAATGGCAACCTGGAAGCAGAAAACCTAACCAAACTCACCCTTCGTTCTAAATATTCTAATGTAAATATTGGTGATGTAAAAACAGCGGAAGTGGAATTTAACAATGGCCGCTTTACTGCCAACAGCATAGATGAACTGGATATTGAAAGCAAATATTCTACCATTGAAATGGCTGCGGCAAAAAAAATATCCCTGCGCAGCACCAACGATGAATATGAAATTGAAGAAGCCGGCGAAGTACATGGCAGAAAATCATACGGCAACCTCCGCATCACCAAACTCAACAATTCACTGGAAATGGAAGGCACCAATGCCGATGTAAAAGTGAGAAAACTAGGCACTGCAGTAAGTCTGATTAAACTGGACGATAAATATGCCGATATCCGTATTCCTTTAAAAGAAAATAAAAACTATAACGTAGACTTTTCAGGCGTGTACAGTTCTGTATACGGCAATTTTGAAAAAAAAGAAGTGAAGGAAGAAAAAGGAACAGAAGAGAAAGCAGCTGGAACCATTGTAGCTACAAACTTACCTAGAGCCAATGGGATGATAGTTGAAGGAACAAGAGTAGCTCCCTCTATGGCAACCATCTCATCATTATCTGGTTACAGAACCAGCAACGGCCCATCCAAATTCACCGCCACCGTTGGTGATGGCAAAGGATTAAAAATTGAAGTGAAATGCCAGAATTGCACCGTAGATTTTAAATAAACCCCGTCTTTTCGAACAAGCGACAGCGAGTGAGAAATCTTTTGCTACTAAGTAGAAGATTTCTCGCTCGTTCCTCGCTCGAAATGACGGTTCATCAGTCGATATTCCTTGTTCGATACCTGCCTACCGGCAGGCAGGTTCGATATTCCCACTGATCTCACACAGCCGATTTTCTCATGTTGTTACTATCGGTGACCGTGCCCCGTTTTTACGGGGCACTTTTTTTCGTGAGACGTGAAGCGTGAGACGTGAGTGAATTGGCGTTATATCTGTAAAAAATATTGAAACCCGCCATTTAACGCAGATAAAGTCAAATGCAACCGAATTTCACTCACGCCTCACGATTCACGACTGACGATTCTCGCCTCACGATTCACGACTGACGACTCACAACTCCCTTGTCAATCAGTATATTTGTATTAATTTTCCTCCATGACAGAGCTCTACACCCTTATCTGGATTTGCGTTACGCTGATTTTTATCGGCTTTTTCGCGGGCTATGAGATTGCATTTGTATCTGCCAACCGCCTTAGCATAGAGTTGAAGAAAAAACAAGGCAAAAAAAGCGGGATCATTTTATCTGAGTTCATGGAGCATCCCGCACGCTTTATTGGCACCTGTTTAATTGGTCTGAATCTTTTTTTGGTGATCTATGGTTTACTGGTACATGAGCTGATGAAGAAAACCATCTGGACCGCCCTGTTTACCAATCTCGGTTTTCAGAATGAATACATAAAACTTGGGTTTGATACGCTGATGTCATCGCTGGTGGTATTGATTTTTGGCGAGTTTCTTCCCAAAGCTATTTTTCGCGCCAAGAACGATTCACTGCTGAGTTTTTTTGCACGCATCGCTAACTTTTTTCATACCCTGTTTTTACCACTCACTAAATTTTTTGTGAATGTATCACAATGGATTCTTACCTATTTGTTTAATGTTCGCGTGAACGATAGAAATGATGCATTTACCAAAGTAGACCTGGAACATTTTTTTCAGCAAACCAAAGAGCAGGATGAGGACAGCCAGGAACTGAACACAGAATTGTTTGAGAATGCATTAAGTTTACCACTGGTAAAAATCAGGCAATGCCTGGTGCCCAGAACAGAAATTGAAGCATTGGATATCAATACTTCCATGGAAGATGCGAAAAAGATTTTCATCAGCACACAGCTCAGTAAGCTCATTGTGTACGATGATAATATTGATAACATACAAGGCTATATTCACCAACTGGATCTGTTTAAAAAACCAGACGCTATCCGCTCCATTCTTCACCCCATTATGGCGGTTCCGGAAAGTATGAGTGCAACCGACCTGATTAGTAAATTTACCAAAGACAGAAAAAGTATTGCCTGGGTAGTAGATGAATTTGGCGGCACCGCAGGTATAGTAACCATGGAAGATGTACTGGAAGAAATTTTCGGAGAAATTAAAGATGAATATGATTTGGAAGAACTGGCAGAAAAACAATTGTCGGAAGATGAATTCATTTTAAGTGGCCGCATGGAGCTCGACTATCTCAATGAAAAGTATGATATGAAATTTCCTGCTAGCGAATCGGAAACATTGAGTGGCTACATCATTAATGAACATGAAACCATTCCAAAAGAAAAAGAAACCATCATTATTGATGATTACCGTTTTGATATCATCAGTGTAAGCGATACACGCATTGAATCGGTTAAAATGAAAATACTCAGGTAAGCCCATCGGGCAATGACACAATTACTTCAACGGTCCTCTGAATGGTAATGACTCAATTTTGACTTTTACCGCTAGGACGCTGAGACGCAAGGGCTTTTCAACTCATTCCTTAGCTTACCCTCGAGCCTTGACGCCCTCGCGGTTATTCAACTACGCTATATGCAAAAACCAAATTCTAGCCACTTCCACCTAAAACCCTTGTTTTTTGTGTGCTCCATACCCGTAACTTTGGCGCCTGATAACAGTCACAGAAAGTAATGGCACTATTTAACAGAAGCAGTGGTTCAGGTAAACCCGAGATGACATTCATCGATCATCTCGAAGAGTTAAGGGTACACATCATCCGCGCTGTACTGGCTATACTGGTTATGGCCATTGCCATATTTATTTACCGTAACTGGGTTTTTGATAATGTGATCTATGGTCCGTTAAACCCTAATTTCATCAGCTACCGGGCACTTTGCCAGTTTAGTCACTGGGCACATATGGGCCAAGCTCTTTGTATGCCTGCGGTAAAAGTGAACATGATCAGCAATACATTTGGCGGACAGTTTCTGAGCAGTATTTCCATGGCGCTGATCGGTGGTATTATTCTGGCTTTCCCTTTTATTTTCTGGGAGTTCTGGCGTTTTGTAAAACCAGCTTTAAAAGAAAAAGAGTTAAAAAACACACGCTTTGTCATTTTCTGGGTTTCTTTCTTCTTCTTTACCGGTGCCTCATTCGGCTATTTCCTGCTGGGGCCTTTTACGTTTAATTTTCTGGGTGGTTTTCAATTGGGTACACAGGGTTTTATTACCACCATGCCTACACTGGCAGATTACATCGATAACCTTACAAACATTATTTTGGGTTGTGGCCTTGCCTTTGAATTACCGGTACTGGCCTTCATCCTTACCAAAATAGGACTCATCACGCCCCAGTTTTTAAGAAAAACCCGCAAGTACGCAATCATCGTCATCCTCATACTCGCCGCATTCATTACCCCCAGCCCCGACTGGATGAGCCAACTGATCGTATTCATTCCTTTATGGTTGTTATACGAACTAAGCATAATCGTTTCCACCCGCGTTAAAAGAGAACAGGCTAAGGCTGATTTGGAAGAGTGGGATTAGGTGGGTTTAGTAGATAAGTAAATAGGGTAAATAAAGTATATAGGTATAATTCCTAACCCACACTTTATTTACCCTATTTACTTTATCTACTTAATCTACCCTCTTTCCCCCATTCGTACAGATTATTAAGGGTCTCTAAAAGCAATCTATTATCTTAGCCTCCCTAATTAATGAATATGGCGTATGTTTTCGATCCCTCTAAACCCATCGCTATTGGTTGCGACCATGCGGGTATTGAGTATAAAACGGCACTGGTAAAATGGCTGAGTGATAAAGGCTACCAGGTAAATGATTTTGGCACGTATACTGCCGATTCGGTTGACTATCCCGATTTTGCCCACCCTACGTCATCCAGTGTAGAAAAGGGAGAAACCGCTTTTGGTATCCTGCTTTGCGGTAGTGCCAATGGAGTAGCCATCACCGCCAATAAACACCAGCACATACGGGCCGGACTTTGCTGGCAAAACGATGTGGCTTTGCTGGTGCGTAAACACAATAATGCCAATATCATTTGCATACCCGCACGTTTTGTTTCACTGGCTTTGGCCGAACAAATGATCGATCTTTTCATGACCACTGAATTTGAAGGTGGCCGCCACGCAACCCGTGTTGGTAAAATTGCTTGCTCTTAATTCAAACCATAAAACACATGATGAAAAAACTACTACTGCTCTGTTTGCCATTTGCGGCTACAGTTGCCATGGCTCAAAAAACAGATGAGGCAGCTAAATATGCAGCACTCATTACCAAAGAAGCGTTGAAACAAAAACTGACCATTCTGGCCGCAGCTGATATGGAAGGACGCGAAACAGCAACACCCGGACAAAAGAAAGCAGCTGCCTGGATTGAAGAACAATTCAAAAGTTTTGGATTGAAGCCGGGTAACGGGGATAGCTACCAACAGCTGTATCCTGTTTATCAGGCAATACTTTCTGAAAAAAAATTAAGGGTAAACGGCAAAAATTTTGATTGGGATAAAGATTTCTCTTTTGGATTATTACCCGGAAGCTGGAAGTACAATAGCATTGTATTTGCAGGTTATGGCGAATACGACTCGGCTAAAAACGTAAACGATTATGCCGGCCTAGATGTAAAAGGCAAGATGGTTATGGTTTTGGATGGTGGCACACTGGCAGCGCCTACTGCTGGCCAGGGACGTGGCGGTGGCGGTGCAGCAGCTGCGAAAGCAATGACTGCGCGGAGAAATGGTGCCGCAGGATTATTGATTGTGTCTACGGCTTTCCCAAGGCAAACACCTACGAATGTGAAAGGGCGTATGTCTATTACCCCACCTACAACAACAGCGCCTTCTGCAACAGCTACTGCGCCGTTTTTTTCAGCAACTGTTTCTGATGCAGTAGCTTCTGCTTTACTGGGAAGAACATCCAACATCGGTTTTGCTGAATTAAAAAATACCAATAAAGGCACTTATATTTCTGAGCTATCGGCTACGGCTGCAATGTCTACTGAAACATTGGAAAGCAGCAATGTTATAGGTATCATTCCTGGCACAAGTAAAAAAGAGGAATATGTTTTCTTTACCAGCCATTATGATCACATTGGCAAAAATGGCAATGTAATTTATTATGGTGCTGATGATGATGGATCTGGCTCTGTGGGTGTGATTCAAATGGCTGAAGCTTTTGCAGCAGCCGCAAAAGCAGGTAACAAGCCTAAGAGAACCCTGATTTTTATGACCGTAAGTGGTGAAGAAAAAGGGTTGTTGGGTTCTGCCTATTATGCAGATCATCCAACCGTTGATTTGGCCAAAGCATCTGTTGACCTGAACACCGATATGATCGGAAGAGGCGATGACTCGCGCAAAGGTGATACGCTTAATTATATTTATGTGATTGGTCATGATAAACTGAGTTCAGAACTTCAGGGTATCAATGAAGGTGTAAACAATAAGTACATCAAAAATCTGGCGCTGGATTACAAGTATGATGATCCAAAAGACCCGAACAGGATCTACTACCGCAGCGATCATTATAACTTTGCTAAAAAAGGGGTGCCTATTTTATTCTTCTATGATGGAATGTTAGGTCCGGATTACCATGGAGCCGGTGATGTAGTGGAGAAAATCCAGTTTGAGGTGATGTCCAGACGTACCCAATTGGTATTTCATACCGGATGGGTGATTGCAAACCGCGATGATCTATTGAAGAGAGATATTCCGTTAACGATGCCTGCGAGATAATTGATACAGATAGTTCAACAACCAATAAAAAAGAACCCTCATCAATAAAGATGAGGGTTCTTTTTTATTTCTCCCAACAACCCGTCATTTCGAACGAAGCGCAGCGCAGAGAGAAATCTCACGATGTTGTGTAGGAATAAAATATACAGCACAATCATAAGATTTCTCCTCGTTCGTTCCTATCTCGTCGTGACGCGTGTGATTATTATTTTGCTTTCTTCAAAACCATCTGAATTTCGCCCTGTGGCTGTTGCAGGGTGATGCGCAGCTGGTCATCTTTGATCTCTGCTTTCAGCACCTGTTCTTTCTTTTCCTTATCGGTAGTGATAATGGTTGAGTTGGCTTCATCTACCGTATAGGTAGCCGCTTCGGCCTGTTCAGTGCCACTTCCCAATTCGGCGGTGCCATCTTCTTTAAATACAAATGCCATTCTACTAAATACAGACAGTTGCGGTTTTATCATGGCGGTAATACCGGCCAATTGCTGGTCGTCTTTTACCTGTGCCTTCATCATTTCACCAAGGGCCAATGAATCTTTCTCAATAAAATAGGCAAACATACCAGTCATTTCCACGGCTGATACACTCCATTTACCTAACACATTGGTTTTGGTAACTTTTGTTTGGGCCTGTATCTGTACTATGGATACAAAGCTGAATACTAACAGGATAATTTTTTTCATGATATACATTTCTATTGATAAATAAAAAGTAAGGTAAGGCGCAAACACAGCAAACTGTAAGGATGTTTGTTGTTTTTTTGTTATAGCCCAAAAGCCTAAACAAAACCGTCATTTCGAACCCGCTTCAGCGGGTGAGAAACCTCATGATATGTGCACTTAACATGAGGTTTCTCTCTGCGCTTCGCTTCGTTCGAAATGACGATTGAGGATTACCAACCCAGCAAGTAAGCAAAAATCAACGGCACCACAATAGTGGCATCGCTTTCTACTATGTATTTGGGTGTATGAATATCTAATTTACCCCAAGTAATTTTTTCATTGGGCACGGCACCGGAATAAGAACCATACGAGGTGGTTGAATCACTGATCTGGCAGAAATAACCCCAGAAAGGCACATCATGCCATTCCAGATCCTGGTACATCATGGGTACAACACAGATTGGAAAATCGCCTGCAATACCACCACCGATCTGGAAAAATCCAACCCCTTTTCCACCACTGTTCTGCCGGTACCAATCCGCCAGCCAAACCATGTATTCAATACCACTTTTCATGGTACTTGCTTTCAATTCGTTCTTGATCACATAAGAAGCAAAAATATTACCCATGGTACTGTCTTCCCAACCCGGCACCACAATAGGTAGGTTCTTTTCTGCAGCGGCCAGCATCCAGCTGTTTTTTGGATCTATTTCATAATACTGTTCCAGCACGCCGCTCAATAACATCTGGTACATGTATTCATGCGGAAAATACCTTTCGCCCTTCGCTTCTGCATCGCTCCATATTTTATGGATATGCTGCTGTAACCTGCGAAACGCTTCTTCTTCGGGTATACAAGTATCGGTTACACGGTTATAATGGTTTTCCAGGAGGTCCCATTCTTCCTGTGGGCTTAGGTCTCTATAATTAGGAACACGTTTATAATGGCTATGCGCCACCAGGTTCATAATATCTTCTTCCAGGTTGGCACCGGTACAGCTAATGATAGCCACTTTATCCTGCCGGATCATTTCGGCCAGACTAATACCCAGTTCGGCGGTACTCATGGCACCGGCAAGGCTTACCAGCATTTTACCACCTTCCAACAAGTGGGTTTCGTATCCCTGTGCAGCATCAATTAATGCGGCTGCATTAAAATGCCGGTAATGGTGTTGTATGAATTGCGAAACGGGTCCTTTACTCATGGTTCTTGATTTAGAGGGGCAAAAGTAATTTTTTATACTGAACCCATGCAGATGAAATAATCGTTAAAGCTGGAATATTAATAATATTTTTGAACGTTTTTCAGAGGGAGTTCCCCCATATCTATACAAACATTATCATATATGTCAAGTTGGGAAAAGTTTTGGTCAGAAGACCCCAAACTGTTTGGAATAGTGATGCAAAAGAGTACAGATTATTTTGCTAACCAGATTATTTCCAGAAAAATCATAGACCAACAAAATCAGGTACTGGATTTTGGCTGTGGCCCGGGGTATTTGGCAGAAAGTTTGTTACAGCAAGTGAATGGATATGTAGGGGTAGATATTTCTCCTGTATACATTGATGCCTGTAAAGAAAGATTCAAAGCATACCCTCATTTTCATTTTAGCCTACTACATCAAAATGAAAAAAACCTTGGCCTCCGTGAAGCTGGCTTACCGGAAAACAACTTTGATACCATTATTATCCTTAGTGTAGTACAATACTTTGATACCCCAAAAAGGGTAGCCGAACTACTGGAATCCTGCAAGCCTTTGCTAACTAAAAACGGTAAAATAATACTGGCTGATACCATTGCTTCCGATCATTTTCTTATCAAGGATGTGTTCAACGTTTTGCTGAATAGCATTCGACACAATTATTTTTTCTCCTTTATAAAATTTATTTACCAGGCTAAATTTTCTGCATACGATCAATTCAGAAAAAAAAATCAGTTGCTTTGTTTAACAGAAACAGACATTGCTGCAATCACAAAATCAATCGGACTTTGTTACAGTATCATCCCTGGTTGTACCTTACATGCAAGCAGAATTACTTATTGTATAACGTTACAATAATTTTTATCTTCATGCAAACAAAAATCGCTAAGTTAACTGCGATATATGGATAAAAATCCTCTTGCTATTTTTTTTTCAAGACCCTTTTTCAGCAATAAAAAAGTGATCGCTGCCGTATACCTTACAGCAGCGGTTCTGATTAGTCTGAAAATCTCTTTTCTTGAAACCTGTGATAATTACGATTGTTTTAAAGCATCGTACTTTCATCTGATTAAAGGCTTTGATTTATATCTTCCCTATCCGCTGGAATATCATACATCTTACAATTACAGTCCTTTTTTTGCTTTTCTTATGGGTGCTTTCGCACATTTACCAGACTGGCTGGCCATTTTATTCTGGAACATATCACATACCATTCCTTTTCTACTTGCTATAAACCTGTTACCAATAGAAGAAAAGAAAAAAATATTTCTCTACTGGTTTTGTTTGATAGAATACATTACCTGCACCGAGAACGTTCAAACCAATGCAACTGTTACAGCATGTATACTGCTGGTATTTATTTTTCAAAACAGGAGTAAACCAACATGGTCAAGTCTTTTTTTTGTATTGGGTTCTTTTTTTAAGATCTATGTATTAACAGCCGGTGTGTTCTTTCTGTGTTATCAAAAAAAAGGTGCTTTTTTTATCAAAGGTTTGGGCTGGGCTTTTCTCTTTTTTTCACTTCCCTTATTGTTTATATCGTTTGATCAGTTAGTTTTTCTTTACCAGAGCTGGATAGTTCGTTTGCAGGCCCAATCGCTCAGAGAGTCGTTAAGTTTACTGGGCGTTATGAACCTTTTTAACATTAGTTGGCTATCCAAAGAGTGGATTATGCTGGCCGGCTCAGTTTCTATGTTGCTTGTATTGTTAAAAAAGCAGGTATACCATGATCTTTCTTTCCGGTTATTGTATCTGGCTGCCATTTTATTATTCACGGTTCTGTTTAATCCAGGAGTAGAATCACCCACCTACATTATTGCTGTTGCAGGAGTTGCCATCTGGTATATCAGCCGTGAACGAAAAAGCTGGCACACACTGCTGCTGGTGCTTGTTTTGGTATTTACCAGCTTATCTCCTACAGAATTGTTTCCTCTCTATATCAAGAAAACATATTTAGTTCCATACCATATAAAAGCCATACCATGCATCTTGGTATGGTGTGTTTGCATGTTTGAATTATATTTTGATAAAGAAAATGGTATAAACGAAGCGATTCCCGTACAGAAAATATAGGTCGGTATCCATAGTAATTACAAATACCCTGTATATTACAAATGATTACAAACCGCTCAAATCCCCCCAAGGATGAAGAAACATGTTTCCATTGTTATTCCTGTATGTAATGAGGAAAACAATATCAATATCATTGCTACAGCGTTGGAAAATGTTTTTCAACCATTACCGTATACCTATTCCTGTTATTTTATTGATGATGGCAGCAATGATGGCACATTGGACAATCTGAAATTGATTTCAAAATCCAAAGAAAACGTTTTTTATATTTCACTTGCCCGGAATTTTGGCCACCAGAATGCCTTAAAAGCGGGACTGGATATGGTGGATGGAGATGCAGTGATTATGATGGATGGCGATATGCAGCATCCACCGGATTTGATTCCTGAAATGATTCGTCAATGGGAAGAAGGCAATGATATTGTATACACCATTCGCAAAGACCACAAAGAAATGCCCTTGATGAAACGTAAAACATCCAATATGTTTTACAACCTCATCAACAATTTATCAGATATAGAACTGGAACAGGGTACAGCCGATTTTCGTTTGATGGACCGAAAAGTTGTAGAGGTATTCCGCGCTTTTAAAGAGATCGATCTTTTTATGCGTGGTCTGGTAAAATGGATGGGATTCCGGCAAATAGGTATTGAATACGATCCCGCGCAGAGAACACAGGGCAAATCGAAATACACGTTAAAAAAAATGATCCGGTTTGCACTGCAGGGTATCACATCTTTCAGCACCCGCCCACTTTACATTGCAGCATACCTTGGTTTTATTTTTGCCTTGCTATCACTGTTCTATATTCCTTACATCATCTATAGTTATTATTTTGGTCATGCCATTTCCGGCTGGACATCAGTTATTGCCACCATTGCGTTCTTTGGCGGTTTACAACTAATGATTCTGGGTATTATTGGTATGTATCTGGGCAAACTCTTTATGCAAAGCAAACAACGGCCACATTATATTGTAAAAGAATCAAACCTGGTATCATGAACCGTTTTGTGTTGCTGAGTTTTGATGTAGAAGAATTTGATATGCCGCTCGAATACCAGTTTCCCATTACAGCGGAAGAACAGATGCGTGTAGGCAAAGCAGGACTTGATGCACTCAGCCCCATACTGACAGATACTACCATAAAAAGCACATTATTTACCACGGCTAATTTTGCAATGCATTTTCCGGAAGCCATACGGCAATTGGGTGTACAACATGAAATTGCCTCACACACCTTTTATCATTCTTCATTCAATAATGAACACCTGCTGCAATCAAGGTTACAACTGGAAGAGATCTGTGGTAAAAAAGTTACCGGACTCCGTATGCCCCGCATGAAAGAAGTAGCTATGGAGGAAGTGAAAAAAGCAGGCTATACCTACGACTCTTCTATCAATCCCACATGGCTGCCGGGACGATACAATAATTTTCATCTGCCCCGAACCATGTACGTTGATAAAGGTATGCTGCGTATACCGGCATCGGTTTCACCAATTATCCGCATGCCCTTGTTTTGGTTAAGTTTTAAAAACCTTCCCTATGCCGTTTTTAAACGATTGGCGTTACAAACATTGAAAAAAGACGGCTATCTCTGCCTCTACTTTCATCCATGGGAGTTTACCAATATTGAAGCGTACGGACTTCCCGCTTTTACCAAAAAATTAAACGGGCAGCCGCTGTTGCATCGATTACAACAATTGTTGTTCGATCTGACAAGAGAAGCGGATTGCATTGGTATGAACGATTATATACAGCAGAAAGCCCCGCATTAGCAGGGCCTTTCTGATTGTTACAACCTAACCTATGCTTATTTTTTTTCGCCCTCGTAAACACTTACTGCGCCATACAATGATACCTGCAGAATTTTCTTTTTTGCACCATCTTGCAGTGAAACAAAATAAGATCTTTCGCCATCCTGGTCAAACTCAATGGTTTCAGCTACCTTGTAAGAAGCATAGTCTTTCTTAATACGCTGAATAGAAGACAAGGGTAATTTTTGAAAATCAACTTGACGGCTGTAACCGATCAGGTCTCCTTCTGTTGCAAAAAAAGCTTCTACAGTTTCATCCGACAGGGTAAATACTGCTTTGAAATAATTTTCTTTTGCACTCCACGATACATTGGTAGCACCTGCAAATTTGGCTTCAAAGTTGGTTCTTACTCTGTAGTTCAGTTTGGTTACATCTTTAGCAAAAGCGCTGGTTCCGGCAGCAACTACAATAAGGGCTGCGATAAATAATTTTTTCATTTGTTTGATTTTTTACGTTTTTTAATTTGTTTGTTTTGTTGTTGTTTGTGGTCTGTATCACATCGACAAACCAAATGTAGAAAAGGCCCTTACCTTGTTTTTTTAATTGTGATGAAGTATCTCACAAAGCTGTCTGGCTGGTATGAACGGTAGGGCTAATCATCTATTCTGAAGGATATAATTCTCTGAAAAGCAATACCACAAAGGATTGTACCCCATTTCTTAAATAAATCACAAATGCCGTTATCAAGGGGTTAATTTTTAATAGTGGCGTGAAATAGTTTATGGAGAAAGAAAAATAAAATTTTGGTACGCCAAATAATATTTAGACATTTGCCTAAATATACAAATACACGATTGTGAACATTCTTTTCAAAGCCTTGAATGATGGTACCCGGAGAGAGATCCTGGAAATGTTGAAGGAACAGGATATGACAGCTGGTGATATTGCAGACAGGTTCAACATCACAAAACCCAGTATCTCACACCACCTGGACCTGCTAAAACAGGCCGAGCTGGTAACCGCCGTTAAAGAAGGCCAGTTTATTTATTATTCATTAAATACAACTGTAATGGACGAGGTATTGAAATGGGTGGTACAGTTTACCAAAACAAAAAAGAAATCCTGATATGAAAAAGACAACCTTACTGGGTTTTTTACTGATAGCAGGTATTATCTGCCTCCCACTGGTGTACACCGCCTCCATTTATTCCGGATTGCCCGATACCATTCCAACACATTTTGGTATAGATGGAAAGGCAGACAAATTCGGTAATAAAGCAGAGATCTGGTTTATTACGATTCTACTGTCTATTGTTTCTGCCAGTGCATACCTGTTGATAAGCAACTTATCTAAGATTGATCCAAAAAGAACTGCCAATCAATCACCCGAAGTGTTTCACAAAATTGCCGTTGTAGTTGTGATCTTCTTATGCGCCATTAATCTGGTCATTGTGTACGCAACCAAAACCGGTTCTATTAGCATCAGTAAACTGATGCTACCACTTATAGGTTTGTTCTTTTCGGTTTTGGGCAATTATATGCACAGCATTAAACCCAATTATTTTATCGGATTCAGAACACCCTGGACGCTTGAGAGTGAAGATAACTGGCGCAAAACACACCAACTGGTTGGTAAGGTTTGGGTACCGGGAGGAATACTCATGACCATCACAGCCTTACTATTACCCGCTAAATTTGGATTCATTGTTTTTGGTATCATCCTTTTCATCATGGTGGCCATTCCCGCAATTTTCTCTTATCGCTATTTTAAACAACATCAATAATTGTTTATGAAAAAAATTATCGCCACATGGCTGGTAAGCAGTCTGTTTCTGAATCTGACCGCACAGAATATAACAGGTAGTTGGCAGGGACAAATCGCCACGGGTGGAAAAACACTCCGTATTATTTTTCACATCACCCAGAAAGAAAATAATTACGAAGCCAAATTCGATAGCCCCGATCAGAACGCTTTTGGATTGGCTACCAGCAGTACCAAATTAATGGCAGATAGTGTGTTGATAAGCATTGACCTGATCAAAGGTGGCTACAGAGGAAAATGGGATGGTAAAGATGGTATTATCGGAACCATGCAACAGGGGCCGGGTATCATTGCCATGAATCTGTTAAGAATAAAGGATGCCGCCTTATTGCCAAAACCCATAATAACAAAACCCAAACCACAAACACCACAGCCACCTTATCCCTATACCAGTGAAGAAGTAGGCTATGAGAACAGAACAGAAAACATTCATTTAGCGGGAACACTAACCAAACCGGCTAACGGTACAAAATTTCCGGTTGTATTATTGATCACGGGTAGTGGCCCGCAGGATAGAGATGAAACCATTGGCCTGCACAAACCTTTTGCCTTACTGGCCGATCATTTAACCAAATTAGGAATCGCTGTTTTGCGGGTAGATGACCGTGGTGTAGGAAAAAGTACCGGTAATTTTTCGATCGCTACTTCTGAAAATTTTGCTAACGATGTAATGGCAGGTATTCAATACCTGAAAACCAGAAAGGATATCGACATCACCAACATAGGTTTACTGGGTCATAGCGAAGGCGGCATGATTGCACCTTATGTAGCCGCGCGATCAAAAGATGTTTCCTTTATGGTATTGCTGGCCGGACCTGTTGTAGGCGGCATGCAAACGATGCATTACCAGGCAGTAGAAAAACCATTGGCTTCGTTAAGTAAACATGACCAGCATGCGTATCAACAACTGTACGACCGGATGACCATGATTGCGTTTGATACCGCCGCCGCCAATAACCTTTCTTTTTTTATTCGTAAAAATTATCTGGAGTGGAAGCATCAACAACAAGACAGTACACTAAAAAATCTGGTACATGGTACGGATGAGGAAGTGATTGCTTCGTTCACAAAAGGATTTGCAGACTTTACAAGACCCTGGTGGCGGTTCTTTCTCAGCTACGATGTGTTGAAGGATTTTGAAAAAATAAAAATTCCTGTTCTGGCACTGAATGGTGAAAAAGATGAACAGGTAGATCCCGTGGCTAATCTGGCTGCTATTCGAAAAGTTCTCTCTAACAACAAAAATCCTAACAGCAAAGTAGTAGCGGTACCCGGCGTAAACCATTTGTTTCAGCATTGCAAAGCCTGTGGCAGTGTAGCAGAATACCTTGCCCTGGAAGAAACATTTGATGCTGCCACACTGGATCTGATTGGTAAATGGATACAGGAACAAACACGTTAATTCTTTCTCCGTATCAAACTTGTTACATGAACTACCTTGCCCACGCCTACCTCTCTTTCAATAACCCCGGTATTTTGGTGGGCAATATGATCAGTGATTTTGTGAAAGGCAAAAAACAATTTGATTACCCCGAACTGGTACAAAAAGGGATTCGATTACACAGAAGCATTGATACATTTACCGATCTGCACCCTGCCACCAAACAGGCAAAAGCTTATTTCAAACCCGCTGTTGGCGCTTATGCCGGCGCCTTTATGGATGTGGTATACGATCATTTTCTGGCCCTTGATGCCGCTTTATTTACAGAAACAGGTTTGCAGTATTTTGCAGAAGAAGTGTACAGGCAATTACACCAACAAAATACACTCTTGCCAGAAAAATTTGCCCGCATGTTACCTTATATGAGCAGCCAGAACTGGCTGTTCCATTACCAGTACAGAGATGGAATTGAAAAGAGTTTTGGCGGACTGGTACGAAGAGCGGCCTATCTGGATGATGCTGGCCCCGCCTTTACCTTATTTACAAAACATTACAGCGAACTGGAAAGCGCTTACCATGACTTTTTTCCTGATGTTAAAAAATTCGCCCGGTCACAATTCGATGCTTTGCTAATTCAATAGCATTTATCTTTGGCAAAATCTGATACATGAAGTTATGCGTTAGCCTGGTTTGTGTACTCCTTATGATGAGTGCACAGGCACAACAGAAACCCACTGATCTGGACAAATCGCCTATGGACATGTGCTACTGGCCCAATAATTATCCGCTGTTAAAAATGAGCGGAAAAGTAAAGGATATGCCATTGGCTCGTATAGTATATGGCAGGCCCTTAAAAAACGGACGGAGTATATTTGGCGGCATTTTAAAATACAACGAACTCTGGCGCATGGGCGCTAATGAGGCTACAGAGATCGAGTTCTTTACCGATGTAAAGATAGCCGGTAAGTCTGTAAGCAAAGGACGATATACCATATATTGTATACCCGGAGAAAGCAAGTGGACCATGATCTTAAACCGCGATAATTTCAGCTGGGGAAATTTCAGTTACGATAGTAGGAAAGATGTATTGCGCACTGATATTGAGATTGATAAAACAACAGATAGCATAGAAGCTTTTACCCTGTATTTTGAGGATACCAAAACCGGTTGCAACCTGGTATGTGTTTGGGATGATATCAAAGCCAGTTTACCCATTGCTATGCTTACCAAAAAATAAGAACTCATACATACTAAACACATCACATGAAACTTGCTACCAAATACATACACGCCGGAACAGAACCCGATCCTTCTAATGGTGCTATTATGACGCCTATATACCAAACCTCTACTTATGTACAAGAGGCGCCCGGTGTAAACAAAGGCTATGAATATGCCCGCAGCCAGAACCCAACGCGTAAAGCATTGGAAGATGCCTATGCACAAATAGAAAACGGACAATTTGGTTTGGCATTTGGAAGCGGTGTTGCTGCCACAGATGCGGTAATTAAACTATTATCTCCCGGCGATGAAGTGATTGCAGCGAATGATATGTATGGCGGCACGTATCGCCTGTTTACAAAAATATTTTCAAAATATGGCATCCGGTTTACGTATGTAGATACAACGGATGTTACCAACATCAGCAAAGCCATTTCTGCAGCAACCAAACTCATCTGGATTGAAACACCGACCAATCCATTAATGAATATTACCGATATAGAAGCTGTTGCTGCCATTGCCAAAAAGGCAAATGCACTGCTTTGTGTAGACAATACATTTGCATCCCCTTACCTGCAAAATCCGCTTGACCTTGGTGCAGATATCGTAATGCATTCTGCCACCAAATACCTGGGCGGACACAGTGATGTGATTCAGGGTTGTTTGGTTATGAACGATGCTGCCCTTCGTGAGCAATTGTATTTTATTCAAAAAAGTTGTGGAGCAGTTCCCGGTCCGATGGATTGCTTTCTGGTATTACGTGGTATTAAAACCCTGCACGTTCGCATGCAACGCCATTGTGAGAACGGCGAAAAGATCGCCCATTTTTTACGCAACCACCCCAAAGTGGGCCGTGTATACTGGTGTGGTTTTGAAGATCATCATAATTATGCCATCGCTAAAAAACAAATGCGTGGTTTTGGCGGCATGATGAGTTTTACATTGAAAGATGACAGTGTAGAAAATGCCAAACGTGTGTTATCCTCTACCAAAGTGTTTGCACTGGCAGAAAGTTTAGGCGGTGTAGAATCATTAATCAACCATCCGGCATCTATGACGCATGCTTCTATTCCCAGAGAAGAACGCATCAAAAATGGTTTAACCGATAGCCTGATCCGTTTAAGTGTAGGTATTGAAGATGTAGATGATTTGATGGAAGATCTTACGAATGCTATTGGATAATTAACTCAAACAGTTTTCTTAATTAGAATTTTTTTTACCGCCAAGGCGCGAAGATTAATTCAATAAATTATCCGCAACCAATTGTTTTGCCGTTTCTGCAAGATGCACGGGTACATACAATTCGATATCTCCAAAATTGAGGTAACTGCTGTCTTGCTTGTTCATGATCTGAACGGGCACATTGTTTTCTTCCAGCATACCTTGTATGATACTGGCTTCTGCCGGGTTACGTGTTGCGAAAATCTTTTGCCAGGATTGCATTAAGAGATGATATTTTCCGGAGACGAATGTAGGTTTTGTTCTCTGGCTTCCAATACACGGGCACTTTCTTTTTGGAAAGAACGCAATAGTATTACCAGCATCAGCAAAGCCCCCATACCCCACCAGATGGGCAGTGTTTCATCCATGGTTTTTTCTATGGGCTTACCCTGTCTGTTGCTAACATACAATTGTGTAACCACCAGTGCATTGTTCAGAAAATGGAGAAAAATATTAAGCCAGAGATTTTTACTGTAAAAAAAGAGTAACCCCAATACCATGCCCAGTGCCAGTCTTGGCAGAAAACCAAAATAAGAAAAGTGTACCACACTGAACACAACACTGGTAATAATGATGCCCGCCCATTTGCTGTTGGTCCAGCCAATAAATACCTGCTGAAACCCTCCTCTAAATAAGATCTCTTCAAAAAAAGCAGGTGCCACGGCCAGTACCAGCAACGATAGCAGGTAATCGGCGGTGGTTTTCATATCGGCCATTGCCATCATAGATTCTTTATAGGCATCTTCCAATGCTTTGGCTTTTGCACGCAAGGTGGCAGGCAAAGGAATCCATTCATTCAACTGGCCCAGTGCTCCACTGAAAATAATACTGGTAACTGTTAATGCCATCACCAAAATCAATTGTTTACTGCTGATGGCCGATTGAAACCCCAGTTGGGTAAAGGGTTGTTTGCTCATCACCCTTGCCAGTATCAATGGCGGCAATAAAAAGATCAGGAAAGAGGCGAACGTATTGAGGAACCGGGAAATGTTGACATTTTCAGGCCGGTTCAGCTGTTTCAGCACCTGTAAAAACGGAACATGCATCAGCATACTACCGATAAAAGGAATCAGAAAGGCGCTCAGTACCATAAATACCCCCATCAACCCCAACAAAAAAGCGAATTGAGAAGGATAATTAACTGTAGGCTTTTGATTCATTGATTGAAAAATAAGATTGTAAATTTGCAACTTCTTAAAAACAAAGCCGGCCCGGAAAGGATAAATGGCAAAAATGCCATTACCCATGGGTTAGCCTACACAATATGGTAAAAATAGACCAGATCGTACTACCCGATTTTCCCCTGTTACTCGCACCTATGGAAGATGTGAGTGACCCGCCTTTTCGCGCCGTGTGTAAAGATAATGGTGCCGACCTGATGTACACCGAATTCATCAGCAGTGAAGGATTGATACGTGATGCCATCAAAAGCCGTCATAAATTAGACATATTTGATTACGAGCGCCCCATTGGCATTCAGATATTTGGGGGGGATGAAGAAGCGCTTTCTCTCAGTGCCAAAATTGTAGAGGCCGTAAACCCTGATCTGCTGGATATTAACTTTGGTTGCCCGGTAAAAAAAGTGGTTTCCAAAGGTGCCGGGGCTGGTGTATTGAAAGATGTAGACCTGATGGTTCGCCTAACCGAAGCCGTTATCAGAAGTACCAGCCTGCCCGTTACGGTAAAAACCCGTTTGGGTTGGGATGATAACAACCGGAACATAGAAGAAGTGGCCGAACGTTTGCAGGATGTGGGCATTAAAGCACTTGCCATTCATGGCCGTACCCGTGCCCAGTTATACAAAGGCGAGGCCGATTGGAGCCTGATTGCCAAAGTAAAAAACAACCCTCGCATTCATATTCCCATTTTTGGTAATGGAGATATTGATAGTCCGCAGAAAGCTTTGGAATACAAAAACCGGTATGGCGTAGATGGTATTATGATTGGCCGTGCCGCCATTGGCTATCCATGGATTTTTCGCGAGGTAAAACACTATATCGCCACCGGCGAAATACTGCCATCGCCCACATTGGAAGAAAGAATAGCCGTGGCCCGCAAACACCTGCGTAAATCGCTTGAATGGAAAGGCCCCATTGCCGGCATCAATGAAATGCGAAGACATTATGCCAATTATTTAAAAGGCTTACCCAACATAAAAGAATACCGCAACAAACTAGTAACAGAAAAAACACTGGAAGAAGTAGAAGCGGTATTGGATGAGGTACAGAAAAATTATGCGGGGTATACATTTGAACGGACGCCGATTGAGTTGATTAACTATCACGAAAAATGTCCGGTTTAACTCATCCCCCAACCCCTTCTCTACTTTGTAGAGAAGGGGAGTAAGGCTCCCTTCTTTGCGAAGCAGAGAAGGGTTGGGGATGAGTTGAATTAATGGATGGCCTTTTGAACCTCCTTCGCCAAAGGCGAAATCATCTGCGAATAAAAATGCGTTAACACCCCATTTTCATCAACTATATATTTACTGAAATTCCAAACAGGTTGTTGGTTGCACCAGCCATTTTGTGTGGCATTGCTTAGCCAGGCAAAAACCGGGTTCTGTTCAGCCCCTTTTACCACATGGCTTTTTTGCATGATGGAAAATGTAATACCATAATTCACTTTACAGAATTCTGCAATAGCGGCATCGTCTTTTTTTTCCTGACCTTTAAAATCATTAGCGGGAAATGCAATCATCACCAGTTTATCTTTGTATTGCTGATGCAATATTTCAAGTTCATTGTACTGACCGGTAAAACCACAGTCGCTGGCGGTGTTTACAAGTAACACTTTTTTTCCTTTAAGTGTACTAAAATCAAGTGTATCACCTTTGTTTGTAATGGCAGAAAGTGAGTAAAAAGAAACTGCGGGCTTTACATTACCTGCATTCACCTGCACATCAGTTTTACCTGGAAACCATTTTCCTTTCAGCATGATCAAGGGGTATGCAGCTTTTAAAATGGATTGTCGCCAGGTCATGTCTTTGCGTTTGATGAGGAATAGTATAGCAATGATAACAACGAAAGCGAGTATTAGTTTTTTCATGTACGTTGGTTGCTTTTTTTCACCGCAGAGGCGCTGAGGTGCCAAAGATTTCGCTGAGAAAGAACGCTCTGCGAAATCTCTCCGTTCTCCGCGCCTCTGCGGTGAATATAATCACCTAATAATCCATTTAAACAAGTTGAGTTTACCCTTAAACGGCGGATACTTTAATGCCGGATCAAACCAGGTAGGTGTTTTCATCACCGCTTTTTTATGGCTGAATGTATCAAACGAGTACTTACCATGGTATGCCCCCATACCGCTAAAACCCCTGCCGCCAAAAGGAAGCGAAGGATTGGTTAAATGCCAGCTGGCATTGTTTACACATGCCCCGCCCGAGGGTACGGCATCCAGCCACTGCATTTCTGTATCGCTGCTGGAAGTGAATATGTAAAATGCAAGCGGGTTGGGGTTCAATGCAATAATAGCCTGTGCTTCTTCATCCGTATCGAAAGAAAGAATAGGTAATACAGGGCCAAAAATTTCTTCCTTCATCACTGTCGAATCAACCGACACACCATCCATTAGTGTGGGTTCAATAAAAAGGGTTTCCCTGTCATGTCTTCCACCATACAACAAATTACCCTGTAACAGGTAACTGGTAACCCTATCAAATTGTTTTGCATTAATCAGTTTACCATAGTTTTCACTTTGTTCCGGCAGCTCTCCAAAAAATTGAACAATCTTTTTTTGCATGGCCGTAACCAGTTCCTCTTTTATGGATGCATGCACCAGAATATAATCAGGTGCTACACACATTTGTCCGGCATTGGAAAATTTGGTCATTACTATGCGTTTAGCAGCAATGTTCACATTGGCATCTTTTGCAACTACGCAGGGGCTTTTGCCTCCTAATTCTAACGTAACCGGCACAAGGCGTTCAGCAGCCATTTTATAAATAATTTTTCCTACAGCAGTACTGCCGGTATAGAAAACATGATCAAAAGAAAACTGATTCATCATGTCAGGAATTACTGCAGCACCATCACCGGGCACATACAGAACATATTCTTTGGGAAAAACAGCTTCAATAATTTTTTGCATGATGGCTGCAGTAGCCGGTGCAAACTCACTGGGTTTCAGTACCACACAATTACCTGCAGCAATCGCACCCAGCAAAGGGGTAAACAATAATTGAAAAGGGTAATTCCACGGACCAATAATTAAGGTAACCCCCAATGGCTCATGCAATACACGGCTGCCCGATGGCAGGTTAAGCAGGTTGGTGTGTACGGGTTCGGGCTGCATCCATTCTTTCAGGTTGCTGAGTGTATCGTTCAGCTCGGCCAGAAAAAAACCATTCTCGGTTACCCAGCATTCTTCTTTGCTTTTTTTAAGATCGGTGTACAAGGCCGCATAAATTTCTTCTTCGTTAGCAACCACCGCCTCTTTCAATGCCAATAATTGTTGTTTGCGAAAAGCATAGGGTTTGGTAACACCGGTTTCGAAGTAGCGGCGAAGGGCACTGAGTTGTGAAACAATATCGTTAGACATATATGGCGGTTGGGTAACGATACAATGTAAGTAATTTTTTTGCCACAGAAGACTGTTACAACTAATACTATCGAAGTGAAAACAGTCTCTATTTCTTGGCTACCAATTCTTTAGGAAACCCATTCTTTTCCAGGAACGCTTTAGACCTTTCTGCCTTTTCTACAAAAAAAGGGTCATTGCCATAATCTTTTACTTTATTGTTTACGGTCGCTTTTGTTTTTTTCTGTGGTTTGGTTGTCTTAAGTAACATTTTTAACCTCCTGTTTATAATGTAATTTACTTCTTTTTCGCAAAACGATAAATGCTTCATAATTGACAGTTGGTTTGAACTTCTGCCATTTACCTTCAGCATAACCATACACTTCTAATAATGGTTTTATTTGCTCCCAATGGATTATAATTCCTATTTGGTAAAGCCGGGTTCTTACCGGGGTACTTCCTTCCGCATAGACCATAATATCCGGGAAATGTTATGTAAATTCTAAAACGGTTGCAGCAACAGTAGCCAGTATTTTACTCCTGTCTTTATTGTTCGAAATTACAAGATCATCAATTTTTCCTGTTGCAGTATTCAGATCACCAAAACCGAGATTACAATAGGATATACCATTTGCATTTTGCAGACTATACCTAACAATTTTTGTAATCTTTCCTTTTGGACCCTCGCTTTCAAATTCAAAGTCCAGAAAGGTTTTACTCCTTGTATATTGATATCGTTCTAGATGCATACTTGATATACAAAGCAACTAGAAGAAAATTAGATTTCCATTAGGTATTTATACCTGATTTTGAAACGATTTTACACTGTGGCTGATGTACACATGAAAGCTCACCGCAGTTATAAAACAATAAGGAAGAATACCAACCCGTAAATGCGGTCATACTAGCTCAACTACATTTAAAAATTTAAATGAAAGTATGCTTTGTAAGTCTCAGATTTCAAAATAGAAAAATCATTATCATTGCCTTTCCGAAAAAAGAATTTTGGATAGCGCTTCGGCAAACACATAATACTGTTTATTCCCAATGACTCTTACCCTACACACCTTCATCACAATTATTATAGTAATCCCCCTACCCCCTTCATGGGAAAAAAACGGTGTTTTATAAAATAAATAACCCATCAGGCAACGAATAGAAATAGGGCTGTGTCAATTTGGTAAGTTCACATGAATATGTGTTGTCATATAGTATCATGAGAATTATTTTTGCAGACCTCTATAGCAATGCACTTTAAAAACCAATATCTATTATGCGTATGCGTATCTTAATGCCGTTTGTTTTGTGCTCAACGGCTGTATTATTTGCTTGTAGTGCTTCACGGCCCATGGCCCATCTTATCATTAATAATGATAGTCAGCATTCTATCCCAATCAAATTGTCGGTAATCAGCGAAAACAATGGCACCACCCATACCACAATCCGCCAAACACTAACGCCCGGCTTGCAGGAATTTAATGCCGGTCGTTTTGCCAAAGGCATGTACCAAGTATCGATTACGACCAGTGATGGACAGGTGAGCTCTTCTAAAAAAGTTTCGCTTGATACAGAACGATGGATCATCATTAATTATACCAGCAACGATTCGCTCAGCATCTATAGAAAGTATGGATATGTTGATACCAGCCTGCTGAAAAAAATTGATGGCCGCTACACCGGTATTGACATGTTTACCGAAAACCGCCGATTACCCACACTGTAAGGATTGATACTCAGCAAACTATCATGGGTATAGATAAGAACTGCCCACCCCTATACGGAGCAGGCAGTTGAAAATTGGATTCAAACTACCCTATAGACGCTCAAAACAGTTATTTTGTTGCCCGTTATTAAAAAGGTAACAAAAAAAACTGCCCGCTTTTAGCAAACGGGCAGGATAATCTGGATTTTAAAACGGGTATACTGGCAAGCATGCTGTTTTAGCGCCCAGTTTCTTTACCTCATTAATGGCTTTTAGTAGCAACCGGTTACTGGTTGTTTAAAAGTCCACAGGCAATAAAACAAGTCTTTTCTTCAGCGAATGACTTTTGCAATCATCAACGCTTTAGCTACAGTATACCCATTAGATGCCAATTCCGTACCACACTGCATTTACAGCAAAGAAAATAGGTTCTTTAACCTTTCACCGCTTATGATACGCATTAAATTAACATCTGGCAGGGAAATGCCCATTGTCATCTATTGACTTTACCACCATCAACTCTCTGCGCCTCCTGCGGTGAATAAAACATTTACAGACACCCGCATATATTCAATACACAACCCGCCGATTGACTATAAAGTAGCCAGATAGATTTTATTTATTCAATTCGCATCGTTCCATCTGTTATTTTGTTAAATTCATGTCTCTATTCTCTACCAAAACCACCAACGATTGACTGTATGAAAAAGAAAAACCTATCAGGTAAACCCACGCAAGACACAGGCAAAACAGATTCGCGTCGCTCTTTTATCCGCAACGCGGCATTGGCAGCAGCCGGTTTTTACATTGTACCCCGAAACGTATTGGGCCGCGGCTTTATCGCTCCGAGCGATAAACTGGTTGTAGCCGGTGTTGGGGCAGGTGGTAAAGGCGAAAGCGATCTCTGGGGTTTTTTCCAGAGCGGTAAAGCAGAGATTGGTTTTTTGTGCGATGTAGATTCGCGCCAAACCGCCAAAAGCCGTGAGCGCTATCCAAAAGCCAAGATCTATACAGACTATCGCGAAATGATGGACAAAGAACACAAAAGCTTTGATGCCGTTTCTGTTTCTACACCCGATCATATGCACGCCGTTATTGGTATGGCGGCCATGCAATTAAAAAAACACGTATACATTCAAAAACCATTAACCCACGATATTTACGAAGCCCGCATGCTTACCAAAGCAGCACACGATTACAAAGTAGTTACCCAAATGGGCAACCAGGGTGCTTCGGGCGATGGTGTTCGCCAACTGCAGGATTGGTACAATGCCGGCATTATTGGTGATGTACATACTATTTATTGTTATACCGACAGACCCGTGTGGCCACAGGGTATTCCTTGGAGTGCCAATAAACCACCCGTACCTGCAGAACTGGATTGGAACCTCTGGCTAGGCACTGCCCCTTACCGCGATTATGTAGAAAAACTGATTCCGTTTAACTGGCGTGGCTGGTGGGATTACGGTACCGGCGCCCTTGGCGATATGGCCTGTCATATTATGGCTCCTGCATTTGCGGTACTCGGTTTAGGCTATCCCACTTCTGCCGAATGCAGTGTGGCCACCCCTTATATAGAAAACTGGACACGCGGCAACTATCCTGATTCAGGACCGGTTTCTTCATCTATCACTTTATCCTTCAAAGGACAAAATGGTAAGCCCGATGTGAAACTACACTGGATGGATGGCGGCATACAACCAGAGCGCCCTGATGAACTGGGTGCCAACGAAACCATGGGCGATGGTGGCAATGGTGCCATCTTCCTCGGTACCAAAGGAAAAATGATCTGCGGTACTTATGGTATGTACCCTAACCTCTTGCCTACCTCGCGCACCAAAGAAACCACTGTACCACAAACCGTGGCTCGTGTTCCTAAGGGCGATAATGGCCACTACGCCGCATGGGTAGAAGCCGCAATCGCAGGATATGGCACAGAGGCTGCTAAAAACCTCAGCTCCAATTTCGATATCGCCGGACCATTAACAGAAAGTGTATTAATGGGCAACCTGGCCATACGCAGCTACAATTTATCCAGACCCGGCAAAGATGCCCGTGGCAGAGATACCAAGATCTACCCAGGCCGCAACATCAAACTGTTATGGGATGGCCCGAACATGAAGATCACCAACTTTGATGAAGCCAACCAGTTTGTAAAACGCACCTACAGAGAAGGATGGAGTTTAGGAGTGTAGAATATCGAATTTTGAATGATGAAGTAAATATGAAAAAGCGGTTCATGAAATCATGAACCGCTTTTTCATATTCCCCACCCTCGCGCATTTCCCCACCTCGCGCAGCGGGGAGGGGTGGCCGGCGAAGCGAGGCCGGGGTGGTGAAGTTAAGTGACAAGAGAAAAATGAATAAATAAGCACGCATAAAAAAACTGCAGCTCGATTTTGAGCTGCAGTTTTTTTATGCGTGCTTATTCAAGGCTATGGCTATTAATAACTAAACTCCTTCATATACTTCGCATCCGCCTCTGCACTCTCCAAAGGATTGGTGCCCGTAAATGCTTCCTGTTCTATGATATGGTATTTCATGCCATGTTTTTCTGCCACTTTCAGTATGGAGGCAAAATCAATAGTGCCTTTTCCTATCTGAACAGACTCGTGGCCTTTGGCTGTTTTAGCCAGGTCTTTTACATGACACAACTTGAAACGGCCCGGGTGCTTGGCAAACCATGCTTTGGGATCTTCTCCTGCAGCAACTACCCAGTAAATATCCATTTCATAATCCACCAGGTTTATATCCGTCAGGTTCATCATTACTTCCTGCGGTACTTCGCCGTTGATGGGTTTGAAAGAATAATCGTGGTTATGGTAGGCAAAGCGAATTCCATTCTTTTTACAGATCTCTCCGGATTTATTGAACTCGTCGGCAAACTTTTTATAATCATCCATCGACTTCTGTGGTCCTTTGTATGGACAAATCAGGTATTTCATTCCTATCTCAGCAGCTTCGGCAGCTTTTCTTTCAAAATCAACCGTGTTATTGCAATGCGCAGAAACAATGCTCATACCCAGATCATCCATGTATTTTTTGAACTCGGTATTTTTCCATCCCCATAAAAATCCTTTGGGGCCTTCAAAACTTTCTATTTGTTTGAAGCCATATGTAGAAAGTTTTTGCAAAGTGGCTTTTGCATCTTTACCCATATCTTCTTTTACCGTCCATAACTGGATTCCAAAAGCAGAAATTTTCTTATAGGGCGCAAGACCATGTAATAAAGACGACTTCCCTGCAAATGGCAGCGATAAGCCCAATGCAGCAAAAGTACCGCTGCGTAAAAAATCTCTTCTTGAAGTAGACATGGTTGATTCTTTTAAAATGATACGATTCTAAAATACAACCCGTCATTTCGAACGTAGCGAAGCGAAGTGAGAAATCTTATCACTTAATGAGATTTCTCCTCGTCGTTCCCTCCTCGTCGAAATGACGGTTATAAGCTATACAGGGTAACAAAGCAAACGCCATGCCCCAATTATTAATTACTAATTATTAATTTTTAGTTACCCTAAGTTGCCCATGCTTTATCACCTTTCTTATAATCAATACAACCCTCATACTTACCCGGAACGGCTACATAACGCAGTGCCTGCGTTGCGCCTATTTCTGAAGTGAAATAACCGGTTAAGGTTAATTCTTTCATCATGCGGAAGTAATGGTTGGGATCTTCTTTCTTTTTGTTCTTCTGGTATTCCTTGGCTTCTTTATCCAATTCTACCAATAGATCGTGGCGTTGTGCCGGTGTACTTTCCATGAATGACTTGCTGTGTTTCTTTTTACTGGCTTCATCCAGTTTACCCATTCCTTCACGGAAGATGGTCTGGTCTTTGGCCTCATAGCAGTCTTTCACCATTACGGTCATAAACTCGCCAACTTTAGCAGCTTTTGCACCAGGTGTTCCGGTAGCAGGTAAAATGGTTTCCGCTACTTCATCCAGAAAGGCAATATCGGTAGCAGTAAAAACGGCACCCTCACCTGTTGTGGTTTTACAACCCGATAAGAATGCTTGCGAACCCAAAATAGTTCCTCCCAGGAGCAGGGCTACACTGGATAAGGCTTCTCTTCTATTCATGAGATATGTTTTTAAATGGTTATTCGTCATTTCGACCGAAGGGAGAAATCTGCTCAATTGATAAGATTTCTCTCGATGCTATCGCTCGCTCGAAATGACGGGCTTAAGTTTATAAATTTTGTTTTTTCAATTCAGACACTGCATGATCTACCGCTCTTGCAGTAAATGCCATATAAGTAAGCGATGGGTTAACGCAGGCAGCAGAGGTCATAAACGCACCGTCTGTTACAAATACGTTTGGCGCATCCCAAACCTGGTTGTATTTATTTACCACAGATGTTTTTGGATCAGCGCCCATACGTGCAGCCCCCATTTCGTGAATGCCACGGCCTTGTATTCCGTTGCCCTCATATCCTTTTACATTTTTTACACCTGCATTGGTCAGCATTTCAATGGCATCTGCCTGCATGTCTATTCGCATCTTTAATTCATTTTCTTTCAGCTCTGCGTCAAACGACAATACATTCAATCCCCATTTATCTTTCTTGGTTTTATCGAGGGTTATTTTATTGCTATGGTCAGGAATAATTTCACCAAAGCCCATCATACCCATTGTCCAGCCACCTGGTTCAGTAAGCGCATCTTTGAATTCGCCACCAATACTCATTTCAGCAATATCGCGGTTAAAGCCTTGTCTGCTGCCACTACCCTGGTAACCAAATCCGCGAATATAATCGCGTTTATCACCAAACAGGTTGCGGTAGCGGGGAACATAAATACCATTGGCTCTGCGACCAAAATAATATTTGTCTTCGTATCCATCAACGGTTCCACTTGCGCCAACCCCAAGGTGGTGATCCATGATATTGTGACCAAGCTCTCCGCTGCTACTACCCAAACCATCAGGCCATACATCGGTTGCAGAGTTCATCAATATCCAGGAAGAATTAAACGTAGACGCATTTAAGAAAACAATCTTGGAATTGAAAGTGTAGGTTTTATTGGTTTCGGCATCCAGTACTTCTACACCGGTTGCACGCTTTTTATCTTTATCGTATAATACTTTGGTTACAATCGACCATGGACGAAGCGTGAGGTTTCCGGTTTTCATCGCTGCAGGCAATGTAGAGGACTGGGTACTGAAATAAGCACCAAACGGACAACCCAACCAGCATTTATTGCGGAACTGGCAGGCGGTTCTTCCTTCATGCGCAACGGTAATATTTGCGGTACGGCCAATGATCATGGCACGGGCACCTTTGTAATATTCCTTCATGCGGGCAGCCACATCTTTCTCTACGCAGTTCATATCCATGGGAGGAAGAAACTCACCGTCGGGTAATTGCGACAAACCATCTTTATTACCACTGATGCCGGCAAATTTTTCTACATAATCATACCATGGCTCAATTTCTTTGTAACGAACGGGCCAATCAACCGCAATACCATCTTTAGCATTGGCTTCAAAATCAAAATCACTCCAGCGGTAACTTTGTCTGCCCCACATCAGCGAGCGGCCACCTACATGATATCCGCGAAACCAGTCGTATCGCTTTACTTCTGTATACGGGCTCTCACTATCTTTTACCCAATAATCCAGATTGGTTTCATTTAAAGGATAGTCGCGTTTTAACACCGGATAATCGTTGATCATCTGCTGCGTTCGCCTGCCCCGGTGCGGATACTCCCAGGCTTCTTTATTGGCATTTACGTAATCCTTCACGTGCTCAATATTGCGCCCGCGCTCCAGCAGCAAAACCTTGAGCCCCTTTTCGGTTAACTCTTTTGCTGCCCAGCCACCGCTGATTCCGGAGCCGACAACAATCGCATCAAATGTTTGATCGGACATGATTCTGTTTGTTTATTGGTTTATGGTTGTTTATTATTGTCAGGCGTGAGACGTGAATCATGAGTATAAAAAATTACTCACGATTCACGATTCACGTCTCACGATTCACGCATCTTACACATCACATATCATCACCGCTTTCCTCAATGAGCCCAGTTTATCTGCAGCGGTGGGAATAAATTCCTGCGCTACGTAATCTGTAAAACCAGTGGCCACTATTGCTTTCATAATGGCAGGATAATACAGCTCCTGTGTTTCATCAATCTCATGCCTGCCGGGTACACCTGCCGTATGGTAATGACCGATGTAGGTATTGTAATTACGAATGGTTCGTATTACATCTCCCTCATCTATCTGCATATGATAAATATCGTACAGCAGTTTAAAATTTGGTGAGCTTAACCGCTTACACAATTCAACACCCCATTGCGTTCTGTCGCACATATAATCTTTGTGGTCAATCTTACTATTCAGCAGTTCCATTTGTAATACCACACCTTTTTTCTCGGCATAGCCGATAATCTGCTTCAATCCTTCTACACAATTTTTCAATCCGGTTTCGTCATCCATACCATTGCGGTTGCCACTGGCACAAAAAAGATTTTTGTAGCCTGCTGCTGCAACAAGGTCGATATGTTCTGTGTAATTCTTAATTAGTGTGGAATGATATTGCGTGTCGTTCCAGCCTTTGGCTAAACCAAGTTCGGCGCCATTGCACATGGTAGAAACCAGGTTGTATTTTTTAAGTGTTGGCCAATCCTTAGGGCCCACCAGGTCAATTCCTTTCAATCCGATTTCATTGGCGGCCACGCAAAGCTGGTCGAGTGTGAGATCATTAAAACACCAGCGGCAAACCGAGTGTTGAATATTACCTTTCAGCATATATGCTTTTGTTTCTGCTGCAGCGGCTTTCGAAGGCAACGCTCCGCCAACAGCTATCGCAGCCGAACCTGCTAAAATGTTTTTGATGACGTTTCTTCTATTCTGTTCTAACATAATTCTTAGGTACTTTATTATATAGCATTGTGTTGCTGCAGCGCTTTATGAGCCTGATATTTTTTACGCATTACTATATATACTAGAATAAACACCACAATTAATGCAGAAGGCATTATGGCTACTTTCATGAAAGTGCTTGATCCCGCTACCGCATCCGGGTTTGCAGCGTTCGCTGTAATAGCGGCAGCTTTAAAATTATCGTACCATTTACCCATCATAGGTACAATAAGCGAAACGGAGAACATTCCAGCCCCACCCATTAATGATAAACCCAACGCTCCTGTATTGGGCAGGTATTCTGCAACATATCCAAGCATGGTTGGCCAGAAAAAACAAACACCCGCAGCAAAAATAAATGCGGCTCCAAAAGCTGTATATCCCGATGTTGTACTAAGCAAGTATAAACCAACCGCTGCTAATATTGAAGAAACGATCAGCATCAGGTTCGGGTTAAGCTTATGAACAATCGGGCCTGCAAATGATCTCCCGAGCGCCATCAGGCCATTAATAAATACAAGTACTAATATTCCTGAAACACCTGCGCCTTGTAATAAAGCTACCAGCCATTGGTTAGTACCCAGTTCGGTTGCGGCGGTAAACAACATACAAACCAGCATCACTATAAATAATGGGCTGAGGCAGGCCTTAAACATTTGTCCCGTGCTCACGCCTCTCGTAACTCTTTCTGTTTGAGGGAATGTCATTTTGAGGAACATGAAGCCATAGATCAAAGCAGGTATGAATAAAGTAGCTACAAGCAGACGCCAGTCGAGATGTAGGGTATCTATAAATAAGTAAGAAAGTAACCCCCCAATCACAAAACCTCCCGGGAACCAAACATGAAATCGGTTAAGCATTTTGGTTTTATTATCAGGATAGAGTGTTACCACAAGCGGGTTACAGGCAGCTTCCACCATTCCGTTACCAACGCCGATAAATGCGGTACCTATAAATAACATGGTGGCATCTTTTGCTACTAAGTAGATAATTACACCGGCTATATGGCCGATAAAAGCAACCACCAACAACTTCTTCATTCCAATTACATCACACAAAGGCCCGCCAAAGATCATAGCTAATGTAAAACCCCAGAATGCAGGACTGAAGATCCAGCCAAGCTGTTCTTTGGTTAAAAGAAATTCTGAACCCCAAACACCTTCCAGCGAAGCGCGGAAAATAAAGGTCATAGAAGTAAAAATAAGGGCAATACGGCTTGCAAGGAATAACTTACTGTGCTGTACGTTGGTTTGCATATGGCTGAGGTTAGTTTGAAAAACAATCTGTGGTTAAATGTAATTTTTTATTTTTAAAACTGGATTGATAAAATCAGTTGCACATCAATTTTTTTTATAAGCTTTACAGCAAACAGCTAATTGAACACCTACTAAGTAAAATAATATCACCAATTCATAAAAAAGTATCAAATCATGAATCGTAAACTCAGAATGGGAATGGTAGGCGGTGGCAAAGATGCCTTTATTGGTGCCATCCATCGTTTGGCCGCCAATATGGACGGCCTGATTGAAATTGTTTGTGGTGCCTTAAGCATCAACCCCGATGTGGCCAAGGCCTCGGGAGAAATGTTGTTTCTGCATCCAGACAGAACCTACCTGACTTATGAAGAAATGATCACCAAAGAAAGCCAGCTGTCTGCTGATAAGCGGATGGACTTTGTAACCATTGTAACCCCCAACTTCGCTCACTTTGCACCTGCAATGATGGCGTTGGAGCATGGGTTTCATGTGGTGATTGAAAAGCCAATGACCTTTACTTTGGACGAAGCCAAACTACTGAAACAAAAAGTAGAAGAAACGGGGCTTACTCTTTGCCTTACCCATACCTATTCCGGCTATCCCATGGTAAAACAGGCAAAAGCCATGGTGCAGGGTGGTGTATTGGGTAAAGTGCGTAAGGTTTGGGTAGAGTATCCGCAGGGATGGTTGAGTAAACTAAGCGAAAGGGAAGGCAATGCACAGGCAGCCTGGAGAACCGATCCCAAAAAATCAGGCAAAGCCGGTTGTATGGGCGATATAGGAACACATGCAGCCCATTTGGCTGAATACATTACCGGTGCAAAAATCACCCATCTCTGTGCCGATCTGAATGTAATGGTAGACGGACGTGCCCTGGATGACGATGGAAATGTTTTATTAAAATTTGACAATGGCGCAGCCGGTGTATTAATGGCTTCGCAGGTGGCAGCAGGAGAAGAGAATGCTTTGAAGATTCGCATCTACGGAGAAAAAGGCGGCATTGAATGGGCACAGCATGAGCCTAATACTTTATTGGTAAAATGGCTTGACCAACCCACACAAATTTTGCGGGCAGGGGGTAATTATGGCGATCGCTTATCAAGCTTTGCTACACATAATTGCCGCACACCCGGCGGCCACCCCGAAGGTTACCTGGAAGCATTCGGAAATATCTACCGCAATTTTGCCTTAACCTTATCTGCCAAAATAGATGGCACAACACCTACTGCCGAAATGCTGGATTTCCCTTCATTCGAAGACGGCATTCGTGGAATGGCATTTATTGATAATGTAGTGGCATCCGGACAATCGGATGTAAAATGGACGAAATACGAATCGTGAATCGTCAGTCGTGAATCGTGAGTGTGATCCTAAACATCTTCTGTTTCAACTCACGATTCACGTCTCACGACTGACGCTTGACTGCTGACGATTAACAAAATCCTTCAACCCAACCGATATCCTAATTTTAAATAGTACTTATGACCAACATCCAGGGCCCCGGCATTTTTCTCGCACAATTTATGGGGGATGTCGCACCGTATAATTCACTTGGAAATATTTGTAAATGGGCAGCTTCACTGGGTTTTACCGGTGTACAGATTCCAACATGGGATAGCCGCTGCATTGATCTGCAGAGAGCAGCAGAAAGTAAAACTTATGCCGATGAGATCAAAGGACTTGTAAATGCGGCCGGCATGCAGATTACAGAATTATCTACCCATTTACAGGGGCAACTCGTTGCTGTGAACCCCGCTTACGATGCTTTATTTGATGGTTTTGCACCCGCACATGTTCGCAACAATTCCAAAGCCAGAACTGAATGGGCGGTACAACAATTGAAATATGCAGCCAAAGCTTCTCAAAATTTAGGATTGAACGCACACGCTACGTTCAGTGGTGCCTTGTTATGGCATACGGTTTACCCATGGCCACAACGCCCTGCCGGTTTGGTAGAAACCGGTTTTACCGAATTGGGTAAACGCTGGTTACCCATTCTGAATGCGTTTGATGAAGCAGGCGTAGATCTTTGCTACGAGATACACCCCGGCGAAGACCTTCACGATGGGGTTACCTATGAAATGTTTCTTGAAAAAGTAAACAACCATAAAAGGGCTTGTTTACTATATGATCCATCGCATTTTGTATTGCAGTGTTTAGATTATCTTACTTACATAGACCATTACCATGAACGCATCCGTATGTTTCATGTAAAAGATGCTGAGTTTAACCCTACCGGTAAACAGGGTGTGTATGGTGGCTTTCAGAACTGGGTAGACCGTGCAGGCCGTTTCCGTTCATTGGGCGATGGGCAGGTGGATTTTAAATCCATCTTCAGTAAACTGGCTGCTTACAATTACAAAGGCTGGGCAGTAATGGAATGGGAATGTGCCATTAAAGATGCAGCCACCGGTGCAGCAGAAGGCGCTCCTTTCATTAAAGACCATATTATTACAGTAACAGAAAAAGCATTTGATGATTTTGCCGGAACGGGTTCGGATGAAAATTTTAATCGCCGTATTTTAGGAATTGATTGATAACTTCGGATAGCAAATAGTTCATAGCCTATGGTTTATGGTAGTTACACTATGAATCATAGGCCATGAACCATGAACCAAAATTTACAAACCATAAAAACGATTGTCTTGAAAAAGTATTATGTAGCCATTGCCCTCCTTGCATTTGTTGGTGCCTGCAGCAGCAACCCGGAGAAAAAAGAAGAGAAAGCTGCCGAAGCTACTGCAGCGCCTACCGCCTCTGCACTTAGCAGCAATCCCGATTACCAGAAAGGATTGGAACTGATAGCCAAATCTGACTGTTTAACGTGTCATAAAGTGAGCGAAAAATTAACCGGACCTTCCTATAAAGATGTGGCGGCCAAATACGAGAACACCGATGCCAATGTAGACCTGCTTACCTCAAAAATTATTAAAGGAGGTACAGGTGTTTGGGGTGCCATTCCCATGACGCCGCATGCACAACTAAGTGAGGCCGATGCCAAACAAATGGTTAAATATATTCTCTTACTTAGAAACTAATCTTCATGCAAATTATACCAGCAGCCATTGTATTGGCCACTTCTATACTAATGGTATCATCGGTTAAAAAGATCAATCCAACTCCCATCAGCGCTTCTGTTGTTCAGTCTAAAGAAAAGGGGTGGACTTCTTTATTTGATGGAAAAACGTTGAATGGCTGGCATACGTATGGTAAAAAAACCACTGGTTCGGCGTGGAGTGCAGAAGAAGGAATGATCTGTTATACCCGATCCAAAAAAATGCCTGGCGAACGGGGTTCCGGAGATCTGGTAACTGATAAAGAGTTTGAAAATTTTCATTTCAAGTATGATTGGAAAATTTCAAAAAATGGTAACAGCGGCCTTATTTTCTGGGTACAGGAAGACACAACAAAATACAAGCAAACCTACCATACCGGTCCTGAAATGCAGGTGTTGGATAATGATGGGCACGCTGATGGAAAAATCAACAAACACCGTGCAGGAAATTTGTATGACCTGATTGCCGGCACAGAAGGTGTGGTAAAACCGGTGGGTGAGTGGAATACCGCAGAAGTCATCAGCAACAAAGGAAAGCTTGATTTTATACTGAATGGTGTAACGGTTGTATCTACCGTATATGGAGATGATAACTGGAAAAAAATGGTTGCTGACAGCAAATTCAAACAATGGCCTGATTTTGGAACGGTATTCAAAGGTCGTTTTGCCTTACAGGATCATGGTAATGATGTTTGTTTTAAAAATATTCTGGTGAAACAATTGTAGTAGTAGTTGTATAGTGAAAAGCCATCTCCTTACAGAGGTGGCTTTTTTTATGCCCCGTCATTTCTCTCCCGCTTCAGCGGGAGAGAAATCTCATGCTATGATGAGATTTCTCATTCGCACCTCATTCGAAATGACGAGAGTTGAAAATTTTGCTTTCCTTACCTTCGCTTCATGATCGAATTTGACGATACTTACTTTATGCAACAGGCTTTAAAAGAAGCCGTGCTTGCCTATGAGGCAGACGAAGTGCCGGTAGGTGCCGTAGTAGTGATCAACAATAAGATCATTGCCCGCGGCCATAACCAGGTAGAACTACTTACAGATGCTACTGCCCACGCTGAAATATTAGCACTCACTTCTGCCTTTAATTATTTAGGTGCCAAATACCTGCCTGATGCCACCTTGTATGTAACCATTGAGCCCTGCCTCATGTGTTGCGGTGCACTGTACTGGAGTAAAATAGGCCGAATTGTGTATGGCGCTTCTGATGAGAAAAATGGTTTCAAACACATCACCAAAGAAAATTGGCCCTTTCATCCTAAAACAGAATTGGTGAAAGGTATTTTACAGGATGAATGCGCACAGTTGATGCGGTCTTTCTTTAAGGCAAAACGTTGATTTCAATAAGAGGAAGACAAGAGAAAAAGAGGCAAAGAGTTTTCTCTTGTTACACTCTTTTTCTCTTGTCCTACTCCTAGCTAAACCTTATCCTTTTCGAATTAAGAAAGAAATCATATTTGTGTAAGTAAAATAACCCGAACAACAGTAAATTTGTTATTCATCACACACTAAAAATTACAGATTATGTCATTCACATTAGCTCCTTTACCCTACGCACACGATGCACTGGAACCACATATCGACACCACCACCATGCAGATACACCATGGAAAACACCACCAGGCGTATGTAGATAACCTGAACAAAGCCGTTGCCGGTACACCCAACGAAGGAAAATCATTAGAAGAACTGGTTGCTGTTGCCGGTACCATTAGCCCTGCTGTTCGTAACAACGGTGGTGGTCACTGGAACCATAGTTTTTTCTGGGAAAGCTTAGCCCCTAATGCAGGCGGCGCTCCTTCCGGTGCTTTGGCCGATGCCATTACTGCTGCATTTGGTTCTTTGGATGCTTTCAAAGAAAAATTTGCCGCAGCAGGTATGACGCGTTTTGGAAGCGGATGGGCCTGGTTATTGGTAAAAGATGGTAAACTGGAAGTATCTTCTACACCCAACCAAGACAATCCTTTGATGGATGTGGCAGAAGTAAAAGGCACACCTATACTTGGTGCTGATGTTTGGGAACATGCTTACTATTTAAAATACCAGAACCGCCGCGCCGATTACCTGGCTGCTTTCTGGAATGTAGTAAACTGGACCAAAGTAGCAGAACGTTTTAACAGCGCAAAATAACCAACACAACAAATAAGTATTATTTTAGGCTCCGCAAATATTGCGGAGCTTTTTTATACCAACTGTTTATGAAACAACTACTATTCCTTTTTACGGCTATTGTATTGCTTGCATCCTGCAAAGAGAAAAAAATGATTGTGATGAGTAAGGGTGAGGCAGAGATCAGTACTGAAACCAATACCATTAAGGCCACCGATGGCGGCGGACATGAAGAAAAAGCCGTTACACTGAGTGGCGGTAAAACCGTTTTCAAATTATCTACACCGGCAGGTGAAGCAACGGTTGAGTTGCTGGAGAATGGTTTATACATTGTGAATGTGAAGAACGATACCATTATTGGCAGCTTTCAGAATTACAGCGACCCCAAAGTATCGCAACAGGTTATGACACAAGAGACATTAGTAAAACAAATTGATTCACTGCAATTATTATCAGAAGGAAAAAATGTAAGTGCCGCTAACCGTAACTTTTTTATTCTGCCCAATACCGCTAAAAAAATTACCGACAATGCGAATGCCATGGTGGTTGGCCCTTACCATAGAATGCGCTCCGCAGAAACCGTAGATGGAAAAGCTCCTGAAGTGTATCGTTTTTACAGCATCAAAGAAATCAGGGAAACCATTTTAAAGTTGCAGGCGTTAACGGTTCCTGAGAAGAAATAAAAGAACCGTCATTTCGATCCCGCTTTAGCGGGAGAGAAATCTTTTGCTACGAAGTATAAGATTTCTCGCTCGTTCCTCACTCGAAATGACGTACTCCAATTTCAAAATCATCCACGTCATTTCGAACAAGCGATAGCGAAGTGAGAAATCTTTAGCTACGAAGAAGTATGAGATTTCTCGCTCGTTCCTCACTCGAAATGACGTGTGCTATTTCACGGTACCGGATCATACCCATGTCCGCCACCAGGCCTGCAGCGGCCAATGCGTTTCGCAGTTAACCATCCTCCTTTGATCAATCCATGTTTTTGTAAAGCCTGCACTGCATAGTGAGAACAGGTTGGTGTAAACCGGCATTTAGGTCCAATAGCCGGTGAGATAATGTATTGATAAATCTTAATCAGCAGAATAAACGGATAACCCAATACAATTGCAATCCATTGCCATGTTGTTCGGGGTTTTTCAGGTATGTTATGATCAGCGCACAATTTTTTCTTCGAGTTTAGTTAGGGCTTCCTGCATTTTTTCATTCAGTAAAGTATACTCCGGCAATTCTTTGCCGATGTATAAAAAAAATACGGCAATTTTTTTTTCATTTGCTTTTACAGTGGCGTGCAGTGATAGTTTATTCAAACGGTAGCATTCGCGCAGCAAACGTTTGATGCGGTTTCTGTCTACTGCTTTTTTAAAATGCCTTGCACTCACACCCACACCCGCCTGTATTGAAAGTTCCGTTACAGATTCCATAGGCATATAAAACAGCTTCAGTGGGAACACAGAAAATGTTTTCCCTCCGGTAAAAAGCGCATTCAATGCCTTTCGGCTTTTGAGCTTTTCGGTTTTGTTGTATGTGTACGTTGCTGCCATGCTGCTGCTAAACTAAAAAAGCCTCATCAAAAAGATGAGGCTATATTTTTTACCATTAGCCCCCATCGCAGGGGGTATGATTTATTTTAATCCTTTTTCGCTGGAAACAGTTAGTTTCTTGCGACCTTTCGCTCTGCGGCTTGCCAATACTTTGCGGCCGTTAGCAGATTCCATACGCTTGCGGAAACCGTGAACGGTTTTACGACGGCGTTTGTGTGGTTGGAATGTACGTTTCATGTTTGTTTTTTTACTAACCCGGTAATATTGTTTCGTTTCATGCCTGCAGTCACCATACTGCTGCTTGTGAAAGGACGGCGAAGGTAGGGGAAAACTGGTTAAAAAGTAAAGGTTAGCGGTGCAATTTTCTATAAAAAACCCTGTTTCCCCGCTATCTCACTCATTTATAGCCCAAATGGAGGTATCTGGAATGGATATTCCGGCCAAAAAAATTAGCCGCATGGTTATCAAAATCAGTTGTTGAATCGGTTGTAAAAAAATGAGTCTGCCCATTTTTACTGCATTTATCAGCTATTTCTTTGTGATGATGGAGATACAAAGCCAGACTCTTCGCTACAATCTCTCCCTGCGATACAATGGTGATTCCAGTAGGTACAAACTGTTTTATTTTATCTATCAGCAATGGATAATGGGTACAGGCAAGCAATAGGGTATCGATACCTTTATCCTGACTGATTATATTTTGTAAATGCTGTTGCACAAAGTAGTCGGCACCGGGGGTATGGTATTCATTATTCTCAATCAATGGCACCCACATAGGGCAGGCTTCCTGGTATACAGTTACCTGAGGGAAAAATTTGGCAATCTCTATGGGGTAGCTTTCACTTTGTACGGTTCCTGTGGTTCCTAACACACCTACTTTGCCTGTTTTTGAATACTGCCCGATAATTTCTGTGGTAGGTCGTATCACACCCAAAACCCTTTTTTCAGGAGCTATGCGTGGAAGATCATGCTGCTGTATGGTTCGCAATGCCTTTGCCGATGCGGTATTGCAGGCTAATATAACGAGCTCACATCCCTGCGAAAAAAACCATTGCACTGCTTCCAGTGTGTATTGGTATACCGTATCAAAAGAGCGTGGACCATAGGGCGCGCGGGCATTATCGCCCATGTACAGGTAATCATATTCAGGCAGTTCTTTTACGATTTCTTTTAGAACCGTTAGACCGCCATAGCCACTATCAAATACGCCAATGGGTTTGTGTTGCTGCATGGTACAAAAGTAAGAACCCCATCGCGGGGATGAGGTTCCATTTTATCATTTATCTGAAGAAAATTAATTCCGTTCAGCTTATTTTTTAGGGGCTGCTGCAGGAGCGGCTACTCCACCACCACCGGCGGCTCTCCAGGCATCTTCAATTTCTTTGGTCATAGGCAATTTCAATTTCATAGCCACTCTGATAGATAAATTATCCAACAATGGAGGCTGGGCATACTGCGAAAGTGCCTGTGCATTCAATACCAATGTGTATTTCTGCTCTGTAATTACCGCTTTCAGGGCATCAAACAGTTTTTGTTTGTACGGGTTCAGCAATTGCTCCATTTTGCCTTCATACATCTGCTGGGCAATTTGCTGCCAGTTAGCCAGTGTGTATCTTTTCTGGGTCAGGTCTTTAATGGCCAGTTCTCTTGCTTTTACAGGCATGGTAGCTGAATCTTTTTTAAACATGCTGTCTGCGCGCTGAAACTCATACACACGGGCTTCAAATTCACCACGCAAAGAGTCGGCCTGGTAGCTGTTCAGCAGGGTATCGATCTTACCAATTCCAGGAAAGAACTGCAGGGCAAGCTGCTCATCAAAATAACCTATTTTAGGTGCTTGTGCTTTTGTTGTATTCGTAAACAGGAGGCTTGCTGCTACAGCCACACACACAAATAATAATTTCTTCATTGTTGTGAATTTATGATTGGTTTGGTTTAGACTAATTTTTAATACCCATATCTCTCAGCACATCCTCACTCTTATCCAGTTTGGGGTCGGCAAATATAATGGTAATTCCTTCACTTTTATCCAGTACAAAATCATAAGACTTTGCAATGGCCATTTTCTGTACTGCGTTGTATACCTTATCCTGTACCGGTTTTACCAGTTTCTGGCGTTCTTTAAACAGGTCGCCCTCATAGCCAAAACGCCTTTTCTGCAAATCCCGAACTTCTTTTTCGCGTACAAATAATTCGTCTTCCCTTTTCTTTTTTAACTCATCCGTTAACATAAACTGCTCTGCTTCGTAGTTTTTATACATTTTATCTAGCTGGGCCTGTTTATCATCAATTTCTTTCTGCCATTGCTCACCAATCAGTTGTAGTTTTTTATCGGCATCCCTGTATTCGGGTACCTTGCTCAAAATATACTTGGTATCTATAATGGCATAACGCTGTGCCTGCACGGCCATAGCCAGTGCAAAGAAAACAACAAGCAGTAATACATTCTTTTTCATAAACGTTGGTTTAGGTGTTAGGGTTATTCCGGTTCAAAGCCCAGCATAAAGGTAAACCTTGCAGCATCTTTCAGGGCTCCGTTCGCTGTAAACCTATCCAATCCTATGCCATAATCAAATCCTAACAAACCAAACATAGGCAGGAAGAAGCGCATACCCAACCCTACTGAACGTCTCAGCTTAAATGGATTGTAATCTTTAAAACTATACCAGCCATTGGCTGCTTCAAAAAAGCCCAGTGCATAAATGGTACTGCTCGGATTTAAACTGAGCGGATAACGCATTTCGAGGGTGTATTTATTAAAGATGGTGAAGTACTGGCTAGCCTGTTGCTTATCAGGATTGATTTTAGGATTGGAATTATCGTACACCGGATAACCGCGGTGCGCAATGATATCGTACCCCAATAATGCAAACTGGTTACTTAAACCGGCATCACCCACCTGGAATCTTTCAAAAGGAGAAATTTTCAGGTCCTGGTTAAAGCGGCCAAGGAAGCCATATTTGGCAGAAGCCTTTAATACAAACTGTTTGTTTCTGTCTTCGCCATGTGGTTTGCCCAAGGGAACATACCACTCGCCATTAAACCTCCATTTATGGTATTCAATGAAGCTGTAAGGATTAGCAGCGTTTGAGTTGATATTTTTATCGATCAATGAATACGGAGGAGTAATCTGCAGGCTTAACAGGAAAGTAGATCCTGTTCTTGGAAACAATGGCTGATCTACCGATGAGCGTTGTAATGCCACCCTGAAGTTGATATTATTCACTACCCCATTTTCAAAACCGGGCAGGTTGGTTGGATCAATAGCATAGTTGCTAAGCTTATAACGTGTGTAGTTAAGCCCCATGGATAAAGAGAAATAATCATCCGGCCATTTTAACTGGCGTGCCAAACTAATGGTAGCACCGGTTGTAGAGATGTACCTTGAATCGGCAACACCTGGATCATACTGACCGGTAATTGGATCGAAAGTTTGCCCGTATTTGGTATTGTACACACTTACCGTTAAGGCATTTCTTTTTTTACCGCCCAGCCAGGGTTCCGTAAAAGAGAAATTATAAGAACGGAACGCTTTACCATTGCTCTGTATACGCAAACTCAGTTTCTGGCCATCGCCCATTGGCAATGGATCCCAGGCGGTTTTCTTAAAAATATTTCGGATAGAAAAGTTATTGAACGATACGCCCAATGTTCCGGTTAAACCAATGGCACCACCCCAACCGGCACTTAACTCCAACTGATCGCTTGATTTTTCTTCTACACCGTAGTTGATATCAACCGTACCATCTTCCGGATTGGGAACAGGATCTATCTTAATTTTTTCCTGGTTAAAGTAGTTCAGCTGTGCAATCTCACGTTGTGAACGGATCAGATCGGTACGGCTGAATTTTTCACCCGGAATGGTTCTCAACTCACGGCGTATTACATATTCTTTGGTACGGTCGTTACCGCTGATGCGCACATTTTTAATAGTTGCCTGCGGACCTTCAATAATACGGATCTCGTAGTCAATGGTATCGTTGTATACCGCAGTTTCAACAGGGTCTGTTCTGAAGAAAAGATAGCCATCATCCTGATAAAGGCCACTGATATCGCCACCGTCGGGTGAAGAAGATTTACCCAGTTTCTTGTTCAGCACTTCCAGGTTATAAATATCTCCTTTGCGAATAGCAAGGATGGCTGTAAGCACTGAATCGGAAAATTTGGTGTTACCTCTCCAGTTAATGTTGCCGAAATAATAACGGTGTCCTTCGTTAATTTTAATATCGATATTTAATCCGCCGCCTTTTTGTGTGTTGTACACCGTATCTTTTTCAATCACCGCATCACGAAAACCCAACGTGTTATAGTATTGGAGAATATTATCTTTATCATCGGTATACTTAACCTCATCGAATTTAGCCCCGGTTAATTTTAAACGGATATAAGGATCGAGTACTTTTTTGGTTTTACTGTACGTAAGGTATCCGTGGTCTTTCAGGTATTGTTGAAATTTATAACGCTCCGGTGTTACCAGAAAGCCTTTATCGAAAGAAGGGAACAGTGTAAAACGCGATCTCTCCTTGGTGTCTTTTAATTGTTTTTTCAGTTTGCCCGCATCTACGGTATTGCCACCAAAGTTGATGTTGTTGATTTTGATCTTAGGTCCTTTATCTACAATAAAATCCAGTGCCAGTGTATTGTTGAACGTGGTATCTTTTCTTTCCACGATCTTAACTTTTGTATCGCGGTAACCCTTTTCGCCGTAATATTTTTTAATGGCTTCTACCGCCGAGATCTTCATGTTCTCTGTGATGACGCGGTTGGGAATGAGGCCGGTTTTGCCGGAAAGATCTTCACTTTCTCCCTTGCGGATGCCTTTGAAAAAATATTTAGACAACCTTGGTCTTTCAGTAACAGCTATTTCAATGTCGATATTTTTTCCTTCCAGTTTGGTCAGATAGATCTCTACATTGCTAAAGAAGTTTTGTCCCCACAGTTTGGTAATCGCTTTCGCAAAATTGTCACCCCCCGGAATGGTAATCTCATCTCCCACATTGATATTGACAATAGAAAGCAGGAGGTTTTCATCAAAATTTATATTACCCACCACTTTAATGGCAGCCACTTTGTATTTGCGTGCCGTTTTTTGGGTAAAGATATTGAGGAGGTCAACGTCGATAGAAGTAATGGTGGTATCAGAACCTGTTGTTTCCTGCGAACTTGCCGGTACACTCACGAGCGATGTTACTAAAGCCAACACTAAAATTTTGTACACTTTCTGCATCCGGTTTCGGTTTGTGATGTTGCCGACTGTAAGAATATTTCTCCAGCTTTATCAGCAATTGGTTCAGGGTTTTAGGCGGGGCAAATTAACTGGAATAATGAAAAGTCTTTGTTAAATCCCCCTTAGTATGAATTGTGTGGTGTTAAATAGCTATGCCAATTGGGTTTCCTCCTCTATTTGTTGCCCTGTTTTGCCAAACCTCCTTTCTCTGCCCTGGAAGTCGAGTATGGCTTCGTACAGGTTCTCTTTTCGGAAATCGGGCCAGCGGGTATTGGTGAAGTATAATTCGGCATACGCTAACTGGTATAAAAGAAAATTACTGATCCGGTATTCGCCACTGGTTCGTATCATCAGTTCCGGATCGGGAAATTGGCTGGTGGTAAGGTATTGTTGTAAAGTATCCTGTGTAATGGTTTCCGGATCAATTTTACCGGCTTTTACATCAATGCCGATATTTTTTACTGCATTTACCAATTCCCACCGGCTGCTGTAACTCAATGCCATAATGAGGTTGAGGCCGGTGTTATGGCTTGTCATTTCCAGTGCTTCGTTCAGTTCATCATGTGCAAACTGGGGCAGCATATTCATATCGCCAATTACATGCAGGCGGATATTGTTTTTATTAAGTATCGGTACTTCTTTGCGAATGGTATCAACCAAAAGTGCCATTAAACCTTCTACTTCCTGTTGCGGACGATCCCAGTTTTCGGTGCTGAAAGCATAGAGGGTAAGGTATTGAATACCCAGCTCGGCACTTCCTTCTACAATATTTCTAACACTTTCTACGCCATGAAAATGACCATACAAACGCTCCTGGCCTTTTTCTTCAGCCCAACGTCCGTTTCCATCCATGATGATGGCTATGTGATGCGGTAATCGTTCCTTATCAATCCGGTCTACCAGGCCTTCGTGCATAGTGGTAACTTTAATCAGGCTGCAAATCTAACAAAATCAATGGGTATAGCGGGATATAAATTGGCCTAAAATCTACTATTATCAAGGGAAAACACAGTAACAGCCCTGATTATCTGTTAGCCGGTGTAGGGCATTTGTAAGAGGATAGGTTGAAGGAGATGCCCACTTTCAAAGTGGCAAACGCATCTTTTTGCAGGCTATTACCCCGCTGCTTACCCTTGGTACCTATGGAAACACCGGTTTCATAACTTCTGTCCTGCAGCAAATAAGCAGGTGAAGGCGAACCATCTGGCAAAGGAGGAAAGGCATCCGGCGCATACAAACTACTCACATCATCCAGGTAATCAGTATTGGTAAAACGGTAGGTTAATTCGGCAAATACATTGGTTTTTTCGTTCAATGCATATTTGGCACCCAGTGTAAAGGGAATGCTGATGGCAATTGGGTTGTACGGTTGCAGATTGGGGTACAAAGAGCTACCCTGACCCTCTGTGCCCAGGGTACGAAGCAGGTATTTTTCTCCATTCAGGTACGCATAAGGATCAAAAGAAAAAACGCCGAGGCCCAAACCTACATAGGGTGTAAAATTATATCCTTCAAAACCCGGATGAAATTCAAAGAAATTGAAGTCGCCGGCTACGCTGATCTCCCAAACATTGGTATTAAAGCTCAGGTTACGTGCCTGCTGCACCGGATTACTGCTATAAATATCTGAATACCCCAGCAAAGCATAATCACCGGAAATACGCAGACCGATATAATTGTTGATCTGTTTTCTGAAAAAAATACCAGCTGCGGTTTTGGGTCGGTTAATAGAGGAATTGGGATTCAAATCACCAAAATAATGGCCCACTCCTACAGAAAACCCTACTTCTCCCTGGTGTACATAGGGTTCCATTAATTGGGCATTGGCTTTTTGTAAGCCAATCACCAGGCAGATCAGTGTGAAGGTTTTTCTCAGCATATTTTCTATGGATACGTAGCTATATTGTAAAATAGCATCAAATTTCATTACCATAAAAGTTAATTTCTTTTATCAAGCCCCCAGGTAAGCTTGGTACGCAGGGTAGATAGGAAACTATTTTCGTTCAAACGGATCAGGTTTACCCCGAATTTCTCCCTTCGAACAGCCAGTTGAATGGTTTTGTTAACAATTTCCCTTCTTGCATCTAAGGCACAAATTACCTGGTCAGCGCGGCTTTCTACCTCAAAAGAAATTACGTTGGTATCGGGCACAATAATGGAACGCACGTTCAGGTTATGCGGTGCCACCGGTGTGATAACAAAACAGGCCGATTCGGGGAACATGATGGGACCGTTACAGCTCATATTATACCCTGTGGAACCTGTGGGGGTAGATACAATTAATCCATCTGCCCAATAGGTGTTCAAAAATTCTCCATTGAGGTAGGTATGGATTTTTACCATAGGAGAAATATCCCGTTTATGGATAGCAAATTCATTCAGGGCAAAAGGCGTATCTCCAAACAATGGCTCATTAGAGTCGAGGTGCATCAGGGCTCTTTTGTCAATCAGATAGGTGCGGTTAACCAATGCATCCACCGCGCTTGTCAATTCTTCTTTACTGATGCTGGCCAGAAAACCGAGGCGGCCAAAATTGATCCCCAGGATAGGAATGTTCTTATCGCGTACCAGGGTAACCGTATCCAACAGGGTTCCATCTCCACCCAGACTGATCACGCAATCAATATTTTCATCCAGATCATCCGATGTTTTGAAGGGGGTCATCTTATCATACAAATGTTTGGGCAGGGTAAACTGCTCCAACAAATGGTGAAAAATAAGTATGGTGGTATCGTAACGGGTCAATTCTTCCAGCAAAACCAGTAAGGGGTTCTCCTGTTCAAAATCAAGTCCGCGACTGTAAATAGCTACTTTCATTTGGGAATTTGAAAATTTGGGAATTTGGGAATTTGAAAATGACATTGACACATTTTCAAATCTTCAAATTGTCAAATTATTAAAAATCGTTTCTCGTCTGTAAATATAAGCCATCCTTTCCCAGCTGGTTAAAGCTGTATTCGATTTTAAATACAAAATCATAGATGGATACAATGTCCATACCAAAGCCCCATGTGCGTAAGAGCTTGTTGTTTAGGGTATTGGTTATGTTAGAGGCGGAATTATATCCATAGCCCAGATCGCCATAGGCTTTCAGAAAAATGCGGAAAGGGATCTTATCGTGTGTTTTACTGGGAAAGGGGTTACGGAAAATAAAAGAGAAGATCTCTTTGTGCAAAGTGGTTTTTACAGCCGCACCTGCCATACCATCTACCACATTGTATTCCAATCCCCGCATTTGGTAAAACCCGTATCCGAATAGTCTTTGGTTTACAAAAAAATTGCGCGCGGGTGCTTTGGCAATGGCCAGTGCTTCAAAGTGTAAAAACGATTTTTTGGAAACCGGTGTTGTATACACGGCGCGGGCCCCAATTTGCCAGAGGCCGGAAACCTTATCAAGTCCGCGACGGTAAAGGTTTCCTTCAAACAAAAAACCTTTGGTGGGATAAGGAATGTAATCAACATTGTAATACTTGTACTGGTACCCAAAATCAATAAACTGCAAACGCGTTCGCTGATCGGGAAAATAGAAAGGATTGATTTTAATAACCGTGTCGGCAATACGTTCATCGTTATACGACACGCGGAAATAATGCCGCTGCTTTACATCCGGCCGGTATGAGTAGGTAATATCAAACCGTAATGCTTTCTTGGCAGTTTCCTCCTGTTTGTAAAAAAGTTGTTTGTTGTTGCCCGTAGCATAATTGATTTCTTTTTGTGTTGAAGAATTGATGCCGATATTAAAACCATGCTTCAGTTTTCTGTCAAAAAAAGGAAGGTTGTACCTAAGGGTTACCTGTTGTGTGTAACCGTTGATGAGCCAAACATCCAGGTTATCATTACGGCCTGTTAAATTATTCTGGGTAAATTTAATACCGTAATTAACACGATCGAGGCTTCGCTTTTGATCCACCCACCATTGGTTAAAATTTCTATCCACCAGTCTGAAATAGGGTAATGGAAAAAAGTACCAGCGCTCTTTCATGTTTACCTGAATGGCCAGAACATTTCCTTTGCGGGAGGATACCACAACCGTTACATCTACAAACAGCGTGGTATTCATGAGCTGCTGTTTGGCCAGCAGCAATTGTTTATTCAACTCAGCCATGGTAAAACGGCTGCCTTTGGTAAAAGGCAATTCGCGAAGCGCGATAAACCCCTTGGTTCTTTTGTTTCCGGTTAGCGAAATATCTCCAATAATTACCTGCATGGCGCTATCTATCACAAAATCTGCAGCACCTGGTAAAACAGTATCTGCCTGCATACGGGCATCCTGCGCTTCGGAAGAAGCGGCTGCATTAAATAGTAAAAAAACAAGTACAACAACCCTCAATAACCTCATCTCAGAAATACAATTGATTATTCATTGGTAAAAATAGGTGGGGATATTGAATATTGAATAATGAACAAGGAATGTTGATGTAAATAACCCGCGGTAGCATTTACATATTCAGATACGAAAGCAGGTGATTGTAATTTTCCTTGAGCTCATTGCCGTAGGCTTCTTCGCCAAAATAATAGCGCACTACATACTCATAACGCTGAAAAGTAGCTACGATATCGGAGATTTCTATCTTGTTCACTTTCATAGTGATTACTACCAAACCTGTATCCGGTTCGGTATAGGTATTTACCTGGGTAATATAGGCATCATTGGTTTCTACCAAACGGTTTACTTCTCCAAAAGAAAAATTGCGTTTTTCTACTTGCAATACAATCACACCACCACGGTCTTCATTGCCCACAAAAAGAGATATATGGCGCAGCAGATCTTTGGCGGTAATAACGCCTGTAAGTTCTGCCTGCTCGTTTACCACGGGTAATAAAGAGAGGTCGTTATTAGCCACCAGTTTTAGTGCGGCGAGAAAATACTCTTCTCCTTTTACAGAAAAATTTTGCAGCGATGCTTCTGCTGATGCAACCAAATTGGTTTCTTCCACATCCAGCAGATCATCTTTACTGATAATGCCGGCAAACTTTTCTTCGCTTAATACCGGCAGGTGCAGTACATCGTATTCATCCATTAGCTGCAACGCAAGCGATACCTTATCAAACAGGTTGATAGCAGGGAACCCGGAATTAATTAATTGTGATGCGAGCATGTATTCTTTTCTCCCTATACGCTGCAAACCATCAAAGCGTTGTGCTTAGGATGCTTTCAGCTTTGTTAAAAACCCTTCTAACAAACGGTTAAACTCGGCAGGTACTTCCATCATAGGTGCATGACCGCACAGGTCTACAAAATGCAGTTCGCTGTTGGGTATCAGCCGGTTAAATTCCCTGCCTACAAAAGGAGGTGTAATGGTATCATTGTTTCCCCAGATCAGGCAGGTAGGTTGTTTAATCTGGTTCAATTCTTCACCCAGGTTATTGCGTATGGCACTTTTGGCCAGGGCAATGATCTTAATGACTTTGATACGGTTATTGGTGATCTCAAAAACTTCATCCACCAGTTCTTTGGTAGCTGTTTCGGGATTATAGAAAGTAAGTTGTGTTTTCTTTTTGATGTATTCGTAATCGCCGCGTTTGGGATAACTATCGCCCATACCGTTTTCAAACAGGCCGCTGCTTCCGGTAAGTATGAGTGATTTGATACGCTCTGGGTGTTTTAAAATATGTACCAGTGCCACATGCCCACCCAGTGAATTACCCAATAAATGCACATTGGTATAGCCCCGGGTTTCGATAAATTTCTGTACGTGTTTTTCCAAACCACCAACCGAAGTATGAAAAATATCCAGATCAAATAATGGCAATAAAGGCACAACTACTTTATAACTGCCCCTGAAATATTCAACGAGGTCTTTAAAATTGCTCAATGCACCAAACAAGCCGTGTAGCAGCACCAATGGTTCGCCCTCTCCTTCTTCAATAAACTTAAACTTATCCTGTTGTTTGATCTCGTAATTCATTGTTCAATTTCTTATGCAGGCATTAATACGGATTACTACAAATAAAGGGAAATTCATTCAAATACAATTAAATGAAAACCGGGATCATGCAAAGATTTGAGTAACAAGTGCTAAAATACTGATTTTACCCCAAAATAGGGCTGATAACGCATGCGCAGCGCAACAATTATTTAACCTGTTGCTGCACGTTTTCAAAAAAATGAGAAAGCTCTTCAAACATTCCTTTGAAGTAGGGTATGATGATACCGAAGAAATGAATGGCTTTGGGGCCCCAGGGTTGCACAAACGCATAGGTTCTGGAAGAGAGTACCGTTTCGGGTTTGATCCACTGCAGTTTCTCTGCATAAAAAAGCACCACACTATACAGTGTGATATACAATACTGCATACAACAGCATACCGGTGATTTTATTGAGCCAACCCAATAATACCATTTCAATGGCGGATTGTATCAGCTTGGCACCTAATCGTACCAAAATGATCACCACAATCATAACCAGTACAAAAGAAAGAAACGGGAGCCATGCGTTTGATATATGGGTACTCTCCTGCAACCAGCCAGCCACTACCGTTGACAATTTCATAGCCGCAGCCAGACCGATGATGATGGCCAGAAAAGAAAATACCGCCACTACAAAACCGTTGCGGTACCCTTTTACAATAGCCAGTATCAGCAGGATCAGGAAGATGATATCAATTGCCATAGTGGTAAGGGCTTTGAGCTACGAGCCACGAGCTGTGAGCTTGTTTTGGAATATTTTTTATACGTGTAATTGGGTTTAGCTCATAGCTCGCAGCTAATAACTCACAACTATTTAGTCAACAATTCCTTAACTACTGCTGCAATCGCCTTTCCGTCTGCTTTACCGGCCAGTTGCTTGGAAGCAACGCCCATAACTTTACCCATATCCTGCGGACCGGCAGCGCCTGCATCAGCAATGATCCTGGTGATGGCCTCTTTTAATTCGGCATCACTTAATTGCTGTGGAAGAAATTTTTCAATCACGGCAATCTCTTCTGATTCTTTGGTAGCCAGATCGGGGCGGTTTTGTGTAGTATAAATTTCCAGAGAGTCTTTGCGGGATTTTACCAGTTTCTGTAACAACTTCATTTCACCATCTTCTGAAACCTGCCCATTGGCACCCGGTTCTGTTTTGGCTTTAATGATCTCTGCTTTAATAGCACGCAGGCCGCGTAACAGGGCTTCGTCTTTTGCTTTCATGGCATCTTTCATTTGCGCCATTACTTTTTCTTCTAAACTCATATCAATGTTTTTATTTGTTTTCTTTTAATTGTGTGTCCTTGAATTTTTTATAAAACTCTTTGGCAAATTTCTTCATATCATCCACCAGCTCTTTCTGTTGGGTAGCCCTTAAATAGGTATCTGCCATCCCCATCATGGTCTGGTAATAAAAATCAGCCATCTCGTCCACCATCATGTCTTTTGTCCACAAATCAATTCTCAGTGCACTTTTATCAGCCCCATCCCAAAAAGCCACCATCATGGATTTGGCCGTTTGTTTCATATCAGCGCTACTATCGCTGGCTTGCCATAATATCTGTTGTGGAATTTTATTATCGTCCAGTTCAATATCTATGTTAATACTCGATGTGTGCATACAATTGTTTTTATCTTTTAGCTAATTAGAACCGCAAAAGTAAGTGAAACGCTGAATGAACCCCGTGCGCCGGTTCAGGATTTTCCGGCTGTCGCAACCACCAGGTCCCACCATGCAGCAGCTGATCTATCCCAACTAAACTGCTCTGCCCTTATTTTACCTGCTGTTATCAATGCAGATCGTTTGGTTTCATCGCGATACAATGCCAGCATCTGTTTCGCAATGGCATCCGGATCGGTAGGGTCTGCGTATAGTGCAGCATCGCCCCCCGTTTCGGGCATACTGCTGGTATGGCTGGTAATTACCGGCACCTCACTTTGCATAGCTTCCAATATAGGAAGGCCAAACCCTTCAAAAAAAGATGGGTATACCATAGCATAAGCCGCAGCAGTAATACGGGCCAGTTGTTCGTCTGTTAAATAATCCAGCAGCACCACATCATCACGGTACTTGTAGGTTTTTAATTTCTCCAGTACATCATCATATTGCCAGGCAAGCCGGCCTGCTATCAGCAGTTTCATATTACTATGCTGCCATTTTTTAAAAAGAGAAAATGCCTTCAACAGGTTCAGTAAATTTTTACGGGGATGAATGCCGCCGGTAAACAAAAAATATTCCCTTCCATCAGCCATGCCTTCTTTTACCTGCTCTTTGTTTTCGTAAGATAGTGGCTGGAATATTTGTTTTGCAGCTCCCGGTATTACATGAATTGTTTTATCAGAAATTTTGTACGTATGGATGATATCAGACTTTGTAAAATCAGATACGGTAACCAATGCAGTTGTTTTATTCAAAAATTTTCTGGTAAACCATTGATAATACAGGCGGTGATACCATGGTATGAATTTAGGGTGATGCAGAAAAGCAAGATCATGCAACACCATAATCTGTGGTATATGGGTACTAAGGCTGCAAAAACCATACGGTTGAATCCATATATCGGGTTTGTATTTGCGCAGAGCAAGCGGTGCTTTTACATCGTACCAATATTTGAAAGCAAGGGGGTGCCTTGCCGGTGGAGACACCACAATGGGGGAAACATTAGCGGCATAGATAAACTTTGCATCGTAAGGGCGGTCGAACACAAAAATAAATTCATGTTCAGGATGTTGTAACACCATTCTGCTGAATACTTCGTTGGCATATTGGCCATAGCCTTCCAGTTGCTCTTTTTGCAGAAATATGGCGTTAACGGCTATGCGCATAACAGCAAAAGTAGCAGCCAAAACGTTTATATCTGTTAAAACATACCGGTTTTCAAAAACCTGTATGCATTTTACCTAAACTTGTACCTGTATGAGAAATATTTTTTTCGCCTTACTGCTACTCACCGGTAATGCAGTACTGGGTTCAGACTCTTTACAGGTTTCTTTATCTGCTTCCAAACTGATAAAGGGCGATACGCTTGAATTTGCCTGTATCATACCTGATTACAAGGCATTACAGTTACCCAATGCAACCTTGAATGTTTGGATAGAAGATATAGCCAAAACCAAAAGATGGAAATACCGTTACCCCATCATCAATGGAGAGGTTCAGGCCTCGTTACTGGTGAGCGATAAAATTCCTGATGGCCGGTATGCCGTAACCTATTTGGTACAGCGTGGTTTTTTAAAAATGTATGGTGAAGTAATGGAGCATAATAAAAAAGATACGGCTATCACCTACATGATGATCACTAAAAATAAGAAGGGTACCTATTTTGATAATGCTCGTGTAGCCACAGATGGAAGCTTTCGTTTAAAGAGTACACTCTTTGCAGATTCTGCATTTTTTATTTTTTCGCCGGCTGTAAAATCAAAAAATAATTACCTGAACATTCATATTGAAACGCCGTTGGATTCTTTTTTCATACCCGTGTTACAACAGACTACATTTATTACAGTTGGCAATCTTAATATGCTGCCATCGAATCAAACAGATACCACACGATATACTTTTACCATTGATCCTTATGAAGACAGCAGCTTTTTACCAAACGTAACAGTTACGGCTACAATCAAATCCAAGCTGCAGCAGTATGATGAGGAATACTCAAGGGGTGCCTTTCAAAACAACGATGCCATTGTATTTGATGGATTGGGTAAGGATGATATTGCGCGCTCATCAGGCATATTAGTTTTTTTACAGGGTAAGATACCCGGTATGACCATTGAAAAAGATGCCGATGGAATTGATATTGCCAAATGGAGAAACGAAATAGCAGAAATTTACCTTGACGAATTCAGGGTAGACAATATCAGCCAGACTTTTATTGCTCCAACCGATGTGGCCATGATCAAAGTATACCGTCCCCCCGCCTATTTATCCAGTTTTAATGGTGGTGCAGGAGCCATTGCTATTTACACAAAGAAAGGTGCGTATGCCTCTAACGGTAATAACAGACACAGTTTTATTGTGAAAGGTTATACCAATATAGAAAGCCGATGGGAGTAAGTTCACTTAAAAGGGATGATACATACTGGCAAATAACCATTGCGAGCCTTGCGTATACCTTGCGGGCTTTGCGATATGTTTTTAATTTCTTTGTATCGCAAAGCCCGCAAGGAAACGCCATGAACGCAAAGTAGTATTCACCACCAATATGCCTCTTTACTTCTTCTGTTTTTCTGCCCAGCGATCCATTTTCTTTTCCAGTACATCCAGTGGCAGGTTACCATCTTTCAAGATCGCATCATGAAAAGAAGAGGCGTTGAAATCTGCGCCTAAAGTCTGTTCGTATTTTGTTCGTAGTTCCCGAATTTTTAATGCGCCAGTTTTGTATCCCAATGCCTGTGCGGGTATTACCATATACCTTTCTATTTCTGCTGTAGCTCCTTCTTCGCTGATCTGTTCATTGGCCATCATGTATTCAATGGCTTGTTCTCTTGTCATGCCTTTGGCATGCATACCTACATCCGCTACCAAACGAATGGCACGATGCATTTCATCGCCCAATGCGCCCATGTATTGGTAAGGGTCTGTATACAATCCCAATTCTTTCCCTAAACTTTCACAATACAAAGCCCAGCCTTCTGCATATGCATTGTTACCACCAAAGCGGCGAAAGCGTGGAAGTTTGGTGCTCTCCTGTTGCAAACTTACCTGGTAGTGGTGCCCGGGAATGGCTTCGTGTAAAAACAAACTCTCCATACCACCTGTGGTATTGTATTTTGATGCATCCAAAATAGGTACATAAAAAATACCCGGACGTGATCCGTCTGAACTGCCCTGGTTATATTCTGCACTGGCACTGGCTGCACGGAAAGCTTCTGTTTGTCTTATTTCAAACGGTGTTTTAGGAGTGCGGCCAAATAGTTTTTTTAGATTGGGTTGCATACGAACATGTATCGTGTCATAAGCATCCAAAACATCCTTGGGTGTTTTGTAGGGTGTAAATTTTGTATCTGTTTGCAGGTATTTAAAGAAAGCAGGAAGATCTCCGGTAAACCCGGTTTCCGTTTTTATACGCTCCATTTCAGAACGGATTCTTTTCACTTCTGCCAGTCCGGTATTGTAAATATCATCGGGTGTTTTACTGGTTGTTGTTTGCTGGCGAATAAGGTATTGATAATATTTTTCACCTTCCGGTAAAACACCAATACCCGAAGTGGTTCTGGCTTGCGGCAGGTATTCATTCTCTAAAAAATCTGCCAGCTTTCTAAAAGCCGGTGTGATTTGCTGGTTGATGGCTTTTACATAAGCTTCGGTAAGTCTTTTTTTATCCGCCTCCGAAAAAGTTTTAGGCAACAGATTAATCGGGCCATAAAACAAACTCTGTGTAGGATCTGTTACCACCATGGATTGCATTTGAGGAATCATTTTCTGTACAACCGCTTTCGGCAACGTATATCCTGCATTAATGCCACGGGCAAAATACAAAACAGCACTATCCACATACGCCGGAAAAACAGCTACCCGCTGCAACCAGTTATCATAATCCTTCACTGTTTTGAAAGGTTGTATTACGCTGCCACTACCCAACTGGCCAAATACCAGGTGTGCACTTTGAAACTGATTCAGGGGAAAATAATTATCGTGAAAACCCAGTCCTTCCAGGTTCATCTGCATCTCTCTTTTAAATACATCATAGCTCAATTGATCATTCTCATTCAATGCTTCTCGCTCAAACTTATTGATATACACCTGGTACTTACTGTAAAAAGACTTTAGTTTTTTCCGGTAGCTATCCGTAAAATCCACATACCATGTATCGTTGTAGCGCTCATCGCCACTAAGTGTGGCTTCCAGTGGAAAAAATTGTAATCGTTCTTCATAATACTTATCCAACAGAGCAACCAATTCCTTATTATCATCCATGGTTTGATTGCTGTTGCTGAGTTTGCAACCGGCCAGCAGGAAAAAACAGATAATGACGAAAAAGTATCTTTTCATGAGTTGTGAGTTGTGAGTTGTGAGTTGTGAGTTGTGAGTTGTGAGTTGTGAGTTGTGAGTTGTGAGTTGTGAGTTGTGAGTTGTGAGTTGTGAGTTGTGAGTTGTGAGTAAAATTAATTTTTTGTGGAGTAACTTGTTCATTTAAAAATTAATTGACCATTGACCATTGACCATTCACCATTCACCATTCACCATTCACCATTCACCATTCACCATTCACCATTCACCATTCACCATTCACCACTCACCACTCACACCTCATACTCATAAAACCCCTTCCCCGTTTTCCTTCCCAATTCTCCCGCTGCTACTTTTTGTTGTTGCAATGGCGAGGGCGTTAAACGTTCGGGCTTACCAAGGGCATCCCAAACTATTTGACTTACACCGTAATTTATATCCATGCCAATCAGGTCCATTAATCTAAATGGGCCCATTTTAAAACCAGTCGCTTCCATTACAGCATCTACTGTTTCAATAGTAGCAAGGCCTTCTTCCACCAGTTTCATGGCTTCCAAATAATAATGCCTCGCCACCCTGTTTACAATAAAACCTGGCGCATCTTTACAGAGCACAGCTGTTTTGCCAATTTGCTTTGCCAATGCCAGTATGGTTTCAGTAACGATAGGATCTGTTTGCGATGTTGTAATCACTTCCACCAGTTTCATAATGGGTGCCGGATTAAAAAAATGCATCCCGATTACTTTAGACGGATCTTTCATGGCTTTGGCTATTGCTGTTACTGCAATAGAAGAAGTATTGGTAGCAAAAATGGTGTCTGCAGTATTGATGGCAGCGAGCTGGTTGAATAAAATTGTTTTTGCTTCTTTCTTTTCAACAATAGCTTCTATCACAAGGTTGGCCACACAATCAGCAGTTTCGCTGGTAAAACAAATGCGCGCTAAACATTGTTGCTTCTGTTCTGCTGAGATCTTTCCCTTATCCAACAGCCATTGCAGATTTTTATCAATTCCGTACCTGCTTTTTTCGAGCATATCGGCGTTCACATCAAATTGAATAGTGGTGAAACCCGCCATTGCTGCTACCTGTGCAATTCCGCTTCCCATAGTACCTGCCCCGCATACACAAATGGTTGTAATGGCACCGATATTCATTAGTTGGTTTTGTACGAAAGTAGCAATTGTTAGTCAGACGTGAATCGTCAATCGTGAGTGGTGAATGGTGAATTGGCAATAAAGTATCTTTGAAAGTCAAATTGCCCATTGCCCATTGCCCATTGCCCATTGCCCATTGCCCATTACCCATTACCCATTCACAACTCACGATTCACGTCTCACGTCTCACGATTCACGTCTCACGATTGACGATTCCTCGAAGATACCTACATCTTTTCCACCAACCCATTACCACTACACAACCACAACAGCAGTTGTGCTATTTTTACAGTATGCAAAATTCACTGCAGCAATTAGACCTTTTTGGTTTCCCAATTGAAACGCAGGGTCAGCCAAAGAAAAAAGAAAAACCGGTTAAAGCCATTACCACACCCGTGCTGGCTGCAGAGCCGGAGGTTATGGCAGCGGAAGAACCGGCACCACCCGCAGAGAAAGTAAGTATCGCTGTTCTACAACCCAAACCGGTTATAGCAGTTGCAACGGCTGCCAAAACAGAAGTGAAGACAGGAGGTAGTAAGCGTGGCAGAAAATCGTTTAAGGAAATGGATACAGAAGCTGACCTGATTGATGTTCCGGATGATGAGATATTGAATCAAAAATTATATTATTCCATCAGTGAAGTTGCCAGCTGGTTTAAAGTAAACACTTCCTTACTCCGGTATTGGGAAAATGAATTTGATATTTTGCAACCCCGCAAAACCCGCAAGGGCGACAGGCTTTTCAGGGTAGAAGATGTAAAAAATCTGCAGTTGATTTATTTTCTACTGCGGCAACGTAAGTTTTCGATCGATGGTGCTAAAAATTATTTGAAGAACAATAAGAAAGAAGCAGATACTCAGGTTAGGTTAATGGAGTCTCTAACCAAATTCAAATCTTTTCTGCTCGAACTAAAGGTCAATCTTCAGGCTTGATTTTATTAAAGGCTTTCTCACCGTACCTATTATGAAATATTTTTTGCCGGGTGTGATGATCACACTATTGCTTAGTGCGTGTTTTACTTCTCAAAGAACAGGTAAAACTTCCTATACGATTGTTAGCGATACAGAAACCAAGGTTTTGAGAGGAACTTTATCAAGAGCCCTGATTGAAAAGGATACTGCTTTTAGCTGGTTCAAAGAAAATATGCGCTACGGTTCTGCAGATCCCTATGCTGTAGAGCAGTTCAAACAAAAAGCTGGTAAGTTTACCCTACTCATTTTTGGTGGTACCTGGTGTCACGACTCGCAAAATTTATTACCTAAACTGTATCGCCTTGCCGATATAAGTGGCTTGAACGAAACCCATATTCAGCTGGTTGGTCTTGACAGGCAAAAAACCGGACCGAATGATCTGCATATTAAATGGAATATCGTAAGCGTACCTACATTCATCATCCTGAAAAAAGGGAAAGAAATAGGACGTGTGGTTGAGTACGGTAAAACCGGGAACATGGAAAAAGAGTTGGGAGAAATTGTGGCCACGCTATAGCAATTCAATCCCTGATTTAAAGCATATATCTCACACAAAGGCACAAGGGCACGGTTTTTTGTATAGTATTATTTAGACTTGATTACTATATCTGTATTGGATGCCGCCAACTCTATACCGGTTTTCTCCAGTAGTTCTATTACTTCCAGGTTGATAGATTCTCTGAGCGCATTAAATTCTTCCACCGATTGCTGCATGGTGGTAAAATAATCTACTACTACGATATGTGCATTTTTTCCGGTGTCCATCAGGTATACACTGGTATTTTCAATCTCAGGCTTTTGCAAAATGATTTTAATAGCCGGCGTTAGCTCTCGCAATTGTTGTGAGGTGGCTGATAATCCCAGTTCCAGTTTCATTTCTACCTTGCGTTGTGTGCGCAGCGTAATATTATCTACAATAGTATCCACCATCTGTTTGTTGGGAACGGAGATATAGGTTTTTTCAATAGTGCGAATCCTGGTACTGCGCAAGCCAATTCTTTCTATGGTTCCGGTAAAACCATTCACTTTAACCAGATCACCGGTAATAAAGGGTTTATCAAAGAAAATAATGAATGAAGCAATCAGGTTCTCCATACTTTCTCTGGTGGCCAATGCAATAGCAGCACCCACCAGGCTTAAACCCGTAAGCAGATTACCAATTTGCTTATTAAATGAAAAGCGAAGAATTAACAGCACGCCAATGATCACCAGTATTACTTTAAAAAAATCTTTAAAGAAAACAATCAGCTGGTTATCGCTTTGGTCGGCAGTGAGGTTGGCTTTTTCTTCCAGTATCATTGCCACAAATTCGATTACACGTAAACATAGCCAGATAAAAATAACGATTAATGTTCCTGCCGCCAATGAATCGATTAGTTGCCGGAAAGTTATATGGTAAATAGTAAAATTCAGTGCCCCGGGAAACTTGAGTTTGTCTACTGCAATAATAGAGATCATCAATACCAGAAAAACATCCAATGGTTGTACCACCAGATCCAGGAATGATTGACGGGCAATATTTTTAGCTGCCTTTGCTACCATTTTAAATAACAGCTTGGCAAGGTATTTTGATATCAGGCGTTTGATCAATATGGCCAACAATATAATACCTAACACATATAGGTAACTTTCAATCGTATTATCCAGAATTTTCTGTTGTAAGAATTTTTCCATGTCTGCAATTTACAATGGATCGATGATCAGGATTCCCATTTATGTAGCATTACTGTATTGCCGTCAAAACTGGCGTAGGTAAATGTCCGAATCCAATCTCCTAAATTAATATACCGACTATTACCCGGCAAAGCAAAATCAATCGGGTAATGGCGATGGCCAAAAATAAAATAATCGTAATGCTGTTGCTGTAATACTTCTTTGCAATAAATAATCAGCCATTCCTTTTCTTCACCTAAAAACGCTTCATCTGCAGTTCCTGTTTTCTCCCTGCTCTTTCGGCTGAAATAATTGGCCAGGCCAATACCCCAGGTAGGGTGTAATTGTCCGAATAACCATTGACATACCGGGTTACGAAATATTTTTTTGATGAACTTATATCCATGATCACCAGGGCCTAATCCATCACCATGGCCAATAAAAAATCGTTTTCCATTCCATTCAAATACTTTGGGCTGGTGGTATACGGGAATGCTTAGCTCTTCTTCAAAATAGCCACTCATCCACATATCATGATTACCTGTGAAAACATGAATAGGAATACCACTATCACTCAGTTCTGCCAACTTACCCAATAATCGGGTGTATCCCTTCGGAACTACTTTTTTATATTCATACCAGAAATCAAAAATATCTCCTACAATAAAAATCTCAGCTGCATCATTGCGGATGCTTTCCAGAAAAGCCACTACTTTTTTTTCGCGCATCAAACTGTTTGCATGATCAGGTGCACCGAGATGAAAATCGGAGAGGAAGTATATTTTTTTATCAGAAGATTTATTCATTAGAATTGATAGAATCGATCATATCGGTTAGTAACTACAGATCATTTCTTTTTAGACATGAATCAAATCCTGCTCAATTGTTTTCAGGTATTGTGGCTTGATGCCTCTCTTTGAAACAAGATCAACTTTGTGATGCAGCAACGCTTCTATTTCGTAGTTAAGATTAAGAAACCTCATCCCAAAGGGCCATTCAATTCCACCATCACTTCTACATCACTCTCCTGCGTTTGCTCCCCACGACTGTACGATCCGAATATGGCCATGCTTTTAATGAGATACTTTTTAAAAAGCTCCTCTTTATGTTGTTGCAATATGTGCAGGATCTCGTTCATTGAGCGTAAAACTACTATTTATTCTTTTGCTGCATATACTGCAACACGTCTCCACTCGCAATCAACGGATGATTACTTACATCGCCATTAAACCAATAAACCCATGCAGGTATGGTGGCATCTTTGGTAATTACATGGGTTATTTCTCTTCTGTATAATGGCTTTTCGCCATCTTCTGTATTCAATCCTTCGTAATCATCCAGTTGGGCCATGGCCCATGAAAATTCATCGGAGTGGTTAATAATGTATAGTTCGCCTGTAATATAATTTTCTCCGTCAGTAGGAACAGCAGCAGGATATTCACCCATATCGTACAACTTTCCATTCACACTCGCCTCAGCAATCAATGTAAAATATCGGCTGATATAAGCATATGCAGGATGATGAAATCCACTTCGCAGAGAACCATACACAAATAAGTAATCAGAAGCTTGTTCCATGGTTGGAGATTTGAAAAGTTTAACCGTCTACTAAAAAACAAAACACTTCTTTCGGTCCGTGCACACCCACTACCAGTGTCTTTTCTATATCTGCCGTTCTGCTTGGGCCGGTTGCCAGTGTTACCATTGACGGAAACTGTTGTGCATAGCCCTCACGCAATTGTTGCAGACCCTCGCCAATATCATATACCAGTTGATGAGTGTATGCAATACAAATGTGTATGGGTGCATATACACTTACGGTACGGCCGCTGTTTTGTGCACTGCTCATAACAATACTTCCTGTTCTGGCAATCAGTTTTTCGCAGCCGGTAATGGCAGCATCGCAGGAAGCCACATCGTTTGAATATGCGATGCTAAATCCGGCTGTTGCCAGTGTTTGCTGCAGGTTATCTTCTCTGGAATATACTTTCTGCCAGTTTCTTGCAGCAATCAATGTTTGCAGTTGCTGTACCAGTTCCTGTTCATCGGCACAAAAAGAAAAGCGGCCTTCGAGACGGGTAAAATTTTCTGCAAATTCAATTTCCAGTTCCTGCTGAGAAGGAACAAATACGCTTTCCTTTCCTTCACTGGCCGGAAACGGAACAGGCACTGGTTTGCCCAGTGCCTGTTTTATTTTTGTAAGGATATTTTCTCTTGCTGTACTGCTCATTATCCAATAATGGTTGTTTCGTTGGTTTCAGGATCGGTTTCAGAAGTATGTTCTCCCACTACCTGTCCGTTACTTTTTTCTTCTTCAATTTCAATGAGTTTCTTTTCTTCAAAAGGGCGTTTACCAATCAGTACTTCCACATCGCTCTTGTGTAACACTTCTTTATCAAGCAACTCTTTGGCCAGTACCTCTACTTCCTGTTTCTTTTCGGTAAGCAGCTTCAGTGTGCGTCCATAGGCATCGTCAATAATGCCTCTTACTTCCTCATCAATAATCTTTCCGGTTTCTTCGCTAAACGGTTTGGTAAAAGTATTTTCCTGTGTAGGATCGTAGAAACTTACATTACCTACTTTCTTATTCATACCATACGCAGTAACCATACTGTATGCAATCTTGGTGATCTGCTGCAGATCGTTGGCTGCGCCGGTTGATATCTTTCCGAAGAAAATTTCCTCTGCCGCACGGCCACCCAGCGTCATACAAATCTGGTCCATCAACTGATCGGTATTGTATAAATACTGTTCGGTTGGTGTATACTGGGCGTAACCCAATGCTGCGGTTCCGCGGGGCACGATCGTTACTTTCAATAAAGGATAGGCATGTTCCAGAAACCAGCCACATACTGCATGACCTGCTTCGTGGTAGGCAATGATGGATTTTTCGTGCGGTGCAATGATCTTATTCTTTTTCTCCAATCCACCAATCACCCTATCAATCGCATCCTGAAAATCAATCATCTCTACAGATTCTTTTCCTTTTCGTGCTGCAATCAATGCGGCTTCGTTACAAACATTCGCAATATCTGCTCCGGCAAATCCCGGTGTTTGTTCGGCCAGTTTATGCAGATCCAGTGTTTGTGAAATTTTGATAGGAAGTAAATGCACTTTGAAAATGGTTTCTCTTCCTTTCACATCGGGTTTATCAATAGAGATCTGGCGATCAAAACGTCCGGGACGCAATAACGCGGTATCCAATACATCAGGTCTGTTTGTAGCGGCCAGGATAATGATACCGGTGTCTCCACCAAATCCATCCATTTCAACCAATAACTGGTTCAATGTATTTTCTCTTTCATCATTGCTCATGATGGCGTTACGGCCACGGGCACGGCCAATGGCATCAATCTCATCAAT
>CALSAD010000007.1:0-224697 GCA_943372845.1 Chitinophaga pinensis | reverse complement strand
TGAATCGTGAATCGTCAGTCGTGAGTGAGGGTATTACTCACGACTGACGATTCACGATTCACGGTCCTCACGCAATTTATACAAGACATTCCTGTTATACAAATACATGTAAAAAATACCTGTTGTTTCCCCGTTTATTCACCCTTACACCTGGCTATGCCTGATTTGGCTCGCTGATCCAGTGAATCTTTGTATTCATGATCTTCCATATCCAGGCATTTTTGGTAATAGGTGATGGCCAATGCTTTTTGTCCGCGCTTTTCATAAATCTGGCCTATCTGCAAAGCGGCCCTTGCGGCAAAATATTCTCTGCGGTTTTGTCCCAGCCGGATAGCGATCAGGTAATTACGAATGGCGTCATCACCACGGTTCAGGTCGTCATAAATACGTGCTACGCGGTAAGCGAATTCGAGTTTGTCTTCTTCCTTTGTAAAATCATCTTCTGTTTTACCCTGCAGTAATGCCGCAGCATCACTGGCATACCCTCCATCACTTAACAGTCTTGCTTTCAGTAAGAGTTTATTAGGCCATTTGCCCGATTTGGCATCTTTCAAAGCCTGTTTATCTGCATCAGCATCAGTAGCTCCTTTTTTAAGAATATTTTTTCTCACTTCTTCTGCCTTGGCCTGGTTACCCTGCAAATAATAACACCAGCTTAATTTTTGGTAAGCATCTTTTACATAAAATTTTCCTTTAAAGTTGGTTAGAAATGCTTCCAGATAAGGAATGGCTTCCTGCGTTTCCAGATGATATATTTTGGTAAAGCCCAACTCAAAATTCCAGATTTCTGTTTTCAAATAGTCATCTGATTTGTTGCGGTTCAGTATGATGTTTTTTGCATTGTCGGATTGTTTGTTATTAATGGCCAAATTGGCTGCCATATACACATGCAGGTGATTATTGATGAGATCCAGTTTCCGTTGCATTATAAAGGCGAGTGCTTCTTCCTTTTTGTTTTCAATGTAAAACAGCAGGTAAGGATACATGAAAGCCGCTTCATTAAAAAAGATTTTTGCCCAGGGATCGTTACTGTTGATAAACCCCCTAACGGTTTGCATGCCTTCTGTTAAAGAACCACGCATACCAAATAAACTGGCTATCCATTGGTACCCTTTTGGTATGGTGCCCACTACTGCCTGCAGCGAGCCATATACCAGATCGTTTGGAGTGAAGGTTGGGAATTTTTTTCTGTTCTCTTTGATGAGTTGATACGCTTTGCGAAAATCCCAGGCACCATCCCATAGTTTACCAAACTTAATGGCCGACCCTGCCTCGTGCATTTTTACCATGCTAAGGCAATACAAATAAAATGGTGAATTTTTGGGTCCATCCTCCAGTACCTCTATCCTGTCTGAAAACCTGGGGTATCGTATTTGAAAATCTTTAGGGTCTTCGTTTAAAAACAACACATAAAAATCTGCATAGCTTTCTAACAAGATAGGAATGAGGTTATCGGGATTTTGCTGTTTGGCTTTTTCTACCAGGGCAAGGCCACTGGCAATCTTCAGTTTGGTAATATCCTGATAAGCTTGTTGGCAAAGACTGTTGAAATCATATACTTTCTGTGCATGAGCGTAAGAGATCCACCCAAGAAAAAAATAAATAATGATCAAACGCTTAGCCATACACGAAAATAAGGTATCTCAGATTGCGCGGATTTTTTTTATGATTTTTATGATTGAGAAAGGAGATGCATGCATCTCCTTTCTCAATCATAAAAATAAATACCCACAATAAAAAAGGCTACCACAGGTAGCCTTTTTTCAAATCATATCAATCATATAAAAATCCGCGTAATCCGCGATCTTATTTAGCTTCCACACTATCATTCAAATCTGCATCAACCAGAATACGTCCGCAGTTTTCACAAACAATGATCTTTTTGTGTAAACGAATCTCGCTCTGGCGTTGTGGTGGGATGGAGTTGAAACAACCACCACAGGCATCGCGCTCAACCGGAACAACGGCCAGGCCATTGCGGTAGCTTTTACGGATGCGGTCGTAGCTGTACAACAGGCGGTCATCAATATGGCCACGTGCATCAGCACTTTGCTTGTTAAAATGGGTTTCTTCTTTTTCTGTGTCGGCGATGATTTTCTGCAATTCGCCTTTTTTATGGTTCAAAACACCTTCTTTAACTGCCACTTGTTTCTTGGCAACATCCAGGTTTTTGATTTTTTCAGAAAGTTCTTCGTTCGCATCACGGATATGTTTTTCGGCCAGCTTAATTTCCAGCTGCTGCATTTCCATTTCTTTATTGATGGCTTCGAACTCGCGGTTGTTTTTTACATTCTCGCTCTGCTTTTCGTATTTAGCGGTCAGGGCCTCACTTTCCTTGATGGTATTTTTCTTACCCTCAATGAATTCGGTGATGCCATTGATCTCTTCTTCAATACGTGTCTGGCGGGCGGTTAATCCCTGGATCTCGTCTTCCAGATCACTCACTTCCATCGGAAGTTCACCTTTCAGAATCTGGATCTCATCCAGTTTGCTGTCAATTTTCTGTAACCGTAACAGGGTTACCAGTTTTTCTTCAACAGAGAAATCTTTAACTGCGGCCATATTGTGTTTACTGTTTAAAGTTTGGAGTTGTGGGTTTGTTGGTTTAGTAGTTTAGTGGTTTATTGGTATTGTTTGTAATTACTAATAAACCACTAAACTGATAAACCAACCCCTCCTCAACCCAGAAAGTAGTTAACCGGATTGGTTTTCACGCCTGATTTGAGGACGGCAAAGGTAGGGAATTTAGCCTGTAAAATCTCAATCAAAAGGTCGGTGGTAAATTGTTCGCTCTCCCAGTGGCCTATATCGGCAAGTAGGAGGCGGTTATTGGCATCAAAAAATTCGTGGTATTTAATGTCTGAAGTAATGTATACATCCGCACCTGCAGCGATGGCTTTTTCGCTTAAAAAACTCCCGGAACCGCCACAAACAGCCACTTTTTGGATCTTTTTGCCCAATAAAGGGGTATGTTTTATTACGGAAAGTTCGAATGAGGTTTTGAGCATGTGTAAAAAACCGGTTTCGTCGAGGGCTTCCGGTAATTCGCCCAGTAATCCGCTTCCAACTAATTGATTTTCATTGTTCAAACTAATCAGATCGTAGGCTACTTCTTCGTAAGGATGGGCCTGTAACAGGGCTTTGATTACGGCTGCCTGGGCATGGTTGGGAAGAATTACTTCAATCTTAACCTCTTTTTCTTCATGCCTGGTACCGGGCTTGCCAACAAACGGGTTGGTTTGTTCAGATCCGGTAAAGGTTCCGGTTCCCTCACTGGTAAAACTGGTTTCGCTGTATTCGCCAATGTTTCCGGCGCCGGCTGCAAATAGTGCATTCCTTACCCGATGCGCATGTGCAAGGGGAACAAATGTGTACAATTTTAGTAATAAACCGGTTTTGGGCGCCAGTATCCGGCGTTTAATAAGACCGAGCTGATCGGCAATCCGCCCATTTACCCCATCCAGTACATTATCCAGATTGGTATGTATGGCATAGATGGCAACCTCATTTTTAATGGCAGCAATTACAGTACTCTCCACATAGTTCCTTCCGGTAATCTTTTTCAACCCACTAAAAACAATGGGATGGTGTGCTACAATGAGGTTACAATTTCTTTTTTTGGCTTCCATTACCACTGCTTCTGTAGCATCGAGGGAACAAAGGATACCGGTGCATTCCCAATGGATACTTCCTGTGAGTAACCCTGCATTATCGTAAGATTCCTGTAGGGAGGGGGGGGCTTTTTGTTCCAGTTCATGGATAATATCAGCAATCAGCATGGGAAATGGTTGAGAGAGTTAAAAGGGTTAAAGTGGTTAAAAAGGGTGAAGAAGTTATAGGGTATGAAAATTAAAAATAATGCAAAACCTCAAACATGGAAGCCGAAAAATGCCGCACGGACTATCTTTGATACATGTCTGCAGGCAATTTTATTTTTTACAACGGAAAAATCAGTAAAGCGGGTAAGCCGATCATTACTCCGGATAGTCGCTCTTTCCGGTATGGGGATGGTTTTTTTGAAACCATGAAGCTGGTAAACGGCAAATTGATATTGGCTGATTATCATTTTGAACGATTGTTTGCTTCCCTTTCTTTATTGCAGTTTCAGCAGCCGGTTTATTTTACGCCTGCCTACTTATATGATCAGGTAACCACATTGGCAAAAAAAAATTACCACGCAAAGCTGGCAAGAATACGAATAACGATATTTCGCGGAGAAGGGGGCTTGTATGAGGTAGAGAACCATTTTCCGCATCACCTGATACAAAGCTGGGAGTTGAACCCTGCCAATAACCAGTTGAATGAAAATGGTTTGGTGGTAGGTGTTTACCAGGATGCAAAAAAAATCTGCGATGGATTTTCGCATGTAAAAAGTAATAATTATCTATCCTATGCCATGGGTGCATTGTGGGCCAAAAAGCAAAAATGGAATGACGCCATTCTGCTAAATCCGTACGGACGGGTGGCGGATGCTACCATAGCCAATGTGTTTGTGGTAAAAGATGGACTGGTAAAAACGCCTGCACTAACTGAAGGTCCCGTAGCAGGGGTAATGCGCCGGCACCTTATGCAACAAATGCGAAAAGAAAATATTCCCGTTGAAGAAACACAAATAGAAGCAGAAGATATTCTTGAAGCATCAGAACTTTTTCTCACCAATGCCATTTACGGTATTCGCTGGGTAAAACAGTTGGGTAAAAATGGGTATACAAATTCATTGGCAGCCATGCTGCATAAGAAACTGGTGATTCCTTTGTTTTAGTTTGGGTTGGTTTACTTGTTTATTGGTTTATTGGTATTTTGGGTGAGTATCTTCCTTCTTACCAATAAACCAGTAAACTAATAAACCAATAAACAAGTAAGACAATAAACCTTTCCCTCTCTAAAGTGTTTAAAACCATCATGAAAACTGCAATCAACATCATCTGGTTTAGAAGAGATCTCCGGCTGGCAGATAATGCTGCGCTATACCATGCATTGAAAGCAGGCTTGCCGGTACTGCCTATTTTTATTTTTGATAGAAATATTCTGGATAAGCTGGATGATAAGGCGGACAGACGTGTAGAATTTATTCATGCAGCCTTGTCTGGTATGCAGCAGCAACTGATTCAATTGGGTAGTAGTTTGGAAGTGTTTTATGGATTTCCTGAAGCAGTATTTGATGCATTGACCAATAAGTATAGGGTTAATGCCGTGTTTACCAATCATGATTACGAGCCTTATGCATTGCAGCGTGAAACAATCATCAGTCAACTGTTGCAATCAAAAGGTGCTGCTCTTCATACCTATAAAGACCAGGTGATTTTTGAAAAAGGGGAAGTCGTAAAAGACGATACAAAACCGTATACAATTTTTACGCCCTATGCCAATAAATGGAAAGCAAAGCTGACTGCCTTTCACCTCAAATCTTATCCAACAGAAAAATATTTCTCACAATTCTATCAACAGAAGCCACAAGATATTCCATCATTGGAGAGCATGGGATTTCAGCAGGTAGATTTGCCGTTTCCTTCCCTTGAAGTAAAGGAAGATGTAATACGGCATTATGCGGAGAAAAGAAATTTTCCATCTCTTGAAAACGGTACTTCTAAAATGGGTGTACATCTTCGTTTTGGTACCATCAGTATCCGTGCATTGGCGCGGCGCGCAAAAGCTTTGAATGAAACCTATTTAAACGAGTTGATCTGGCGTGATTTCTACCATATGATACTATGGCATTTTCCGCAGGTTGGTGAGGGCAAAAGTTTTAAGCCCGCGTATGAAATGATTGAATGGCGTAATAATGAAACAGAGTTTCAGCAATGGTGTGATGGAAATACCGGTTACCCAATTGTAGATGCAGGCATGCGTGAATTGAATGCCACTGGTTTTATGCATAACCGTGTTCGCATGATTGTAGCTTCTTTTTTAACCAAGCACCTGTTGATAGATTGGCGTTGGGGCGAAGCCTATTTTGCACAGAAGTTGTTGGATTTTGATTTGGCGGCCAACAATGGTGGTTGGCAATGGGCCAGCAGCAGTGGTTGTGATGCGGCTCCGTACTTCCGTGTATTTAATCCTGCTTTGCAAACAGAGAAATTTGATAAAGACCTGAAGTATATAAAAAAATGGGTGCCCGAGTTTCAGGAGTTCAGTTATCCCAAACCCATTGTGCAACACGAACTGGCCAGAAAGCGGGTGTTGGAAGTGTATGCAAGGGCACTAAAGCCCTAACGTCATTTCGAGCGAGGAACGAACGAGAAATCTCATGAAAGAGATGCGATGATGTCATTCTTAGCAGTTATAAGATTTCTCATTCCGTTATCACTGCATTCGAAATGACGTTACTGGAAAATAGTTGTGTCAGAAATAGCTGTATCCGGATTAAGCTGTTGATAAACTGCTAATAATTTTTGTACCGCTTTTTTACCATCTTCTCCAAGATCTAAGGAATAATTATTTACATATAAATCAATGTGCTTGCGCATTACCTCTTCACTCATTTCCTGTGAATGCGCACGAACATAATCAGTGAGGTGGGGATAATTGGCAAAAGCGAACTCCACACTTTTGCGGATGAGTCTGTCTACTTTTTCTTGAAGCGCTGAATCGAATGTTCTTTTCATCACAATACCGCCCAACGGTATTGGCACTTTATTGCTTGCTTCCCAATATTCTCCCAGGTCCTTGATTTTGGTAAGACCTTTATCCTGATAAGTAAAACGATTTTCATGTATGATCACACCAGCATCAGCCTTGCCACTCAGAACAGCTTCTTCTATTTCATGAAACACCAAAAATGTTTTGTTTTTTGCTTCGGGATAAGCCATTGAAAAAAGCATATGTGCCGTGGTATTCACGCCGGGTATGGCAATATGCATATTGTTTATCTCATTTGTAGTTGGTACTTCTCCCTTTGTAATTAATAAGGGTCCTACACCTTTACCCAAAGCACCGCCACTAGTCAAAACAAGATAATTATCCAATACCAATGGAAGAGCGCCATAACTGATTTTTGAAATATCCAGTTTGTCCTGTTTTGCCCATTCATTCAGGGTTTGCACATCTTCCAGCACTACCTCGAACTCCAATCCTTCGGTATCAATCTTATGATTCACCAATGCATCAAAGATGAAAGTATCATTCGGGCAGGGGGAGAAGGCGAGGGAGAGGGTCATTGTGAGTTGTGAATAGTGAATGGTGAATGGTGAATGGTCAATGGTCAATAGTCAATGGTCAATGGTCAATGGTCAATGGTCAATGGTCAATGGTCAATGGTCAATGGTCAATGGTCAATGGTCAATCATAATTTTGGAGCTGCAAAATATTACATTTCTATTCTTCTTCATTCACAATTCACCATTGACCATCTCACCCAATCTTATACAGTTTCTCTACATACTTTACCAAAACCTGGTTTAGGTTATCGATGGCTTCTTTCATTTTCCAGTTGGCTTTGTTACGCTCACCAATATAATTTGAGATTGCCCGTATTTGCAGGAAAGGGATATTGGCTTCGCGGCATACATAGTGTAGTGCCGCACCTTCCATACTTTCGAGTACAGGCATATATTTTTTTTGCAACTGCTGTATCCTTTCTGCGTGGGTGGTTATTTGGTTAACGGTAATGCCACTTACTTCGGGCAGTTTTAATAAATTGAATTTACTGAGCCAGGGGTTGGGGAGTTTTCTTTTTTCAAAAGGATGGTAACTGCTTTTTTCCAGTTTCAGATCAAACAAGTCTTTCCATTTGCCTTCTTCTTCCACACCGGTATCTGCCAATGCTTCTTCGCTCACTACCACTACTTTGCCAAGAGCCATTGATTTGTCGAAACAACCGGCAATGCCTGCCTGAATAATCAGATCGGGCTTATCTTCTATGGCCATCCTGGTAATGGAAACTGCCGATGCCAGCATACCCACACCGCTTTGGTGAAACTGCACTTTTAAACGCTGGCTTTCACCGGTATACAGGTGGTCCATTTCCAGAAAGGAGGGCATCCATTCAGCAACAGTGGCGGCGGTAATGATGACACGCATAGGGGCAAAGGTGGGGAAAAAGGGTGAATCGTGAATTGTGAATCGTCAATCGTGAATTGTCAATTGCGAGAAATGGTGAGACGTGAATTGAGGGTGGTGAATAATATGAAGGGTGAAATGCATGATTTCTCACGATTGACGATTCACGCCTCACCATTTCGCGGCATTTCTTACCTTTGCCGAAATTTTTGAGGAGAATGGTGTATTTAACCAGACAGGAGCATTTTAATGCAGCACATAAACTCTTTAATCCTAAATGGAGTAAGGAACAGAATGAGGCTGTTTTCGGGGTTTGTGCCAATGAGAACTGGCATGGGCATAATTATGACCTATTTGTAACGATAAAAGGAGACCCAAATCCGGATACGGGTTTTCTGTATGATGTGAAGAAACTGAGCAAATTGATTAAGGAGCATGCGGTTGATAAACTGGATCACAAGAACCTGAACATGGATGTGGATTTTATGAAAGACACCATGTGCAGCACCGAAAACCTGGCCATTGCCATCTGGCAGCAACTGGCACCGCATTTACCGGGAGAAGTAAAACTACATTGCATTAAGCTTTACGAAACACAACGCATTTACGTAGAATACTTTGGCGAATAACCCTTTTTAAATTGTTTTCAATCATTTTTTCTCTTTTCAAGAAAATATTTGCCGCTTTTTAAACAAAAGAAAGTGTATGCGGGTTATTAATAACCTGTGTAACTTTAGATACGGTTATCGGAATAGATCTTCAAGCTCAGTTATCAATTCTATGGCTCCTTGTATGCCCGGCCACTTGATCAGCACACTTCTGAAACAGTGCCGGCAGTTGATAGCAGAATCACTTGAATTTTTTAAATAAAAGCTCATCTCTGTTACGTGTGTTCAAGTGTGCGACGCAACAGAAGTTGGGTAATGTGTTTAAGCTGGTTACAAAAATACACCACAATTCATGAACCATACAGTAGCGGTTTACCGGAAAGAACATTTTAATGCAGCACACAGGCTGTACAACCCGGCATGGAGTGATGCGGAGAATGATCGCGTATTCGGATTATGCAATAACCGTAATTATCATGGTCATAACTACGATCTGGTAGTGAAAGTGGTGGGCGTGCCCGATCCGCTAACCGGTTATGTGATTGATTTGAAAGTTCTGAGCGATCTGGTGAAAGAAGAAGTAATGCAGCGTTTCGATCATAAGAATCTGAACCTGGATACGGTTGAATTTGCTAACCTGAATCCTACCGCTGAAAACATTGCAGTGGTGATATATGAATTATTACGACCCAAGATTGATGCAAAACTGGATCTGCAAATTCGTTTGTATGAAACAGAAAGAAATTTTGTAGAATATCCTGCGTAAACAAAAAGAAAACAAAGCAATATGGCTTATACAAAAATTGAGAAGTATGATGAAGAGGTGACTTCGGGGTTAATGAAAAACTACCACGAGGCATTGGGCTTATTAGGAGAAGATCCGGAGAGGGAAGGATTGATTAAAACGCCTGAACGTGTGGCCAAAGCCATGCAGTTTTTAACACAGGGTTATAGCCAGGATCCGAAAGCCATCATTAATTCTGCAAAGTTTAAAGAAGAGGTAAGTGAGATGGTGATTGTGAAAGACATAGAATTATACTCTATGTGCGAACACCATATGTTACCGTTTTTTGGGAAGGCACACATTGCGTATATCCCCAACGGTTGGATAACCGGATTGAGTAAACTGGCACGTGTGGTGGATGTATATTCCAGAAGACTGCAGGTGCAGGAGCGTTTGACAACACAAATACTGGAAGCCATTAAAGAATCCCTGAATCCCGTTGGCGTGGCAGTTGTTATTGAGGCTAAGCATTTATGTATGATGATGCGCGGTGTAGGTAAACAAAATTCTGTTACCACCACTTCTGCTTTTGACGGAGAGTTTCTGAAGAATACAACCAGGAGTGAGTTTTTGAAATTGATTAGTAAGAAGCAGGATTAGTGCCATTTTTTAGTTGCCACTGATTGCACTGATTTGCACTGTTTTTTCAGTGTAAATCAGTGCAATCAGTGGCAATTTTATTTCTCCATCCGTATGTTTAATCAATTATTTTTGCTTTAAAGCGAACCATATGAAAAATGCCTACATATTCCCCGGACAAGGCTCTCAATTCAGCGGGATGGGAAAGAACCTGTATGAATCCAATGCCTTTGTAAAAAACCTGTTCGAAAAAGCCAATGATATTTTAGGTTTTCGTATCAGCGATGTGATGTTTGGTGGAACAGATGAAGAATTAAAACAAACCGATATTACACAGCCCGCTGTTTTTTTACATTCGGTTGCTGCTTTTCGTACCATTGAAAATGCAAAACTGGATATGGTTGCCGGTCATTCACTGGGTGAGTTTTCTGCATTGGTGGCCAACGGCGTTTTGGATTTTGAAGATGCTTTGAAGCTGGTAAGCATTCGTGCCAAAGCCATGCAGAAAGCATGTGAAATACAACCTTCTACCATGGCCGCCGTACTGGCGTTGGCTGATGAAAAAGTGGAGGAGATCTGTGCAGAGGTTTCGAAAGAAACCGGAGAAGTGGTGGTGGCGGCCAATTACAATTGTCCCGGCCAGTTGGTGATCAGTGGTTCGATAAAAGGTATCGAGATTGCCTGTGAAAAAATGAAAGCAGCCGGTGCCAAACGTGCCTTGGTATTGCCTGTGGGCGGTGCTTTTCATTCGCCATTGATGGCGCCTGCTAAAGTTGAACTGGCCGCAGCTATTGAAGCCACTGCTTTTCATACGCCGGTTTGTCCAGTGTACCAGAATGTAGTTGCCAAAGCCGTTATGAATCCTGATGAAATTAAAAAGAATCTGATTGATCAATTAACCGGTGCCGTTCGCTGGACACAAAGTGTACAAGCCATGGTAGCCGATGGGGCAACTAATTTTACAGAAGCTGGCCCGGGGAAAGTGTTGCAGGGCCTTGTTCAGAAAATTTACAAAGAGGCAGTAGTTGCCGGGGTAAATTAGTGAATCGTGATTGGTGAATCGTCAGTCGTGAGTAATATAAATAGAAAAACTCACGATTGACGTCTTACGACTCACGTTATAAGTCAAGTATGCCATTGATCCATTCCGGATCTAACGTTGCATTGTATTTTCTGTAAAAATTAAGTGCGGGTTCATTCCATTCAAGCACCTGCCAAACCATTCTTTTGAATCCTTTTTCTTTGGCTTCCTGAATAATTCTATCAAATAGTAATTTGCCTGCACCGCGGCCACGTAATTTTTCCGTTACTAAAAAATCTTCCAGGTACAGGCATTGTCCTTTCCAGGTGCTGTAGCGGATGTAGTAGAGTGCAAAGCCTTCCACATTTCCATTAATCTCGGCTACAAATGCCCGCCACACCGGGTTTGGGCCAAAACCGCTTTCTTCAAAATGTGGCAGTGTTACGGTAACTTCTTCTGGTGCTTTTTCGTAATCGGCCAGTTCCTGTATTAGTTCGAGTAATCTTTGGCAGTCTTTTTTTTCTGCTCTTCTGATATGGATCTCCATAAAAATATTTTATACTGCTTGCAAAGCCTGTTCAAAATCTGTTAAGATATCGCCGATGTTTTCAATGCCCACACTTAACCTGATCAATCCATCAGTAATGCCATATTGCATTCTCTCATCTTTTGTAACGCCTGCATGGCTCATGGTAGCAGGGTGTGATAAAAGTGTATCAACTGTGCCAAGTGAAACGGCACGAACACACATTTGTAATGCATCAATAAATTTTCGGCCTGCTTCCAATCCACCTTTTAATTCAAAACTCATTAATGCTCCGGGATGGCGCATTTGTTTCATGGTAACACCGTAATCTGGGTGAGACCCCAGGCCGTTATAATTTACATGCGCAATGGTTGGATGTTGATCAAGATAATGTGCTACTTCCATGGCATTGTGGCAATGCCTCTCCATACGAAGCTCTAGTGTTTTCATTCCCTGTGTAAGTAGAAATGCATCGAATGGATTGCTGTTGCCTCCCAGTAAAGCATGCCATTTCCAAACTTTGGTGCGCATAAATTCCAGGTCTTTTCCTAACAAAACACCGCCGATAGCCGTACCGTGGCCATTTAAAAATTTAGTAGTGGAATGAAAAACAAAATCTACACCATAACGGAAGGGTTGTTGCAGGTAGGGAGTGGCAAATGTGTTATCAACGGAAACAAGGCAGTTGTATTTTTTTGCCAGCAGCGTTACCGATTCAATATCTACACATTGAATGGTTGGGTTGGCAGGCGTTTCAATATGGACCAGTTTAATGGAGGGGTCTTTTTTCAAAGCGTCTTCTACCAGGTTCAGATCGCGCATGTTGATGATGGTGGTTTTTACACCGGTATCTGCCAGTACTTTGTTCAGCAGTTCATGTGTGCCACCATAGAGTGAAAAATGTGAAAGAACCGTATCGCCGGCTTTTAGTGTGCTGAAAAAAAGCGTGGTCATAGCGGCCTGTCCGCTGGCATGCAGCAACGCTTTTACCTGCAGGGGCGATCCATCTTCATTTACAATACCAAAAGATTCCAATGCGGCAATGGTTTCTTCTGCAGTGGTAAAAGTGGGGTTACCCCAACGACTATAAATACGCGTTTTATCGGCACCAGCAAAACGGTCGCTTCCCTGCTGTGCAGAGTCGAATGTGAAGGTAGATGTTGCGTAAATAGGGGTTAGGTGCGAATATTCTGCATTCTCCTGACCCGAACTGTGCATGGCTACAGAACTGATACCGCTTAATGGAAATTTTTTATTCATTATTTTTAGGTTGATCAATAATCGGTGAAACTGGTTCGTTCTTTTTTTTCACTTCAAAAGTAGTGTTTAACATGAAGCAATTATTAGTCTCTTTTGCACGATACGAAAGATGGGCCAATGAAAAATTACTATCTGTTGCGTTGGGTCTTTCAGAAGAACAACAGCAACAGGAAATGAAAAGCAGTTTTCCCTCAATACATAAAACCTGGTTGCATATTTGGGATGCCTCCAGTATCTGGTGGCAGCGGATGCAAGAGCATGAACAGGTATTGGTACCCAGCCTTACCTTTCATCCCACCATGAAAGATATTACCAATGGTTTGTTACAGCAGAATGCACAATGGATAGAATGGATAAATGATCTGGAGGAAGTGGCTATGGAGAAGATGCTGTCGTATAAAAACATGAAGGGAGATCCGTTTCAGCAACCGGTAAAAGATATATTGTTACACCTGAATAACCACGGTACGTATCATCGCGGACAATTGGTTAGCATGCTGCGGCAGGTAGGTGTGGAAATGATTCCGCAAACAGATTATATATTGTTTAGCCGGTCTTAACCACCCCGTTTTTATTACTGCGTAATAAAAAATCCCCTCCTTTTAAAGGAGGGGAAATCATTTTTATAAGTTGTTTTAAAAATATATTTAGTACGACCATTTTACCCAGGTAGCACCCCAGGTAAATCCGCCACCAAAGGCAGCCAATACAATATTATCACCTTTTTGTAACTGGCTTTCCCATTCCCATAAACACAATGGAATGGTAGCAGCGGTGGTATTGCCGTATTTCTGGATATTGATCATTACCTTTTCTTTATCCAATCCCATACGGTTGGCCGTGGCATCAATAATGCGCAGGTTGGCCTGGTGCGGAACCAGCCAGGCAACATCATCACCGGTAAGGTGGTTACGTTCCAGTAATTCTGCACTAACATCGGCCATGCCTTTTACGGCAAATTTAAATACGGGTTGTCCTTCCTGGTAGGCAAAATGTTCTTTGGCCAGAACGGTTTCTACACTTGCCGGTTTTACAGAGCCGCCTGCTTTCATGTGCAGGTATTGGCGACCACTTCCATCAGAGCGTAAAATACTATCCAGAATACCGGTATCATCAGTAGATGGTTCTAATAATACAGCACCTGCGCCATCTCCAAAAATAATACAGGTGGCACGGTCGGTATAATCTACAATGGCACTCATTTTATCAACGCCAACCACTACTACTTTTTTATAGCGACCACTTTCAATGTACATGGCCCCGGTGGTAAGGGCAAATAAAAATCCGCTGCAGGCAGCACTCATGTCGTAGCCCCATGCATTGGTGGCACCTAGTTTATCGCATATGATATTAGCAGTGGCCGGAAAAACCATATCGGGTGTTACAGTAGCGCAGATAAGGCAATCGATTTCTGTGGCATCGAGGCCTTTTTTGCGAAGTAGTTCCTGCACGGCAGGTACAGCCATATCGCTGCTTCCCTTTCCGGGTTCTTTTAAAATTCTTCTTTCTGAAATACCGGTACGTGTGCGGATCCACTCATCGTTGGTATCCACCATTTTCTCCAGGTCAAAATTGGTGAGTTTGGTTTCGGGTACATATCCGCCTACACCGGTAATGGCTGCTTTAAGCTGAGTCATATTAGTTATTATAGTCGTTTAAGAATTCTTTTGGCGAAAGTATAAGGATTTCTTTATTCTTGAAATCTTTATGATTTCTGGTAACCAGTGCAAGCAGATTTTTCACTTTCTGGGCACAACAGAATTGTATTGCATCTTCAAAATCTGCTAATTCCGAAGCAATGGCGGCAGAAATGATCTTATCATCTACGGTAACTATTTCTGTTAATTGTTGGAGATCCAGTAATCTTGATCTGGCTTGATGCTTCGTTGATCCCTTTTCTAAGAAATAAGCAATCTGGCCGTAACTAATAGCTGATACATGTGCAACAATTTTTTTTTCTGCTACCAACCTAAATATCTGCTCAGCATCAACATCAAATGGTTTTCTGGCAAGCAAAAAATCCAGTATTACGTTGGTATCGAGGTAAACATTCATAGTTGGTTATATTTTTCGACCAATGCATTTCTATAAATCTCTGAATATTCCCGGCTATCCTCGATCTTGATACAACCATGTAAACGTTTTAATACAGGTGGGAGTTCGTCCTGTTTTACATTTCTTTTTTTGTTTTTTAAACCCCTTAGGTATCCTTCAATGATTTTGGACAAGCTTTTCCCCGATTCTTTCGCGTACTCTTTTGCTTCCGCGACCACATTTTCATCAATGGATAGCGTTAATTTAGTACTCATACGTATAAAATTTAATCAAAGATACGTATAATGGGTATTTTTAAAAAGACTATTTTTGATAAAGCTATGATCGCGTTTGTTAGAGGACAGTTTGCTGTAAAAACACCCGCCCGTGTGGTGGTAGATGTAAATGGGGTAGGATATGAGTTGCAGATCAGCCTGAATACCTACTCTTTTATCAGCAATAAAGATAGCGGTCAGCTCTTTACTTACCTGCACATCACCGAAAATGCGCAAACCCTGTTTGGTTTTGCTGAAATGGCTGAAAAAGAGATGTTTCTTAATCTCATCAGCGTTTCGGGCGTTGGTGCAGCTACTGCCAGAATGATGTTGTCAGGTATGCGGCCCGATGAAATAGCCAGGGCTATTGTACAAGGCAACACAAGGCAACTGGAAGGTATCAAAGGAATAGGAAAGAAATCTGCCGAGAGATTGATTGTGGAGTTAAGGGATAAATTGGGGAAACAATCGCTGGACCAGGCAGTTGTTTTAACAGGTGTACCCGCAGTAGATGCAGATGCAGTGAATGCACTAATAGCCCTTGGTATTGGAAGGGTAATGGCAGAACAGGCAGTTAAAAAAACAATGGGCTCTCTATCAACAGATACCGCGCTGGAAGAAATTATTAAACACGCACTCAAAAATTTATAAGCTATCGCCTCTATTTCTACGTAACTGTTTTATCATTCTATCTGAATTTAACAAAGCTTAACTGTTGAAGGCGATTCGTTATTTTGTACATATTGGCATATTCCTGCTTTCGGGCCTGTGCAGTTATGCGCAGCAGAAAGACTCTGTGGTGCATTACCCCATCAGCGATAGAAGAGGTGACCCTTTATCTTCTTACAGTAAAAATCCTTTTGATATACGGGATACTACTTTGATCAAACGGGATATCGAATACGATCCCAAAACACGTCAGTATTATATCATCGAAAAAATAGGCAGCAAATATTACCGCGTGCCCACAGCGTTGAGCTATGAAGAATTCTGGCGACTGGAATCGAGAAAAGCGGAGACTGATTATTTCAAAAAAAGAGCCGCCGCCTTAACTGCACTGAACCTGAAATCTGTTCGCCCTAAAATGCAGATATATAATAAACTGTTTGATCGCATTTTTGGTACAACGGGTAATGGCTTGAAAGTAGATATACGCCCTTCGGGAGAAGTGAACATTATGGCGGGTTATCAGGGACAGAATATTAAAAACCCAACCTTACCCGAAAGAGCCAGACAAAATGGTGGGTTTGATTTTGATATGAATGCCAAGTTGAATGTGAACGCCAATATTGGTGAAAAGCTGAAATTCCCTATCAACTATAATACACTATCTAATCTTGGTTTTGATAACCAGCTGAAACTGGATTACAAAGGCATGGATGATGAGATCATCAAAAGCCTGGAAGCAGGTAATATTTCTTTTCAGTCCAGAAGCACGTTAATGCCCAGTGCGCAAAACCTGTTTGGTGTAAAAACACAATTACAGTTTGGAAAATTATTTGTTACTGCTGCATTGGCCAATCAACGATCTACCCGGCAGTCGGTAGGTTTGCAAGGTGGTACCTCAACACAGAATTTTCAGAAAAAACTGGATGATTATGAAGAGAACCGGCACTTTTTGTTAGCGCAATACTTCCGCGATAATTTTAATAAAACCATGGCCAGTTTGCCAGTGGTAAATTCACAGGTTCAGATCCAGAAAATGGAAGTATGGGTTACCAACAGAACCGGTGCCACTACTGATGCGCGTGATATTGTGGGTTTAATGGATCTGGCAGAACCCAAACCGTACAATCCCAATGTAAGAACGTTAACCACCAATCCGTTGCCGGCCAATGCTGCCAATGATTTGTATGCATCGCTCGCTGGTAACGCCGCTGCCAGAAATCCGGCAGCAATCAACTCTTTGTTATTAGCCAAAGGCTTGCGGCCGGTGGATGATTATGAAAAAACATTTGCGCGTAAACTCAGCCCTTCGGAATATTATTTTAATCCGCAGGTGGGTTTTATGTCTATCAACGTACAGTTACAGTCGGATGAGGTATTGGCAGTAGCCTATCAATACACCTATAACGGCAGAGTATACCAGGTAGGTGAATTATCGCAGGATGTGGCCTTGGATTCCTCTCGTGGTGTACAAAAAGTATTGTTCCTTAAATTATTAAAAGCCACATCACAACGAATAGAATTACCCACCTGGGGATGGATGATGAAGAACGTATATTCTCTCGACCTGTTTGGTGGTATTCAGCGGGAAGATTTTAAACTGAACGTGTTGTATGAAGAACCCAGTGGTGGTTTAAAAAGATATTTACCTGAAAGTTCTCCTGCAGCAGATGGTAAATCGTTACTCCGCATTTTAAATCTTGATCGCCTTAATAACCGTAACGATCCGCAACCCGATGGTGTGTTTGATTATATAGATGGATTTACCATTTTACCACAAATGGGCCGCGTGGTATTTCCTGTGTTGGAACCCTTTGGGCGCGATCTGGATACACTGGCTTTTTCGGGGCAATCTGCTGCACTCAAGAAAAAATATGTGTACTACCAGTTGTACGATTCCATTAAAGCCATCGCACAAACCTATGCCAACTTAAACCGGTTTGTGATGCAGGGACAGGTAAAAGGAAGTGCTGGCGGATCAGAGATTAATTTGAATGCATTCAATATTCCGCCGGGATCGGTAACGGTAACTGCGGGCGGACAAATTTTACGGGAAGGACTGGATTATACCATCGATTATAATCTTGGAACCGTTAAGATATTAAATGCCGGTATCCTCAGTTCCAATGTACCTGTAAAAGTTTCTTTTGAAAACAATGCAGGCTTTGGTATACAGCAAAGAAATTTTACCGGATTGCGATTGGATTATATAGCTAATAAAAAATTAACGTTGGGTGCTTCTTTCATGCGTCTTTCTGAAAGACCTTTTTTTACCAAGGTAGATTATGGAGAAGACCCTATTAAAAATACTATGTATGGTTTTGATGCCAGCTATCGTTCTGAACTTCCGGGATTAACCAGATTGCTGGATAAACTGCCTTTCTATTCAACCAAAGCAAAATCATCTATAACGGCATATGGTGAGGCGGCTATTCTAAAGCCCGGTCACCCATCTCAAATAGGAACAGGCGAAAGCGGGTTGATTTATCTGGATAATTTTGAAGGAACGCGCACCAGTATTGATCTTCGTTTTCCCTTGGTGGCATGGGCACTTGCCTCAACGCCACAAGGCAATCCTAAATTTCCGGAAGCCACTTTGAATGATTCGATCGATTACAATTTTAATCGCGCCAAACTTGCCTGGTATAATATTGAACCCAATTTGCAGGATAGAAACAGCCCTAATAATCCATTGCGCAGAGATCTGGTTGAATTGAGTGATCCGCGTGTTCGCCAGGTATTTACCAATGAATTATTTCCGCAGCGTACTACGAATATTACCGATGTACAATCATCTACTTTCGATCTGGCTTTTTATCCAACGGAGAAAGGTCCCTATAATTTTGAAACCCGCAACACACAAATTGATGCAAATGGAAAACTCACCCGGCCAACCAGTCGCTGGGGTGGCTTGATGCGTTCTATAGACCAGACCGATTTTGAAACAGGCAATATTGAGTACATGGAATTTTGGGTACAGGATCCCTTTATAAAAAATCCGAATAGCCGGGGCGGTAAATTATTTTTAAACCTGGGTAATGTAAGTGAAGACATTCTGAAAGATGGAAAGCGTTTTTATGAGAATGGTGTGAATACACCCAACATACCTTCTTCGGTAGATACTACCAATACATGGGGTAAAACACCGGTAAATCCTATTCAGATCACTCAGGCTTTTAGTAACAATCCGGATGACAGGCCTTACCAGGATGTGGGGTTTGATGGATTGGATGATGCAGCAGAGAAAATAAAAAAGGGATATGTACTGAATAAACTGGCTGCCAATTTTGGAACAGCCTCTCCTGTATATCAAAGGGCATTGATTGATCCGGCAACAGATAACTATAAGTGGTATCGTGATCCGAGCTTTGATCCATTGGGAACGGGGATTCTGGGCAGGTATAAAAATTTCAATAACCCACAGGGTAATTCGCCTATTGCCACAACCGGCGGACAGTTTACGTCTGCAGCCACTTTGTACCCGGATAACGAAGATCTGAACAGGGATAATACGTTGAACGAAACGGAATCTTATTATGAGTATGAAATTAACCTGCAACCCGGTATGGATGTAGGCATCACACCCTATATCACCGATAAAAGAAAGGTAACCGTAAATTCTGCAGATGGTGTGCGAAGAACAGAAGACTGGTTCCTGTTCCGTATTCCGATTAAAGGGTTTGCGCGTAAGATTGGTAATATCCCTGATTTTAAATCCATTCGTTTTGCACGTTTATACCTTACCGATTTTGAAGATTCAGTGGTATTGCGTTTGGCAAGATTGGATCTGGTAAGAAACCAGTGGCGTCAGTTTACATTTAACATCGACACTACCGGTTCTTATACGCCCATTAATAATGCGGCAGGTACCATCATCAATACACTCGCTGTAAACCTCGAAGAAAACAGTAGCAGGCAACCCGTTAATTACATCATGCCTCCGGGTATAGAACGTGTTCAATTATTAAGTAACAATGGCGTAAACCTGCAGCAGAATGAGCAGGCTATGAGTTTAAAGATTAGCAACCTGCTTACCGGCGATGCCCGTGGTGTATTTAAAACATTGAATCTGGATATCAGACAGTATGGCAAATTGTCTATGAACCTGCACGCAGAATCAGTTACCGGTCAGCGACCGATCAAGGATAATGAAATGAATGCCATCGTGCGTATTGGTCAGGATTTTCTGAACAATTATTACGAGATCAAAATACCATTGAAGATAACCCCTGCCGGAACGTATACACGCGGACAGGAAGAAAAAGTATGGCCCCTGGAAAACAACCTTGATTTTTCGTTGCGCTCATTGATCGATCTGAAATTATTGCGAAATAATTCGGGCGGATCTGTAACAAAAATATTCCGACAACCGCTGGATAATAAAACCATTTCCATCATGGGTAATCCCAATTTGGGCGAAGTGCGGGGAATTATGGTAGCTATTGAAAATCCATTGAAACCTGATGGAGCTGTGATCAATACTGAAGTATGGGTGAATGAATTGCGTTTATCACAGCTGGATGAAAATGGTGGATGGGCTGCATTGGGCAGGGTAGATCTTACATTGGCGGATCTGGGTACTTTAACTGTTTCCGGAAATACCTATACACAGGGATTTGGTACCATTGAACAAAGAGTGAATGAAAGGGCAAAAGATAATTTGGTTCAGTTTGATGCGGCTGCTAGTATTGATGCAGGTAGATTGATCCCGAAAGGTGCGCGGCTTTCTTTACCGGTATATGCCAGTATTAACCGTACCATTCTTACCCCACAGTTCGATCCGTATGATCTGGATGTACGGTATAAGGAAAAAATAAATGGAGCACCCAAAGATGCGCGGGATTCTATTCGTAATGCAGCATTGGATCAAACCACTATCAAAACACTCAATTTCACCAACGTAAGAATGTTGCCCGGCAGTAGTAAGCCCGGCCTGCTACGTTTCAGTAATTTTGATTTCAATTATTCTTTCTCACAGATCACACAGAATAGTCCGGTGATATTGCAGAACACCATAACCAAACAACGTGGTGGTTTTGGATATACCTATGTTGATCAAAGTAAATTTATAGAACCGTTCAGAAAACTCATCCGTACACAAACCCCATGGCTGGCTTTGTTCAGGGATTTTAATTTTAATCTCAAACCTTCTTACTTAAGTTTCCGCGCAGATATTAATCGCCAGTTTGGAGAGTTCATCCCTCGTATTGTAAACACAGTAGACAGTAAAGTAGAAAGAGTAGATACTACTTACGATAAATATTTCACCTTCGATCGCTTTTATGGTATGCGTTGGGATTTAACACGATCTTTGAATTTAGATTTTAATGCAACCAATAATGCCCGTATTGATGAGCCCTTTGGAAGAATTGATACAAAAGAGAAAAAAGATACAGTAAGAGAAAACCTCTTCAAAGGCGGAAGAAATACCATGTACCAGCAGAAGGCAGTATTGAATTATAACCTGCCTTTGAATAAATTGCCTTTTGCAGATTGGATCTCTGCACGTTATAGTTATGGAACTTCCTATAACTGGATTGGTGCCAGCAGACTGGCCATTGGTTTAGGTAATACCATTGAAAACTCACAGGAGAATAACCTGAATGCACAATTTAATTTTGCCAGCCTGTATGCCAAATCCAAATGGCTGCGGGCATTGGATATTGTACCACCACCTAAGCCCAAACCCGATCCCAATAAACCGCCGGCAGTAAAAGATACCAAACCGCAAAATGCATTGGGTACGGATATTCCTACCAAAGCAGAAGTAGTAAAAGGATTGAAAGGAAAAAAACGCAGGGATGCTTTGAAAAAATGGAGGCAGATGAAGCGTGATGCGCGCATTGCAGAACGCTTACAAAAAGCCAATGAACCTACCGAACTGAATGGATTTACCAGAACAGTAGGTAAAATGATTACCATGGTGCGTAACGTTAACCTGCAATACTCGGCCAACTATCGTAGTCGGGTACCGGGTTATCTGGATAGTACACAGTACGTTGGACAAAACTGGAAAAGCAGCGCTCCCGGGTTGGATTATGTATTTGGCAAACAGCCCGATACCAATTGGCTGAATAAAAAAGCTGCACAGGGCTTGATCACTCGGGACAGTACCTTCAACTTTCTTTTCCGCCAAAGTTTTGAACAGCGTTTTAGTATAACGGCTCAGTTGGAACCTATCAGAGAATTTATTATTGATATCAATCTGGATAAAACCTTTACCAAAGAATATTCTGAATTGTATAAGGATACAACAGGAAGCGCAGGATTGCGTCACCTGAATCCTTTGGCCAGTGGTGGTTTCAGTGTTTCGTATATAGCGTTCAATACTTTATTTGGAAAGCAGAATCCAAATGAAATTTCTGAAACATTTAAAACCTTCCAGGATAATCGTCAGATCATCAGCAGGCGTGTGGCAGAGCAAAACCCTTACTGGCAGGCATTACCGGCAGGACAAAAATTTGCAACAGATGGTTATGCCACAGGCTATGGCCGTTATGCACAGGATGTATTAGTACCGGCATTTATTGCTGCCTATATTAAAAAAGATCCCAATTCTATTTCATTGATTAAACAATCCAATCCTAATATTACCTCCAATCCATTTAGTGGTCTTTTGCCAAGGCCTAATTGGAAAATGACGTATACGGGTTTGAGTAAAGCACCGGCGTTGTCATCCATTTTTAGTAACATCATTATTACACATGGGTATAATGGTAACCTGAGTATGAATAGTTTTAATAGTGCGTTACTCTACCAGGATCCATTCCGTTTTAGTGCACCGGGTTTTATTGATACGGTAAGTGGTAATTACATACCTTATTTCCTTGTACCAAATATTACTTTGAAAGAAAGTTTTGAGCCATTGATAGGAATAGATGTAACAACCGTTGACCAGCTGAACCTGAAATTTGAATACCGTAAGAGTCGCCAATTGAGTTTGAGTTTGATTGATTACCAGCTAACGGAAAGCCGCAGTACCGAGTGGACTTTCGGTGGTGGTTTTAGAAAAAAAGGTGTGCGGCTACCATTCAAATTACCGGGTGCTAAAGGCAAAACACTAGAGAATGATATGAATATCCGATTGGATCTGTCTATGCGTGATGTAGCTACCAGTAACAGTCGTTTAGATCAAGCGAATGCGTATGGTACCGGCGGACAAAAAGAAATTTCGATACAGCCTTCGATAGATTATGTATTGAATAACCGAATTAACATTAAACTCTTCTTTGACCAGCGTAAAGTGATACCGTATATATCCACTTCTGCACCTATTACAACAACAAGGGCTGGTATTAATGTGAGAATATCCTTAGCCCAATAGATCAATAATAAAAACGTCATTTCGAACCCCGCTTTAGCGGGGGAGAAATCTGCTACTCGATTAGCAGATTTCTCACTTCGCTTTGCTTCGTTCGAAATGACGTTATGATGATATGTGGGTACTTAACTTTTTCTAAAAGCCCATTTAAACATTTCTTTCCAGCTAACTTTCTTGCCATACATTAAAATACCGGTACGGTAAATTTTTCCGCTTAACCACGTAGTGAAGAGAAAACCACTAACCAGTGTAAGCATACTCAATCCTAATTGCCAGTAAGGAACAGTTCCGGGAATGCCATAAGCTATTCTTGCCATCATTACCATGGGTGAACTGAACGGAATAATACTTGCCCAAACGGCCATTGGCGTGCTGGGATCCTGCACTGCATTGGTCATAATGATGAAAGAAAAAATGATAGGCATCGTAATAGGCAGCATCAAACTCTGCGCATCCTGCGGGTCTTCGTTTACCACACTGCCAACTGCTGCAAATAAGGCTGCATAAAAAAGATAGCCGCCTAAAAAGTAGAAAACAAACAGGCCAATGATTACCGGCCAGTTGGCCGTGCTGAATGTGTGTTGTACTTTATAAATTTGTTGTGCGGCATCTCCGGCTTTCATCACCCCGCCTCCGGCCATAGGCATTTGTCCGTTGGCTTGTTGAAGGGTTTTCACTTGTTCCATCACATCATGCGGAATAAATGCCTGAGCTACTGCGGTGAGGCCAACAATGAGTATGATCCACATCAGAAACTGTGTAAGCCCTACGGCACCAATACCAATGATCTTTCCCGACATTAGTTGAAATGGTTTTACACTACTTACCATTACTTCGGCTATACGGTTGGTCTTTTCTTCCATCACACCTCGCATTACCATAGCACCATAAATAAACATGGTAATGTAGATGAGCATACCACTGCCAAAACCAATAGCATATGATAAGCCGGCACTACTTTCTTTTACAGTGCCACCATTTTCTTCTACCGCTTTCAGCTCGGCAAACTGTGATTGTTTGTGAATGGAATCCAGTTGTGCTTTGTTGATGCCTGCTGTTTGCAGCATGTTATCTTCAATAGCTGCATTGATGCGGTCTGAGATCTCATCTTCTGTAGTAATACTGATTCGCTTTTTAGAACGGATAACATATTTCATCTTTTCCGTGCCATCAAATTTCGGCATGAGAATGATATCGGTATATCCTTTTTGCAAATAGTTGCTGGTGTCTACATTTTCGGGAAATTCAAAAGTGAATGATTTGGTATTTTTAATATTACCCTTAAAAAATCCATTGTTATCAATTACCGCAATTTTATGTTCTTCTTTTCCTTTGATGGAGAGAAAAGTAGTGCCACCAATAAGCAACACAATTAATAGGGGTGTTAAGATAGTGGTTAATACAAAACGTTTGTTTTTTACCCTTGTAAGGTATTCACGTTGTATGATGAGAAGTGTTTTGTTCATATAAACAGTTTGAATAGTTTGGTTGAATGGTATAAGTTTTAATCAGTAACTGGTTGAAAGGCACGGGTAGTAGCTTTGGTTCCCTCTACCAGGTTGATAAATATTTCGTTCAGCGAAGGAAGTATTTCATGAAATGCCTCAATGGTTACATTTTGCTGCAATAAATAATGCAATACATCATTGCTTTTATACCCTTCTTTTATCTTAACGGTAAGCTGATTGGCTTTTTGTTCAACTACTTCAAACGAGGCAGCATTTAATTCTCCCGGCACCTCACTTAGTTTGATGCCAAATTTATTTTCTTTGAATTGTTGTTTGATCTGTGCCACAGTACCATCCAGAATTTTAGCACCCATGTTTACCAGAACAATATGATCGCAGATCTCTTCTACCTGTTCCATCCGGTGGGTACTGAAAATAATGGTACTGCCTCTTTGTGCCAAACCATAAATTTCATCTTTGATCAGGTTGGCATTTACAGGGTCAAGACCACTAAAAGGTTCATCCAGTATGATCAGTTTGGGTTCGTGTAATACAGTAATCACAAACTGCAATTTCTGGCTCATACCCTTACTCAGGTCTTCCACTTTTTTATTCCACCAGCTTTCCATTTCCAGTCGCTTGAACCAGAATTTTATTTTGGCCATGGCTTCTGCTTTGGATAAGCCTTTTAACTGTGCCAGGTAAAGGGCCTGTTCACCAATTTTCATTTTCTTATACAAACCGCGTTCTTCTGGCATATACCCGATCTTGATGATATCATTCAACGGATCAAATGCTTTTCCATCAAACTGAATATTACCACTATCCGGATAAAAAATACCTGTGATCATTCTCAGCAGCGTGGTTTTACCGGCACCGTTGGGTCCGAGCAGGCCAAAAATGCTTCCTTTTTCAATGTTGAAACTGATATCATCCACCGCTTTTTGGGTGGCATAATATTTTTTCAGGTTGTGCAGTTCTAAAATGTTGTTCATGGTTGTGCGATTGAACTCAAATGTAGGGTTTAATTTTCTGGCTGATTAGTAGCAGCATTCACCTAATTATTACAGTCCGCTGGCAAAAAATGATACATTTGCGCATATGATGAAAAATAAGATAAGGGGATTGATTTTATTCACTATTGTAATAGTAACCACCGGTTGGGGATTTCTGGTTCACAAAACCGTACACCAATTGGCAGTATATGAGTTGCCCACAGACATCAGGCCTTTTTTTTACCAGAATATGGAATCGCTGGTAGCCAATGCGCCAAGGCCAGATACGCGCCGTAACACAGACAGTACCGAGGCCCCCAAACATTTTATTGATCTGGAAATGTTTGGCGAGAAAGCAGCTACAAAAATGCCGCTGGATTGGGAAGCAGCCACAGAGAAGTATTCTAAAGATAGTTTGTTGAAATATGGGTATGTGCCGTACCATATTGTTTACATGAAAGAGAAGTTAACAGAAGCGTTTAAAAGCCGCAAAAAAGACAGTATCCTGTTCTATGCAACAGATCTGGCACATTATATAGGCGATGCCAATGTGCCTTTGCATACTTCGGTAAATTATGATGGACAATTAACCAACCAGAAAGGTCTGCACAGTTTATGGGAATCCATGATACCCGAATTGGAAATAGGTTCGTATGAGTTGTATTCAAGTCATAAAGCAAGCTACCTGAAAAATCCATCAAAAGCGATTTGGGTTGCCATCCGAAGATCGGCAAAACTGGTTCCGCAAATGCTGGCTACTGAACTGGAAGTAAGTAAGGGCTTTACTGAAACCCAGAAATTTCGCACCCAGTTGCGCCGTGGCCGCGAAACCAAAAGCTATACCACAGAATTTGCCAAAGCGTATGCGGCGGCATTGGGTAATACCATTCATAACCAGTTAATTAACTCAGCCAACCTGATTTCCGATTTCTGGTATACCAGTTGGGTAGATGCCGGCAAACCCAATTTATCTGCCATTACCCCGGGCTGGACTGCCGATAGCCAGGCAAAGCTGGATATTGAACTAAAAGCGTTTAAAGAGAAAACATTACTGGAAAATAAGCTCCTGCTCTCCAAAAAAACCGAAGCAAGGGATGTAGAATAAAAATAATTTCTATAAAAAGGGTGAAAAAACGGTTGTCTGGTGATGACCGTTTTTTTATTTTAGGGGGAGGATATGAAACATTCCTTACAAGCAATTTTTAATATTTTAATGAAATATAAAATTATGCAGTATGTGTTTCACAATATATTGGAATTGGTAAGCTTAGTGATAGTGGTTTATTATTACCCTTCCATTCGATATTCCTTTATGAAATTTTTTTTGCCATTTCTACTATTTATCTTCATTGCCGAAGCAATAACAAGTCTTCAAGTTATACGTGATGATGTAAGATCAAACGTAGGATTGCAGTATTTGATATCAATTGTCGAGACTATTTTTTATGGATATATTTTTTACAATCTGTCTCACAGAAATGGATTAAAAAAAATTATTTTAATACAAAGCATTAGTTTTTTTCTCATTTACTTAAGCTTATTTTTTTTCTTTGGAAGTAAAGTCAGCATTTTTACTTTTTGTTTGACTCTATATGGTTTTTCCCTTTCAATAATTGCAATTGGTCATATCTACAACAAGTTTATAGATGAAGAGTATATAGATATTGTAAAGGATCCTGGATTTTGGATTGCATTTGGGGTTTCAATATTTTTTTCAGGAATTAGTATTGCATTAATTCTTCATGAATTTATTTTGAAGAATAACCTTAATTTGTTTGGAATTAAACTATATAATTTCATTCCAAGAGTCCTATCAATTATTCTCTACTCAAGTATCTCTATCGCCATCATCCTATGCAAAAAGAAAAACAAGACCTCGTTATTGCCATTGTAACGGGTAGTTTATTTGTGGTATTGTTTGGCATTGCTTGTTTTGTAGTAGTAGTAAATTATATGCGGCGAAAACATGCACTGGTGTTGGAAAGAGAAACAGAGTCGGCCAAGTTTGCGCAACAGTTATTAGAAGCGCAGCTGGAAATGCAGGAACACACTTTTCGTATGGTGAGCCAGGAAATTCATGATAATGTGGGACAGATCCTTAGTCTGGCCAAACTGAACCTCAATATCATTACACTGGAACAGAAAGAGAATGAATCCTTTCATACCATTAAAGAGCTGGTGGGCAATGCCATTACAGAATTGCGTGATCTGGGGTCGGGATATTATGCCGATAGACAGGTAAAGGAGGGGTTGGTACTTTCCATAAAACATTTGGCTGATCAATTAACAAGAACCGGATTGTTTACCACTAGTTTTCATTCCTCGCTTGAAAGCATCCGGCTGGATAAAAGCAAGATCATTTTCCTGTACCGGATGGTGCAGGAATCGTTGAATAATATTGTGAAACACTCAGGAGCTACCCATGTAGAAATCCGGATTTGCGAGGTAGAGGATAAAATACAGATTGTAATCAAGGACAACGGAAGAGGGTTTGATAGTACACATGCAGATTCTACAAAGGGTATCGGACTAAGCAGCATTAAAAACCGCGCCGGTATGATCGATGCCCAAGCCCACATAGTTAGTAAACCCAATTCAGGAACGATTGTTACTTTAGTATTTAATGCATCACTATGATAAAAATTGCTTTGGCTGATGACCATATTGTGTTACGTAAAAGTCTTGCAGTAATGATTAACATGCTGGATGGCTATGAAGTTGTTTTTGAAGCAGACAATGGGGCTTCTTTAATTGAAAGTATCACAAAAGGCAAGGTTCCCGATATCATCCTTCTTGATATTACCATGCCGGTGATGGATGGTATGGAAACAGCCAAGTGGTTAAAACAGCATTATCCCCAGATCAAAGTATTGGCCCTCACCATGATCAAGAATGATCCCGTTGTAATGCAGATGGTTAAAAATGGGGTACGGGGTTATCTCCTGAAAGATTGTGAAGTGGCCGATCTGCAAAAAGCACTTACCGAAGTAGAAGAGCAGGGCTACTATTACAATGAATGGGTTACACGCAAAATGAAAGCTAATCAATCATTCTCTGCTGCGATTGCCCTAAATAGCCAGGAAATAGCTTTCCTGCGATGGTCGTGCACAGAACTAACCCATAAAGAAATTGCGCACGAAATGCGGGTAAGTCCACGCACCATTGATGGTTACCGTGATACGCTTTTTAAAAAACTCAATGTAAACTCCCGGGTCGGGATAGCGATTTATGCTATTAAACACGGGTTCGTTCAGGTATAAAACTATTATCCCACTAAAAAAACGGGATTTTTCCCGTATGTAGGTTTACCAGCTCGCCCTATTTTTACGATACTAAAGAGAACTAAACCGGTAGACTTTACCGTTTTCCGGTTAAGCAGAAATAGTGGCCCAATACCGGGGGGAATTTGGAACTACTATTTCTGCCTCTTTTCAAATTGTTTTTGGTGAACTTTCAATTTTTCAGTTAAGCAAGTAACTGTTCAATTGTTTTTGGGTAAAGGAGAGGTATTACCTCTCCTTTTTTATGATCATATCTACCACCCGTTCTCCATCCATGGCAGCACTTACAATACCACCCGCATAACCCGCCCCTTCACCACAGGGGTAAATATTGGTTACCTGTGGATGCGCAAGGCTTTCTGTATTTCTGGGAATACGAACAGGAGAAGAAGTGCGGCTTTCTGTAGCCACCACCAGGGCTTCATTGGTTAAGTAGCCTTTCATTTTTTTGCCAAATGCCTGGAACCCTTTTTGCAGGCTCTTATGAATAAAATCAGGTAATACATTTGTAAGATCGGTACTTACCACTCCGGGTATATAACTGCAATCAGGTAGCATAGCAGAAATTTTGCCATTGCAAAAATCTTCCATTCTTTGTGCAGGGGCCTGTAGTTGACCACCTCCGGCCACAAAAGCAGTTTGCTCTACCAACTGTTGAAAATACAATAAGGCCAAAGGATCATTTTCTTTGATACCCATCCCTTTTTGTTGATTCAGATAATGCAATGCATCCTTCATCTCTACCTGAACCACCATACCACTATTGGCGTAAGGGTTATTTCGTTTACTAGGGCTCCAGCCATTTACTACCAATTCTCCGGGACTGGTTGCTGCAGGTGCAATAATGCCTCCGGGGCACATACAAAAACTAAATACGCCCCGCTCGTTTACCTGTTCCACTAATCCATACGAAGCAGGTGGCAAATGCCCGTCTCTTACCAGGCAGTGATATTGAATAGAATCTATTAACGCTTGCGGATGTTCTATCCGAACACCTAAGGCAAAAGGCTTCGCCTCTATCAATAATTTTTTATGGTGGAACAAATGAAAGATATCCCTGGCAGAGTGGCCTGTTGCAACAATAACCGCATCTGCAGCAATGGTATCGCCATCTGCTGTGGTAACAGCCGTTATCGTTTCTTTATCAATAATAAAATCAACGACTTTTTTATCAAAGAAAAAAAGACCGCCACTTTGCAGGATCTGTTCTCTGATAGCCGTAATAATATGTGGCAACTTATTGGTACCAATATGCGGATGGGCTTCATATAAGATATTTTCATCGGCCCCAAATTGATGTAGCAGGTTCAGTATGCGGTTGATATCGCCGCGCTTACTGCTGCGTGTATATAATTTACCATCACTGTAGGTGCCGGCACCTCCTTCGCCAAAACAATAATTGCTTTCCGGATTTACAATGCCTTCTTTATTCAGCAAAGCCAGATCCCTTCTTCTTGCCCTTACATCTTTTCCTCTTTCCAGAATGATAGGTTGTATGCCGGCTTCCAACAATTTCAGTGCTGCAAATAATCCGGCGGGACCTGCACCAATGATGATTACTCTTTTTTGGGCGGTATGAACTTCTTGAAAAGTAACAGGCTGAAGCACTCTTTGTAAAAATGGTTCGTCTATAAATGCCTGTACGGTAAGGTTGATCCAAACCTGGTTACGATTTCTGGCATCGATGGATTGACGGACGCGGTGAAAACCGGTAATAACTGAAGCCGGTTGGCCGATAGAACGAGAAAGGTATTCTTTAATGATACCATTATCTGCGGCTTCGGAAGGAGTAAGCTTGATGGAAATTTCTTTTTGCATACTGTTAGGTGTTTATCCTAAAAAGCAATCCAAACTTTTGGAGAGTTCTCAACTTCCCAAAAGTGATGAAAACTAAAATGGCAGATCGTCTATATTATCAGATGGCGGCGGCATATCGTTGTAATTAGCAGCACTGCCACCATTATCTGTCTGGCTCATCTTCACCGTTTCCATTCTCCATGCATCCAGGTTGGTAATATAATTCTCCCTGCCATCCTTTACCCACTTGGTTCCTTTGATGTTGAACTGCACTTTTACATCATCGCCCATGTTCACTTTATCCGGCATGGCCGTTTTATCCTGCACACATTGAAACTTTACATAATTGGTAATAACTCTTCCACCAATATCTTCTGTTTTTTCAATCACAAATTCACGGGTTTTGAACGTTTCGGTGCGTTGTACGATATCAAAAACGGCTACCAGTTTTCCAACAATTTCGTAAGACATATTTCATTTTTTAAAGTGGTCAAAAGTAGGATTTTAATTGGCTAACCCGTTAAAAAATCCAGTTAATGGCTTTATTAATATTGTATCTTTCAAGTACCAAGCTTATTACACCATGTTCAGAAACCGCTGCTATCTTTCCCTCATTTTTTTTCTCGCTATTGCCTGCAGCGGTCCGCAACAAACTACCTCAGTTGCTTACCAGGGTTACCGGATTGAAAAAGGAACTAAAACCGATACAGCGCTGGTAGCTATGTTACAGCCATACACCAGTTCATTAAATATTACCATGAATAAGGTAATTGGGTTTGCTAACATGAACTTATCAGCCAAACAGCCAGAAAGCGGACTGGGTAATTTTATGGCAGATTGTATGCGGATGATGGCTGAAAAAAAATTCGGAAAAAAAGTAGATGCAGGTTTTATCAATCAGGGTGGTATCCGTTCCTATATACCCCAGGGCAATATTACGGTTGGAAAAATATTTGAACTCATGCCCTTTGATAACCTCATTGTTTTGCAGGAAGTGAAAGGATCTGTGTTGCTGCAGTTACTGGATAAAACAGCTGCGGATGGCGGATGGCCTGTGTCTGGCCTTAGCATGGGCATTCAGGATAAACATGCGGTGAATGTACTTCTCAATGGTAAACCGATCGATGCAAATACCCTGTATACCATTGCCAACTCTGATTATGTAGCCAATGGCGGCAGCGATTGCGGAATGCTTCGCAACATTCCGCAGCAAAACAAAGGATACCTGTTTCGGGATGCATTGATAGAATTTGTATCAGACCTTACCCAGCAGGGTAAACCGGTTGATTTTTCCATCGAAAAAAGAGTGGTCAATGTTAATTAACAGGCGAAAATTTATACAACAAACCGCATTGGCAGGCGGAGCCTTGGCCACCACTGCTTTATTGCCGGAAGAAGCATCTGCCGCTATTAACAGGCGCATCACCATTCTTCACACAAACGATGTGCATAGCCGGCTGGATCCTTTTCCTATGGATGGAAGCAGGAACCAGGGGTTGGGTGGTGTTGCCGCAAGAGCAGCATTGATACAGGAAATACGCAGTGAGGGCGGAGAAGTGTTATTACTGGATGCTGGCGATATATTTCAAGGCACTCCTTATTTCAACATATACAAAGGCGAACCAGAGATGAAAGCCATGCGGATGATGGGATACGATGCAGCTACCATTGGTAACCACGATTTCGATCTGGGCCTCGATAATTTTGTTACCCAATTACAGAAAGGAGGCTTCCCTTTATTGATCTGCAATTACGATTTTGCACAAACACCGATGGAATTTATCTACAAGCCCTATACCGTGTTTCAAAAAGGCGACCTGAAGATTGGTGTATTGGGTGTGGGTATTGAATTAAAAGGATTGGTGCCCGAAAATTTATATGGCAAAACCGTATACCTCAACCCGGTAGAAGAAGCCAATCGCGCTGCGGAGCAGTTACGCAAACAGGGTTGTGATATGATCATTTGCCTCTCTCACCTGGGTGATAAATATGAAGAAGATAAAATAAGCGATGAAATATTGGCGAAAGAGTGTTACGACATCGACCTGATCATTGGCGGCCATACCCATCGTTTTTTTGATGCGCCACGCAAATACCGCAACCGCAAAGGCGGCGATACCCTTGTAAATCAGATGGGTTGGGCAGGTATTCAGATGGGGCGGCTGGATTATGTTTTTTCCGGCAACAAACGAAAAAATCTCTCAAACGCCCATACTGTAGTTATAGGGAAAAAAACAAGGGAATAAAAAATTTTTTTTTCAACATAAAGTCTACATATTCGCAGCCCCAATTTATTTTTTTTAGTTATCCACATGTGGAGAAAATAAGATAACTTGAAGGCTTGAACTGATAATCATAACTCATTATAAATTCTTTCTTTTTGTATGGCTAAGAACGCTGAATCTGTCTGGAGCAATTGTTTGAAGATCATCAAAGACATTGTGGAATGGCAACATTTTAAAACATGGTTTGAACCCATTACACCGGTTGAGTTAAAGAGTAACGTTTTAATGATTCAGGTTCCCAGTCAGTTCTTTTACGAATACCTGGAAGAACATTACGTTAACCTGCTGGCAAAAACTTTAAAGCGTGAATTGGGAAAAGAAGCAAGACTGGAATACCGCATTATGGTTGACAGTGGTAACACCAATGGCCGTAACGGATCAATGGATGTGCCGGCCAGTAACATGAAAACATACAACAACAACGAAATGAATTTTCCGTTGGTGATTGATAATCCGGTAAAGAATCCTTTTGTAATACCCGGTCTGAAAAAAATGCAGATCGATCCGCAGCTGAACCATATGTATGTATTCGATTCTTTTATAGAAGGCGATTGCAACAGGGTAGCGCGCAGGGCCGGTAAAACCGTAGCAGAAAAACCCGGAGCCAATTCTTTCAATCCATTGGTGATTTATGGCGGTGTTGGTTTGGGTAAAACCCACCTGGCACAGGCTATTGGCAATGATGTAAAAAGATTACATCCCGGTAAAGTGGTACTATATGTAAGCAGCGAAAAATTCATTAACCAGTTTCAGGATCATAGCCGTAACAATGCCATCAACGATTTCATTCACTTTTATCAGTTGATAGATGTGTTGATTATTGATGATGTGCAGTTCTTCAGCCGAGCCGAAAAAAGTCAGGATGCTTTCTTTGCCATCTTTAACCATTTGCACCAAAGTGGTAAGCAATTGGTATTAACTTCTGATAAGCCACCGAAAGATCTGGATGGTATGCAGGAAAGATTGTTAAGCCGTTTCCGTTGGGGGTTGAGTGCCGATCTGCAGATACCCGATTACGAAACCCGTATCGAGATCCTGGAAAAGAAAATGAAGAATGATGGGTTGGATATGCCGAAGGAAGTAGTAAAGTATGTAGCCTATAATATCAATACCAATGTTCGTGAGCTGGAAGGCGCATTGATTTCTTTACTGGCACAATCCTCTCTGAATAAGAAAGACATTGATGTAGAACTGGCTAAAAAAGTACTCCGCAATTTTGTAAAAACCAGCAGCAAGGAAATTACCATTGATGCTATTCAAAAAATGGTGTGCGAATACTTTGATGTATCCTACGATAAATTATTGCAGAAAACACGTAAGAGAGAAATTGTTCAGGCCAGGCAGATCACTATGTACCTAGCCAAAGCATTTACCAAAAACTCTTTAAAAACCATTGGTGAGCATTTTGGTGGAAGAGATCATACCACGGTTATCCACTCCTGCCAAACGGTAAAAGATTTGATGGATACCGATTCTATCTTCCGCGAGAATGTGATGGAATTAACACAGAAAGTACAGTTGGCTGCTATGTAAAAGCCTGCTTTATCAATAGCCTATTGCATCCCGGACAGATTTCTATCCGGGATGTTTAATTTTTACCTTTTTGCGATACATTTTTTGGCAGTTACCATACGGAAACCTATTTTTGCAACCCTCTCTGAAAAGAGCAGGACGGTGAGGTGGGAGAGTGGCTCAATCCAGTAGTTTGCTAAACTGCCGTACGGGTTAAACTGTACCGAGGGTTCGAATCCCTCCCTCACCGCTGGATCAACACAAAAATCGGGAAGTAGCGCAGGCCGGTAGCGCACCTGGTTTGGGACCAGGGGGTCGCAGGTTCGAATCCTGTCTTCCCGACCAAGAGAAGATCAATCGAAAGATTGGTCTTTTTTTATTTCATGAAGTCATTGATTCGTGCATGTACTGGAACCCTTATCCAGCGCGTGTTTCAGCCAATTCGTCCTGTTTTTCCTCGCGACAAATTGGCTTTCTCCTCTTACAAAATGTTAATATCAACTTGATTTTTCTGCATAAGAATAGCAGAAAATATCAAAAAATATCAGGCTTGATTTGAGTAAATCCTTGAGCCGTTTCAGGCACACAACTTGAACTCAAGGATTTTTCGATAACCGATTGGTTTGCAATTAATTAAGGCAATTTTATTTGACTTGATTAGGCGTAATCCGACTTGGATTCGAACCTGCGGGACACGTAGAAAATGTGCAGAAAGCATCAAATCATTTCAAAACGAAACTCAAAAAAGCCTGTCATGACAACGACACACACTTTTGCGGTTGATATTATCATCCGCCGCAACAAAAGCGACAAAGAAAAAGCGCTCATCTATGCAAGGATCACAGTCGACGGAGAAGCCAAAGAAATTTCATTAAAAGAAAGCATTGCAGTGGCCGAATGGGACAGCAAAACAGAAACCGTCACTGGTAAATCTCTCCGAGTAAAATCAATCAATAATGCGATAGCCGAAACCAGGGATGGCATCAAGCATAAATACCGGTGGATGCGAGCGGAAGAAATCGATATCACCGCAGAATCTGTTAAACAATATTACCTGGGTGAAGCAATTCCACAGAAAGGCAAACAATTGTTCGACCTCCTGGATTACTTCTCGAAAATCTTTGAAGACAAATTAAAACATGGCGGGTTCAAAAACTATAAGACTACCGTCGCATATATCAAAGCATTTACGGCCCAGCAATTCGATAATCAAACCGTTTACTTAAAGCAGGTTGATATGCAATTTGCAACGGATCTTGAATTTTATATCCGCAACCAACCTTTAAAAGAATTTGATCCCTGTCTTGGCAATGGTGTTGCCAAACATATCCAGCGTTTCAAAAGAATCATGAATTGGGCCGCAGAAATCAAATGGGTCAAGATCAATGAAATTGATCATTATAAATGCCCGGTTAAAAAAACGCATCGCAAGAAACTCACCATGCAGGAAGTTTTAGAACTGGAAAGCAAACATTTCCAGGACGAGAACTTAAACTATGTACGTGATCTTTTTATTTTTTCCTGCTATACCAGCTTCGCTTATATCGATGTAATGACTTTGACAGAGGAAGATTTTGAATTTACCATGGACGACAAAATATGGTGCCTGAAATACCGTGTAAAGTCAGACGAATTGCAACGGGTTTTGATGCTGAAAACCGCTACACGGATTCTGAACAAATACCGAAACAAGGAAACCTTCCAGGATAGGAATACCATCTTCCCTTTTCTCAGCAATCAATATGTCAACAGGTGCCTGCATATTATTCAAAATGCCTGTGAGATCACTACACCTATGACCTTCCATGTGGCGCGACACACATTTGCCAAAACAGTCGCATTGAAAAACGGCGTTCCAATGGAAACCATACAGAAGATTATGGGCCACACAAAGATTACGACTACACAGATTTATGCGGATGTAGATGAAGAAAAGATTATAGACGACTTCGGCAAACTCGAAGAAAGGCTTGATCAAAAACGCGATCAATTCCGGGCGAAACAATTACGTGCGGTTTAGTTCATTCATTATTTCAAATAACTCTAACAATGGAAAACAGTTATATAAATTTTATAAAGGACATCAAACAGCAAATCATTCAAAGCCGATACAATGCGGCCAAACTCGTTAACAGGGAACAACTGGTTCTATACTTTAATACTGGAAGGACACTTTCACAAAAAGTAAAGGCTGAAAACTGGGGAGAAAGCGTAATAAAGAAACTAGCGGATGATCTTCAAAGACAGTTACCGGGATTAAAAGGGTTCTCATATACGAGTTTGAAAAGAATGCGTCAATTTTATGAGGCGTATCAAGACCTGGCAATTTGTTCCCCAGTGGGGAGCGCAATTGGGTCACCAGCGGTGACCCAATTGCAAATACCTGAAAATCAAATTCTTGAGTTATTTTACGGGATTAGCTTCACTCATCACCTGGTTATCCTGTTCGGTACTAATACCCGTGAAGAAAGATGGTTTTACATTCACGAGTCCTCAACAAATGGATGGTCAAAAAGAACCTTAGAACATCACATAGATGCACAGTTATATAGTGTTCGCGGACAGTTGCCAAACAACTTCAGTCAATCATTGGAGGGCGATTCCAAAGTGAATGCATTGGAGGTATTCCAGGATAATTACCTGTTTGATTTTATCCAGATGGAAGAATCAGATACCGAGCGGGTATTTGAAGGCAAACTGGTTTCACAGATCCGTGATACGATCATGGCGTTGGGAAAAGGTTTTTGTTTTATTGGTAATCAATACAGACTGGAACTGGCTGGCGAAGAATTTTTTATCGACCTATTGTTTTTCAATCGTGTTTTAAACGCACTGGTTGTATTTGAACTCAAGACAGGAAGATTCAGACCCGAACATGCAGGGCAGATGAATTTCTATTTGAATGTACTTGATGAAAAAGAAAAAAAACTTCACGAAAATCCAAGTATCGGCGTGATACTTTGCAAAGAAAAAAACAATACAGTTGTTGAATATGCTTTCAGGAATATAGAAAAAGGAATGGGTGCTGCAACTTTCAGTACCTCGAAGAAGATTCCTGAGCAATTAAAGGGAATACTACCTGATCAGAATACGTTATCCAATTTGTTATAAGACTATTGTTTCGACAAGCCCCAAATAAGCAGTCCTGCGAATATAAAACCTGCAGCAGTTTGATTGGACCGACGTTTTCGTGATCTCTCAAACTGTTGCCTTATGTTCATTTGATGACGATATTGCACGACAGCATCTTTGCGGATAAATTCGGGAGAGGCAAGACCCAAAGGAACCTGTAAATTCCCCTCGACGTTCACCAGTTCTGGAATTTGATCTTCTCTTTTCTCCAGCAAAATTCCTTTTGCATCTGCCAGCGCAGCTTGCGGGAAAATAGCCTGATAGCCGCTGCTTACCTTACAATCGTAAATTCCCTTTAACAAGGCCAATGTAAATTCTCCGCCATGACCATAACGGTTATCCATTGCAACCTGTCCCGGAGAAGCTGCATACATTTTCATTTTACCGGCTGGAGAATTTAAAATACAACGGTCAAACATTTCACGCGCTGCTGAATAACCATCTGCATACGCCCATCTTTCCATTTCTTTCGGGAAACCACTGATGGTATGGTAATACTTCCTGCAGGAATCCAGCAACAAAAACTGCCGTGGGTCGTGTGCGTTGAACAGGTATTCGTCCTGTAAATCATTACCGTCAAGACAAATAAAATCTTTGCCAGAAATGTCCTGGTTGCCGTGACCGGAATAATACACAAACCGATAATCAGAGTAACTGCTATGGATTGCAGACAATACTTCGTCAACAGTCGGATCAGCCAGAACAATGATCTCATTTTCCCTCCATACGCCACCACGCGGTGAGAGCAGAAACTGGTACATATTGTCAAGATCATTTTCTACACCATGCAACCTGTCATCACCATAACCGGGCGAGCCGATCAAAACCGCTTTGCGTATAGGGGGTATGTAAATAGGCTGCGTCACAATTTCCAAGTTACAAAATATCCGGGTGATTCAACAGGAAGGTTGTCTTGTATGCACGGAAACCAGTACCCGAAGTAAGGTGCCGCATTTACTGTGTCCCTTTATGCGATCCTACCTCCTTGTTTTTTCCTTGGCAACCACCCGTAAAAACCCCTAGGGTGTTTGACAAGGAAAAATACATCCTCCAGCGATCTATTGCATCATTCTTTGTGCATCCCTTTCCGCCATCAAACGGTTCACTTCATTTTCTACGAGGTTCTTAATGTCCAGCTTGATCTGGAAATAATTATCGAGCACATCCTGGTTAGACAAATCATACACTTTTGGAATAGGCTTAAATTCCTTCATCTCTGCATTTATCTGATCGGTATCCTGAACAAATTCTGAATGAAACATTTTCAGTTTAATTTTTTCATTCGGGTCATCTGCCACCATGCCCACAAATTCGCCTGAAGAAAGTGCTGCAATTTTTGAAGCAGGCATGGCATGTTCCAATTGCCACGATTTACTCCTCGAAGTGTCGGTGCGATTAATCGACATACTTTCCTTTTGCTGCACGATCTTTCCGAAACGTTCCGATAACATTTTGGCGGTATCCCCTGTCACCTGCCCGCTGATGATATTTCCGCAGATGTTTGTGATCACATCTGCCTGCTCCTTCCCGTAATCTTTGCGAAGCTGGCTGAAGTCCTGCATAGCGAGCGTTGTTGCTACCTTGTTGCTTCGCGCTGTTGCAATAAGTCCATCCATGTTGTTGAAGAAGATAGTGGGAAACTCGTCAAAGACGAGCGAGCATTTCTGTTTCCCTTTTTTGTTCACGATCTTAATCAGTCTTGAAATGTACAGGGACAATACTGCACCGTATGTACTTTGTTTTTCAGGATTGTTGCCGACACAGATTACTTTCGGCTTGAAAGGGTCATTGATGTCGAGCGTAAAATCATTGCCCGATAATACCCAGTAAATTTGCGGTGATGCGAGACGCGCCATTCCAATTTTGGCGCTCGCGATCTGACCTTCGAGTTGTTCCATCGCATCGTTCTGGAAGGCGGTGATAAAAGGGTTCACCAGCACTTCGATTTCGGGAATTGTATTCAGCACAGGAAAGAGATCATCATATTGCGCCTGCATGAGTTCGATAACGTGCGGCAATGTACAATACCTGCCATCTTCAAATTTGCGCAGGAACCAGATCACAGCAGTTACAAAATTGATCGGTGATTCGACAAAGAAATCGCCCTGTTTTTTTATCCATTCGCGGTTCAACCCTAAGAGTATCGTTCGTGCCGATTCTGTTGCATCGGTTATGTCATACATCGATTCGGGGTCGAGCGGGTTGCATCTGTGCGAGCAAAGCAGGTTATCAAAATTGATGGCGTAGAATGTTGGTGGATTGGTATACGCTGATTGATTTTGCTGCAACCAGTTGTAAGCCGCCCTGGAAAGATCATCGTACTTAAAATCATAAATGAACATACCGAATCCTTTTTCGATCTGTTGCTTGATCAGTGGCAGGATCACGAACCAGCTTTTACCTGCACCCGGACTTCCCGTTACGAGAAGGCCACGGAAAGGGTTGATGATATTGACGCGGCTTTTGCGTACTGTATTTTGCAAACGGTAACTTCCATTAAAGTTGATCGAGTATTCGTTGGTCAGTAATCGTTCTTCCTGCGGGAAGGTTTCATTGATCTCGTTGAAAATATCTTTTTTTAATTGTTGCTGAATCAACCGTGATGCACGTGTTCCACCGGCTAAAAAAAGGGCATACCCAAGAGTAGTCGAGAACATATACGCACTACCGATGCTTGTCTTTTGCCAGTTGATCTTGAAAATGAAACTACTAAAGAAAAAAAGAAGCAGCCCGAAAGCTATTAATGACAAGAGTATTTTAATGTTACTGTCTTCATCTTTTTTCCCTTGCGCACCCAATAAAGAAACAATGAGCAAGAGCAGTGAAATGATCTTTGCATTTTGGAGGTCGGCAAACAACCCTGTGCGTGCAATGCCGAGCAATAGATTATCAGAAAATTCTGAATAAAGTCCCCAGTGCACGAATGCACCATAACAGAAGTAATAAAAGTGCAGCAGTAATATAACAATGCTGAGCCACCTGGTCACGTCCAATATCTTGCGTAAGTCCTGTTCGTTTTCACCTGTTGACATTATGATTGATTTTGAGGTTATAGTTTTCGTTTCTTTTTCTTTCGTTTGTTCAATAGTTCTTTCGGCGTGTTAGTGAGTTCGTTTTCGCGTAAGAACATTTGCTCCAGCAACGATGGATGGCTGGACAGTTGTTGCTCGTGCAGACTGGCACCAAGATTCTTTGATCGTTCAGTCAGTTGTTTGTACAATCCTGCGATGCTGTAGGCTTTACCTATTTCGGAACCGTTGAATACGCTGCGGTTGCGGTGATCGACAAAAGTAATTCCGTAGATACGGCCCTCTACATTTTGACGAAGTACCGAGGTGATGTTTTCTCGTTCGAGTGCGGCGATCAAGGCGTTGAGTGTGGGCGGGTGCGTGTGGAGTATTTTGTCAAAGGTAACCTGTAACGATAAGCGCGGTAGTTCACGATCCGATCTGTTTTCTTCGAATCGTTTTTCCAGGTGCGCAAGTGTTGGTTTCCCGGCGATGGTGCTCGCTTTGATGGGAACCCCGGCGGGTGTTCTGTCCCGGTCGAGCAGGCGGTACAACAGGCCGCCTTTGCGATAAGTGAAACTGTCTTTGTTGCCGCGGTCGGCCACCACACCGAAACCTTTCAGCACGGCATTGAGTTCGGCAAGCGATGTATAATTGTAAACGTTCACTACCTGCTTCAGTACATTCGAGATTGTGCGCTTGGTATCGCTCTTTCCATACACTGCTTTCATCAATGGAGTGTGTGAAACTTCATTCACTATTTTTTTATTTTCTGCGCGCATTAGATTGTATTTTTCTTCGATTGCTTTGCGGGCAGGCTCGGAACGATCGCGGGCGATGTTATGCGTGTCAATTCGTGAACCGTCTTCGCGGATCAGCGTTGCAAGAATATGGACATGCGGGTGACCTGCATCATCGTGCCTGTAAACTAGATAGGGTTGATCAGCCAAACCCATGCGCTGCATGTAGTCGTTTGCAATCTCTGTCAAACGTTCATTGGATAATGTTTCTGATGGATCGAAATTCAGCGAGACGTGCAATGTTTTGGTAGTTGCCCTGTTGTTGAGATCATTGCGCTCCTGCAGCCAATAAAGTTTATCATAAAAATATAATTGGTTGACAGCGCGTGGAAAATGGTTTTCTGCAATACACACCGCCACGCCACGCTTCACTTTGTGTTCGTTGTAATTGAGCGTTTCCTGCATACTCGCAGGTGTGGTGATACGAGCGACCATCAGGCGTTGTTTTTTGGAATGGTTGTGCAGATGATCTCTGAAGTTGCTACGATCTGTTTGCGCGTGCATTCGTATTCGGTGATCCATTGGCGGAACTCGGGAATCATTTTTAATGTGTGCAGTTTGCGAACGGCCTGGTTAAAATTCTGACCGACGGCATTGAGTTCTTTGCGCAGGCGGATGATCTCATTGGTGAGAGCATCCTGTGATGCATCACGCGTGAGAATTTTTACGGGTTGATCGAAAGCAATTTTGCGGATGTAGTCGCTGTTGTTTCGCTCCGTTGTTTTTTTGCGGTTTGTTTCGAGTTTATCGAATTCTTCCTGGTTCATGCGCACGTTGACCCACCTGTCGCGCACTTTTCTCATCTTATCCATCTTCACATTTTTTAGTTTATTCTAAGCACGAACGAGTTCCGAGTGAGTGCCGGTGAACCCAAACGTGTAACGTTTGTACATCTTGCAACCGGCGCTAAGACGGCTGAGATGAACGAGGTTCAGCCAGCTTTTTCAAGGCTCACTGGAATTGATACTATAAAATTATTGAGGATAAAAAGACGTGGAGCAAGCTGCCTGAATTTCGGGCAGGTGGGATAAAAATTAACGCAGGTAGAAGACAAATAGAAGCGGAGAAGATTGTTAAAAGGATAGCACAAAACCATCCTGGCAATCGGCTGCTTCGGAGGCTGCTTCAAGGTAGGTGTCAAATGATTTCAGATCGCCGTTTTCATCCAGAACAAAAGCAGGTTCGTGGAACTTTTCAATGACATAAAACGGACCTTCGTCAGGCGGATCGTTGGGATCGATTTCCATGAGCATAAACAAGAGATTTTTCATGGCTTTATTTTAATGTTAAACAATTGGTATAGGGTTAGTGGAAAAGGTTTTCAGGTTCAGGAAAAAGCCTCGATAGGATGTCATTCCTTCGCGGAATAAAGACCACAATAAAGATCCGCCAATTGAAGCTAAACTACTGTTGATGAAAAGGTCCTGCCTGTTTAATGCTTCCGCCAGCGAACAACTGGGTTCATTGCGGTCGTCTGCTACCTTAAGTAATTCCTTGTACTCATCGGTAATAAAGGGCAGGTTGCAAACCGTTTTGAACTTCCTTGATTTCGGCTGTTCGATTTTTGAAACGCTGGCGAGAACGACCTGGCCAGTGAACCGGCTGTTACCAAAATCCATCCAGTACAAAGAGCGATCGCGCTGGTTGTAATTTTTGCATTTGGAAAGCATTGCAGCGATCTCAAAACGCGCCTTTGCAGTATCGACGCAGGTAATGATAATGTTACCCCAATTATGGTGATCGTTCACTGAAACTTTGTGCTGGAAAGCTTTCCAGTTTGTTCCATAAAAACGATTGATCCTGTTGATCAGCGCCACGGCCTTCGGCAAGCCGACTTCCGACTGTGCAAAATTCTGCCTGCCCCGGTTCGCATTGGTAATGATATCATCGTCGAAGACTTTTACAAAAAGACCGGGATGTCCCAGTTCGTTGAGCGAATAATTGATCCGACCCAATTCGGTCAATACCTTGCTTCCCGTGCCACCTGCACCTATCAGCATAACCGATACAGGATTGGTTGGTGCGAGCAGGTATTTATCCGTAAAATGGACTGAGTGTTTATTGGTTTTCATTGATGGTATTTTTTACGGTTTCGTTCAATGGAAGAAGTTCATTTACAGGAAAGATTGTTCCCGGCTTACTAAGCGTATGGTAGAGTTGAATGATATTGCCTTTGACCGGTGAAACTTCGCCAATAAGATGTGAGAAGTGACTGTAGAAAAAATAAGTTTCCCAGGTGTTGATCAGCGACTGTAAATTATCTATCTCTTCTAAAGCAATGTCTACTGTTCCCATGCATACCTGACCTGTTTCATGAATATTGAAAAAAGGAGCTTTGAAAAGATGTGTTTTGTCAGTCGGGCGTTTATTTGATTTCAACGCAAAGACATAAAGGTGATCCTTTGTTGCTTTCCAAAGTAGTGCGGGCAAATGATAGGCCTGGGAAGCAATCCCAAGTGACTCACGGAAAAGCAGTTCACGTTTACCCGACTGCGTGTACCATACTACCATGCCGTCTCCTTTTGAACATACATAAAGTATATTAGCTGGCAGGACTCCCAGTGGTTCGAAACAATGAGTTTGTTTTTCGAGACCGGAGGAAAGTATCTTGCCCAGTTTCTGGCTTTCCCGAAGGCTCAATGGATGGGCATTAATCATTCTGTTTTCAGGGGAAAAATCATAGGCTTCGACAAAACTTTCTTTATTTCGCCCTGACGACTGGTAAATGACGATTGATTTAAAAGGAAGATATTCCTTTGTAAAACGCGTTGAAATATTTTTCATGTTAATTGATTTAAGATTTCTGCGAGAGTACCGATCGCATCCTGTAATGCTTCTTCAAATGAAAAGTCATGTATTGGTTTTTCCTGCTCCGTGTCAAAAAATTGCAACGCCATCGGTTGATCCAATGCTTCGCGCTCCTGCAGGTCTGAGTTCACATATTCTGTATACTGGTCGATCAGGATACCTTCAGTGGACCAGCAGAAAGTAAAATACTGATACAGGTAACCCATTTCTTCGACCTCTGTGTGGAGAAACTTTCCGCTACTATTATCTGTAAATGAATGGTCAGGATATTTCGTAGACAAATCAAACAGCGTTTGAGCAGAGTTGAGTAGTTGTCTATCAAATTCACTGACGGGTTCAAAAGAGCGGATTCGCTGCGAAAACTGATTGAGATGGCACTGGTTTTTGACCTCCCGGTTAAGGATTTTTAAACAACGTTTCATGTAGGCATAGAGCAGGTAATACCCTTTATATTCTTCCTCTTCCATGAATGATTCTTCATTCTCGATCCACTCCAGGTTTGTTTCATAGCAGCCAAAGACATAACTACCCTGATCGCACAGTTCCATACCTGTTTTTTGGTGCAGGTATGCGTAACACGATAACAGCAATCTGAAAGACTGAAAATTCTTAGCTCGATGCAAGCAGCTTAGTGCGTCCATGGGCATCATGAGTAGTGTTAAGTTCGTGTCGTATTCACGGGCGGTGGCAAGGCATACCAATCCATCATCTTTCGAAGCGATTACCAATTCTAGTAAGCGGTCTTTTTTTGCCAGTCGTTGTTTGGCATGTTCAAAAGAATTGGCGATGTTAGAAGGATATGGCAAATTCAGGAATCGTCTTGGCCTGAAGTGATAAAGTTTTGACAAATGATCGAGGCTCGCATAGTAAGACTTTTCGATTGCAGCAATTTTCACTGTGTTGTTTAGTGCAAGGTCTGTTACCGGAGTAAACTCCTGCTTTAAAAAAGCATAGGAAGCATCGATGGCGGTAGGCTTTGCTGTTTTGTTTTTCGTATGGCTGCGGCGTCGCCTAAGTGATCCAGTCTTTCTGCCCAGTCTGCGATCTGTCTGTAGTGTTTCCATAGCTCTTTTTGCTTTTCCTTAATCAATGTTCTTTGTTTTCGTTTTTTCATCGTTATCCTTTTGTGCCAAGCGTGGTTACGAATTTGTATTCTATACGATCATTGGCGATTTCCGGCCCTTCAATTTTAGCGGTAGTGAGAATGGGATATGTTCCGGAGAAAAAGTTTAAAACCGATTCCGGTGTAAAATTTGGTTCGGGATCCGGCAATTCAACTTCGTTACCCTTGTTATCAAACCTGAATATCCTTGGCAGTTGCGTTGCTAATAGCATAATATTTCTTTTTAATTTTTAATGATTAATTGTTGTCATCTACTTCATCAACATCGTCATCGTGATTTTCGTCATCGTGATCTTCGTCTTCCTGATCCCCGTTGTCATTGTCTTCATCTTCGTCTTCATTGTTTTCTTCCTGGCTTGCGTCATGTTCCGGACTTACCTCCTCGTCAGCGCCAAAGAGGGAAAGTGAAGCGTGTTTTCCTTTCAGCTCCTGCGTCTTTTTCGCGATTTCAGCAGCGTATTCAGGATACTCTTTTTCTTTTGGTAACTGTGCGATAGCCTGGCCATATTTTTGTTGTTTTTCCAGGTCAGTCCCTTTCTTCATCTGTTCATCGAATTTTCTGCGTTTGCCGCTTGATGCAGACGAGGTGGCAGTATTCTTAGTTTCATTATCCTTTTTCGTTTTGTCAAGTGCTTTTTCATGAGCCGAGAGGTTGCAAAGCAGTGTGTTCTGTTTTTGCACAGGTTGCCCAATAGAATCGAAAAATCCCTTGTCAAGGTCATCAGTAAAGCCAGCAAGTACAAGAGCAGGTATCTGCTTAACAGACTTGTCCTTGATATCATCATTTACAAGTAAGACAGAGACAAGCATTTTATTATCCGGTTGACGTTGAATATTCAGGCGAAAATTGCCGTCAAGGTTTAGTGATGCGAGTGTTGAAAAGAAATTGGTTTGCATACAACGAGGTTTATTGGTTTATAATTTGTTGGTCAGTTGGAGGAATTAGTAATTGTTTTGCGATATAGATGGCATAGTTGGTAATGTGGCGCTGCCATGCGCCTTGTGAAGGCGACCACCTGAAGCCGTTTGATTTGAGTTTTTTACGCATTTCTTCTACGGGAATTGCATCGAACAATATCTGCACCCGGTTGGCCTCTACATTAATGACGATACGGGCATCACCGATGCGGATATCTTTGGTTTCAAGTGCCTGAATTTTTTCCAGGTGTGTAATGCGATCCTTTACCCTCCTGATCTCAGCCGAATTGTTCGAAAATTTGTAATGCGCGAAACCAAAATCGTTTGGCTGGTGCAATTCCTCCCACATGGCTTCAGTGGCCATATCAAGTGCCAAAAAAGCTGCTTTATCTTTTTTACGAAGGCACTGGTTGGCAGCTTTCATGAACAATTCATTTTTTTCAAGACTTGCCAGTTTTTCTTTCAGTTTTTTAATCGCGTCGGGATCATCCGACGAGATCGCATCATTGGACTCAATGGTTTCCGCTTTGTCCTGGTAATACTTTGCTTTGTCTTCCGCCTCAAATGCTTTACCGAACGTGTTGTGAATTTTGCTCCGGTAATTGCGGCCTGAGCTTTCACTGTGATGGCCTACCATAATCGGTTGGCCAAATGGAATCACGGATGCCATTTGTTTTGCTTTATCGAAAAGTTGGCCTGACAACTTTTCATTTTTATCCGCCTGTTTTTTTGCGTTTTCTATACGTTTGCGTTTTCTTTCTTCATAGTCGTGTTTCATCGTTATTCTTTTTAGAATTGAACAATTGGTTAATTGAGTTTTGCCAACTCCTGTAGCTTTTCGAGAATGTCAATCCAATAGGATTTCTGAACCTCTTCAAAATCACGGAACCTGTCGTCCGTTTCGAAATAGCCGACAAATACATTTGCCTGATCGATTGCTGCGTGCAGGTTCGTAATCGTTATTTTTTTACCGTTGCTATCTATGATGTGCATAAAAAGATATTTAAGGACGGCGATGTTGATCGCCGCCCTCGTGATCAATTGAGAATTAGTTCACCTTTAGCGAAACTGTTGCAGAGGTCAAATGCGACCTGGCCGCGTTGTTGCGCAAGACCGCCATACAATACCGATTTCATTTTGGCGGTATCGTCCTTGTATTTGCGGACATTCTGGAAATAGCCGGTAATTCCATTGTAAGCACCAAAGAGAGTTCCGCGTGTAGTTTCCAGTTGTTGTGTGTCATTGACCATTGCGTATGTAAAAGCGCTGTCACACATATTCTGGTAATAGGTGGAACACTCATCGTTTTTACCAGCCTGCATTGCTGCGAGTGCTTCTTTGTTTGGTACAAGTGTTTGCTGAATCAAACTCTTTACCTGTTTATCTGATACCGGCACATTGGTCCAATGGTTGAATATCTCTTCCATTTCAACAGATAACCTGTTGGTGATACCCATCAGTTTATGCGCCTGTTCCAAGCGCTCTTTGGCATTTGCAGTATGCCTGATCTTTATCGCACCTGTATTATTCCGCAATGCAGCGTTGAGCGTGTTATTACAACAAATGCGGATCGGTGTAAAAGCTGCCATGATGCTTCCGAAGCCATCGTGCGAAGTTGTGAGAAATAAATATTTCCCCAGGCAATCATCGTTTCCAACACGGATATAGCCGGGGAGTTTTGCTGTAATAAAAATGCGCTCTCCTTTACCCAGCGCTCCAGCAGTTTCATACATGATACCTTCACCATCGACGATCGAATCGAAAAAGGAGAATGCGTCTACATTCTGCACGACTTCGTAATCCTTGCCGACTACACCGAGGACTGTTTCGTTATCCGTGCGGATCGTTGCGAAATAATCCGGAACCTGTATTTCAGGAATTTTGATACCGGTTTGTTCGTCAGCGTTCTGGTTCTCATTATCGTAAGTGAAAATCGCCCGCTTCTCTACTGTGTAATCAAGCCCTGCAAATTGCAGCGCTTCCCTGCTGCTCGGATACTGATCTACAATTGTTCCCAGTCCGTGCCATGCTTTCTCCTTAACTGAGAAGAAGCTGTGTTTACCAGTGGCATCGTTGAAATGGAGTTGATGTGCCATAGTCGTAATTTTTAAATGAATAATGTTGTGTAAGCAAATCAGAACGGCAGGTCTTCTACCGGTTCGGTGATCTCTGCGGCGGCAGCTGTAGATGCGGTTTCCATTTTTTTCGAGTGAACGAGTTTGATCTCACTGGCGTGGCAGTTGATGCTTGCTTTTGCATTTCCAGCCAAATCGTTGTAGGCATTGGCGTACACGCGACCTGAAACCGTTACGATGGCTCCTTTACGTAAGATCTTCGTGATGCCTGTTCCCATCCACCATGCTACGTTGATGTAGGTAACAAACTCTTTTGTTTCCGTTGATCCTTTCGGGCGGTAGCGATCATTGATGGCTACTGAAAAGTTGACAACTTCTTTGTCTCCTTTTACTGTGTTTACTTTTGCGTCTGCTGTGATCCTTCCTGTGAATTCCATAACATTTGTTTTTTATTGTTTAATAATTTGCAATCGGGGTTTTCTTATCAATCCCCGCGCACAGTGAAACAGCGGGGTTGATAAGAAACCGCCGATTCACCAGCCGTTTTTGCCGTGGGAAGAATTGACGCCTGTATAAGCACTCGTGTGGATATTTTCAAAAACTTTCTTTCGTAACAGATGATGTAGTTCATACAAATATTTGATTGGTGAATGATGGACGCGAGGGGGCTTATCAATCCCCTCGCGCAAGTGAAACGGAGGGGTTGATAAGCATCCGGCTGTGATCGTATTTAATGGGTAGCCGGTAACAGGGAACAGGAAGTACAAGAGTGCGACGCAACGAAGACTGATGGATGTACTGTGACCGGTAACAAACCACTCATTACAAACCGCCTGTAGTCCGTATCATCGAGAAAGGAAGTATTCTGTAACAAGCGGCTGCAGGGTTTGTGCTGCCAAGTGTTTTGTTCGCGAAGAACCGTTTGGTATTTGCGCTGCTGTTTCTTCGAAAGTTGAATGTCCGCATCGCTCATATAACGATAGGCCCAGTCGTATTGAAATTCATTGATAAAGCTGGAGGTTATGCGGATCTTTCGCTTCTTATGTTCGTCGATGAAACCAAAAGGCTTTAGTTCGATCAATTCAGCTTTGCCGGTCTGCCAGTTACGGATCAAAAAATCAGGGCGATAACAAAGCAGGTCCTCTTTCATGCCTGGTGTTAGCTTATCAAGATTGTAATACATTTCAAAACCGTTGCGCAGCCAGGCATGTGTTTCTTCGATCATCAACACAAAGCGAAACTCCAGCAATGAGTCGAGGATATTTCCGTTGTAAAAAACGGTTTGGGATTTATATTGATAGCTGTGGAACATAAAGATTGAATTTTAGAGTAAACGCATCTGTTTCCATTTTGGGGTTTGAGGACGTCGGCCACTGATGATGAGATCGGTTAATAAGTTATCGGGGAAAACATGACCCATGCGGCGGCAGTATTCATTGAACCACGCGGTTACTTCTGCAACGGTATTTAAGGAAGCAGCGTATTCGAAGTCGAGCAGTTGCTGTTTGCCAAGCATGATCTCATCATCAAAAACGATGTTGTATTTCCAATCGAGATTTTTTCGCGCGATGTAATTCTCCGCTACCGCTCTGCGCAGATCGAGTTGCGGATGGTTTTGAAAAACACGCGGTTTGATCTCGATCAAATGCGCTTCAAAAGTGTGCTTGTTGCGCACGAGGAAGTCAGGTGTGTAACGCAAGTGGCATCTGCGGATTTTGTCAAGCGTAATTTTTGTTCCGGGGTGATAGTAAATAGAAACGGGCGAGCGGAGGAAAAAATAATTCTCTATAATGCTCATGGCATATTTTAGTTCGGTGAGGGAATCAAAACTGCATCCCCAACCGGTAACTTTTTTTACGCCCCGGTACGGCATAATATTTCTTTTGGCTGGCATGACTTTGAAAATTTTAGGATGGAGAAATCAACGGTCGAGGTTGAGGAGTTCAGAGGCGCGCACTTCAGTGATGGATTTGATCTCGCCTGCTTTGTTTTTAAAACTCCGGTGGCGGATCTCGCCTTTGACAAGGACATGGCTTCCACGGATGAAATTGCCGGGAACTTTTTCGGCCAGGAAATCCCAGACAAGGATATGGTGCCAGGTAACCTTTTTTATAATACTGCCATCTTTGCGGCGGCGGAAGTAGTCGGTGGCTAGGGTAAAGCGCGCCAGTTTGGACCCGTTTACAGCGGTGCGCATAACGGGATCTTGGCCTAAATAACCTATCAACTGGACTGAGTTTTGTGTTTTCATTGCTTTGACATTTGATTGATGGTGCAAAGCTCAAAACGGGTAGTGATGTAAAGCGTGTAAAGCGGAATTCATTCCGTTTATAAACCGAATTAATCCGGTTTATAAGTTTGGTATCTTTGGTCAGTAACCAACCAAAACCGCTATGAAAAACCAGGTGAGTGACCAGATCCAGCATCCCTGCACCTATTGCGGAGAAGAGATTCCGCACTACAGGAGTAATAAGAAGTATTGCGATGAAGATTGCAAATCCAAACACTTCAACCAGCTACAAAAAGAGGCTAATCTTGAAATGGGGAGGGTGAACCGGATTTTGAAGAAGAATTTCCAAGTCATGAAAGACCTACTCGGTGCGGAAAAGCATGTCAAGGTGAAGAAGATCAAAATGGAAAAGAAGGGATTTAATTTCCGGTTTCACACGTCAGTGATCAAATTCTCCGGTTTGACTTATACCAATGTCTACCTGCTTTCCTGGCGGGATATCGAGAGCGAACAGGTCATCATTTCACGGGCGCCGGAGACAATTTTGGAGGAGCGATAACCTTGCACAATATTCCATCGCTCACCGCGTTATTAGTATAGCTTACTAACCCTTCCATATAGTTATCCCTGCCTTCAGGCGGGGATTTTTGTACATTCGCATGATGTCGAAACAACTCTCTGAGATGGAAAAACTGGAAGCCTTTTTCAAGTTTGAAAAACTCACCAAAAAACGATCAAACTGGACAGGGGCACCATTGTGCCTGCACTGAATTTGGACCGGGTGAGGAATTCGAATCTGGCAAATCCTGTTAATGCAGGACGACTGGATAGTTTAAGAAAACTGAAAGTGTTGCTAGAGAACGCATAAATTACTTATTGCAATTTTAGAGCAAATCCTGTCCCGAATCGGCTTAAATTGAATTATCCAATGACTGCAAACATCTGCTTATGGAAATTAGATCAGTAGCCAGCTTAAACAGATACCTGAAGGGCCTTCAAAAGCCGGTATCGCAGATAAAAATATTTCGTGAACATACTGCCTATGTCAAAAGGCAAAAATTTACTGATCTTAAACTGAACGGGTTTTCCTGGCACGGCAAATACACCAAGTGTAAATTTTATAATTGTGAGTTCGACGGCATTTTCGGTTTCTTTTTATCGTTGCAGGATTGTGAATTTCACAAATGTAATTTCAGGAACTGCCGATTCTCTCATTTTGAATATATAGGCGAGGATACAAGTTGGAACAACGTTCACTTTACGGATTGTTATTTTTCAGGACTTCGTTTTGATGAAGGTGAGATGTATAATATCTTTTTTGATAAATGCTCAATCGATTATATTAATCTTGGTCTTGAGGCAACAGAGAATGTCTGGTTTAGTAACTGCAGAATCGGTGATGGATTTTTCATCGGGATTGAAAATACGCTTGGTGAAGGCGAGGACGATAATGATGATGATAATACATTCCCCGATGTGATCTTTGAGGAAAGCGTTCTGGACAACTGTGTTTTTATAAAGAGTGATTTTGGCAATAGTTATTTTCAGAATGCTTCGCTCTATATGTGCGCGTTTATAGATTGTGTTTTAAAGGCGCAGAGCTTCTATATGGATAAGGCGAGCAAATATCCGAATTATGCGACGATGGATTTCCAGACCATACTGAAAAGTGAGAATATCGACTTTGATATATTGCAGGAATACTTTCATATACATACGCCTGATATCAAAAAAATCGCTGGTGGTGTCGCGGAGAAAACAGAATTCAAGACCGTTTTTATTTCTTACAGTTTTAAGGATAAAGTTTTTGCGGGAAGAATCAACGATGCATTGCAGGCGAACGGAGTAAAAACATTTTTGTGGGAGAAGGATGCGCCGGGCGGGCAACAGCTTGACGATATCATGGAGAACAATATCAAACAATTTGACAGGGTTCTTTTTATCGCATCCGAAAACTCGATCAAGAGCAAGGCCTGCCAGTTCGAACTTTCGCAGGCGAGGAAGAAGCAAGAGAGTACGTGGTCAGCCACTGCCTTCTATGTGGTCCATATCGATAATTTTCTTTTCAAAGTGGAAAAGCAACGAATTAGGCCGGTATCCAAAGCGGAGGAATACTGGGAAAATATCCTTGAACTGCGTAAAGTGAACAGCCGGGATTTTTCAGCCTTCACGGTGGATGATATTGACCTTAAAGCATTCAATGACGCAATTGTTGAGGTGGTTGGGGAATTGAAATGATTTGCATCTGCTACCGAAGCATATGAGAAGAGAACCCATCAACGAAATAAAAATGACAAAATTTCGCGCGCGGTACGCATTCAATATTTTACAAGTAAGATTGATTTAGGTTTTCTTGGTGAGTTTACCGACCTGGAGATCAGTTACATCAATGCACAGCATAGAGCCGCGTCGAAAGTGCATGAAGCTGCACTGAATGTTGAAGAGAAAGAATTTAATATGCTTCGATTGCATATCGGAACAGTGATATGGCTATTAGCTAAGATTGCTGTACTCCTTCAAGAATAAATAATAAAAAATACCGGCAGTTGTCTGCTGCCGGTATTTTTAAAAGTTAATAATCCGGTTTCAAGAGTGAGACATTCCCTGTTGCAACTGCCTCTGGTATCAAATTCAGCAGTTCTGAATTTTTATTTTCAACTCCCCATTCCTTTAAAGCATTGAAACATTTCTCATGCGAATCTTTGTGACGATGCCAAGGTGCGTTACCATCGTTGAAAAATACTTCCGATCCGGTTTTGTCTATGTGTAATGCCGGAGAAACTGAACTTACAGTGCCATTCGTCGATTTTTTCCAGATTGGCATATAGTCACGATTGAACAAGAACTCTTCACCATCGGCAGTTGTGGCTTTACCATAAGGCAACCACAGTCGCATCGGTTTAAAGTCTTTCGCTAACGATTGATTTGTCGGAACTGTAACGCTGGATCGCGACAACGTGAGTACTCCTTGATCGGAATAGCACACTACACGTCCCATGAATTTGTCGTGGCTGATTAAAATAGCTGGCCGTGTTTTGTTTTTGTAAAAAACAAGGGAACCTGAAGGGATTTCTTTTCCCACGCGAAAGCGTGTTGAATCTTTTTTTACAGCAGGCCACTTGTCCATCCATTTGATCGCCTGGTCCATTTTCAGTAACAGTGCCTGCAAAGGTTTACAGTCGTGGTAACTTCCTTTGAGTACATGCTTCACTTTCAAACAAAGTTTCTGTAACTCGGCAATTCTTTCAGGAGCAGGAGATGTTTCTGCGGGCGTATCGTCGTCGTTACCGTAATACATTTCAGAGTGAACATTATCCGGCAACTCACTGCGATCGGTATATTCTTTCTGTACCCACTCATCCAATTCGTTACAAGTTGCAGTTATTGCATTCAGCGCCCTCTTGTTATATTCCAGGGCATTCCTGAGCATGTTTAAAATGTCAGCTACTTCCTGATGTGCTTTCAAGGACATACGGGCGTTCGGCCTGTAGTAAGCTGACTTGCTTAAGAACGTGCGGAATTTTAATACAAGTGGACTTGGCAAAATTTTAGTTTCAACTTTCTTTCTAGGTTGTGGCGCACCAACAATTTCGCTGTTATTAAGAAAGTTGTTCCAGTTGGTAAAACCTGCATTTACAGCAGCTTTGTCCAATGCCTGGAAATGGGTGATGCCAAATTGTTTTTTGATTTTTTTTGCCTGACTTTTCAGGTATTCGGCGCTATGTCCATTGGCTATTCGATTCATCGTGTTTACAATTCCCATCTAAAAAAACATCACTCGTCTATCGCTTTTCGAAACGGGAAATTTGTTTCGATGATCGATAAAAATTTGAAGGCGGCGCTAACATAGCTTTACTAAAGACGAGTGGCGAGCTTCCGCTTAAGCTCAACCCGAAGTTAAGATTTATTGCTTCTGCAAGCCCTATTGTGGATAATTATTCAGGCTGCATTTCTTCCAGCGGGGGGAACTCCATTTCTTACACGATCACCGGTTTGTACTGTGAATTTTCAGGGTGCAGCACCCAGTTGCGGGAGGTCTGTACCAGGCGTTTTACCGTGAATTCATTATAGACAAGGGCCACGATGATGTCCCCGCTTTTGGCTTTTAGCGATTTGTCCACTACCAGCAGGCAGCCGTCCGGGATATTGGCACCGATCATCGATTCGCCTTTAACGCGAATAGTAAAGGTTGACAGTGGCTTAGGCACCAAGAGCTCCAGAAGGTTTCAGGTCGGGCTCCATGTAATCTAACGCGGGGGACGGGAAACCGGCCTGGATGCCGGAGAAAAGCGGGGTCGCGAGATCCGTGTGGGCCAAATGGGGGGGTATCGGGAAGACTTTACTAATATCTTTAGCAATAGTAGTGAAAAAAGTGTTCCCGCTGATTTTTAGAGTGTAAATTGGGATAGTCCGCACAGGATTTAAACGATAACAGATTGGAAAATATCCATCACGATATACCATTGCTTGATATTACTGATCGCAACAAAGACTTTAAGTGGGTCGATACAGAAATGCGGAAACTCGATAAAGGGATACGGGCTGTCAGTATCATGTATGATGAACATTCCAATGATAAACATTCAAAAGAAAATATTCACCGCTTAAGAGAGAGTATAAATTACCGGCTGGAAGCAGCAAAATTTCAGTATAAATTATTGTTGCAGGAACACTTCCGAGTAGAAGCACAATTTGCGAAAGCGACTGAAAAAGATTTCGATGCCATAAGGAATTTTATCAAAGGGAACCCTTACTTCCATTATGCTGAAATAGAAATGTCGTCAATTTTCGATAGTATCATTTTCCATCTTTCATCTGTGTTTGATTACCTGAGCCATATTACCTGTTATATCTGCAAGAAGAAAGACAAAGCCAATACAGTGTACTGGACAAAACTGGCGAAAGCAGCAAGGGGGAAAGAGAACGAATTGCATGCACTTCCGATTGCGGCCGTTATTGATCGCCTGGACAGGGAATTCGTGGGACATCTCTATGATTACCGTTCACGCTTACTACACAATAAGCGTGATCAACACGAATTTGATGGAAAGCAAAGCAGAGATAACAAACATTGGGTGCATATTCATGTTTCGCAAACAGCGATCACCCATTTCAAGATCATTAAACAATTATACCCCGACACTTCTTTCAGCCTGACTTATTTTTCATCATGGCTAATGAAACATTCCGCAAAAGTGATTGGTGAATTGTTTGAACAGTTGGTTACTGAAATCAAAAAAGACTCTTATTGGGGCAATAATTTATATCGGTCCAAAGAAGGCGATAACGCTATGATCATGCTATCGGTAGATCCGGTAACCAATGTAGCTAAACCGGTTTCAGAAACCATGTGGCAGGAGTTTTTGAACATGGATACAGATCCTGATAAACAAATGCAGAACTTGACAGGCAATCCCAAATAATTAAACAATCAGACACAATCGATGCGCTATGACTTTGGAAGAAGCAATGCATTTTGAAGTTCTAACCGGTCTCAGTCCGGAAAGATGTGGTGAGATTATTGGCGCACTGATTGATAAAGGTTCAGATACCGGTAATATTGAAGCTATAGAAAAAGGAATTCGACTCGCAAATCAAGAGTTGGAAACAGATATTCCGTTGTTATGGAAAGCAAGTTTTTATTATTTCAGCGCTAATGGTTGGAGTTCATTACAACAATTGAAACATCCGGCTGGTCCGGGCTTAAAGTTCGATCTTGAATTAAATGAACTTACCCAAGAGATGATCTGCCTGCGGAAAGCGCTTGTGATTGGTGATCAACTAGAAGATGGAACCAATATTTTACTCGCACAAATACTAACCAATCTGGGCAATGTAATGAACCATCTGGGGAGATTCGTTGAGGCCATTGGATTCTGGTATCGTGCTATGACAGTGGTGCCGGATTTCGGGATGGCAACAGTGAACCTTGGTCATGGCTTGGCGCATTATGCAAGATTGATTTACGATGAAGGCCATCAATTTATCTTCAGTAAGTTCGCGTATTACTATTTGCTAAAAGGCATTACGAGCAACGATGTTTATCCGGCAGCCAAAAAAGGCATGTCAGAGACAGCGGCCCACCTTGCGCGGCGATTCGGGCATGATAATCTTATGAGCAAACTGGATGTAAAAGAATATTCGTTTGGTCGCTCCGAACTTGAAAAAAAATATAGGCGTTGGTGCATGAAGGAAAGTCTCTTTCTAAATCCACTTAATGACTTCCTGCATCATTCTGTTGTTGCTCATGATGTACTGTGTCTTCCGACCATCGTTGCCGGATTGGAAGATCCTCCATTGTATCATACAATGTATAACCAATTGAAGCAGGAATTTGTTACAGCCCGCTTTTTGTATTTTGAGGGTATCTCATCAGAACGTGCGCACTTTGCCGACAAAGGAAATAGCCTTACCGATACCGCAGAATATGCCTTGTATTCTTTAGGAATTGAAAAAATAAAGATTGCATATCGTCTTTGCTATTCGCTATTTGATAAAATTGCTTACCTCCTTAATGATTATCTTGAGGTCAATTTACCACCAGGAAAAGTTTCTTTCCGCAATGTTTGGTTTCAGAAGGACGGCACACTAAATCCAAAACTGGCTGAAAGTCAGAACTGGGCTTTACGTGGTATTTACTGGATGAGTAAGGATCTGTCTGACAAAGACAGTTCGTTTACAGAAGCGATATTACCAGAAGCGGGTCAATTGGTAACAATCCGAAATTTTATCGAACATAAGTCAATTATCGCTGTAGAATATGGCACTACAGGCCTGGCGAAGGATGGGTTAACTTTTACAATCACCCGCCATGACCTTATGCAAAAGACAATAGTATTGATGAAGATGGTGCGAGCAGCAATAATATATCTACCGTTTGCAATCCATATCGAAGAAAAAAAACAACCTTCTCGAAACACCTACTTAACATTTTTCCCAAAAATAGATGACAGGAATAAGAAGTAGTGTCGGTTATGTTTCGTTCTCCTTGCCGGTGCTTTCTGCGTTTACCTGTGCAATACTTTTTTGAATGTACTCCCTGAATTTATCCGTTGTCATCTTATTATGACGACCATCATAGGTACTACTAGTTAGATTGTAAATCGAACGTTTTGCAAAGATGACAAACGATCCGTTTAACCAACGACTGACGTTCCTCATTGTTTTCAATTTTTCCTGATCGAAGTCTTCGTCATAATAACAGTTTTCCTTGTAAGCATATTCTTCATATTCACCCGGTGAAACTTCCGTCAAGGCTTCCATGCTTCTCCTGTATTCATTTTCTTTTCCGTTAAACTGTTCTTTATAGACCTTCGATGGTTCAAGTTCCTCTGTTTCCAACCTGAAATAATTCCATGTAAAATCCTCCCCGAATGATTCGAATAGCAGGCGCTTTGGTTTAATGATATGAATAAATTCAAAGTCAAGTTCGATGCACCCTGGTTCGTTAGCAAATCTTGCATCCTCTAAGTCGTTACCACCACCGTCGGGATAAAACATATGGTTGAGATTATCAAACGTGCAGATAATTCTCAATACACCAATAATATCTTCTATTTTCTCCCATATAACCCGCTGGGGAATCGATGCGGGGAACAGCTTACTTTGGATCTCGAACCATTGATGAAGGTTTTTGTGGTGGAAACTGGCTTCCAATTCCTGCCATCGTTTAAGTGCCTGCACAAACTGTGAAGCGTCTGGTCTTCTTATAGGGTCATGGTCTGTGCATTGAATTAATAATTGATCGATTGGAGAGGTATAACTGCGCTTATAAAATTGTTTCAGCTCAATTATTGATTCGGTAGAGTATTGTCCGTCAAACCCTTTTTGTTTGCCTGTGAAAAATATCCAAAGCGTTTTGGCCAGCGAATAAATATCAGCTTTGGTGCCATCAGCACCTTTTGATTCGCGTTTCATTTCAGGGGCCATTGTCCATTTGGGACCAATTTCTTCGTTGCGAACTGAAACTTCGGCTTTGTCGGGATACGATACCAATCCAAAATCAGCCAGTACAAAGCGTTCATTGTAAAAAAGGATATTAGCCGGTTTAATGTCCCTGTGAGAGATCCTGCGTGCATGCAGATGAATGAGCGATTCAGCTACCTGCATGACCGCGTTCACTTTATTTTCGATTGTAGTGTTCTGCAGCCTTTGCTCAGCCGTTGTAGCTATGGGCATAACAAAAAAAGGAGCATCGGCTTCACTAAGCGTTCCTGGAAGATGCTTGTCAAGGATAGGTATCATGCCCTCAATATCTGTATTAGCTTCCAATACTTTTATTTCGTCCGTGAACCGACTATACGGTGTGCTTTTTATTTTCTTTAGTATTTTAATGGCGCCGGTAATCCCTTTGTTGTCGCTACAAGTCCAGACTTCTCCATTACCACCGCCGCCAAGGTATTTATCCAGTGTCCATCGACCAAACCGCGCCCCTTTTTTATACTGCTTTTTATCTGCCATCTGATTCTTTTTACGGCTGTAAAGATATTGCCATAGCGGTGGTTGTTTCTTTGGCCGAGTTTATTACACGGAGATTGGCTTGTTTCATAGCTTATTTTCTGCCTAATAAGGCGAATTGTGGATAACCCGGCCTATTTCATCAACATGTGGCTAAAATTCTTAGTATTTAACTTGGCAAGTTCGTAAATTTGATTTATACCCTTAAAAAGAGAGAATTGTATGAGCAAAATTCATTCGATAATAGAGGCCCTGTTACAGGTAAACGACGGCAAATTTCACCTGATCGCTGATCGTTATGTAGCCCATGCTTATGGACCGCTGGTTCATAGTGTAGGGTCGGTCGAAACCAAAGAAAAATCCCGGGCAGGCAAGCCGGATTCGTTTGTTCAGACCAAAGAGGGCAAATGGATTGTATGTGAATACACTACCCGTAACAATAAGGATTCTAAGTTCATGGTAAAACTCAAAAACGATCTTGAGCGTTGCTTTGATCTTACTGACACAGGGATCAAAAAATCCGATGTAGCGATGATCGTTCTTTGCAGTAATCAGCGAATCGATTTGAAACAAGCCGCTAGTTTAAAGGCACTTTCAAAAAAGAAAGGATTTAGACTTGACATAGTTGAACAGACGGCCCTTGGTCTTTATTTGGAAACAGCGGGTAAAAAATTTGCACATGATTATTTGAATATTGCATTCGATACAGGGCAGGTTTTAGCGATAGATGATTTTATTGCCTATTATCAGCGAAATAATATTGCGACGCCGCTTGATATTGATCTGGTGGGAAGGGAAAGCGAACTGGATCACCTTAATAAGCTGATCCGTTCTAATGATGTTATTCTGGTTGAAGGGGTACCGGGGGTGGGAAAGACTAGACTGGTGATTGAATCGGTCAGATCGTTTATAGCAAAGGAAAGGGAAAAATGGAATTCGTATTGCATTGTAGCCAAAAGCGGAACCGGTCTGACGGAAGATTTGTATGATTACCTGGAAACCAATACAAATTATATCCTGATCATTGATGATGCCAACAGGCAAATGGACAACCTGCGTGCAGCAATAAATTTTCAGAACGATTTTAAGAAAGGGCGAATAAAAATTATCATGACAATCCGCGGCTACATGCGCGCGGACATATTAACCGCATTTCCCGGTAAACTTCCGGCATTCTTCAAGGTGGATATTCTGGGCCATGATAAGATATCCCAGATATTGCGTCTCCCCTCGGTTGGGGTCGCACTAGATTATACTACCGAAGACAAGATCAACACTATTGCAAAAGGCAATGCACGCGTCGCCATCATGGCCGCTCTAGCAGTGCGTGATAATGGCAAAGATTGCCTCAGTGATGTCTCACAGGTTTTCCATCAATATTTCCGTTCGTTCTTAAACGACAAGCCTGTTTTGCAGGATAAAAATGTACGTAAGGTGATCGGACTGATTTCCTATTTTTACTCCATTGACCTGGACAGCGAAGAATATGAAAGGATGCTGGAAGTTTTTTGTATCACCAATGCAGAATTTTTGTCAGCTATGCGGGATCTCCAGGATCTTGAATTGCTGGACTTCTTTGATGACCGTACCATGCGGATTTCGGATCAACTTCTTGCAACCTATTTCTTTTATAGTTGTTGGGTAGAACAGAACGAACTCGATTTTGCATCATTGCTTATTCATTTTTTCCACTCCCATACGCACCGGATGCGTGACAGTTTTATCCCGGTTACGCAGTCATTCGGTGAAGAAAATGTAGTGACGAAGATTAGGCCGCAATTGCATGGATATTTGAATACAATCGCAACGGAAAGGTCCCAAAAGATTGATTTTCTCAGGATGTTCGGTAAATATTTCCCGGCGCAGTCTTTCCTAATGGCGAAGAATGAAATTGAGAATTTTCGTCCCGTGAAACCCGAAGATGACAAAGACTTCAGCGCACTTGCAGTCATGCACATGCACCACGATGTAATCCTCAACCTTATAGACCCCTTTATAGACTTACAAGATCCTTCAAAATTCAGGATAGCCATTGACCTTTGCTTTTTATATGCAGCTAAATCCAGCAACACATTTTCATCTGTAATGGCAAAACTGAAAGAAAACCTGGCCGTGCGTGAGAATGATGTGATAAGTGGATTGACAAGGCAAACAGCAATGCTGGATTTACTCGACAATAAATTTGATACTGACCCGATGTTCGCTGCAGCATGGTTCGAACTTGCACCTGTTCTTGCCTTTAACCGGTATTATCCGACTCACGTATTTGTCAAGAAAGATGATTCTTTTGTGGTAATGGAACAACTCAGCACACTAAAGAAACGCTGCTGGCAAAAACTCGCGGTTTTACTATACAGTGACTTCGCACGATCGGAAAAAGTGCTCATGGATTATCTTGACAGCATTCCCGATAATTACCGTGAAATGGTTGAAGCCGATTATGAAAATGCGGTTGCGATAGTATTACCTAAGCTTGATCCCTTATCATTTGCGCATTGTGCATTTGTTAATGAATTTTTACAAAGGATGGAAAAGGCCGGCATTAACATTGATCCATCAATCGAGGTGCGTTTCAACAACGAAGTATACGAAACCTGCATGGCGCTCTCGCGCGGTCACCTGCGTCGACGCCCGGTTCATGATAGGGTCGATATTTTTGAAACCGATAAGGTAATCGGATCAGAAATGCTGCGCTTACTTGATATCCGCAATTTGAGGGATGTGAAGTGTATTCACCGCCATCTCGAAACGATCATCCGCTACCCTTATCTAGGTAAATTGAATATCTACCCGGATACCGATCTGTTCTTATCCGTCCTTATGAAACGTGATTTTGAGCTAGGTTTCAAAGCATTGCAATATTTTCTCGAGAATGGTAACATCTCAGGATACCGGCCAGTAAATGTGTATACAGAAGTTGCTAAAAGAGGCAATAAGATACGTCGTCGCTATTTTTCTATGATCTCATCTCTTTCATATCAAGAAAAGGATGACTGGATGTCCCGGTATTACCGCAACTTACCGGAAGAATTGCTTGATCAGCATACTGTTAATGCGGTACTCGATTTTTATGCAACAACAAAGGAACGGATCATGCTGTTTCGAAATACGCTCGATAAATACGAGACTGTAGACCGGGCATTCTATGCGAAGTTGTTTACTGTTTTATTAAAGCGATCTGAAACGGAGACCGGTTTTGTATTTGAACTTGACTACCATTTTTTTCAGTCATCGCCAGATTTTTGCAAACAATATCCTTCAGTTGCTACTGCGGTTTATTTATTTCTATTTGAAAAAAAGCAAACCTATGACCCAGATGGTGAGGAACTGTTAAGTATATACGAATATGATAAGACCAGCCTGGACAAATTGTTGCAAAAAATAAAAGACAGCAGACAATATTCTTACATGAACCGACCGGTTGTATTAACGGCACTCTGGGAAAAGCCAGATGGAGAGAATGCTGTTTATGAAGCACTCGTTTCGCTTGCAGCAGAAAAAAGCTGGATGATTAGAGAACATGCCGGGTTGCTATTCTTTGCGAGGTTAGATAAAAAATATATTCCTGCTGCTCAACGAGTACTGACTCGTATTGTACAGGCTCATTCTGATGACATCCATGCGATCAATATGGTATTAGATATTGCGCGAAATGCATTGCCTGATTTTTACGAAGAGATAATTGCCGTGATAATCTCGGAAAATCCAGATTTTGTTTTTTTCAAAAAGATGCAGTTCAATAACAATCATTTTTCCAGTAACGGGAATGTGATATGGGCTGATGTGAAAGCAGCTGAACTCGAGCGGATCAAATCAGCTATCGAAAGATTGCCGGATGCCTACCTTTATTTGAGTCATATTGAACACCTGGAAGTTTATATCAATTATGAATACCGGGATTCAACGCGTGAGCGGAAACTAAAGTTCATGGGTTTCAGATAACAGTGCATCTCTTTATTCAACTAATTAAACTGCTATAGTATGCCCGTAATTCAAACTGCCGGAACGATAAAAGAAAAACTTATCGTAAAGATTCTCGAAAGCCATTCACCTCTGAAGCGTTTCCGATCAGAGTTGAGTAAGAAAAGTATTGATAGGTTAATCGATATCCTTTTTGAGCAATCAGTGCTTGCTGAAAAGAAGTTCTGGCGCGATGATATTATCCAGGAAATAAAGAAGCTTGACCCTAAAAGAAAAGGGCTCGAAATATCTAATGATAAACGCCTGATCCTTTTGTTGATGGAAATGGCCCGAAAAGTAAATGGAAAATAACGCATACAACAGAAGGAAGGCGTAATAAAGATGAAGAATGAAATCGAAATCGATACCTCACAAGTAGACCTTAAGGCAAAGCTGCAACTGCATCTGCCGGTTTTAATAACGCTAATGGGCGACACTCCATTTACATGGGATGATGTTAACCGTTTGTTTATTGAAAAATATGCGATCAGGCATGCAAACTATCAGGCAGCCAATCATTACCTACAGGTGGAAATCAATTTTTTCGATGTTATTTCGCAAGCACTTTCGGGTAACAGAAATTATCTTCCGTTATATACATATTTTAAAAGATTATTGGAGGAACTGGACATGCAGTTAGCACCAGAAAAAAAAGCTTTGCTGTCAGGTACTTTCCGAAGCCTGTTAACAAACTGGGATCTGAAATTCCTGAATTTTATCGGAGAGCTTTCTGTTCTGAATAATCTTTTAAAAAGCGGGTATCAATTGAACACTTTGGAAGAGGAGATGCCAAATGGCAAGCACATGGATTTTACAATAATAAATCAAAACGGAAATAAGGTTTTAGTTGAGGTAAGAAATATTCACCTGCACGAAGGAGAGGATAAAACGGATAAGCAACTGGTGAGTAAGATGAAAAGAAAGCTGACAAGAAAGGTAAATGCAAAATCAAAAAACGGATTGGCGGGTATCGTATTTCATACAGTGCCGGTAATATGGGCACCGCACAAAGTTTTATTACGGTTGAAAGCCTTATACGATCAGAACCTGAACATGCTGCATCTAAATGTCCTGGAACCCGTTGCTTATGCCTGCTTCACTTATGAAAATGATTATGTAATAAAATTCGGTAGTGTGAAAACAATATTTGATACGCCGATAAAATAAAATCCTTTTTCATATTGGCAATTTATGCTACTATGAATTCTATCCGTTATTGGTACCCTGTAGGGCAAAAGTCTCTCAAGAAAAGTCATAATGACAAGTCAATTGGGGTCAGCAGAATTGTACTTTTGTCGTATTAAGGTATCGGATTTGCTAATCGCAACATTAACTACTACTCTATGATTGCCAACAATGATTATAACCGGAGTATTCTCCGAAAATATCTGAATAGCATCTCGGAAGATAATTTTATTGATGAAGTTATCATACCGCTATTCAGTAAAAGTGGGTATCTTTTATTTCGCAGGAACATACACGGGCCTGGAGAACATGGGAAGGATTTGGTCTTTTACCGGCATGTAAAGCTGTTTTATGACAATGAATATATTGTTGTTCAGGCGAAAGCGGATCCAGTAAATGCTCGTAATGTCAGCAAATATGCAGATCAATTGGTGCGGGCGTTGAAAGTTCCTTTTCCTGCAGGAAAAGGTAAATCCGAATTGTTTGCTAATTATGTTTATTTCATCAATTCCAGAACGCATACTAATGATGTAAATTTTGAATTCCAGTACCTAGCTGATATGAGAGATAATATCAAAATCATCGATGGCGACCGAACTGTTGAACTTATGATTGATCTAAACCTTATACCAGAGCCCCTGAAAGGCAAAATAGAGGAGTACGAGTCTTCCTCGGAACCAGGTCATACTGAAACATATGATATCACAGCAAGAAAGATAATTTTAGAAGGGGATAATAAAAAGATCAACAAATTGCTGGACTATGATTTGAAAATATATTCTTCTTCTCTTTCTGTTGAGACGAAACGTTTAATCATTAACTACATTTTCAATAAGTGGGAAGAGGATTCGAGTTGGGATGGAACTGTAAAACCTATGAAGTGGCTCAAACAGTATTTTGATTTTATACAAGACGATCAATATAACAAGCTCGAAAAAGTATTTGATGAATATTTAAGTTCTTATCATTCCTATGCCGCCGAATCCGACACAGCTTCGGTAGTTGAGAAAATAACGCCGCTCCAAATAAAGTCCTTTGAAGAGAGTTTTATCAAAAAAACAATCGACGATGTAAGAAGCAATAAAGGCAGAAAGCATTATCTGGTGATACAAAAATTCAGAGAGCTGGTCGTATCTGGGCTTTTATCTGCAGTGTTACAGAATATTGCAGAAGTAATTGAAGATGTTTTAAAATTATATGATGAAATAAGAGGGCTTCCAGAAGGAACCGAACGCTCAGAATTAATTGAGAAGTCAAAAGTGTTAGATGGTGAACTTTATTATTTTCTATATCCTGAAGAAAGAGTTAAGTAGTCATAGCCGAATATTGCAGCAACTTCATGCCACCCTAGAGTTTTCGATAAATCAACATAATGAACTGCCTATTTTGCAAACAAGATTCCAGCGGGTCGCGCAGCGTTGAACATATTATTCCGGAAAGCCTGGGCAACAAGGATCATGTGCTGCGGCCAGGTATTGTTTGTGATAGCTGCAACAATTATTTTGCGGTGAAAGTTGAAAAGCCGCTGCTTGAGCAGCCTTATTTCCAATCTGTCCGTGCGAGGAATGATATTCAGAACAAGAAAGGACGATCAGTGCCGGAAAAAGGAATGATCTGGCATCCCCAGGGCGGTCCTGTTGATATCTACAGAACGCCGGATGGATTAGCAGTTGACTTCCCTAATACTGAGCTTTTGAAGTTAATACGTGGACAGAAATCAGGAAAATTCGTGATCCCCATTTACAGTGAACCGGTAGGAAGTAACCTGATACTTTCCCGGTTCCTGTGTAAAGTTGCACTCGAAGCATTGGTACATGAATTCATTGATATCGAAGGATGGGAATCGGAAACGATCTATAAAACAGAACTCGATCCATTGCGCAGGTTTGCAAGATATGGCGATCAAAAGATCAAATTGTGGCAGTACCACCAGAAAAGGATCTACACCGAGAATGACAGGTTTACAGATGCTAACATAGAGGGCGAACCTTACGAATGCCTGCATGAGTTCCAGATACATTATTCTTCCGAACAGGAACTTTTTTTTATTGTTTGTATCATGGGCATTGAATATGCCATTAATTATGCAAGCCCGGAAATTGAGACTTTTCAATTGGAAATCGTGAAGAACAACGGGCGTAGCTTACTGTTCCGCGATCACCAGAAAATTGTCAAAGATTAAAAAAGTGATGTCTGGATCATTTTAGGTACAAAATGTTTTGCATAGAATGTGCCAATGATCAGAAACGGGTTAGGCGACATCAGGTGAAATGTTTTGGCGGTACCTAGATAAAAGTGGAGGTCTTTGGTTTTTGCGAAATCATCAAAATACTTGGTGCGTACATCTGCACAGGGAAGACGCTCTGCTGCTGCCAAATCAACACCTTTTGATTGATGAATCTTTAAACATTTCCAGAACAGTTGACCGATCTCCCAATCCTCAACCATGAGTGTAGACTTTTTACCTGCGTCATCTTTAAACTCGTAAGAAAATTCAAAGGGTAATTTTTTGACCACTTCGACCCGTTGGTTTGGCAATGTTTCAAAAATGTTGAGTTGATTTAATTTTTCCAGTTTGTCCTTGTCCCATTCACGCTCTACCGGCTTAACTTTCAGATCAATTATTTCGGTGGGTTTAAAAACAGCAAGGGAGGTTAGCTTTGTTCTGTCTTTGGCTTCGGCAATAAGTTCCGTTAGATTGGTGTATACTTTTTTCATCACCAGTTTTCTGCGTTCATCCCAACTTCCCCCATCTGGTTCTATCGTTTCCAGGATATTAAGTTCGCCATCATGGGCAACTGGCCGGAAACTTTCCGGCCGGAAATCTTCGGTGTGTTTTACCAGGTCTATCTCGATCCATTGGTACTTGCTATATTGCTGAGAATAGGCCCGTTTACGGAACTGGACGGGATAGATCCTTATCCAGGTTCCGTCCTCCCGGAAACCTGCGGTACAGACCAGTTCCTCGTACTTAGTCGATAGCGTTGGATAGGTCTTCACCGTGATGAGTACCTTTGTTAGAGCCATTAAATGTGTTTTAGTTCATACTGCCAGCCGGGGAGCCTGGTGATTGCTTCGCTCAAGTGTTTTCGATGACACTGACAAATATCGGCTTCGAAACAGGTCAATGCGATCCGTTGTTTTTCCTGCAGAAGGGCTAAAATCTTCTGCTGTGTATCTGTTGTCCGGGGGAGAGTGTTGTCGCGATAAGAATCAAAAAGGGTGTCATAGTCCGCCTGTTCATTTAATTCTTTCCTGTCTTCGGAGTGGATACCTACCTCTGCAAAATGAACGTATTCTATGCCCAGTTTATTGCAGCAGGACGAAAGAAGGGTCTTGGAAAAGCCGTATTTCTGGCTCAGCGGGTTGTTCCGTACATCAACGAGTACTTTTATATCGTTTTTTACCAGCTTATTCAGGTAGGCTTCCAGGGAGATCCCTTCGTAACCGATGGTATACATTATAGTTTTGCTGGAGCTGGGCCTTGCTGTCTCCACCTTCTCCATCTGAGCGCGATTGAGCAGCTGCGGCGCTTTGACAGAATTGATCGCGTAATACGGGTATTGCGTGTAGGTGTAGGTCATGAGCGCATCTGCGTCATGGTTGCGAAACAACGCATATATCTGGTTCACCAGCCTGCGGTCGGTGTCATTCAGGGTAGAGAGATAGGTTTGTTTGTCCTTTTTGGTAAAGGATTGCTCGTCTTCAGTCAAAAAGCCGTGTTTGACCATCGCGGTCAGATCGGCATTGGCTGAAAAGGAAAAGCAGCCAAATTTAAAGGGGATAAAATCATATGCCGGCTTTGCCTGGCGTTGCGTGATCAGGAAAAGGACCTTCTGCAAGTTGATTTTCATCAACTTACCACCAAAAACCTCCAAAAGCGCCAGTATTATTTTCCTTCTGTAGAACATAGTTGCAAAGCTAACTTTCCTTTAGCAGACTAAATGTATCCATTGACGGTCATTCCTGAAAGGGGTGTTAACAATTCAAGTGGCAGTTTACAGCTTGTTCCCATTTCTAGCTTAAACCGCATGAAATACCTGTCCCAACAAGGTTTCCATATTGGTGAAAACTTCGAAAACGACGTCGCGGGCAGTGGGGTCGTCGTGGTCGGGGTACAGGTATTCGTGCCAGTTCTTCCATTCTGGGGGATTGGCGAAGGTGAGGCCAACGCGGTGCGAGTGGTCGAAGTGGGCGTGGAACTTGTATGTTTCCTGGTTGGTGTAGGTGCGGATCAGTTCTTCGAGGGTGGTGAGGTCGTATTCTATTGTCCGGGAGGTGGGCAGGTAATCTTCGTATAGTTCCTCCAGTTCGGTTTCGTCGGCGGGGACTTCGAGGCTGATCATGTCTTCGGCGATCATTAGAAGTCTTGTCCCATTGGGACCGTCTGTACTCAGTGCACAATACGAGTAGTCCAGTAAGGGGTTGTTGCTGACGAGGGTAAAGAGTTGAAAAGTCATCCGGTATTATTTTTTTATTGGGGGACATGGAGTGCATACGCTGTCGAGTTCGGGGTGCAGTACCGGATATGGTCGTTTTGTGCGGGCTAGTTGGATTGTATCTATCACGAGTGTGCAAGCGGAATCATAACATTTGTGCACGGTGCGTCCGTTACCTAATTCCTGCCCTATGCAGCTGGGGCCGCCGTCGGCTTTATACCCTTTTGAAACAATGGTATGAAACCGGTAATTCTGATGGTATTGGCGCAATCCTTTATCAGTGACATAGTAAATGGATGTCGCATTACCTGTTTCAACCATGCTGTCTATGCGCAGGATCTTTTCACCGGGTGTGTGAGCGATAAGCATGGGCTGGACAGTTCCGAAGGGAATGGAATCAAACCACTCTGCAACGACCTGCGGTTTTTGGGACGTGTTTTTACAACTGCAAAGTGTGCAGCAGGCCATTGTTATAAACAAAAAGAGTTGACGGTGCATGTTCAAAATTAAAATAATTTTAAGTGTATAGTTCATCCCAGTCTTCGCCCAGCATCCAGCGAAGTGCGGAGAGTTTACCGTTCACCATACCCCACTCGAAATCGGAATAGGGACCGAGATTTTTCTTGCCTCGTTTTTTCTCCATTTTCTTCGCGGAGGCGAGGGCACCTGTCCAGATTGATTTGGTTATTGTTGACTGAGAAGTTTTGATTGAAAAATCTTTATCGGGTATAATTTTGATTTTACCTTTTGCGATCTGCCATTCGCGAAATTTATGCCTGTTGTACCAAACCCGGTCGACCATTTCAGATTCTGCTTCCAGGATCTCTGAAAGAAAGCGCGGATTACGGTCAAACATGCTTCTTTCTTCGATCAGGTGTGGAACCAGTTTGGGGCTGACATTTTTCAACGCCTCAGAGAGGTTGATAAAATATTTTGATTTTGTTCCGTCAAAATACATCGCCAGATCGGGATGCGGATTGTTTTTATTTCCTATTGGATCGCTGAATTCTTTGGTGTTGTGGGTAACAAATATAAACCGCTCTGATTTCAGTTTTGATGATTGGACTTGATCGAGAAATACTTCAAGCAACAGCGCATCATTGGAATTATTTTTGCCGTTGTGGAATGGTGCGAGTTTTTCAGTGGAACGTTGAAAGGCCCTGAGTTTTTGCGCATCTGATACCTCTATTTTCGGGGTGCTTTCGAACATTAGTCCAATCCAGTTAGTTGTCCCGATCGCGGAGTATTCGCCGATAATCGGTTTCTTATAATCAATGTTGGTAAGATAATTCAGCACCGATTCTTTTTCGCCGTCATCACCGAACGCATTGATTACTTCCCTCACGTTCTTAATCATGCCGGAAACACTTTTGCGCGTTTCTTCGATGATCCTGTCCTTGTTACGATCGAATTCTTCTACAACCAGTTTGGGTAGGATCAATTGTAATTTCTTCTGTTCGATCAGCTCATCGATTACATTGATCAATGATTGTTGCCTGTGGTCTTTGGCGAGATCCAGCCAAACGCAGGTATCAATGAGTATTTTAACCATATAGATATGAATTGTAAATAATTATTTCGATGCTAATTCTCTTTGTTATATTTCTTTGCATCCATTCAATACTATTTTCTTTTTCTTCCAAACAACCAGTTCCAAGCATTGTAAATTGCGAAGCCTACAGCAATTATGATTGCGATGATTGCTAGAGGATGTGGTTTGTCTTCTGTGCTACCAGGAATGGGTGGCTTGACTTCAGGTTCCCAATAGATGATTGTTTTATTGTCAGATGCATGCAATACTGCTTTTTCAATTTCATCTTTAAGTGCCAGGCGATTTAATTTACTAAGGTCTATTTCGATGCTTCTTTGTTTTCCTTCTATATAGAAATTCCTTTTTTCTTTGTCAATAAAATGGGTGACGGCGATCTCAAAATAGATGGGCCTGTCCTGGAACACAGCTGTTACATCTGGTCTTTTTGAAGCCAGTTGTTCCTCAGCGAATGCGCCCGTGAAGTGAATGGTTCCAAACCGCTTCGTATTAATAAAACATTTTTCCACCAGGATTTCTTTTGCTGCTTCGTGGATGGCTGTCTCCTGCCCGCCGCTGCATTCACTTGCTCCTGCATGGCGGAAGTGGTCAATATTGACTTCGCCGAGGGCAGCAATCAGCGGTTCCCCGCATCCAAAACAAATACAATTGCAGGCCGAACCTCTCATGGTTTTATCAACGTCGGTGATAAAGCGTACTTTTTGCGTTGGAACGTGCAGGCCTTTGTTAATGGCAGCGGTACTGGCAGCATCCTGTTTCATAATTGCAGTGGGGCGATTCGAGGTCCCGTTCTGAAACAAGGTAAACAATCGGGCGGAAATATATTTGAGATATGTGTATACGTCAACCGGGTGCCCAATTGTGCTGAACTTGGGCCATGCACGCAAAAAAGGAATTATACCTATTCGGAAAAAACATGGTCCGTTTGCGCAAAGAAAGAAAGCTGACCCGTTCTGCATTCAGTAAAGCACTTGGTGTGAGAGAAGACAGGATAAAGAAGATGGAGGAAGGGAAAATTAATATCCGTTTTGCTACCATGGTGAAGATCGCCGGGGTGCTGGGAGTCGGAATCTCTGCGTTCTTTGAAAATAAGTAGTATGCGGTTAATTGCAGCAGGTAAAAGATCAGCCGGTTCAATACATCTTCGCTAAATTATATATATCGGCGATTGTTTGACTGACTGTTAAACCACAGTAATCCCTGACGAATAACCTGCGGATAAGCAGGGGTTTGCAGCGGAGTTTTGCGTATCATTGTCCTTGAAAGAGGGCGCATAGCCCGATCCTTTATCCATGAACGGATTTTTTCAACCCATTAAAAGAACCCATTGCCCGATCAGTCCCCCCATACTGCGCGAATTCCGACGCCTGCTGACAAGCGGGAGTTGTTGGCGCTTGTAGCTGAAGGTGACGAGAACGCCTTTGCGCGGCTGGTGAGGGAGTATGGCGATACTATTTTCTCCCAATCACTTGCTTTTGTTAAGTCCGTGCCCCAGGCGGAGGAATTGACCCAGGACATTTTCATGAAGGTCTGGCGCAACCGGGGCAAACTGGTCCAGGTTGACAATTTTGACAACTGGCTGTTTATTCTGGCCCGTAACCTGATCTTCGATTCCTTCAAAGTGAAGGTGAACAGCCCGCTGCAGTTCGCTGCCCCGGAAGGTATTGACCTGCTCTCGCCGGATCTTGTGGCGGAAGAGCGGGATACTTACCGGTTATTGCTCGAAGGCATTGCAATGTTACCCGAAAAGCGGCAGCAGGTATTCCGCATGAGCCGGCTGGAGGGCATGAGCCATGAACAGATCGCCGATGCGCTTGGTATTCACAAGGTGACAGTTGCGCAATACATCGTCAAGTCTTTGAGTTTCCTGAAAACCTACCTCGAATCACATACCGGGGACACGGTACTGGTGATCATTTTGCTGCGTGGGTTAACCTAAGATCAATTTATTGTCATCTTTTTGTTACCACGCTACTTAGTCGAAACTTCCTTATGGACTCTTTAACCATACACGATGGAAAATTCAAGGCTTATATTATTGATCGAGAGTTATCTCCAGGAGCGGATCACCGTAGGCGAACTCGCAGAACTCAACCTGTTGATGGAAAACCAAGAGGCGCAAGGCATAGTGAAAGATCATATTCAGAAACAGCTGAGATCAAAAGAGTATAATTTCCAGCCTGATCTCACTGCATTTACTAAAAAGTTGCAGGTTGCTATACATACACAGGCACCCGTACATCGCATACATTTCCTGCGCCGCTTTAGATGGGCCGCTGCTGCCATATTCATTTTGGCCGTTTCGGGAACGATTTTCATGTTAAACCGCAAAGATGAGCCGACTTCCGTTGCTGTAAAACAGCAGGACATAAAAGCACCAGAGATAAATAAAGCCACCATCACGCTACCCAACGGTCAGCGTATCATGCTTGATACTGTACCAAACGGTACATTGATCGCGGGTATTGCCCGCAAAACAGCTGACGGTCAACTGGTGTTTGAAGGTAACGCGTCAAGCGTTGCTTATATCGGTACGACTAATCCCCGAAGCAGTAAGGCGATGCGTATCACGCTGCCGGATCATACGGAAGTCTGGCTAAATGCTGATACCTACCTTCAATACCCGACCAACTATAACGTGAAAGACAGGTTGGTAACACTCAAAGGCGAAGCCTATTTCGAGGTACAACATAACGAAGCCAAACCATTCAGGGTTTCGGCTGGGGAACAGTCGATCGAAGACATCGGCACGAGCTTTAATGTTAAAGCGTACGACGATCAAGCCCATGTACAAACAACCTTACTGGAAGGCGTCGTAAAGATCAATAACTCCGTTTCGCTCAAGCCAGGCCAGCAGTATTCGAACAACAAGATCATCCAAGCCAATGCTGATGAGGTAATGGCCTGGAAGAATGGAAGCTTTTTCCTCGATGGCCGGGAACTAGGAACCGTTGCGAGTGAGTTAGGCAGGTGGTATGACGTGGAGGTGGTTTTCGAAAGCACGGCTTCCAAAAACAGTATCGTTTTTGGCGGAGAGATGGGACGTGACCTGACGCTGAACCAGGCGATCCGGATACTGGAGAAACTGAATGTGAAGTGCCGGCTGGAAGGCAAAAATCTGATCGTGGAATAAATTACGATACGAGGATCTCTTCAAAAAAAGCCGCAGCGTCTCTTACGCGCTGCGGCCGGATGGAAGGGTTCCCAATAAAAAAGAAAGCCCCTAGACAAGGCAGTTCTCTATTGTTTAACCCAACCAAAACAAAGGTATGCGAATTACTGCTAAACTATCGCGTGTTATGAAGCTGACCGCTATTTTGCTCACTTTTTTTGCCGTCCATGTGATGGCTTCGACGGATGCGCAAACCATTACGTACAGCGGAAATAACGTGCCCCTCAAACAGGTTCTCCAGGCTGTCAAAAAACAGACCGGATACCTGGCGGTTTATAACGCCGCCCAGGTGGAAGCCACTAAACCGGTAACGGTGAACGCCAAGGACGAACCACTGGCAAAATTCCTGACCGAGATCCTCAAAGGACAGGGGCTGGAATTTTCTATCGAAAACAAAACCATTGTCATCAGCCCAAAGGAAAAAAACACAGCACCTATAACCCAGGGTTTAAACCCCGGGTTAAATACTCCCGTTCCCGTCGCGCCTCCTCTTGATGTCAAAGGAATTGTGCGCGATGAGAGTGGGAAACCTGCAGCGGGAGTTTCTGTCCAGGTAAAGGGGACGAATAAGGGAACAACAACTAATAGTGCGGGAGAGTTTTCTTTGATTGGAGTAGATGATCAGGCAACACTGGTTTTTAGTAGTGTGAACCTACAACCTTTTGAGGTTAAGATTACTCCGACGAATGCAGGGGATCTTGCTATTACTTTGAAGGCGAAGGTGAGTGAATTAGCTGACGTCACAATTTCAACAATAAGCACCGGTTACCAAACTATTCCAAAAGAAAGAGCTACCGGCTCTTTTGCCGTCATCGATAATAAAACCTTAAATCAGCAGGTAGGTACCAATATTCTTCAAAGACTTAACGGTGTTACCAGTGGCCTGCAGTTTAATATAGGTAAAATAAATCCTAATCCTCAAAATAAAACCAATATAACAATAAGAGGGCTTAGTACGATTAACGGACCCTTAGATCCCCTTGTTGTATTGGATGGATTTATTTATGAGGGAGATATACAAAATATTAACCCCAATGATGTAGAAAATATAACTGTATTAAAAGATGCAGCGGCAACTTCGATATGGGGAGCAAGAGCAGGGAATGGGGTAATTGTTATTACATCGAAAAAGGGAAATTTCAATCAAAAATTACAGGTAAGTGCCAGCGCGAATACCATCTTTAATTCTAAGCCGGATCTTTATTACTTGCCACAGATGTCCTCTGCAGATTATATTGATGTTGAACAAATGCTTTTTAATCAAGGATACTTTAACAGTCAAATTACAGGATCCCCCAGAACTGCTTTGACTCCCGCAGTTGAAATATTTTTAAAAAGAAAAAATAGACTGATATCATCATCAGATTCGTCATCCCAAATCAATAAACTTAAAAACATTGATAGTCGCAATGAATATCTTAAACATTTTTATACTAATGCAGTTACACAGCAATATTCAATAAACGTCCGCGGAGGGTCTAATAATAGTAACTATATATTTTCCATTGGGTATGATAAAGTGCTGGATGGACAGTATGGGCGTTCTCAAAAAATCAACATTAAAAGTGAAAATAATTTTAAGCTAATTAAAAACCTGGTTCTCCATACGGGAGTTTATTATACAAACAGTAATTCCAATTCTGGCAGAGGATTGTCTAATAATAGTCTGAACGTGAACGGCAGGGAAGTTCCATATTTAAAATTCGATGATGATAATGGTAATCCTGTGTCAATTGCCACCGGTCTTAGTGATCGTTATACTGATACCGCAGGAGGCGGAAAGTTATTAAACTGGAAATATTTTCCATTGACAGATTATAAATACAATAGAACAACCAATAACGTAGGCGAATTATATGCTACAGCTGGATTACAATATAATTTATTTTCATTTTTGAATATCGATATCAAATACCAGTTTCAAAAACAACAAGGTGAAAATGAACAATTAAGTGAAATTGAAAGCTTTAAGGCAAGAAGCCTTGTAAATGGGTTTACGGAAATAAACAGGTCCACAGGACTTGTAAAATATTACCTACCCATGGGTGATATAAAGACAATGACTTTTAGTTCAATAAGATCCAGCACAGGCCGAGCCCAATTAAATGTAAACCATGAAAAGAATAATCATAGTATTTATGCCGTCTTAGGAGGTGAAATCCGAGAAGCTACAAGCACTGGAAATGATTATACAATTTATGGATACAAAGCTGATCCATTTTCTTACATTAATGTTGATTTCATCAATCCTTATCCCCGGTTTATTTCAGGTGCCTACGATTATATATCTGGTGCCCCGACATTTTCAGGTGTAATAACTAATCGTTTTATTTCATTTTATGGAAATGGTTCGTATACGTTTAAAAATCGCTATATAATTTCAGCAAGTGCGAGAAGAGATGGTTCAAACATCTTTGGTCTATCTACAAATGATAAGTGGAAACCACTTTGGTCAGTAGGTGGTTCATGGAAAATTTCAAAAGAAGGGTATTACAGTATGCCGTTGATTCCAACACTTATAGCAAGGGTTACCTACGGGCACAGTGGGAATGTCGATTTGAAAAAATCAGCATTGCCTGTAGGTCGCTATCAGTCAGGAGGTGCTCCGACTAATCTGCCTAGCACTTTTATTACCCAAATCAATAATGCGGACTTACGATGGGAGGAGGTTGGGATTTTAAATTTTGGTCTAGATTTCTCTTTTAAAAAAGAAGTTATCACAGGCTCGATTGAGTACTATTTAAAAAACGGTAAAGACTTGTATGGAGAAACGCCGTATGACTATACCACATGGGGCGTTACAAGGACAATTACAAAAAATGTTGCCAACATACAGGGGCAGGGTGTTGATGTCGTTCTTAACATCAAAAATATTGATCAAAAAATTAAATGGACCAGTAGTTTATTGTTTAATTATAATACCGCCAAAACAACGAAGTATAATACTACCACTGCAGCACGAATAAGTTCATTGCTTGGCGCAGGAGGTTATGGTTCTAGCATTTATCCTGTCGTGGGTAAACCGATGTATTCGATTGCAGCTTATAAATGGGGTGGGCTAAATAGTTCCGGCATTCCACAGGGCTATGTAAATGGCCAGTTAAGCACTGATTATGCTGCTATAAGGGACGAGGGATTAGCAAAAGGGGAGGATGGAAATATAGCGTATGTTGGTCCTGCAACCCCTGTTGTATTCGGCTCATTGATCAATTCAATTACATGGAAGAACTTTTCTTTTTCCGCAAACATTTCATACAAATTTGGATACTTCTTTCGCAAATCAATTTTTACTGGTAGCAGTTTGATCGCAGGTTATGGGCACAAAGACTATGTGAAAAGATGGCAACAGCCGGGCGATGAAAAGATTACTGATGTACCCGCTTTTATTTATCCGAATAATGGAGATGCAGATTACTTTTACACCCAATCTACAGTAAACATTCTGAGGGCAGATCATATCAAGTTACAATATATCAATGTCGCCTATACTTTCAGTAAAATAAATAAATCAAGAATTGCATTCAAAGAGCTGCAAGTCTACTTTAACGCATCAAACCTTGGCATATTATGGCGTGCAAATAAAGAAGGATTAGATCCTGATTATCCTGCTTCTCTTCCTCCTGTCAAATCATACGCATTCGGCTTAAGAGCTAACTTTTAAACTAACTAAATGAAAAATAAAAATATTTTACAAGCGATATTGTTGCTGCTTATCCTTACTGCAATTGTTTCATGCAAAAAATATTTGGATAAAAAATCAGATACTTCCTTGGTGAATCCTGCCAGTTTATCTGATTTACAAGGTGTATTAGATGATTTTTTCACTATGAACTCAGCAACTCCTGCATTTGGAGAGGCTTCAGCTGATGATTATTTTTTGCTACAGACAACGTATAATGCCCAGTCTTTATTAAACCAAAAAGCCTATACATGGGACGTTGATGTTTATAATTTTCCAAACGATTGGGGAAGCGCCTATAATCCTATATATAATGCGAACTTATGCATAGAGCGAGTTAGCGCTATTGAAAAGACTGATCAAAATAAGGAGCAGTGGAATAATATCAAGGGATCGGCAAAATTTTTCAGGGCCTATTATTTTTTGAATTTGGCAGGGGTATTTGCAAAAAGTTATGATCCTGCCAATTCCAGCAATGACCTGGGAATTGTGTTGAGGTTAGGGTCAGATTTTAATGAGGCCTCGGTCAGAGCAACAGTTGCACAAACGTACCAACAAATCATTTTGGATTTGAATGAAGCAAATTTGTTGCTTCCTGATAATCCTATACACAGCGCCCGGCCTTCAAAAGCTGCTTCGTATGGATTACTTGCGAGGACCTATTTAATGACAAATAACTATGATAGCGCCTATAAATATTCGAATTTGTCGTTGCAAATAAAAAATACATTGTTAGACTATAACAATGCCAATGAGATAACTCCTGCTTCAACTACACCTTTCAAACCTTTCAATGCGGAAATACTATTTTATTCAACAATGTCAAATAATTTTTCTGTAAAAAGTCCAGGAACCGCATTAATTGATAGTTCCCTTTATGCGACTTACGATGCCAATGACCAACGGAAAAACATATTTTTTAGGGCGAGTGGTCAATATTGGAGATTTAAGGGCAGTTATGCCTCAAGTCCAACTACATTATTTTCTGGCCTTGCTGTCGATGAAGTCCTTTTAACAAGGGCTGAGTGTCATGCAAGAGCCGGACGAATTACAGAAGCGATGAAAGACCTTAATTCGTTACTAATAAAGAGATGGATTACCGGGACTTTCATTCCATTCACGGCAAATACGCAGAAACTGGCACTTGATATTATTTTAGTAGAGCGGAGGAAGGAATTACTGATGCGAGGTACAAGATGGATGGATATTAAACGCCTCAATAGAGAGGGCGTTAATATAATTCTGAAACGCATCGTTGGAACAAATACTTACTCCTTGTCTCCAAACGCTAATAAATATGCCTTACCGTTGCCAGCAGATATCGTGAATTTAACCGGGATACCTCAGAACCCACAATAGTTTACAGAACCCATAATTATTTTAAACATGAAAATGAAAAGCTTTATCGTATTTTTTATCTGTTTGTTTACATTTGAAAATTTAAATTCTCAATTAAAGTATGATAAAGAACTAAGCATAGGAGACAGGCTACCTTCAGAAATATGGAAGAAAATTCCAAAGCAAGCTGGTACCAAGCTGGTAATTCTTGATTTTTGGAGTACATGGTGCGGTAGTTGTATAGAATCTTTTCCAGAAATGGGTCGACTTCAAAAGAAATTTGGGAATCAACTACAAATTGTTTTGATAAATAGTTGGGAGACTAAATCGGAAATTTATAAGAGGTTAAGTTCAAATAAATCAAAATATGCAAATAGTTTCTTTTCCTTAAGGTTACCAATGTTGCACCTAAATAATGGCTCTGCTGTTTTTAAGTCGATTTTTAAGATTTCAAGTATTCCTCACCATATTTGGATCAACGCAGATGGAGTCATACAGACATCTACATACGGATACAACGCTACTGAGGAACACATACAGGCAATGTTGGATGGTAATAAGATCAATATGATCCTTAAAGATGACAAAATTGATAACAGTGGCTTATTGGCGGGAGGCATACTTAATTCTCCGAGTAAATTATTGCCTCCTGTTTATTATTCTGGCTTTATGCGATACTTTAATACTGCAAAGGGTACTACATTAAACGTTGACTCTTTGAAAAGCATTTTTAAAATTACGCAATACAATAACGGAGTAATTGCTCTTTATAGAACTGCTTTTAAAAATAGTGGACCATTGCGTTATATTTTAGATCTAAAAGATCCTGCTAAATATTTTGAACCCCAAGATCCAAACCTGTTAGATGAATGGAAAAGAAATTATGCATTCACTTATGAACTTCAAGCATCGTTAAAGGAACGGGAATCATGGCAGCAAATTATGCGCATAGATGTTAATCGTTTTTTTGGGACCATATTTGGTATTGAGGGTAATATTGAAAAAAGAAAGTATAAAAGTTTAGTATTAATTAAATCAAAAGCTGGGTTACTTACAACAACTAGAGGCGCTGAGGATTATACAATTAAGGATAATTATTTCAGAATCATCAATTATTCCTTTGGCGTATCTGTTCAAATGCTTAAATCAGCTCTGGAAGATATGAAAAAGAATAGGCCTTTCTTAAATGAAACTGGCATTGATGATAATCTCAAGGTTGATATGCAGTTAACTGGTGATTTTAAAAATATTGAAAATATAAGAAAGCAATTGTACAATTACGGGCTTGAGATTATTGAAATAGAAAGAGAAATTGAGGTACTGGTTATAAAGGATAAACAAATACCCCAGAAGTAAATAATTTATTAAACGGCGGGTAATAAATATCCTCTTAAATCCATTGGGGACATCCCGTTTTCTTATACCTATATGGAAAGTTATTGTATTCGCAAAGTGTATAATTTATTCTCAAAAACACCTTTAAAATATGAGCAGACATTTTTTCTTTTTGGTGTGCATTGCGTGAGAGGCTTTTCAATTGTTTTGGGACAGGGTCCTATTTCCTGTTAATATTGTGTTCAAAAAAAGCAGTTCGTGCTTACGAAGTTCATCTTACGGAAACTGTAATACAGCCATGGCATATCAATTCACAAACACAGGCTGAAGATGCCCTCCCTGTTTCCGCCACCTGGAATTATTGGTGAAAGGGATTTTTAAAGTGGCATATTCGTCGTTCGTTGGGAGTGCAAAGTTTTGTTTTTTTCAACTAGTTAACAAATAGAGCAACAGTTGCAGTAGTTTAATGGCAGGATCAATATTCAATTAAATAAAACCCACTTATAAATAATCTTGAGACCTGATTATCCTCATAAAGTATTTATCGACAAACGCGGGAACTACGAGTTCCTGGTTGTGGCGCTTTCGGTTGATCCGTCCTGATGATTAGGCTTGTCCTATAAGCGAGAGATCAACAGTTCTCTTACTCTCTTTTCTTTTTGCTGGTTTTGATTTTCCGCATGCCCCGATAGTTCGGGGTCTTGCTCCCGGTACAAATATGTGCCGGCGGTAGCGGCGGGTAGTGGTTTCTTTTTAAATAATTGAAAGTTTGGTTGATTTTATGAAACAACATTGTTTGATTATTGATGATAATAAAACGGCTTCGTTTTTACTGAAAAGCTTACTTGAATCGAGTGAGTGTTAAAATGCACCAAACCACGCCTGGCGACTACCCTTTCAAAAATAATGGTATCGTACGTTTCGAAAACTTCCTTGCATAAAAACATAAGTCACCAGTTCACCAGACAAGTCACCAATAATATGGTGATTCACCAGAATCATTGCACTGTTGGTAATCATTCCTCAGAAAAATCATATTTTTGATCCACGAAATTACCGGTTCGGTAATCGCCGCTGATGCCCCCTGACGAGGGGGCTTTTTTTTGGAATTTTGCTTCCGTTTTTAGTCAGCAGAATTTGGTATCTTTAGCTGGCAGGAAACAGCCCGGTATATTCTTGTCCAATTCCCTGAAAATCACCTACCCCATGCAACTTATGCGTGTAATAACCAGTCTTTTAAATGTTGAACAACGGCCCCACAAATACAGACCCTTTATTTGAGAAAGAACTGCTTGCCAAAGTAGCTAAAGGGGATGAACGTGCTTTTGCTTTACTGGTTAACCAATATGCCGATACAATCTATTCTCATTGCCTGGCTTATGTAAAATCTGTGGAGAAAGCAGAAGAGCTTGCGCAGGATATCTTTCTTAAGGTTTGGGCGGTACGGAATAAGCTTATGGAAGTAGATCGCTTTGAAGACTACCTGTTCGTCATTGCCCGAAACACTATTTACCGTTCCTTCCGCAAAAAAGTACAGGAACTTGTGGCTATTACTTCGGATGAGGCGGAAACCGATCTTGTTCCCGACCTTCAGACTGAATACCGGGATTCTTACCAGTTACTCCTTCGTGGGATCGAGCAATTGCCGGAAAAAAGGCGGCAGGTGTTCCGCATGAGTCGTCTGGAGGGTATGACCCATGAACAGATCTCGCAGGCGCTGGGTATTCATAAGGTAACCGTGGCGCAATACATTGTCAAGTCATTAAGTTTCCTAAAGTCCTACCTGGAAGAACATACTGGAGATACGATCCTGGTGATCATTTTGCTTCGTGGGTTACCATAAAGTAAAATAATTGTCATTTTTTTGTTACCTGGCTACTTAGTCACTCGCCTCTTCCACCGTCTTTATCATAACAGCCAATCATTACCATGACCCCGGACAGACTTAACCATCTTATTGACCAATACCTGTGCGAGACATTGACAGATCCCGAACGTGAGGAACTGGCACTTGCGCTAGAAGACGAACAATGGGCCGAGGGCACAAGAGAAATCATACAGGACTTCCTCGCTAAAAGTGAATTTAATTATGGGCCGAACCTGGAGTCACTATATGCAAAGATTGCGAGTAATGTGGCAGCTGAAAGCAAGCCGGTAAGCATCGTTCGGCGTTTCCGCTGGATGGCCGCAGCTGCGGTATTTATCCTGATGATCGGGGGAACTTACTTGCTGCTACCAAGAACTAGTGTTCCAGCTACTTTGACACAGGTGCAGCGCTATAAAAATGATGTGACACCCGGGAAAGAAGGTGCGATACTTAAATTATCAGATGGCAGGGAGATCCTACTTGATACAGCTACCAATGGAAGCATAGCACCCGGATTCACCAAGACTGGTGAAGGCCTGGCGATACAAGGATCAACTGTCGAATTTGCAACCGTGATCGTTCCTAAAGCCAGAACAGAAAAAATCATCCTGCCTGATGGTTCGGTTGTATGGTTGAACGCAGGATCGAGCATCACTTTTCCTACCCGTTTTGCAAGAGACAGACGGGAAGTCAGTATGACGGGCGAGGCCTATTTCGAGGTGGCTAGAAATGAAGCCAATCATTTCTTTGTTCAAACCAAGTCTGATCGAATTGAAGTAAAAGGAACGCATTTCAACATCAATGCCTATGCGGATGTGAAGACTACGCTTTTGGAAGGAAGTGTACAGATAGGTAGCTCAACCATAAAACCAGGAGATCAGTACGTGGCGGGAAAGATTACGCAGCCGGACACAGAAGAGGTGATGGCATGGAAGAATGGAATGTTCCTCTTCAACAATACACCCATTACAGAGATTATGGCGCAAGTGGAAAGATGGTATGATGTGGAGATCAGATACGAAGGCAACATCAATAAACTTTTTTTCGGCGGTGATGTAGAGAGGACAGCTAACGTTTCGGTGCTCTTAAAAAAACTGGAACTAACCAAATCGGTTGAGTTCACTATTGAAGGGAAAACGATCACGGTGAAACCAATAAACTAAACATAAAAAAACCGGGCACTGCTGAAACAGTACCCGGGGAAGTTTCAGAGCAACCAAAAAGCCCGGTCAGGCACATTTGTTCACCCAAAACCAATGCAATTTATGCATTATTACCTGCTTATTCCAAACTCTCAACTCATTAAGATGATGAAGTTGACCACTTTCTTACTGTTTGTAGGCTTTCTTCATGTCAGCGCCAGCGGTCTTGCTCAAAAGATCAGCTTGAATGAGAAGAATGCCCCGCTGGAAAAGGTATTCAAGGAGATCCGAAAACAGATCTACAAAGAAACCGGTTACGGATTTCTTTATAACACGCAGCAACTGCAGTCCGCACCGAAAGTAGATGTAGTTATAACCGATGCATCACTTGATGAAGCGCTCAAGGCAGTGCTGAAGAACACACATTTTACCTATACTATCCAGGATAAAACGATAGTGATCTCTCCCAAAATTCAACAGGCACCCATAACCCAGGGTTTAAACCCCGGGTTAAATACGGAATTGCCTTTGTCTCCACCGCTTGATGTGCATGGAATTGCAAAGGATGAGAACGGAAAGCCATTGCCTGGTGTAAATATTTCAAGCAAAGGGGGTAAGGTAATTGGGGTAACTAATGATAAGGGTGAATTTATGCTTACAGGGCTGGCTGAAAATTCTATTCTAATTTTTAGTGCAGTTACAATCGAAACACTTGAAGTAAAACTTAATGGTAAAACTCAACTAGAAATCACGTTGAAAGAGAAAATCAACGTACTAAATGAAGTAATAGTTAATAAAGGCTATTATTCAACATCCAAAAAGTTAAATATTGGAAGTGTCGTTAAAATAAGTGCAGAAGAAATCAGCAAGCAGCCTGTATCAAATCCCCTTGGTGCTATTCAAGGTCGGGCATCCGGTGTTTTTATCCAAACACAGAATGGATTGCCAGGTGGTAATATCAAAGTACAAATAAGAGGTCAGGGTTCTGTTGCAGCAGGCACTGCTCCTTTATATATTATCGATGGAGTAACCTTTTTGTCTAACCCGTTTTCGGGTGCTGGCTCAGCAATTAATGGAGCAAATGGTGCCATAAGCCCTTTTTCAATTATCAATCCATCAGATATAGAAAGTATTGAAATTTTGAAGGATGCCGAAGCGACTGCGATCTATGGTTCCAGAGGAGCAAATGGCGTAATACTAATCACAACAAAAAAAGGAGCTATAGGAAAGACAAAGCTCGACATTAACGTTTATCAAGGATATGGTACTGTAAGTCATTATGCAGATTATTTAAATTTAAAAGATTACCTGAAAATTCGAAGGGAAGCTTTTGCAAATGCTGGCGTAATACCGACTGCAAGCAATGCAATTGATTTAACGGTATGGGACACTACTAAATCAACAGATTGGCAAAAATATATTTTTGGTGGTACAGCACATGTGACTAATGTGCAAACCGAATTATCCGGTGGTGATAAAAATACCCGGTTTTTATTTGGCGTTAATTTTAGAAACGAAGGTACAATTTTACCTGGCGATAATCGATATTCAAGGTACGGAACACATTTTTCAGTTGACCATGTTTCAGATAATGATAAATTTTCTGCAAGTATTAAAATGCTTTATGGTAGTGATGATAACCTAGTTATCTATGATGCTTCTGCTGCATCATTTGCAAGCCTACCGCCAAATTTCCAAATATATAATTCGAATGGTTCGTTTAACTGGTCTAACACTTCCAATCCTGAAGCATTATTATTACGAAAGTCGGAAAGTAAATCTAATAATTTAATTGCTAGTAGTAATTTTCGATATACTGTTTCAAGAGGATTAACTTTAAGATTTAGTGCCGGTTATACCAGAACCAGTTTGAGCCAGATTTCGAAAATGCCGAAGGCTGCGCTTAATCCTGATTTTGGCCCTACGAGCTCTGCTTTTTTTGGTAATAATTCCAATGAATCTTTTATTACCGAGCCTCAAGTTGATTTTTCAAAAGTAATTGGTAAAGGAAAATTGGGCGTTATTGTGGGCTCAACTTTTCAGCAAAATGTTACTAAAGCAGATTTTCTTAGGGGATCGAATTACTCAAATGATGACCTCTTAGGAAATCTAGGGGCAGCAGGAACAATTAACGGGCAGTCAAATTCATATATTAAATATAAATACGGCTCATTATATAGTAGAGTTAACTATCAGTTAGACGATAAATATATTTTCTCGGCAAATTTCAGAAGAGATGGGTCAAGTAGATTTGGTCCAGACAAAGAGTTTGGAAATTTTTGGGCAATAGGGACTGGCTGGATTTTTTCAAATGAAAATATTTTTAAGGATAAGCTAACATTTTTAAGCTTCGGTAAAATCAGGGCTAGTTATGGACTAACGGGAAATGATCAGATATCTGACTATGGTTATTTATCTACTTTAGGAAATAGCAGCGTTTATGGAGGAACAGCAGGATTGAGGCCATTACGAATTGCAAATCCTGAATATAGTTGGGAGACTAATAAAAAATTTGAAATTGCTTTAGAACTTGGATTTATAAAAGATAAGGTAATGTTTACCGCCGCATTCTACAACAACAAAAGCGGTAATCAGTTAATTCCATATCCGATACCTTCACAAACGGGGTTTACCCAATACCAAGCTAATTTACCCGCCTTAGTCCAAAATAGCGGGGTTGAGTTCGAACTTAATACTGTGAATATAGCAAATAGGACATTTTCCTGGAAAACTTCTGCTAACATTACCTTACCCCGAAACAAATTGATTAGTTATCCTGGACTGGAACAATCAAGCTTTGCTAATACCTATGTAGTTGGGGAGGATTTAAGTATTGTAAAAAGAATACATTTTCTTGGTGTAGACCCAGCAACAGGTATTGCTTTATTTGAAGATGTAAATAAAGATAACCAGCTAACTTTTCCGCAAGATTACAAAGTCATTGGTAAAACCAGTCCTGACTTTTTTGGTGGGTTAAACAATACTTTGACTTACAAAAAGTTTGAGCTTTCTTTTTTGTTTCAATTTATCGGGCAGCATTCACTAGGGTCATTCCCTTATCCTGGTAACAGCGTTGGAAATACTTTCGGAAAGGCAATAGAAAGATGGCAAAAGCCTGGTGATGTAACCTCTATTCCAATTCCAATTGTTTCATCTAGCACGCCTGCAAGTGTCGCAAGGCAACAGATAACAAATTCGGATTTTTCATTTTTAAACACATCGTACCTGCGATTCAAGACGATATATTTTTCTTATTCACTTTCAGAATCTCTTTTAAAGCGGATGCGTCTCAATCATTGCTCAATTTATGTCGAGGGGCAGAATATATTTACGATCACAGGAAAAAGTTTTGTAGATCCTGAAACCCTAAATGGTACTAACCCTGCTATGCCGCCTGTTAGGCAGATTGTTGGAGGAATACGTATAACCTTTTAAATTATCAATTATGAAAAAGAACTGGATTGTATTAGCAGTTTCACTTTTTTTATTTGCAGCCTGTAAAAAAACTATTCAAATAGACTCGCCTCCAAATCAATTAACCGATGATAAGGTATTTTCGAATGAAGCTACTATTAACGCTGCTTTACTTAACATGTATACTGTAATTAATACGATTGATGGAAACTTTATTGCGCAATCAGGACTTTATACTGATGAGCTTACCTACAATGGTACTGATCCGGGTACTTCAGAATATAGTACTAGTATTCTTTCTGTTGGGAATTCCTCTATTTCAAATATCTGGAGTAATTATTATTCTATCATTTATCAATCTAATTTGATATTAGAGGGAGTAGCAAAAGCACCAATTGGTTTAGCCGATTCAATAAAAGTTAAAGCAAGTGCTGAGGCGAAGTTTCTCAGAGCTTACTGCTATTTCAATTTACTAAATATTTATGGTGACGTACCGTTAATTACAAGCACAGATGTCCGTATCTCTTCGATAGCCCCAAGAACTTCATCTGCGAATGTGTATCAGCAAATAATTAGTGACTTGAAGGATTCGGAAACTGGATTGCCAATACCTTATCTTGGCGGGGAAAAGATTCGGCCTAATAAATATGCGGTATCAGCATTACTAGCAAAGGTATACTTATTTAATGGGGACTGGCCGCGTGCGGAAGAAAAAGCAAATTTTGTAATTCAGTCTGGAATATATGCTAATACCTCCTTAAATGCCCTGTTTTTAAAAAATAGTAATGAAGCAATTTGGCAATTGTGGAATGTAGACGGCTTTTCAAATATTGGATCAATTTTTATACCGGCTTCGGGAAGACCCACTTATGGAATTTCAAATGGGCTGCTAAATATTTTTGAAATAGGAGACCAGAGAAAGGATAATTGGATTAAATCGACCGTAGTATCAGGTAATACTTTTTATTACCCATTTAAGTATAAAAACCGCTCAACTGTCAGCGGATCGTTAGGGGAATATACGATGCGGATACGTTTAGGTGAATTGTATCTAGTGCGATCAGAGGCTAGGGCCATGCAAAATTCTATTGCAAATGCCATTGCTGATGTTAATGTTACCAGAGCCAGGGCTGGGCTCAATCTTATTGTGATGCCAATTACTAAAGACTCCTGCTTGAATTTAATAGAAAAAGAGAGACGAGTAGAACTTTTTGGAGAAGAAGGAAATCGGTTTTATGACTTGAAGCGAACACAAAAAATTGATGTTGTACTCAGTCTTATTAAATCATCTTGGAAAACAACAGCAAAGCTTTATCCGGTTCCTCAAAACGAATTAATAGTTTGCCCTGCGCTTGTTCAAAATACAGGATATTAAAACTAAGTTCTCTACAAAAAAATAATATGAAAAAATACTTGCTTATTGCAATAGCCAATTTTTTGGTTATGGTTAGTAGTGCTCAAAATGAAAATTTCAAAAGTCTTAAAATTGGAGATAAAGTTCCCGAAATAGTTATTAAAAGGTTTGTATCTGATACAACAAAACAAATCAAGTTATCAGAACTCTATAAGAGGAAGTTACTCGTAATTGAGTTTTGGGCTACTTGGTGCGCCCCTTGTATTAGATCTTTGAAGAATCTGGACTCACTAAAAAATATTTTTAATAATAAATTAGAAATTCTTGCCGTGAGTTACGAAGATTTACAAACGGTGAATAATTTACTCAACAGGGCACCCCAACTAAAGGCTTTACATGTTAACTATATTACTGATGATATAAAGTTACATGAGTATTTTCCACATAGAATCATTTCGCATTTGGCATGGATAGATTCTACCGGCCATGTTGTAGCGATTACTTCTGGAGACGAGGCGAATTACTCGAATGTTTATAATATGCTCCACAAAACTGGATTTTTGTTACCTGAGAAAAAGGATAATATTTCTTTTAATTATTTGGACACTTTCCATGTAGACGACAAGGCAATAAAATATCGATCAATACTAACTTTAACTCCTACAGGAATAACTAGTGGTGGAGTTTTGGCCCCAATTAATTATAATCGAGACCCGATGCATGACTATAATAGATTTTTTATGTATGGCATGCCCCTTATAGCCATATATAATTTTGCAGCCTACTTAACAAAATTGGAAAGTTATAAAAATACTAATCGTTTTATTTTGGATGTTAAGGATTCTTTGAAGGTGTTGTCTCCAAGTATGGTACAAGATCCATTTAGCAAGTCTAAATATAAAAATTTTGATGACTGGTGGAATGAAAATGCATATACATATGAATTGATTTTGCCGCAGAAGGTGAATGAAGCTACAATGTCTAAATATGTACTTAGTGAGTTAAATAAGGCCCTGCCCTATGTCGCGGCAATTGAAAAGGTGAAATCTCCCTGTTGGGCTATAGTTAACATATCTGAAGAAAGTCGTCAGTTAAGATCAAAAGGTGGAATTTCTAAATTAATCCGGCCAGAAATTGGATATATTCAAAAGATGCAAAATTCAACCCTCGAAGATTTATTGTTTTGGTTTAATAGATCTAGTCGTACTTTTTTGATATTGGATGAGACAACAAATAAAACTCCATTCGATATGGAGTTAAATATCCGCTTTGATTGGAATACCGGAATTGATATTGATAAAGTGCGAGAGTCATTTCGTAAATATGGATTTGATATCATTAAGGTTGAGCGTGAAATTGATATACTAGTAATAAGAGATAAATGATTAAATGGCGAATCATGATGTTCTTTATGCTAGGCACTATTAGTTCATAAACTAACATTTAGAATTCTTATTTTTTTGAGATGCCTCGGGTAAGTGTATAATGCTATTTTTTGATTAGTTACTCGAATTGTTTCCCTGAATAGGACGATTGTAGTAGTTCAACTGAAGGAATCACTATTAAGAACCAGATTCATTTTTAACAATACTTTGCGGCCCGATTATCCCCATAAATTTTTTTCAGACAAACGGAATTGCTATGTCCTGTTGATACTGGCCTTAGCTACTGATACGAACTCTCTTTAATTGCGAATTACAGTTCGATTTTCCCATGTGTGACCGGGCGGTGTCCACCCCCGGTATTTAGTTTTCTTACACCCCGATTCAATTGTTGGTTTTGCAATTACCAGTGCTGTTGTAAAAGACGGCACTGGTTAAGAGGAATTAATTCTGACAATTTTCTCATGTTGTAGTAGACAGCATTAACGCAGGTGCCTGTCCAGGCTGCCTGCCTTATTTTAAAATTAAAGAAATGCAAATACAAATTTTACGTGCCAAGATCCATGGTGTTAAAACGCACCAGATCTCGCCAGGTGACTCCCTTTAAAAAATAATGGCAGCGTACGTTTCAGCCGTATTTGGCTGATTTATTTAAAAGTCACCAACTCACCAAAAAGTCACCAAATTATGACAAGTCACCAAAAACGAAGGGGCTTGGATTAAGTGATATGAAATGCCTGTGGTATCAGTTCATCCATTGAAGCATACACTGCCAAGACAATATCCCTTGCCTTTTGGCAGTGGTTGTCAAAGTCAATGTACTCATGAAAATTTTGCCATGGCGCTTTTTCATAAGTTAAACCGACCCTTTTCATGTCTGGTTTAAAGTGAGCGTAAAATTCAAAAACATCCTGTCCTGTATAGGAACAAATTAATTCATCCAGCTGGTGTAAATCAAAACTGAATTTTCGAGTTGTAGGCAGAAAATAATCTTCTAAAACAGCCTGGTCTTCTGGATGGACATGTGAACTGAGGGTGATCAGGTCTTCACTAATATAAATAGTACGTCCGCTTGAATAATTTAGACCGCAGTAAGGATAATCAATTAAAGGATTTTCTGGAATCAAAGTGTACAATTGAAAGATCATGTTTAATCATTTAACGCAAAGGTGCTCGTCAAGTTAATATAATTGAATGTGGCTTGCCACCTATTTGAAAGTGCAAGCCACAATTCGGAATAGTCAATTTAAAATCATTAATCCTGTTCATTCACCATTTCTTCCAGATATTTTTTTACTGGCTCATAATGCCTGGCTGCTTGTGACCGAATGTAATTTCTGATCCGGCTCAAATTTTCTCCATCTGCTGATGCCGCGTAGTATCCCTTCGCCCAGGCAAAGTGTTTTGTAAATAAATTATTCCCATTTGCCCAATGCGCACTTTCTCCTTTGATCTGTTTGGCGACAAGAGCAATATTTTGTGAGGGGTGTAATCTAATCAACAGGTGGATATGGTCTTCGTAGCCATTGAGAATGTCAATGAAGATATCTTTGGAGCTTGCGTTTTCCTGGATGTGACGTATGAATACCGTTCGGGCGACTGCATCCATTATAGGCATGCGCTTTTTTGTTCCAAATACAAGGTGGATGTAAATCCTGGTATATGCCATGTTTCATTATTTAGAATCTTCCTGTACTTGATCCATTCGTTCGTAATTTTTGGTTCGATAGCTTTTGCCGCCACTGATGCGAATAATACTACCATCATGAACCGCACGGTCTGTGAATGCAGATGCAATTGTTTTGTCGTCGAAGAAAGGTTCCCAGTCAATGAAATCACGATTAGAGGTAATTGCTACCGCACAATGTTCATCTAATTCGTCGAGTAATCCCTGCAGTTCAGCCGTTCCCCCTTCCGGGTATGGGCGTAATGCAAATTCATCAATTATCACAAAATCATTCTTTAGTATTTTTTTAATAAACGATTCCTGTGTGCCTGAATGTTTTGTTTTTAAGAGTTCATCTACTAACTTATTGGATTTGAATTTTTGTACATGAAATCCTTTTTCGATTGCGGCTAAACCAATTGAACAGGCGAGATGGCTTTTGCCTGCGCCACTAATTCCGATGAAAAGCAATTTTCCTTTTTCACGTATAAAGTCACAAGAGGTTAGAGCACTGATTTGCTTGTAATCAATGGACGGCTGAAAAGTGAAATCAAAATTATCCAATGTCTTCGATGGATTAAGGCTGGAATTTTTCAGGCGTATGAAATACGCTTTTTTATCCCGCCTGATTTTTTCATCTTCGATAAGGCATTGCAGGAATTCGAGGTAATTCATTTTACCTTTGGTCGCTTGTTCTAAACGGAAAGAAAGGTTATCTGAAAATCCTTTAAGTTTCAACAAGAGAAGCGATTCTTTAATTTGCTCGATCATGCGGTCTTATTTACAAGTGTGTCATAGATACTTAACTCGTGATAATAGCCATTGGTATGTTTGGGTATTTTCCGCGGTTCTTTTACTTGGGAGTTACGTGTAGTGGTAAGACAGATCTGTCTTATTCGTTTGTAATCATGCTCTCCTTCCTCCATTGCCTGAAGACAGGCAGCCTCAATTACGCGGGTACTGTACACTTCTTTTAAACGTAAAATGCCCTTAACCATATTCTTCCAATGATAGGGTTTTGAGGCGCGAAGGAGCTCATAAACTCTTTCAGTTTGGCTTCCTATTTTACGTGTTTCTTCCAGGTAATAAAGATCCGTTCTTGCTTGTTTATGATATGGCTTGTGGCAGTTAAGAGTAATAAACCGCCCTTTGCCGGGATGAATCAGGTGAGTTGTAATTAGAGACGTACCGTTAAAAACCTGGAGAATTTTGTCACTTATTTCAATTGTCAATTCCTGGCCTGCAAAATGATGCGGTACAGAATAAAAGTTATACCTGAAATATATATGGCCATACAGATCAACTTTTCTTTGTTCCTTTTCAATTAACTTAAAACCTTCTGGTGGAAGAGAAAATAATTGTAGCTTCTCCTCCTTAATAAATACCTGTTCAGGTATTTTTCTTGTAGTGCCATGCAAACGTCTGTTACATATATCCCGGTTCCACTCCGCTAACTCCTTTTCAAGAGTTTCAAAGCTGTTATTAGATACAGTCGGGAGAAAATTAAGTTTTACATATTTTACTCCGGCTTCTACTTTGCCTTTGTCCTGACCGCGACAAATCCGCGCATTGACAGCGGTAACACCATAGTGATCAAGAAAATCAGTATACACCTGCCGGAAGCTGCTTTGATAAAAATCGGCTTCCATTACACCGGCACCAAGGTTGTCTATTTTCACTGTAACAGGTGTACCACCAAAAAATTCAAAAGCGCACCGATGTGAATGAATAAAGCTTTGTGCCGTCTGTTCTGTTGCGAGTGAATAAAATGCATATCGGCTGTAGCTCAATACCATAATAAATACCCAGACTTTTATTTTCTTGCCATCGCGAATAAATTCACCTAAGTAACCATAATCTACCTGTGCTTCTTCCCCTGGAGCTGTCAATACCGGAATGTACACTTCTGCTTTGCGTAATTTGCCTACAAATCGTTGTACTGAGCTTAAGGATACTTCCACCATTAGCCCTGCCAATTTTTTGTGAACCAGAAAAATACTCATGCCGCTTTTTTCCATCCATTCAACTATCTGGTTGCGGTATGGCTCTAATTGTTCGATAGCGGCACTTACTCTTGCCACTTGATTTTTCGGGGCATTGCCTTCCATTTTATTTTTTACGACTCTTACCTGGTGGCGAGTTACCCCGGCTCTTTTTGCGATTGTTTCCTGCGCGATTTTCTGTTCCAGTAATTTTTGTATTCTTTTTTCCTGGGTGGGTGTTAGCATAGCATTTATTTTTATTTTGTTTTCGATACCTGCAGGTATGTATGATTTTTCCGTTGATTAAAAAAGTTAACAACCCCGACTGTCGTTGTATGACCACTTTCGTTCCTTTGTATGAGGTAGATAACTTGTAAAACTGATTGTGATAAAATACCCTCCCACGCTGGCTAATGACACGAATCTCTATAGTAGGAAGTTGGAAATGCTTTTTGGGCAGGGACAACAATTTGTTTTTTTCTGCTCCAGTAAATTCTTTATTGACTGGCCTACCTGTAAGGGGGTGTACACTCAGGTTAAAAGCCGGGGTATATTTATGTTGAATGGTTTTAGAAAACCTTTTATAATCGCAGTGAAAAAAAATGCCCAATATCTGTTTTATAATTTCCTGCACCTGTTCACGGTAAAACCTTTCATGGGAAGCGTCACAAACCCTATCCTCTGTGCTTGCACCGTAGTATGTGAGAAACTGTTTATAGGAAGCGAGATCCGAAGCTGAAAGATTAAGTCCCGATAACTCACAGAGTTTAATGCGGCAGGGTACGCCGCCCAGGTGTTTGAAACAGGCGATGTGACAATTTAAAAAACTGGTTAGTTGTGGAAGGCGTAACAAGTGGAAGCTACCATATCGGCTGTAGCCCAAAATCAAAATGAAAAGACAGGTATCGCCTGAAGGTGTTATCCGTATTACTGATAAATAACCTGTCTTTCCCGGAAGATCGCAATAAGGTGGAGACGAAAGATCACAATGCTTGCGGACGTAACGGTTGATGGTACTTATGTGTACCTTCATATTTAATTTCTCCAGATTCTCGCGCATTGATTTCAGATCAAAGCCCAGCTTCACCCAGCGATTGATCTGTTTGTGATAGCGCCGCAGGCCCGATATTCTTTGTCTCCCTTTTGCACGGGCTACAATCAACTGCTTAACAAGATTACTTACCCGGCTACGACTAATACCAAGCTTTTGGGCAATAGCTGTTTTGCTGCTACCCATACCAAGCTGTCTTTTGATACGTGCCAACAAACTGGAATTGTGTTTGGTCAACTCAGGCAATTTTGAAGATGTGTTTGGAGGTTCGGACCTTCTTTTCCTTTGTAGCTGCTGCAGCAATCCAGCTTTCTTTATCAAGGCTGCGATAACCAATGGCTTCACTTACATGGCAGAACCGGATGGTTTCACAATGCTCCAGATCGGCAATAGTCCGGCTGACTTTCATAATACGGTTATGCGCACGTCCGGATAACTGCATATGTTGTATGGCACTGATGAGCAACTCAGCGGCGTCTGCCTCTATATGACAATATTTCTTGATTAAAGGGGGTGTCATTTGGGAATTATTATGTACCCCATCATGCGACCGAAACCTTTTTGTCTGAATTTCCCTGGCGGAAATAACCCGTTCCCTAATTGCTGAGGAACTTTCTGATGGCGTTTCATCTGTAAGTTCAGATGCACTAACAGACATGACTTCGACACAGAGATCCAGCCTGTCGAGTAAAGGCCCGGAAATCTTGTTCAGGTATTTTTGGATGGCTTTAGGTGAACAGGAGCAAGTCCTGGTGACATGGTTGAAATACCCACATGGGCAGGGATTGGTAGCTGCCAGTAAAATGAATGACGCCGGAAAGGATACCGTTTTCATAGAACGGGTCACCTTGATCTCCCCTGTTTCAAGCGGAATGCGGACGGATTCGATGGCGCCTCTGGAATATTCAGCAAGTTCATCCAGGAACAAGACACCATTATGAGCTTTGGTAATGAGTCCAGGCATGATTACCGAGCCTCCACCGATCAAACCGGGGACACTGATCGAATAATGTCCCGAAACAAAAGGTCTTCTGTTTACCAAACCTTTGATCACATCTTTCTCCCCACAGATATTTTTGATCCTGGTAACTTCCAACGCTTCATTTAATGATAGCGGGGGAAGTATGGTATTCAACCTCTGTGCAATCATTGATTTTCCCGAACCCGGCGGCCCGATCATAATGGCGTTATGGGAACCTGCAGCGGCGATCTCCATTGCCCTTACAGCGTGCCCCTGACCCCTGACATCGCTATAATCGATATCAAACTCATTCTGCCCTGTATAAAACAGTTTTCTCGTATCGATTATGTAGGGCTTGATCTCAACCTGCCCATTCAGGAATTGAACTGTTTCTTCAAGAGAATTGACACCATATACAGGAATTTTTGTAACAAGCGCCGCTTCCTCTACATTAGCGAACGGTACAACGACGCCGCCGAATTTTTCCTTCCATCCGTGCAAAACAAGGCTTAAGGCTCCCTGCACGGGCTGGATCGAACCGTCAAGTGAAAGTTCACCTGCGAACAGGAATTGGTCCAGCCGGGTTTTGTTTAATACCTGTCCACTGGCCGCCAGTAAGGCGATAGCCATAGGGAGGTCAAGATGGGCACCTGATTTACGCATAGCTGCCGGGTGCAGATTGTAAACCATCTTGGACTCGGGAACAAAGAAACCGGAGTGATTGACTGCCGCTTCGATCCGGGCTAATGATTCTTTTACCGCATCATCAGCAAGACCGCTGATCACACGGTGATGACCCTTTTCCAGGCTCAGTTCGATGGTAATGGTGGTTGTATCCAGACACTCAATGGCGCAACCGAAGATCTTTACCTGCATAGGTTGGATTTTTTGATTTTGCAGGCATAAAAGTATAGGGGCGGGTACTTTAACTAAGTATTCGTGCCTTGGTCGTTTGCGTTTGAAATCCAAATAAAAAATGCGTTTTTATTTCTTAAAACCCGCTATGGGAAAGGGTTTTAAGGATTTTCCAGCATGTAAAACAGGCATTCAAATTGTCAACCGGTAAAATAAAAGTTGGTTACGTCTACTTAGTCAATTTGCAGGTTTGGCGTCTTTATATATTGAAATAGTAACGATTAAATAATGCCGGCGTATTTGATGAAATGCGCGAACAGGGGGTATGTCAATACCCCCTAGAAGTGGGTTTATTTGTCTTACTAATTGAACAGCTATTACTCACCAAAGTGTTGTCAAAATTCAATGAAAGGGCTATTTATATTTGGAATTGTATTAATCTCAATCGGCGCGGTTGCACAACAGATAAGCCCTGAAAAATGGACCTATTCAGTTAAGAAAACCGCACCTGGCGTTTACGAGTTGCATTGCAAGGTCACAATTGAGTTACCCTGGCATATCTATTCGCAATGGACGCCTGAAGGTGGGCCAAGACCTACCGAATTCAGTTTTAATAAAAATCCGATGATTGCATTTATAGGTAAGATCAAAGAGAATGGAAAATTAAAACAGCGACATGAAGAAGTTTTTAAAGTTGATGTAAAATATTTTGATGGCAAAGTTGATTTTGTACAGGTAGTAAAAGTAAAGAGTGGCATTAAGACAAATGCAACAGGCACTGTTTCCTATATGATCTGTAATGACGAAATGTGCCTACCACCTCAAACAAAATCTTTTTCAATTTTGATTCAATAAGTAAACGCATGCCGATCCTGTTCAAAATATTCGTGTTCCTGTTATTACAGCTAGGTATAAAAACCTTCCCTGCAAATGGCGAGACTTCCATAAACTGGGATGCGGTGTTGTTAAACAGGAATGTTCTACTAACCATTGAGGCAGATCCTGTCTTATTGGAGCAGGCTTTGAGTGTATGCAGCCTGATGGATATTTCCTGTAAGATTACAAAAGAAACCAGTGCAGCTGCTGACGGCTCCGCATTGGAAAAAGCATCGGTCGTATTTAATAAACTGGCCAATACCAACCGTACCAAAATAATGGATCAATTGCAGTTAATGCAGAATGGTCAGGGTTCGAGTTTACAATTGAATTACCAATATCAATAAAAAAACACTGATCTATTGCGACCCGATTATACACATAAGATATTTCCTGACCAGCGACAGCGATATAATTTCCTGTTGGTGGCATTAACAGCAATAGCCTGTTAATTACATTCTCCTCTGTAAGCCTGTTAATCCATTATTCACACCTCTTTTATTTCAACGATGCATTGTCTCATCATAGATGACAACCCCAAGACTTCCACTGCGCTTATCCGCCTGCTGGAAGCGTTCCCTTTTGTCACACAGGTGCATAGATCAGTAGACATACACATGATGCCCACATTGATCGCCGTTGAAAAGATCGCGATTGTTTTTATAAGGGTAAGGTTATGGGATTTTAAAAAGTTTGAAAAGCTGGAAGAAATGCCGGTGGTGGTTTTCTTAAGCGGTGGAAAAGATAAACTGACATTAAAACCCGGAACGGCAGTTCAATATAGTTTACGCGAACCTTATATGGCGATTGACCTTGTGCAATTGTTCCAGAAAATAGAAAATGAAAACCACACTGAACCACCGGTCTATTTGTTTTTGCGTTATGAGGGGAGGTTTCATAAAACCCTATTAAGTGATATAGAAATGATAGAACGCAAGGAAGGAAGCTATGTGCGGTTTTACCTGAAGTATGGCACCTGGCTTTTGCCGGGCAGTATACCGGGCTGGCTGAAAAAGCTACCGGAAGAAAGCTTCGTGCGCGTTTCTGATCAATTGATCGTGCCCGCTTCAGCATTGTCCTGCATTACCGGTGACCAATATGATTACAAAGGAAGAAGCATCCCGTTGACATTCCGATTTGCCGCAGGTGCGCGTAACGTATTACAAAACACATGAGTATGCACACAGTCGATATCTTACTCTCAAAGGTTCATGGCATCAGGGTAACGGAGGCTAATCTAAATTATAGAGGTAGTCTTACCCTCGATGCAGCCATCATGGATGCAGCAGGCATGATCGAATACCAAAAGGTGCTTGTTGTCAATAACAATAATGGTGAAAGGCTCGAAACGTATTTGATCAAGGGTGCTATGGGAAGCCGGGTTTGTTGCCTAAATGGTGCTGCTGCTTATAAAGGAAAAGAAGGTGACGAGCTTATCCTGATGGTATTCGGTTACATGGATGCTTACCTCGCCAAATCATTTAAACCTGTGCGTGTATTTACCAATGAATCAAACGATATACAAAACATAGAAAAGAATTAACAATGGATCAAGGGCCAAACAAATATTTTCTCATGTGCATTGTTTTTTAGCTAAGCAATAACACAGGCTTCCTGTTTCTACGGGAAGCTTTTAAAAAAGGTTACAGTTGATGTCGATAAAGAAAGTGAATCCCGCAACAGTTCAGCCCTGTTGCGGGCCACTTCTACCAAAAAATTAAAAAGACAATTTTCTCTTGAGACGGGCTATTTCTATAGCCTGTAGTTTTTTTTAAATCATGAACCCAAAACCATGAACACCTGGATACATTCGCTGCTGCAGGACCTGGAGGATAAATTATCCTATCTCCCGATCGCCGACTCATTGCAGGCCTGCCGTGAAACAAATGCGTGTCTGAGCGGTTACATGGAACGCTATATTTTTCAAAGCCGCAAAGAAGAGGTTTTGTATTTCAGGATTTTCAAACCACGTTTTATGGCTCACCAGTTGACATGCCAAATACTGGAAGGTGGAGAAAACCTGGATGCTGCTGCTGTTGCGCCCTGGCTGCGTGAATATTACCAAAATGGTGACAGCCGCAGCGACGGGTTTCATTTCACCAACAGAAGCTGCCATAAAACCGATTTTAATCTTCCTGTCATGGGCAGCTCTTCAGGATGGGAAACAGCTGACAAACAGGTAGCCAGACTGCTTGCAGAACAATGGTTGACAAAAGAAAAAAATGCACAAAATAAAACAGTCCAATGGGCCTGAACTATTTATATTTTGATAATGCGGCAACTACGCCGGTCGATCCACTTGTGTTGGAAGCGATGCTTCCTTATTTGTCTGAACAGTATGGCAATCCTTCTGCCACCAATGGACCGGGCAGGATGGCAAGACTCGCCGTGGAAACGGCACGAAAAAAAATTGCGGCCATACTGCATTGTAAACCCAAGTCCATTGTCTTCACTTCCGGTGGTACCGAATCTGCCAATATGGCCATGAGAACAGCAGTTGCAGGTATCCGCCTGGGGAACATGATCACATCGCGGACAGAGCATCCTTGCGTATTACACACAGCTAGAAACTTGCATTATAAAGGACAGGTATCACTGAATTATGTGGGCCTTAATAGCCAAGGATCCGTGCAGTTAACGGACCTCTCTGAATTACTGGAGCAGTCACATGGCCGATCAATTGTATGTCTCATGCACGCGAATAATGAAACCGGCACGGCGCTGAATATACCCATGGCCACAGAGATATGTAAACGAAACAAAGCAGTATTTTTTTCAGATACGGTACAGACCATCGGGCACTATGCGTTCGATCTTTCTGCTGATTCACCCGATATGATCAGTGCCTCCGCGCATAAATTTCATGGCCCAAAAGGAGTTGGTTTTCTATACGTGCGTGAAGGTTTACCGATACAACCGTTTATTACCGGTGGTGGCCAGGAATCAGGTTTGAGGGCGGGCACAGAAAACGTTGCCTCAATCGTTGGAATGGCTAAAGCATTGGAACTCGCCGCAGAAAGATATTATAGTGATGCATTGCATATACGACTACTCAGGGACGAGTTAAAATGTAAACTGGTAACGCTCGGTGCCACAATCAATGGTACAGATGACGGTGAATCGCTTTACACCGTATTGAATGCGGGATTTCCTACAACTGAACTTACTGAAAATCTTTTACTGGAACTGGATATGGCCGGGGTTGCCGTAAGCGGCGGCAGTGCATGCAGTGCCGGAAAAGGCGGATCGCATGTAATGGAAGCGATTGGCGCTTCTGATTTAGTTAATATCCGTTTTTCCTTTTCAAGGAACAACACGATGGAAGAGGTAAGCAGGCTTTGTGTGCTCATGGAAGATATTCTTGTGAAGCAAAACAGTATGGCTTAATCAACAACAATCAAAATGCAAACCGCTACCCTTACATCGCATGATACGCTACACCAGGAATTGCTTTCCAAGTTATCATCCCTTTGCCGGGAGGATATTGATATAGCCAACCGGTTTGCAGCAGCCGTTTTTACTTGTGAAGAATACATTCAAAAATTATATGCGCTGCTCCCGGAGTATGGATTTGAAGACAGCAAAGAAGAGATCCATTTTTTCAAGGTCACCAAGCCTTTATTTGTTTCACAGCGTGAATTTCATCAGCGTCTCTATCATGCGTACACTTTTGAAAACGGCACCAAGGATTTCTGGGAACGTGAACTATGCAGGATGAAAAAATTGCTGGCTGCGCATACCTCATTTATCTGCTATTATAAGCAGGGGGGAACAGAAAATGACCATTGCTGGTTCAGGCAGGGACAGGCACCAATGCCTACTTCCATGTGTATGTCAGAATGGGAAACGATCCCAAAACATACCAGTGCAAGAGATGGTTGGGTAAGCGGCCTGCTGGCCGTTGATCGGTATTGTGAATGGCTGGAATCGAGAATTGAAAAAACGGATCAGAAACTATGAACCCAAAAATATTTTTACTCCTCCTGTCGGTTTATTTTTCCGGAACATTAATCGGACAGGTGCATGTGAGCGCTAAAGCGAAAAGAGAAACATCGAATCAGTATCACTTGTCCCTGACTGTTTCCTTAGATAAGGGATCTCATTTCTATGCGTTCAATCCTGAACAAAATATTGAAGGGCCGGTGGTGCGTTTTATCAACGCAAAAGTTTTGCCCGCAGAATTTTTTGGCCAACCGTTAAAAATGGACGACCCCGTCTTTGAGAATAAAAAAGTAAATGCGTATACCAATGCTTTTGAATTGTCCGCGCATATTACCATTGAAGGAAATGTTCCTGCAACGTTGAAAGGTGTTTTATCGGGGTTCGCTGCCAAAGGAGACGAGTTCAATTCAGTGCAAGAAAATTTTTCAGTCAACCTGGAAGGTGGAACAGAAACGAAAAGTAATTCGCTAAAAATAAATTCGATCGATGCAGATCATCCCTTACATGAGGGAGTGAATGATACTCAAGACCACTCTGCCCTTGGTGTTTTCTTTTTAGGACTTCTCGGCGGATTACTGGCGCTCTTAACGCCCTGCGTTTTCCCGATGATACCTGTCACCGTTTCTTTTTTTACCAGTAAAGCAAACACGAAAAAGCAAGGAATCCGAAACGGCATACTGTACGGTTTATTTATTTTACTCATTTACCTGTGTGCCTCAATTCCTTTTCATTTGATCAAAGGGATGCGTCCCGAGCTATTGAATAATATTGCTACCAGTGCGCCGCTAAATATTTTCTTTTTTGTGGTGTTTTTAATTTTCGCCGTTTCCTTTTTCGGCGCATTTGAATTGACCCTTCCATCTTCTGTTGCTACAAGGGCAGGCAAGAAAAGCGGGATCTTTTTTATGGCGCTTACACTTTGCATTGTTTCATTCTCGTGTACGGGGCCGATACTTGGGTCTTTGCTGGTAGGTTCTTTATCGGGTGGCGCATGGTTGCTGACAGCGGGGCTGGCGGGTTTTGGAATCGCACTGGCACTGCCCTTTGCATTGTTCGCGATATTTCCATCGGCGCTTGCGCGAATTCCCAAATCCGGGGAATGGATGATCACCGTAAAAAAAGTATTGGCGTTCGTGGAACTGGCACTTGCCTTTAAATTTTTATCCAATGCAGATCTTGTCATGCACTGGGGCATTTTGAAACGGGAAGTGTTTATCGGGATCTGGATCCTGATCGGCGTGATGCTCGCCGCGTACCTGGTTGACCTGCCATGGTTCGTGCATTACGGGCGGTTGCGGATCACCAAAGCAAAAGCGGTTCTTTCCGTTTTGGTACTGGTATTTGTGGCCTATTTATGTACCGGCCTGAATGGCGGGCAGCTTTCCCTGTTAAGCGGTTTTCCACCACCACACTCTTACAGCGTTTATCCTCCGACGAAAAAAACATTAGAAGCAGATATTGTAAACGATTATGACCAGGCTCTTAGTCTTGCTAAAACACAAAACAAAAAATTACTGATTGATTTTACCGGATGGGCCTGTGTGAACTGCCGGAAGATGGAAGAACATATTTGGACAGATCCTGCTGTGGCGGCTTACATCAAAGAAAATTTTATACTCGTGTCGCTGTACGTCGATGATAAAAAAATGCTGCCGGTGGAAATGCGCAATGATTCATTGCAGACCGTAGGTGACAAGTGGGCGAAATTCCAGGTGCTGAACGTGAAGCAGGCGACACAACCTTTGTATGCGGTGTTGAATACCGAGCAGCAACTGATGACAAAACCACAGGGCTACCAGCCAGATGCAGAGAAGTTCCTGCTTTGGCTCAAAAAAGGAGTAACAAAATGAGCATGGAACACAGACCCGGTAATATAGTGGTTCTGCTTGACCAGCACTGCAAACCTGCGGGTGAGGTGGAGATTGACATGTACCTGGAAAAGGAACACGCGTATAAAGTCTGGTGGACATACCCTCAAACCGGAGAAAGTGAACTGATCAAAGTACCCGAATGGCGTTTGATTAAAAAGAAAGCAGAAGTGGCAACAAGAATAATCAGGTAAAATGTTTTTTTTATATGACGATAGATTTCTCTGACATAGATGTTTTACGTAAAACAAATTTATTACACAATGCAGTGGTACCCAGACCGATTGGATTGATCAGCACCATTGACCGGGAGGGACAAGCTAATCTTGCACCTTTTAGTTTTTTTAACGTGGTGAGCGCAAACCCTGCGGTGGTAATATTTTCTCCACTCAGGCGTGTCCGCGATAATACCACCAAGCATACTGTTGAAAATATCCGCGAGGTTCCGGAAGCCGTGATTCATATCGTCAGTTATTCAATGCTCCGGCAAATGAACCTGACTGCTTGTGAATACCTGGAAAGCGTGGATGAATTTTTGAAAGCGGGTTTTACCAAAGAAAAAGCAAGACAGGTCACACCCTGGATGATAAAGGAATGCCCCGTGAAATTAGAATGCAGGATCAAGGAGATGCGTTCACTGGGAAATACCGGTGGCGCAGGGATGGTTTGTTTTGCTGAAGTAGTGTGTATGCATATTGATGGTGCCATACTTGACGGTGAGAACAATATTGATCCGCATAAACTGGAACCCGTAGCGAGACTGGGACGTGATTATTATACACGCGTAAATAAATCGAATTTATTTACCATGCCTAAACCTAACAGGCATTTGGGAATAGGCTTTGACAAGTTGCCTGAACATGTTTTGCACAGCAATATTTTGACCGCGAATGATTTGGGTCAACTGGCGATGGTTAGTGCAATACCCGAGGCTGATGAAAATTTCAGTCATATCGCGATGCAGTATTTGCTGGAGCAGCCGGTAAGCGATGAACGAAGCCGTGAGATGCACAAGATCGCAGCAAAAATGCTTGCACTTGACCTGGTTGATGAGGCGTGGCAGGTACTGCTGCGGGAGGATATGGTGATTGAAGTGCAGGAAGACATGGTAGTGATTGATAGGATGGATTAAACAACGTCCGAATTTTCTCATGTTGTAGTTTTTGGTTTTTGGAAACAAAACTTAACTATTAACAACGGCCTGTATGTTTATACGGGGCCTCATTTATGATACATGATTTGAAGACAGGACGAGTACGACAGACGAGTAATATGATTTTTTGAAAGGATCAAGGCAGTAATGAATTGAAGCCCGGCGCTATGCGCAGGGTCTAAAGGATCCCTGGCTTACCTGTATGTGGTTGTCGCGCGATAACCAATACTGGCGCTACGCGAGCGCCGGGAAGGCAAAGCCGAGGGGTGGGTAGCTTGCTACCTGCCCTTTTTCAATCCTATCCCGTTTGGGCAATCATCTTGCCACAAGCGAATGGTCATGGTATGCCTTCCGGCGAAAAGTATTGGTTAACAAAACACGTTAACCAAATCCATACATACCATGAAAAAGATGATGATTCTCTTTTCGGTTTCCCTCCTGCTGTTTTCCTGCAGGAAGAATTTAATTTCTACTGATCCGGCTGCTGAAACCATGCGGACCATTTTACAAACACAGCTTTCCGAGAAAGATCTTGGCGCTGTTGATTTTTCTAACGTCCGAACGGCTAAACTTTCCAACGGGCACACCGTGTATCTCGCCACCATGCAAAAAGAAAACATTATAGTCGATGTTGATGGCAATGGGGCATTTGTCAAAGGAAATATTTACGAGGTCTCGGGCAGTGTTGCCAAAGTAAAAGGTGCGCCGAAGTTCAGCGGCGTATTCACGCGGTCTAGCTTGCAGCGCGGACAGACGGTGCATTATTCCATTGACAATGGCGTAGTTAAAGAGCTGCATACTTTTTCCGGCGTTAGTGTCAACAGTGTCGGCGGCGGGCAGCGTGTAAATTATGAATGCGCGGATTGTACGATACCGGAGGTTGTCGTAAGTACAACCTATAGAAGCAGCGGCGGGATCGATTGGTCCACTTGGATGAGCCTGCTATCCATGTTTGACATGGGAAGCCAGTATGATTACCTCGGCTATGATTTCAGCGGTGGTGGCGGTGGTGGAGGTGGTTCTGCACCTTCGGCACCTGTGATCACTATCGACCAGGAAAATGCAGAGGATAAAAGCAAGATCGATCAGAAAAAATACACGGATTGCTTTGGTTCTGTTCCCGATGGCAGCACTACACTTTATACCGTTACTATTTCTTCCGACCTGCCGACAGATGGACATCCTGAAATCTTTTACAACTGGAGCGATGGTTCTCCGGGTCACGCTTTTATCGAGCTAAACAAGTCCACACCTTATGGCGGCGTGTCACAGGATTTCGGATTTTATCCTACCAGCAGTTATAAACTCTTGCCATTGGATAACAGTGTCAGTTTGCCTTCCAAGATCGTAGACGATGGAGGACATGAATACCAGGCGCGCTATACCATTTCAGTAACAGCAGCGCAGTTCCAGGCGGCGATCAATGCGGTCAATGCCGCGCGTGATACTTACAATGTCGGCTTATACAACTGCACGGATTTCGCACTCGATGTATTCAACGCAGCAGGCGGTGGATTTACGATACCGCGTCATTCCATACCCGGCTTCGAAGTCGATGGGGGCAGTAATACCCCGCAGGGATTGTATGAAAAAATCCAGTCGATGAAAAACAATGGTGCGGCCAATACCACCACTACCAATAATAAAGAACACGCAGGCAGCAGTAAAGGCCCCTGCGATTAAAACCAACACTCATGAAAGATCCTATGTACAAAACCGTTTTCGCCCACCCTATTATGCAACTTGCCATCTTCCTACTGATCGTGATCGGGGGACAGGTGTTTGCTGCACCTTATGGGTGGATAATCCGTTACGCAGTCGTTAGTGGTGAGTTCTTTGCGGTTGCCGGCATCACTGCCATCGTGATTGTTTTAGCGAGTTTGTTTGTCATGCGTTTGGCTTTGCAATTATCGGGACTGGCAGTTATGTGGATCTCACTGGTGGCGTTTTACGAGCAGACAAAACCGGAAGCGAGGGAATATATGTTTGGTAACCCGCTTACCATAATAACACTGATACTTTTTGTTGCCGTATCAGTATTTATCATTTTAAAACATTGGCCGTGGAAGAGCTACTGAAGCTGCTGGAGAGTTTTCATCCCGTGGCGCAAGAACTACAGATATTTTTATTACATCATTTACCCAAAGAAACACATAGAGCGAATAAGATCATTTTACACGAGGGAGAAGTTTGTGATTGGGTGGCATTCGTGGAATCAGGTCTCTTAAAAATATATTATGAATGTGATGATGATTCAGAGAGGATCGTATGGTTTCATAAAGAAGGCGAAGTGATCGGTTCGATGAAATCGTATTATTCTGGACTGCCCTCAAAGTTGACGATCCGCACTATGGCGGAGACTTCGATCCGTAAAATCCGGAAAGTGGAACTGGAGGCGCTGATGCAGAAGTTTCCTGAGTTCAATATCAACGCGCGTAGAATAACGGAGACCTATTATTCGATGAGCGAGGATCATGTGATACTGCTGGCGATGCCGCCGAAGGAACGATTCAAAAAAATCCAGGAAGAGTATCCGTGGATATTAACTGACCGGCGGATCAAGGATTATATGGTAGCGGCTTACCTGGGAATTGACAGCACCACACTATCCAAGTACCAGAAATCAGAAAAATAAAAATGAACATTTTACTTTTAAGCCGCACCTATAAAAAGGGTGCGGTTTTTTTATGCCAAACCGACAGCTGCAAGTTTGATACGCGCAACCGTCTCATCAAAAAGCGAAGTGTTCTGTGGGTTGATCTTCAGAGTCTCCCTTATAAAAGCCATGGCGTAGACTTCAAAAGGGGTTCGGTCCAGCAGCGGATCGCTTGTGTGTCGGTGGTATCCATCCAACAAAGAAAAAAAATCAACTGTCCCGGATTTTATACCACGAATTTACCTACTAAATTTTGCCTTATTTGTTTTTTCAATAACTGATTTGGAATTCTTGATTTATCAAGAATTTTCGGGTTTATTCCTGATTGTTCAATCAATGACCATATAGCCGCGATTTAATTTTGTGTTATCAAATTCAATCATCCAAAACAATCGTTATGAAACCTTTTGTTTTTTCGTTTGTGGTGTGTGTCCTGGTACTGGTGAGTGTGAATGCAAATGCGCAAAGCATCGGAATCAGGCTGGGTCATACGCTTACACCTTCAGATCATGTATCGCTCAAGTACGAGCACTGGACCAATGGTTCGGTCAATTTTTCTCTCGCCGGTTTTTTTGAGCGGTCGAAAAGAAATGCATTAAACTATTCCTGTTATGGCGCGGATCTGCTGGCCGAATATTCCCCCCTTGGGGCCGGCGATCCGTTGCCGCTTTTGTCGTGGCGCGCGGGCCTGGGCGCAACGTGGCAACTGGTATCCGAGCCGTGGCTATACAAGGGGCTTTCTCCTTCCCAAAGAATGAACTACGGACTTGCTGGTGAAGCATCCTTCGAATGCAACCTTACGGATGTGTTCCGGCTATCGCTTTTCGGGCAACAGAAATATTTGCTACGAAGTTCACTTGGTTCCACGCGGTTCTGCTACGGGCTGGGGTTAGCGTATCGCTTCACTTCCTATTAAACTCCTATTCACCATTTAATCTTTTCACATGCGAACAATACTACTATTGTGTGCAGGGCTCTTCGCGTGCCTATGCGTGAGTGCGCAGCCCTACTCTTTGTCGGCCAGTGTAGACAAATTATTCTACTGTACTCCGACTTCGAATATCAGGATGTACGGGAAAGTAACCAGCCCGACACCGAATATGTACAAGGGCATCCGTTATAATTATTATTACTACAACAGCTTTTCCAATTCCTACGATATGATCGGTTGGTACCAGATCATCTGGTCGGGATCTACGCCTTTGCAAACCTATATCAATTTGCAACCGGCTTATTTTGACGGCTCGCGGTTTACCAATCCAGTAAATATCCCGCAGGGACCGAATACGCTTTGGATGTCGCTTGATGTAAACTACCAGGCGTTTCCGAATAACAATACCGGGCAGCAACTGGCTCTCGATATCGAAGCGGTCGACCAGGGGAACAATACCACTACGCGCAGTTCGAAAATATTATTCAACGTGCCATTGTTGTATACGAATCCTGTGACGTTATCTTCCGCGCCCATTACTGCTTCAGCTACTACTGTATGCGGTGACAATGCACTGCTTAGCGGTTCGCCGAATTATGCGTCGTATGGTTTCCGGTATGATTGGTACAAGGACGGATCGCCTGTTTTGTTATCAGATAATACAGGAAGCATTTCCGTTGGCGCTGCGGGAAATTATTACGCGATCGTGAGTGATGCCTGCCAAACAGCGACTTCGAATACGATTGCGATCAGTTCGGGTTCGGCTCCTGCCGCTCCAACACTTTCGTCTTCTGCCGGAACCTCTTTGTGTAACGGTGGATCAACAACACTTACTGCGACTTCTACAGGTGGAACGATCTACTGGAACACAGGGGCGACAGGTACTTCGATCACGATGAGTGCAGCGGGTGATTATTACGCGTGGGAAGTGAACGGTTGCGGGCAGAGCGCGAACAGTTCTACAGTGCATATTACTACGGGCGGATCTCCTGCCGCACCGGTGATCAGTTCTAACAATGGTACCCTGTTGTGCAATGGCGCAACCACAACACTTACTGCATCGGGCGTGGATGGAACGGTGACCTGGAGCACAGGCGCGACCGGTAATACGATTACGGTGAGCAGTGCGGGTTCGTATTATGCGAGCCAGGCGAACGGTTGCGGAACAAGCGGTAACAGTAATACGATTGCGATTACCAATGGTGCTTCGCCTGCTGCGCCTTCGGTTTCATCATCTAACGGCAATTTATTATGCAATGGTGCTGCGACAACTTTAACTGCATCGGGAATTGATGGAACGGTAAACTGGAACACGGGGCAAACGGGAGCCAATATTTCTGTGTCCAATGTGGGAACTTACTATGCCACCAATACCAATGCCTGCGGAACAAGCGGCAACAGTAATTCAATTGTGATCAGCACGGGCAGTACGCCTGCTGCGCCATCGATCTCTTCTTCGAATGGTACGCAACTTTGTAACGGATCTTCAACAACGCTTTCGGCATCGGGAGTAACGGGTTCTGTTACTTGGAGCACGGGCCAAACGGGCGGAAGCATTTCTGTTTCCAATCCCGGAAATTATTACGCGTACCAATCGAACAGTTGCGGCACGAGCGGTAACAGCAACACAGTTGTGATCAGCACGGGCGGTACACCTGCTGCGCCAACTGTATCGAGCAGCAACGGAACTTTTTTGTGCAATGGATCTTCCACGGTTCTCTCTGCATCTGCTTCGGGAGGCGGAACGATCAAATGGAGCACGGGGCAAACGGGGAACACGATCACGGTTACTTCACCCGGCAATTATTTCGCGTGGGAACAGAACAGTTGCGGGAATTCTGCGAACAGCAATACGGTTGTTATTACAACGGGTAGTGTTCCGGCAGCGCCTGTTGTTACACCGGGATATAACCAACTTTTGTGCAATGGTGCCACAGCTACGCTGGTTTCATCGGGATCGAGCGTGAGCTGGTCAAATGGCGCAAGTGGAAACAATTTAACTGTTTCTGTTGCGGGCACTTACTACGCAGTTGATCACAATGCGTGTGGTAATTCGTCGCCTTCCAATCAAATCGTTGTTACAACGGGTTCCTGTCCGTTGCCAACACCCGGCACATCGTATACAATCTGTCCCGGCACTTTGAAAACACTGGACGCTGGTGCTGGATTTGATTCGTATGCGTGGAGCAATGGTGCGACCACGAGAACGGTGAATGTCGGACCGGGAACTTACAGTGTTACTGTTACAAAAGAAGGATGCACTGCTTTGTCCGGTTCTGTTACGGTGAATTATTTTACAGTTGTTGCACCGGTGATTACTGCATCAGGTCCGACAACCTTTTGTTCGGGCGGAAGTGTAACACTTTCTTCTTCGCCTGCTGCAGCTTATTTGTGGAACACGGGGGCGATCGGATCGGCAATTAATGTTTCAACCGCGGGCAGTTTTAATGTGACGGTTACGGATAACAATGGTTGCCAGTCGACTTCGAATACGATCACCACATTTGTCAATGCATTGCCAGGCGCTTCTGTTTCCGGTTCTACAGCTGTGTGTCAAAACGGATCGGCTCCTTCCGTTACGTTCAGCGGCAGTGCGGGTACTGCACCATATACATTTTCTTATCGTGTAAATGGTGGAACTGTGCAGACGGTTACGACTACCAGTGGTAGCAGTATAAGTGTGAATGTTCCGACTTCTTCAGCGGGTAGTTTTACTTATTCGCTGGTTAGTGTTTCTGAATCGAGCAGCACGGGTTGTTCTGCTTCAGTCAGTGGATCTGCAACGGTCGTGGTGAATCCACTTCCAACTGCAACTGTTGCAGGTTCAACAACGGTTTGTCAAAATGCTTCGGCACCCTCGGTTGTGTTTACGGGTGCAAACGGTGTTGCGCCTTATACGTTTGTGTATCGCATCAATGGTGGCGCTGCGCAGAGTGTCGCAACATCAAGCGGAAATGCTGTTTCGGTATCTGCACCAACAGGCAGCGCGGGAACATTTACTTATAGCCTTGTGAGTGTGACTGATGCGAGCAGTACCTCATGTGGTAATACTGCATCTGGTTCTGCTACGATTACCGTAAATCCATTGCCTTCGGCTACTATCGCAGGAACAACCGCTGTGTGCCAGCATTCGGCTTCTCCTATTGTTAGTTTCACTGGTTCACTTGGGACGGCTCCTTATACATTTACGTATTCGATCAATGGTGGTAGTGCGAAGACAGTTACTACTACTGGCGGTAACAGTGCTTCGGTTTCTGTTCCCACCAATTCAGCAGGATTGTTTACATATACTTTGCTCGGTGTGCAGGATGCAAGCAGTACAAGCTGTTCAGCTGTTGCTGGCGGAAGTGTAAACATCCGTGTAAATGAATTGCCTGTTGCTTCGGTGAGCGGTAATACTTCGGTATGCCAGTACAGTTCATCGCCGTCTGTTGTGTTTTCTGCAACGGGTGGAACTGCACCTTACACTTTTGTTTACCGTATCAATGCCGGAGCGAATGTTTCAATATCTACTACGGTTGGCAACAGTGTTGGGGTGCCTGTGGTGACTTCTACGCCCGGAAGTTTTACATATACACTGGTGAGTGTGACGGATGCGAGCAGTACGGCCTGCAGCAATGCAGCTACGGGATCTGTAACCGTGAATGTGAATGCATTACCAACAGCCACGATCAGCGGGACAACTGCTGTGTGTCAGAATACTTCTTCACCATCTGTTGTATTCACAGGATCACTCGGAACTGCGCCGTATACTTTCACTTACCGGATCAATGGTGGTGCCAATCAAACTGTCACAACAGTAACAGGCAACAGTGTAAGTATCGCAGCACCTACTACGGCTTCAGGAAGTTTTGTTTATACGCTCATCAGTGTTCAGGATGCGAGTTCAACTACGTGTGCGGCAAGTGTTTCGGGTGATGCGACTGTTACCATTTATTCATTACCGGATGCAGCCGTGATCGCGGCTGATAATGCGCATCTCTGCAACGGTTCGAGTGGTGCCATTAAAATACTCAACTATACAAGCGGCTATTCTTACCAGTGGAACTTCAATGCAGCACCATTTCGTTTGAGTACCAAGGATACGATCATTAATAACCAGCCTGGAAAATTCACCGTTCAGGCGATCAATGCACAGGGATGTAAAGCGGCTGCGCTTTCAAACGAAGTGCAGATCACGATCGGCACTGTGCCTGCACCGGTGATACTGGGATCACGCAAAGTATGTGAAGGCGGTACAACAGAACTCATTGCTACCAATGCGGGGCAACCGTTTGAGGTCTGGCGGTGGACGGATCCACCGGAATCCAGGAACCGGAAGATCTACGGGTGGGACAGCAATTTTTTCGCGGGCGCCGGGCAGTATCAGGTAATGGTGATGGCGCAAGGATGCTATGACAGCACAACAGTGACTGTTACAGCTGATGATACTGAGTACCCGGCGGGCAGGTTGATGATCACACCAGATTCTATTGTATACGGAGGACAGGTAAAAATGATTGCAGAAGTATCGCACACAAATGAATTCAGATGGGATTTCGGTGATGGTACCAAAGCTGTAACGAGTGACAGTGTTGTGATGCAACATTATTACCTCGCAAAAGATTCGGTGCATGTTGGTTTGGATGCAGTAAGTAAGCGGAACTGTATCACGCATTTCGATGCATGGGTGAAAGTCTTACCGCAAGCGATATTACCCAAACCACAAACATTTGTGCGGGGGAATTTAAAAGACTGGAACGTGTTCCCGATCCCTTTCCATGATCACTTAAAAGTATCGGTGATACTGGAAAGAAAACAGGAGATCGTGATACAGTTATTTACCGGCGAAGGAAAGCTGGTGCGCAACTGGCGGAAGACGGCTGAGAAAGGTGAAAATCTTTTTACACTCGACGGGCTGGATGGATTAACACCGAACGTGGTCTATTTCATTACCGCGATTTACAATGGACAAAAACATTTTGATAAAGTTTTTAAACACTGATCTATGAAAAAAATAGTATTCGGTTTGCTGATAGTCGCTCTTGCTTCGTGCAGTAACCAGAAAGATGTCATCATGCAGGCTGCTTCAAAGCCTGTGATACAATTCAGCAAGGACACGGTGCGTGTGCGCGAAAAGGACTGGACAAATGTGCGGGCAACGGGTAATGGAAATGTGACTGTATATGTAAATGATCCGGGACATGAAATGAATATCCGGATTGACAGCGTTCCATCAGCGGTACACCTGTTATATCGCGGAACAGAGATCGGCAGCGGTGCGTCGATTCCTGTGATGGATAGCGTGCAACTTTTTTGCGTAGCTGATCTGCCTGGGTTATTCGAGATAGCTATTTATTTAACGGATCGCCTAGGGCGCGGTGAATCCAAAAAATTATTTGTGCGCTGCGTTCCAAGCACCAGGCCTGCCCCAAGTTTTTTCTGGCGCGATCTCGGAAGCGAACAAATGCAAAGCTGGAACTATGTGTTCGATGCTTCGAATACCAACAAGCCCGATGGCACAATCAGCGAGTATCATTACTCGATCAACGGGCAGGCAATCATTACCAATCAACCTGTGATGTATTGGACCTTTCATGCGAAGGGAGATCATAAAATCGGGCTTTATGTCGTGGATGATCTCGGGAATAAATCAGCAACGCTTTACCAAACACTCACTATTTTATGAGAACGATATTATTTCTGATATGGATACTATGCGTGACTATCCTTCGCGCGCAGGTGGTCACTACTTTTCCTTCTTTATCCATACATGCAAGCAGCAGGGGTATGGGCATGGGTGATGCGGGGATCGCATCGGCAGAAGGCACGCAGCAATTGTTATACAATCCTGCGAAGAGTGCATTCACGCAATATTTTCACCAGGTGTCTGTTGGATATATGCCGTGGCTCACCGGGATCTCAAATGATACGCGCATGATGAACGTGGGTTATATCGCGAGTGTAAACTCAGCCGCGTTCGGGGTCTCATTGAATTATCTGAACCTTGGTGCCATGGACACGCGCGATGAGAACGGCGCGACGCTCAGTTCTTATAGGCTAAGTGAATATAACGTGGGCGGATCCTTCGCTTTGCAATTAAACGAACACCATGCACTTAGCACAACTTTACGTTTTCTTGCGCAGAATGCGTATGAACCCAACCCGGTGAACAGGTACTCTGTCAGTGGTGATGTAGGGTACTATGGTTTTACTTCTATCGGCGAATCAGCGAGCCGACTGGAATGGGGTGCAACGGTAAGTAACCTTGGTTCGAAAAAAAATAATCTTCCTGCGTCGACGGCACTTGGTGTCGCTTACAAACAACAGATGGAATTTCACTCGGTGCAGGTATCTGTTGATGCTGCGCGATTGCTGAAAGACAATTTCAGCGGCACACGTTACACAGCGGGAATCGAATACGGTTACGTGGATCAATTCTTCCTGCGTGGTGGTGTTTCGATAGAAAAAGCAAGCGCGGGCAACCGAAAATATTTTTCATTCGGTGCGGGATACAAAGGATTCGTGGATGACCAGGGCTGGCAGATTGACCTGCATTATTTAGTGCCTTTCGGTGCAAGTGGTGGACTATCACCATATCAAGGATCATGGGGACTTACGATTGGTTTTAACCTTGGCAATTTTCAATAAACATTTATGTTCTACGGGATCGGATGGATACAATACATAAGGACTATTGCGCTTATGGTGCTTGCTTACTACCTCGTGATCGGTTGGATGTACAGAAAAGAATTGTTGCAATGGTGGCGTGAGCGAAAGAAACCGTGAGGTGTGAACACCGGCGCAACACACATGCCCTGCCGGTACGGTGCAGGAGAACCGATTGCGAGAACGAAGTAGCGGCGGGCATGTTTTATAAAAAATAAAAACGTGAAGGATGAAACAGTGGAGAAAGAAAATACAAATACTGGCAGCGATGTTGCTCGTTTCGCTTGCAGCTATTGCGCAGGACGGTAACGCTGGTATACTCGATGCGAACCAGAAAGTGAGAAGCTATTTCGCATCAGGCACGCAGCTGATGTACGCAGTCGGCGCAATCGTGGGGCTGATCGGCGCGGTGAAAGTATTCAACAAATGGAACGCTGGCGATCACGATACGGGCAAGGTTGCCGCGGCGTGGTTTGGTTCATGTGTATTCCTGGTAGTAGTAACTACGGTGATCCGTGCATTCTTTGGAATTTAAACATTCGAGTATGTGGGAACATTGGCCAGCGAGAGAATTACCGAAGATCGATATCGCGGGAACGCTATTCTTTCTTGATTTACGATTATGGGAGATGCGCGATGTTGATGATTTTATGAATAAGTTTTCGATTGATGATTTATTTGAAACAGAAACCGGATTCAAACTTTGTTTTGATCCGAAGGCTAAAAATCTTTTCGATGGTACAGCAGAACAATATGAAGCGCGTAAAGAAGAACTGAAAATCATCGACCTGCCATCACTTGGCGAAATGGATCCTGTTGGGTGGGAAGCATATATCAAAACATGGAAAGACGAGAACCCTGTTTTGGCAGCCATGATCGAGCGGATACCGGAGGTGATACATGAAATGCCTCACCCGAAGCAAAAAGGTGTTACTGCGAAGGACCTGTTGCCGAAGAAACCAAACAGGGAACCGCTGTTGTCGAAGAAGCGATTAAGACAAGGAAAAGGAAGAAGATTATGATACAAGTGTATACTATCAATAAAGGAGTCAACAGGCCGGTTGTGTTCCGTGGGCTGAAGGCGCAGTATATCTGGTGGCTCGCGGGCGGGTTGCTCTGTTCGCTGCTGCTGTTCGCCGTCATGTATATCCTGGGCGTACCAATGATCATGTGTTCGCTACTTGTGGGTGTTTCTATTACGTTGCATGTGATGCGCGTTTACAGGCTCAACCGATTGTATGGTGAACATGGATGGATGAAACACCAGGCGAAACGCGTCACACCAAACCGAATTTATTGCGATCAACTATTTGCAAAATGAAAAACCTTTCCGAACATATTCCTTTATACGGTGTCGAACATGATATGATCCTGTCGAAGATGGGTGACCTGACGATTGCGTATCGTGTTGAGCTGCCTGAAATATTTACCTTATCAAACAATGATTATGTATCTCTTCATCAATGCTGGATCAAAGCCATCAAGATCCTCCCGGTCGGTACTTATCTCCATAAAACGGACCGGTTTACTCAAGTTCCGTACCGCGCTGATTTCGGTGCCGCAACGTCGTTTCTTTCACATAGCAGCGATCGGTATTTCCATGAACGTCCTTATCTCGGACATTCCTGCAGACTCATGCTGACCATGCCTGCGCAGACACGCAAACAGGTGAATTCATTGTACTCTTCGTTGTTACGAAAACATCTGGTTCCTGCCCAAACCATTGATCCTGCATTCTTAAAAAGTTTTGAAGGTGTGTGTTCACAGTTTGTTCGAATACTGAGTGATACGGGAATGATTAGCTGTGAACGATTGGTAGAAAATGAACTGGTGGATCTGGTGAATGAATACTTGGTTCTCGATAGTGATGTTGTTCGGCGCGATCTTGATTTTTCGGATGGTGTACGAGTTGGTGAAAAACATTGCAGTATGTTTTCATTCGCTTCGGCGGATGAATTGCCGGGTGTATGCGGGCCAAGGATCAGCCACGAGAAATATTCTAGCGACACAGTCAAATTTTCCATTGGTTTTGTTTCACCCATCGGGCAGTTGCTGGGCGTGGATCACCTGTACCAGCAATTTATTCGTGTTGAGGATAATGAAACGGTGATCAAGGAGCTAGAAAAGAAAAAGCTACGGCTTCGTTCGCTGTCCGCATATTCGCGTGATAATGCTGTGGCGCATGATGCAACAGATGAATATTTGCGTGAAGCTGTCAGCGAACAACGGCAATGTGTGCGTGCGCATTTTCATGTGTTGGCGTGGACAAAGGATGCGGGTAAAGTCCAGGAAGTAAGGAATGCGTGCAGCGCCGCGATGGCAGCGATTGATGCTTCACCTAAACTGGAGACAGTGGGTGCGCCGCAGCTGTACTGGGCGGGCATTCCCGGCAATGCGGCTGATCTACCGGGTAATGAAATGTTTCTAAGTTTCCTGGAACCGGCTGCGTGTTTTATTGCGACGGAAACGGGGTACCGATCTTCAAGCGGAAGTTTCGGCATCCGGCTCGGCGACAGGCAATTCGGGCAGCCGCTACTGGTGGATATTTCAGACGAACCAATGGCGAACGGTGTTACTACTAACCGGAACAAATTTATCCTCGGCCCTTCGGGAAGCGGTAAATCCTTTTTTACCAACCACCTGGTGCGTTCCTATTACGAACAGGGTACGCATATCGTGCTGGTGGATGTGGGGCATTCTTACAAAGGTTTATGCGAACTCCTGAACGGTTACTACTTTACATATTCGGAATCTAAGCCAATTTGTTTTAATCCTTTTTATGGAGGCGTGCCGGACAGTGAAAAAAAAGAAAGCATCAAGACGCTGCTCGTGGCACTATGGAAAAAAGATGACGAGCGTTTTACACGCAGTGAATATGTCGCGCTGTCGAATGCACTGCAACTTTATTATGAACAAACCTTAGCGTTCAGGTGCTTTGATAGTTTTTATGAATTTCTGCTGGGTGATTTTACGAGTGCTTTGCGCGCGGATGCAGTGAAGGACAAGGATTTTGATCTCGCCAATTTTCTCTATGTGCTCCGTCCTTTTTACAAAGGGGGTGAATATGATTATTTGCTGAACTCCCGTGAGAATCTTGAATTGCTGGATGAACGGTTCATTGTTTTTGAACTGGACAATATCAAGGATCACCCGATCCTGTTGCCTGTTGTTACGATCATCATCATGGAAGTGTTTCTTTCAAAACTGCGAAGGCTCACAGGTGTACGGAAAATGATCCTGATCGAAGAAGCATGGAAAGCCATTATGCGTGACGGCATGGCGGAGTATATCAAATACCTCTACAAGACCGTGCGTAAATATTTCGGTGAAGCGGTGGTGGTGACGCAGGATGTGGAGGATCTTATTGCTTCGCCAATCGTCAAACAGGCGATCATCAACAACAGTGAATGCAAGATCCTGCTGGACCAGTCGCGGTATGAAAACAAGTTCCAGCTCGTGCAGGAATTATTGGGATTGACGGAAAAAGAAAAGATGCTTGTGCTATCGCTCAATAAAGCCAATGATCCCGCGCGCAAATACAAGGAAGTGTTTATCTCGCTGGGTGGCCGTGTATCAAAAGTGTACCGCGTGGAGGTTTCGCCGGAAGAATACCTGACCTATACAACGGAGGAAAAAGAAAAACTGAAAGTAACCCGTGCTGCTTCTGAGCTTGGAAGTATGGAAGCGGGTATCAAATCATTAACGCTATGAGGGAAAAATTATTATGGTTCGGTGTTGCGCTGATCTGTATCGCTGTAGTAATCTACGGGATCTGGTGGTGCTCACATTCGAGGAAGCAGATCGTGGATGCTGTTGTTAACCTGTACATCAAAATATTTTGTGAAAGATGAAAAAGCTAATGGTGATGTTGGTTTTGTGTGGCTGTTTATTTCGCGCCGGTGCGCAAAGCATCGATCCTGTTTCACTGGTGATCGCCAAAATAATCAAGGCTATCGACCTGCAGGTGCAGAAACTGCAGAACCAGACGATCTGGCTTCAACAGGCGCAGCAGGTGGCAGAGCATGAATTATCGAAACTGAAACTTGCGGAGATCGCGGACTGGCAAAGGAAACAACAGCAATTGTATGCCGGTTATTTCTCAGAACTGCAAACCGTTCGCAACGCGGTGAAAACATTGCCGCAGGTAAAACAGATCCTATCCCTGCAAGCAGAACTGGTGGTAGCGTATAATCGGATTGCAAAGGTTAATGTATCGCGAAGCGCGGCGGTTGCACTGCTGGATTTGTCAAGGGATGTTGTTTCTTCTTTGCAGGAAGTGACAAGTGGTAATGGGTTGGTGATGAAAGATGCGGATCGTGTAAAGATGATCAGTTCCCTGCGTGATGCGATGCAGGATTGTTTAGATAATATGAAAGAACTGGAAAAACAAACTAACAGGCTTGCATCCAGTAAACAACAACTGCAAACAGACATGAAAAGTTTACAACGATTAAAACAGTGAGTATGAAAACGGTGATGGTGTTCATAATGGGATTATTAAGCTGTATGCGGATGTATGCGCAGGCACAGGAACTGCAGCAATTAAAACTCGATCTTGAAAAACTCGCACAGTTCAAACTGATGTTGTCTGAAATGAAATCGGGTTACCAGACTTTGCAGAACGGTTACAACGTGATACGCGATATCGGAAAATCGAATTTCAACCTGCATCAAAATTATCTCGATGGCTTGTTACTGGTCAATCCTTCGATTAAAAATAATCCTGCTGTTGGACGCGTGTACAACACGCAAACAAAGATTGTTTCGGACAGCAAAACTTTGCTGCTGGATATACAAAAAAGCGGGGTGTTTACGGCGGCTGAATTAAATGAAGTAGCCATCGCGTGTAAAAATATTACGGATGTTGTGGGTGTAGATGCAGAACTACTTATATCTGTATTGACTCCGGGAAAATTCCGGATGAGTGATGGTGAGCGAACAGAGATCATGGGTACGATAGAGCAATCGGTGCAGAAGCAGGCGGCGAAATTAAAAGCCTTGCGTGATGAGTATTTAAAACTCATGATGCTGCGTGGACAGAACAGGCGTGATATGGAATCATTGAAAGGATTGAGCAAACAATAAAGAACAAGTGATGAAGCGAATAGTGTGTGTGATGTTGGTGATTATGCCAATGGTTGTCAGTGCGCAATCCATTTCCAACGGGGAGGGTTTGCAGTTTGTGCTGGATCAACTGTACAATAATATGATGCCGATGTGCAGCCAGCTGATAGGCGTGGCGCGCGTGATCGGCGGGTTGGCTGCGCTTTGTTATATCGCGATGCGTGTTTGGAAAAATATAGCAGCGGCGGAACCGATTGATGTGTATGGTTTAGCGCGGCCTTTCGTGATCGGGCTTTGCATTGGTCTTTTTCCGCAGGTGATCGCTCTCTTCAACGGGATACTGCAACCCATTGTCATGGCAACCGCCGCGATGGTGAAGAACAGTAACGCGGCGATGGAAAAATACCTGGCCCTACATGATAGCAGTTCGATGGGTATGGGTGCGCTCAATCCTGCGAACTGGATCCGCGAGGGTATTAAACAAATACTTGAGTTTGTGTTCCAGGCGGCGGCGCTGATCATAGATGTGATCCGCACGTTTTACCTGATCGTGCTTGCGATCATCGGGCCGGTGGTTTTCGCACTTTCTATTTTCGATGGGTTTCAGCATTTGCTGACTGTATGGTTGGCGCGTTACATTAATGTATACCTGTGGTTGCCGGTGGCCAATATTTTCGGCGCGATCATCGCGAAGATCCAGGAAAGCATGATGACGGATACCATGCCCAATATCCCGGGCCAGCCGTTTTCTACTACCGACTGGGCGTATATCGCGTTTCTGCTGATCGGGATCATCGGTTATTTCACGGTACCCTCCGTTGCGAATTATATCGTCAATGCCGGTGGTGGTAATGCGCTGCTTCATAAGGTTACAACTATGACAGTGGGTGCAGGCAAGCAGGCAGCGACAATGGCAACAACGGGTATGTCAGCAGATGCGTATGGCGGCGCTGCCAACAAGATGAGCAGCAATATGAGTGATGCAGCCGCAAGCGGCGGTTATTTCAAGGACAAAGTAAGCGGCAAATAACATGTTTAAACCGACTCAAAATATTGACACTGCTTTCCGCGCGATGCGTGGTTTTATGTTCATCGTTGTGACCGGCAGTTTGTGTGTCAGCGTGTACGCGATTTACAACAATGCACAGCTAGCGGCAAGGATGCAGGAAAGGGTGTATGTCCTCGCCAACGGCAAAGCAGCGGAGCTGCTGGCGGGAACACGTAAAGAAAATATCGGCGTGGAAGCAAGGGATCATGTGGCGATGTTCCATACCTGGTTTTTTTCACTTGACCCGGATGAAAAAGCGATCGCGGCATCTGTCAAACGCGCCTTGTATATGGCAGATGGATCGGCGAAAAAACAATACGATGACTTGCAAGAAACAGGTTATATCGCGGGGATCATTTCCGGCAATGTGAGCCAGCAAGTAGTTGTGGACAGCGTGAGCGTGAACACCGTGGCCGAACCGTATTTGTTCCGCTGTTACGCGACACTGAAAATCATCCGTTCCACCAGCGTGGTTACGCGCAACCTTGTAACGCAAGGAGTCCTACGCAGTGTGGCGCGTAGTGACCATAACCCGCACGGCTTCCTGATCGAACATTGGGAAATCCTGGATAACAAGGATCTTAAAATTGAAACACGATGAACAAGCAACTGAAATTTTACCTGTTCCTTCCTGTGTTGGCATTACCGTTTATTACCGTGGTATTTGCCTGTATGGGTGGCGGAAAAATAAAAACTGATCAGCATACGCAACGCGGTGGTATGAATACGCGGTTGCCGGATGCGCAGATCGCGAAAGACAGTGCGAAAGATAAAATGAGTTTTTATGCGCAGGCGGTCAGTGATTCGGTGCGTCATGAACAGCAATTGAAAAATGATCCGTATATAAATCGTGTGGAGGATAAAAATGTTGAAGAGAAAATTGAGGCGATAAGGGAACGGATACAAATGCCGCAAAGAAGCAGCTCTCTTCCTGTCCGCGATGAACAGCCTGTGTATACAGCGCCTGTTGTGAGTGCAAAAAAACGCAGCCCTGACCCGGACCTAGAAGCGATCAACCAGACGATTGAAAAACTGGCGGCTTTGCAGAATCCTGTGAAGTCTCCGAAAGAAACAGCCAAACAAAATGCAGCGGCTTTGGGTGTGCAGGCGGCAACCAACAATGAAGAAAATTATTTTGGGAAAACGCGCGCAAAAAGTGCGGGTGGATTTTATGAAGAGCAATCTGCTGCTTCAGCCAGTGGTTCGATGACAGCTACCATTCCAGTTGCGCAGGTGTTGCAGGCAGGTTCGGTAGTAAAAATGATGCTGAACAATGCTGTTACGATTGGCGGGCGGACGTTGCCTGGGGGAAGTATGGTCTATGGAACTGCTGCAATTGAAAATGAACGGTTACTGATCCGTGTTCCATCTGTTCGATTGCGCGATGAAATACTCCCTGTTGAATTAAGCGTGTATGATCTTGACGGCATGGAAGGAATCTATGTACCGGGATCTATTTCAAGGGATGTTTTGAAATCCACTGCCGAACAATCCATGCAGTCGATGAATGTGTTATCGCTTGACCCGAGTATTAAAACACAGGCCGCTATAGCGGGCATCGGTGCTGTAAAAAATATGTTGTCTAAAAAAGTAAAAGCCGTGCGTGTGAGTGTAGCCGCGGGTTACCAGGTTTTTTTGCGTGATAACCATTCAAAATAGAGAAGTGATGAGAATGATATTGTGTGTAATAGGTTTATTTTTTGTTGTTGCAGTGAGGGCGCAAGTGACCGTGTTGGAAGTAACTACCAATAAAACCACGAGTTTACTCTTTCCTTCTGCGATCCTATCGATCGACCGTGGCAGTGAACATATTCTTGTGCAGAAATCAACCACGCAGGTTTTAAAGGTAAAAGCGGATTCGGTGTTTGCAGATACGACCAACCTGACGGTGATCACTACAGACGGGAAGCTGTATTCTTTTCTTATTGTATATCACTCGTCGCCCGCTGTTCTAACGTTTGACCTGGGTGCGGGCAAAAATATTTTAAACGATACGGTGCTTATCTCTCTTGCACAAAGGGTGAGAGGGATGGATCACCGCTTATATGGTGTGCGCTATTCATCTGGTTTGGTGCTCTTACGTGTGCAGGGAATTTATACCAACGGGAACGTGATCGCTGTCAAGCTGCGGATCGATAACAGGTCAACGCTTTCTTATGAGATCGGCGGCGTGAGTGCGCTTCTCTCGGGCGGAAATTCTGCGAAGCGGCGAGCGGTGCAGGATCGCGAGGTACCCATATTAGTAAATGATAAAGCAACCAACACGGTTCGCGAAAAACAAAGCCTGGTGGTTGTGGTCATTGTTCCCAAAGCTGGACTTGTGCCGGGGCAAACCCTGCAAATTCATGTGCAGGAAAAAGGCAGCGACCGGCAACTGCATCTCGATCTTCCCAACAAATATATTCTTAACGCAATCCTGCTTAATTGAAATTTATGCATATAACTACTTCGCATTTACCCAAGCTGTGCAAAGCCTTAGAGGATGCACTGCGCAATGAAAAAGAATGGCTGGCTTTTGACAGCGAGATCCAATTGCTTTCTGTGTATGACCTGCATTATTTTGATTCTCCTTCTGCCGCTGCGGATTTTCAACTGTTCAATCACCACAACGAAAAAGAAGTGGTGCTGCTTCCTGTCGATGCTTTATTAGGATTTGTACAGGATACAGCGCGCGAACAATTGAAAGAGGGAAAACCATTTAACCACATCGAAGTTGACGATGAACGCGTGCTGGGTTATTATTCAGAAATGAAATTCAATAAAACAGTGGCGGAGCTGGAGGAAATGCTCGACCAGCACAAATGGCAAAATGCAGTTTACCAACCTGTGCATGTACCGACTGAAGGAACGGTGCTGGGCGATATACTTCATGCGATCCATCAATCCTTCGCGGTGGAAAGTCTTTCGCGTTTTGCTTTGACCGGAGAACGGGCGGCGGAGCGGGTAGCTGAAATGGTCGGGCGACACTGGACAGGAACGCCGATGGAAAAATTTATCCCGGATGTGTTGTCAGGAAAAATTCTACAGCAATCTATTAATCACGAATATAAAACAATGAGTATGACACAGAAAAACCTGGAATACCTGCAGAAACAACTGAAGGATGCGGGATTCAACGAATCGATTTTCCCCGAGCTGGAAAAGAACATGGCGGAAGGAAAAGAAAATTTCGAATTGAAAGACAAAGTAAGTTTCGGTAAAGATGAACTTTCCGTTACACCGCATTTCGCGCGTTCCAAACAGGAAGGAAGCGATATGTATTTTTTCAACAAGTATGATGCGTCCTTAAAAAACCAGAGCGTCAACACGACACAGACTTTTTTCATTAACAACAAGGGACAGAGCATTGACCTGAACGAAGCGAAGAATCTGTTGAACGGGCGCAGCGTGTACAAGGAACTGACACCGAAGGAAGGCGATAAATACCGCGCCTGGTTGAAGCTGGATTTCAGCGATCGTGATGAGCATAACAATGCAGCTATGCGTTCGTATAACCGCGGTTATGGTTTCGACCTGAAAGAAGCGGTGGGACGAATTCAGTTAAAAGAAATGGGAGATCCTGCGCAGATGGAGCAGTTGTACAAAACATTGCAACAGGGTGAACTGGTGAATGCCACGCTGATCAAGGGCGGAAAAGAAATTCCTATTGAACTGACCACTGATCCCAAACACCATACCTTAAAAATGTGGGACAAGGACGGGGTTTCGCTGTTTATGCCGGGACCGAAAAAGGAAGTGAAACATGGTGAGGCGCCGGTGGACCAGAAAAGGATTAAAGAAGGCACGGAGTTGAAGGCCGGTGATGCGTTGGTTAATTCGGCGAATAGTGTGCAACAGGGCGAGGGGACCACTGCGAAGGCGGAGAGCGTTACTAATAACGCCACACAGAATGATAAAAAAAAAGACCTGCTTCCAAAAAACACACGGCAGAATAGCCTCCTCCCTAAGAACCGTGTTCGCCAGGGTAAAGGGCAAGGAATCGCTTAAACCTAAACTATGAACCAGAAAAATATCGATCAGCTCGCAACCCGCCTGGAGGCATTGGGTTGCGGGCCTGCGATCCGGCAGCGTCTTCAAGCATTTGCATGCTTCGGGCCTGCGGCTTTTGAGATCACACATACAACTTCGCTACCAGATGGCGATTGTGATTTTATCATTCACTGTTCGAAAGGCGACCAGGGTTTGTATGATGCATTATATTATACGGCTGTCTTGAAAAGGCGTCCTGCGATTCCTGTTGGAATGGAAGGACTGGATCAGTCTCTTGGCGCAATTAACTGGGAGCGCCTGTTGGCGGCGCGGGAACATACGGTGGAGGGTTCGGACGGTGATGCGGTAAAAGCAGCGGAGCTGATCAGCCAGTTAAATGAGGTTGACGCGGGTGGCGTGTTGCGGTTCAGGCACTGGGCGGGGACGGCATTGGAAAACGCTGTCCCAAACCTGGCGGTGCTGAAATCGCAGCATGAATTGTCGCAGCGGTTTTACTTAGTGCCTGACCAGCCGCCCATCCGGTTCGACGAGGCGCAGCGTTTCCTGGCAAGTCGATGGATGGAAAAAAGGATCAACGCGGACAGGAAGTTGCTGGTAAAAAATGACCGGGCGGAAAGTGCCAACACCGGGGCGAAAGGTGGCAAACTACTCACCAAAAGGACAAAGGCCAACCGCAAACCAGGCCTGTTCAACAGATGAGCATCGGGGCGTTTTTTGAAACGATCAGCGAGGACCCGCGCATCACCACCGCGCATGTCAGTATTTACCTTGCCATGCTGAGTGAGTTTCAAAACGACCAGGGTGAAATGTATCTCGTCAACAGAACGAGGATCATGCAGCTTGCTAAAGTAAATGCGAGATCTACCTATGACAAAGTGATGAATGACCTGGCCGATTTTGGGTACATCAAATACTTCCCGGCGTTCGGGAGGAACAGTAAAATTAAATTCAATAAACTGTAAGGAGGGTTTATGAGTATAGATATTGTGACGAAGGATGACCTTCTTGTTTTCAGAAATAACTTACTCGCCGATCTGAAAGCAGTGATCAGCGAAGTGGTGCAGAAAATACCGGAATCGCCGGAGGGATACAAGACGAAGCACGTACGTGCCATACTAGGTTGTTCGGTGAACAAACTGGTGGCTTTGCGTATTACGCGAAAGATCCGTGTGAAGAAAGTAGGCGGTACGCTTTATTACAACAAGGATGATGTAAAGAAGCTGGTGCAGGAAGGGTATTGAAATTATTCAGACTGTGGTAAAAAGATAAAAGCCCTCGATTGAGGGCTTTCTATTTCTAAAGACTTGCAGGGTGAGTGGTAGGGTTCTTTGACATTGCTGGATAAATTACAGTTACACTATTTTTCATAATGGCCTCCTTTTTTTTGGTTTGTATCTGTGTTTCCACAGAGTTGTTTTTGAATAATTGGTGTACTATTTCTTTTGCTTCCAATACATGCCAAACAATTACAATCAAAATCAGCAATAACTTAAAGAACTTGGTTACTCTCTTTCCCTGGGCCAAGCTTGTGGCTTCAAAGTTGGAGACGCAGGTTGTCATCCCTGCACCAGTTTGCAAAGATAAGCTACTATGAAAAAGTTATCAAAAGTGATTGCCTGATACAGCGGGTTTTGTACCTTTACAATAGCTCTTTCAAAAACACATTTTCTACCTGTGAGACATGGCTTGAGTCTTTCGCCAAAAGTCTTGTAAAGTGTTGAAAATTAATATATTGTAAGTCGTTTCGAATCCTGTCTTCCCGACGTAAAAGAGCAATCAGCTATGATTGCTCTTTTTATTTTTATAATAAGCAGTAGCGTATCCCGCTTTGCGGCGGGAGGGTAGCAGGTTCAAATCTTAACTTGATAGCAAAAAAGCGCTGACAATGTTGTAGGAGTTTTTTGTTGTGATTTTTTTCTACGAGTAGGAAGCTGGTTGTGTTAATTATTTTTAGTTGGCCTTATATTTTTTCTCTGCGAAAACTCCCTGTTCTCTGCGGCGCCGCGGTTGGTTTTAGCTTGCTCTAACCGCAGAGCCGCAGCGTTTTAGAGTTTTCGCAGAGATATAGGGTTTAGTTATAATTGACTTAAACAGCTTCTAATTATTCATCTTTGAATGCAATAGATTTTACCTTACTTCCTTATAACGAATACCGCAAAGTCACACCATATGTTCTCGGATCACCCAATACGCCGGCATAGTGTCCTGCATTTCCTCCGGCCGGTAATAATTGCTCGTAGTAATTTGTATTAAACAGGTTGCGCCCCCATACAAAAAAAGAAAAACCATTCGCAACGCGAAAGCCTGCCCTTCCATTGATGATCGCATACCCTTCAATATTCAGATAAGCAGATGGTGATGGACTTGATGAAAAAGAGGAACGATAGAATAGATCAGACGCCAAAAAGAATTTTCCTGCCTTACCTAAAAATACAGCAGGCGTTGTATACTCTCCACCCAATGAGCCGGCCCATTTGGAAATGCCGGGAAGCTCACCACCTGAAATATCTTTAAAAGCTACCTGAACACCACCCTGTGTTGCCCCCGTTTCTTCTAATGGAAGCGGCGCATTGGTAAAGCGAACATACCTGGCATCTGTGTAAGATAAAGCTGCGTTGAAAGAAAAATGCCTGCTGGCTTTTACATTCGCATCCAGTTCAATACCACGCACCCTTACTTCTTCTGCATTGGCGATATAACCCCGGTTAACACCCAACTGTGGCGACTGCACATTGGCCTGATAATCTTTAATAGTGGAATTATGCAAGGTCAGGTTCAATGTGCTATTTTCTGACGGGGAAGATTTAATGCCAATCTCATAATGGGTTACATATTCTGGTTTGATAACAGAGAGTTCGGTTGCAGCCTCACCACTACTGTTGGTTGGTAAACCGGCCACATTAACACCCACTGGTTTATAGCTGGTAGAATACGTTGCGAATGTATTGATGAATTTATTGGGTCTGTATGATAAGGTAAGCTGATAGGTTACATTATTTTCTTCTGCACCGGATATGTATGACTGGCTACCGTACACACTGTTTTTTAATGCAAGCAATGCGGGGTCTGTTGTTTGTAAACCTCCTGCTGCTATGCGGTTATAGTTCACATTTTTCTTATCGTAATTAAAACGGATGCCCGGTAAAAAGTGCAGGCCATTTGTGATTTCCCAATCAAAGTTGGCAAATGCAGCAGCACTTACCGATTTGATGGATGCGTTTGTTTTAATGCCATATCCTTCTAACAATCCGGGTGTTTGCCATAAAGTACTGGTTGAACTTTGTACAAAGCGCCACTGGTCTTTACCGGATTCTTCGTTACCGTTTATTTTCACTTCCTGGTCAATTAGAAATATACCAAAAACACCGCTGAGTTTTGAGGAAAAATCACCTGAATAGCGAACCTCCTGCGACCACTGCTGGTGTTTAGCCGGATTTTGTGATTTAGCCAATGCCTGCAAACCGGTAAAATCTCGGTCGTTAGAAGGCCCCCAGTTCCAATAGCGCCAAGCGGTGGTAGAAGTTAGGGTTCCGTTTCCGATTTTGGTATCCACATTTGCCGAAGCACCACCCAGGTCATTGTCTGAATTCCATGGTGTATCATGATCTATCAAACGGTCAAATGCATTGTTACTGGGTAATGCATATTTGAGGTCTGCAATGATAGCATTGAATTGGCGATAAGCCGGGCGTTTGGTAACCACAACACCAGCTACTACCTGTGCGTACCCATCGGGGCGTTGGCTGGAAGCATCACCTGAAAAAGTAATAGAAGTATTTTCAGATGCCTTGAACAACAATTGTCCACGAAAGCCAAGATTATTGATGTCATTGGTTTTCTTACCGGTGCGTATATTTTCAATCACACCATTGCGTTGTGTGCCGGAGAACGAAAGACGTCCTGCTAATTTCTTACTCAATGCACCTGTGATAGAACTTTTTGCCTGTATATATCCGATGTTGCCATAACTTACTTCAAAATTAACGCCTGATTTAAAACTGGGTTTCCGGGTAGTAATATTAAAAGCACCTGATGTGGTGTTCTTGCCGAATAAAGTTCCCTGCGGACCGCGCAATATTTCAATCCGTTCTACATCAATAAAATCAAGTGTGGCGGCAGCAGGGCGGGCATAATACACCCCATCTACATAAAAACCTACACCGGGGTCAAGGCCATCATTTGTAAGTCCGAATGGTGAACCGAGGCCGCGGATATTAATGCCTGTATTGCGCGGATTGGATGTGTACAACTGTACGGATGGTACAAATTCTTTCACCCGGTTTACATTAAAAGCCCCGGCATCTTCTACCTGTGAGGCAGTGATTACTGAGATAGGAATCGGAACATCCTGCAATACTTCTCTGCGCCTGCGTGAGGTTACAATAATGGTATCCCTTTGGTAAAGCACTTGTAATTGAATCAATACATTGCTTTGGTTGCCGGTTCTGATAACCCGTTCTACTGTTTCAAAACCAATAAAGGATACGAGTAAAGTAAAAGGAAGCTTTGGACTATTGGAAAACGAAAAATAACCTGTAGAGTCGGTTGTCGTTCCGGTGGTGGTATTCTTTATTACTACGGTTGCATTCGGTATGCCTTCGTTATTACTGTTTACTACCCTGCCTGTAAACTGCGCAAATAGCAGGGCAGGAAATAAGAATCCTATCAATACAATAGTGTGTTTCATGTGATCTGTTTTGGTTAATAGTCTATTATTTTGATAGACTATTAGAATAAAAAAAAGGGTGGTATTACATGGCTTGGATGCGAAGTCAGCAACAACATCGAATCATGTAGCAGTAGTGGTCTGTTGTTCTTTTGTTGCGTAACCGGAACAAGCTGAAGCTTACATCAATTGCTTTCATGTGTATTTAAATCAGTTTTATGAGTATCCGGATACTCCAGATGATTACCAAAGTACCCAATAGAATAAATGATATTTTCCGTGGAAGCCGCCCAGCTAATTTCGCTGCAAGTGGAGCAGCCACAAATCCACCAATAATCAAAGCTAGAATAGTTTGCCAGTGGCTTACCCCTATCATGGTAAAAAATGCAAAGGCACTTGAGAGGGTAACAAAAAACTCCGTTAAACTCACAGAGCCAATCACGTATTTATGATTACGTCCGTTGTTGATTAAAGTGCTTGTTACAATCGGCCCCCAGCCACCACCACCAAAGGAATCAAAAAAACCTCCGCAAGCAGCCAGCAGTCGGTAACGTTTGAATTTCTTTTGCTTTTTTACGCCACGAAATGCTGTTATAATAAATTTGATACCCAGGAAAAGGGTATATGCCGCAATAATCGGTTTGATGAAATTTCCATATTGATCACCTATCCAAACCAGTAATACTGCTCCCATAATAGCACCCAGTACACCGGGTATTACCAATGCCTTAAATAATTTTATATTAACATTCCCAAATTTATAATGGCTGTATCCGGAAGCACCACTGGCAAACATTTCTGCGGTATGGATACTGCCGCTCATGGCTGCCGGACTGATACCTGCAGATAGTAATATAGTAGCACTGGTTACTCCATACCCCATACCAAGGGCTCCATCTACCAGCTGCGCCAAGAACCCGGCGAGGAGTATGATTGAAAATTCCTTACCCGAGGTTAGATACCATTCATATGTTCCATCCAATACTTGTTGCAAAGGCAGGTAGATAGCAATAAAATAACCAATAAACATAAACCCAAAAGCCAGTAACGAATAGGTAGCTACTTTTCTCCAGCGGTTATTTGTTTCTCCATCATTCATCAACACTTTGGTTGTTGCATCTAAGTTCTGTGTGTTTTTAATAAATCTGTTTCTTACATGGGTTTCTTCCCCTTTAGCAAAACCAATTGGCATGTTGCTTTTATAGTTTGTTTTATCAATGTAAAAAGGACTCAACCAAATGTTATCATTTTCGGTAACGATAAGACCTTGTGAATTGGCTATTGTATTAACCTGCTCAAATAATTCCGCATCATCCGATGCGAGTATCAAGATATCTATCGCGCCGGGATGTAACGCTTCCAATAAAGGTTGATGGATTGTGTCAAAAGCATTCTGTGTAGACAATTCATTTTTGCCTTCCTTCTCAAGTGTGGCAAGTAGGGTAATGCTGGCATTGGAAGCATCCGGCAATAGCGAATGCAATTTGGCCAGACCGGTATTTCCATTACCAATGATCAGTATACTGAGATTCCTCAATTTGAGAAATGCAGGATACAATTGTTTTTCTTCTTCAAATTCGATCATGGAATGGCCTGTTATCCCGCAACAGTTTTGCAGCAGGAATTTCTGCAATATTAGCACGATTTAATTAGTCTACCAAATTAGTGTACTAAATATTTTCTTATTGAGATATTAGGAGCTGGTTGAGTTAATTATTTTTAGTTGGCAGTATCGTTTTTCTCTGCGAAAACTCCCTGTTCTCTGCGGCTCCGCGGTTGGTTTTGCTTGCTCTAACCGCAGAGCCGCAGCGTTTTAGAGTTTTCGCAGAGATGTAAGCTATTAGTAATAATTAACACAAACAGCTTCTTAATCCCCACGGAAATATGAGTAGCTTATTATGCATACAACAATCTTATTAATCAACTTTCTTACAGGAGCGTATAAGAATAAACCATAATTTCATGACAGCTACAAAGCCTGCACCCACATAAGAACCCCTTACCCATGAAACAAAAACTCAGAAGCCAGGATTGGTTTGGTAAAAAAGACAAAGACGGCATTATATACCGCAGTTGGATGAAAAACCAGGGTATGCCTCCTGATCTGTTTGATGGAAGGCCTGTCATTGGCATCTGCAATACATTCAGTGAGCTTACACCCTGTAACGCGCATTTCAGGGATTTTGCAGAAAGTATTAAAAAAGGCGTACTCGAAGCGGGCGGTTTTCCGGTTGAGTTTCCCATTATGAGTTTGGGCGAAACCTTATTGAAACCCACTGCCATGCTGTTCAGAAACCTGGCCAGTATGGATACAGAAGAATCCATTCGTGGTAATCCTATTGATGGTGTGGTATTGATGACTGGTTGCGATAAAACCACACCCTCAACCGTTATGGGTGCGGCCAGTGTGGGATTACCAACCATTGTGGTTCCGGGTGGCCCGATGTTAAATGGACGATATAAAGGACAAACCATTGGTTCCGGTACGCATGTGTGGAAGTTTGATGAAGACATGAAAACCGGAAAAATGACACAGGAAGATTGTGAGTTTGCAGAAAGTTGTATGAGCCGAAGCATTGGACATTGTATGACCATGGGCACAGCAAGTACTATGGCTTGTATGGTTGAATCACTTGGATTAACCTTATCAGGTGCCTCAGCCATTCCTGCTGCTGATTCCAGAAAAAAAGTAATGGCACAACTGAGTGGAAGAAGAATTGTGGAGATGGTAAAAGAAAATTTAACTATCGATAAAATTTTAACCAGAGAAGCTTTTGAGAATGCCATCAAAGTAAATGCAGCTGTTGGGGGGTCTTCCAATTTTTTAATTCATCTCACCGCCATAGCAGGAAGGGTAGGGGTTGAATTGAATCTGGAAGATTTTGATGCGCTCGGTAGTAAAATTCCTTTGTTGCTAAACCTGATGCCATCGGGCAAATATCTGATGGAAGATTTTTATTATGCTGGAGGTTTACCAGTGATATTGCATGAATTAAAAAAAGAACTGCATCAGAATGTGATCACCGTTACCGGAAAAAATCACCATACCAATATTGAAGGAAATACAACCTGTTATAATGAAGATGTGATTGCTACCTATGAAAAACCATTGCAGGCCGAAGCTGGTTGTGTGGTTGTAAAAGGTAACCTGGCCATTAACGGAGCCGTGTTAAAACCTTCTGCTGCCACGCCTGCCTTACTAAAACATACGGGAAGGGCAGTAGTATTTGAAAGCATCGAAGATTATCACGCCAGAATTGATGATCCCGAATTGGATATTGATGAAACCTGCGTAATGGTATTAAAATATGTGGGCCCGGTAGGCTATCCGGGTATGGCCGAAGTAGGTAATATGGCATTACCCAAAAAAATATTGCAGAAAGGAATCAAAGACATGGTTCGCATCTCCGACGGAAGAATGAGTGGTACCGCTTATGGTACTGCCGTGTTACATGTTTCGCCCGAGAGTGCAATTGGCGGTAACCTTGCATTGGTACATAACGGAGATATGATTGAACTGGATGTGAAACAAAGAAAATTGCATTTGCATGTAAGCGATGAGGAATTGGCTGAGCGAAGAACCGCATGGGTGGCACCTAAAGCTGCATCAGAACGCGGCTATGTTAGTCTCTATGTAAAACATGTGATGGGTGCCGATAAAGGTGCCGACTTTGATTTTCTGCAAGGAAATTCAGGAAGTATTGTTACGAGAGATTCTCATTAAGTAGAATAGAAAATCAATTTAAGTAGCTGATGTGGTTGTTTCAGTTTCTTAATCTCTGAAGTTGATGCAAGGTATTACCAACCGCAGAGCCGCAGAGAGCAGGGAGTTTGCGCAGAGAAAAGTAAAAGCGTACTACAAATGAATACATAACCGATATGAAAAATACAATTGTTCTTTTACTACTAGCTGCTATCATAGGTTGTAACAATCATGCCAGTCATATGCAAAATACCTCTGAAGAAAAATACAAAACCATCGGAACCATCGAACGGTTTGATCCTGCATTGGATATCATTCTTTCTAAGGATGCAAAAGCAGAGATTATTGCAGAAGGCTTTCAATGGAGCGAAGGGCCTTTATGGATTGAAAAAATGAATACACTTTTATTCAGCGATGTTCCTGCCAATACCGTGTATCAATGGACAGAAAAAAAAGGCACACAGGTATACCTGACCCCATCCGGATTTACCGGAAAAGTTTCTGACAGTAAAGAACCAGGTAGTAATGGATTAACATTGGATACCAACGGCAATTTAATTTTATGTCAGCACGGCGATAGAAAAGTTTCTAGGATGACAGCACCTTTAGATAAGCCTGAAGCAAAGTATTTTACTTTGGCTGAAAAATATCTTGGCAAACGATTCAGCAGTCCTAATGATGTAGTGGTTGCCTCAAACGGAGAACTATTTTTTACCGATCCACCCTATGGCTTATCAACACAAAATGATAAAGACCCTAAAAAAGAAATTCCATTCAATGGTGTATATAAAGTGAAGAATGATGGAACGGCTATTTTGTTGTCTGCTGAAGTAACCCGTCCCAACGGCATTGCTTTATTTCCCGGAGAAAAAAAACTACTCGTAGGCAGCAGCGACCCCAAAGCTCCTGACTGGTATGTATGGGATGTGGATGGAGATTCGCTAATCAATAAAAAAATATTCTACAGCGCAGCTGGCTATGATCGTGCATGGCATGGATTACCAGATGGTTTAAAAATTGATAGAAATGGAAATGTATTTGCTTCTGGTCCGGGTGGGGTATATTTTTTTAATAAGGATGGAAAAAAGCTAGGCTTACTTAAATTAGAAAATGCTACTAGTAATTGTGCTTTATCCACTGACGAAAAAACATTGTATGTTACCAATGATATGTATGTGTTAAGGATAAAAATGCGATAGTTTTTAAATAAATAAAACCGTGCCTTTGTGCCTTCGTGTGCAATTATTTTCACACCAGGGCACAAAAGCACGGTTAAGAAGAGAAAGTATGATAGCGTAACACGTTATATTAAATCATTTAGTGCAAATCAAATAGTATCGGTGACCATGGCAATACAATTTCCAGATATACGAACAGTTGCTGTTACCCGCTATGTAGCACCCCTGCGCGAAGGAGGCTCATTGCCGGCTATTGCAGAAGCGGATGATGGATTTTTATATGTACTTAAATTTCGTGGAGCCGGTCAGGGAGTAAAAGCATTGATAGCAGAATTCATTGGTGGAGAAATAGCGCGTGCAATCGGATTGAAAGTGCCTGAAATTGTTTTTGCAGAACTGGATACTGCTTTTGGAAGAACAGAACCAGACGAAGAGATTCAGGATCTGTTGAAAGCCAGTGTAGGTAAAAACCTGGCGCTTCATTATTTATCAGGTGCCATCACATTCGATTCCAATGTTACCGTGGTTGATCCGCTGATTGCTTCGAAGATTGTGTGGCTTGATTGTTTGCTGAATAATGTAGACAGAACCGTTCGCAACACCAATATGCTCATCTGGAAAAAGGAATTATGGTTAATTGATCACGGAGCGTCACTTTATTTTCATCATGCATGGGATAATTGGCAGGAATATATTACAAAGCCATTTGTTCAGGTAAAAGACCATGTGCTTTTACCGCAGGCATCCGCAATCGATATAGTACAGTCAGAACTTGTTTCACAGATTACACCGGCATTAATCGATTCCATTGTTGCCCTGATTCCCGATGAATGGCTTTCCGGCGAAGAAGGTATTTCTGCAGAAGAACGCCGAAAAGTATATGTCCGATTTTTGCATGGCAGAGTAGCTACCTCCGATTCCTTCACCAAAGAAGCACAACATGCAAGAGAATCACTTATTTGAGTATGCCATTATACGGGTTGTGCCTAAAGTTGAGCGCGAAGAGTTCTTTAATGTAGGCGTTGTACTCTTTTGTAAAAAACAAAATTTTCTCGAGGTAAAATATACCTTGAAGGAAGAAAAACTCCGGATGTTTTGCGATGAATTGGCTATGCAGGATCTGAAAGCATATCTCTCCAGTTTTGAAAAAATATGTAATGGCAGTGTTGATGGAGGCCCTATTGCACAACTGGATAAAGCATCCCGCTTTCGCTGGCTTACCGCCACCAGAAGCACCGTTATTCAAACCTCAAAAGTTCACCCGGGTTTATCCCATGATACCAAAGAGGCATTACAAAAATTATTTCATCAACTTGTCTTATAAAACCCAACGCTTACTAAGACATCCATTTATATACGCATGTACGATATCTGTTGCATTGGTCATATCACCCTAGATAAAGTAGTTACCCCCAAGCAGGTGGTATACATGGCAGGGGGAACGTCTGTTTATTTTTCGAATGCTATTCGCACAATGGGGTTGTCTTATCATTTAATAACAGCCATTGCTGAAACCGAAATGGCCTTTGTAACTGAACTTCGATCTAAACAAATCGGCGTTACTGTTTTGCCAAGTAAGCATACCGTTAATTTTGAAAATATATACAAGCAGAACCAGGATCATCGGGTACAAAATGTATTACAGAAGTCAGATCCATTTCTTACAGAACAGCTTGCTTCTGTTGAAGCCAACTTTTTTCACCTGGGTCCTTTACTCGCCGATGATATGACGGTTGAGCTGATACAAATGCTTGCTAAAAAAGGAAAAGTATCTCTGGATGTTCAGGGTTTTCTTCGCAAAGTAAATAACCAAAAAGTATATCCGGTAGACTGGGCCGAAAAAAAGCAAGCCTTACCTTTTATCTATATGCTAAAAGCCAATGAAGAGGAATTGGAAATGTTAACCGGTCAAACCGATATCAGAAAAGGTGCGATGCTACTGGCTGATTGGGGTGTAAAAGAAGTGGTAATTACGCTTGGCAGCAAAGGGTCGGTTATTTATCAGGAAGGAAATTTTTATGAAATCCCTGCCTACAAACCATTAGCAGTTATAGATGCCACGGGATGTGGCGATACCTATATGGCGGGTTATTTAACCAAACGAATTCAGGGGGATGGTGTACATGCTGCGGGCTGCTTTGCTGCTGCTATGGCTACCTTAAAAATACAGGCATCCGGTCCTTTTACAGGTACCGCAAGTGAAGTGCTTGCTTTGATTTCTGGAAATAATTAGTTTTTTGTAAACGATATTCCAAAAAGCTTCTTCTTAAAATACAGGTCATGCTTTATTTAACCAAATGCATATTGTGCATCAGTATTTTTTGTGTATCAATTTCTCTATACAGCCAAACAGGAACACAATTGGTTTTATTGGGAACCGGTACTCCCTTTTCTGATCCGGATCGGTCCGGTCCCTCTGTAGCTATTGTTGTGAATGGAACTTCCTATGTGGTGGATTGTGGGCCGGGTGTTGTTCGCCGTGCATCGGCAGCCTATCAGAAAGGAATGAACGGATTACAATCTTCGCAGCTAAAAAAATTATTCATTACACATCTTCACTCTGATCATACAGCAGGGTATGCAGATTTTATTTTTACGCCTGCGGTACTAGATAGAAATGAACCTTTGGAAGTATTTGGTCCGAAAGGATTGCAAAACATGACCGATCATTTGTTACAGGCATATAAAGAAGATATGGATATTCGTATACACGGATTAGAATATGGTAACGCCAAAGGATATATGGTAAATGTTCACCAGATTGAACCGGGTGTGGTTTATAAAGATTCCAATATCACTGTAAAAGCATTCAGGGTAAAACATGGTGCATGGCCTGAGGCATTTGGTTATCGTTTTGAAACAAAAGATAAAACGATTGTGGTTTCGGGCGATTGTACATTTAGTGAGGAACTGATAGCGAATGCGAAAGACTGCGACATACTGGTGCACGAAGTATATTCCATGGAAGGTTTAGCCAAACGTGAGCAGCGATGGAAGTATTATCACAGTACATTTCATACATCTACGCAACAACTGGCTACTATTGCGAATACCGTAAAACCTAAGACATTGGTATTAGTTCACCAGTTATTATTCGGATCAACACCGGAAAGCCTGATGAAAGAAATCCGGCAATACTATTCCGGGGTAGTTATGTATGGGAATGATCTTGATATTGTAAAGTAAGATGGACGTTATATAAGCTTTAACCGCAAGGGCGCGAAGTCTCAAGGGTACGCAAGGTTTTTTTGATTGTATACTTAGCGCCTCTTTGCGCCTTCGTGTCTTCGCGGTAAAATAACCGCTAACATAAAGCACACAAATGCCCTTTAGCCCACCAATGTTTCTGCCATTTTCGTGATTTGGGATTTTATGAATACATTCATTTTCCAAATTAACTACACACATGAAAAAGTCTGCCATTCTCCTGTTGCTTATTTGTATAGTAAGTATTCAGACACAAGCACAGGAAAATCCTCAATGGAATACAATCTTCGCAAAAATCAATGCAGAGGTACTTGCCAATTCTAAAGCTTACAGTTCCCTGCAAAAAGCCACCACCACCATTGGCCATCGCTTAACAGGCTCTGCCAACGGTAAAAAGGCAGAAGAGTTTGCCTACAATCTTTTAAAATCTTACGGCTTTACAGATCTGCATTATCAACCTTTTGAAGTAGAGAGTTGGAGCAGGGGAAAATTGGCAGTAACAATGGGAGCCGATGCTAACAATCTGCAGCCAGTAAAATCTGTTACACTTGCACACTCTCCCGTAAAATCGGATGTAACGCTGGAAGTGGTTGATATGGGTAATGGACTTGATGAAGATTACGCAACCAATCCAGATAAAGTAAAAGGTAAAATTGCACTGGTATACCTTGGTGTGTTACCTGGTTCAAAGCCGGGCACAAAATCTCTGCACCGTTCTGAAAAAACAGCGATTGCCACTAAGTATGGTGCAAAGGGTATCATCATTATCAATACAGCAACCGGTGGTATCTTATTAACGGGTACTGCTTCTGTAACTGGTAAACTCATTCCCATTCCTGCGGTATGTATTGGAAAGGAAGATGGAATGCAATGGAAAGAAAAATTGGTAACCGGTAAATTATACAGTCATATTACTATGACTAATTTTTCAGGCTTGATCAAGGCGCGTAATGTAGTAGCGCGAATAAAAGGTAAAACTATACCGAATGAAAAAGTAGTGGTAGGTGGGCACCTGGATAGCTGGGATCTGGCAACCGGTGCTATTGATAATGGTATCGGCTCTTTTTCTGTGCTTGATATGGCCAGAACTTTTAAGGCATTACAATTGCAACCGGCACGCACCGTTGAGTTTATCATGTTTATGGGAGAGGAAGAGGGCCTGCTTGGATCGAAAGCCTATGTGGATGCCGCTATCAAAAATAAAAGCATTGATCAGTTGCGTTATATGCTGAATTATGATATGACCAATGATCCCAAAGGATATTCAACTACAGCAGAAGATAGCAGAGAGTTGTTTCAATCGATTGGAAATATTGCCCGTTCCTTAGATACCTCATTTAAAAATTCTTTTAGAGCCGGAGCCGGCCTGCACAGCGATCACCAGCCATTTATGTTACAGGGCGTACCAACGGGTGGTGGTGCAGGTGGTGCATTGCCTAATAATGCTGGCCCTTGCTACCATGCAGATTGTGATGGCTTTAACCTGGTTGATGAAAAAGGAATGAAGAACACAGTTCGTTTCAGTGCCATGTTATTATATGGTATCGCTGATGCCAAAGAAATTAAAGCCAAACATTTTACCGATGCAGAAACCAAAGAGTTTTTGCTGAAAAATAACCTGAAAGAGCCTTTACAGATTGCAGGTGAGTGGCGTTGGAAAGACTAGGGAATAATGAATATCGAATATCGAACAAGGAATGTCGAATGTAGAAGTGATACCTCCGATCGATATTCGACATAGGATTAGGTAGAATAGCCTCAAAGCCTTACTATCATTGATTTTAAAATGGCCTCTGAAAAAAAGCGTTAAGAAATTTACGGAATGTAGCGTTAAGAAATGAACGATGCTTGGCTATGGCACACTGTTGAAGCGCATATTTGCTTCACTATTGTACTAAAGCGGGGCTTTAGACTTCGTTCATTTTAGCGGAATGAAGTAAATTTTAGTTTTTTTTCATCCCGCCCAAGCGGGATTGACTTTTTTTGTTACTTTTTTGTGTCAAGACAAAAAAGTAAATAGTGGAACTGTAATTAGGGAACAGGTTGGTGCTTATTCTACCTAAGCCTATATTCGACATTCATTATTCAATATTCAATGCTCTTCTTTTATCCCACTTATTTTGAACAAATACAGCTACTACAATCGTAATCACCGCCGCAATCATCCCTCCCCCTATATCCAGCGGAAAATGTTGTGCCAGGTAAACCCTTGAATAGCCCACCAACAGGGCATATACAAAGCCGACGGGAATAATCCATTTTCTTTTGATGAGCAGGCAAGCCAATAAATAAATGGTAAACGCAGTGGCGGTATGTCCTGATGGGAAACTGAAAGCCTTGTGTACTTCTATACCTGTTACTGTATGTATGGCTGATGTATTTGTAATAGCAGCTATTGGTCTGGGTTCAGCAGGAAAAACATAATTTTTGGTAAGCTGCGCTATGAGTGTAGAAACTACGATGGCGGATAGTAACAGCGGAAATTTATTTTTTCGGAAGAGGAAAAAAAGTATAGCTACAATTACCCAAATGGCACCATCACCCAATGTGGTACAGAATACAAAAAAATAATCAGCCCATTTGCCAAGATCTGCATTTAATACCAGAAAGAATTCCTGTTTACCAACGATGAGTGAATCTGCAATAATACAAATGGCTGCCACCAATGTAATAATAGATCCAATAGCCAGATTACTATTTCGTGTTGATGTGTTTACCTGCATGCAAAACCATTTTTACGAATTTACTACTTGATTTCGTATGCTCGTGTATAAAAAAATACCGTAAAATAGTAAAGCCTTTGTAATAGTTATTTTTTCAACTACCATAGGTCTATTGCAATTTCAAAGTAGGTGCACTACTTATTTCGATAAGCATATGCTAAGCTCGCGGCTAACAGCTAATAGCTAGAAGCTTACAACGGAAATCTTGCATTTTTAAACAGGCTCTTACACTACACCAGCCAGCTCCAGACTTCTTTTTTTAAGGTTAATAATATCCAGGTTGTCGATGATCGGATCATTGGTTACAATGAGCGAAGTTCCGTTTTCGCGCCACCAGTTAGACTCAGTTAAACGCCCAATATGCAATACGCCAATCAGGTATTTTCTTTCTGCTTCCGCATGCCATTCTTCTATCCATTCAAATTTTTCTCTGGGAATATATTTCCAGTCGTCAAAACTTATATACACTTTCAGGTAATAATCGTGTGTTAACTGATGTGGGGTATGATGGTATAATTTTTTGTATTCATAGCGATAGTCATAACGTAAAGCGCCAATATCACTTAATACCGCAGAGGCTGTTGGAAAACTACCGGCACCTTTGCCATAAAAAAATTGTTTATCTGCAAATCCACTCTCAATCACTACACCGTTATATTCGTTTTTTACAAATGATAAAGGCTCATTCAATTTCACAAACTGCGGTAAAACAAAAGCAGCTACCTGGCCGTTTTTTAACTTGGTTGCCTGTGCAATCAGTTTAATATCGAGATTCTTTTCTTTTGCTACTACAGCATCACTCAACTGTATATTTTGAATGCCCGTAAATAAAATGTTATCCGGATGTTCTACAATACCATACGCGTGATTAAGAAGTATGGCCCATTTATTTACTGCATCATAACCTTCTATATCCAGTTTGGGGTTGCTTTCTGCAAAACCAAGTTGTTGTGCCAAAATCAACGCAGCTTGAAAGTCTAACCGATCTTCAAACATTTTGGTCAGGATGAAATTGGTTGATCCGTTTACAATGGCCTTAATGGAATGTAGCAGGTCATTATCATAATACTCTTCCAGATTGCGGATGACCGGAATGGAAGCACAAGCGGCGGCTTCGCATAAAAACGGTAGACCGGTTTCCTGCTGTAAGGCAAGAATTTCAGGTAAATGTTCTGCAATCATTTTTTTACTGGCACTTACTACTGCTTTTCCATTGCGTAAAGCAATGGATACAATCTCAAAAGCGGCATTGGCATCGTCAATCACCTCAACAACTACATTAATGCTATCATCAAACAGGATCTCTTCTTTGTCTGTTGTAAAAAGAGAGGCAGGGGCATTACGCTGCTTGGATGGATTCTTGATACATACTTTCTTAATACTTGCTTTCAAGGAGGGAGTCTGTTGCAAAACTTTATACAAGCCTTCTCCTACAACCCCAAATCCGAATAAACCTATTGTTAACTGTTTGTGTGCATCCATATTTTTATTGATTACTTTGTGTATTTATTTTTTAATGAATTCACGTATGGCTTTACTGATCTCTGTAAACTCCAGCAAAAATCCATCATGTCCATAATCGGAATCTATTTCTTTGTATGTGGAATCAGGAATGTGATCAGCGATCAATTGCTGCTCACTTGGTGGAAACAATAGGTCAGAACTGATACTGATCACCAATGTTCTGGCAGTTATGGTTTCTAATGCCTCTTTTACAGAATGCCTGCCCCGACCTACATGATGTGCATCCATGGCTTTGCTTAGGAAGTAATAACTAAATGCATTAAATCGCTGTACTAGTTTTTTACCCTGGTATTGCTGGTAAGATTCACTTTTGTAATTATCGGTTTTATGTATATCAGTTTCCTGCTGATTGATCTGGTAGGTATGATAATTACGATAAGAGAGTAATGCAATTTCCCTCGCAATAGCCATACCCTGTAAACCTGCTGTGTGTTCCTTTTTTGGCCAGCTACTATCCGCTTCAATACAATGTCTTTGGGTTGCATTAAATGCAATACCCCAGGGAGAATGAAAGCAATTGGTTGCCAAAGGAACAATGTGTTTGAACAATCTGGGTTCTTCTACCGCCCATTCTAATAGTTGCTGGCCACCCATAGAACCACCAATACCAATATGAATTTGTGTTATACCCAAATATGTTTTCAGCCGCTGGTAACTCCGTATCATATCCCTTGTAGTAAACAAAGGGAAATCGTGATAATACGGCGAACCCGTTTCGGGATTGATATCCAGAGGCCCCAGACTTCCATAACAACTGCCGGGCATATTTGCACAAACAATAAAATAATCCGATGGATCAAAAATAGTATTTGCGCCCACAAGGCCGGGCCACCATTCTGCAGCATCACTGTTGGCGGTAAGTGCATGAAAAATCCATACTACATTACTCCTTTCTTCATTGAGTGTGCCATAGGTAGTATAGGCAAGATGTAATCGGGATATTTCTACGCCCGATTCAAGCAGAAAAGGTTGTTCTGAGTGAAATAGTTTCGTCACGGGTACTTGTTCCTTTTTCTTGAAAATCTTTTATCATTTGTTGGCTGATACCATTGCCATATGGTATCAGTCAACATCTATCACATTCTTTATTTTGAAAACACCTGTGCGAATGCCTGTTCAAAATCAGCCTTGATATCTTCAATGTGTTCAATGCCCACACTGATTCTTACTTGGTTAGGTTGTACGCCTGAAGCCAGTTGTTCTGCTTCACTCAATTGTTCATGTGTAGTGGAAGCGGGATGAATAGCCAGTGTTTTGGCATCGCCTACATTGGCCAGATGACTGACCAGTTTCAATGAGTCAATAAATTTACTGGCATTTTCTTTTGGTCCTTTCACACCAAAATTCAACACACCGCCAAAACCATTCTTGAGGTATTTTTTTGCAAGGGTATGATATGCGCTGCTGCTTAATCCGGAATACTGCACAAAATCCACATGCGGATGTTTTTCCAGCCATTGGGCCAGTGCCAGTGCATTGTCTACATGTCTTTGTACACGCAGGCTTAACGTTTCCAATCCCTGTATCAGTAAAAAAGAATTGAACGGACTTTGTGAAGAACCAAAATCACGTAAACCTTCTACACGTGCTCTGATAGCGAATGCAATATTGGGTAAGCCCAACGGATTGCCTTCTCCGAAAATATTCCAGAACTGCAGACCGTGGTAGCCTTCGCTAGGCTCGGTGAATTGAGGAAATTTACCATTACCCCAATTATAATTTCCGCCATCAATAATAACACCTCCAATGGTAGTACCATGACCACCAATCCATTTAGTAGCAGATTCAACTACCACATTAGCACCATGCTCTAATGGACGAAATAAATAGCCGCCTGCTCCGAATGTATTATCAACAATTAATGGCAGATCATACTTCTTTGCTATGGCTGCAAATTTTTCAAAATCAGGAATATTTAATCTTGGATTACCAATGGTTTCCAGATAAATGGCTTTTGTTTTCGCATCAATATGTGGTTCAAAACTTTCGGGATGATCACCATCAGCAAAACGAACTTCTACACCCAAACGTTTGAATGCTACTTTAAACTGGTTATAGGTGCCTCCATATAAAAATGAAGTACTTACAAAATTATCACCGGCCTGTACAATATTATTCAATGCTAAAAATTGTGCGGCCTGTCCTGAACCTACTGCCAATGCTGCCACGCCACCTTCCAGTGCCGCAATGCGTTGTTCAAACACATCTGTTGTGGGGTTCATGATGCGGGTATAAATATTCCCAAATTCTTTCAGTCCGAATAAATTGGCCGCATGCGCAGCATTATTAAAACCATACGATGTGGTCTGGTAAATAGGAACAGCTCTTGCTTTGGTAGTCGGATCGATTTGTTGACCTGCGTGCAACTGCAATGTTTCGAAATGTAGTGGTTGGCTCATGAGATTTGATTTTATTGTTTACAGTAAAATAATGATTGAGAATACATGTAGCAAAGTAAGACTGGTTCTTTGTCTGCTATAATGTAAGGTTATTTTGTTTAGCAACAACGTATACAACATAAGATAGCCCGACGGGAGGTGTTTAAGGCGAAATAATAGGTTGGTGCTATTTGCGTATTCGTTTCCTACAAATCTAATAGACTTTTTATAAATTTTCCAAGTATTCTTTATCAAAGTAATTAATGGTTTGTTAAGTTGTAAAATGGTGATGTTATTTTGTTTTTTGCCAGTGAGGCAAACGTATCAGCGAGATCTTTTACCAGATCTTCCGCATCTTCCAACCCAATAGATAAACGGATCAGGCTATCCTGTACACCGGCGGCTCTTCTTTTTTCAGCGGGTATCGATTTGTGTGTCATGTTTGCAGGATGAGATACAAGACTTTTAATGCCACCTAAACTTTCCGCCAGCTTAAATAAATTGGTATTGGTTACAAAAGCCACTGCGGCTTCTTCCGTATCTTCTTTTAATGTAAAAGAAACAATGCCACCAAACCCTTTTGCCTGCTTTTTAGCGATGGCATGGTTGGGATGTGTGGTTAATCCCGGATAAAATACGGTATCAACATCGGGATGCGTTTCTAAAAATTCTGCAACGGTTAAGGCACTGGCACAATGTTGTTTCACACGAAGGTGCAGTGTTTCAATACCACGAATTACCAGCCAGCTATCGAATGGCGCCAGTATAGCACCACAGGCATTTTGCAGGTACTTGATCTTGTCGCCTAGTTCTTTGTCTTTGGCAACTACCAGGCCGGCAATCAAGTCGCTGTGTCCACCAAGGTATTTTGTGGCACTATGAATAACCAGATCTGCACCTAATGCAAGGGGTTGTTGTAATACGGGCGAAGCAAACGTATTGTCTACGCAGAGTAAACAGTTATGCACTTTGGCCAGTTTGGCAATGGCTTCTATATCGGAAATTTTCAGGGTAGGATTGGTAGGTGTTTCGAGCCAGATCAGTTTCGTATTGGTTGTAATGGCATTCACAATATTTTCAACACTAGAAGTGTCTACATAATTTACTTTGATGCCAAATTTTTCATACACATTGGTAAACAAACGAAATGCCCCACCGTAAATATCATCCACCGCCAGAATCTCATCCCCGGTTTTTAAAAGTTTTACAATTGCATCAATAGCGGCCAGTCCGCTGCTGAAGGCAACACCAACCGTACCTTTTTCCAGTTGTGCAATTAATTGTTCCAATACGGCGCGGGTAGGGTTACCGGTGCGGGCATAATCATATCCTTTGTTTACACCGGGTGCTTCCTGCACAAAAGTGGATGTTTGATAAATGGGAACTGAAATAGCGCCTGTTAAAGGATCTACCGGAATGCTGTGAATTAGTTGTGTGGCTGTGCTCATTGTTAATCAGTTTTTATACCTCCCACGCTAATGATGTAACGTAAGGAGATGGTTTAGAATTTTGTAAAAATTCTTACAGAACTTAACAAGAGAAGCGAGTAGGGAATGACTTACTGAATGATTTTTTTTTATGCACGTTCCCTCTTCAGGGTAGCACATAAAAAAAGCTCATCCGGTAAGTCAGATGAGCTTGAATATATTATCTCACAACGCTGTGATGTAATTAGCAAACTTTACTCTGACTTATCTTTTCCCGCCTTACGGCGGGATCGGAGTTGGCACCTTCATATAACTGAGTGAGTTATATGGGTTGCCAAGGCTTCATAGGGCCAAATTCCCTCTGCCTTTCTTGATAAGTATTCTAAAGAACTGGTGCAAATATAAAGGGATGGGTTTCATATTTCCAAAATAAAAGTCTATTAATTTGGTAGAAAAATTAACAAAACCCATGACAGGCAAGCATTTCAGATGAAAATTATTTTTTTCTGCCGGTGTTGGCTCGATAGAATCCAAGCCGTAAAGCGGTATTGCTCATACTCAGATCAACGGTTAGTTTTTTGCCAAAATAAGCCAGACCTCCACCAATAGAGCCCTTTCCGTTGGTTACGGATGAATAGGTTTTTGATGGAAAACTACCCCCGGTGTAATGGGTTCTAAAGCCACTGCGATTTATTTCAAAAGCAGCCACACCAAATAATTTCCATTTTTTATTTTTGGTGAGATCGAGGTATAAGCGTGTAAAAGGTGCAATACCAATATCTGTATAAGTATCTGTTTGTTCAAACCCTGCAAAAAATCCTTTGTATCTGGTACTTTGAATACCAAACGTTGCTTGTGCACCAATCAGCCAATTGCGCTGAACAGCATAGCCATATGTAGGTATCAGATTTAAACCCAGATCATGTCCGGCTGAACCAAAGCTTACCGCATTGCGGGTTACATACATATCATGAGCAGCAAGATGGGTTTGCAGACCGATTAATTTTGATCCCTTATCAAGTTGGGCATTGGTAAATGAAACAATAAAAAAACTCAGCAGGAATGTATATTTTTTCATAAGCAGATTTGTAGTATAAAAATATCAAATATGATGCCATAATACCTTTTTTCTTCTGCTTTTCGAAACTATTTAAACCTATTACCTTTTTGTAATGTTAGTACATTTGATACTCATTGATATTTTGGCATGGCAAAGCAAGTAAGCAAGCAAAAAAAAGCGGTACAAACGATTTCAGCAGACGAGTTTATTGAAGTATTTGGTGCCAGGGAACACAATCTCAAGAACATTGATATTTCCATACCTAAAAACAAACTGGTGGTATTTACCGGGGTGAGTGGCAGTGGCAAATCTTCACTTGCGTTTGATACTATTTACAATGAAGGACAGCGCCGTTACATGGAAAGCTTCAGCGCTTATGCACGACAGTTTATGGGCGATATGGAGCGGCCGGATGTAGATAAGATCACCGGACTTTCTCCTGTTATTTCCATCGAACAGAAAACCACCAACAAAAATCCGCGTTCAACAGTAGGAACAGTAACCGAGGTCTACGATTTTTTGCGTTTGTTGTATGCACGCATCGGCGAAGCCTATAGTTATAATACGGGTAAGAAAATGGTGAAGTTCAGCGAGGAAGAAATTGTAGAGAACATCTTCACCAAATTCAAAAACAAAAAGATCACATTGCTTGCTCCATTGATCCGCGGACGTAAAGGGCATTACCGTGAACTGTTTGAAGATATTCGTAAAAAAGGATTTTTAAAAGTAAGGGTGGATGGGGAAGTGATGGACCTGACACCCAAGCTGCAGGTAGACCGTTATAAGATTCATGATATTGAAGTGGTGATAGACAGGATGCAGGTAACCGATGATATGCGGGTACGCATAAGCCAAAGTGTGCAGCAGACATTGAAGATGGGAAAGGAGCTGATGTTTCTGTTACTCAATGATTCTAATAAAACCGTACAGTACTCTAAACAATTGATGTGCGAAGATACCGGCATCAGTTATGAAGAGCCTTCGCCCAATGCATTTTCATTCAATTCTCCTTATGGTGCATGCCCAACCTGTAAAGGATTGGGAAATGTATACAGCATTAGTATGGAAGCCATAATACCTGATCCGAAACTAAGTGTGAAGGAAGGTGGTATTGTTCCATTGGGCGAGCAACGCGATGCCTATATGTATCGAAATGTAGAAGTGCTGGCGAAGAAAAACAAGATCAATCTCGATAAACCCATTAAAGATCTGCCGCAGGCTTCTCTCAATATTTTATTGTATGGAAATCCGGAAGGCAGCTCATTAGAAATTGGGGATATGGAAGAAGATGCCGTTGGCACGCCTTATGAAGGTGAGTTTGAAGGTATTGTTCCTATGCTTAAACGCTGGTTTGCCGGAACCAACAGCACCGAAACCTTACGGGAATGGGTTGAGAAATTTATGGAGCTCCGTGTTTGTGGCAGCTGTGATGGTGCAAGGTTGAGAAAAGAAAGCCTTTGGTTTAAGGTAGATGAAAAAAATATTGCGGAACTGAGTAACCTGAATTTAGATAAACTGCACGCGTGGTTTACCAATATAGAAAAACGATTGAGTAATAAGCAGAACCAGATTGCTAAAGATATTTTAAAAGAGATCCGCGAGCGTGTGCAGTTTTTGCTGGATGTAGGCTTAACCTATCTGTCGCTGAACCGCCCCTCCAGAAGCCTTAGTGGTGGCGAATCGCAGCGAATCAGACTGGCAACGCAGATCGGTTCGCAGTTGCAGGGTATTACTTATATTCTTGATGAGCCTTCTATTGGTTTACACCAGCGCGATAACCAGCAATTGATTGTGGCCTTACAAAACCTGCGCGATATCGGTAACAGTGTGTTGGTGGTAGAACATGATAAAGATATTATGATGGCAGCTGATCATCTCGTGGATATTGGACCAAAAGCAGGGGTTTATGGCGGGCATATTGTTGCAGCTGGAACACCCAAAGAAGTCTTGCTCAGTAAATCTGAAACATCTTTGTATTTAAGCGGAAAGAAAAGTATTGCCATTCCTGCAGAAAGAAGGCAGGGCAATGGTAAAATACTGGAATTGAAAGGAGCACAAGGCAATAACCTGAAAAATGTAAGTGTAACTTTTCCATTGGGTAAATTGATTGTGGTGAGCGGTGTAAGTGGCAGTGGTAAATCAACATTGATTAATGAAACTTTGTATCCCATTCTTTCCAAACATTGTTACAATAGCCGTGTTACACCCATGCCTTTTAAAAGTGTGAAAGGGCTTGAGCATATTGATAAGGTAATTGAGATCGATCAATCGCCCATTGGCCGTACACCCAGAAGTAACCCGGCTACCTATTGTGGTTTTTTTACGGAGATCAGAACCTTGTTTTCAACTATACCCGAAGCTAAAATCCGGGGCTACAATGCAGGCCGTTTTTCATTCAATGTGAAAGGTGGCCGATGCGATGTGTGTGAAGGAGGCGGTATGCGTGTGATTGAAATGAATTTTTTACCCGATGTATACGTGCATTGTGAAAAATGCAATGGTAAAAGATACAACCGCGAAACACTTGAAATCCGATACAAAGGAAAATCTATCAGTGATGTATTAAATATGACGGTGGATGAGGCCTGCGATTTTTTTCAGCCGGTTAACTATTTGTACAGAAAGATCAAAGTATTACAGGATGTGGGTTTGGGCTATATCACACTTGGGCAATCTGCAGTAACCTTAAGTGGTGGCGAGGCGCAACGTGTAAAACTGGCAACTGAGTTAAGTAAAAAAGATACGGGTAAAACTTTTTATATTCTTGACGAACCTACTACCGGTCTTCATTTTCAAGATATACAGCATTTACTGGACGTATTGAATAAGCTCGTTGATCGTGGAAATTCTGTTTTAGTAATTGAACACAATTTAGATGTGGTAAAAGTAGCCGACCACATCATCGATCTCGGCCCCGAAGGGGGTGACGGCGGCGGAACGATTTTATTTGAAGGCGTTCCCGAAAAAATGGTCAATGTAACAAAGAGTCATACGGCAAGATTTCTCAAGATTGAATTGGGGATGTGAGGGGGAAGTGGTGAGTATTTTTTGTGAATGGTGAATGGTGAATTGTGAATAAGGAATCAAGTTTATAAACAACAGATTATTGACCATTGACCATTGACCATTGACCATTGACCATTGACCATTCACCATTCACCATTCACTATGGTCTAATCATTTCTATGTGTTCAATATCATCCTCAAGATATACGCCACTGGTTTGAACAAATCTGAACGATTCGTAAAATTTTTGCAAATACAATTGTGCACCAATGTGTATGGGGCCTTCTCCGAATAAAGTATGGCAGGCTTCAATAGCATGTGTTAACAATAATTTTCCTGCCCCTTTTCTGCGATGGTCTGGAGAACTGATGACCCTGCCGATTGACATTTGTTCGTAAGCCAATCCTTTGGGTAATAATCGTGCGTAAGCGGCAAGCACATCCCCATCCCAAATCATCAGATGATGGCAAGAAGGATCTTTTTTATCAGCATCCTGGTAAATGCATTGTTGCTCTACTACAAACACTTCATTGCGTAAACGCATAATGGTATAGAGTTCCAGCGGTGTTAACGCATCAAAAAATTTGTACTCAATACGATACGTGGGTTGGGTCATTGCGCTATTGGTTTATCTCAGTTAGTAACTGTTGGCAGTCTAATTGAAGCACAAAAATAGCGGTAGAACCACAATTATTTCACACCTTTGCCACTTTACCGGAATAACTTTCATTTATACCATTACGCATGTCAAAAAAAGTAGCCATTATTGGTGCGGGCCCTGCAGGTTTAACTGCTGCCTATTTACTGGGTAAAGAAAACCAGCAGGTAACGGTTTTTGAAAAAGACCCGCAGTATGTGGGAGGGATCTCTCGTACCGAATCTTATAAGGGATATCATTTTGATATTGGTGGTCACCGCTTTTTTTCCAAATCAAAAGAAGTGGAAGATTTCTGGACGGAAATTTTGGGCGATGAAATGCTGGAACGTCCGCGTAGCTCACGCATTTATTACAATAAAAAATTCTTCTCCTATCCATTGGTAGCTTTTGAAGCATTGAATAAATTAGGTATTATCGAAAGTGGCTTGTGCGTATTGAGTTACCTGAAAGCAAAAGTGTTCCCGGTAAAAAATCCAACCAATTTTGAAGACTGGGTGGTGAACCAGTTTGGACAACGGTTATTTAATATTTTTTTTAAAACCTATACAGAAAAAGTATGGGGCATACCCTGCAATGAAATCTCTGCTGATTGGGCAGCACAGCGTATCAAAGGATTATCGTTGAGCAGCGCTATCTGGAATGCATTATTCAAACCTAAGCAGGGTGGGGGAGATAAAGACAAAGTAATTAAAACACTGATCGATTCATTCCGATACCCAAAATATGGCCCTGGTATGATGTGGGAAACCTGTACAGCCAAATGTAAACAAATGGGTGTTGAGGTTAAGATGAATTGTGGTGTGAAAAATATTAGTACGAATGATGGTAAATGGACGGTGCATACTTCGGATGGACAAACCATCGGCGACTTTGATTATGTATTGTCGTCTGCACCTATGCGCGAATTAATTGCTGCTGTTTCACCACGCTTTCCAAAAAAGGCATTTAGCTCCGCAGAGCATTTGGGCTATCGCGATTTTTTAACAGTGGTATTGATCTGTAAAGATGAGGATGCATTTACCGATAACTGGATCTACATTCATGATCCTAGTGTAAAAGTAGGTAGGATCCAGAATTTCAAATCCTGGAGTCCGTTCATGGTGCCTGATCCCAATATGGCTTGTTATGGACTGGAGTATTTTTGTTTTGAAGGAGATGGATTATGGACAAGCAGTGATGAAACACTCATCAACTTAGCGAAAAAGGAAATTGAACAGATTGGATTAACAACAGATAGTGCGGTGGTAGATGGGTATGTGGTTCGTCAACCCAAAGCGTATCCTGTTTACGATCATTCGTATAAAGAAAATGTAGAAGCGGTTAGGGAAGCATTAAAATCATATCCCGGCTTGTACCTGGTAGGTCGTAATGGTATGCACAAATACAATAACCAGGATCATAGCATGATGACGGCCATGCTGGCTGCGAAAAACATTATAGCAGGAAAAGAAGTGTACGACTTATGGGATGTAAATGAAGATGCCGAATACCATGAAGGTGGGGAAAGAGGAATTGAAGAAACAGAAAAAGTTGTGGGTAGATTGGTTCCACAGAAGGTAAAATAAAATAACCGTCATTTCGAACGGAGTGAGAAATCTCATAATCAATGAGCAGATTTCTCACTCCGTTCGAAATGACGGTTATCAATATAGATAGCTTATCTCCCGGCAATTCCCGGAACAACTGCTAAGCTCTCATTACCTGTTTCACTAACCGATTGAACTGCGAAGAAATAATTGTCTTTAGAATAGGGTAATACATAAGACAGATCTGTTGTAAATATTTTTTTCTGCCAGAAGGCACTGGTTGTTTCCCTCACCAAAACATAATACCCTTTTACTTTACCAGCTTTAGGTACTTTCCATGTAATAGATGAAGTGTTGGTTAATCTTCTGGTTTCTATTTTTACTTCTTCAGGCATAGCCGGTGCTTTGGCTAGGTTAGCCAGGTTGGAAAGATTCATCGCTGAATTCTTTCTCAAATATTCAAAATCGATATGCTCAGGAAGGTCTCCATAATTAATGCCATTTTCTGTGCGAACATTCTGGTGCTGTCTGGTATAGTTTTCATTCATTTCAGTAAAACGAACTGCAGCAAATCCGTTTTCTACATAAGCGGTATGATCTCCTCCACGTAAAAATCGATCGTTACGATAGATCATCACCACTTCTAAATTTTCTACATATCGTTCACCGGTTTCCTTTACATAACGGGCCAGTTGCCTGGCTTTACCATCATTTTCCAGTCCTAATTGGCGAATGGTTTTAGCCGTTTTTTCTGTTTCGTACGCAGGTAACCCTTCACTGAATACACGTATACGTGTATTGTCGATAATATTGGTTTCGTTGCTGTTGTTGCTACCCATGATATCATTGTTCAATACCGCTTCAATATTCCATCCTTCTTTTTTGGCTTTGTCTGCCATAAAATGAGCTCCTAATAATCCTTGCTCTTCGCCACTTACGGTTACAAAAATAATGGTGGCAGGAAAATTTCGTTTACTCATAATTCTTGCACATTCAATCACAGCGGCACATCCACTGGCATCGTCGTTGGCGCCTGGTGCATCACCAATTTTATCCATTACACTGGTACGCATATTATCCAGGTGGCCGCTGATCACAAATATGCGGTTATCATTCGGATCAGTTCCTTTTAAAGTGGCTACCACATTTCCCAACAATAACATCGTATCAACTCTTCTCTTATCCGGTTGTAAAGTTGTGGTATCAATAAAAGCTGTCAACCTTCCATTTGACTGTTTGGCAAACTCATTGAATTTACTGAGCACCCAGTTTCTGGCAGCGCCAATTCCGCGGTTAGCATCGGTTTGTGTGCTCAGGGTATTACGGGTTCCAAAACTTACCATTTTGTAGATGTAAGATTTGAGTGAGTCTGGCGAAACTTCTTTTACCATTTTCTCAATCTCCGGATCACGATGAATAGTCGTTTGTGCAAAGCTTGTTTTTCCTGTTAATGCAAACAGGCATGCAATAAAAAATTGTTTTCTCATGGGGGTGTGTAGTTAGAAACTAAAGATAACGAGGAAGTGATGAATATCGAATGTAGAACAAAGAATTTTGAATGATACTACTTCGATATTCCTTGTTCAATATTCATTATTCCCACAGGTCTCCGGCGAGGTATTTCATCCCCGAATCGCAGGCTACGGTTACGATGGAATGGCCGGGCCCCAGTTCTTTTCCCAGTTCAATAGCCGCACACACATTCAATCCACTGGAAGTGCCGGCAAAAATGCCTTCTTCTGCAGCCAATTTACGCGCGGTTTCACGGGCTTTACTTTCATCAATAGCCATGGCGCTGTCGTATACTTCTTTTGTAAGTAAGGGGGGAATTCTGCCGGTACCAATGCCCTCTACTCTGTGACTACCTTTTTCTCCTTTGGTAAGCAGGGGTGCGCTGGCTGGCTCTAATGCAATTATTTTTATGGATGAATTGGCTTTCTTTAACTCACTAGCAACACCATGCAACATGCCTGCAGTACCCACACCCGCACAAAAAATATCAATGGGTTTGTTGAGTTGATTAATAATTTCTTTACCTAATTTGCTATAGCCTATAACGGCATCGCGATTGACAAATTGTTGCGTCCAGTAAGCACCTTCTTTTTGCAGGGCAAGCACCCTTTCTTCCATTCGTACAAAAAGATCGGGCGTTATTTTTCCGCCAATACTGGGAACGATTTCCAGCTCTGCACCAAATAAACGTATGGTCTGTAATTTTTCTTTCGCAAATGCATCTGAAGTGATGGCTTTAAAATGATACCCTTTTACAGCACATACAAAAGCAAGTGAACTACCTGTACTGCCACCTGTATATTCCACAACGGGGATACCTTTTTTAATATCACCTCTTTTTTTAGCCTCCTCTATAATAGCCAATGCCATTCGGTCTTTATAAGAACCGGTAGGATTAAAATATTCCAGCTTAACATAGATATCAGCACATTTTTCCGGAACTATTTTTGATAGTTTAACCAATGGGGTATTGCCTATGGATTGTAATATAGTATCATTGAAGGAGGGTAGCATAAACATGATTTTATTAAAAGTAATGTGTTGTACTATTAAAATTAATAATCATAGCGAACTTTGCGCTTCCTCTGCGGGCTTTGCGTTACTGCTTTACCTTTTGAGTATCGCAAGGAACGCCAAGAATCGCAATGAACGCAAGAAAGCACTACACATCATACAGAGATAGAACTATTCCTTGGAGCTTTTGTATGAAAGAAAATCGCACACAAAGACTCCAAGGCACGGTTTAGAGTAAACTAGTTTAATAGCACAACACGTTAAAAGTAAGAAATATATGGCTCAACTATTTTGGCAGCGTTGACTGTATATTTTTTTAAATTCACCCCCATTCACAGTAGGTTATGGATTTACCACGTGCTTGCAGCATAGCTTACCTATAAAATGTGGTATCTTTCTTGCTATTAATACGGCTATGATAACAAAAAAACATATACTGCTTGTATGGATACTGGTTATTTTCTCTTTCAGCAGTGAAAGGGGGTATGCACAGAAAACAGTTCCGGATACGGTGAAGACCGGTTTGTATGTAACCAGCATACATGATATTGATTTTAAGCAAAATGAATACATCATTAACCTATGGCTCTGGCTGCGTTATAAAAGAAAAGAATTTGATTTTGTTCAGAATCTGGAAATCCCACAGGCAAAAACATTCAGTAAATTATATTCTACAATTGATACCAGTAACGGGGGTGTATATGTTTTGATGAAACTGCAATGTGTGATGAAAGACTCATGGAAAATCAGCAACTTCCCGTTTGATAAACAGAAATTGCGTTTATCTATCGAGAACTCCCAATACGATTCCAAGGCATTGGTATTTGCTGCAGACACAATGGGTAAAAAATTTGACCCCCGCTTTACATTGCGTGGGTGGAATATTGATAGTTTTATTGTTACTACTGGTATCAAAGCCTATGAAACCAATTTCGGTGATACTAATATAGAGAAACCACATACAGAATATAGTAATTTTCGCGTGCGTATTTCACTGGATAGAGATGCCAGCGATCTGTTCTGGAAAATGTTTCTGGGTATGTACGTGGCTTTTTTGATTTCGTATATCTGTTTTTACATTCATGCAGATAATATTGATTCGCGTTTTGGATTGAGTGTAGGCTCGTTGTTTGCAGCGATAGGTAATAAATACATTATCGATTCTTCCATGCCCGAGTCTACTTCTTTTACATTAGTGGACGCATTGCATGGGATTACTTTACTTTTTATCTGCCTCATTGTTGCTTCGTCTGTGTATTCGCTACGGCTGGTTAAGCAGAATCAACTTAAACAGGCTAACCGCTTTGATTTTATTACAGGGCAGATATTACTTGGGATATATATATTATTGAATGCCTACTTGATTATAAAGGCGCAAAATGCATGATAGGTAACTAAAGTTTCATACAAAGAAGCAAAATAATTTCTTTGCTTACGCTGCTTCTGTGCGTAAAATGATTTCTTCAACCCCAATCACCGTGGCAACTCCCAATGTATAGGCAACCAGATCGGCCCATGCAAATGAATTACCGATAACAATATTGGCAATCTTCGAATCTTGCAAACCCAGCAAGGCTACCAGATTGAAGTATTGTAATATTTCAATCGCATAGGAAAAGGCCAATGTAAATAGGGCGATCTGCCACACACTTGCTTTAATAAAACTTTGCAGAAAGCAATAGATTAAAATCACTACCAGATAGTCTCCAAAATAAGGGCGTACAAAATTGTCGCGCACAAAGACTGCAATCAATACTTCAGTGAAGAATAATAAAACGGTAATACCAAAATATCGTTTGTTAAATTGAAACATCAAATTTTTTGTAATAGTTTAATACCCATATTTCCCTTTCCATCGTTCACGTAAAAATTTGCGCAATTCGTTTTCACGTGCATTATTGCCGGGGTCGTAGAATGTGGTGCCTGCTATTTTTTCGGGCAGGTATTCCTGTTCCAGAAAATTACCTTCACCCAAATGCGAATATTGATAGCCTTTTCCATAATTCATATCCTTCATCAGTTTAGTAGGTGCATTGCGGATATGCAATGGTACAGGAAGGTCGCCAAATTTTTGAACAGCACTCAGTGCAGCACCAATGGCGGTTACGGCTGCATTGCTTTTGGGAGAAGAAGCCAGGTAACTGGCACATTGTGATAAAATGATCTGGCTTTCAGGATAACCAATTTTAGAGACGGCATCAAACGTAGCATTGGCTAGTAATAAAGCATTGGCATTGGCATTACCAATATCTTCACTGGCAAAAATGAGCATTCGGCGGGCGATAAATTTTACATCTTCTCCACCTTCAATCATCCTTGCCAGCCAGTACAAAGCGCCATTGGGATCGCTGCCGCGCATACTTTTAATAAAGGCCGAAATTATATCGTAATGCTGTTCGCCCTGTTTATCATACAGTGCAATTTTTTTCTGTGCCACCTGCATTACTAATGCGTTTGTAATAACTAGGTCGGCCCCTGCATTTTTTGTTGCGGAGGTGTTTTCTGAAAACTGTGTATGAATAACCAAGTCAAACAGGTTTAATAATTTTCTTCCATCGCCGCCACTAATAGTAAGCAATGCTTCTGTTTCTTTTAGTTGGATATTTCGTTGCTGTATGGTCTCGTCCTTATCAATGGCCTGTTGTAATAAATTGATGAGGTCTTTTTCCTGTAATGCTTTTAAAACATAAACCTGACAACGACTAAGTAATGCGCTATTAACTTCGAAGGAAGGGTTTTCGGTAGTGGCGCCTATTAAAGTAATGATGCCTTTTTCGACAGCACCCAGCAATGCATCCTGCTGGCCTTTGTTAAAGCGATGGATCTCATCAATAAATAAAATAGTTCCTTTTTGTTGTTTGGCTTCTTCAATTACTTCCCGAACCTCTTTTACCCCGCTGCTGATGGCACTCAGTTGAAAAAAGGGAACCTGCAAACTATGCGCAATGATATTGGCAATGGTGGTTTTACCAACGCCGGGTGGGCCCCATAAAATCATAGAAGGTATACGGCCCTGCTCAATGGAGGTGCGAAGGATACTTCCTTTGCCAGTCAGGTGTTCCTGTCCCACCAGATCGTCCAGTAGCATCGGGCGCATTCTTTCTGCTAAAGGGATAGATGTATTCACACCTGAAAAGTAGTGAAATTTTAAAAGGTGTGCGAAAGGTTTTAGGGATAGCTGAAATACTTATTCTGAACGGGGTACTTCAAATAAATAACCGTATTGTTTGAGCATTCTAAAATTGAGTATTATATGACTGAGTAGTAATATACTTACTACCAGCATAAAATAGGCCATCGATTTTAAAATACTGAGAAACAGTTCTGGTGTTAACATGGGTGGAATATTTGGCTGCGATTCTCTGAACTGGGCAATGAATTGTCTGAGGCTGATATCGCCCATAAATAATATACTTACCGCATTTAGTAGCAGCATGAAGCCAAGAAAAAAAGAAACAAATGCGTTTACACGGATCCAGTCTTTTAAGGAAGTTTTGCAGGGTCTCTCGATATCAATTCCTTTGGTGAGAAATTTTAAACTGGCAAAAGTGTACATCACAAAGGCCGCCAATAAAAAAACCATTAGTAATAAAGCAGGATTAGCCAGTGCCGAGAATAATAACAGGAAATCAATAAAGCCAAACATGGCTGCAATCGGTAATAAAATAAATGTCAAGATCCTGAATATGGTTAATTGCTTCATTGGGTAGGCAGTCTGTTATTGTTGTTGCTGCCCGGCAAAGGTATCAATAATAATTTCAGGAACATCGATAGCGGATTGCTTTTCTAACTGCACTTTGGTAAGCTCTTCAAAAATTTCTCCATCTTCATAACCAACAGATACATATACCGATAGCGATTGGCGTGCGGGTCCTTTAAAAGATCCCTTTACCGGTGTACAATCCGCAAAATCTCTGCCTACAGCCAGCTTTACATGGTGATTGGTGGCCCATACATTATTGGTAGGATCAATACCTGCCCAACCATAACCCGGAATAAATGCTTCTACCCATGCATGGGTAGCACCTTCGCCGCGCATGCCATTTTTATTCGGACAAATATAGCCACTCACATACCTGGAAGGAATGCCCATCATCCGTAAAAGTTCGAGCATTACGTGTGCAAAATCCTGACAAACCCCTGCTTTTTTTTCCAGTATTTCATCAACCGTGGTTTCAATGGTAGTAATGCCTTTGATATAGGTAAAATCGGTAAAAATAAAACGGCAGGTATCTTCTACAATGGTACGAATGTCTTTGCCGGATTGGTTTATCGCGGCTACATATTGCTCCATTTGTGTGAGTGCTTTCATATAAGAAACTCTTTCCAGCTCCAACAGATGAAGGTCATTGTACGCAACGGCTTCTACATCTTTACTATAGGTGTCCGAGGGAACAGCTAATCTTTCAGGCGACAATGTTCGGATCAACAGTTTGCTTTCAATTACCAATTCCCTGTGTGGGCGCAGCACATTAAAAGTTCCGGTTTTGTTGCCCCAGTAGTCAATATATGTATATACTTCAGGCTTATCGGTGATCAGTAATTCATGCTGCAATATTTCCTGGTCTGCTGATTGAAAAGGAAAGATCATGATATTGTTCATGCTTTCTTTTACCGGTCTGTCGTATTCGTATTTGGTAATATGGTGTATCTTAAAAATGGGCATGCTCAGTTTGTTTACGCATACGAAAAATAGGTCTGTCCCAACATCCTGCTAAATTCATTCAGCTCATACCTGATCTCTTTCAGAAAAGTTTCCATTCCGGTTTCTGCAACAAGGGCCAGGTCTGCAAATTTTACAGAACTGTGTAGTCTGCCAAATGAGCGGCATAAAGGAGGCGTACCCTCTACCGGATTGGATTCTGTTACTTCACACAGATATTTGTTGGCCCTTTCCAATGCGTAGTGCAAAGAACGGGGGAAATTTTTATCAAACAATACCTGTTGTGCTACATTGCTGTTATGGTTCTGGTTGCTGTAGTTTTTTAAATGCAGTTCATAACCTGATAACGCAAGCAATAGACTTCGCCAGAACAGAATATCCTGCTCATTGGAAAAATCATAATTGACTTTCTTAAAAAACGTATTGGTAAACTCTACGGTAAGCAAACAACGCTCTGTAAATTTTCCCAGGTTCATATAATTCCATCCCTGCCCGCGTGGCATAGTACTATCGGTAATGCCGCAGAACTGGTCGCTGCTGGTGATGAGTGTATCAATCACCACAATGGCATCAGGACCGGATAACTTTTCTGACAAAGCCGGATGGGTTACCATATGGTATAAATGATTTACCTGCTCCCAAACTTCTTTGGTAATTTGGTCTTGTACTCCACGTGCATTTTCTCGGGCTTTTGTAATAATCACTTTTAAAGAATTGTGGTTGGCCGTATCGGTGATCATGTATTGTAATACAGCAGCATCATTCTTTCTTAAAGATTCAATTTCTTCATTTGAAAGCAAAGTGAAAATTTTCAGGGCAGGCTCCCAGGTAATACCACTGGCCTGTACTTTATCGAAGGAGAGGATATAACTTGTTTTCAACAAACGTAACATTCCATCGGCCCTTTCCATGTAACGGTGAAGCCAGAATAATGAGTCGGCGATTCTGCTGAGCATATGTTGTAGTTGTAATGTTATCAATTGTTTTCGTCAATCGTGAACCGTGAGGCGTGAATCGTGAATCGTCAATCGTGAGTGAAACGAAACATTTTCTCACGACTCACGATTCACGACTGACGATTCACGCCTCACCACTCACGACGGCATATCCACCACCCAGGTATCCTTACTGCCTCCTCCCTGCGAAGAATTTACCACTAACGATCCTTCGCGAAGTGCAACACGCGTTAATCCACCGGGAACAATTTCTATTCCGTTGGGGCCGCATAATGCATAGGGTCGGAGGTCTACATGTCTTGGTTGTAATTTACCATCCAGCAAACAGGGCACGGTAGAAAGCGATATAATGGGTTGTGCAATAAAGTTCCGTGGGTTACCCAGGATAGCTACTTTAGCCTCTTCCAATGCTTCTTTGGTTGCACTGTTGCCCATTACCATACCATAACCACCGGATTGGTTGGTTTCTTTGATCACCATTTTTTCCATATTGGCAAATACATGTTCTCTTTCATCATCATTCTTCATCTGGTAAGTAGGAACATTTTGCAGAATGGGTTCTTCGTTCAGGTAGTATTTAATCATGGCGGGCACATAGGCATATACGGCTTTATCATCAGCCACACCATTGCCCAATGCATTTACAATAGCCACATTGCCTTTACGGTAGGCGCTAATTAAGCCAGGCACACCCAAAGCACTATCGGGTCTGAATACCAATGGGTCTAAAAACTCATCATCCACTCTTCTGTAAATCACATCTACCTGGCTTAACCCGGCGGTAGTTTTCATATATACTTTCTGGTTATCCACAACCAGATCGCGGCCCTCTACCAATGGTATACCCATTTGCCGGGCAAGAAAAGTATGTTCAAAATAAGCCGAGTTAAATACACCGGGCGTTAACAAAACCACTACTGGATTTTCTGTTGCCCGTGGAGAAAGTGCCATTAAATTATCATGCAGTATTAATGGATAATTGTTGATCATACGCACATTGCTGTTGGCCAGCAGGTCGGGAAAGATGCGTTTGGTAACTTCTCGGTTCTCCAGCATATACGATACGCCCGAAGGGGTGCGCAGATTATCTTCCAGAATGTAAAAAGCACCATCATCGCCGCGTATCAGATCAATACCGGCTATATGAACGTAAATATCATAGGGCACCTGGATGCCGAAAATTTCTCTGGTAAAATGTGGACAGGAAGCAATCAGTGCCGCGGGAATGATATTGTCTTTAATGATCTGTTGCTCATTGTAAATATCTTTCAGAAAAAGATTGAGTACTTTCAATCTTTGTTTGATACCATTTTCAATATGGTTCCATTCGGTGGAGGTAATGATGCGTGGAATGATGTCAAACGGAAAAATTCTTTCAATGCCTTCATTATCGCTGTAAACGGTGAAGGTGATGCCCTGGCTCATGAAGAGTTCACTGGCCAGCCTGTCTTTCTGCTGCAGATCGTGCAGGTTTAGTTTACTGATTGCCTCAAAAATGGAATGGTATTGCTGCCTGATCTGTTCTGCATGTTTCATTTCGTCCCAGATATGGGGCACAACAGGGTAATGCTTGAAGAGAAGGTCTCCGGTCATATGCAGTTAATTTGTATGGTCAGGTACAAATAAAAAATGTTGCCACCCAATCGGATTTGGACGAGCAACAGCTACAAGTTAAGGGAAAAATAAAACGAAACCAATAGGGGAATAAAAAAGCCGCAGATTCGCAGATTAATAATCAATCTGCGAATCTGCGGCTTATAAAAAATATCTTATCCTTTCAAATTCAACTTAATCTGTAATTCGTCAAATTGTTTGTCATCGATTGTGCTAGGTGCATCCAGCATTACATCGCGTCCGCTATTGTTTTTAGGGAAGGCAATAAAATCACGGATACTTTCACTGCCGCCGAGAATAGAACAAAGACGGTCAAACCCGAAAGCAATACCCCCGTGCGGTGGTGCGCCATATTCAAAAGCGCCTAGTAAGAAACCAAATTTATGTAAGGCTTCTTCATCACTCATACCCAATGCAGCAAACATTTTTTCCTGCAGCTCACGCTGGTAAATACGGATAGAGCCTCCTCCAATTTCATTGCCATTCAAAACCATATCATATGCATTGGCTTTTATATTGGCATACGGATGATCTAAATATTTTTCTGCATTTTCAATCAACGGATTGTTATCGATCATTACGGATATCTGATCCGGTTTGGGTGATGTAAATGGATGGTGGCGGGCAACCCAACGGTTATCCTCTTCCGCATATTCAAACAATGGAAAGTCCAGTACCCACAAGAGTTTGAATTCATCGTCTTTACGGAAGCCCAGTTTTTTACCCATTTCCAAACGCAGTTCGCTGGTGGCTTTACGGGTTCTTTCTTCGCGACCGGCCAGTATCAAAACAAGATCACTCGCTTTGGCACCTGCCGCAGCAGCAATGGCTTTTAATTTATCTTCTGAATAGAATTTGTCTACACTACTTTTAAAAGTACCGTCTGCATTGCATTTGATATACACCAATCCCTGCATACCAATCTGCGGACGTTTAACCCACTCTGTTAATTCGTCGGTTTGCTTGCGTGTGTACTCACTGCAACCCGGAGCGGCAATGGCCAAAACGGTTTCTGCATTATCAAATACACCAAAGCCCGCACCATTGATCAGTTCGCCTGTTGCCTCAATTTTTCCACCTTTTAAAAAGGCTGATTTGAGATTGGCTATCTGCATACCAAAACGAATATCGGGTTTATCATTCCCGAACTGCCACATGGCATCTTCCCAGGTCATGCGTTCTACTTTCTCTGTATAGTCTATGTTCTTAACATCTTTAAAAATGCGTTTGATCAGGGTTTCAAACATGTTCAAAATATCTTCCTGCTCTACAAAAGCCATCTCACAATCTATCTGGGTAAACTCCGGCTGCCTGTCGGCTCGCAGGTCTTCATCTCTGAAACATTTTACAATCTGGTAGTAACGGTCGTAACCGCTTACCATTAATAATTGTTTAAAGGTTTGTGGCGATTGTGGCAATGCATAAAACTGTCCGGGATTCATTCTGGATGGTACCACAAAATCCCTCGCACCTTCCGGTGTTGATTTAATGAGGAAAGGTGTTTCAATATCCATGAAATGATTTTCATGAAGGTAGTTTCTGGCAGAACGGTTTACCGCATAACGTAGTTCCAGGTTTTTCTTTACCGCATTTCTGCGAAGATCCAGAAACCGGTATTTCATGCGTATATCATCACCACCATCCGTATCATCCTGAATGGTGAAAGGGGGTATGGCAGATTTATTCAGGATTTTGAATGAAGAAACAGCCAATTCAATATCGCCGGTGGCAATGTTTGCATTTTTATTACTTCTTTCAGAAACCTTACCCGTTGCCTGTAAAACAAATTCCCTTCCCAGTGGATTGGCATCCAGCAAGCCATTCAATTCTTCGCCCAATAACAATTGGGTAATGCCATAGCGGTCACGCAGATCCACAAACGTAATAGCACCAAATTTTCTTACTGTCTGAACCCAGCCTGCCAGCGTAACTTCTTTACCCACTTCACTGATCCGTAATTCTCCACATGTGTGCGAACGATACATATAACTTGTTTATTTTTTCGATTGCTTAATTCGTAAATTGTGAGTCGTCAGTGGTGAGTCGTGAGTGAAAGCATATTCTCACGATTCACGTCTCACGATTCACGACTCACCCGGGAGGCAAATATAACCGAAATGCCGAAAGCTGCCTGAATTAGGCTATTTCCTTACGAAAAAGCGTGCAGTTTCTGATTTTGGTAGCATCTTTGTTCTCATGATCGAAGCCTCTGTTTCAAAAAGAGCCAACCGGGTAGCCGTGGCGGCTTTCTTTTTTATAGCGGGATTAAGTTTTGCCAGTTGGGCAAGCCGTATACCCGATCTCAAAGCCAAATTGCAATTAAGTGACGGGGCTTTGGGAGGTGTGCTCTTTGCCCTGCCCATGGGCTCTATGTTAAGTTTGCCTTTATCGGGATGGCTGGTTGCCAAATATGGCAGCAAGCAAATGGTTACCATTGCTGCCATTTGTTATCCGATAGTGCTAACATTTATTGGATTGGCCAATAGCGTTTGGCAATTGGTGCCCATTGTATTTCTGTTTGGATTACTGGGTAATTTTTGCAATATCTCTATCAATACGCAGGCCGTTGGGGTTGAGTCTTTGTATGGCCGTTCTATCATGGCTTCCTTTCATGGCATCTGGAGTTTAGCAGGATTTACCGGTGCAGCCATAGGTACTTTTGTGGTGTCGAATAATATTTCTCCTTTCATACATTTCTGTATCGTGTGTGCGGGCTCTGTAATCAGTGTATTTCTGGTTCGGCGCTTTGCGCTGGAGCAGGATGCCGGCAACCCCGACCAGCCTTTGTTTGTGAAGCCGGATGGTATGTTATTGAAATTAGGGTTGATTGCTTTCAGTTGCATGGTTTGCGAAGGAACTATGTTTGACTGGAGTGGTGTGTATTTTCAGAAAGTAGTAGAAGTGCCAAAGGAATTGACGACACTGGGCTACGCTGCTTTTATGGGAACGATGGCAGGTGGACGTTTCATCGGTGATATTGTGGTAACAAAAATGGGCAAACAAAGGGTATTGCAGGGCAGTGGCATCATCATTACCATCGGTTTATTAGTTGCCGTTATTTTTCCTACCCTGGTTTCTGCAACCATTGGATTTTTATTGGTTGGATTGGGTGTTTCTTCTGTTGTACCCCTGGTATATAGTTCTGCCGGAAGGTCTAAAACCATGTCGGCAGGCGTAGCTTTAACCGCAGTATCAACGATCGGTTTTCTTGGGTTTTTATTAGGTCCGCCAATTGTGGGTTTTATGGCCGAAGCCTTTAGTCTGCGCTGGTCGTTTACACTGATAGCCGTATTAGGTTTCGGAACTACGGTTCTGGCTTCTTTTATTAAATGGGATTAAGAAGCTGTTTGAGTTAATTATTACTAATAGTTTATATCTCTGCGAAAACTCTAAAAACGCTGCGGCTTTGCGGTTAGCGCAAGCTAAAACCAACCGCAGAGTCACAGAGAACAGGGAGTTTACGGAGAGATACAGGTCTTGTATCCTCTAAGCTTTTCAGGAGGTTAATTGTTAAATAAAATCTAAAAGCCTTCCTTTTTTTTCATAATGGTATTTGTGGTTTCAGAATTGGATACATACCTGTGTATTGATTTTGTAACCTAATACCTTTTGTATGAAAAGAAGTCTACTTTACTTATCTCTTTTATTTGTTGTGGTCTTTGGACAAAGCTGTGTAAAATCTGTACTTGTTGCAGATGTGAATCCCGTTGCCGGTTCATGGGTATTGAGTGAATCATTGCGGTCGAATGGTAATGGCTGGTATTATTTTAATACCGGTTTAGAAAACGGCGTGTTTGATTTTTACAACAATGGTTCTGCGCAATACGATGATGGACACAACCTCATGCGCGGCAGCTGGTTATTGCGTACCGTTTCTTCGGGGTATTATGACCAGTATGGCGATTACTATAACGACCTGCATGATAGTTTTGAAGTGCATGTGTACGATAGTTACACACAAGGCTCAGCGGATTTGTATTTTGATGATGTGATCTTTACGGGTAATAAGATCATTGCTACCAATTATAATGGCGGGCTAATATCAAAATATGTATTTAGGAGATATTAAGAGCCGTTTAAAAATGAAAGATTTTCGTTGTAAGCTCCTAGCTATTAGCTGTGAGCCGTGAGCTTGATAGGTGTTTATCGAGGTAAATAGTGCACATATCATGAAATTTCAACAAACCTGAGGTAGTTGAAAACTTTAATTGTAAACAGTCTCTCAATCTTCTTTTGTATTTCTTCGTTTTCCTTTGCGTCCTCGTGTCTTTGCGGTAAAATAACCGCGAAGGCACGAGGACGCAAGGGATCGCTAAGGGAGATTATATTATCATGTGGGGTACGAAGCGGCTTTTGTTATCTGTAACCAAAGTATCTGCTTCGCGGATGCCCATGCCGGCTGGCTCCTGGCCAATGATCCAGCTTCCGATTACGGGGTAATGATCTGAGTAGTTGGGTAGTGTAAATAATTCCTGATATACATATCCTTCTGCACCATACACACCTTCTGTTTTTTCAAGAGAAATGTTTTTCATCACCAGATCAATATTGGCTCCCTCGCGGGAGAGGATGGGTTTCTTTACATAATTGGTCAGTTTGCCTTCTTCAAAATAGGCGGGCAACAGGTAAGGGCAATCCGGATACAATTCCCATAGAATAGGCAGGATGGATTTGTTAGATAAAATCATTTTCCATGGAGGTTCTATCCATAATGCATGGTTGGTATCTTCCGGTATTTTTTTTCCGAAGTCCTCACTCAGCAACCATTCCCATGGATATAGTTTGAACATATTTTTTACGGCAACATCTTCCAGGTCAATAAATACTTTGTTGTCTTCATCCCAACCCAGATCATCAATAAAAACCAGCTTAGTTTCAATGCCTGCCTGTATGGCGCAGTCTCTGATGTATTCTGTGTTGGTAAGATCTTCCAGTGTTTCTTTTAAACAGGTAAAGTGCAGTATGCCGGGTTGTAAATAGTTCTTTAGGTATTTCCAGTAAGCAATCATTTTTTCGTGAATGCTATTGAACTGGTCTTTGTTGGCGTCCATATCTTTCAGCCAGAACCATTGTACAATGCCTGCTTCATACAAGCTGGTAGGCGTATCGGCATTGAACTCCAATAATTTTATTTCTCCATTTTTATAGCAGAGATCAAAACGGCCATAGATAGAGGGGTGGTCTTCCGTCCAGCTTTTTGTTATCTGCGGAACCATCCATTCCGGTATGCCAAATTTTGTATACAGGTTATTATCCATTACATGCTGAACGGCACCCAAACAAAGATCCCATAGTTCAGCAGTGGCTTTCTCAATGGCAATAATTTCAGACATCTCAAAAGTATAATACACACGCTCATCCCAGTAAGGAAGATCGGTTGTATGAAAACCAAAGCCCAGTTTTTCTACTTCGGCCTGCCAGTGGTTTCTGGGTGTGGTGGTGATTCGTTTCATATGCGGGGGCTCTTAAAATAATATTTTTTTGATAAATGAATTTGAATAATGAATATCGAACAAGGAATGTCGAATGTCAAAGTTTTGTGTGCTGCTTGTATAAGAAACATTGCATATTTCTAACTGCTAACACTAAAGCCACTTCTTCCAAACCCACCCCGGGTTACTGCTGATTTAAATCCATTTCTACCAATATTAGAAAAGCTGCTTATGCCACCGGAATAATAACCTGCTCTTCTATACTCACCATTTCTATAATTACCATAGGGGCGAAAAGCGTAGTACCATAATAAAGCGGTACCAATACCGGCACCACCATGGTGTACCCGTGTATAAGGTGCAGTGGTGTCACTTCGTAAGTGAACTTTATTATTATCGTCCCAATCTTTTTTGGGTTGGTTACAGCTGGCCAATGCAGCGGTAATCAATACCAGTTCTATGTATTTCGATTTTTTCATTGACATGTATTTACTTAATGGTGATAAAGATTTCGTAATCTTTTTTCACCCGTACATTTTTGGTATCACCTTCTTCATTTTCTGCTGTGGTTGTTTCCATGCCTAATGTGGGTAAGGTATCCCGGTAGATCACCGTTTTCTCTAACATATTTTTTGTCCATACCTTATGTGTGGTAATCAATATGTCGTGCAAACTATCCAGATGTTCTACCTCTATGGCAGATTCAACAGATCCGTTTTTGTTAACGGTTTGGGTAATGTCTTCATTTTTATTTTCACAGGAGAACAGCAATAATAAAGCGGCGCCTCCCAAAATCGCCAAAACGATTGGTTTCATTTTCTTTTGCATAAGTAGTCAGTTTGTAAAGTTGTTCATACGGTTTCACTTCCGCAGTATTGCGGTACGGCTGCCATTGGAAAGATAAGGGTAAATACAACGCTGTAATATAGTTGCCAACAGCAGCTATGGATGCAGTAATGCGTTACCTTTTTCTTTGTAAGGAAGGTTGGTGAAACGGAGGAGCTTAGTTCCCCGGTGGTTTGATGTGCTGACGAAATCTAAAAAGCAGGAATTCGAGCAAGTGGTTCATATGTCATGGGAGCGAGGCTCCATTTACTTTGATCCGGTAAAGATATATCGAACCGGGGCAGATAGAAAAGAGGAACCGTGTCAAGCGGGGCTTGCGGTTTCACAAGTGGTAAAGTATGTTTGATGAGCGGTAAAATGGTAATTTTTGCGGCATTTTTGCTACAAGGTTTCAAGTTCGTTCTGGTGACGGGGTTTCCAATAGATGTAATAGAAGGCTAATATCAGTATTCCAATAGTAAATGGTATTAATGCGAGTTGTTTATACGTAAAATCTCCAAACAGTGGTATGGCATCAAAGTGAAGAAACTCACTGATCATCCAGTAAGAGTTGGCGCTGATCCAGACGGTTACGGCAAGGTTATGGCAGAGTTCAGACATATACTGCCGGGTACGCCAGGAAATAATGATGGCAATGAGTAAGGTAGGAATGATCATCGCAATACCTAAGGGCCGCCAAACCATACACCAGGCAACATCTTTAAACAACCAGAATACAATATGCAGGTTTTCCATTTTCCTGTATTTCAATGGGATGGCGTAACTGTTATCAGAAGAGGGTTGTGTTGGGGTAGAACTGCCTGTATTCATTCATGCTGCGTTAGTAGTGATTGGAATGGATACAATATTAATTTTTTGTGATGAATCAGCGGCTTAAAATCTTTGTAAACCTGCGTACATCTGCTTCCGGCATAATAGGGATATCGTTAACGAGTGCGTTGGTAAATGCATCAGCAAAATAAGGTGCCAGTGAGCAACCCTTAGTTCCCATGCCATTAAAAATGCCTACTGAGGGCATTACCGGGTGCAAGCCTACAAACGGCCTGCGCTCCATATTGGCGGGGCGTTCAGCGGCTATATGGTCAACCGTTTCAAAGGGTAGTTGTAACCAGTGTTGCAAATGCGTTTCTGTTTTGGTTCTGAAATCAGGGGAGGGGTTGAGGTCAGCAAAATCCCACTCATAGGTAGAACCTATCCAAAACAAATCTTCCTGCCAGGGCACTACGGTAATGCCCTGTTTAAAAATATTTGTCCTAGGCAGATCCGGAATGCGAACGATCAATGCCTGTCCTTTGTTTCTTGCGTAGGGAAGCAGATGGAAATAGGGATTGTCAAAACCCGCTACGCCATCGCAAAAAATAATTTTTTGCGCAGTGGTTCCTTGATAGGTAATGGATTCTTTGTGAATGATACAATCATCCAGTACAAAGCGGGTATCCAGTAACTGGTTGTGTTTTTTTAAAACAGAACGCCAGTTAGAAAGAAGTGTGTTCAGATCTGCCAGCCAGCAGGGATCAATTTCTCCTATACTAAAATCATAATTGAAATATTTTCTCCACTGATCCGGATTATCCGGATAACGCAGGTATTCATTTTCTATTGGTTGTCTTTCTGCAAATGCCAATACCATTTGTGGTGTGGGATGAAAGTCGAGGATATTGCATTGACGGATTAAGGATACCCCCAATTCTTTTCCAAATGCCTCGTATGCCTGAATGGCAAAAGCCATCAGCGTTTCTATTTGCCAGGTACGCACCATTCTTCTACCGGTAATGGGGTTGATGACACCACTGGCTACTTTGGAAGAGGAGTATGGGTTACTTTCATCTATTACCAATACCGTTTTTCCGGCTTTGATCAGTTCATGACTGAGAAAGGTTCCGGATATGCCCTGACCTATGATGAGATAATCAACATTCATGGTTACAAAGATGCTGTAAAATAATTTTCAACGAACCTTGCTTTTCATATAGTCTTCCCGAAAAAAAACTGCGCCTTTGCGTGAAATATTCTCGCAAAGGCGCAAAGGCGCAGTTTTTAATTGGCTACACGTATTTTAATGCCGGCAGAATGACTCGTGAATTCCGGCGCATACATACTTTGTATAGTGGCAATACCAACAGAAAATTGTCCTGTATGGGTAATGTACAAGGGATAGTCAAATACATAGGTTCCTTTGGCTAAATGACTGATGAAGAAGTTACTGCTTACATCCTTCGTACTTTCATAATAGCCCAACCCATTCTGCCATCTGTATCCGCTCAGTACGTTAACCGGTTCCATGGCGGAGGCCCGCATATCTTTCAGGTGCAGGTACTCCATATCACGATCGCTGCGAAGTTCTATGCGAACAATAATTTTATCACCTGTTTTTAGTTCATCGCCTTCATTAACCGGGTTGAGAACAACACCTCTGTCTGTATTTTTTTCAACAAATAATTTTTTAATAAGGGATAAGGGAGATACTGCCGGTGTGATCTGATCAAGGTCCTCAAAGTATTGCCAGTAAATATTTCCCCATGCAGGTGATTGACTTCTCTGATCATTCGTACTTCGTACTTCTGACTTCGTACTTACAACGATGTTTCCCATATCAGGGGTTACCAGTTTGCCGTCAATTCTTTTTTTGAAGTAACCGGTACCAGCTTCTGATTTTTCGTTACTGCTGTTGATTACTGTTTTACCGAGTTGTATGGTTAGTTTTTTTTCTGTTTGTAACCAGTCGGTACCATTCAATAGCAAAGCATAACAGGCATCTGCTGTGGCAATGGTTGTTCTCCAGTGATTGGTTTGTTTGTTTAATAGTAGCCATGTTTTCATGGCGTCGAGATTTTTGTTGAGGGTATTGTCTTTTTTATTTTGAACCAGTTCAGAAAAAAAGGCAATCATCATCGACTGGTGTTCTATGGGAGATGCATACCAGTGGCCTGTATACGTTGTTTTCCAATACATGCCCTGTTTGTTATCTGTAATGGTATTCTCCAGCAATGCCGGTAAAATACTTGTTGATGCAAATTTCTCTTCTCCATTGCGATAATAGATCAATCCCAGTTTTGCTTTGTAAAAACTATTTTGTGTGTTCCAGAATTGTTTGCCCTGGGTAAAATAATATTGGTAAGCGGCAGGAGATTGTTGTGCCAAATCCCTGAAAAAACTGCGCATATACAGGTAGTCAATCTGTGTGGAACCGATATGTTGCTTGCTTAAGTCTGCTTTGTTTTTTACTAGCCAGTTATAGTCTTCCGCATTTCTTTCATCCATATACTGAATGGCTCTTAACAACATAGGTCTGATAGCAGCTGTTATTTCAGGCGATAATGCGCCCAGGCGTTTTAATTTTCCAATACCGGTAAGGATGTAATTGGTCATGAACCTGTCTTCATTACCACCTTTGAACCAACTAAAGCTGCCATTGGGTAATTGCAGTTGAAACAGTTTTTGTAAAATGGTTGCTGTTTCGTTACCAATTTTAACGAGGTCGAACAACAGAGCAATGTTTTTCTGTTGCTGTTCTTCGCTCTCGGCCTGAAATACCCATGGGGTTTCCTGCAATAGGATTTGTTTTAATTCTTCATTTTTTTGCAGATTACTTTTTAAAGAAGCAGTATCGGATTTCCATTGTTGAAATACTTTTTTAATTTTCGGATCTTTGTTTACGATCCAGGCAGCCAGTGCATTTGCATAAAAACGGTTAAAGGTTTGTTCGGCACAGTCGTAAGGGTAGTCCATTAAATAGGGCAAGGCCTTGATGGCATACCAAACAGGATTGGTGCTGAATTCTATCGTGAGCGCCTCTTGTGTTAAGCTTTCGCTGGTATTGTGTAAGAGTTTGGTAAAGCTGAATTTTTGTGTTGTATCTGTTGGCAGAAATAGCGGTAAACTTTCTGTTACCAACTGGCGGTTGGTAAGAACCGGCAAGGTATTTTCTTCACCATCACTAAATTCACCGGCCCTGGCTTTGATGCGCCAGGTAAGCGGACGATTAAAACTGAATGGAATTTGTAAAGGAAATTTAACTGCGAAACTTTGTCCCGCTTCTACAGAAAAATATTGCGAAGGAAAAATATTCTGAAACCATCCGTCAACAGAAGTATTGGTGGTGGCATCCACCAGTTCCAGACTTACCTGTCCGGTAACTTCTTTGTCAGACAGGTTTACAATTTTAGAACTGAATTCAATATGATCTCCTTCGCGTAAAAACCTTGGGGCATTGGGTTGTACCATTAGTTTTTTCTGTGTAATAATATTGGTGGATTGTATGCCAAAGGCCAGCTCTTTCGTGTGTGCCAGACTCATCCATTTCCATTGGGTGAGTGCTTCGGGCATGGTGAAACTAAATTGAAAATTACCAGTTGAGTCTGCATACAATTGCGGGAAGAAGAAGGCAGTTTCATTAAAGTTTTTTCGGGTAACTATATTTGAATTATCAGGTTTTATTTCTTGATCGGCTATTGCTTTAGGCGCAGATACTACCGCATCATCTTTGGCGCCTTCCTGATTAATTGATCCGATTCGGGGAGATTCTAACTTTTCTTTAGCCAATGATGACATTCCTCTGATTTGAATATTGGCTGATTTTACATCCCTCTGCGCACCATATCCAACTACAACAACATCATTCAACTCTTGCATAGACTGTTGCAATGAAACGGAAACATACAACGTGCTGTCATTCGCCCATCTGGCTAGGTTCTTATTCCATAATTCAGAAGCATTAGCTGCAAGATGATCGTGGATTACAAATACCTGAGGAATGTATTTTTCCGGGATATAATTCTCCCTAGAGTGCTGGCTGTTAAAGTTAGTTACCCCCGTAAAATCTGTTTCAGACCCGTGAGTTTCCCATATTGAAGGAACATTCCAGTCGATCGGTTTGAACTGGTCAAGCGAAGCATCGTACATAGCTGTCATTAATTCGGCAGGCACTTTTTCGTTTTTGTCATTCTGAACAGTTACTGTCCAGGTTTCTTTACTGCCAGGCTCTGTTTTGTCGCGGTAAGTGGCATATTTTACTGCTAACTCTTTATTGCTCCATGGAATAGTAACATAGTATTCATGCGTATACACCCGGTTGTCGTACACAAATACTTCACTGATGCCTACGCCGCCACGATCCGTTTCATCAGGTGTGTAAGTGATCGTTTCAAATTTGGAAAGTTTATCCGATAAAATGTAATCCTCATTTTTTCTGCGCGGCCTGTCTGTTTTCCTGATAATGAACAGATCCCCCTCTACACTGCTCCTGAAAAATGAAGCCTTTTCCCCTGGTTTGGCAGTTCCTTGTTTTGTATAATTAAACTGATAGGCCGGTGAAGGCATCCGTTTATTAGCTGAACTGAACAAGGCAATGTATTTTACTTCTTTTACTTTTTCACCGTATTTGTCGGTTGATGTAATTTCTATGCGGTAATGCCCTGGTTGTAATAATCCGGACACTATTGCAAATGAATCTTTTTCTTTTGTATCAACAGAACCCTCTGTGATTAATTGATTGGTTGCCCATGTACTAACATTAGATTCTTCATCATATTCATCATTTGGAAAAGTATTCGCAAATTCTTTTTTGCTCATCACAAACTGATCAGGTCTTTGCCAGTAGCGTTTTCGTACTGCGTGTTCAGGAGCAGTCAATGAATATATTTTCAGATTAACTATTGCGGGTTCTTTTTCGTACGAAAGATTGGTGCTACTGATCTTTATGTTTTTAAAACTGTCTGCTTCTGTCACTTCTGGTACACCAATTTGCAGCAGCAGCGAAGAATAACCAACGGTAACAGTAGTATTATTGCTGCGCGTTTCCCCGCTGATATCTGTTACATCAGCGGAAACATAAAAATCAAACAAGGGGTTGCCTGTTTTATCAATAATATCGTCGGCAGAGGCTTTGAATGTGATTGTAAATCTTCCCTGGGCATCGGTTTTTATTTCTCCATGCGTGATCTCGCGGTTGCTGCCAGATGGATAAGACCTCCTGTAAGACCAGATAGGATAGATGAATCGTGTATTTCGTCTGACTGAGTAAACAACGTTTGCGCCATCAATATGATTTCCTGCAAAAGCATTGACGGTACCAATGATGGTAACGGAATCGTTCAGGCGATAAGCGCCTTTGGCTTTTTCAAATGTTATATTGAACGTGGGTCGTTTGTATTCTTCTACATTAAACTCTGCCAATACCTGGTGAAAGTTTTCTGTCATAACAGAAAAACGGCCGGTTAATCCATTTTGTGGTATTTGAAATTTTCCGGTAAGAGAACCATATTCATTCAGCGTTACACTAAGCGAGTCATATTTTTTACCATTGGCATCTCTTAAATAGATCAAAACAGGTTTTTTAGTAGTATACAGTTTACTCAGCTTTGTTTTGGAATCAGTGGTAACTGCAATCCCTTTAAAGAATACAGTTTGTCCAGGTCTGTATATGCCGCGATCCGTGTAAAAGAAAAGGCGCCTGTTTTTTTCATAGTCTGCATCATTTGTATTGCGGGAAAAATCATTGTCGTAGTAAAGCCCTTCGCGTTGACGCAGGTCTAATTTGTCATTGCCGGTTGTAAATTGTAAACTGATATTGTAATTGTATCGTGGAACGGTGTAAGTAAAGTACCCGTTATTGTCACTGATTTTCTCATCAATTTTCTCATCAATCCATTTAGAATTTTTACTATTATAAGTTCCTTTTAGTATTGTAACGGTTGTGTTGGGAATTGGTTTTCCATTGTCCCTTCTCAGTACAAAAAAGTCATGTTTGTTTTGCACATAGCTAATGTTTGAAACGGTAAAGAACTGCAGCCCAAGTTTATCCAAAGTGTCGTTAAAAGAACTGCTATTCGAAATCAGTATAGCATATTGGCCAAGTGGCAACGCGTCTGTTTTAATTTCAACAGAATGTGTTTGGTGGTCATTCGTAACTGGCAAAGTCTGCGTATAGGCTGCATACGATTTTCGCTTTGTTATGGATTGCCAGAATTCTTTATCCCATGTTTCATTACGCGAAATTTCATTACTGTTCATACGAATGATGCGTACGAATATGGTACCAACATTTCGGTAAGTTACTAATGAGCGAAAGGGTTTCTGTGGAATATTCACGGTTTCTGTTTGCACCCGCAACTCTTTTCTTACTATTGTCAATAAAAGATTTTTAAGATTACTTACTCCGTGCGTGTTTTCACCGTAAAGTGATAATGCTTTTTCTGCAATCTGTTTTGCTTTTACATAAGCATACCGGTTAGCAGTATCACCAAATGGTTCGTAAGTAGCCGCTTTGGTAGCATACAGATTTGCTAAAAGGTACCATGCTTGTGAAGCAACGGCAACTGAATTGTATTGTTCCGTTATATTTTCCAGTGTCTGTTGGTAAATGATTTCTTTATTGTTGAAATTTGCCTGTTGATAAATCCATTCAATGCGTTCAATATCTATATTTATCAGGGCATTTTTATCAACATCATTTCGGTGAGCCAGCAATAATTGCTGAAATAACTGTACAGCTGCCCATTGTAATGAGCTGCTATCTTTTGTAGGGAAGGTTGCTTTTGTGAAAACATCCATCGATCCCAATGCATTTGGGTCTTTGATAATGAATGTTTTTACAGGCTTTGAAACATACATTTCGCCGGATTTTAAATAGTCCAAAGCTTCGTGAGCCAAAAGATCGAAGATTGTAGGGCGTAAATTGCGCCTGTTTCCATTGATAACTACCGCATCATAAGTCTCTACTTTTTGTTTTAATAAAAGAGTTTTGTTTTTGAGAGATAATAAATAATAGTGATTGATCGCTGTTAGAAAATCATCAACGCTCCAGGTAGCAATATCTTCTTTGTTTTGTTGTACTGTATTTTTTCGGCTTAGCAGGTTCCAGCGATGATTGGTATAATACCTTCGATATTGCTTGGCAAGCAATGAATAGAGTATAGCTTTTTGTATTTCATCTTTCGACAAATCAACTTCAGTTCTTATGCTTTTTATGATTTGATTTGGGTCATTGTCTGTAACACGTTCCTGCAAAGTATATTGATAAATCAGGCACTTGATTACCTGATCGGGTAGTGACCGTTGTTTTGCTTTTTGATACAAGGACTCCACTTTTTTCAATGCTGTTTTGGTAAGGTCTTTCTGAACAATCAGCGTATCAATTTCCAGCCATTGTTTGGCAAACACTGTATCTGGTGTTTGAGCGGTTGCGGTGAGCGATGCAGACAGTAATATAAAAAGAGAAAGAAAGATTTTTAGCATGGATCTGTGTTTCGTTGAAGAATGTTACCCTATTAGGATGCAAACTTGCTGATTTATACACACAAGGTATGACCGATTAACAAAAGATTATATTACGTAATACACAGATTTATATGATACTGTCAATTAAGGCTAGTGTATCAATTTAAATAAAGTCAGTATTCCGGGGCCGCAGATTCGCAGATTATTAGCCTGAAATCTGCGAATCTGCGGCTACATTCTTGGCTATCCGCTGCTTAATTAAGCATACAAGTAAGATGTGGATGCCATCAACTGTTGATGTGAGAACACTTCTACGGCCAGCTGGCTGTACTGTTTGAGAAAGGGCAAAAAAATCCCGGCAATATTAGCCGGGATCTATCAAGAACTACGATTCTTTATTTTTTCAGAGCAGCTGCCATTGTCTTACCAATATCCGCAGGACTGGCAACCACTTCTATACCACACTCAGCCATGATCTTCATTTTAGCGGCAGCTGTATCATCTGCTCCGCCAACAATAGCACCTGCGTGACCCATACGGCGGCCGGGAGGGGCGGTTTGTCCGGCAATAAAGCCTACAACGGGTTTGGTCTTATTATCTTTAATCCAACGGGCAGCTTCGGCTTCCATACTTCCGCCGATCTCACCAATCATGATGATGCCGTCTGTTTCCGGATCATTCATCAATAATTCAACGGCATCTTTGGTAGGTGTACCAATAATCGGATCTCCGCCAATACCAATGGCCGTGCTAATGCCCAGTCCGGCTTTCACCGCCTGGTCTGCCGCTTCATAGGTAAGGGTTCCGCTTTTAGAAACGATACCAATACGACCGGGTTTAAAAATAAAACCTGGCATAATACCCACTTTTGCTTCGCCTGCGGTAATCACACCGGGGCAGTTTGGTCCAATCAGTCTGGTGTGTTTGCCAAGCATATAATTCTTCACCTTCACCATATCCTGAACAGGAATCCCTTCGGTAATACAAACCACCAGTTCAATACCTGCATCGGTTGCTTCCATAATGGCATCAGCTGCAAAAGCAGGAGGTACAAAAATGATACTCACGTCGGCACCGGTTTGCTTAACGGCATCAGCCACTGTATTAAAAACCGGCTTATCCAGATGGGTGGTACCGCCTTTGTTGGGGGTAACACCGCCTACCACATTGGTGCCATATTCAATCATTTGGGTTGCATGAAATGTACCTTCTGTACCGGTAAAACCTTGTACAATGATCTTCGAGTTTTTATTCACTAATACTGCCATGGTGAGTGTCTGTTATTTTGAATTTCGCGGCAAAAATAGGTTAAAAGAGACTAGTCTTTACCGTTTGAAGGCCAAACTTTGGTGTTTTTTTTCTTACCGGTTCCATGGCTATTGTTTTTTGGTAAAAAACAGGGAATATTCAAAACTCAGACTGGCCCAATAGCTCTGCCATTCGGCACCGGTATCTTTTTGGGCGGGTTCCATATGAACGCAGCTAACCAGAACCGGGCCGGGTGTGCGTTCTAAGCTAATCATGCCACGGCGGTTGGTTCTGCGTGTTTGCATTTGCATGCCTTTGCTTTTATCCGGTTGCCAGATTTTTACCAGTGCATTGGGCAGGGGCTCATTTTTAAACAGGATGCGAAACATAACGATGGCTGGTCCGGTTTGGTAAGGATCGGGGATGGTATACGGGTTTTGTACGGGGATGATATCCAGTGGCAAAGAGGTAGGTTGTGTGCATGCATTTGATAAAGTGCCGCCTACTTGCAACAAGGTTTTTACACTTCTCTGGTAAAACTCGGAGCCTTTTTTCGTTTCCTCTTTTTTTTGTTTGCGAATAGCGGCAGCGGCATCAAGACCATCTTCTTTGAGATAGGCATTGAATTTTTCTGGCTCCAGTTCGATAAAGGTATTGTTACTGTTGAAGATGATCATGTGTGTGCCTTCTTCCTGAAGGGGTACCCGTATGGAATCGCCGAGGTTTTGAGATAGTCCGTTGCTTAGATCGTTAATTTTTCCGGAAGGAGCAAAGTGTTCCAATTGATGTACACTATTGCGGTTGCCTTTCCAGTTTTCACCCGTAAAATTTTCGCCCACCCTAAAACGGACCAGGGCTACTTCGCGGATGGTGAAAAAAAATTTCTGTGGCAATAACCAAAACTCATGTGCCATCGCCAGAAGCGATAACAGAAGGATGGTTGTAACCAGCAGCAACTTTTTCATCTATGCAATGTAAACAAACCTCCCTGATTACAGGCATAAAAAATAGCCGGTACTACCCGGCTATTCAACAAACAAAACTCACTCGGTGCAACAAACTATTTATGATTTCTTCTGGCGCGTAGTATTTGTTTTTCGGCTCTCTTTACGGGGTGTTTTACACCATCGGCTCTCAGGTCTTTCGCATCTTCGCGTATATCCTTTTTATCAGCCCTGATGTCTTGGGTAATTTCTTTGGCATTGGCTTTATCACCTTCTTTTATTTCATGCCTGCGGTGTGCTTTGTCTCTGTGAACATTACGCAAATCTTTACGAAGTTCTTTCATGCCCTCTTTCTTGTCAGATGCAGGCGGGGTAGCTGTTTGGGCCATGGCACTCAAAGAAAAAATCAATGCGGTTAGAGATGCAAGAATCATTTTTTTCATAAATAATATTTTTGAGTTTGATGAATAATAAATAACGTGTTGTGCTATTAAAATCAATTCCGCTACTATTCGACATTGTGTATCGCTCACGGCCGCTGGGCCTCGTGCCTGTTACCGGGCTGCTTTGGCCTCTGATCAGATCTGCTTCGCATGATCTGATCTGTCTACGCTACGCTGGACACCGAACCCAAAGAGGCCCGTCCACAGGCACTGATTAGGATTTATTCATCAAGCACCCTGAATTGCAATTTTTCTCTCTTCAAATAATACTTGAAATATAGTTATAAGTAGAATATGCTTTGTATTACTAATTTTTGAAATGGCCTCTGAAAAAAAGCGTTAAGAAATTTACGGAATGTAGCGTTAAGAAATGAACGATGCTTAGCTATCATATCCTGTTGAAGACCACATTTGCATCATAGTTGAACTAAAGATTGGCTTTAGACTTCGTTCATTTTAGCGGAATGAAGTAAATTTTAGCTTTTTTTCAGCAGCCTTGACTTTTTTTGTTACTTTTTTGTGTCAAGACAAAAAAGTAAATAGCGGAACTGCTATTAATTAAACTAATTGAAATATCTAATAGCACAACACGTTAATAAATAGACTACGGATAGATACAATAGTTTAGCAAATGATCATGGTATTACCATCTTTTAACAATTCAGATAAACATTGCCCAAAAAAAAGGTGATCAATGATTGAATTGATCACCTTTTTAAAATCATTGTTCGGGTTTATCAGAGTTTGTAAAAGGCCTTACTGTCTCTTCCGTTACGAGTAGTTACTTTCAGGAAATAAGGACCGTGGTATAAAGACTCGCAACCAATCTCAATCATATTATTTCCCTGCAACAACAGCTTCTTAATAGTTAGTTTACGCGTACCATAAATATCAAAGACAGAGATCTCGGCTTCCACATTACTGTTCCTGCTATAGATGGTTGTCATCATCCTGGTGACAACCGGATTTGGATTGATACTAATGATTTTAATATAATCTACACTTGATTGCGGTGTGTTAATCGTATCCTGCACTACTATCTGTTTGCAAACCTGTGCCTCGCATCCATTCAATGTTCTTACCTGTAAGCAAGTGTTGTAAATGCCCAGTAAAGAGAACTCTTTTACAGGCTTAGTTTCATTACCTGAAAGGATGGTGTTATCGCCGAACTTCCAATTGCGTTGTATAATACTGTCGCCCGCTTGTGCTTTACTCAGACTACTATTGAACTGAATTTTTTTCAAACTGATTCTTTCAGCGGTAAAGGATACTTCAACAGGACAGTTAACAGTATTGATGGTTATAGTGGCCGTGTATTTACTTTCGCAACCAGATTTGGTTTTGATATATAATGTTACGGTATACTTTCCGGCTTTGGTATAATTGTGAATCGGGTCAATACTGTTTCCCTGCACAGGTACGGTGCTATCGCCAAACAACCAGGTACGACTGATGATGCTGTCTTTTTCTCCTGCAGCTTTTGATTCACGGCTGTTGAACTTAACTGCTTTATCCTGTATAAGGAAAGAGAAATACGCTTTGCAGGTAACAGGAACAGGTGGTGCAGGAATGACAACCGGTAACGAGAATTTATTTTCACAACCTTTTTTAGTTTTAATAAGCAGGTACACCATATAGGTACCTGGCTTGGTGTATTTGTAAGAAGGTGTGATAATATTACCACCCAATGAAACAGAGATGTTATTGTCAGAATAATACCAGGTACGGCTAATGATACTATCATCATTGGAAGTTCCTTTGGAACCTTCACTATTAAAGTAAACAGTAGAGTCTTTGATGCTATAGGTAAAGAAGGCTTTACAATTTTCTGGTACCGGCGGAGCTGGAATTACCACTGCTAAAGAGAACTTACTTTCGCAACCTGATTTGGTTTTGATGAGTAGGTACACGGTATAGGTTCCGGGTTTGGTGTATTCGTAAGTTGGGTTTACCACATTGCCACCCAGTGAAACAGAAGTATTGTTGTCTGAATAATACCAGGTACGGCTGATAATACTGTCTTTGTCTGAAGTAGCTTTTGATCCTTCACTGTTGAAGCGTACTGTAGAGTCTTTGATGCTATAAGTAAAGTAAGCTTTGCAATTTACGGATGCAGTTGCGGTATCCTCTACTTTGAGCTCAACACAGATTCTGTTCTCACAACCTTTTTTTGTTTTGATGTACAGGCATACAGTATACTTTCCTGCTTTTGCATATTGGTGTGATGGATCAAAGCGGTTACCTGTTAGTTGTGCGGTGGTATCACCCCAGATCCAGGTGCGGCTGATAATACTATCACCCACTGGCGCATAACTATTGAAGCTGCTGAACTTTACCGTAGTGCCTTGTTTGGTAAAACTGAATTGTGCTTTGCAATTAGCAGCATTGGGGTCTGTACCGGGTACGGTATCTTTTACTTTGAGTGTAAAGCAATATTGTTTTTCGCAGCCTTTTACGGTTTTAATAATCAGGCAAACAGTATACACGCCTGTGTCCTTGTATTCCTTCAAAGGATTTACCTGATTGCCATCAAGTGAACTGCCATCTCCAAATTTCCAGATGCGTTGAAAGATACTGTCTCCGGCAAGCGTATTACTTTGTGCACTGTTGAACCTGAATTTTTTAGTGGCCAGTTTTTCTGCAGAGAAAATAGCTTCCACCCTGCAGTCATTGGAGGCAGGTGTATATACCACCGTTTGGCAATAAGTACTCTCGCATCCTCTTTTGGTTTTAATGGTTAAGCAAACTTTATAAATGCCGGGTTTATTGTAAGCATGTGTTGGATCAACGCGATTTCCTGTTAATGGCGCAGAACTGTCGCCAAAGGTCCAGGTGCGGCTGATAATACTATCACCACTTACCGTGGCAGATCCTGCAGCATTGAGCTTAACACCTGTTGCAAGCGATACATAACTAAATGCTGCCTTGCAGTATACAGTCGTTGTTTGCGGGGCGCAAATAATAAAATTCTTTTCTATCAGTGAGTTAAGTCCAACAGCTACCTCATAAGTAATCTTATTACCGTTACAGTTCTCTACCATGATCACCAGTTTACGGATATCTCCATTACACCGTAAAGTATCTTTGTAATAACCGTTTGGATTGGTTACTACTGTATGCGATAATATGCAGCCACCATTGCTGCTATCAGTACTATAAATTTTTACTGTTCTGTTGGCAACCGGGCGGTTGGCCGAATCGGTAACGGTTCCTTTTATTATCACCGTATTGGCTGATAATTGTGTCTGTAAAAAAAGGAAACAAAGGATATAAGCAAGGCGTAAAAGTTGTTTCATAAAATTGGTTTTACTGTTTACTTAGATACCCTGTGTTTTGGGTTTGCAGCCTGATTGTGTGATTTTTTTTAACAGATCATTCCGTTAAAGCAGTGATTACATTTCATTTTCAGTTGTGGTTTGTATGATTGAATATTTGGTAAAGACAAAGGCCTGATACTCGAAACATGACATAAATGAAGTAAGACAATCCGGTATTTGCCAATAGCATAAGAACAAATGGCTTTGTTTATAGATAAGGGCTATTGTAAGGCAATTGTCAGCTGGCTTAGCGGTGTGTATCATGTTACATAAATTCAGCATTCCGGGGCCGCAGATTCGCAGATTATTAGCCGAAAATCTGCGAACCTGCCTCGCCGGCAGGCAGGTCTGCGGCTAAAATTCCTCACCATCCTCAGATAAATCTCAAACTGATACACTGCTTATAATACATGCATTCGGCTATTTGCCCGCCAATCCCTACTTTTGCGCCTGTCTGTGAAAGGACATTACATTTAAAAACCAACACAATGGCAACAACATCCGACATCAGCCGTGGTATGATCCTGAAATTAGACGGCAGCTTATATTCCGTAGTAGAATTTGGTGAAAACAAAACCGCCCGTGCCGCCGCAAAAGTATGGGCCAAGTTAAAAGGCGTTGATAACAAGCGCTCTATCGAAAAAACCTGGAACAGTGGAGAAAATATCTTTCCGGTAAGGGTTGAGAAAAAAGCTTTTCAGTTTCTGTACAAGGATGATACAGGGTATAACCTGATGAACAACGAAACTTTTGAGCAGATTGCTTTGGCCGAAGAAATGATCGATGCTCCCCAGTTTCTGATGGATGGATCTGAAGTATTTGTATTCATTAATACCGAAACCGAGCAGCCAATTGGTGCGGAACTTCCTGAAAAAATTGTTCTTCGAATTACCTACTGTGAGCCGGGTTTACGTGGCGATACCGCTACCCGCGCCCTGAAAGCCGCTACTGTTGAAACCGGTACTACGGTAATGGTTCCGCTTTTTGTAGAAGATGGTGAACTGATCAGGGTAAATACAAAAGACGGTTCTTACGTTGAAAGAGTGAAAGAAGAGAAATAATTATTTTGTTTAATGGGAATGTCCTGTTAACCAACCCCAGAAAGGACAGCCATTCGCTGTCCTTTTTTATGTCACTTGTTACTGGCGAAATACCAGAACTAAGAAATAAAGAAAATACCCTGTTTTATCAAAAAAAGGCTATTTTGCCCCCCTAATCGACCAAAAAACACTGTTTTTACCCCTAAAACTTGCCATTTATGGACTTAAAGCAAATTCACGAGTTAATCAAAATCATCAATAAAAGTAATATTGGTGAGATCAGTATAGAAGATAAGGATGGTAAAGTAACCATTAAGCAAAAGGAAGAAGCGGTAGTAACCGTTGCGGCCCCACAGCCACAGGTATATACAACCGCCGCACCGGCACCGGCACCTGCAGCAGCTGCTCCAGCACCTGCCCCCGCTGCTGCACCCAAAGCAGATAATCTGGTTACCATTAAAAGTCCCATGATTGGAACCTTCTATCGAAGGGCTTCTCCGGATAAACCCATTCTTGCCGAAGTAGGTACTGACATAGCCCCTGGTAAAGTGGTATGCATCATTGAAGCCATGAAGCTCTTCAACGAAATTGAAGCAGAAATCAAAGGAACGATTGTAAAAGTTCTGGTAGATGATGCCAGCCCGGTAGAGTATGATCAACCTTTGTTTTTGGTGGAACCGGCTTAGTTAATTTGAAAATGTGTCGATTTGAAAATTTGAAAAAGGAACCCCTTTCTTTTCAAATTACTCTTATCGCTAGTACATCATTTTCAAATTTTCAAATTTTCAAATTTTCAAATTACCAGAATGTTCAAAAAAATATTAATCGCCAACAGAGGAGAGATTGCGCTTCGTGTTATTCGTACCTGTCGTGAAATGGGTATTAAAACGGTGGCGGTATATTCTACTGCAGATAAAGACAGTCTCCATGTTAAGTTTGCTGATGAAGCCGTTTGTATTGGTAAACCTGCCAGTGCAGATTCTTATTTAAATATCCCGCATATTATGGCAGCGGCAGAAATTACCAATGCAGATGCCGTGCATCCAGGTTATGGTTTTCTGGCAGAGAATGCCAAGTTCTCTCAGATTTGTGCCGACCATGGTATTAAGTTCATCGGGCCGACGCCTGATATGATCAATAAAATGGGCGACAAGATCACAGCTAAAGAAACCATGATCAAAGCCGGTGTTCCGGTGGTACCCGGAGGCGAAGGTTTATTGGAAAGTGTAGACGAAGCCAAAGAACTGGCCAAAGTAGTGGGCTATCCCGTTATTTTAAAAGCAACAGCCGGTGGTGGTGGTAAAGGAATGCGTGTGGTTTGGAATGAAGAAGAAATTGAAAAAGCCTACGGTGCCGCCAAACAGGAAGCTGCGGCTTCTTTTAAAAATGATGGCATTTATATGGAGAAGTTCGTGGAAGAACCACGACATATTGAGATTCAGGTAGCGGGCGACCAATATGGTAATGTTTGCCATTTAAGCGAGCGTGATTGTTCTATCCAGCGCCGTCACCAGAAATTGGTGGAAGAATCTCCTTCACCCTTTATGACGCCCGAGCTGCGCCAGAAAATGGGAGAGGCAGCTATTAAAGCAGCATCGGCCATTAATTACGAAAGTGTCGGAACGATCGAGTTTCTGGTAGATAAGCACCGCAATTTCTATTTCATGGAAATGAATACCCGTATCCAGGTAGAACATTGTGTTACGGAGGAAGTGGTGAGTTTTGATTTGATCAAAGAACAGATCAAGATCGCCATGGGCGAAAAAATATCCGGCAGAAATTATGAACCGCAAATGCATGCCATCGAGTGCCGTATTAATGCAGAAGATCCATACAATGATTTTCGTCCATCACCCGGAAAAATTACCGTGTTGCATACACCCGGTGGACACGGTGTTCGCGTAGACAGCCATGTATATGCGGGATATGTAATTCCTCCTTATTACGATTCGATGATCGGAAAACTGATCACAGTAGCACAAACCCGCGAAGAAGCCATCGATACCATGTACAGGGCTTTGAGTGAATATGTAATTGAAGGTGTAAAAACCACCATTCCTTTCCACCTGCAACTGATGCAAAACGAAGATTTCCGCAAAGGGAATTTTACTACTAAGTTTTTGGAATCGTTTAAGATGAAATAAGCATCTAAAAAAACAACGTCATTTCGAACCCGAAGAATGAGGGTGAGAAATCTTATACATGTGATGAGATTTCTCACTTCGCTATCGCTTCGTTCGAAATGACGTTTTTTTTGGAGTATTTATTTACTACCCAACTGATGCTCCTTAAAAAACTGTATCGTCGTCTCTATTTGTTCATCAGTGAGGCCAATCGCTTTATATCTGCTTTCCCTTTGCTTGTGCATGGCCACTGTTCTGCGGATGCGGTTAAAATCGGTTACCGGGATATTTGAAATACTGAGGGATTCTATCTGTTTCCACACTTCAGTTTCAAATAACATATCTGCCTGCCGCCCATTGATTCCCAATTTATCTATCAGTGCTTTACGATTAGGTGTTTTGTACAACAATAGTGCCCGTTGAGGCGACATGGTATCAAATATTTTATTGTATTCAAGTGTGATAGCAGCGCAGGGGGCGGGATTATTAGCGGTTGCCTTTTTCATATCCATTACCGTTTTTACCTGCTCGGCAGATAAGAAGGCTTTGTATTTTTTGGCTACTTCCTGCATCAGTTCGCCGGTGGTTGCATATACTTCGTTGGTATTGGCATCAATGCTTACCTGCTGTAATCTGGCCCAGTAATCTACTTCACCCACTTTGTCGGCCTGCTCGGGTGTGAGTTTGGCTTTTTTGATCAGTTCCTGTTTTTCACAAAAGCCAAATAGCTCTTTTAATTCTTCCGGAGTTCTTACTGGTTCGGTATTCTGGGCAAATATATTGCCAGTAAGAAAGCAGGAAATTAATAGTGCTGTTATAACAAATCCTTTTTTCATATGCATAATTATATCATTGAAAATAAGCACATTTTAAAAAACGAATTCGTTAAAATAATAATGGCGCTTCTTTTGAAAGCGCCATTATTATTTTAAGAGGGTAGTAAATGATTATTGACGACCACCACCGGGACGCTGAGACATAATTTCCATTACTTTTTTAGTTGCTTCTGCTCCGATAGCTTTTTCAAGCCTTTTCTGTCTTGCTTCTGCAATGGCAGGTGCTTTAGCTTGTCTGTCTTCACGAGTTACGCTCTGCATATCAGCGGTGCCGTACACAGCAGTCATAATATTTCTGTCGTTCCAGATAGCCAAAACAGAATCAGCTTGAACCGGAGTTAAGCCAGCCGGGGCAAGTCTTTCTTTCATCATGGCAGCTCTTTGTTCAGGAGTCATTTGCTGACCACCACCTTGTGCCATGGCAGTTGTTGCAGAAAAGCAAACAACTACGGCTACGAATGCAATTACTTTTTTCATATTGGTACTTTTTAGTTTTTTGTTTAGGGAAAGTAAAACATTTCTGTATTCGGCGTAACATTTTTCGGTGGATGGTATCCGGCAGTCGGCAGTAGTGGCCAATTAACGTTATTTTAAGAATAAAAAAAGCCCCGTTCCTAAGAATAGGAACAGGGCTGTATTTGCTCAAGTCAAAAAGTAATCTTAGCGTAAAAACAACATTTCGCGGTACTTAGGCAGGGTCCAGATATCATCGTCTACCAGATGTTCCAGTTTATCTACACTGTAACGGATATCATCAAAGAAGGCAGCTTTTACCTGGCTTTCATAAGCGATGGCTTTGGTGCGGGTGTCTTCTATATTGTTAACGATCTTACGGGCCTCTACCATATCATGTACTTTGGTATGGATGATCTGGATGTGCTCGCTAACTGCTTTCAAAATGCTCAGCTGACTGGCATAAGCAGATTCCGGTAGGCCTGCAGCTTTCAATCCGTTTACGTTTTCCAGTAATCCGTTCTGGTATTTAATAGCAGCTGGTAAAATATGGTTGATAGCCAGATCGCCCATGATACGGCCTTCGATCTGAACTTTCTTAATGTATTTTTCCAGTTCAATTTCATGTCTTGCTTCCAGTTCTGTATGGCTGTAAACCCCATTCGATTCGAACAGTTTTTTTGCTTTATCAGAAATCATCGCATCCAAAGCAATTGGTGTGGTTTTCAGGTTAGGTAAACCACGGCGCTCTGCTTCATGGTGCCATTCGTCTGAGTAACCATCTCCTTCAAACAATACTTTCTTGCTTTCTACAATGTATTTCTGAATCACCTGCATGATAGCGATCTCTTTCTTATCACCTTTTTCAATCAGGGCATCCACATCTATTTTGAATTTCTTCAAAGTATCTGCCATGATGGTGTTCAAAACAGTCATGGAGATGGCGCAGTTGGCAGAAGAACCTACCGCGCGGAACTCGAACTTGTTACCGGTAAAGGCAAAAGGAGAGGTACGGTTACGATCGGTATTGTCCAGCATCAGTTCCGGAATACTGCGGTGCAGATCCAGTTTCAGGATAGCTTCATCCTGCTCGTCAAACTTAGTGTTAACGCGGGTTTCCACATCAGACAATACTTTGGAAAGATATTGGCCAACGAATACGGAGATGATGGCAGGTGGGGCCTCATTGGCTCCTAAACGGTGATCGTTAGGGGCAGAGGCAATGGCCGCACGCATAATATCCGCATGGTCGTGAACCGCTTTGATGATGTTAACAAAGAAAGTAAGGAACATCAAATTGGTCTTAGGCGTTTTGCCCGGTGCCAGCAGGTTTACACCGGTATCGGTTGCCATGCTCCAGTTATTGTGCTTACCACTTCCGTTGATGCCGGCAAATGGTTTTTCGTGCAGTAATACCACCAGTTTATGACGTTTGGCCACACGGCTCATTACGTCCATTAATAAAGTATTGTGGTCAACGGCAATATTTACTTCTTCAAAAATAGGGGCGCACTCAAACTGTGCAGGTGCTACCTCGTTGTGGCGGGTGCGTAAAGGGATACCCAGTTTATAGGCTTCCTGCTCATAATCGCGCATAAAGGCATATACACGTTCAGGGATAGAACCAAAATAATGGTCTTCCAGCTGCTGGCCTTTTGCCGGTGAGGCACCGTAAACGGTACGACCGCACTGAACCAGATCAGGACGTGCATTTACCAATGCTTCATCAATTACAAAATACTCCTGCTCCCAACCAAGTGTTGCCGTTACTTTGGTTACGTTCTTATCAAAATAATTACAAACGTCAACAGCAGATTTGTTTAATGCTTCGAGTGCTTTTAACAAAGGCGCTTTATAGTCCAAAGATTCACCTGTATAGGAAACAAAGATGGTAGGAACACAAAGTGTTTTGCCCTGTCCGATCTCGATAATAAATGGAGGAGAAGATGGGTCCCATGCTGTATAACCGCGTGCCTCAAAAGTGGCGCGTAATCCACCGCTGGGGAAAGAGGAAGCATCAGGCTCCTGTTGAATAAGGGCTGCACCGTCGAACTCTTCAATGGCCGTTCCATCGCTTTTCAAAGTAAAAAAGGAATCATGTTTTTCTGCGGTTGTACCTGTCAGAGGCTGAAACCAGTGTGTATAGTGTGTCACTCCCTTCCCTTCTGCCCAGGCGCGGAGGCCATTGGCAATCTGGTTAGCTACGATGCGGTCAATTTTTTTTCCACCGCGGATACTAGTCACCAGGCTTTTATACGCTTCATCGCTTAAATATTCACGGGCCGTTCTGACTGTAAAAACGTTCTCATTAAAAATTGCAGTGATCTTGGAACTGGCAGGAACCGGACTCCCTGTTTCATTGGTAATGTTACCAATCGCTGTAAATCGTAAAGACATAGGTTTATTTTTTTAGACGGCTCAAAATACGCCTAAAATATTCATTTGATCAACTCGAATTCATCTTTTCTTTTAAAAAATGACCAAAATGTGGAAAAATTAAAACATAGAATTTATTTTAATTTGTATTTTTTATAATATGATCATGTCTTTTGAGGCATCTTCACAAAACATAAGACACCTGTAACATATTTTTTTGAAACACGTTTAACAGTCATTCACTCACTTTAAATAACCAAACATGAAACGGATTTTGATGGTAATTGCCATAGTCGCCAGTATACCCACCCTTGCCCAGTGGGGTCAGTGGGAAAAAATTGAAGGGAATGGGCATGTTAAAAAGGAAACCAGGCAGGTAAGTGATTTTACAGCCATAGCTTCTTCCGGCTCCTGGGATGTTATGTTGGCTTATGGCGAAAGCAATGCGATACAGGTAGAGGGCGATGAGAACCTGCTGGAATACATTGAAACCAAGGTGGAAGATGGCAGGCTTACCATCAAATCAAAAAAATCGGTTAACCTGCGTTCTAAAAATAAGATTACTATATATGTATCAGTTACCCGGCTAACCGGGATCTCTTTATCCGGCAGCGGAGATATTATTGGAAATGGAAAATTTGCCAATGAGGGTAATACGGAGTTTAAATTGTCGGGCTCAGGTAATATTAAATTGGCTTTTCACAAAGTAAAAAGAGCCGATGTAAGTATTTCAGGCAGTGGAAATATCAGGCTGAGTGGTACTGCCGGTTCGGTTGAGGCTAAGGTAAGTGGCAGCGGTAATGCAGATTGCTCAGAGCTGATTGCTGATAATGCTGCGGCCCGTATCAGCGGCAGTGGTAACGTAAAAATCAATGCCAATAACAGTATAGACGCTACCATCAGTGGCAGTGGTAATATTAGCTACCGTGGTGCAGCTTCTGATGTGAAGAAGCATGTTTCGGGTAGCGGAAGGTTGGTGAAAGCGTGATCCAGTTTGCAGTTTACAGTAGGCAGTTGGCAGTAGGTGGGTTGAGAGTATCACTGCCTGCTGCCAACTGCCTACTGTAAACTGCTGACAGTGGATTGTACAATGGAAAACTTCGTCTTGTAGCTTACACGTACTTTCTTACCTTCGCGGCATCATGGAAATAACCGCTAAAACCGCTCAGGAACTTCGCTTAACAGCTGAAGAATTTGAACTCATCAAACAGAAATTAGGCCGCACCCCCAACTTTACCGAGTTGTGTGCATTCAGCGGCATGTGGAGTGAACACTGCAGTTACAAGAACTCCATTAAATGGCTCAAAACCTTACCCCGCGATGGTGGCCGCATGCTGGTAGCCGCCGGCGAAGAAAATGCAGGACTGATGGATATGGGTAACGGCTTTGGCGTTGTGTTTAAAATTGAAAGTCATAACCACCCTAGTGCCATTGAACCTTTTCAGGGTGCAGCTACAGGTGTGGGTGGTATACAACGCGATATTTTTACCATGGGTGCCAGGCCCATTGCCTCTCTCAACAGTTTACGTTTTGGAAATATCAATGATAAAAAAACACAGCGCCTGTTAAGTGGTGTGGTGCATGGTATTGGCCATTACGGCAACTGCTTTGGTGTACCAACTGTTGGCGGTGAAGTGTATTTTGAAGACTGCTACCATACCAACCCATTGGTAAATGCCATGAGTGTAGGTATTATGCAGGCCAATAAAATGGTGAGTGCTACTGCAGCCGGAACAGGTAATCCGGTTTTCTTTGTGGGAAGCGCCACAGGTAAAGATGGTATCGGCGGTGCCTCGTTTGCCTCAGCCAATATTACTTCGGATAGTGTGGAAGAGTTACCTGCTGTTCAGGTAGGGGATCCTTTTCAGGAAAAGAAATTACTGGAAGCCTGTCTGGAAGTAATTGAAACCGGCGCCGTTATTGGTATGCAGGATATGGGTGCCGCAGGCATCATTTGTTCTACAGCCGAAATGAGTGCCAAAGGTGGCGTGGGCATGCGCATTGATCTGGATAAAGTACCTACCCGTCAGAAAAATATGAAAGCCTGGGAATTGCTGTTAAGCGAAAGCCAGGAAAGAATGTTGGTAGTAGTAGAAAGAGGTAAAGAAGCGGCGGTATTAAAAGTATTTGAGAAATGGGACCTGAGCTGCAGCGAAATTGGACAGGTAACCGATGATGGCCTCCTGAAATTTTACATGCATGGTGAACTGGAAGCCGAGATCCCTGCTTATGAACTGGTACTTGGCGGCGGTGCACCACAATACACACGCGAATACAAAGAGCCCACCTATTTGGCAAAAGTAAATGCCTTTGATATTAATAGTGTTGATGATGTAACTGATTTGAAAACAGTGGCAGCACATTTGGTGCAAATTCCAAACATTGCTTCTAAAAGATGGGTATATACCCAATACGATAGTATGGTAGGTGCAGCTAATGCATCCACCAATGCGCCAAGCGATGCATGTATTGTTCTTGCAAAAGGTACCGGTAAGGCATTGGCCATAACGGTGGATTGTAACAGTAAATATGTTTTTGCTGATCCGTATAAAGGAGGCATGATTGCCGTTGCAGAAGCCGCCAGAAATATTGTATGCAGTGGTGGTGAACCCATTGGTGTTACCAATTGTCTGAATTTTGGTAATCCCTATGATCCCGAAGTTTATTACCAGTTTGTGAAAGCCGTTACCGGCATGGGCGATGCATGCCGCAAATTTAAAACACCGGTTACGGGTGGTAACGTTAGTTTCTATAACCAAAACCCCGATGGTCCTGTATATCCCACACCTACTATTGGTATGGTAGGTATATTGGATGATTTTGATAATCGCATGACCATGGATTTTAAAACACCGGGTGATGTGATCCTGCTGATTGGTAAACAACAGAATTGTATTGGCTCTTCAGAGTACCTGCATAAACTCAAAAAAACAGAATACTCTCCCGCTCCTTATTTTGATCTGGACGAAGAACTGGCAGTGCAAAATTTTGTTGCTGGTATTATCAAAGAAAAACTGGTGCAAAGTGTACACGATATTAGTGAAGGTGGCCTGGCCATTACATTACTGGAAAGTGGGTTCAACAGAAACCTCGGGTTTTCTGTAAGTGCAACAACTACGCTTCGTAAAGATGCGTATTGGTTTGGTGAGGCACAGGGGAGAGTTGTTGTATCCTGTTCAACGCTAAATGCTGAACGTTTAACACTGAATGCAAAAGCGGCTGGTATTGATATTACGCAATTGGGTACCGTAACTGAAGGTAGTATTGAAGTGAATAGCGAGAACTGGGGAAGCATTGGTGAATGGAAAGAGAAATATGATACTGCCATAGAGAAAATTTTGAATAAATAAGCGGAATACATCAGACGTATTAAGTAAGTGTTCATCTCTATTGAAATGGATCACTTCAAAATTCAACATTCCTTGTTCATTATTCAATATTCTAAAAATGTCAGATACATCATCAAAGCAAATTATTGTAACCGGCGCCGCAGGTTTTATCGGCTCTTGCATGGTGCAGTACCTGAATGAGAGGGGCTACGACAATCTGATATTGGTCGATGATTTTGGGTTTGAAGAAAAAAGAAAGAATTGGGAATCTAAAAAATATACCGCCATCGTTGAGCGGTATAATCTTTTTGACTGGTTAACTACGCATCAACCTCAAGTAGATATCGTTATTCACCTTGGGGCCAGAACAGATACCACTGAATTTGATTATGCCATTCACGAAGAACTGAATGTGCAATACACAAAAGACGTATGGCAGTATTGTACCGATCACCAGATCCCATTAATCTATGCTTCTTCCGCAGCCACCTATGGTGCGGGCGAACTTGGATACGAGGATAACCATGCAGTAGTTGAAAAATTACAACCACTCAATCCCTACGGCATCAGCAAAAATGAATTTGATAAGTGGGCTTTGCATGAAGTAGCTTCAGGTAAAACCCATCCTCCTGTTTGGGCAGGTTTAAAATTTTTCAATGTATATGGTCCCAATGAATACCACAAAGGCCGGATGGCCAGCGTGATCTGGCATGCCTTTAACCAGATCAAAAAAGATGGCGTGGTAAAATTATTCCGCAGCCATAAAGAGGGTTTTACAGATGGCGAACAGCTTCGCGATTTTGTATATGTAAAAGATGTGGTGAATGTAATGGGATGGATGCGGGAGGAAATGGTGAATGGTCAATGGTCAATGAACAAAAACGGTTTATATAATTTAGGAACCGGCACCGCCCGTGCATTCAACGATCTGGTGAAAGCTACTTTTGCCGGACTGGATCTTCCCTCCAATATTGTATTCATAGATATGCCGGAAGATATTCGCGATAAATACCAATACTTTACCGAAGCCAATATGCAGAAACTGCGGAATGCTGGGTATAAACTAGATTTTTTTACCCTTGAGAAGGGGGTGGATGACTATGTCAGAAACTATTTGCGTACAGGTTTTTTTTATTAATTTTAGGAAAACACAATGTATGGGATTGACTACAAAAAAGAAGGAGAAGAACAATCCTGTCGGCAGGATAGCCTCTTTGTCTGATAAAGTCAAGCCAATAGACCTTTCTCAATTCGCTGGCAAGTTAACATGGAAAGGCGACCCGCTTAAGCTTCAAAAAAAGTGGCGGAATGAATGATCAGCTGATCATGATTGACACTAATATTGTTATTTACGCACTTAATAACAATCCAACTGTTTACTCTTTTGTTAATGGTAAGAAACTGGTAATTAGTTTTATTACTGAGATTGAGTTGCTGGGTTGGAAAGGGATTACATCAGATGATAAAGAATTACTCAGTCTTTTTATAAAGGAATGTCTCTATGTTGATTATAACAAACAAATTCGTCAACGAACGATTGATCTTAAGTCCAGTTACAATCTAAAGTTAGGAGATGCTTTTATTGCTGCTTCAGCAATCGAGTTTGATATTCCACTAGTTTCAGCTGATACAGTATTTAAGAGGGTAATCGAGATGAATTTTATACATATTACGCCCAATAAATGAATGATGGATAATGCAGAAGGTACGGATTAACAGAGATCAGATCCGTATTAATTGTCCTTTTGAAGTCATCTGCGTTTTATTTTCTACTATTTTTATAGACTATTAGTCATCTGCCATGGACTATTTCCTATCTTCACGCAAAGCAATCGTTATGCATAAGAAAATAGCCATCATTGGTGGTGGAAATCTGGGAGCCGCTATGGCCGAGGGTTTGGTGAGTAGTGGGTTTGTATTGCCAGAACACCTCATCGTTACAAAAAGAAATATCAGTTCATTGAAATCGCTGGAAGAAAAAGGCGTGCTGGTGAGTAATGATAATAAGGAAGCGGTTGCTTATGCCGATTGGATTGTATTGGCGGTAAAACCTTTTCAGATCAAAGAAGTGCTGGCGGCTATTCAACCGGAATTAGATGCAAAAAAACATGTGCTGATCAGTGTAGTAACCGGTGTCTGGATCAAAGATATCCAGGAGATAGTGGGTAATGAGTTTGCTTTGTTCCGTGCCATGCCCAATACTGCTATTGCCATACAAGAAAGTATGACCTGTATCTGTGCACACAATGCCAGTGAAGAACAGGTATTATATGCCCAAGATTTTTTTAACCAGTTAGGTAAGTCTGTTTTTATTGAAGAAAAATTAATGGATGCCGCTACGGTGTTAGGTGCCTGCGGAACCGCTTATGCGATGCGCTATATACGCGCCAATATACAGGGAGGTATTGAAATTGGTTTTAGTGCCGCTACTGCTTCTCTCATTGCAGCACAAACCGTAAAGGGTGCTGCGGAACTATTGTTGCAACGCAATACGCATCCTGAACAGGAAATAGATAAAGTAACCACTCCCAAAGGTTGCACCATTGCCGGCCTGAACGAAATGGAACACCAGGGTTTCAGTTCTTCACTGATCAAAGGAATTGTTACGAGCTATAAAAAAATTGTGAATGATATGTAGTTGCGCAGGATACTGTTGTGGTAATAAAAAGGTCAGACAAAGGAAAGTTGTCTGACCTTTTTATTTGGGAGGATATTACATATGTGCTTTCAAGAACGCAATGGCTTTTGCATGTGCATCTTCTGTAGCAGCTTTGTTAAAGCTGGGATTACTGGGGTTGGCAAATCCATGATTGGCTTCGTATTTATTTGCAGATAATTTTTTACCTGCTGCCTGCATATCTGCTTCAAATTTGGTTACTATTTCTGGTGATGGACTGCGGTCCTGGTTACCAAAAAAACCAATCACATCACAATTCAGGTTCTTTAACTTTTCGATATTATTTTCAGGTCTGCCATAATACATTACACAACCTGCCGCTTGTTTGCCAGCCAGTAAAGAAGTTTGTAAACTCCACATACCACCAAAACACCATCCAATGGTATAAATCTTTGCATCTTTTCCTGCATAAGCCAATGCACCTTTGATGATATTTTCCAGTCGGTCTGTTTTAGCAGCCTGAACCAGTTTCATGGCACTATCCGGCGTGGCGGCAACTTTACCATCATACAGGTCAAGCGCAATTACATTTACATTATCCAGTTCTTTCGATAAGGTTTCACTTTCTCTTTTGATATAATCATTCAATCCCCACCATTCCTGAATCACAAAAATCCATTTGTTGCTTTTGGTTTTGCTTTTAATCTCATATCCCATGGCAGTAGAACCATCGGCTGCTTTAAAGCTTACAGGGGTTCCGCTTGCGTTTTGCAGTTTGAAGTAGTTGGGTGTTTCGTGCATATTGGCAAACGCCATGGTATTGGCTTCCTGGCGAAACTGCTCACGTACATCGGCATTAAAGCAGCTTACATAGCAGGAAGGGGTAAGCAATTCGGGCTCAGGCGTTTTATAACGGTGGCCCAAAAAAGCAGCCGTAGCAAAAGCAACAACGGCCAGGATCAAGATTTTTTTCATATAGTTGTTTTTTTAAATAAAGATGTACACTTCAAATTAACACTTTACCCTAATGAATGGTTGGCAAAGCAGCAGCTATTTTTTTGAACAGAGATTTTGCTGTAGGTTTGTACGACCTCTGAAATTTTTCTGCACGGTATTTTTTCCAAGGTCAACATTCTTTGATTTGTAAGGCACAAAAGCAACAACCTGCTTTTGAAGGCCTGTTTTTTTGTTAGTACAGAAGTGGAAGTACACGTGTGCGATTTGTCTGCCAGCCGGCAGGCGCAATTATATTGGAATATGTAATATCCACCGGTGAATAATCGGTAAAAATCAATAAACAGATCAATTAATAAACATATCATGGCCAAATTTATTTTTGTTACCGGTGGTGTAACAAGTAGCTTAGGAAAAGGGATCATTGCCGCCTCACTGGCAAAGTTGTTACAGGCAAGAGGCTTGAAAGTAACCATCCAGAAATTTGATCCTTACATCAATGTAGATCCGGGTACATTGAACCCTTATGAGCATGGCGAATGTTATGTTACAGAAGATGGTGCAGAAACCGATCTGGATCTGGGTCACTACGAACGGTTCTTAAGCATTTTTACCACACAGGCCAATAATGTAACTACCGGCCGTATTTATCAAACAGTGATCAATAAAGAACGTGCCGGCGATTTTCTCGGCAAAACAGTGCAGGTAGTTCCGCACATTACCGATGAGATCAAAAGGAGAATGCTGTTATTGGGAGAAGGTAATAAATACGATATCATCCTTACCGAGATAGGGGGTACCGTAGGGGATATTGAAAGCTTGCCGTTTATAGAGGCCGTTCGCCAGTTGCAGTGGGAACTGCCGGAGGAAGATGTAATGGTAGTTCACCTTACCTTGATTCCTTATTTGAAAGCTGCCAAAGAATTAAAAACAAAACCTACCCAGCACAGCGTAAAAATGCTCAGCGAAACAGGGGTGCATCCTGATATTATTGTATGCCGTACCGAAGAGCCGTTGAACAACGATATCAAAAGAAAAATTGCCCTGTTCTGTAATGTAAAGCAGGAAGCGGTGATTGAAGCCATGGATGCTGCTACCATTTACGAAGTGCCTTTACTCATGCTGCGCGAAAAACTGGATTTGATCTGTTTGAAGAAACTGAATCTTTCCGGCTATGGCGAACCGCAATTGGATAAATGGAAAGGCTTTTTAGATAAACTAAAATACCCCAAAGCAAAAGTAACCGTAGGCTTGATTGGAAAATACATTGAGCTGCAGGATGCCTATAAATCTATCCTGGAAAGTTTTGTACATGCCGGTGCCATGAACGAAGTAAAAGTGCAGGTAGTGAATGTGCACAGTGAATTTATTACGGCAGAGAATGTAGCCGAAAAATTAGACGGACTGGATGGCCTGCTGGTGGCACCCGGCTTTGGCCACAGAGGTATTGAAGGAAAAATAATTGCCGTGCAATATGCCCGTGAAAAAGGATTGCCCTTCTTTGGTATCTGCTTAGGTATGCAAATGGCGGTAATTGAATATGCACGTAATGTATTAGGATTGAAAGATGCGCACTCTACCGAAATGGATACCGCTACCACACATGCCGTAATTAATATGATGGAAGAACAGAAAAAGATCCGGATGATGGGCGGTACCATGCGTTTGGGCGCTTACCCGTGCGAAATTAAAGACGGAAGTCTGGCCCATCGCGTTTACGGAGAAACATTGATCAGTGAAAGACACAGGCATCGCTATGAATTCAATGATGAGTACCTGGAACAATTTGAAAGCAATGGCATGATTGCCAGCGGACGTAACCCTGAATCTGGTCTGGTGGAGATAATGGAAATTCCTACGCATCCTTTCTTCATCGGCGTTCAATATCACCCCGAACTGAAAAGTACCGTAGAAAACCCGGCACCATTGTTTGTGAGTTTTATTGACGCTGCAAAAAAATACAACGATAAAAGAAGTTCTTTAAAAACAACTTCTTTACAGGATGCATTGATTTAAAAATATCATGATTTACAAAGATCAGCCCCGGTTACAATAACCGGGGCTGATTGTTTTTAGATAAGGCTGATCATGCTTTTCTTTTGTCTGATTTTTTGAGCCAACTCCCCTGCAAAAATCATAACCTATTCTTTACGTGTTTTAACCTTTGGGCTGAATACATCTTTTATTTAAGTATTTTCATCGTCTTAAAATCGTATCATGAGAAAATTCCGCATCATTTTTGCTGTTTGCATAGTACTGTTCGCCGTTTCCGGTAGTCAGGCACAGGGGCTACGCTGGACAAAAGACGGCAATGCTTTTTTTACCATAACAGGTGGAGAAATTAGTAAAAACGAATTGCCATCTTTTGCCAAAACGGTATTGGTTAGCAAAAGCCTGCTGAAACCCAAAGGCGATACGGGTTCGCTATCCATCAGCGATTTTAGTTTTTCTGCCGATGATACCAAAGTACTGATCTATACCAACTCGAGAAAAGTATGGCGCGATGAAACAATGGGAGATTACTGGGTATTGGATCTGTCTGATAAAAGTTTGAAAAAAATCGGGAAAACAAAACCGGCCTCTTCGCTGATGTTCGCGAAATTTTCTCCCGATGGGAAAAAAGTAGCCTATGTAAGTGAGTATAATATTTATGCAGAAGATTTGGCAACAGGTAAAATAACCGCACTTACTACAGGTGGTAATCGTAAAATCATCAATGGCACTTTCGACTGGGCCTATGAGGAAGAATTTGGTTGCCAGGACGGATTCAGGTGGAGTGCCGATAGTAAAAAAATTGCTTACTGGCAAATCAATGCTACCAGTGTAAAAACGTATTTGATGTTGAACACAACCGATTCTATTTATCCTTTTCCTGTGCCGGTTGAGTATCCAAGTGCAGGAGAAGCGCCATCGCCTTATAAAATCGGCGTGGTGGATGTGGCTACTGCCAAAACCAATTGGATGAATATACCAACAGACCCCGTTTTACAATCCTATGTACCCAGAATGGAATGGGCTGGTAACAGCACACAATTAATTATGCAGCATTTTAATCGTAAGCAAAATACGAGTACCATTTTATTAGGAGATATTGTAACAGGAAAAACAAATGCCATTCATACAGAAACAGATGCTGCATGGATAGATGTGGCAGAATCATTGGAAGATAAATTCTGGCTTAATGGTGGAAAAGAATTTATGTGGGCAAGTGAAAAAGATGGCTGGCGGCATTTGTACCGCATCAGTCGCGATGGAAAGAGCGAAAGCCTCATTACCAAAGGAAATTACGATGTGATGAATGTAAATGCATTGGATGAAGCCGGTGGGTATGTATATTTTTATGCCACACCTGATAATGCCACACAGCGATACCTGTACAGAACAAAACTGGATGGCTCCGGCAATGCTGAACGTTTATCGCCCATGAACCAGAATGGAACACATAGCTATACCGTTTCTCCAACTGGTAAATATGCACAGCATTCATTCTCTAATTATTATACACAACCTTCCCGAGAATGGGTTACACTTCCGGATCATAAAACTTTTAATGGCGATAATGTAAATACAGCAGTTGCCAAAGCCGACAAAACAAAATCCAATGTTGAATTTGTAAAAATAAAAACAGAGGAAGGGGTAGAAATGGACGCATGGGTAGTGAAACCCGAAAAAATGGAAGCCGGTAAAAAATATCCGGTTGTGTTTTTTGTGTATACAGAACCTGCCGGACAAAACGCCAAAGACCAATGGGGTGCCGGTAGTAACCGTATGTACAATGGCAGTATGCCTAAGGATGGGTATATCTATATAACAGTAGATAACCGCGGAACACCTGCACCTAAAGGAAGAGAATGGCGCAAATCTATTTACCGTAAAATTGGTCAGCTCAATATTCGCGACCAGGCCATGGCAGCAAAAGAAGTGATGAAATGGTCTTACGTAGATACTTCACGCATTGCTGTTTGGGGATGGAGTGGTGGAGGATCTGCCACACTGGGTCTGCTGTTCCAATATCCTGAAATTTATAAAACAGGCATTTCTGTGGCCGCAGTGGCTAACCAGCTTACCTATGATAATATTTACCAGGAACGATATATGGGATTGCCACAGGAAAACCGTGAAGACTTTGTAAAAGGCTCACCCATTACCTACGCCAAAAATCTGAAAGGTCATTTATTATATATTCACGGTACCGGCGATGATAACGTGCATTATAATAATGCAGAGCAACTGATCAATGAACTCATTGCCAATGGCAAACAGTTTCAGTTAATGAGTTATCCCAACCGAACGCACGGCATATCTGAAGGCAAAGGAACCAATGCGCATTTACGACAATTGTATACGGATTATTTGAGAATGTATTGCCCGCCGGGAGGAAGGTAGGAGGAGGGAATATCGAATATTGAACAAGGAATGTCGAATGTTGAACGGAAAGATATTTTCACATTCAACATTCCTTGTTCAATACCTGCCTGACGGCAGGCAGGTTTTTCTGTAACAGCGTGTGATGATTAAAGTACACCCTGCGTAGAATAAAAAATCCTATTTGAAGATTAATCCCGTACAACCGGCCTCCTCAATTTCTGTTTTCACTTTATCGGAAACATAAAAACCGATTCCGCCTTCAACAAAGCGGAGAACTACTAAATTCTCTTTCATATTGTCTAAAAATGAGACATTATATAAAGTGATTCCTTCAGAAATATGCAATTGCTTTGAAGACTCTAAATAATCATTGTAGTCTGTGATTTGAATTCCCCTAATTCTTGAACCTACGCCGTTCGTTACCCAGAGTTCTGATCTTGGAAAATCGACCAGTTGGATCCTGAAAACGATTGGATTTACAATCCAATAATCATATTCCTTTTTTTTCTGAATTATAACAGTTGGAAAGAATTCGCAGTCGCCAATCGTTATATTAGCTTCCAGAATTTGTTTTAGCTTGTCACTAACGATCAATCGTAAACTGATCACAGATGAACTTATGTAATCAGTTAACTTTGCGGATGAATGTAATATCGATTTAGGTATCACAACATCAGATCTAAATTTACCTATTGGTTGTTTCCATAAATGCCTCTGATCTTCAACTGATATTAAGTGTTCCCCCTTTTGCGACTGTGGAAAAGTAGGCCCTACTTCAGCAGAATTAGTGGAATAGAGAATTTGGTACATCATAACTAAAATATGCAGTTATTAAGTTGAACACCTGGATTTGCGATCATTAATGCACTTAATTCATTTGCTAAATTTGGTTTCTCCGTAAAGTGAACATTTCCCAATGTTGATAGAGAGGGTTTTCCACAAATGTCTCCCGCCGTAGCGGGAGACATTTGCGAGTATCGTTATCGACGAAACAAATCAGCCTTACAATTAGGATGAAGTTAAATCAATATTCTGAACATGATAGGTGCTACATAATTTATATATTTATTCAATTCTCTTGTTTCGTCAGCATATCCCTTTTCATCTCATCCCATAATCCATCGAAGCTGGTTTGTTTTTCTTCTTTCCATTTTATTAATTGCTCCATCATCCGTTCTCTTCTTTCTTTTTCGGAGAGTGTAAAAAATTCTTTGATAAAGAGTGAGTCTTGTTCAAAGGCTGTGTGGTTGTATAATTCTTTTAGGGCAAGTTCGCGGTCGTGATTTTTTTGCGTCAGTTCTTTTTCTATCTTCTCGCGTAACATTAGTTTTTCATCGTACGTACCTTCGGGTAACAGGATTTTGGAAATAACAGGCATCAACTCAATTAATAATAAAATGGCCACCAATAAATAATAGCGTAATGCCACAGAGTTGTTGTTTTGTACCAGATGATTCAGGGCTTCTATGCGTGTGATAAAGCCATCGTTCAGCAGTGTTTCAAAAGCGGCATGCTCTTTTTGAATAGCGGCATCTATCAATAAAATACTACTATCACTGGATTTGATTTGTGGAAGTAATTGATCTTCTTTTAACCGGTAATCTGCATCCAGCTTTTGGTATTCACGCTGTTTGGCCTGCGCAATATCTTTCAGCCCTATTTTTTTACTGCCACCTGTACCATCGGTTTCTTTAATAAATGCATCGCGTGCTGCACTTACTTCTGCATAACGGTTGTTCAATTCCTGCTGCAGGTTGTTTTTCTTTTGTTGTAGTAGGGTTCTCTCAATAAAATATACCGAATCCTGTTTTTGGCGTTTGTCTTTTTTACGTTGTTCATTATCCAATGAAATTTGTACATGTATTTCTTTATCAAACAAATACAACAACGCAGGTTGTGCCATAAACAAACCAATCACCAATGCCAGCACCCCACGGAAAGCCAGTGGCAAGAATCTTTTTTTGTTACTTCGGCTAATGCCTTTGATCAAGGCCCTGTCTATCGTCAATATTATCCCGCCCATAAATAACCCAAGCAATAGTGCTATAAACCAATTACCCATTACTGTACTAAAAAAGTATGTCCAAGCAAGTGTGGCAAATGCCCAGGTACCCAAAACCGTGGTGCCCACAATAGCATAGCGATTACGGTCAACAACACAATCTGCCAGTATTTCGGGCTCAGCGGTTGATAACCACCAGAGAAAACGGGTAAATCGGCTAGGCGCATACACTTCCCTTTGGGAAATAGACGAGGTATTTTCCTGCATAACAATTTTTTAACGTGTAAAAAGGCTGGTAGAAGTTGGGTTATATGCCCTGTGGTTGAAGCAGAAACTAAAGAAACGATGAAAAAACGGCATTTTATACCTGCCGTTCCGTTTTATCGCTATTTTAACGGGAGATATTCTTGTAAACAGGAATAATTGGGTGCATTATTCGCCACATCTGCCAATCGCCACTATTTTAAAGGGTTTGGAACTTGGTACACCTCCAAATACTACCTTTGCCGCTCAATAAAATGTAGTATGAAGACGGATAAGAATACGGTAGTTGGTTTTGTATTGCTGGGACTTTTGTTTTTTGTGTATTTCTGGTACAGCAACAAACAGCAGAACGAACTGCTTGTTTTTAAACAGAAACAGGAAGACTCACTCAACCGTGTAAAAGCGGCCAGTATTAAACCGGCAGATACCCTTGCAGCTCGCATTGACTCCTTAAAAAGAGACACGGCTACCCGTTTGTCTGCTGCCGGCGATTTTACCACCGCTGCTATTGGTGCCGAACAACTGGTTACATTGGAAAACAGTGTAATGAAAGTTACGTTCACCAACAAAGGTGCTCAGGTAAAAAGCGTAGAACTAAAAAATTACAAATCCGCTGTTGATGCAAAGCCAGTTGTTTTGTCGCAGCGGGATCAGTTAGGCTATAGCGTAAACACTGCGGCCAATCAATCTGCACAAAGCAGTAGTCTTTTCTTTACCGCTGCTCCCGCAGTTACCGGTGCGGATAAAAGCCAGTCAATTCGTTTTACCCTGGCAGCTGCCAATGGTGAAACCATTACACACGAGTATATCCTGAAGGAAGATCTGTATATGATAGACTGGAATGTATCTATGACAGGAGCCGATAAATTATTAACCCAGGGCTTACTGAATATGAACTGGCATGCCGAAACTTTTCAGCAGGAAAAAACGGCTGATTATGAAAGACAGATGTCGAATATCTGTTTCTCTGAAGGCAATGAGTTTGATTACATCTCTGCCAAGAATGAAAGAAAATTTGAGAAACCCGTACAATGGGTAAGTGTGGTACAACAGTTTTTTAATACAACCTTAGTTGCTAAAAATAGTTTTACCGGTGGTCAGGTGCAATGGGCACGTAAAACAGATTCCAGTAATGAACTGGCTACGGCGGATGCTGCCTTACAAATGAAATTACCAGTGAGTGCTTCCGTATCCGTTCCTTTTCAATTGTATTATGGCCCCAGCGATTATAACATTCTTAAGAAGCAGGCACCTGAAATGGATAAGATCGTAAACCTGGGAAGGGATATGTATTCTTTCGTGCGTCCGATCAATAAATACATCATCATGTATGTGTTTGATTTCTTTGCAGGCTTTGTAAAGAATTTTGGATGGGTGGTATTGTTGCTTACTTTATTCATCCGACTCGTAACAGCTCCTTTAACGTATAGCAGTTACCTGAGTGGTGCCAAGATGAAAGTATTGCGCCCGGAACTGGATGTATTGAAAAAGAAATTCGGATCCGATCAGCAGGGCTTTGCGATGGAGCAAATGAAACTTTTCCGCGAAGCGGGTGTAAACCCTTTGGGTGGTTGTATACCGGCTTTGTTACAGATCCCTATCTTCTTTGCGTTGTATAGCTTTTTTAACTCGAATATTGGATTACGCGGACAGGCATTCTTATGGAGTAAGGATCTTTCTTCGTACGATTCTATTGCGCACCTGCCTTTCAATATTCCGGCATTTGGCGATCATATCAGTTTGTTCACCATTACTGCGGTGGCAACCAGTTTCCTGATCTCTATTTATAACATGAGCATGACGCCTACACAGGATAACCCTGCATTAAAATACATGCCGTACATCTTTCCGTTCATGTTGTTATTTATCTTTAACAAGTTGCCATCGGCCTTAACCTGGTATTATACCGTATCTAACGTAGTAACACTTGGCTTGCAATTTGTAATACAGAACTATATCATTAACCATGATAAGATTCTTGCCAAGATTGATCTGAAGCGTAAAACACCTAAAACCAAAAGTAAATGGCAGGAGCGCTACGAACAAATGATGGAAAGCCAGAAAAAATTACAGGACCTGAAGGATAAAACGAATAAAAAGAAATAGTTGAAAAGGATTTTGGAATCGAGAAATTAGGAAATTTTGGAATATAATTTTCAATTTCCCAATCTCCCAATTCCAAAATTTCAAAATCCAAACATTATGAAATACATCAGCTTATTGACACTTTTTGTTGCGATTCTCGTAACAGAAAGCTTTGCCCAGCGGGTTGTGGCTGATTGTACCATTACCTATGCCATTAGTACCGAAGATGGTAATGCCGATAAAGATGTTATCGAATCTTTGAAAGCAAGTACCAAAACGGTATACATAAAAGGAAACGACAGCCGCACTGATCTGGTGAGCCCTTCCTTTACACAGTCTTTGTTGTATAATAAATCTACCGGTAACGCGGTTATTCTTCGTGAGTTTGGTAATAATAAATTCATGACCAAACTCGACAATGCCAAATGGGCTGCAGAAAACAAAAAATTTGAAGGAGTAAAAGTGTCTCTGTCCAATACAGAAACCAAAACCATTTTGGGTTATGAATGCAAGAAAGCACTACTGCAAATGAAAGATGGTTCTTCTTTTACCTTGTACTATGCAACGGCCATTGTGCCTTCTGTGAGAGAATATGAGTTTCAGTTCAAGGATATTCCAGGGTTTGTATTGGAATTTGAATCACAGGAAGCCGATAGCAAGAAAATAAAATATACAGCTACTAAAATAAACCTGAGTCCTGTACAGGCATCAAGATTTGATATTCCGGTTAGCGGATACCGTTTACTAAATTAATTTTGTGGAGGAGTCGGCGTTTTGAACTTAGGCGCCTTTATTTTGAATTTGTAAGGATACACATACGCTGTATTCCCATTATCAAAACGTAACATAGAACTTACCTCAGAACCATTGTTGGTTTCCTTAGAAGTAAATTGAGTTCCTTTGTACTGCAGGCTGGATTTTAAAGAAGAAAAAGACAATCCCTTATGAGATAAAACACTCAGGTTCTTCAGAGAATACTTGCTTGTTTTTGTTTTTTCATCTGTTATTCCAGTGAATGAAAATGCCGCATACGCAACCTGTATACCCATCAAAAGAAGGGCAACAATAGAAGCTTTTTTAATATGTGTGCGGGTTATCATTTGGTCAAAAGTACTATTTTCTTAATTAGTAGACAATTTTGATTTTATTAACAAACGTTAACAAATAGGAAAAAGTTTTTAAAAACCAAAAAAAACTGGTTTTTTGTCATAAATTGTATAAACCTAATAGCCCATGCGAGAGAATCCGTACCGCGAAGACCGCGAAGAGCTAAAAGAATTACTGAAACAGTACCAGAACCTCAAAAACGGCCGTTCTCACTCTTTTTTGGAAGAAGATGCCTTTGAGCGCATAATTGACCATTTTGATGAGAAAGACAATATTCCAGAGGCTTTAGAGGCTGCTGATACCGGTTTGTCTCAATTTCCCTACTCGTCCCAGCTAATGATCAAAAAAGCGGATCTGCTTTTGGCATCCCGTAAATACCGGGAGGCTCTGGATATATTGGAAGTAGCCGAATTATACGATAGCAGCGACCTGAATTTATACATCCTGAAAACAGATGCTTACCTGGCGCTCGACCAACAAGCCATGGCAGTAGATCTTTTGGAATCGGCCCTGCAATTATTTGAAGGCGAAGAAAAAATTGATCTCTTATTTGAACTGGCAGATGTGTATGATGATTACGAAGAATTTGATAAAGTATTTGATTGTCTGAAACTGGTACTGGAAGCAGAACCGAATAACGAAGAAGCCTTGTATAAGATTTGCTTCTGGACAGATTTTACAGGACGAAATGAAGAGAGCATTCGTTTGCACCAGCAGATTATTGAAGAGTTTCCTTTTAGTGAATTGGCGTGGTTTAATATGGCCGCAGCTTACCAGGGATTGAAACTGTATGAAAAATCAATTGATGCTTATCAGTATGCAGTAGCCATAGATGAAAAATTTGACTACGCATACCGTAACATGGGCGATGCCTATTTACGCCTGAGAAAATATAAGGAAGCCATTGAAGTGTTGGAGAAAGTACTGGAATTAACACGTCCCGAAGATGTGATTTATGAAGCCATTGGCCACTGTTATCACCGCATGGAAAATTATGCGCAAGCCCGGTTTCATTATAAAAAAGCAAGTCACCTTAACCCCGACGATAGTAAACTGCATTACAAAATTGCGGTAACCTATATGCTCGAAGAACAGTGGCAGCCGGCCATTAAACAACTGGAAAATGCCATGCGTATTCATCGTACAGTGCCTGAATACAATCTGGCCATGGGCGAATGTAAAATGCACCTGAACCAGTTTAAAGATGCCATACAATTTTTTGGCACCGTGGTACGTCATAAGCCCCGTAATGTGGCCGGCTGGGAAGCGTTGATCAAATGTCTGATCAAGGCAGAATTTTATGATGAAGCCATCGAGCAATGCATCGCTGCCATGAAAGCTACCGACGCAAAACCCGTATTTCTTTTTTACTACAGTGCTATTCTGTTTGCACTGGGCAAATCCAAAGACGCCCTGCTGAAACTGGAAATGGCCATGGAAAAAGCACCGCGGCTGCTGAAGAAATTTGTAGAGCTCAATCCATCTATCCTGCAGAATAACCAGGTGGTGGATATTGTAGCCCGATACAAAAAGGGAAGGAAAATTTAACCACATTTTACCCTGCGGTTCAAAAGACGGGTTCTTCAGTGGCCCGTTTCCTGTATTTTTGCGTCGGTACAAAAAGTTATAGACTATGAATTTTAATTTAAGCCAGATTCCTGCACGTACAGCACAGCCCAGAACTTCCGGATTAACCATGGTAATGGACAAAGGACTCAGTATTAATGAAGTGCATGATTTTGTAAGCGTAACCCGACCGCATATTGATATTGTGAAGCTGGGTTTTGGAACTTCATTTGTAACACCCAACCTGCGTGAAAAAATAGAAGTATACCATTCTTATAATATTCCCATTTATTTTGGCGGAACTTTATTTGAAGCTTTTTTAATACGGAACCAGTTTGACGATTATATAGCGGTTTGTAAAGATTATGGTATTTCCTACATAGAAGTTAGTGATGGATCTATTACGATACCACACGCAGAGAAATGCGGGTATATTGAGAAGTTAACCAAACATGCCACTGTATTGAGTGAGGTGGGCAGTAAAGATGCCGCACACATTATTCCTCCCTATAAATGGATTGAACTGATGCGGGCCGAACTGGAAGCCGGTTCTTCTTATGTAATTGCAGAGGCAAGAGAAGCTGGTAATGTAGGTATCTACCGTGGCAGTGGTGAGGTAAGAGAAGGATTGGTGCAGGAGATACTTACACAGATACCCGAAGAAAAAATTATCTGGGAAGCACCACAAAAAGCACAGCAGTTATACTTTCTGGAACTGATTGGCTGTAACGTAAACCTGGGTAATATTGCACCCAATGAAGTGATTCCGCTGGAAGCCATGCGAATTGGTTTGCGCGGAGATACGTTTGATCTGTACCTTGATAAAAAATAATACATGCGTCGTTTTGGTTTGTTGGGCTATCCTTTATCACATTCCTTTTCGCAAAAATATTTTACGGAAAAATTCTCGCAACTAGGCATCACCGATGCCTTGTACGAGAATTTTTCTCTTCCAACCATTGATGCTCTTTCCGATGTATTGAAAGAGAAGAAGGACCTGTGTGGTTTCAACATCACCATACCATATAAAAAACAGGTGCTCCATTTTCTGGATGCACAATCGGATGTGGTATCATCCATTGGTGCCTGCAATTGTGTACATATCAAAGAGGGGAAACTTACGGGTTATAATACAGATGTGGTGGGCTTTGCGCAATCGCTGAAACCTTTTCTGAAACCCCATCACACAAAGGCTTTGGTGCTGGGAACGGGTGGCGCTTCTGCTGCAGTTGTGTATGTTTTACAGCAGTTAGGAATAGACGTGCAATACGTTTCCAGAACTGCAACAACTGAATCCATTTCCTACGAACAGGTGGATGAAGCCTGTATGGCATCGCATCATTTACTCATCAATACCACACCATTGGGCATGTATCCAAATGTAGATGATTCTCCCGCATTACCTTACCAGTTCCTTACGCCGCAACATCATTTATACGATCTGATTTACAACCCTGACGAAACAAAATTCCTTTCTCACGGTAAAGTGAAGGGAGCCACTATTCAAAACGGGCAGGAAATGCTGGTGTTGCAGGCAGAGGAGAGTTGGCGGATTTGGAATAGCTGAGATGCTTACTGTGCCGATAATTTTGCAATCACTTCTTCAGGCACAGCCACTTTCTTTTTCAACGAATAATCATAACACATCATTCCTGTTTTTGCCTTGCCGGCTAACATGGTTTCTTCTCCATTGATCAATTCCATCTTGTAAAAAAGATCAAACCCCAATTTGTCAAAACCAGCTGCTGCAACAGAAATTCTCACTTCATCCCTATGATTTAATTCTTTTCTAAATTCTATGGCTACATCGGCCATGATCAGTCCCACTCCTGCAATGGATAATTCTTTATAGCCATGCGATAACAAAAATTGTTGCCTCGCTTCCTGTATCAATGATAAAAAACTATCATTACCTACATGTCCACCATAATTCAAATCAGTTACACGAATAGCGATAGTGGTAGCAAAAGCAAAATGTTCAGGCAGTTCTATTTTAATCCGGTTCATGCTGGGTAATTGTGTAAAAATGCTGTGAGTTTGGTTACGGCTTTCTGGCGGTGACTGAACTGGTTCTTTTCATCCATACTCATTTCTGCAAAACTTTTACCGGCACCGTCGGGTACAAAAACAGGATCATACCCAAAGCCTTGATTGCCTTTCTGGTCTTCTATAATTCTGCCCGGACAAATGCCTTCAAAAAAATATTCCTTTTCATCCAATATCAGTGAGATCACGGTCCTGAACTTTGCTTTTCGGTTGCCCTGGCCTTGCAGGTTCAATAACAATTTGTCGATGTTCTGCTGAAAATCTCTTCCATCACCTGCATAACGGGCACTTTTTACACCGGGTTCTCCATTCAGTGCGGCTACTTCCAGACCGGTATCTTCACTAAAACAATTTTGTTGTGTTAACCCATGAATGGTTTGCGATTTTTCTGTGGCATTGGCTTCCAGTGTATCGTGTGGCTCGGGTATATCTATATCTATGCCGGCTTCTTTCAAAGTGATGATCTCAAAAGCATTACCAATAACGGAGCGTATCTCGGTTACTTTGTGTTCGTTATTGGTAGCGAAAATTAATGTGGTTTTCATGAGGGTGTTTATTGATCACTAATGAGAGAAATTTTTTACATCGACAGGGCAAAGAGTTTTTACAGCTGATTTTATACATCAAACATCTTTTTTAAACAAAGCCACAACTTACTCTTTTCCAGTTTGGCTTCTTGTGTGGTGCCAAGCATGGTATGCAACGAAGGAGCCAGTAAAAACTGGCAGGCATCATATTTCTGTACCTGATAAAATGGGATGGTAAAAGGTAATTGCACCTGTTGTGCCGTTACGCCAAATAGTAACAGAAAAGAAGGAGAGAGTTTTTCTTTCAGAAAACCATAGTCAACCGGATCATTCTCAAAATTCACAATGGCCACATCACCCAGGTTTAATTTACAGGCCCCCAAAATGGCTGATAAAAACTGTAAAGAATCATCCTGCAGGTACACAGCGTCTTTTTCACTTACCAGCAGCGTAATTTTTCGTAAATTGCTTCCCAGATACCACCCCCGCTCAGCTATTGGCTTGCCCTGTTTTGGTTTGGTTTTTACCGGCTTTGGTAACTCATCTGTTACGATAAGACTGTTTTTGTACAGTTCGGCAATCAGGAAGTCCGGAAGCTGGATGTTTTCTTCATTCATACCGCTGAAAATATTAACAGTTGTTAGTTTTTAAATTTTTTGTTTATTTGCGTCAAATATAAAACTATGGTAGCAGCAGCAGGCATAAACATTACAAAAGTTGAAACGAGTAAATTAAGTGAGCAATCTCTCGAAAACCTTCCCTTTGGCCGTTATTTTACCGACCATATGCTGGAAGCGGATTATGAGAATGGTGAGTGGAAAAATGTAGAGATCAAACCCTACCAGCCTTTGTTAATGGAGCCATCTTTGGCTGCCCTGCACTACGGACAGGCGATTTTTGAGGGCATTAAAGCGTATAAAGATGAAGAGGGTAATGCAGCTATTTTTCGTCCTTATGATAATTTTAAAAGATTTAATATTTCTGCCGAAAGAATGCAGATGCCTACCGTTCCAGAGGAGATTTTTATTGAAGGCATGCGCATGCTGATTGACCTGGACAGAAACTGGATCCCTTCTTTACCGGATCATTCTTTGTATATCCGTCCCTTCATGTTTTCATCCGATCCAGTGATCGGTGTAAAACCTTCTGATACGTATAAATTCATGATCATACTAAGTCCTACCGGTCCTTATTATGCAACCCCTATGCGTATTTATGTAGAAGAAACCTATACCCGCGCGGCACCCGGTGGTGTTGGGTTTTCTAAAAATGCCGGTAATTACGGCGGCAGTATGCTGGCCACTGCATTAGCCAAAAAGCAAGGCTACGACCAGGTTTTGTGGACCGATGCTTTTGAACACAAATACCTGCAGGAAGTTGGTACCATGAATGTTTTTTTTATCATTGGGAACAAAGCCATTACACCTTCTCTGGAGGATGGAACCATTCTGGCGGGCGTAACGCGTGATAGTGCCATGGTGGTGCTGAAAGAAATGGGACTGGAAGTAGTAGAAACCAAGATCAGTATTGATGAGTTGATAGAAGCACACAAAAGCGGCCAGTTACGCGAAGTATTTGGAACAGGAACGGCAGCGGTTATTTCAATGATCAAAGAACTGCGGTATAAAGAATATACCATGTTATTCGACACAGATAAATCAACAGTTGCTGTAGAAGTAAAAGCACGATTAACTGCCATCCGCGATGGTAAAGCTGCGGATACGCATGGCTGGATGTTTAAAATTTAAATAAGTAATTGCTTAATAAATACGGTGTAGTTATCTTGACATGAAGCAGACCCATACATTTTCTTTGTGCAACTTTGTCTTCGTGGCTTCGTGGCAAAAATCGCCACAAAGACGATAAGGCACAAAGGGGCACAAATATTTTCGAATTTATTTTTAATAACTCAACACCATAGTAAATACTTTGTCGCCACAAAATGCCAAAAACATTTGTGGCGATTTTTTTGATTTATTGTTTGATGAATTTTTGTGTATTGATCTGCTTGCCACATGTCAGCTCTAACAGGTATATACCAGTTTGCAATTCTGCCACAGGTATATTGATTTGTGCTTCTTTTTGCATGCCCAGTTCTATTATTTTAACCGGCTTACCGGAAAGTTGTAACAGCCGTACCGTTGTATTTCCTTTTTCTGATGCAATGAAGCGAAAAGAGATTTTATCTATGGCAGGGTTAGGCCCAAACTGTTGTATGGTTACTATATTGGCCGGTGGTATTGGTTTAGGATAACTGGTGATTTCAAAACGCTGGTTACCACTGCTGGCACTATCCTGCGTAGTATTGAATTGATAGATGCTGTCGGTTTCCAGTTTCATCCATCGGTTCAGATATTTGTCGTGTAACAGCAATGTACTGGAAGCAGGCAGAGTAGATCTGGCCACCCGTATCCGAAAACTTCGCGGCTCGTCGGTTTGTATGCCTAATGGAATAATGGTTTCATTGGTAACCGGGCGTGCATCAATAGATAGCATTTTTTGTCCGGCAGCCATACTGTAAAAATTCACATCGTTATTCATTAATTTTTCTGCATCGTTCCTGTCGTAAAAATTTCGGGCACTATCCATGGAGAGCAATACCATTCTGTCCCAAAAAATGGTATCTGTTTCCAAACGTAGTTCCACATAAAAAATATCATCCAGACTTATTACCCTAATGCTGTCATCAGTAGGTTCTATTGATTTGCTATTCTCTCTAAATAGCAACGAATGATTGTTATTGCCATTTGATTTTGCAACGAAAGCGCCGAAAGGAGCGAGGATGTATTTGTTTCTGAAAGGGTAACTGGTATATCCGCCCTGCTTGCCCTGTAACGGATGCCAGAGCCAGTAATACCTGCCAATGTCTGATCCACGTGTTAAGCGGGATAAATCGATATTGGCTAAGTAAGGATTGCTAACAACATGATAGCCTGCGATTACATCTTTGGGTAAGCGCATTTCCAGATCACTATGGTTAATTTTTTCTGTAAGTGTGAGCATGGTGGGTAGTGGCAGATAGGTGCCATTTTTTCCATCACCTGCCGGTGTTCCATCCAGACCTTGTCCGGGTTTGCCTCTTGCCAATAAACGGATACCACTAAATGGTTTCCATGCATTATCACCCAAACCATTGGTGTGGGTAAATGGTATCCATCCGGCTTCTATTCCGGTTGAATCATTGCCCAGTAATGAATGATACCAGAAGGCAGATGGTTGATTGGTAGCCGTGGTGGTAAATCCGTTTGCAAATCCATTCTCGCCGGAAATATCTATGCTATCACTGATCATGTTTAATGGAATGGAGGTAGCGAAAGGATGACCGAGCAGGCGGAAACTTCTTTTCCCTCCCTGCAATTTATGAGAAACAGATACCTTACCATGGATAGCCGTTGCTATGGCAGAAGGTGATATAACTGCTGTATGCATAAAATGCAGGTTGTTATTTGTATACAATGCGCCGCTGTTCAAAACCAGGCTACCACTGATAATCAGCTTACCCTGTATAGAAACACCTGCAGTATTTTGGATGAGTATTCTTTGTAAAGTTTGTTGCCTAAACACAGATCCATTGATCTCCTGCGGTGTATTTCCGCTCATGAATAAACTGCCATAGTTAAGCTCAACAGATGCAGTATCACCATACAGGTTTCCATATAATTGCAAAATACCATTGATGGTAAGATGTGCATTTGAGCCAAGTACTAACCGGTTACAAACCGATGTATCATTCACTATTGGTTGATGAGTAGCTGATGCAGTAATCAATACGTCTGTAGTAGATGTGGGTATTTTACTCAAACACCAGTTGGCAGTATTATGCCAGTCGTTATTACTGTTGCCCGTCCACAAACCATTTTTCACCACGGTTATTTTCACCGGCAAAGAGGTATCACTGCAGGAAGCAGATTGTACTTTTCTTCTATACCATGTGTCGGCAGCTAAAGGTGTTGTCGACACAAACGATTCTCTATTGCCACCGGTAACCATAATAAATTTTGTTGAATCAGCTATAGAAGATACTTCCCATGTATATTGGTACAGGCCGCTTCCTCCGGTTGGTAAACTGCCTGAAAGGGTTGCCGGTATTTGTTCTGCACAGATCAGTTGTGCCATGCCGATTGTATTTTTTTGAATGGAAGGATGAATCACCATCACCACTATTTTTTCCATTCGGTTGATGCCGTCAGAAATTTCTGCAACCAAAGTGTCTATACCATTTTTATTGTATGACGGAATATACTCCAGCCCCGACGGAAGTATCTTTTTTCCATTTGATCTGGCTGTAAATTGAGTTGACGAAAGCATGCCGGCTCTTGAACTACTTTTTATTTTCCATTGAAGTGTTTCATTATTTTCTTCGTCCGTTACTGCAAGAGCGTTTGAGAGTGATATGGGCGAACTGTTTTCACAAACCGTAATTTGCGTGGGCTCCTTTTCGGTAAAAGAAGGCGCAACTGCATCTATATTTATTTTGCTGAATACAGTAGTGTTTTTAAAATTTGTATTGGCGCTGTTGCCTGTGGTATCCGTTATATAACTGTTACCTGTTTGCAATGGAGAAATGGGTGCGATGCCGCTTTTGGTAAGGTCACTGGGTTGAATGGTATACTGGAACAAGAGTAAGGAACTGCCTGTTCCTTTTTGATACAGTACATTTCTTATTGAGTTCCCAATGGTCAGTTTTAAGTAAGGTGTATCTGTTGTTGTGTTTACAAAAATATTTTCGGAGAAAAGCAGGCCTATCTGTAATGTATCGCCTGCTTTGTACAAAGTATCCTGCGGAGAAATCAGTTGCGTAATCATTGGTGCTACTGCGTCTACACGTATACCTGTAGTATTGATTCCGTGGCTAAACAGAAGCGGTGCATCATTGCCATAACTGTCCTTGATGCTGCTGCCATTCAAGGTAATCGCAGTATTTATTTTTATGCCATCCATATCTTCTTCATCAGGCTGTATGGCATACACAAAATGAAGTGTGTTTGTGCCGGATCCATCCCTGTATTTTGCCTGCCTGCTGGTAGTGCCAATCGTTATTTTAATTGAGGGTAATTCGTTTTTAATACTCACCCATACTTTCTCATTGTAAGTAATCATACATGCCAATGTATCTTCTGAAGAGTACATGCCATCCGGTGAATGCGTAACGGATAGCATTTGTATAGTGGGTGTATTGATACGGATGCCGGCGGTATTGCCAATATTATTCAGCAGTGTGGCAGCGCGGTTGCCAACAGAATCTCTGATGCTTGCGTTGCCATCCTGAAGCGTAGTATTTATTTTAATGCCGTTGGTATCTACATCCTCTTTTTCTATTACATAGCGGAACAATAAAGTAGTACTGGCAGAGCCATTTACATAGAGTGCCTTTTTTATTTTACTGCCAATACTTATACCAATCGATGGAAGTGAATCTGTAGTAGATACAAATACTTTTTTTGAATAGTCAATGATAAAATCAAGAATATTACCTGTTTTATATTCAGCAGCAACCGGAACCGTTACTTTGCTGATTACAGGAATAATACCATCTACCATGATCTCTTTTGTTGCGATGGTATTGGTAAAACTTACCGTTGCCGTATTGCCAGCCAGATCTTTAATAGTAGCATTGTTAAGTGTAATAGTGCCGGCCGTTTTTATACCATCTGCATCAAAGTCGCCACTCGCAATTACATATTTGAAAAGAAGGCTGTCTGTACCATTGCCTGATGCATATACGGCAGTGCGCGATCTGCTGCCAATGGTTAACGTTAATGAAGGTATGCCATTGCTGATGATTATTTTTTCCGAAAAGCGAATGTGAAATAAAAGTGTATCACCTGCGATATACATTCCCTTTTGTGGGTTCTGTACAGAAATAATCAAAGGCCTGTTTGCATCAATCAGATCAGCGGGTTGTTGTATGGGTGTTTGATAGGTATTGGTATTCCCCAATGAATCAGCCAATGAAATGTTTAGAGTGATATCCTGCAAAGCTGTTACATCATTACCCCCGCCAGCTATTACAAAATAGCATGTATACAGCGTATCGTTTTTCTTTGCAAAAGACAATAGGGGAAAACCATTAATGGTTCCTGTTTTCATCGTAAGCATATCAGTATCCGGTGCGATAAAAATATTTGCCGTAACCGTGTCGCCAATTTTCATAGGCTTATCCGGAATACTGATTCGGGAAATAGCAGGTGGTGTTTTATCAATCAAATACATACCGTTAGCCAGCAAGGGTTTGTTACTTACCGGAAGAGAAAGATTACTGTCGTTCACAAATTGCAAACCAAGTGTGCCATCACCTGTTCCGGTATGCACTGTTAGGGTATAGGTATTGGCAGAAAGAGAAATATTGCTAATGAATGCATCCTTATTATCATTTGCTATAACAATAAAATTTGCTGCCGATAAACCGGTGATTGCCTGTGTTGTTTGAAAACTAAATGTTACACTGTTGCTGTTGGTTCTTGTTGCAGATACCTTGTTAAAAGATGAAATCAGGGTTGGCGTAATAAATCGAATACTCTCTCCGTAGGCAATTCCCCCTGCATTAATGGCATATGCTCTTGCATACAATACAGCACCTTGCGGAAGTTGGGAAAGGGTAACCGAATAATCTGCGTTGCCATTAGTTACCATTATTTTATTGTCTGCCAATGAAGGAGCTAAACCGGTTGACCACACAACGCCTTTTTCTGTTACAGCAGCGCCGCCAGACGATATAACACGGGCATCAATCACAGCTCCCGTTGTACTGATTTGCGATGCGCTGATTGTTTGCACAACTGGTAAACTGATGGCGGTGGTAAAACTTTTTACAGTACTGGTAACCGTTCCGTTTTGATTGGTTGCTTTTATTCTAAAATAGTAGGTTACCCCCGACAACAAGTTGGTAGCTGTTGCCAAAACCGCGGTGTTGCCGCTTCCGGGCGTGAGTGAATTGGGCGTAGGGGTGATTGTTTTCAAATGCTTGAAATCTGGTACCGAATCGTACTCAATACCCACGGTGGTAGTAGCAAACTGATCGTTTACTGTTCCGGATAATTGTGCAGATTGTGTGGTGATGTTGGTAACAGATGTACTCGCAATAGATGGAACAGCACTTTGTAAACCAGCAGAAAAAATAAAATTATCCAAAGCCACAATATCATCATTGCCGCTTTCGTCTGCATCGTCCCAGCGCAACAGCAACTGTTCTCCTTTTTTCCAGGTAATTCCTCTCACAATGAAAGAAATGGTTTGCTGGTTCTCCGTCAGGTTACCATTCATGCTGCCCGCCCCCGATGTGGTTATGACAGAACCGAAATCAAGCTTGGGTTCTGCAACCATATCCGGTTGATCCATGTGGCCAATCGCTCCTGTTTTATACCGGAAAGTCCAGTTGTTCTTATTGGTTGATCCTCCTTTGCGCCATTGTTCCGCCTTGTAAGTAATACTGAAGTAATTGAGGATCTGATCGGTTTGATTGGTCAGGATTAACCCAAAAGCATAGGCACCTGTACTGGATGACAGAGAACCAAGAGCCCTCTCTCCTGAACCGGAACTCCCCAAACTATACACTCCGTTACCGGTAGAAGAACCCGTACCCGGCGCAAATACCGCATTGGTATTGGTACCTGAATGCATCAGCATTTGCCAGCCCACCATATTACTTGCGTTCAACGGGGGAGCAAACAGGTTAAAAGGTCCTTTTCCGGCCAGCACAAAACTTCCGGAAGATGGCATGCCATCAAAATTCTGGGTATAAACAGCGTCTACGGTACCATACCCCAACGGGGTAACCACTGTCTGGGCTGGAAGCACACCCTGAATAATCATACATAAGAAAATACCAAAGAACAAGCCCCTCATAAAATGATCCTTTAAGTGATGATGAAATGGACCAGTTTACAGGGAGGTTACGCTGTTAAATTAATGGGTGATTGGGATATGGCAAGGGCTAAAACCCAAATCGGGTGATAATACAGACTGCCATCAGGTATTTGTACCCGGCCAATTGTAAGAGAGAAGCTAAAAATATGCTTAGCCGGCAACAATTTTCAGAAACTCTTTTCCGTTTATTTGTACCTGATTAGGCACTCAAAGCAACTCTTTTCCACAGAACAGCGGAAAACTTTGGAAAACATTTTGGTTTTTCCGTTCCAGCCATTACCTTTGCCGTCCGAAATTTTAAACGGTTTAGAATGCCTACAATACAGCAATTAGTTAGAAAAGGTCGCGAAATTATCAGGGCTAAGAGTAAGTCCAGGGCTTTGGATTCCTGTCCTCAGCGTCGTGGTGTTTGTACACGTGTGTACACCACTACCCCTAAAAAGCCAAACTCTGCCCTACGTAAAGTAGCGAAAGTGCGTCTTACCAACAAGATCGAAGTCATCGCCTATATTCCGGGTGAAGGCCACAACTTGCAGGAACACTCTATCGTACTGATTCGTGGTGGTCGTGTAAAAGACTTACCGGGTGTGCGTTACCACATTGTTCGTGGTAGTTTGGATACTGCCGGTGTGAAAGATCGTAAGAAGAGCCGTTCTAAATACGGAACCAAGAAGGAAAAAGCCAAAAAATAATTTCTCAATAAAAGGCTGAGTAAAGTTTTAATACTTGAAGAAATTCAGCCGAAAGTAAAAATTAGAACATGCGTAAAGCACAAGCCAAAAAATTACCCCTCGCACCAGACGGACGTTTCAATGATAAACTGGTTACCCGTTTTATCAATAACCTGATGTGGCAGGGCAAAAAAAGCACCGCTATCAACATTTTCTACGATGCGGTAGATAAAGTAACCAAAACAACTGGTGAAGACGGATATGAAATGTGGAAAAAAGCGGTAGCAAACGTTACCCCTTCTGTAGAAGTGCGCAGCCGTCGTATTGGTGGTGCTACTTTCCAGATTCCTGCTGAAGTTCGTGCCGATCGTAAAATTTCTTTGAGCATGAAATGGTTGATCCGTTACAGCCGCGAAAGAAATGGTCGTACCATGGCCGATAAGCTGGCTAATGAAATCATGGCCGCCGCCAAAGGCGAAGGTGCCGCATTCAAGAAGAAAGAAGATACACACCGTATGGCAGAAGCCAACAAAGCTTTCTCGCACTTTAAAGTGTAATAAATACCCAAATATTTTTTTTATAAGGCCCTGATTTTCAGGGCCTTATTTTTTTGTCAAAAAAAAAGCAAAAAAAAGTCACTACAAATACTGTACATGTCGTGTATTCGCACTACATTTGTAGTGTAATTACTACTAAGGGCTTGGGCCCGGTGTTACATCCAATCCAAATATCCTTGTAAAAGCTAGTTTTTTACAATCCAATCTAGTCCGTTCTATGCGTCAAATGGGAAATTCAACACCACGTTCTACAGGATCTTTCGAACCCCATTCGAAAAAAGTATCCAGACAGTGTTTTTCACATTATCATAGAATGTTACATCCTCTGCTTAGCCCGTTTTCATCGGATTGGTTTAAAAAGCTGCGTAATGCAGTAGAATAACATCTTGATTGACAAACGAGTATCATTAAAAAAACATTTTCGAAAGAATAAGCGTTAAAAAAATGAAAGCAAGAGTAACCTTCTTAACCATCCTAATCTGCTCAATCCTTTTAATAGGATGTAGTAAAACTGCAGATGCTCCTGAAACCCGGGATGAGAGAATTGTTAGGCTGCTTACCGGTTTGGGTAACAGGTACTGGCATCTGAAAGAGGTTTACATCAATGGCGTTAAGCAAACATTAACTGACTATCAGCTGAAGTACACCAAAACCTATACTTCAGATCCTTCTAACATCGATCCTCTCAATACCAAAACCGGAACTTTTGTAAACTCTGATGGGTATACCGGAAAATGGCGCTTATTAAATAACGGAGATTCTTTAGTTGAAACTATCACCAATAATCAAACAGCAGTTCAGATCAGCTATATCATCAATTCTATTACAGAAGCGACGCTGGATGTAGAATATATTCTTAACGGCAAAATACAACGAGAAGTGTATTATGCTTTTTAAGAAAAGCACATATCTGATCCTGGGGCTGTTGCTGGCCTGCACTACTGGTATAGCCCAGTTGTCTGTTCCATTCAGTATGGCACCTATTGCCAGTTCCAATGGTATTTCTGTTTCCAGCGGTGGTAATCCCATTGTAATGAGCGGAAACGGTAAGTGTTTGAATGTGAGTTCTGGCTTGAGCACAGTAAACGTTAGCAATAACGGAAAAGGTGTTTTTGGTGCTTCCTGCGTAGAAACACCGCCGGTTGCTACGGTTCTGGTTTCGCTTACTTCATTAAAAGTGTATCCTAACCCAACGCACAGTACCAGTATTTTAAAATGCGAAGGCCAGTTCGATGCCAATCTTTCCTGCCAGGTTAGGGTAATTAGCATCGACGGAAAGCCAATGATGAGCCAGATAGTTCCGATGAAAGAACTGGTAGCGGGTTACACCATCAATGCGAATGCGTATGCCGCTGGAAATTATGTGGTTACGGTTGAATTTATGAGTCGTCAGTATAGTCTTAAGTTGATAAAATTATAATACAAGCAGGGAAGCGTTACGTGGTTATTTGGTATCTTTGTAGTATCTGTACTACAGGTTTTTACGGATACTTCTCTGTGATGATTGATGTTTTTTGTAGCAATTTGCCTGGTAAAGAATAGTTCAGATATCCTATGAAAAACTATTTTTTCCATGTGTCCTATGAAAAACTATTTTTTAGAAGCAGTGTCCTATGAAAAACTATTTTACAGAAATGTCTGTATATAGGTAATATGTAGTACATTATTATCGTTTTATGTAATGTTTAGATTATTATAAATCAAATTTTATGAAACTCATTTTGATCAGAAGTATGGTAATGGCTTGCCTGGTCTTTGTTGCCGGCACAATCATTGCCCAGCCACCGCCTGTTCTTAACTACCAATCCGTAGCAAAAGATCCTTTGGGTAACCCTGCCAAGAACAGGGATGTATACGTTAAAGAAATTATTTACCAGAAAGCAGCCGTTGGTGGTATCAATGTGTGGGAAGAAACACATATTGCCAAAACGGATAACGATGGCATCTTTACTATTTTCATAGGAAAAGGAACCAAGACTGCGGCTACTACACTTGCTGATATTGGCCAGATCGATTGGGCCAATGGTCCTTTCTTCATGAATATTAAAGTGGCAGTTTCTCCTTCCATACCTGCGGTTTGGTGGGCAGCTGCTGATAATTATATTGATTTGGGAACTACTCAATTAATGAGTGTGCCATATGCATTGTTTGCAGGTAATGCCAGTGTAACCAATGTAAACACAAGTATACAGCCGGGTCCGCCTAATACTTTCCTTATTACAGATAGTTTGGGTAATGTAAACTGGAGAACTCCTGAAGCAGCGCAGCAAACCGTAACGACTATTACCAATTTTAATTTAACGCTTGCAGTTGGTACGGGGCAGAATGTAACCATTGCCCCTAATACAACCTCCATTGTAAGTATTGCTCTACCGGGTGTAAGAAAAGGAGATCCGATTTTGGTAACACCTCAGGACGATTACCAAAACTGGCAGATATATAGTGCATGGGTAGCGGGAGATGATCTGGTGCGGGTGCGTTTTGCCAACTATACAGATGTACCGGTAGCGGTATTAGGCAGTCAATATAAAATTGTAGTAATCAAATAATAATACAATAAGGCTCTGTTTAACGATAGAAACCCTATTAAGAAACCCATTGCAAAACCTGAACTAACGAAGTAAATATATTTTGAACCAACGCAATCTGAGAGATTTTTTTAGCAAGCAAGTCATAGTAATCTGTGCCTTGCTTTTCGCGTTGGTACAATCTGCGAGTGCACAAAGATTTGGAGATAACTTAGGTAATCACAGAGCTGCTGATACTTTGCGAATGACGAATAATTTTATCGTAAATGCAAAAGGTATCATCATCGGTAATACAACTGTCATCAACAACAGTGTTGCTTTGCAGATTGACGGTAATGATAAAGCATTGTTACTTCCACGCGTTTCGGATACAGGCAATATTGTTGCACCGGTAAATGGTATGTTGGTGTATTCTACCACTGATGAAAAGTTTTATGTACGTCAGCAGGAAACACCAGGCTTTAATAAATGGGTAACATTCGGTTCATTCAGCGGTACATCCGGTGTAACAACTATCAATGGTGAGATAGGCGACATTAATATTTTGGGTGATGGTACTACCGGCATTGTGATTACCAAAAATGGTAAGGATTTAACCATCAAAGCAGATACATCAGCAGCCATCTGGAATGCCAATAAACTTCGCGGAAGAATTATTTCCAATACAGCCCCTTCTAATGGACAGGTACTGGTTTTCAATAGCAGTTCTGGCGCATGGGAGCCCAAAGCAATATCGCAAATTACGTTTACCGGCAATGGGTTGGTTACTGATTCTATTGTAACAACACTTAATGGCAATCTTCGTAAGATAGCTGCTTCCAATCTGATCTTTATTTCAGATACAGCAAGCATGTTAAGCAAATACCTTCGTATTGGCGATACCGCTAAGTTGTTTACCAACGTTATGCGCTACAGTGATACTGCTCTTATGTTGAGTGGGTATGTTCGGGCAGGTAACGTTCCTGCCACAGGTGTTACAGCTGTTTCAGTTGTAACAGCCAATGGAATTTCTGCAACGGTAACCAATCCCAATACCACCCCGTCTATTTCTATAGGGTTGGGTAATATTACCCCAACCTCTGTACTTGCTTCGGGAGGGATTACAGGTACCACATTGGGTGGAACACTTACTACAGCCGCGCAACCGAATATTACATCAATTGGTACACTCACTAATCTTACTGTTACGGGTGCTATAAATGCTAATACAGTAAGTGGTACTATCACAACAGCCAATCAGCCCAATATTACTTCTTTAGGAACGCAGACTGGTTTAACAGTATCCGGTAATGTAACCGCTAATAGCCTGAGTGCTGTTACTGCAAACATTACAAGCCTCAACGGGTTACAGGATCTTGCTGCAACAGGAAATATTACAGCTGCTAATCTGGGAGGAACCATAACAACCGCTAATCAACCAAACATTACCAGTGTAGGTCAGTTAAGTAATTTATCAGTTAGTGGAATTATTGAAGGGGGAACATTCAGTGGTACTTTATCTCCTGGTACCATTGCAGGTATTACGGGATTGTCTACGTTTACGAACATTACGGTAACGGGTTTTGCTAATATGAATACGATTAGTGGAACATTAACTACAGTAGCACAACCGAATATTACCAGTGTAGGACAGTTGAGTAATTTATCTGTATCAGGCGTAATTCAGGGCGGAACATTTAGTGGAGCATTATCAAGCGGAACGCAGACAAGCATTACTGCTTTAGGTCAATTAACTAATTTAAGTGTAGCTGGAACAATTGCATCGAATGTGATCAGTTCAACTACTGCGAATATTACGAATCTTGCAGGTCTTGCTAATTTAAGTGTAACGGGAACCATACAAGCAACAAGTGTATCAGGGACATTGACCACGGTAGCACAACCTAATATCACAAGTGTTGGTCAGTTAACTAATTTAAGTGTAGCAGGAACAGTTTCTTCAAACGTAATTAGTTCAACTACTGCAAACATTACTAATCTTGCAGGCCTTGCTAACTTAAGCGTGACTGGTACTATCCAGGCAACAAGTGTATCAGGAACATTAACTACAGTAGCACAACCAAATATCACAAGTGTTGGTCAATTAACCAATTTAAGTGTAGCTGGAACAGTTGCATCGAATGTGATTAGTTCCACTACTGCGAACATTACGAATCTTGCAGGCTTAGCTAACTTAAGTGTAACCGGCACGATCCAAGCAACAAGTGTATCAGGCACCTTAACTACGATAGCCCAGCCAAATATTACAAGTGTTGGTCAATTAACTAATTTAAGTGTAGCCGGAACGATTGCATCAAGTGTGATCAGTTCAACTACTGCGAATATTACAAACCTAGCAGGCTTAGCAAACCTAAGTGTAACGGGAACTATACAAGCAACAAGTGTATCCGGAACATTGACTACAGTTGCACAGCCGAACATTACGAGCGTAGGGCAGTTAAGTAATTTATCTGTATCAGGTATAATTGAAGGCGGAACATTTAGCGGAGCATTATCCAATGGAACGCAGACAAGCATTACTGCTTTGGGTCAATTGAGTAACTTAAGTGTAACGGGAACGATTCAAGCAACAAGTGTATCAGGCACCTTGACTACGGTAGCACAACCAAATATCACAAGTGTAGGTCAGTTGACGAACTTAAGTGTAGCCGGAACGGTTGCGTCTAACGTAATTAGTTCAACTACTGCGAACATTACTAATCTTGCAGGCTTAGCTAACTTAAGCGTGACTGGTACTATCCAGGCAACAAGTGTATCAGGAACATTGACTACAGTTGCACAGCCTAATATTACAAGTGTAGGTCAGTTAAGTAATCTAAGTGTAGCTGGAACAGTTGCATCAAATGTGATCAGTTCAACAACTGCAAACATTACAAACCTTGCAGGCCTTGCAAACTTAAGCGTAACCGGAACTATTCAAGCAACAAGTGTATCAGCAACATTAACTACGGTAGCACAACCAAATATTACAAGTGTAGGTCAATTAACTAATTTAAGTGTAGCAGGAACAGTTGCGTCAAACGTAATTAGTTCAACTACTGCAAACATCACGAACCTTGCAGGTTTAGCTAACTTAAGCGTAACCGGAACGATTCAGGCAACAAGTGTATCAGGAACATTGACTACAGTTGCACAGCCTAATATTACGAGTGTAGGACAGTTAAGTAATCTAAGTGTAGCTGGAACAGTTGCATCAAATGTGATCAGTTCAACAACTGCAAATATTACGAATCTTGCAGGTCTTGCAAACTTAAGCGTAACCGGAACTATTCAGGCAGCAAGTGTATCTGGAACATTAACTACGGTTGCTCAGCCAAATATTACAAGTGTTGGTCAATTAACTAATCTAAGTGTAGCGGGAACAGTTGCGTCGAATGTAATTAGTTCAACTACTGCGAATATTACAAACCTTGCAGGCCTTGCTAACTTAAGTGTAACGGGAACTATTCAAGCAACAAATTTATCGGGCACCTTAACTACGGTTGCACAGCCGAACATTACGATTGTAGGTCAGTTAAGTAATTTATCTGTATCAGGAATAATAGAAGGTGGAACATTTAGCGGAGCATTATCCAATGGAACGCAAACAAGCATTACTGCATTAGGTCAGTTAACTAATTTAAGTGTAGCAGGAACAGTTGCTTCAAACGTAATTAGCTCAACTACTGCGAACATTACGAATCTTGCTGGTCTTGCTAATTTAAGTGTAACGGGAACCATACAAGCAACAAGTGTATCCGGAACATTGACTACGGTAGCACAACCGAATATCACTAGTGTTGGTCAGTTGACCAACTTAAGTGTAGCTGGAACAGTTGCATCAAACGTAATTAGTTCAACTACTGCAAACATCACGAATCTTGCAGGCTTAGCTAACTTAAGCGTAACCGGAACTATCCAGGCAACAAGTGTATCAGGCACCTTGACTACGGTAGCACAACCAAATATCACAAGTGTAGGTCAGTTGACGAACTTAAGTGTAGCCGGAACGGTTGCGTCTAACGTAATTAGTTCAACTACTGCAAATATTACGAATCTTGCAGGCCTTGCTAACTTAAGTGTAACCGGAACCATCCAGGCAACAAGTGTATCAGGAACGTTAACTACGATAGCCCAACCAAATATTACAAGTGTAGGTCAGTTAACCAATTTAAGTGTAGCTGGAACAATTGCATCTAACGTAATTAGTTCAACAACAGCAAACATTACGAATCTTGCGGGCTTAACCAACTTAAGTGTTACAGGAACAGTAGATGCAGCTAATTTATCAGGAACCTTAACCACAGTAGCACAACCTAATATTACGAGTGTTGGCCAGTTAACGAACTTAAGTGTAGCTGGAACAGTTACGTCAAACGTAATTAGTTCCACTACTGCGAACATTACGAACCTCGCGGGCTTAGCAAACTTAAGTGTAACGGGAACTATCCAGGCAGCAAGTGTATCAGGAACATTAACTACGGTAGCCCAGCCAAATATTACAAGTGTAGGTCAGTTAAGTAATTTAAGTGTAGCTGGAACAATTGCATCAAATGTAATCAGTTCAACTACTGCAAACATTACAAACCTTGCGGGCTTAACCAACTTAAGTGTAACAGGCACAGTAGATGCTGCTAATTTATCCGGCACATTAACTACAGTTGCGCAACCGAATATCACAAGCGTAGGTCAG
>CALSAD010000006.1:0-270757 GCA_943372845.1 Chitinophaga pinensis | reverse complement strand
CAGTGCCTGTGGACGGGCCTCTTTGGGTTCGGTGTCCAGCGAAGCGTAGACAGATCAGATCATGCGAAGCAGATCTGATCAGAGGCCAAAGCAGCCCGGTAACAGGCACGAGGCCCAGCGGCCGTGAGCGATACACAATGTCGAATAGTAGCGGAATTGATTTTAATAGCACAACACGTTTAATACTATTTAAAATGAGTCAGGTCTGAAGCCTGCCTATTTAATTCAGATCTGACTAAAAGGTTCAAAAGAAAGATTACTCAGCCATTACAATCGGCTTTGTTTGCGCCATATTCGCATTGCGCATGGCAATATTGCGAACAGCTGCTGAAACAAAATCGTGGAATGATTTTTTGGTGATGATATCATCGCCTACCATAGCGGGAATACCATTATCGCCCCCTTCGCGGATGCTTTGTACCAATGGAATCTGACCCAGGAAAGGAAGATCGTATTCATCCGCCAAACGTTTGCCACCTTCTTTGCCAAAGAGATAATATTTGTTACCCGGCAATTCTGCCGGAGTGAAATACGCCATATTTTCTACCAACCCGATAATGGGTACATTGATCTGTGCCTGACCAAACATAGCAATCGCTTTTTTAGCATCGGCCAGGGCTACATTTTGTGGCGTGGTAACAATGACCACACCGGTAACGGGAACAGTTTGCATGAGTGTTAAATGAATATCACCTGTGCCGGGTGGCATATCAATAATAAGGTAATCCAGTTCGCCCCAATCCACATCGGTAATAAACTGGCGAATGGCACTGCTGGCCATCGGTCCACGCCAAACCACGGCATTTTTTTCATCTACCAATAAACCAATACTGATGAGGCTGATGCCATATTTCTGCAAGGGAACAATCATGCCTTTTCCATTCACATCCTTCATCAAAGGACGCTCGCCCCTAACGCCAAACATAATGGGCACACTGGGTCCATAAATGTCTGCATCCATCAACCCTACCGATGCACCGCCTTCGGCCAATGCCAGTGCCAGATTTGCAGCAACCGTACTTTTTCCTACACCACCCTTGCCGCTTACAACAGCAATGATGTTTTTAACACCGGCAAGTACCTGTTGGTTATCCTTACGGGTAGTAGTGGTATTGGCGGTGAAATTTACCTGTACTTTCGCCTCTTTGTTTACCAGTATTTTTACCGCATTTTCGCTTGCCGTGCGCATCATGTCTTTCATGGGGCAAGCCGGGGTGGTTAATACGATGGTAAAACTTACTTCGTTGCCATTAATGGCTATGTCTTTTACCATATTCAGGGTTACCAGATCCTTACCTAGGTCGGGCTCCTGTACATTGCTTAATGCTTTTAGTATATCTGCTTCTGTCATCACGAAAGTTTTTGTTAAAAAAGAAATCAGGCCGCAAAGTTAACGGCTTGCACCCTTACTTTGTTGGAAATAGCCTGAATTAAGCACTCCCATAATCAACAGGATGCATTTTGTGTACAAAGGCTTTGTATTTTTGAACCGAATGAAGAAACTGCTACAATATTCATTTTTACTGGTTGCATTGCTTTCCCTGGAAAAGGGTTTGGCACAAGAAGTGAGTCCTTACCGCGATTCGGTAGTACAGCTATATGGTGTGGTGATGACGGCAGACAGTCTGCAAGGCATCCCTTCCTGTAGTGTAATTGTGGAAGGCAAGGGCCGCGGAACCATTACCAGTTATGACGGTGTATTCTCTATTGCCGTATTAAAAGGCGACAAGATCACTTTTTCCAGCGTTGGTTTTAAGAACAGGAGTATTGATATACCAACCAACCTTACCGGAAACCAGTATAGCGTAATACAATTATTGGTTAGCGATACCGCTTACCTGCCTGCCACCATACTTAAGCCAAGGCCAACCCGGGAACAATTTGAACGTGATTTTGTGAACCTTAAAGCACCGGACGATTTGTACGAAACCGCCCGTAAAAACACAGAAGAAGCCCAAAGAAGAATATTGATCAATAGCTTACCTGCGGATGGTCGCGAAGCCGTTAATTTCCAGCTTCGCCAGCAGGCCACTAAAGCCTATTATACCGGACAGGTACCCCCGATGAACATCCTCAACCCCGCAGCATGGGCCGATTTTATACAGGCATGGAAAAGAGGTGATTTTAAGAAGAAGAAATAACTGCGATAAGCAGGATTTGTTTGGACAACTATATTAGGATATGTTCCCGCTAAATTTATTTTGGCAAAAGCCCGTTATCCTTCTCTAAGATTTTACATTTGCGGGGAATTGATTGCCAAACGATACAAATTTCATCATCATGTCTTTACAAAATATCACTGTTATTGGTGCCGGAACCATGGGTAATGGTATTGCACACGTATTTGCCCAACATGGGTTTTCAGTTACGCTGGTTGATGTAAGTGCCGTACAACTGGAAAAAGCAGTACAGACTATTCGTAAAAATCTCGACAGGCAAGTGGCCAAAGGCAGTTTAACTGAAGAAAACAAGCAAGCCACCTTAGCCAACCTAACTACAGAAACCGATCTGGCCAAAGGAGCTGCGAATGCAGACCTGGTAGTGGAAGCAGCCACAGAAAATACAGAATTGAAACTAAAAATATTTACACAGCTGGATGCCGTAGCACCGGCATCGGCCATTCTGGCGAGCAATACCTCTTCTATTTCTATCACCAAAATAGCGGCAGTTACCAAACGACCCGAAAAGGTAATTGGCATGCACTTTATGAACCCTGTGCCTGTAATGAAACTGGTAGAGATCATTAATGGATATGCCACCACGAGTGATGTAACAGACAGTATTGTGGTATTGAGTAAACAATTGGAAAAAATACCCTGTGTGGTAAATGATTATCCCGGGTTTATTGCCAACCGTATTTTAATGCCGATGATCAATGAAGCCATCTATAGTTTATATGAGGGCGTAGCAGGTGTTGAATCGATTGATACGGTAATGAAACTGGGCATGGCCCACCCTATGGGCCCCTTACAACTGGCTGATTTTATCGGGCTGGATGTATGCCTGAGTATATTGAATGTACTGTACCATGGATTTGGTAATCAAAAATATGCACCTTGTCCGTTGTTGGTGAATATGGTAACCGCTGGAAAATTAGGCGTTAAGAGCGGAGAAGGATTTTATGTGTATACGGCGGGCAGTAAAGACCTGGTAGTAAGTAATCGTTTTCAATAATTGGTATATGCTATTGGCGTATACTGCTAGTATATACCAGTTGTTTCTATAGTCTGTACCTCATACACCATCTATGTTTTTTATTCTTTCCAAAGTATTGTTTTTTTTAATTGCCCCTTTTTTCTGGATCATGGTATTGTTGATCTGGCAGATAATCAGCAAAGACCGGAAAACAAAAAAAAGATTGGCCATTATCGTTATTACAATAGCGGTATTGTTTACCAATCCCTTTTTGTATCGAACATTGGTTATGGCCTGGCAACCTCAACCAAAAGATCTGCCCGTGAATAGCGGCTACAGTACAGGTATTTTATTGGGGGGCCTTTCGGGATATGATAAAAATAACCGTGGCTATTTTGGTGATAATGCAGACAGGTTTATTGCCGCGGCCAATTTGTATCACCAGGGTATCATAAAAAAAATAATTGTGTCTGGAGGAACCGGAAGTCTTAGCCAGAAAGAACCCGCTGAAGCATTTTTTTTGAAAACACAACTGGTTGCCAATGGTATCAATGAAACAGATATACTTATTGAAAGCAGATCGAGAAATACCTATGAAAATGGGATTTACTCCAGGCAGATTATTGATTCACTTCAGTTGAAAGCTCCTTATGTTTTAATCACTTCGGCTTTGCATATGAGAAGATCTGTGGGTGTTTTTAAAAAAGCTAGTGTACATTGTATTGCATACCCTTGTGACTACAAAGTAATCTTGAGAAAATTTGATATCAGCGATGATATTGTTCCTAATATAAAAGTGTTAAACGACTGGACCTACTTTATCAAAGAGATGATTGGATATGGCGTTTATAAAATAACCGGTAAAGCTTAGAAGCTGTTTGAGTTAATTATTTTTTAGCTGGTCTTATACTTTTTCTCTGCGTAAACTCCCTGGTCACTGCGACTCTGCGGTTGGTTTTAGCTTGCGCTAACCGCGAAGCCGCAGAGATCTTAGAGTTTTCGCAGAGATATAAACTATTAGTAATAATTAACTCAACCAGCTTCTTAAAGTACAAAGCATCAATACTATTTCGTAACAAATGGTATCACTTCCACTGAATGCAATTCTTTGAGTTTATACAATACTTCCGTAAGTTTTGCTTTTGGAATACCAATTTTCAGCAGACAAAATAATCGTGTTTCCTGTGCTGCCACACTGCAACCGGTTTGTTTTATCACCATCATCACTTCATTCATCAGTGTGTAATCAAAATGCAGTTCATACATTACTTCAATAGGCTTTTGTATAATGGGTACGAGCTGCAAAGCCATAGCCGTAGCTGATTTATATGCCTGAATTAAACCGGGAACACCCAGTAAGGTTCCACCAAAATAGCGGACAACAATCACCAATACATTGGTTAACTGTTTGCTGTCTATCTGCCCAAGCATAGGTCTTCCAGCTGATCCCGATGGCTCGCCATCATCACTTACCCTGAATTGATTGCCATCCCAACCCAGACGGTAAGCAAAACAATGATGCACTGCTTTGGCATGTTCTTTTTTTAATTGTTGCAGGTATTGCTTGCACTCTTCTGTTGTTTGCACGGGATAGGCATACGCAAAAAACTTACTGCCCCTGTCTTTATACTCTGCCAGAGAGGTTTTTTCAATCGTTTGAAAATAATCAGGATTACTCATAAGCTGTCTCCAAATGCAATGAGGTAAATGGCCAGTAACGACAAAGCAATACCACCCCAGTTAAGTTTCGATAATTTTTCCCTGAATAATAACCAGGCCACTACCGAACTGAATAAAACAATGCCCATATTGTTAACCGGAATACTGGCACTGCTTTGCCAGGGACTGTCTTTTAAAAACCGAACCAGACACCAGATAGAAAAATAATTGGGGATACCAATGATGATTCCTGCCAGCAGATTTTTAAGCGCAAATTTTTGACGCCCACTGATAAACTGAAACAATAGAATAACAGATCCAATGGTAGCAGCAGAAAGAAACCCGGATATGAGGTAGGCATTTTTATTTTCGTCGGTAACATAGGTTTTCTGCACATGGTTAATCAATGCATCCAGCAGCCCACTCCCGATAAATAAAATGAAGGGTAAAAAGTATTGCCATTTTTTAGTGGCCCCCGGTGTATCAGTTTCCTGCGATTTGGTTTGGTAACAGGTAAATATCACGGCTACCAATGCCAGTAGTACACCGCAAAGTTTCCAACCCTGAACGGTTTCACCATAAAGATAGACAGAGAGTATTACGGGAATAATTAACGACAACTTATTGGCAACCGAAGCAACCGCCACACTGATTTTTTGTGCCGTTAACCCAATCACATTAAAAATAGAAACAAATAAAACACCCATTACACAGGCCCATATAAACCATGGTGCATGCATAACTTCTGCATTTACCGGAAAAGAACCGTTTACAATTGAACCGGTAATGACACAGGTAATATAATTGAATACAATAGCTTGAAATAGATTGATTTGATATTTACCACATACTTTAAACGCCAATATGAGATAGCTCGTTAATATAATACTGCCAATGAGATAAAACATGATTTGGTTTATTGGTTTACTGGTTTGTTGGTAAAGTAGGCTATTGTGTCTGATTGCAGGGTTTGGGTGTGTTGTAGGTTTGTTTCGGGGAGCTTGGGGGCTTGTAAACCATTGGCAACTTTAAGTGTTGTATTGGTGATGATGCGGGCCTCGTCCCATAGGTTTTCTTGTATGAATGATTGGAGTAGTTGTGCCCCACCTTCTACCAAAATACTTTGCAGGTTTTGTTTATACGCAACCTGTAACAGTTGTTGAATGATGTGTGGGTTCTTTTCAATTTTTTTATATATCAGATTCTCCTGCGTTTCTTCTTTAACGGAATTGATCACAATAGTTGGCTGCTGCCGGTTAAATAATTGCAAGGTTTTTGGTAAACGCAGATCCAAATCGAGCACCATGCGTGTGGGATGTTTTCCGCTGTGCAAACGATTGGTTAAAGAAGGATCATCTTTTGCTGCCGTGTGGGTTCCTATTAAAATAGCCGCCTCTTCACTTCGCCATTTATGTACCAGCTTATTGGTGTAGTCGTTACTGATCAATAATCTTTCAGCAGTATTGCTTCCCATAAACCCATTGGCGGTTTGTGCCCATTTGAGTATTACATAAGGTCTTTTCTTTTCAATCCATGCAAAAAAACGTTTGTTCAATTCTCTGCACTCCGGTTCACATACACCGGTGATGACTTCTATGCCTGCGTTTTTTAATTTTTGAATTCCTTTCCCATCTACTTCCGTGAACGGATCTCGGCAACCAATCACTACTTTTCTGATTTTTTTTTGTATGATCAAATCGCTGCAGGGAGGTGTTTTACCTACATGGGCGCAGGGTTCCAGCGACACATACAAAGTGGAGGAAGTAATCAGGCCAAGATCCTGTTCTGCAACGGCTTCTATGCAATTCACTTCGGCATGTGCCTGTCCGTATTGCCTGTGCCAGCCCTCTCCTATCACCCTTCCCTCATGCACCAATACAGCACCTACCATAGGGTTGGGAGCTACAGAACCGGCACCTAAACGGGCCAGTTCTATACAACGGTGCATATACAGTTGATCAAGATCGTTCATACAGAATTGGCAAAAATAACCAAATGGTGGTAACATTGCAGCATGACCTTCCAGCAGTCCCGTTTACATGCCCTTACCGCATTACAAAAAAATTACGATGTTCGCGAAGCTGCGAACATAGCAGACTGGGTATTAGAGCACATTACCGGAAAAAAAAAGATCGATCATTTAATGACTACGCAGGCCCTGCTACCTGCAGATCAATTACTAAAACTGACTAATCTCCTTGATGAATTAGCCACCAACCGCCCTGTGCAATATGTTTTAGGAGAGACATGGTTTGCCGGGATGAAATTTTTTGTGAACGAATCGGTGCTGATACCCAGGCCGGAAACGGAGGAGTTGGTGGAATGGATTGTGAGGGAAAGTCAAAATTCAAAAGTAAAAAGTCAAAAGGTATTGGATATTGGTACGGGTAGTGGATGTATTCCTGTTTCATTGAAGAAGAAATTACCCGATACCGAAGTGAGTGCTATTGATGTGAGTGAAGCTGCATTAACGGTTGCCAAACAGAATGCCTTGAATTTAGCTGCGAACATTGCATTTTTGCTACTGGATTTTTTAGATGAACAACCCTGGAACACATTACCGATATATGATATTATCGTAAGCAATCCTCCCTATATAAAACAATCAGAAGAAAGCGGTATGTCTGCTAATGTTCTTGCCTTTGAGCCTGCACTGGCATTATTTGTTCCGGATGAGGATGCCTTAGTATTTTACCGGAAGATTGCTTTATTCGGGAAAGAACATCTAACTAAAAATGGCAGTATTTTTCTGGAGATTAATGAAGCTTTGGGTAAAGAAGTAGTAGCACTTTACGAAGAAACTGGTTACATCTGTGAGTTGAGAAAAGATCTGCAAGGGAAAGACAGGATGGTGAGAGTGAATTTGAAAATTTGAAAATAATTGGTATTCCATTTTCAAATTACCACATTTTCAAATTTTCAAATTACTGCTTCCCGCTATTATCCACTGCCATTACCGGAGTGGCTCCCAATTTTTTGATTACCTGCATTACGCGTATGGCAGTACCTAAATGCGAGGTACTATCGCCATTAATGACTACAGAGGGTTTATCAGTTTCTTTAGCGAGATAGGCTTTCAGTTCTGTTTCCAGTTCATCCATCGACACTTTTTTCTGTGCGAGAAAAAGATTCTGGTCTTTATCAACCGTAATCACCACAGTCTGTTTGGATTTCGTATCGCTCTTAGCTTTAGGATTAGAAACCTTGATCACATTGGGGTTGGCCAAAGTAGAAACGATCAGGAAGAACAACAGCAGGATGAACAAAATATCGTTCAACGCACCGGTGTGCACTTCGGGGTGAGACTTTAATCGTTTCCGGATATTCATTGTGGAGATAATTAAAAATTAACAATTAAAAATTAATAATTGGGATACTGATTTTGCTGCTGGTACTGCAATAGCTAAAGTGTGCGACGCAACTGGGTTACATATATATTCTTCTGCCTGGCACATACTACTATACATTTTTAATTTCTAACTTCTAATTTTTAATTATCTGGTTGGTTCCTGCAGCACATCAATAAATTCCGCACTTGCGGCTTCCATTTTGTTGGCGGTTTTATCGATCTGGGTGGTTAATACATTGTGACCGATATAGGCCAGCAAACCAATGATCAATCCGGTACCGGAGGTGATCATTTTTACATAGATACCACCGGCAATATCGTTCAGGGTAAACTGACCGGAACTGGCAATACCATAGAACAACTGGATCATCCCAATAATGGTACCCAGAAAACCAAACATGGGCGCAATACCGGCAATGAGTGATAGTATGGACAGATTTTTTTCCATACTATACATTTCGAGTTTACCTACGTTCTCCATGCTTTTTTCAATGGCATCAATGGGTTTACCAATGCGCTGCAACCCTTTATCAATCATGCGGGCAACCGGGTTATTGGTATTTTTGGCAAGGTTACGGGCGGCTGCAACATTACCCGTAACGATATTGTCGCGAATGATGTTCATGAAATTGGGATCGATACGCGATGCTTTGCGAATAGCGATCAGTCGTTCAATGAACACAAATACCGCAGCTACAAAGAGCAGGTATAAGGGATACATGATCCATCCTCCTTTTTCCAGGAGCGACCATAAGGATATTTTTTCGGCAACGGCCGGCAATGCATTGGCGGCTTTCTGAAGGGTATCTACCTGAAGCAGGTCAAACATCTCTGTTGAATTTAGGTGAAGCTAAAATTAGATGCTTCTACAAAAGAACAGTATGGTTGTGAATAAATAGGTAAAGGAGCTGTTTTTTAGGAAAGCTTTTACACATATGGTATTCTACCATACCCAAAACCTGGATGCCAAGCGGCTATTCCACCAAACAATGGCGGGATTAAGGGAATGAAGTAACGGATTTTACGGTTAGTCTTTCTTCTGCAGATACTTTTTAAGTACCACCACATCGTTCACAATAAACGTATTGCCATTGTCTGTTTCGATATTAAATACTTTTTGTACACCACCTGCCTGCTCCCTTATTTTCCAGACCTGAAATCGTTTGTAGGTTCCTGTGGGCTCATCAAAGCATAAAATTTCTTCTCCGGTATGCAAATCACTCATTTTCTTTTCGCCCAGGTTCGTCATAACGGGGTGGTTAGGAGTGGCCTGCATTTCCTTTGTTATCATATTGATCTCCTTACCACCTGATGCATACTTTTCTGTAACCGCTACTAACAGTAGTTGGGTGATGGCATAATTTTTTTCTTCATGAGCCACCAGTTTATTTACCTGCGTAATGGCAGCTACTCCGGTTTGCGGATCAACCGTAATTACTTTATCTCCTGCTTTGATACTTTGTAATGCTTTTTTAGAACCATCGCTCATGGCTATTTCCATATCACCAGGGAAACAGATATCACTTCCATAGGTACCGGACTCTTTTGAGATGTCTTTACCGGCATTGGCAGATTTGTACAACTGAAAGCCCAGTTCTTTTGATAAGATGTACGAAAGTTTCAATACAAAATTGGGTTCCACTTTATCTATGGCATGAATATCTTCAAAATATTTTTCCCATACTTTGGCATCGGCTGTAAAGCCGGGCATACAGGCTTCAAATACTTTACCGGTTTCGGTGGTATAAAAAATTACGGTACCTAACTCCTGCATTCCTTCTTTCAATAACAGTTTGTAGAGATCTATTCTTTTCTTTTTTCCATCATCTCCTGTGATAAAATAAGGTTTACGTGCTTCGTAACGATCCAGTATATACGTGTTCTCAAATTTTACATACGTATCCTTGTCAAGGTCTTTGATTACAAATGTTTTTGCTTTCTCGTATACTTCCATGCTAAGAGGCCGGCTGACTGGTTTATCCTGTGCATGTAGATACGCACCTGCAAGCATACAAAGAGAAACGAAACACAAAGCAAATTTTACCATGAAAGAAATTATTGAATGATGTATTAAAATATTTTTACTATTTAAAAGTTCTTTGCGTTAATTAAAGTTGGCCTTATACTTTTTCTCTGCGAAAACTCTAAAATCTCTGCGGCTCTGCGGTTAGATCAAGCTAAAACCAACCGCGGAGCCGCAGAGAACAGGGAGGTTTCGCAGAGAAATAAGTTATTTGTTATGATTAACTGAAACAGCTTCTTAGTGCTAAGACAATTCTTTGAACGCTGTAGCAAAAGCTTCCATTTCATCCATCCTGCCAATGCTTACCCTGCACCATTCTTTACCAATAAATTTCCATTGACGAATACCTACGCCTCTTTTATTCATTTCTTCAACAAATTTTGATCCATCCATTTTTAAAGGGAACATTACAAAATTAGCAGAGGACGGAATGTAGTCGTAGCCTTCTTTTTTCAAAACACTATATAAATAATTTTTAGACGCCAATGTTTTCTGTAAAGCTGCCTGTAAAAATTCCTGATCCTGGTAACTGGCCAGTGCGGCTTGTATAGAAGTGGCAGATAAAGAGTTCGGACCTTCTGTATAGAGTGATAATTTTTTGATCATGTCTGGCTGTGCCACAATATATCCAACGCGTAAACCGGCAAAACCATAGAGTTTAGAAAAGGTACGTGCCACAATAATATTTTTACCTGCAGCAATCGCACCCATCATACTGGCAGCGCGCGGATCTGGCAGGTAATCGATATAGGCTTCGTCGATAAATACCGTTACGCGACTGGAAACCCTGTCGCAGAAAGATTTTAATTTTTCAATATCCAATACGGTGGCGGTGGGATTGTTGGGATTGCAGATATATACCAAACTCGTATTACCATCAATGGCTTTTTCCATCGCATCCAGATCCAGTTTGTAATCTGCTGTGAGTGGCACTTTCACCCATTTGGTTTGCAGTCGGGTTGCTTTGGAAGGAAGGTCATCATAACTGGGATCTCCGGTTACAATATTACTGCCGGGCTTTTGACTGAAATAGCTTCCGGCTGCCAGTAATAAAGCGGAGGAGCCTGCAGACAGCATAATATGTTCGGGTTTTAATCCTTCAAAATCTGCAATTTTTTGTGCTAACTCTCTTGCATAAGAAAATGGGTATTGGTAACTCTGCGCCAATGCCTCTTCCACTGCTTTTTTGGCTTTGGGTGAGGGGCCGAATGGATTTTCATTGGCAAATAACCTTGCTTTTAATGCAGGAGGAGCGGTAAGTTCAAATGCCGCATCAGATAGAAACGCGTCTGTAGAACAGCTATTGATGGGGCTTGCAGACAGTTCATTAAAAAAAGAAGAAGCCAGAGGCAAGCCTCCTGCCATGAATATACCTGCTTTCAGCAGGTTGCGGCGGTTGATATTATTTGACATGTTTGTAGTTTTAGGTATGATGAAAAAGGTTACTGATTTTATTGTTTCGATACGCGTGCGTGCACCTGCGATACTACATTTCTTGCCGACTCAAAAGCACCGGCCATCCATGCATTCAGATAAGTAAGGTGTTCTCCTGCAAAATATACCTGCTTGTCTGGCTGTAATAAAGCTTTGTAATGAGTTTGTCTTTCTTCATTGGAATACACAGCCCATCCGCCCATACTGTATTGCGTTTTATGCCAGCTGATGGAAAAAGAATTTTCAAATTCTTTGGTGTATTGAGGATGAATGAGACTTCCTTTTGTTAAAGCCAATTGCTCTCTTTCCTTTGGTGATAAATCGCCAGTACGTTTTGCCTTATCATTAAAATTATAATAGCCAACCAGAATTCCTTTTTGCGAGAGGTAATCGTAAGATGGATAAAAGATTTGTGTTAATTCATTGTTGGTATGCGTAATCCCTCCGTATACCTGTTCATCCTCTTCCCAAAAGCGTCTTTTAAACTGCAGGCCAATTTTCCCGGTTGGTATATAGGATATGTAATCAATGGCCCTGCTTACATCTGATGAAAAATTATGGTCGATATTACTCAACACCGGTAAAGGAATGGTGCAGATACAGAGATCAGCCTGTAATTTTTGTACCCCGCTTGTATTGGTATAATTAACCGTTACCCCTTCTGCTAGATTGGTGATGGCAGTAACTTTTGATTGATACTGAATCATGCTCCCCACTACTTTTTCAAAAGCGGATGCAATTTTATCCATACCCCCCACGGCCTGAAACATGGTCATCTGCAGGTCGTAGGTATATTCTGCTACATTATAAAAATCAGGATCCATCAAACCCGACTCGAGAATAGATTTTAGCGGATGTGCATTCGCAATGGTGCCGGATGTATTGGCAGCACCTGGTTCAACCACATAGCCCCTGCGGGAAGAAGCGCGGTACATTTTATCAATATCCAATCCACCTTCAGCGCGCAGGTACTCAATAATTTTTTCACCATCTTCCTTTGTCATGGCCTGGTCCATCTGTTTACTGTCGATGGCTTTTACCAGCATTTCACTCATATACCCGCGAACATCGTTGTGTACTTCGCGGCTTTTGATTTTTTTATTGGATAAGGGTCCCTTCCCTTCACTAAAAAAATAAGCTCCTTCATTGATGTTATTGTATACTTCAACAGGCACTTTTAATTCTTTACAATAATGCAGGGTAAGATGGTGGTGGTGAGGTATGCGGGATGGACCAGCGTTGTAGTACAAACCTTCATCAAACGAAGCTGTTTGGGTAATGTTTCCTGATTCGGTGTTGGTGGCATTTTTGCGAACACTCCAGCAACGGCCCCCTGATCGATTTCTGGCTTCCAGAATGGTGCAGCGGTAGCCGAGTTTTGATAATTCGTAGGCAGCGGTAAGTCCTGCCAATCCTGCTCCCAAAATAACCACATGCTTGCCATCGGCCCTACCTTCTAATCTGAAGGGCTTAACCGGCGCTTCCCGCAGCATACCCATGGCCATCATGGCAGGATACATCCCTCCCGCCAACATACCGGTACTCGAGAGAAACTGCCTGCGGGAAAGATTTTTCAAATTATTTAATATTTAATATATTATTTTACACGATAAATATAAAATATAATCATCAAATCAATTCAATTGTTTAACTATTGAGTGAAATTTTAAGAAGATAATTATAATTTTATTCAAAAAGATTAATATTAGTTTATTTTTATATTTAAATAGAACACACCCTAAATTGTTTTCAGAATGCTGGCCCAAACCAAAAATGGTTGTACAAACTGCACAACCATTTTACCTGATCCGATATCTTTTATTAGGATTTCTGCATTTCTTTCATTTTTACCATGGCCATAATCTGGCGCATATTGTTTTCCATTCCCTCCGGACTACCATCAAGAAAAATAATATTACCCTTACCTACTTCTGCAAAATTTTTAATGGCTTCTGTCCACATACTGAATAAAATCACATTGGTATCCAGGTTGGCCTGTTTCATTTGTTCGGCAGCCTGTGTCATACCCTTGGCCACTTCTTCGCGGAAAAGAGCCACGCCCTGTCCACGCAGCCTGGCCGCTTCCTTCTCTGCATTTGCTGAAATTTTAATGGCGTTACCTTCCGCTTCTGCTGCTTTTGTTTTGGTGATCAGTAAAGCCTGACCTTCGTTTTCTGCAGCTGCTTTCAGGTTATTACTGGCCACCACGCGGCTCATACTTTCCATGATCACTTTATCAAAAGTAATATCGTTGATCTGCAGATCCTGTAAATGGTAACCCCAGCTTTCAAGCGATTCATCAATTTGTGCTTTTACAAACTCAACAATTTCACGGCGCAACAATAAAATTTCTGCCTGCCGTTTGGTTGCCACAAAACCACGTATACTTCCTTCAACTGTTCTGATCAATGCCTGCATCAGGTCTTTATCATTGATAAATTTAAACGCCACATTTTTAATGGTCTCTTCATCCTGATTGATCACAGAATACAGCAACATGCTTTTAAAATATACATTGGCCTGATCGAGCGTTACTGCCTGAAACTCCAGTTCTACAGATCGGTTTTGAATACTCACCGTTTTAAACACCTGCTCAATAATGGGAATCTTGAAATTTAATCCCGGACGCAGGATACGCTGGTATTTACCAAACAGGGTAATTACCGCAATGCTACCCTGACTAACCGTAACCAGTCCGCTAAACACAATGATCACTGCTACCAGCAGCCACCAATAATCTGCAAGCAAATTCATAAAAAATAATTTATAGGAAGTTACAACTAATAAAATATTAGTAGCAGAAAAAATAGAAATATTACAGCAGAAACCATTAATGTCAAATCCCTAATTATACCTTACTACTTCTACATTCGACATTCCTTGTTCGATATTCATTATTTTCTCGCTTTCTCTTCCCAAACTTTTACCAATTCCACCAATACCTCAACTGCTTTCTCCATATCCCGCACACCTATCCATTCGTGTTTGCTGTGTATGGCCTGCATGCCGGTAAAAATATTGGGGCAGGGCAATCCCATAAAACTTAAACGACTACCATCGGTGCCGCCACGGATAGGTTCTTTTACAACGGTTAAGCCAATGCGTTGATAAGCTTCTTCTGCATATTGTGTGATATGCGGGTGCTGATCCAGTATCTCTTTCATATTTCTGTATTGCTCTTTCACTAGGAACTGCATGGTTGCCTGAGGATGTCTGGCCAAAACGGTCTCTGCCAGTGTTTTCAGTCTGGCTTCGTGAACTGATAATTGATGGGTATCAAAATCCCGTATCAAAAATTCGAGCGTACACTTTTCCGCTAATCCGTTAATGTGTAAGGGATGCACAAATCCCTGTTTACCATCGGTGGTTTCGGGCGACCATTCCATTGCAGGTAAGGCAGCCAATATTTCACCTGCTATTTTTAACGCATTTACCAATTTATTTTTTGCATAACCCGGGTGAGAGATAACGCCTTCAATCGTAATGGTAACCCCGTCTGCACTGAAGGTTTCATCTTCAAAAGTGCCCAGTTCCCCACCATCGAGTGTATACGCATAATCAGCTCCTAATTTTTTCAGATCCAGTTTGGCGGTTCCCTGGCCAACTTCTTCATCGGGTGTAAATAAAATTTTAATGGTGCCGTGTTTAATCTCAGGATGAGTGATGAGGTAGTGGGCCATATCCATGATCTCAGCAACACCAGCTTTGTCATCTGCACCCAATAATGTGGATCCACTTGCCGTAATGATCGCATTGCCTATATGCTCTTTCAGGTAAGGGTAATCGCTCACACGGATGACCTGTGAATGATCATCCGGAAGCACAAGGTCTTCACCGGTATAGTTTGTATGCAGAATAGGTTGTACATCCGTACCACTGCAATCAGGAGCGGTATCTACATGGCTACAAAAGCAGATCACGGGTACTTTTGCAGTTGTAGTTGCCGGAATGGTAGCATATACATAACCATAGGCATCCATGTGTGCATCTGCCACACCCATAGCCTGCAATTCATTGGCTAATAACTGTGATAATACTTTCTGTTTTCCGGTACTTGGAAACGTATCACTATTAGGATCGCTCTGTGTATCAATCTGTACATACTGTAAGAACCTTTCTATCACCGTGTAGCTGTACCCTTGTAACATCTTTTAATTTTTAGCAAGATAAGTGTTGCGGGTGAGACGTGAGGCGTGAGACGTGAATCGTTAGTGGTGAGTAAGATAGTAGTGAATGTACATTGAGCAAGTATCGATTTACTAATCCCACCTCACGCCTCACGTCTCACGTCTCACGATTCACGATATTCCCCTTGCAAATACAGAAACCGTTTTCTATTTTGTTTGCTCAAACAAAACCTTCTATATGAAAAAATCTGTCATTGGTGCTATTGTAGGTGGCTTGCTGATCTTTATCTGGCAAACCCTTTCATGGACAATGCTCGACCTTCACCGGCCTTCGCAGGATTATACGGCAAAGCAGGATACCATTATGAGTGTACTGAATGCAACTCTTGAAAAGGAAGGGGGATACCTGTTACCCAGTGCTCCTCAGGGTGCTTCTTTTGAAGAAGCCAATAAGGTGGGCGAACAAGGGATGAATAAACCATGGGCATTTATTCAATACCACAAATCATTCAACATGAGTATGAATGACATGTACATAAATATGTTTCGTGGCCTGGTAGCCAGCATGTTTATGGTGTGGCTGCTTTGCTGGATACTTGCCAAATGGGGTAAAACTAGTTTTGTAAATGTTTTTATGGCCTGCATCTTCACCGGCCTCATTGTATTTATTAACGAACCCTACAACCAATATATCTGGTACAAAATTTTTGATGTTCGTGCCCACCTGATTGATTCGCTTGCCAGTTGGGGATTGTGTGGGATATGGCTTGGCTGGTGGATGAAGAGATAATTAATAATTAACAATTAAAAATTAAAAATTGAATGGCTTTAATGCAAAGAGTCCGATAGTTTTCTATCGGACTCTTTGCATTAAAAGAATTATTAATTGTTAATTACTAATTGTTAATTAATACTACGGCATAATGATCAGGGGCTTGCTGCCGCTGATTTCTACAAGTTCCAGATCAAAGGTAAGGTCTTCGCCGGCCAGTGGATGGTTGGCATCCAGTATCACTACTTCTTCCCTTACTTCAACAATTACTACCGGAAAGTTTTGTCCCTGTCCATTACTCATGTTCAGTTGCATACCTGCTTCGGGATTCATATCCTCTGGAAAACGTTCTTTCGGAAACTCCATGATCATTTCTTCCTGCTTGGGGCCATATGCTTCATCGGCTGGAATTAAGATGGTTTTTTTCTCACCAATGGTCATTCCGGTTACACCCAGATCAAAACCCGGGATCACCATGCCACCACCTACTTCAAACTCCAATGGCTCTCGTCCTTCAGAAGAATCGAATGTGGTACCATCCGTTAATTTTCCATGATAGTGTACTTTAATCGTATCACCTTTTTTTACTTGTTGCATGTTGCATTTTTGAATGTAAATAATGAAGGAGCTCGCTTTCGCTATTTTCCCGGCATGTGTAATGCCTGCTCTGCACTTGTTGCAGTATGGTAGTTTTCCGCTAAAAGAATACAGCATAAACCAGAAAAAAGAAATACCGATTTCCGGCGCCAAAAGTACAATCCAAAATCAAGAACCAGCCAGCTTTTTTGGTTAACTTTCCCACCTTCAAAACAGGTTTTATGAAAAATTTTCTCTTTCCTTTCTTATTTGCATTGGTAACCAGTCTGTTTTTGCCCCAAAAAGCCATTACCCAATCAGAAATACTTCCAGCTGCCTACCGAACCCAGGTATACCTGCCCCTGCTAAAAGGCAAACGGGTAGGTATATTTGCCAACCACACGGCCACCATTGGTAAACGCCACCTGGTAGATACTTTGCTATCGCTGGGCATTAAGATTACCAAAGCTTTCGGACCGGAGCATGGCTTTAGAGGAACAGCGGATGCAGGAGAAAAAATAGACAATTATAATGACCCCGCAACGGGTATTCCTGTTATTTCGTTGTATGGAAAAAAACACAAACCAACTCCCGAAGACCTCAGTGATGTAGACATATTATTGTTTGATATACAGGATGTAGGCACGCGTTTTTACACATTCATTTCCTCCTTACAGGATTTTATGGAAGCGGCTTTTGAAAACAGCAAACCGCTGATGATACTCGATCGCCCCAATCCCAATGGATTTTATGTAGACGGGCCTGTATTGGATACTGCTTACAAAAGTTTTGTGGGTATGCAACCCATCCCTACTGTGTATGGTATGACGATGGCCGAATATGCTTTTATGATTGCAGGCGAAAGATGGCTCAGCGATAAAGCAAATGAGAAACACGATTACTACAAACGCGCAGAAAATTCTGCAGATACCCTGTTTCATTTTCAGGTAATCAAATGTGCCAATTACACGCACAAGAGTAAATACATTTTACCTATTAAACCCTCACCCAATATTCCGGATATGGCATCGGTTTACTGGTATGGCAGCACCTGTTTATTTGAAGGTACTGTGTTAAGTGAAGGACGGGGCACGGATCATCCCTTTGTTATTTTCGGGCATCCTTCTCTTCCTAAGAACCTATTCGCTTTCACACCCACCAGTCGCGATGGTGCCAAAGAACCGAAATTAAAAAATCAGCTTAGTTATGGCTGGAACCTGTATGGTACGAATGAAGAAGTATTGAAACAAGTAGATAATAAAGTGCAGATCAAATACATATTGGAAGCGTACAAAGTTTTTCCTGACAAAGAGCATTTTTTCATCCTGCCAAAAACCGGAAACACCAATGCTTCCTTCTTTAATAAACTGGCAGGCAATAATGAATTAATGGCGCAGATAAAAGCCGGTAAAACAGAAGCTGAGATAAGAAAAAGCTGGGAGCCTAAACTAAGTGCTTTTAAAAAAATTCGTAAAAAATATTTGTTGTATGCGGATTTTGAGTAAGGGGCTGGTTTATTAGTTTATTGGTCTACTGGTTTATTAGTTTACTGGTAAATATTGCGGGGGCTGGATGGCATGCTAACGTACCAATAAACTAATAAACCAATAAACAATTAAACCAATATTATCTTTGCAACATGTCAGATCAAAAACTCCGAATTATTTTTATGGGTACGCCCGAGTTTGCTGTTGCATCGCTGGATGCATTGGTACAGGCAGGCTTTGATATCGTTGGCGTAATTACGGCTCCGGATAAACCGGCAGGTAGAGGCATGAAATTAACAGAGAGTGCCGTAAAAAAATATGCGGTTGAAAAGAATCTCTTTTTATTGCAACCTGAAAAATTAAAGAACCCGATTTTTTTAGAAGAACTGCGTGCACTAAAAGCAGATTTGCAAATTGTAGTTGCGTTTCGGATGTTGCCAGAGATAGTTTGGAACATGCCACCCATGGGAACCATTAATTTACATGGCTCTTTGTTACCTCAATACCGTGGAGCGGCTCCTATTCACTGGGCAGTGATCAATGGCGAAAAAGAAACCGGCGTTACCACTTTTACACTGAAACATGAAATTGATACCGGTGATATTCTGATGCAAAAAAGTTTTCCCATTGGCGAAGATGAAACCACCGGTGACGTGCACGACAGAATGAAACTGATAGGTGCAGCAGTTTTAGTAGAAACTGTAAAAGGATTAGCAGATAACCGCCTTACAAAAAAAGACCAGTCGCTGCTTGCAAGCGACCAGTTAGCCATACTAAAACATGCCCCTAAATTAACCACTGAAACCTGCCAGATTAATTGGCATAAAACAGTTGATGAGCTACACAATTTTGTAAGAGGTCTTTCCCCATTCCCCAGTGCATTGACTGTATTGGATGATAAGATCCTGAAAGTATACAGAAGTAAAAAAGAATTGAATAACCATACACATGCTACCGGCAAAGCATTCTCCGATGGAAAAACATACCTGAAATTTTCCTGTAACAACGGATACCTTCACCTGCTTGACCTGCAATTGGAAGGGAAAAAAAGAATGCTGGTGGAGAATTTTTTAAGAGGCTATCATTGGAAGGGAAGTCAAAATTAAAAAGTCAAAAGTCAAAAAATTTGTCTTGACTTTTGACTTTTTAATTTTGACTTTTGACTCAATACCCAAGTTGTTTCTTCAACTCTTCCAATTCCACCACGCCCTGTTTACGCCAAACTTCTTTCCCATTTTTGTATACAACGAACACGGGTAGTGCTTCTACTTTTTGTGCTTTCATCACATCAATATCCAAGCCGCCATCTACTTTAACCAATTTGAATTTACCGGACAAATCGGTTTGTAATTGTTGTAACACAGGTTCCATTTTTTTACATGGAGGGCACCACTCGGCACCAAAATCAACCAATACCAGATTGGCAGATTGAGATAAAGCAGTGTACGCTTTATTGGTTAACTGTGCTTTATCGGCAACACCTTCTACAGCTCGCCCTTCCAGCTTCCATGCAGTGAGGCCACCTTTTAGATTTTGCACATTGGTAAAACCTTTTTCCTGCAGGTATTTGGCAGCGGCAGCACTGCGCACACCTGATGCACAATAAACAACCAACGGCTTTGATTTATCAAGGTATTGCGTTCTGTCGGCAAACTGGTCTTTGTTGAGCCAGTCGGCCTGCAGTGCATTTTTCAGGTGCCCTGTTTGAAACTCGCCGGCAGTACGCACATCCAATACCTGTATTTGCGGCGTACTGATGCGCTTTTCAAATGCTGCCGGTGGCAATCCATCCTGAGCGTTTACACAACTATTCAATAACAAAACAGTTCCAAGGAAAAAGGCCATCATACGATTCATAAAAATCATTTATCTATTCAAAATAAGTAATGGTAACAGTAAACTTAGGATCAATCAAACCTAATGCCGCAGCTGCAGAGTTACTAAGCCTGAGCAATAATCCGGAAGCTCCTTTGGTTTCCTGCAAAGGCCCCAACACCATGGCACAAATACTTTTGTTGGAAGTACCGGTTATGCGGATAATGGTTTTAGGAGCTACATCATTCATCAGCACATAAAATTTTCTGTCTGTCCAGCCGCTGATGGTTTTAAAAATAGCCGCATCCCCTGAACGGAACTGTTGTGTTTGTGCAGCTTCGCGTTCCAAATAAGCCGATGCAAAAAAACCTTCATCACCCTCTTTGGGAATATATTCTGTTGCCACAGATGCGATAGCCTGCTTTTCTGTTTTCGTTGGTTTTTTTTCGGCTACAGATGTATTGCTGGTTGTAAGTACTTCCGGTGTAAGGGTAGCAGCAGGACCATCTTTTTTTATGGGAGCGGGTGCAGGCGGCTGTTTTTTATCGGTATATTTTTTTGCAGGGTCTTCTGCCGGTGTAAGAGGAGATGCTGCGGGATTTTGTACAATAGCGGCTATATCTTTCTGTGCCTCCGTTTTTTTATTTCCTGCGATTACTGTATTTGCGTTTACCATATAGCCGATGATTACCTGCTGCCCGTTTTTAACCGCATCGGTGGTTAAATGATTCCATTCGCGCAATGAAACAAGGGGTACTTTATGATAGGCAGTACTCAGGCGGAATAAATTATCGCCTTTACCAACAATATGAATAATGGGCGCACTGTTTTCGGCGGGATGTTGTAACAGATTGTCTTTGGTAACGGGAATTTTTATTTGCGTGCCTTTTACAAACGCCGTGTTTGGATTGATGTTGATACGGTTGTAGGAACTCAACTTAGCAACCGACAATCCAAACTGGTTACTGATGTTTTGCAGGCTTTCATTACCTGAGGTTGCATGCACAACATAATAATCAGGGGCTTTGCCCATAACTACCAGTTTATCCTGCGCAGTAACCGCCAACGCACAAATACAGGCAAGCAAAAAAAAGGATAGTTTCATCTTGATCAACATTTCAGTTTGGCAAATTTACTCTTTTAATATTCTCCATTCGGCAGGATAGTAATTATTGATGCGGTTGGGCAATATTTTTACCCATCCCAATGGCAATTCTTGATAGCTCAACAGTTGCCATCCCATAGCTGCATCGGCAAGTAACAGGTCTTTTCTACGCAGGTATTGCAGTGCCTGTTCTCTTGATACAGGAATGGGCTTAAAAGATTCTTTCCATAGAGAACTCACGGCCAGTTCATGTGCCGGTATTACATCCTTTCCTTTGATCACACCAAGTTCTATACCAGCCTTTTTAATGTATAGGCATTTAGCTAATACCTGCAGCGTTTGCATCCATGCTTCACGCATGGCACGAATAGAGTCGCCTTGTTTGAATAAAGTACATCCATCCGGCAATTGTATAAATGCATGCATCCGCTCTGTTTCCTGCTTACTTAAGCGGGTAAGCATTTGTTCTTTCCATTTTTGCGCATCAACGGTTGTTTTCTTTTGAAATACTGCTATAAAAAAACCTTCTCCCTTCAATTGATCCGGATAAAAACGATAGCCATGCGCTTTGTGTTGATCAGACATCGTTTCCACAATTCCCCATTGCGCCGGTACAGATAATGATTTATTTTCCATACCCATTTCATCTACCAGCCAATCCATAATGGCCTCATCCTCTTCCATGGAGTAAGAACAGGTTGAATAGATCAGTATCCCATCTTCCTGAAGGGAAGGTAACACATCGGCCAAAATCCTTTGCTGGCGCTGGCTGCAGAGTTGTACATTTTCCTCACTCCATTCATTGATAGCATCCGGATCTTTTCTGAACAACCCGCTTCCGCTGCAAGGCGCATCAATTACCATCACATCAAAAAAACCGGGTAGCGATTGAAAATGAGCCGGATCATTATTGGTTACCACTACATGATCCATCCCCCACTTCGTTATATTTTCTACCAATATGGCTGCACGCGATTTAATGACTTCATTGGCTACCACCAACCCATCTGCAAAAAAAGAAGCCAGTAAAGTACTCTTACCGCCGGGTGCAGCACAGAGATCCAATACTTTTTTATCGGTGTTTGTTCCTAACAACTGGTGCAAGGCATGCCAGATAAACATACTGCTCGCTTCCTGTACATAATATGCGCCGGCATGAAATAGGGGATCGAAAGTAAAAGAAGGTCGTTGAGAAAGATAAAAGCCATGTGGGCACCATGGGATGGGAGTCATAGATGATGGACCATCCATCATTGCTTTATCAGGATGCACCCGGATAGAGGTTACCTGCTCTCCCGATGCATGCACTGCCTCAAAAGAAGCACGGTTAAACCCGGCAACATGGGCAAGTGACTGAAGCAGTGATTCGGGTAAAGACATTGCGCAAAGATAACCTGCACAATGATATGTTTGAGTCACATGAAAACAAGGCAAGCCAGGGAAAGCAGCACTCTTTACTTATTGCTTTGTTTGAGAAAATAGCCACTGCATGAGATCAGGTTCTGCCAATGCTTTTCCCCAACAATCATGGGCTACACCGGCATACTCTGTATAACGCACTACTGCATGTTCTTTGGTAAGGCGCCGATAATATTTTTGAGAAAACTCAGCAGGAACAATCATGTCTTTTTCTCCATGAAACAACCAGAGTGCTGTTTTACCGGCAAATAATTTACTGGTCATATGATCGCCGGCACCACACATGGCAATACCGGCAGCAAATGTTTTTGGGTAGCGGGCAATCAAATCCAAAACACCCATACCTCCCTGTGATAATCCGGCAATATATATATGCGAATCATCGACCTTTCCTGCTCTCCGTAAGCTGTCAATCAATTGCATCAGTACACCCGAATGATTAGTGGGTACTTTATGAAAAGGAAATAGCCAGTCTTTGGCAAAGCCGGTGGCAGTATCAAACTGGTTCTCAAAATAAGCCCATGCATCATCCGCAGGGCACTGTGGAAATAATACATAGGAAGGATAATTTTGACGGATAGAGTCCTGTAAAAAAAATCTTCCGCCGATCGTTAACTGCGACTCATTATCAAATCCTTTTTCCAGCGCCCCATGCAAAAAAACAACCAAAGGATAGGTTTCCTTTTTGTTGTTGGCAGGAGATAATAAGCGGTAGGGTAATTCTTTATTTTGACAAAAAAAATACTCTTTGGTATAGGCCGAAAAATCCTGTGCCGGTAATACAAAGACCGAACAGCAGCTGATCAATATACAGATAAGGTTACGCATGTTAGAAACGAATCACAAAATGTTGTTTTACTTTCTGTTCTGTACGAAAGAAAACCAGCCCGATATAAAACAGGTCGATACTTAAAGTTACGGAAGAATCCTTTCGTATCGTATCCCATGCCTGTTCCATCTCTTTGCTCCAGTGAATATCATCAAAAATCAACACAGCATTCTCATGCATGGCAGGTAATAATTCTCTGAAGTAACGAACGGTGGGTTCATAACGGTGATTGCCATCAACAAAAGCCAGATCAATTTTACCCATTTTCTGAATAGTGCCGGTAAGGGTTTCATCAAAATTACCTTCCACCAGTTCTATATTATGCAAACCTGCTTTTTGAAATTGTTTACGTGCTACTGCTGCGACATTCTTTGCTCCTTCCATAGTAACTACCTGTGTGGCATTTTTTGCCGAAGCCAGATAGGCGGTAGTGATACCTAAAGAAGTGCCCAGTTCTAGAATAGTATTGGGTGCATAGTGATCAACCATACGAAATAATAATTGTCCGAATTTTTTGGGCTTAAGAGATGAGCGGGCGATATCACAAACCTTTCTGAGATTGTTTTTCTTCAGCCTTGATCCTGCTCCGAAATCTTCGATCAAAATCTCCTGCTGATCTATCAATAAAGCAGCACGCAGTTGCTCAATCGTTTGATAAGCATAAAACTGCCTGTCATCGTTCAGTACTTTGGTAATAAATGAAAACACAAAAGGTGAATGCATACCATGCCCCTTGCTGTTGGAAGCAGTTATATAATACCTGAGGTAACGGATACCCAACTGAAACGGTGAATACATTATTGTGGGCGTGATTGGTAAGGTAATTGTTTCATCAACCAAAGTAAGGCATAACCTGCGCAAAATGCACTCAGGTAAACAGGTATCTTGGTAAAAAGATCATAGGTGTTCCAATAGGTAACCGGATTGTTCCAATAAAGCAACCCCAATAGAAGCAGGCTGAAGAGTCTGTTGTTTCTTACTGGTTTTAATAAGGATAAAAAAGGAAGTAGTATCACCAATAATAAACGCACTGCAGCGATATCGATTGGAGGTGGCGGCTCCTGGGGACTGATCTGCAACTGTTTGCCCAATTGATAAAATCCTATCATTTGCCTGATGAGAAAAACAGCATACCCCATTACCAACAGATTAGAAACAGCGATGCTATTGCTCAATAAAAAAATATTTTTCTTTTTTCCCATCCAGCTGAACAGCAGTAAAAAAGGAACGGTGCAGCAATAAGCGATCTGGGTAAACTCCATAGTATATAGCTTATGCCTTATTTCTTTTCCATGTTTGAAAATGATATGGGTAAGCATGTTTGGCATCTGCCGGAAAAGATTGTTCTGCCGTTTTTATCCAACCAAGAACATCGATCTCAGGAAAATAGGTGTCCCCTTCCAATACAGTATCAACACGTGTAAGGTAAATGGTATCTGCAACGGTAATGGCTTCTTTATAAATTTCACCACCTCCAATCACCATCGATTCTTTGTAACCGGCTTCTTTGGCAACATGTACTGCATCTGAAAGTGAGTGTACAACAGTAACACCTTCGGGTTGCCAATCGTGTTGCCGGGTGATGATCACATTCAATCTGCCCGGCAAAGGTTTACCAAGCGATTCAAATGTTTTTCTTCCCATCAATACCGGCATTGCCCAGGTATTGTTCTTGAAGAATTTCATATCATTAGGCAAGGACCAGAGCAACTGGTTATTTTTTCCAATGACATGATTGGAGGAAGCTGCCACGACTAATGAAAGAATCATTGTAAGTACGATTTATGAAGTACGAAGTACGATTTACGAAGTACGAACATTTATTGGATACCACCAAGGAGTAGAAGCTTACGCTTCGTACCTCGTACTTCACAGTTCGTACTTAAACAGCTACCGGCGCTTTGATGGGCGCATGGTGCTGGTAATTTTCCAGTGTAAAATCTTCGAACTGAAAACTAAAAATATCTTTTACGGCAGGGTTGATTTTCATGGTTGGTAAAGCAAAAGGCTCGCGGGTTAATTGCAATTGCGCCTGTTCTATGTGGTTATTGTATAAATGTACATCACCAAAACTGTGCACAAAATCGCCATAGGCCAATCCGCATACCTGTGCCACCATCATGGTTAATAAAGCATACGAGGCAATATTGAATGGTACTCCTAAAAAAACATCGGCACTGCGCTGGTACAATTGACAGCTGAGTTTTCCATCGGCCACATAAAACTGAAAAATGGTATGGCAGGGCATCAATGCCATCTTGGGAAGTTCTGCCACATTCCATGCACTCACAATCAATCTCCTACTATCCGGATTCGTTTTTATCTGGTTAATCAAATCTGTGATCTGATCTATCACTGTTCCATCCGCACCTTCCCAGCTACGCCATTGTTTTCCATAAACGGGTCCCAGCTCACCATGTTCATCTGCCCATTCATCCCAGATACTTACTTTATGATCGTTAAGGTATTTTACATTGGTATCGCCCTGTAAAAACCAGAGCAATTCATATACAATACTTTTCAGGTGTAATTTTTTGGTGGTTACCATCGGAAACCCTTCCTGTAAATTAAAACGCATCTGGTAGCCAAAACAACTGATGGTACCCGTTCCGGTGCGGTCGGTTTTTTGTGCGCCGTTTTCTATAATATGCTTTAGTAACTGATGGTATTGCTGCATAGGGTGCAAAATACGGCTGAAACTGCCATGCGGAAAAAACGGATACGCACATTGGGGAGAATCTGTGCATTGTTATGCTTTTCTACGTGCCAGTTCCTTTTTAATCAGTGATAATTCGCGACCGGTTTGCCCGCTAACACTGCTATTCTCCTGTGCACGGCGCATTAGGTAAGGCACCACATCGCGTATGGGACCGAAAGGCAGGTATTTGCTCACATTAAACCCTTCTTTGGCGAGGTTGAAAGTAATGTTATCACTCATTCCGAATAACTGTGAGAAATGAATATGGTGGTGATTATGGGGTATGTTCTTCTCATCCAGCAAACGTGCCGCCAACAGGTTACTATCTTCGTTATGCGATGCCACAATAACTGAAATGGTATCAATGTTTTCAATACAATAAGTTACCGCCGCATCATAATCACGGTCAGTAGCCGCTTTATCAGGCTGAATAGGACTAGTATAACTTTTATTATAGGCACGATCCCTTTCTTTTTCCATGTAAGCACCCCTTACAAGTTTTATCCCCAGCATAAATCCCTGTTCACGGGAAATACGGTGTGATAATTTGAGGAAATGAAGCCTGTCGTGCCGGTACAATTGTATGGTATTGTACACAATCACTTTTTCTTTATTGAAAGCTTCCATCATTTCGATGGTAAGCCTGTCAACCGGATCCTGAATCCAGCTTTCTTCTGCATCGATCAGTACACCAATATTTTTTTCAGCGGCAGCTTCGCAAATGGTATACATACGTTCCCGAACCCTGTCCCACTCTGCTGTTTCTGCTTCATGATCATGAATACCGCTGCGTAAACGCGGGGCTTCATCTAGTGTTTGTAACAGACCAAACCTGGCCAGCCCGGTTACCTTAATACTGATAAATGGAATATTGGTTTGTGTAGCTGCGTAATGAATTACACGGATAAACTCTTCTGTAGCATGATCAAAACTATCCTCTCCTTCTTTTCCTTCCACACCATAATCAAGAATTACCTGCACACCATATTTGCCCAGAATATTGCCAACGGTAGCTGTTTCTTCCAGGGTTTCGCCACCCACAAACTGTTTGAAAATGGTTTTACGGATGATGCCATGCACGGGCAATCCCGTTTTCATAATAAAAGGGGTAAGCCTGGTACCAATTTGTACAAACCAAGGAAACTCCATGGTTTTAAACAGGAATCGGGCGCCTTTCAGTTCTTTATCAGATTTGTAGGCGAATGCATTTTCAGTGTTGTCGAAGGAGATATTCATGCTAACAGATGTTCGTGGTGCGAATATCGGTACACGCGTGCTAAGTAAAAAGCTTTTGTGCTAAACTTTCTATTATTTTATCAATTAAATGGCCTGATGGTTAAATGGTTGCAGTACCATTTCGCTAACAACTCCGCTTACGGGTTGCTGGCAAAGAAACCAGATGGCTTTGGCGGCTTCTTCTGCAACAATCATTTTATCTCTTTGTACCCGCAGATCGATGGTGTCCCAGAACGGAGAGTCTACCCCACCCAAAAACAGATTGGTAATACGTATATCCGTTCGCTTCAATTCCTCGCGGATACTCTGCATCATGCCGGTCAATCCGTATTTACTCGCACTATAAGCAGCGGCACCTGCCATAGGTACTTTGCCCAATACACCCGGAATATGAATGATTAATCCTTTTTTCTGCTCTTTCATACCGGGCAAAATAGCTTTCATCAGGTAAAAACTTCCCACCAGATTGGTATTCAGGGTTTGCAGAAACTCGGCAGAACTTAGACTATCCATGGGTTTGATGATGCCGATACCCGCCGCATTTACCACCACATCGATCACAGAAACTTTTGAGATCACTTGTTGTATGGCAGACTGAACAGAAGCTTCATCGGTTATATCCATTATAAATGTGTTGTCGGCAGCAATGCCTGCTTCACTTGCCGCGAACTGTAGTTTTGCCGCATCTCTTCCGGTAACCAGAACATTAGCTCCGCTGCCTGTAAGTAGTTTAGCAATTTTAGATCCAATACCACCTGTGGCACCAATGACCAGAATATTTTTTCCCTTAACTGTTTCCATACTACTTATTTTGAACTGGTATAAACAAAGCCATCTGCATTTTGTTGTAAGAAATAAGTGTTAGGTATAAATTATCACCAACCCGGATTTGCAGAATGTATATGACGCCTGATTTTCCTACAGCCTACGATGCCATTATTGAACGGACGAAAAATATTGATCCGGTACGATATGCCAGATCCAGAAATTTTATACATGGATCGGTAAGTTATCTATCCCCGTATATTTCCCGCGGCGTGATCAGCTTACCTATGATCAAAGAATCTATACTGAAAAAACATTCCTTCTTTCAGTCAGAAAAATTCATTCAGGAGCTTGCCTGGCGGGAGTATTACCAGCGGGTATGGCAACATTTGGGCGATACGCAATTTACAGATATCAAACAACCACAACCTAATGTGGCCAATCAACAGTTACCTGCGGCTATACTATATGCACAAACAGGTATTTACGGAATTGATAACGCCATTCAAACCTTATATCAAACGGGATATATGCACAACCATGCCAGAATGTACACCAGTATGTTGTGTTGTAATATGGCTGCATCGCATTGGTTACTGCCTTCTCGATGGATGTATTATCATTTACTGGATGGAGATCTTGCCAGTAATGCACTAAGCTGGCAATGGGTATGTGGCAGTTTCAGCAGTAAAAAATATTATGCCAATCAGGAAAATATCAACACCTATACCAACACACAACAACAAAATACTTTTCTCGATCATAGTTATGAAACCATTGCGCGACAAGGTATACCCAACTTGCTGGCAGAAACAACCACACCGGCATTTACTACCCGATTACCAGATACTTTACCTCTTCAACTCAATACAGCACTACCCTTATTTCTGTACAACAGTTATCAGATAGATCCATTATGGCATGCAGGAGAAGAAGCTAACCGGGTTTTATTATTAGAGCCATCGCATTTTGCAAAACATCCTGTTTCAGAAAAGGTATTGAACTTTATTATCGAACTGGCTCTTACCAATATACCCGGCATACAGGTATTTTGTGGTGAGCTGCATGATATGAAAGAGTTGAATGCCTTTCCTTCCATACACTACAAAGAACATCCTACAACCGCACATTATACCGGAATACAAGAGCCACGGGAATGGATGTTTCCTGAAGTGACCGGCTATTTTCCCAGCTTCTTCGGCTTCTGGAAGAAATGTGAAAAGTATTTGCGATAAATACAGAAATTCGCGCATGCTGATCACCCATACCGAAATTTACAAATACACCATTCCCATGGTGCCCTTTACCATTGCTACGGGCACTATGACATTTGCACAGAATCTATTTATTCGTGTGCACACCAATGAAGGTATTATTGGTGTGGGCGAATGTTCTGCCTTTCCTATGATTGCTGGAGAAACACAGGCCACCTGTTTTGAAATGGCCAAAGATTTTGCTGCCCTCTGGAAAAACAAACCGGCGAACGATATTGCTGCAAGACTTACTGAACTCGATCTCTTCACCGCAGGAAATTATACCGCAAAAAGTGCCTTTGATCTTGCCCTATATGATATAGCAGCCAAAGCGGCCAACCAACCTTTGTATGCGTATCTGGGCGGACGAAAAAAACCTATCGAAAGCGATCTGACTATTGGTATTGATACGCCGGAAAAAATGGCTGAAACGGCAATTGCCTTTCAGGAAAAGGGTGTTAACATCATCAAAGTAAAACTGGGCAAACAACCGGCAGATGATATTGAAAGAATCCGGCAGATCAGGCAAGCCATTGGCCATTCCTTTCAGCTTCGCATAGATGCCAATCAGGGATGGAGTTATGAGCAGGCGGTAACTGCATTAACTGCCTTAGGTGAGTACAACATTCAATTTTGTGAACAACCCATGCGCAAATGGAATGATGAATTACTACCTGCACTTTGTAAAATTTCTCCCATTCCCATTATGGCAGATGAAAGTGTATTTACCCATTACGATGCAGAGCGCATTATCCGTAACAATGCCTGCAGCTATATCAATATCAAATTTGCCAAAAGCGGCGGTATCCGGGAAGCAAGCCTGATTAATGAGGTAGCAGAAAAAAACAAAATCGCCTGTATGATGGGTGGCATGCTCGAAAGCAGGGTGGCACTAACGGCCAAAGTACATTTTGCCATGGCAAAAGACAATATTCATTTTTATGATCTGGATACCTGTTTGCTAGGGCATCTGGCAGATCCTGTTATTGGCGGTGTTACTTACCAGGGTATGCACCTGCATCTTTCCGATGTACCCGGCATTGGCGCGGATGTGGATGATGCGTACCTGGCAAAACTGGAGAAAGTGATTGTGTAAGAAGAGGATGTGGTTGTGTCCCCACAACCATACGTATCCCTATTAAGCGCATACCGCTATCTTTGCGCCTAAATCAAATCAATGGAAGCAAAAAAAGCAAGTGAGAGTTTTGTGGTAATGAATGAACTGGTTTTACCCAACGATACCAATACATTTGGTAACCTGATGGGCGGACGTTTGATGTACTGGATGGATATTGCCGCCGGTATTGCTGCCGGCAGACATTGCAATACACCCAGTATGACTGCTTCGGTTGATAACCTCAGTTTTAAAAATCCGATCAAATTGGGCAATGTGGTACATATAGAAGCCAAAGTGTGCAGGGCCTTCCATACCTCCATGGAAATCAATATCCGTGTGTGGGGTGAAGATTTATTGCATCAGTACAAATATGAAAGCAACGAAGCCTTTTTCACTTTTGTAGCATTGGACCCCAACGGCAAGCCCAGAAAAGTACCTGAACTGATCCCGGAAACGGAAGAAGAAAAACGTTTACACGAAGGCGCTTTACGCAGAAGACAGATTCGTTTGATTTTAGCAGGAAAAATGAAACCCGATGATGCAAATGAATTAAAAGCTTTGTTTATCAAAGATTAATATTTTTCCGATTTATCTTACTCAATCACGCTACTACGTGAAGGTCTTTATTGATACATATTTTAATAAGTAATATTTCAAAGTTTTATTGTTAGCCAATATCTTTGAAATGCTGTATTTCATGCTCAAACAAATACCCAAACATGGGTATTCTGATAGTACACCGGTAGTCTATTTTTACATGTAAATCTAGACACGGTATTCTATTCATCTTAAAGAACATGATTTTCGATTGCGGTTACATGTAAAAGAATTTATATCTCAGATACTGCTATACTAAAAAGATGGAAATACTAAACAAGTACATTTACGATCCTCAACTTGATTTACTTGGTAAAGGCGGCTTTGCAACCGTTTATAAAGCATATGACAAGGTTTTAGAGATGCCGGTGGCCCTGAAATTCTTTCACCCGCAGGACCAGGCCAATAAATACACCATCATCAATGAAATTAAGCGTGCCATCATACTGGCGCATCCGAACATCGTAAAATATTATGGTGTTGAGACGATGATCAACAGAAATTTCCATGGCCAGGAAGAAGAATTGCAGATAGGTGTAATGGAATTTGTACAGGAAGGGCAGCTCAAAACTTTTATGAGCAACAACCCGCTTACGATGGATCAATTGAAAAAATTATTGATCGATATCCTGGAAGGGCTCAAATACCTGCACAGCGAAGGAATCATTCATAGGGATATTAAGCCACAAAACATTTTGTTGGGACGCGATAAACAGAACAGGCTGGTAGCTAAAATTGCTGATTTTGGTATCAGTAAAAATGCAGACTCCAACCAGGCCAGTGCGTCTATCCTGTTAGGTACCATCGAATACATGGCACCGGAACAATTCAATCCCGAACGGTATGGTATCAATAAAAAAATTGGTTATAACGTAGATATATGGGCTTTTGGTGTTTCCGCATATTACCTGCTAACAGGTAATTTACTGTTTGGCTCAAGATCGGGTGATACCTCTGCCGCACAAATGATCTCAAAAATTGTTGGTGCGGAAGGAATTGATGAGAGGTTGAACAAGATTGAAGAACCGTATAGAAGCGTTCTAAAGAAATGTATCGTTCCCGATGCTAATGTGAGAACGAATGATATTGATGAGCTGGTTGCTATCTTAAAAGGACAAGCTTACAAAAAAGAAAACAACGATCCTCCACCGTCTGCTGCTCCATCCGCACAGCTAACCCATTTCAGCAACAGCGGGTCTAATGGCAACGATGACCAAACCATGGAGATTAGTACGCCCACTCCGGCTGCACCTCCAAAAACAAAAGGAATACCCAAAGCGGCACCTGCACCACAAATTGTGCCTGACGATGATAGTACGATGGAAATTCAGGTACCCTCCTCTATCTCAGACTCCATAGACGAGGAAGCGGAAGCACCAAAGAAAAAAACCGGAAAACTAGTAGTGATACTTGCTGCACTAATTATACTTGGCGGTGGCGGTTTCTGGGCTTATTCAAACTATTTTACCAACACAACAGAAAGCACAACGGTAGACCAGGCTGAACTGGTATTGGAAAAATATGCTGCCTCTATGAAAGAGATTCCGGGAGGAGATTTTTCAATGGGCACCAACGACCCCAAAAGAAACCTGGATGGTCCTGAACATAAAGTATCGGTAAGCTCCTTCCTGTTGCATGCCTACGAAGTAACGCAGGGCGATTGGAATGCGATCATGAAAAACAACAGGTATGCCGACACGAGTTTTGCAAATTTTCCGGCAGACAGTATTTCATGGGATGACGCGAAAGCTTTCATAGCCGCACTGAATACAGTATTGGAAGCAGCCAAAGTAAAAGGAAAAACTTTTCCAATAAAACAGTTTAGATTACCTGGTGATGCGGAATGGGAATATGCATGCCTTTACCAGCGTTTGCCGGGAGAGTCGGTTAACCTCGCTGATATCAGCTGGGTACTTACCAACTCAGGCAAAAAAACACATGCGGTTGGCACTAAACAGGCTGATAAAAATGGGCTGTTTGATATGCTTGGTAATGTATACGAATGGTGTGAAGACTGGTATGGACCTTACCTGCAGGAATCGCCAAAACAAGGCAAGGTATTACGTGGCGGTGATTATGAGAATGATTTGTTCTTTGTACATGAAAAAGCAAGAAATGCCGAAGTGGTGAACAAAAGGAATAAGAATATCGGATTCAGGGTGGCGGCAGATATGGAGCAAGAAGTTAAATAAACGGCATGACTAGTTGCGCAACCATCAGGTTTTGTTGCGGTTGCTCTTTACATGTTTAACAACCGGTTGTTATTAAAATATAATATCACTAAGACTAACTTTATGAACGTTACAGCGTTTTCATTAAACGAAATCGGTGGCAGAAAAAATGTAGAAGATGCCATCATGCCAAGAAAGTATGCTCATCAATTACCCAAACTATTCATTGTTTGTGATGGTGTTGGGGGCAGTAGTTTTGGTGAAGTAGCTTCGGACCTTGCCACCAAAAGTTATTACGAAACTTTCGAGAAAGCTGCGATACATAATGAAACCGATTTCCGGCAAACATTGAATCAGGCACTTACCTTGTTTCAAAAAAGGGTATTGGAATTTGTTGAAGAAAACCCATCCGCTTCCAGTACCAGTACCACCCTTACCTTATTAACTATTCAGCAGGGAAAAGCCTATGCAGCATGGTGTGGCGATAGTAAAATATTCCAGCTTCGCAATGGCAATCCTTTATTTAAGAGCCGCGATCATTCCTTGGTAGCAGAATTAACAGCGCAAGGTGTTATTACCGCTGCAGAAGCAGAAACACATCCTCAAAGAAACATTATCACACGCAGTCTTAATTCGCATACCAAACAAACGGATGTTGAAATCGCTGTGCTTACAGATATACAAAATGAAGATTGGTTCCTGTTATGTACAGATGGGTTGATGGAACAATTTACGGAGAATCTCTTTCCTGTAATGCTGAATAAGTTTGATGCAGGTACTAATTATAGTGAGGTAATTAATAAAATATGTTATGGCAAGACAAAAGATAATTACTCGATGTATCTTCTGCACCTCACACAGGTGAAGCAAACGGCTTCGTCAAAAAAAATGCTAATCCCGTTTCTGATAATATTGGTGTTGGCCATAGGCGGATGGTTTGCCTATAGCCAGATGAACACCAAAGAAGAAGAGCCTGCCACAACGATAGTACCGGAGAAAAAAGATACCGTTCAATCAATCATGATGGTAAGGCCACAGGAAGAAGACACAACAGAAAAAACTAAGAAAGACACCATCAATCAATAAAATCATCAACTAAAAAAGAAACCAATGCCGATAGATGTACCCACATACGAAGCTGAGTTGGAACAGTTGGTAATAAGCAGCAGGGCAGCCCTTGCTGAGATGGAGATTACTATTTCCAAAATAAAAAATTATGAAATGGTGGCCACCACTTCCTCGCAAAAAGCGCAGCAGGAAGCGAACGAGGCTACTCAGTTCTCCAATAAAGCACAATCAGAAGCAACTGAAGCTACTACTTCTGCTCAAAGAGCCCAATCTGAGATGACCGAAGCAATCACGGCATCACAGAGAGCACAATCAGAAGCAACCGAGGCAATCACGGCTTCTCAGAGAGCGCAATCAGAAGCAACTGAAGCTACCAATGCTTCTCAAAAAGCACAAACAGAAGCACAGGAAGCTACCAATGCTTCTCAAAAGGCACAGACTGAAGCACAGGAAGCCGCTATCTCTTCTCAAAAAGCACAGACCGAGGCGCAGGAAGCTGCTATCTCTTCTCAAAAAGCACAGACTGAAGCACAAGAAGCTGCTATCTCTTCTCAAAAAGCACAGACCGAGGCGCAGGAAGCTGCGAATGCTTCTCAGAAAGCACAAACCGAAGCACAGGAAGCAACCAACGCTTCTCAAAAAGCACAAACAGAAGCACAGGAAGCTGCCAACTCTTCTCAAAAAGCTCTGACCGAAGCACAAGAAGCCGCCAACGCTTCGCAAAAAGCACAGACCGAAGCACAGGAAGCTGCGAACTCCTCGCAAAAAGCACAGACCGAAGCACAGGAAGCCGCCAACTCTTCGCAAAAAGCACAGACCGAAGCACAGGAAGCTGCGAACTCTTCGCAAAAAGCACAAACCGAAGCGCAGGAAGCTGCTAATGCTTCTCAAAAAGCACAAACTGAAGCACAGGAAGCCACCACCGCTTCCGAACAGGCGAAAGCGGAAGCAAACGAAGCTGCAACAGCTTCTGAACAGGCAAAAGCAGAGGTAAGGGAAGCCCAACAGGCATCTGAACAAGCTAAAGCAGAAGTTAAAGAAGCGATAGAAGCTTCTGAACAAGCCAAAGCAGAAGTTAAAGAGGCAATAGAAGCTTCTGAACAGGCAAAAGCGGAAGTTAAAGAGGCAATAGAAGCTTCCGAACAAGCTAAAGCGGAAGTTAAAGAAGCAATTGAGGCTTCCGAACAAGCAAAAGCAGAAGTTAAAGAAGCCATTGAAGCTTCTGAACAAGCAAAAGCAGAGGCAAAAGAAGCAGTGGAAGCCTCTGAGAAAGCGAAAGCAGAGGCAAATGAAGCCACAACAGCCTCCGAACAAGCTAAGGCCGAAGCGAAAGAAGCCATGTCTGCTTCCGAACAAGCTAAAGCAGAAGCGAAAGAAGCGGTTACAGCTTCCGAACAAGCTAAAGCTGAGGCGAAAGAAGCAGTTACAGCTTCGGAACAAGCAAAGAGTGAGGCGAAAGAGGCAGAAAACGCTTCTTCTAAGGCACAGGAAAAAGCCAATGAAGCCGGTCAATCTGCCGACAAAGCAAGACAAGAAGCCAACGAAGCAGTACAAAATTCACAGAAGATACAAGATCTATTAACTGCCGCACGTGATGATGCAAGAGCTGCCGAGGATCAGGCAGATAAAGCAAGAGATTATGCCGAGAAGGCAAGAGATGCAGATGATAAAGCCAGGGATGCCGCTTCTTCTGCTAAAGAGGCAGAAGGCAGGGCAGAAAGATCTGCTGAAGAAGCACGTTGGGCAGCGGAACAGGCATCGCATGCGTTCCGTAGGATGGGATAAACAAACACTTGAAATTGTAATAGGTAAAAATGCTAGATATGACCAGAGCTGAAGTACTGGAATTCCTTGAACTGCCGGACTCTGCAACCGACAATGACATTCGTGTGCGTATGAACGACAAACTATCTTATTTCCAGAGATTGTCGGAGAATGCACCGAATGATTTTTTGCGCAAACTGCATACTTCCAATACGGAGAAAATAAAAAATCTTCAAATAGAAATGTTGGGGGCAGATGCTGCTAAACAGCAACAACCCGCCAAGAATTTTGGTATGGGGCGCAGCAGCGATTCGCATGCAGGTTATGGCAACCAAAACAACAGTATGCAGCAGTCTGCCAATAAAACAGAAGTGGCCTGGCTGGTTCGGCATACAGAAAACCAATCTGCTAAAACCTTCCCATTGTATTATGGAAGAAACTATATCGGAAGAAATCCACAACCCGGTGCGCCAACAGTTGTAATAGAGGAAGACCCTTACATCAGCCGTGTTCATGCCTTACTGGAAGTGATCAACATCAACCCACTGCAAATTGTTGTAAGTGATGATGCCGCCTCTAATGGTGGCAAGCCCAGTAAAAATGGAACCTATATAAACGGTGATGATAGAAGATTAAGCAGAAAGATGAGTATCGGCACCAATGATACCATCCAGGTTGGAATGACAAAATTAATTGTACGTTTAAACAATACCAGTATTCATAAAATTGTGCAGGAAGTAGAAGAAAGCGATTATATGAAAACAGTTGTGATTGATGTATTTTAACTTACCACAAGACCATGAGAGAACTACAGTATATCGCAGAAAGGTTTGATGATCTTATCAGGGAATTACCCGTTTCAAGCTATGCGGGATTTCTGGAAGAAACGAAACGGAAAATAAAAGTACTTGCTGACAAAGATGAGTTTTATATCGATGTGTTCAATTGCACTAACGCTTCATCCGAAAGTAAGAAAACCGTTAAGCTGTTAGAAAGCGCCGCTCAAAATACAGGGTACCGTATTTCTTTGAAAGATGAAAATAATTTCAGTACCCGGATTTTTGAAACGGTATTCCCATCTGTTGGTTTTGTTCTCTTGGATGAAGAAATGTTACAGAATGATGCACTCAAACAACATTTCAAAAAAACTGACAGCACGTATAAAGTAATGTTTATCGTTAACCTCCTGTCAAACAATGATGGGATACGAGACTTTAGCAGGCAGTTCAGCATCCGAACCAAAACATTCACACTTTCACCTGCCGATTTGGAAGGAAAGAGCATAGGAGAAATCATCGGTGCTTCTATTGAAGCAGCATCTGTTGACAAAATAAAAAAGATCGCCTACCTCAATAGTATCAAACCGGTATTTTCTTTTCTGGATGATATTTTATCATCTGAGAATAAAGCAGCCAATACACGAAAACTACTCAACACACAAAATACCAACATCACTAGAAAAGAAGAACAATCGCTCAACAACAATGAAGTAACAAGCAATCTCCGCCAGCTGATTCAAAAATCATCGCAGGAGCTGGAGAAAAGTTATAAAATAAAGTACGAGGATCTTAACAAACCCAATACAGGCCAGTTTTCTATCCTTACGCAGGAACGTTGCAATATGTTAACTGATTTTGAAAGAAAGTCACTTGCCGAAAAAAGTGAAAAATACGAAACCACCATTGCACCTGGTTTTATCAACAGCTTTGTAACTGCCATTTCAAACTCTATTCAAAAAGAATTAGGCAAGGATGAAGCCTTTATAAAAAGTTCATTTGAGGATATGATTTCACAAATCAATATCCAGTTAAAAAACAAGGGCATACAGCCACTGAAAGTTGATACTATCTATCCTCCCTTCCCGGAAAAAGAAAGAACCATCAATTCGTTCTGTTACATCAATAAAAATTATACCGGCGAATTGATTAAAAAAGGTGCAACGGAATATTTTGTTGCGCTCAGGGATTATACAGGCTTGATCATGGTAGTGGGTGGATTATTGGCGCCACTTTCCATTGTTGCTTCGGCTAGTGATAGTGGTGTGTTTAAAAATATTGCAACATGGGTAAAAGCAACAACAGCAGGTATTTCTTTATTAATGATCATTTATGGCATCTTTGATCTTCGTCGCCGCATACCTAAGAAAAGAGTAGAAGAATTTGAGCGGGAATTGAATAAAGCAAAAGAAATTCTGACCCAGGAATCAAAAAGAATGTTCAATGAGAGTAGCCGTGACTGGACCAGTAATATTTCAAACTGGATCAGAGACGCTTCTCAAAATATCAATCTCCAGATTGATCGGAATATCAAAGACCTGCTTTCGCAGAAAGCCAGCCAGATGAATCAGGAAAAAGTTCAACAGCAAAAACAACAACAAAGCGTTGACCTGCTGTTGCGTAATATCCAGTCGGCAGAAAGAGTAAAAGAACAATTGAACACACGTTACAGGGATATGGTAAACGAAGCTGAAAAAGATTTAAAATTATAACATGGTATTAGGAATAGATTTAGGAACCAGTAATACAGTATCCGCCTCGTTAAGCCGTGATGGCAGCCCTGTGTTGATACCTGATGCAAACAATAAAGATGTTCAGATAACTCCATCCATTGCATTAATTGAAGGTAGAAAAGCCTATGCCGGCAATTTTGCCGAGAATCTGTATGAGTCATTACCCGACAAACAAATCATCTCCTATTTTAAAAGGAGTTTTGGAACACAGGAACCTGTTTATTTTGATGATTATAAAAACCCGTGGTTTAGCGAAACAGTTGCGTCTTTAATTCTTCGAAAAGTAAAATACGATGCAGAACTGTATTTGCCGGATGGTTTTAGGCAAGCTGTTATTACGGTACCGGCACACTACAATGATGTACAGCGAAAATCAGTAATAGAGGCCGCCCGCCTTGCCGATCTTGAATTGACCGCTATTATAGAAGAACCCGTGGCCGCTGCACTCTTCTACGGCAGTTACAATAAAAAAATTGATGAGGAGATTATCCTTATTTATGATTTTGGTGGCGGTACTTTTGATCTAACGTTGATTACAAAATCCGGCAACCAGTTAAATGTGATTGCAAAGGATGGTGTGAATAAATTAGGAGGGAAAGAGTTTGACGATATTGTTCACAACACAATCAAAGAAGGGTATGAAAAATCATTTGGCAGCTACTTCCCTACAGATAAATTAACCACTAACAGGATCGCCAAAATTGCGGAAAGCATCAAAATTGAATTGAACGATGCCGAAACGCCCCGTAATGTAAGCAAATGGATCATGGTTGGACGAGATGCATTTGAAGCCACATTTCATTATGAAAATTATGCTTCCAAAGCCAACCAGCTTATTATTAAAACTGAGCAGGCAGTAAACAGGTGTCTTCGCTCGCTGGGTATGCAGTTTACAGACATCAACAAAATTGTATTGATTGGCGGCACCTCAAGCAGTAAACTCGTATACAATTTCTGGAAAGGAAAAGTAAGTCCCAAACAGGAATTGGTGTATCACCAGCCTCTCAGCAGTGTGGCCAAAGGTGCGGCTTTGTATGCAGCATCATTCAGTGATGGCAATAGTGCTGAAATCGTTCCAATTGATTTAAAAAGTGTAAGCACCTACAATATAGGTTTGGTATTTGCGAACGACAGTAAAAAGCAGATCGATTTATTGATCCATAGAAATACACCACTCCCTGTATCTTCTAAAAAAGTATACAAGATCAACCCACAACAAAATGATTTTGTACATATTGAACTTTGCCAATTTTGGGATCCGCAGGAAGACATACACAAACTGGGTACCATTAAAGCAGGACCGTTTGGACTTATGTCTGAGTTCTACCTGGAAGTAGCCGTGGAAAACAGGCTGAACGGAACCATTGGGATTAAACTGAAAAATGCAGATAACGGCAGAGATATTAAATTTGAATTTATTCGAAAAGCGTCTGATCATAAATATGACTACCAGCAGCAAAAAGCAATGGTAGATTCTGTGTATTTGAATAACTATATATAAAGCAAGTATTGAAAATGAGGAAATCGATTTTACTAACTATTTTTTTACTGGGTATTCTTAGCATTGCTACAGTTTCTGTTTTTGGGCAAATGATCAAAGCTCCTACCAATACCAAACCTGCAGAGCCTGTTAAAAAGAAACCTGTAGCCAAACCTGTGGTGAAATTCAAGGATGATGATGATAAAGTAGATTCTACTACAGCAACTAAAGCAGAGAACAATGTTTTTGCCTATCTCGTCCTTAAATCCAACCGGGGTTCGGGCATTAATGTAAATATTAATGACAATGAATCGGGAAAGATCAAAGCCGGAATGTCGAAAAAAATTCCGATCAGTAATGGAGATGGTTTACGTATTTCTCTTAATGATGGACAAGGAAATATATTCGACACCACCTTTGTGGTAGAAGATAAAGATGCCAGTAAAATTATTACCGTTGCTTTCCCGGAAGTAGATTATGGAGCCGTTCGCTCAGAAGAAGCCAGATTAAAAAAAGAACGTGATAACCAGCTCAGGCTTCTAAAAGAAGAGGAAGCACGTAAACTTAAAGAAGCGGAGGAAGAAGCACTGCGTAAGATAAAAGAAGCAGAAGAAGCATTGCGATTACAGCGTGTTGCCATTCTGGATGGTATAGAAAATAACCTGAGAGAGTTGATTAAACAATCTCTTACCAAAAAATCATCCCTTCAGCAGGCCATAGATCAAATTAAAAAAGGAGAACTTTCCATCACACCTGAAGTAGTAAAAATACAGGAAAACTTTCTCGCGGATAAAGGTCTTTTAGCTGTTAACCTGAAAGTATATAACGATTCAGTTACAGCATATAATATGAAGGATAAGAAAGACATTTTTTTCAAAGAGATCAAAGCAGACCAGGATAAAATAACGACAGACACTTTACATACTTTCATCCCGGCAGTTCAATCTGGCAAACGTCCCATGAGCGCATCGGTACAGATAGCATTCAAAGCATCACGCAGTACCGATATTCCATTCTTTTTACCGAAGGACAGTCTGGAAGATGGCACCATTTCCGGTAAACGTCCTTTGAATTATGCACTGGAAGTAAAAAGCGATCCTTCTGTTTTCAAATACCTGTTTGCAAACGAAGTTGCGGTTAACAATTATGGAAGCCGTTTTCCCGAAAACAGGGAAATCTATGCAACGCCACTGGCGTATGCGTGTATCAGTGGCAATCTGGATATTATAAAATTATTTATTGAGCAAAAAGCAGAATTCTTTCCTTCCGCTCTTAGTAAACTGGAAAGAAAAAAACAGATAAAATTCCTGCTCACAAAATTTGGTGAAAAAGCAGAGGTACTTGCACTGCTCAAAGAAAATAAATACAATATGGATGATGGTACAGAAGCCATGAATGCAGCCATTGCTTCTATCGACAGTAATATGGTTTTGATAGAAGGCGGAAAATTTACGATGGGATGTAATAGTAATTTTGGTACCGACTGTGCCAGTGATGAAAAACCATTTATCGATGTTACGGTGGATAGTTTTTACCTAAGTAAGTTTGAAGTAACCCAAAAAATCTGGGCAAGTATTATGGATGACGAAAATCCCAGCTTTTTTCAAAATTCTCCCAACTGCCCTGTAGAAATGATCAGCTGGCAACAGGTGGGTCAATTCATTGCCAAATTAAATAAGGTCACTGGTAAAAACTTCCGTCTGCCAACCGAAGCAGAATGGGAATTTGCCGCACGTGGCGGAAAGTTGGAAAATCGTGAATTTGCCTATGCAGGCGGAAATGATATTAATGAGCTAGCCTGGTATAAAGACAATTCAAATAGAACTTCGCCGGTTGGTTCTAAAAAGCCAAATGCATTGGGGCTGTATGATATGAGTGGCAGTGTGGCTGAGTGGTGCAATGATTTTTACGCTGCTGACTATTTTTCAAGAAGCACACTTATCAATCCCAAAGGGCCGGAAGTAAGTGCAGAGAAAGTAGTACGGGGTGGATCTTTTATGCAATCTTCCTGGTCTTCCCGTTTATCCAACAGAGAAGGTCGTGAAGATACATTTACCAACAATAATACGGGCTTCCGCTTGGCGATTACTAAAAAATAGAAAGGAGTTTAAAAAGACTTGCCAACCACTTGATGGATGTATAAGAACAATCACGAGTTGGCAAGTTTTTTTTGTGCCCTATCATTTATCCAATAGGTGCATAATATGATGCTTACTTCGCATCATATACGTTTTACTTTGTTCTATCGCTTCCATTACCTGATCCAGAATCTCTTCAACGGATTGTGTATAATCTATCACCATAGGCTCTTTAAAACGGATAGATAACTGCGATCCTCGTTTTTTAAAGGATAATCCTGTTTTATTAAACGCCCTCCAGAAACCATTGATCACAACGGGTATCACTACAGGTTGATTATTCTTAATAATATGCGCCGTACCTTTTCTACCGGGCGCAAAAGGTTTGGTAGTTCCCTGAGGGAAAGTAATTACCCAACTGCATCCCAGTGCCTGATCTATTTTAAAAGTATCCGTTTCATCACGGTTTCTGTTCACCTCTTTCCCTTCTGCACGCCAGGTTCGTTTTACCGTTAAAGCACCGGCGAGTTTAAAAAACCGGCTTAGCCAGTTACCGTTCATGGTTTCTTCTGCAGCAACAAAATATACATTAGTGAAGGGATTCAATAAATAATAAGGAGCACCAAGTTTATTTTGCTTACGCCATTTAACTGCGCAAAAAATATGAATGAAGGCAATTACATCTGCAAAATAGGTTTGGTGATTACTTACGAATAATACATTCTGTCTGGGTAGTTTTTGCAAATGCTCAGTGCCCTCAATCCTGATCTTATTAAAAATAACCAGACCCGGATAGGTTATGATACCTACAACTCCATATACCAATGAGCGAATTACCCTGATGTATTTTAATCGTTCAACTAATCTCATAGAGTAGCATTGACAAGCCGTGCAAAATAAGAAATGTCGTTAAAATGACACTTAATTGTTTAAAAATAAGTGAAATACAGCAACAAATCTATCAGTTGCTACCAATACATTTGTCCTTGAAATTAATTATATGGAACTGAGTACTGTTATTTTTGATATTGATGGGTTGTTGATAGACAGTGAACCTTTGTGGAACGAAGCGGCTGCTGAGGTATTTAAACAATATGGTATTGACTTAACGGAGGAGCAATACAAAACTACTACCGGCCTGCGCACCAAAGAATTTGTGCAATGGTGGTTCTCTCAGTATCATATCGGATCAGAAGAATATGCAATGGCAGAAAAGAAAATCGTGCACAGTGTGCTTAATAAAATTGAAAGAAAAGGAAAAGTGATGCCCGGTGTACCGCATATTTTTGATTTTTTTGCGAGTAGGTCTTTCAAAATTGGACTGGCCACCTCTTCTCCACCTGCATTGATTGACCTCGTTATAAATATGATCGGAATTAAAGAATATGTGCAAGCTGCTTCTTCGGCTGAAGAGCTGCCCTATGGCAAACCACATCCGCAGGTATACCTGAATTGTGCTGCACAATTGCAAAGTAAGCCAATAGAATGCATCTGTTTCGAAGACTCGTTCAATGGGTTGCTGTCAGCCAAATCGGCCCGTATGAAGTGCGTGATCGTTCCAGATATCTCACAGGCTAAAGAGGAGAAATGGGGAGCCGCCGACCTGAAACTCTCTTCCTTACAAAATTTTGGCGAACTGCATTTTAACCTGCTTAACCCGTAGGAATATTGAATATCGAACAAGGAATTTTGAATGTTGAATGGGGAACCCAGTGTTTGCATTCTTACTTCAATATTCAAATTTTCTCGTTCAATATGTAAAAGAAAAGCTCCGTTACAATTATTCGTAACGAGACTTTTTAAATCATATCTCAATCCGCGTAATCCGCGATATTGGTTCTTACTTTAAATTTCCTCGTTCAATATGTAAAAGAAAAATCCCGTCACGATTACTCGTAACGGGACTTTTCAAATCATATCTAAATCCGCGTAATCCGCGATATTAGTTTTTGCTTCTCAGGTTTGGATGTGGAGCCGGTACTGTGTTAGGACCATCATCTGTAGTTCCCTGAAGATCTACTGTGTTAGAATCACCATCTTGTGCATAAACGAAGAGTAATCTGCTTTCAGAAATACCTTGTTTTTCAGCCAGGTATTTGATAACAGCATTCACTCTTTCCCAACTAAGCTGTTGTGCTGCTTTGCTGGAAGCACCGTATCCGATTACTTTTACTTTACAAGTAGGATTTTCATTGATTTTAGCAGCTACTGTATTTAAAGAAGCCATAGCTTCTTTACTCAGCTTTGCATTTCCTTTAAACTGTATGCTAGGCAGGTTACCAACATTACACTGAGCACCAGCTGGTGTATTAGCTGCAGCTCTCATGTTAGATACCATGTCTCTGATTTCTTTGCAACATGCTGGCTCTGGACAATTTCCAACGCCGTCATTGTTAACAGGGAAGCATGATTTTGGAGTCAACACTTCTTTGTCTTTGAAATCAGGAACACCATCACCATCGGTATCTTTAGAAACACCATGGCTATCAACAGGTGCACCTTTTGGAGTGTTTGGTTCCAGATCGAATTGATCAGTTACACCATCACCATCAGCATCAGGTAATACAACCTTAGGCAGTTTCATGTGCTTAGGTGAGTTCAACTCGCTGTACACGAAGTTGTTTGGATTAAGCCAATACAATGGCTCAACTCTTTTGGCATTATTGCCAATGTTGATATTAATTCTTGCACTGGTGAAAGAGTAGAAATCATTACTGGTTCCTGCTTTCCATGCATCCAGATAATCATATCCGGGTGCTGAGAAAGTATATTTCTGCTCCAGCGCAATATTTGCTTTTTTAGAAACTTTGAACGCAATACCAGCTCCCACGTTGAAACCATGGAACAGCGTGAAAGCACGTCTGTTGTTAATGGTAGCTCCACCAAAAGTAGTGATGGTGTTTGCCTGGCTGTTAGCGGCGTTTGGACCATTCTGTCCGTAGAAAATGTTATAACCACCTGGCTGAGCACCTGGAGGAGCTTTGTAAAGAACGCGAGCTGCATTCAAACTGTAACCTGTAACCAAGTAAACATTGGTTTTAGGATTTCCTCTGTAGTAGCTACTTGTGTTCAATGAAGTAAGTACATCCAGACTCAACTGGTGAGTTTGGTTTTTGTACTCAAACTGACCGATAGCCACTCCGTATGCATTAGGAGCACCAGCATTCAGCAGACCGGTGTAAGAACCTCTTACTGAAAAAGTGTGGTTCAACGCTTTTCTCAAAGAGATGGTACCACCAAAACCGGTTTTAGATTTTACATCGCCGGAAACAGAACTGAATCCTGCGCCAAATCCCAGTTCCCACTGATCACGCGGACGTGCAGGGTAAGGATATTGGTTGTTTAAAAACTCATTGTGTTGAGGCATACTTTTCACGGAGATCTTGGAAGTATCCTTCCAATCCCAACCCCAATCTGTTTGCGCTAAACCAACCGACTGGATCATAACGATCAGTGCAGCTGCTAAAATGTACTTTTTGCTTGCCATAAGAAGTGTTTATTATTAAAAAATTAATGCCTATTCGTTTGTTATAATAGCATGGCGAAATTATGCATTATGAATCATACATACAATTTTTAAGCCAAATTATTCAGGTATTATTGCTACGTATTGACCGCAGACAATGAATTAACGCTGCTTCGGGAACCGTTATTGTTCTTATCAACACTATATTGCAACATATTTTATACATGAATTTAGCTAAAAAGGTCATTGCGGAAGAACTTAATTTGTTCGAAACACACTTTAAAGAAGCTGTGAAGAGCAGGGTTGCGCTGTTAGACAGGATCATGCAGTACATTGTTAAGCGTAAAGGGAAGCAAATGAGGCCCATGTTTGTGTTATTAAGCGCAAAATTGGGTGGACCCGTAAATGAAAGCACCTATCGTGCAGCCTCATTGGTTGAATTGGTACATACCGCCACTTTAGTTCATGACGATGTAGTGGATGACTCAATGGAACGTAGGGGATTCTTTTCAGTGAATGCACTATGGAAGAATAAAATTGCCATTTTGGTGGGAGATTATCTTTTATCCAAAGGCTTACTGTTATCGCTTACCAACAAAGACCACCTGGTACTGGAAATTTTAACCGAGGCGTTTAAGCTGATGAGTGAGGGCGAACTACTTCAGTTTGAAAAATCCAGAAAACTGAATCTGAACGAAGCCATTTATTACGATATTATTAAAGGTAAAACAGCCTCCCTGCTGGCCTCTGCCTGCGCTGCCGGCGCCTCTACCACCTTTACGGATCCTGCTGATGTAGCAAAATTGAAAATGTTTGGCGAAAAAGTAGGGATGGCATTTCAGATAAAAGACGATCTTTTTGATTACGGTTCCGGCGATATCGGTAAACCTACCGGTAATGATATCAAAGAAAAAAAGCTAACCCTTCCTCTCATCTACACGCTTAACCAATGTTCTTCTGAAACCAGGCGAAAATTGATTTACATCGTTAAAAACGAGAATACACAAAAAGAAAAGGTACAATTTGTACTGGATACCGTTGTTCAGACAGGTGGCATTACCTATGCTACCGAAAAAATGATGTTTTTTCGGGACGAAGCCCTCACCATCCTAAACAGTTTTCCTGATTCTGACGTACGGAAAGCTCTGGAAGAACTGGTTCGTTACACAACCGACAGGGAATATTGATGCAAAAAAGATGGAACATATTACCTGTTGATGAAGCCACAACGGCCTCCCTGAAAGAGGCACTGAAAATAAATACAACCCTTTGCAGCATATTGGTTCAAAGAACGATTGATGACTTTGAAAAAGCCAAACATTATTTCCGCCCGCAACTTTCAGACCTGCATGATCCATGGCTGATGAAAGACATGGACAAAGCAGTACAGCGCATTCTTTCTGCCTTTGAAAAAGGAGAGAAAATACTTGTTTTTGGTGATTATGATGTTGACGGCACCACTTCTGTAGCCAGCGTTTACCAATTCATAAACGAAATATACAGCGACTCGGATTTTTATATCCCGCATCGTTACCGTGAAGGGTATGGTGTATCTAAACTGGGTATCGACTTTGCCAAAGAAAATGGTTTTGCGTTGATCATTTCACTGGACTGCGGCATTAAATCTGTGGAACTGATTGCATACGCCAAAACACTGGGTATTGATTTTGTGGTTTGCGATCACCACTTACCGGATCATGAATTACCACCCGCGGTAGCCATATTAAATGCGAAACAAAAAGATTGTAACTACCCGTATAAAGAACTTTGTGGCTGCGGTGTAGGGTTTAAACTGATGCAGGCATTATCTGAAAAACTAGGTCTGCCCGAAGAATCCTATCTGAATTATCTCGATCTGGTAGCCACTGCTATTGCAGCTGATATTGTACCAATTACCGGTGAAAACAGAACCCTGGCTTATTTTGGTTTGAAGAAAGTAAACGAAAACCCCTGTGCAGGTATCAAAGCATTGATGCAACTGGCCGGTGTGCAAAAACATATGCACATCAGCAACCTGGTATTTGTAATAGCCCCGCGCGTAAACGCTGCTGGCAGAATGGACGATGCCCGCAAAGCTGTTCAACTATTTATTGAAAAGGATTATTCCAAGGCCCTTGCTTTTGCAGAAATGCTGCATAGTGATAATGTAGACCGCCGCGAGGCAGACAGTACTATCACAGAAGAAGCGCTCAATCTTATTCAGCTTGATCCGCAGGCAGCAGCCAAAAAAACAACGGTGGTGTTTCAGGAACATTGGCACAAAGGAGTAGTAGGTATTGTGGCCAGCCGATTGATAGAAACCTATTACCGACCCACCATTGTTTTAACCAAAAGTGGCGACTATGTAGCTGGCAGTGCCAGAAGTGTGGCAGGTTTTAATGTATATGAAGCCATTCATGCCTGCCGGGAACATTTGCTGGGTTATGGAGGACATTTTGCCGCAGCCGGCATGACCCTGCTGCCGGAAAATGTTACTGCGTTTGCAGACAGTTTTGAACGGGAAGTAAGCAGATTGATAACAGATGATCTGTTAATACCTGAGATCATTATTGATGCAGAGATCAGCTTTGCGGATATTACCCCTGCGGTATTCAGCATACTCTCTCAAATGGAACCCTTTGGCCCGGAAAATATGCGCCCAGTATTCATTGCAAAAAATGTTCAGGATACAGGTTTCTCTAAAATTGTAAAAGAACAGCATATCCGTTTTGTACTTAGGCAAAACAAAATCACGCTTACAGGAATAGGATTTAATATGGCTACTAAATTTCACTTACTTCAACAACATCAACCGCTGGATATTGTTTTTACCATTGATGAGAATGTATGGAATGGCGAAACCAATTTGCAGATGAAGATGATTGATATACGGTTGAGTGAATAACGAGAAAATGTATTATTTATAATCCACAAAAGTGTTGACGTAAAGTAAGAAAAATGCACGCAAAGGCGCAAGGGCGCAGTTTTTGGGACGCTGAAAATTGAGTATTAATACGCTTTTTTAAGGTTGGTAGAATTTTTAGTTTTAGCTCAATATTTTTTTATGACAGAGAATGAGCTTGCTAAAATAGTTATATCAATCGGATATGATATTCATACAAATTTAGGCCCTGGATTATTTGAATCCGTTTACGAAACGATAATGGAACATGAATTAATTCATTCTAAAAACCTATCTGTACAACGGCAATCCCCTATTCCAGTTATTTGGAAAAATCAAAAAATGGATCTTGGTTTCAGATCAGATCTGATCATTGAAAATAAATTAATAGTCGAAATAAAATCGATTGACACAGTTGCCCCTGTTCACTACAAACAGGTTCTTACCTACTTAAAACTAACAAACGTAAAACTTGGTATCCTCATAAACTTTAATGAAGAACTCTTAAAAACCGGCATCAAACGAATTGTAAACGGTCTTTAAATTCAACATAAAAACTGCGCCCTTGCGCCTTTGCGTGCAACCTATTTTTTCACAAAAAAGCCCGCTATCAAAAGATAACAGGCTTCACTAAATAGAAAAATAATTTTACGCTTCAACAGCTTTCTTCTCTCCCTGCAATAACTCCACACTTCTATTAATAAAATTCGTCAGGTCGTTACCTTTTAATAATCCTTGGGATAGAAGCGCCAGATCTGCCAGGTTACGAACCTGTTTTTGTTGCACGGAGCTATCATTTTCCTTCAGCAGGTTTTGGTATATCGGATGATTACCGTTTACGGTTAAGGTTACCTCATCCGGCATCTGTGCATAAAAAGCAGTCATACCACCACCTACCGCGCCCATATCTTTCATACGACGCATAAATTCAGGGCGTGTAGCAACCACCGGCGCAGATTCAGGGCTTAACCCTTTGATCTCAGTGGTTACATGCAATTCAGGTATTTGCAACGTAAACAGCTCTTTCAGTTTCTCTGATTCATCCTTACTTAATACGCTTTCATTACCTTCTTGCTTATCAATCAGGTTGTCAACAATATCAGCATCAACACGCACAAAGCTTACATTCTCCCATTTCATTTCCATGGTGTTAATGAAAGCGGCATCAACCAGTGTTTCCATTTTCAATACCACGTATCCTTTTGCAACACTGGCTTGGATATATGCATCCTGCTGAACCGGGTTAGTGGTATAGAGTATTACCTGCTTACCATCCTTATTTTTCTGTAACACTTCAGTGGCAGTCTTGTATTCTTCCAGTGTATGGAATTTACCTCTGGTATCTTCCATTACCAAAAACTTATTGGCCTTTTCCAGAAACTTATCATCGGTCATCATACCATACTTCACAAACAATCCAAGACTCTCCCATTTTTCTTCGAGTGAGGCTCTTTCATTGCGGAAGATTTCATCCAGCTTGTCTGCTACTTTTTTGGTGATGTGCGCATTGATCTTTTTCACATTCGGATCGCCCTGCAAGTAACTTCTGCTTACGTTCAGCGGAATATCCGGACTATCAATCACACCCTGCAGTAACATTAAAAATTCAGGTACAATATCTTTTACCTCATCCGTAACAAATACCTGGTTGCAATACAATTGTATTTTATCTTTTTGTATTTCGTAACTCTGCTTGATCTTGGGGAAATACAATACACCCGTCAGGTTAAACGGATAATCTACATTCAGGTGAATCCAGAAAAGCGGTGTTTCGTTGAAGGGATATAATTCTTTGTAAAACTTTTCGTAATCTTCTTTGCTTAATTCAGCAGGTTTTTTAATCCAGATAGGATCTGTATTGTTGATGGATTTTTCTTCCTTCGTTTCTTCGCCTTCTTTCAATTCGCCAACTTCAGAAAAGAAAATAGGTACCGGTAAAAATTTACAGAATCTTTCTAATATCCCTTTAATCCTACCGGCCTCTAAGAACTCTTTGCTTTCTTCATTAACGTGCAGAACAATCTTTGTTCCGCGTTGGGTGTAATCAACATCGTATAATTCAAATTCCGGACTCCCATCACAACCCCAATACACACCACTGCCTTCTTTGTGGCTCTTGGTATAAATCTCTACTTTATCACTAACCATGAATGAGCTGTAAAAACCCAACCCAAAATGACCAATGATATTGGCATCCTTGTACTTCTCCATAAACTCTTCTGCACCACTAAAAGCCACCTGGTTGATGTATTTATCAACCTCCTCCCCTGTCATACCCACACCGCGGTCAATAATACTAAGGGTTTTCTCTTTTGCATCCAGCACCACGTCAATACGAAGTTCGCCCAGCTCTCCTTTGGCTTCGCCGATGGAAGACAGGGTTTTCAGTTTCTGTGAGGCATCTACCGCATTACTCACCAGCTCACGCAGAAAAATTTCATGATCGCTGTACAGGAATTTTTTAATGATGGGAAAAATATTCTCGGTCTGAACCCGTATCTGGCCTTTTTGCATAGTACTTGTTTTGGCTGCAAAAGAACAAAGAAAGTACCAAAAAGCCATTTGCTGACAGGTTGACAAACCGCGCCCAACATTAAGGGCTTTATTACCGATCTGACAGGAAAAAAATTCAGAAAACTCAGTTCCCTTCTATTCTGACATTGTCGATCTGAAAAGTGGTGGTTCGCTTATCAAATACGGAAACCGGATCGGCACCATCGTACCTGAATGCGATATAGACCGGGCCCTGTAGTCCATTGAGACTGAGTTTTCCAGATAAGGTCCAATCCCCCGCTATAGCCGAAACGGAGCCTTTTGCCACCACTGCTTTCAAAGAAACCCATTTTGCTTTCCAGGGTGTATTGCCTCCATCATAATTGGTAGAAACCAGCACTTGTAATACCCCGCCATTATCAAAACCGTCTTTGGTTACAAAGCTGAGCAGTTCATTCGCAGAATTGGATAGATTAACCGGTGGTAAAATCAGCCAGGAAGCAACGGCAGACTGGTTAGTAGCAAATGCACTGATCTCTGCATACTGGTTGTTTAGCGAGGTTTTATGTACAAATAATTTGCCTCCTGATTCAGTTATATTCTTCCAACCAGTAAGTGAAAGGGTATTACCGGGGGTACCCTTTTCAAAATCTTCCTGAAACAATATTTTAGCTCCCGGCCCGGTGCATCGCAACCCGGTTAGCTGCACATCAGCAGTATCTCTGATCAGTAATTGCTTATCGGTTCTAAAAACGCTGTACACTGCTGTTACACTACCATTACCTCGTGGCGTTTTAGCTGCGGCAAATGCAGCAAAACCACTGGTGCGGATATAGGCACTGCCTCCACTACAGGATTTAATGGTTTTATTATCAGACAATTTATTAATGGCATCTGCATATGTAGTTCCCGTGTCTGATACAGAAAATTCAACATTATCAATAGTGATCAAACGACTTTGCAAGGAATCATGCAACTGGTCTAAACGAACATGTTGCGTAACGATGGTATTATTGAAAGTCTTTTTAATCAGGTGCCTGTCAAACAAAGGCAATGGTAAAGCAACCAGCTCAGGAAAACCCGGATTAGAATTATCTATACCGGCACCCAATTGTATCATACGTGCATAATCGCCCATCCAGAGATCAGTTAATTTTACGGCCACCCTTCTTCCAATAGGGTAGTCATTGTATAAGCCGTATGCATCTAACCGAATGGTAATACCGCCGGTACTATCCTGCAATACAATTGATTTATAAAAATTATCAGACCTGTCATTAGCAACCACAATTCCTTCAATAATATATGCTTGTGTAAAATATTCAAATTGCCCACTCACATGCATGGCACGCAGATCCCGTATACTGATGTTTGCCTCTATGGCAGGTACTGTATAAGCCGGAGGTGCATCAAATTTTTTATTACATCCTATGTCTACTATTACAAAGTAGCATGCAAGTGAAGTGATGATTATTTTTTTCATACCAGCATTTTTTTAAAACCGTAATGAAATGGAAAAAGAATAATTAAGTCCCATAGCATAATAATATTTGGGAGGAAATTTTTCTGTATTCTTTGTATCTGTATCAAACCGCAATTGCTCATAACCACCGGAAATCAAATCCTTTTTATTCAGCAGATTATTGATACTGAGATTACACACAAGCGTTTGCCTGTGCTTTGCATTGAATATTTTTATTTTGAGGGATTTACCTGCAGAAAAATCAACTGTATATTGATCAGGTAAGGCTATCTGATCAATGATACGATTCCATTGCTCACTGCCTTCCATTACATTTTCCAGTACAGGATAGGTTCTGCGTACCGGGTTCCAGGCAAGCCATTGCTGTCTGAAATAATTACCGGAAAGATTTATATACAATCCTGTTTCCGTTTGATAACTCAATCCCAATGCATATGCCTCCTGCGGTGTACCCTCTACCCTGAAATTTTTTGCATACACCAATCCATTCTCTAACACAAAAGCATCATTATCCGCAGTAACCGATAACTGTGGGCGGCTATTGTAGTAATACCTGCCAACCGATGCGGCAACCGTAGCAGTAAGCCGGCTGCTCACCTTATAATCAGTTCCCAACTCTACTCCAGCATGCATAGTACCCATACCGGTTAATGCATAATTCACAAAATTTCGGTAAGCATCATGGTAAAAAGTCATTACGTTCATGCCATTGGTAAATGTGGTGAGGTATCCGGTTAGTCGCATTTTTAGTGAAGGGCTGTTCATAATGTAGCCTGCCTCTATGGTTGTTATCAGCTCGCTTTTCACTATGTCCTGCCTGGTATCTCTTGTTCGCGGAGAGATGTATACATTATCAAACAAGGGAGCTTTGGTTATGATGGCTCCTTGCAGGTAGGCATATTTGCGTCCGTTAATCTTATACGTAGCCCCTGCCTTTACTGCAAGATTGGTAAACACATCAACAGGTGATTTTCCCAACGACTGAAAACGGAACAATCCATTTTGTCGGTTTCCTTCTCTGAAAAATCGGGTATGGGAGATCTCTGCCGCTGCAAAAAAATCTGTTTTCTTTCTGGCAACCGAAAGCTGTACAAATCCTTTTGAAACAAACGTTTTTACGGAATAATCATACCCATATGTATCACCCGTTGTAAGTATCGCATTAGGTTGGCTCAGGTTATTCTGAATTTGGTCAGCGTCTGTTCCGGTATTGTCTTCCGCAAACTGATTCAGATCAAGATAAAAATCACCACCTAATAAATCATTAATCCGCTTGTAATATCTGCTGTGTTGCCATTGCAGGGAAACACCTGCCGTTATGGAAATATTTTCTTTCAAACGGGTATTCAGCACAGTAGAAAAATGTAATCTTTTTATTTGGTTTACCCTTTCCTCAAGTATGTAATAAGATCGGTTGCCGGTATGGGTAAGTCCGGCAATTCCATTCACATTCTGTATAGTTGCTGCACTATTCCGGTTGATCTCGTACAAACGATCCCAATTGATCTGACGCAGGGTTTCCTCTTCTTGCATAGCAGTAAATACAGCTAAACGCAGCAATGAATCTGATTGATAACCTGGCAGGTAACGATAATAATCCGGGCGGGGATCGGCAGCATGATACCAATCCAATGCGGTAGTTGATTTTTCACCGGTTACTACGCCTAGTGTTGTGGTCAATGTTGTATGGTTATTCATGCGTTGCGCATCCGTAACAATCAATACAGGCTGGTGCGATGAACTAATATTGGCATTTCTTTTCTTTCCCGCCTGATAACCCCAATAAGGATTATACAAACTGGTACCTGCCAGTTCAATCGATTCTTTAACCACAGCCCCTTGCCTGCCACTGGTTACACTACTGCCAAACAGGATAACCGATAACAAATGTTGCTCTCCAATCCGTTTATCGATAGCCAGGTAATAACTGCCACCTGCATACATGGTGCCCGAAAAATACCCTTCATTCGTACTGCGTACACTACCTGCAAATGAAATGGCCCACCCATTTTTATTCATTGCGGTACTTTTCATTACACTCCATTTATGGGTGGCCGCTCTGTTGGAAAAAGCATACCCTGTCTGTGTTTGTGTTCTTTGTTTTGAAGCCCGCATGTCTATGAACACCAGATTACCGAGGTTACCAAAACCATGTTCTGAGGTTTGCAATGTAGCAATGGTTTGTGCATTACGGGAAGCATCATTCAGCCCACTCCACAAACCCCATTGTGTGGCACCATCATCGGGATTGTTCATACTCATCCCATTGATATGTGTACTGAAATCAGCAGAACGATATCCGCGCAGGCGAAACCGCACAGCGGAAAAATGAAATGCAGCCGCAGTTAACAATACATCCCGGTTAGCAGATAAAACTGAAGGCACAAAAACCATCGTATGATCAGACCGGTCCGATTCGGTAAGGGTGATCACCGGAAGATCATACAACTGATCTTCTTTCAAAAAATTTGCAGTAACACTGTCGGTGAATGTATTTTTCTCTTTTACAACTGCTGGCTTGCGTTGCGAAAAAGTTATTCCCGGCAGGCACAGCAATGCCAATAACCATAGTACTTTCGGCATGGTACATTATTTAATGCTGATAAAAAATACCGGGAATTAACAGGGAAGAAAACAAACAGGATGTAAAAATAAAAGATGCCTGCATACAAACAAGCGTAAAATCAGCAATTGCGGTAAATACGCTACCACAGCAAAAAACAACGGGATACTTTTGAAGAAAACAGGCAGATGAAATATTTTTTTCTTTTTCTTTTTTGGCTACTGCACTGCAATATCATCGAAGCACAATCTATCCGGTTCAAAGCCTGTGTGATTGCTTTCTATAATCTTGAAAATTTATACGATACCATTAATAACCCCACGGTAAATGATGATGATTTTACACCATTAGGTATTAAAAAATATACGGCAACCATTTATCTTGATAAACTAGATAAACTGGCAACGGTACTCAAACAGATGGGTACAGATATGTCGCCCGATGGACCGGCTATCATTGGCGTTGCAGAAATAGAAAATGATACTGTTTTGCAAGACCTCACACACCATCCTTATCTCGTTCATAGAAAGTATCAAATCATTCATTACAACTCGAGGGATGCCCGTGGTATTGATGTGGCACTGTTATATAACCCACATATTTTTCTACCGGAAAAAGCAGAAAAATTATTTGTAGCATTACCCGGCAACAGCAAAGAATCTTTTTTTACCCGCGATATTTTATATGTGAAAGGTTGGCTGGCCGGCGAGCCCGTTCATGTATATGTGAATCACTGGCCCAGCCGTTTGGGTGGTGAAAAAAGAAGCGCGCCTGCCAGAGCGGTGGCTGCCGGCACCTGTAAAAAACACATGGATTCTATTTTACAAAAAGAACCCGCCGCCAAAATCATCGTGATGGGAGATTTGAATGATGATCCGGATAGTCCAAGCATTACCGAATCACTGGGCGCCAAAGCATCTGCTGCCCAAACCCGTGCCGGTGAATTATTCAACCCATGGGTCCAACTGTATTCAAAAGGCATAGGCACACTGGCCAACCGGGATAGCTGGGGATTGTTTGACCAGATCATCCTCTCCCATGCCTGGCTAAACCCATCCTCCCATGGTTTCTTCTATCACCGCCCCTACATTTTCAGCCCCAATTTTTTGAAAGAAAATACCGGCAGGTACAAGGGCTACCCTATGCGCACCTGGGATGGAAATACTTACCGCGGAGGCTACAGCGACCACTTCCCAACCTATGTCGTATTACTAAAAAACATCAAGTAAAAACTGTAGCCATCCACAAAACTTATTTTTCCGCCGAAATGCCCGTCATTCCTGCCATTTTTAATTATTAATTGCTAATTATTCATTGCTTTTCCTTACTTTTGCAGCCCCAAATCTGTATTTGGCAGATTCTCCCGCTTGCGGGAAGACCACTGGGATAAACCAATTTAAAACCTAAAAATTCAGGTAATGAACAGTTACGAATTGATGGTAATCTTTACACCGGTACTGTCTGAAGAAGACTTCAAAGCTTCTCAGAAAAAGTATGCCGATCTGATTGCCGAACTGGGTGGTGCATCTGTGCACAGCAACCCATGGGGATTAAAATCCCTCGCTTACCCTATCCAGAAGAAAACAACCGGTATTTACTGGTTACTGGAATTTCAGGGCCCTGCCACCATTAACGAAAAACTGAAAATTCAGTTATTGCGCGATGAGCAGGCTATGCGCCACATGATCACCCGTCTCGATAAATACGCCGTCGAGTACAACCACGTGAAAAGAAATGGCGGATTTGCAATGCAAGATAAACAGGAGGCTTAATCATGGCAAAGAACGAAATCAAATACCTGACCGCCATCAAACAGGAGAAGCCAAAGAAAAAATTCTGTCGCTTCAAAAAATATGGCATTAAATACGTTGATTACAAAGACATCGACTTCCTGAAAAAATTCATCAACGAGCAGGGTAAATTATTACCACGCCGTTTAACAGGAAACTCGCTGAAATACCAGCGTAAAGTTCAGGACGCAGTGAAGAAAGCCCGTCAAATGGCTTTGTTACCTTACGTAACTGATTTATTGAAATAGACTTTTATTAGTAACCTTCCCTAATCCTGCTTCGCAGCGGGAGACAGTCAAAAACGCATATGCGGACTGGGCTCTTGGGACTAAAACACATATCATGCAAGTAATCTTAATTCAAGACGTAGACAATTTGGGTGGCCGTAATGAACTGGTAACCGTAAAAAACGGATATGCCCGTAACTACCTTATTCCTCAGAAGTTTGCAGTAGAAGCCAGTGCTTCTAACCTGAAACAATATGAAGAGCGTCTGAAAGTGATCACCAAGAAAGAAGCCGTTATGCTGGCCGAATTGAATAAGGTGATCGAAGTACTGAAAGCATCTGCTGTAAACATCGGTGCTAAAACCGGTACAAGCGGCAAGATCTTCGGTAGTGTTACCTCTTTACAAATTGCCCGCGCCATCCGCGACCAGAAAGGTTACGAGATTGACCGCAAGCGTATTTCTATTGTTGACGAAGTAAAAGAACTGGGTACCCATAAAGCCACGATTGATTTTGGCAACGGAAACGTTATTGAGATTGATTTTGAAGTAGTTGGAGAATAATAGTACCCTGATCGCATATAGAAAGCCTGTTCTTCGGAACAGGCTTTTTTATGCCCGGGCCATTCGCATTTCAAGGTATCGCCTGTACCGCCAGTCTCATAAAATGGGGCACTTACTTCAGGGTTTCGATGGGTAGGGTGGCAAGAAAAAATATCGAATATAGAACATGGAATGTTGCATGTAGAACTAAGATTGTCCACTATCATAATCATACTTATGAGATACTCCGGGATCTTAAAACCCATTGATGATTGTTACTGGTGATAAATTTTGAAAAAAATGTCCACAATCCACAAATTCCCTATCTTCGGGAGTCCAATGACAGTTCTTCCATATTCCAGAAGGTTATTCACGTAAATGCTTCCAGGTTTTTGGTTACTGTTTTACTCATTGGTTTTTGATCATTTAATTTTTTTAAGAACATGAACATTTACGTTGGAAACCTGAACTGGAACATGTCCAGTGATGACCTGCAGAACCTGTTTGCTCCCTATGGAGAAGTTACCAGTGCCAAAATTGTTACCGACAAATTCAACAACGACCGCAGCAAAGGCTTTGGTTTTGTTGAAATGGCAGATGACGAAGCAGCCCGTGCTGCTATCGCAGCTTTACATGACACAGATATTCTGGGTCGTAAAATCGTTGTAAACGAATCTACACCACGTCCGGAAGGCGATAGAGGCGGCTTCAAGAAGAAGAGCTTCGGTGGTGGCGGTGGCGGCGGAAGCCGTGGTGGTTACGGCGGTGGCGGCGGTGGAAACCGTGGCGGCAGCGGCGGCGGTGGCGGATACAACCGCGATCGTGGTGGTAATGGCGGTGGCGGCGGTGGATACAACAGGTATTAATCCCAAACACAACCCAAACTAATTGTCAAGTCCGGCTTTTGCCGGACTTTTTTATTACCTAGTCTCACCGTCCTTTGTCTCAAGACAAAGAACGGAAAAAATTTCCCCTCCTTTTCAAGGAGGGGACCGATACTACTGCCGACGAAGTCGGAAGTAGTATCAGGGGTGGTTATGCATGCTTATATTTGATGTATGAAAACCACCCATATCACTTCCCCAATAGCCGGCGTAATGCGCTGGGGTGTATGGGGTGCTAATTTTACTACAGCAGCATACCGGCAAATGATCGAATCCTGTTTGCAATATGGTATTCATTCTTTTGACCATGCAGATATTTATGGTGATTACACAACAGAGGCAGAGTTTGGAGAAGCTTTAAAAGAAAACCCTGCTATCAGGCAACACATGAAGCTGATTACCAAATGTGGTATTCAAATGGTTACTGCTAACAGACCGCAACATGGCATCAAATCATACAACACCTCTGCAGCACACATCATACAATCGGCAGAACAATCGCTCCGCAATTTCGGAACCGATTACCTGGATATTTTATTAATTCATCGTCCTGACCCCCTACTGGATCCATCCGAAGTAGCTGAAGCAGTGGAGCAATTAAAGCAACAGGGGAAAATATTGGCATTTGGTGTTTCTAATTTTCTGCCTCACCAAACAGAGCTGCTTTCGAAATACACATTGATTGAATACAACCAAATAGAGGTTTCACTCATCCAGCTGAAAGCCTTTATAGATGGCACTTTAGAAAACTGTTTAAAAAACAAAATCATTCCCATGGCATGGGCTCCGCTGGGTGGTGGTTTATTTACAGATGATAGTCACCCACGCTTCCGCGCCATTACTGCAACCGCAAATGAACTGGCAGAAAAATACAATACAGGATTAAATGAAATTTTATTGGCCTGGTTGCATACACATCCATCCGGAATTCAATCAGTAATTGGTACTACAAAAATTGAGCGATTGTTACAGGCTAAAGTGGCTGCATCCATCAGACTGGAGAGAGAGGATTGGTTTAAACTGTTATTGGCTTCAACAGGTGAAGAGGTGGCCTGATTCATTTCCGGTGCAATACCATTTCTATTTTATGATTGGGTATCCAATGGCAGTCGTACAAAAAAGGAAGTACCCTTACCCTCAACACTTTCCATCGTAATAGAGCCTTTGTGTTCTTCTATAATTTGTTTACTGATGGATAATCCCATACCATAACTCATTTCACCTGCCGTACCCTTTCGTCTCGCATTGGTAAACATATCAAATATTTTTCCCTGGTCATCTTTAGCAATACCGACTCCCTGATCACGTATGATGATCAGTGCATACGTATTTGCCTGTGTGGTTTCAATATAGATCACAGATTTCTGTGCACTGAATTTAATTGCATTGTTTACAAGGTTTGATATCACACGCTCTATCCGATGCTTATCAATATTCACCATAAGTGCTGAAGGAGAAAAATTGGTTATGATTTGAATATTTTTTTCACCTGCTGTTACCTGCAGCAAGGAAACACATTGTGTAATGATGGAGCTGAGATCATACTGTTTTAATAACAACGTATTAGCACGCGCATGATTACTCTCTAATAAATGGTTGATTAAAGACGAAGAGTTATCAGCGGCCTGGAGTATCAATGTCAGGAGTTCTTTTTGGTTTGCGGTAAATTGGTCATCAGCAAGTAATATCCGGCTGATTCCGGAGATATTGTTAACCGGACTTCGCAGATCATGTGCCACGGTGTGCAAAATTTTCTCTTTGGCTTCTGTAGCTGCAATCAGATCTTTATTCGTTTTTTCCAATTGCATAAGATTTCGAAAATAAATATGCTTGAAATAATAAAGAGACATTGCAAATACAAAAAGAGGCAATAATATCTTTAGAATACCTGCAAACATATCGCCTGATGGTGCATCTGCCATAGGAAGATCATCCATTCGTACAATAACAAAAATCATAGAAACCATCAGGGCAAAAAATACATATTGCCAGGTTTTATCAAGAAGAACAACTGCGGCAATCATCATGATCAGCAACCTGTATTCACTACCATTTTTATAAAAAAAAGCTGCCGCAAAAGCAATGATGGCCATGACCAAAAGAAGTGAGGACCGATACGGCAACCCTTTTTGCAAATAGGAAATCCGAAAGCCAATTACAAGAACAATTGCCTGAAAAAAATTCAGCAGTGCAGGTACATACGATTGAAAATAAAGATTGATACCCAAAGAAACCAGTGCAAATGGAGAAGCTACCAATAGAAACAGGTTAAACATATAAGTTTTCTGTGTTTCTATGAATGAAGTATCCGTTCGGATACCTAAGCGTAATAAATGTTGGATAGAGAATGATGGCCGGTTACTCATCAGATATATGACAAATGGATTCAACGTAAAGTAACAAGAAAAATTAAAAGTGCAGAAAACGTTTTAAGGTTTTTTAAAGGTAGTAGTTGATTAATCGATCCATCTACTTGTTTACTTAGATAACCACTATGCAATTGCATTGAGTAGGGGCACAAAAAAACCCGATCAATAAATTGATCGGGTTATAATAAATATGGCAGCTTCCTACTCTCCCATCCCGCCGTTGGCGGGAGAGTACCATCGGCCTCTTATCAGATTTTATATAATTCGTTAAGGTTGGTACATAAAAAAACCTCAACGGAAAACCGTTGAGGTTATAATAAATATGGCAGCTACCTACTCTCCCAGCGTGATGCGAGTACCATCGGCCATGGGGGACTTAACTTCTCTGTTCGGAATGGGAAGAGGTGAACACCCCCGGCAAAACCACCATAAGATCTTATACGCTTAAGGCTTAACGCAGAACGCTAAACGCTTGAGCAGAAATTCTTTACTATTGGCGTTAAGCGTTATGCTTTCAGCGTTTAGCGTAGAATAATAAGTTACATATTGGGAAGCTAGAAAAACTACAAGAAAAAAAATAAAGCTTACGGGCAATTAGTACTACTTGGCTTTACTATTACTAGTTTTACACCTATAGCCTATCAACGTCATAGTCTTTGACGACCCTTAAAAGTAAACTCATCTTGTGGAAGGTTTCACGCTTAGATGCTTTCAGCGTTTATCCTTGCCGTGCGTAGCTACTCTGCATTGCACCTGGCGGCACAACAGATACACCAGCGGCACGTACGTCCCGGTCCTCTCGTACTAAGGACATGTCCACTCAATTTACTAGCGCCCACCACAGATAGGGACCGAACTGTCTTGCGACGTTCTGAACCCAGTTCACGTGCCACTTTAATCGGCGAACAGCCGAACCCTTGGGACCTTCTCCAGCCCCAGGATGTGACGAACCGACATCGAGGTGCCAAACCTTACCGTCGATATGAGCTCTTGGGTAAGATCAGCCTGTTATCCCCGGAGTACCTTTTATCCTTTGAGCGATGTCCCTTCCATACAGAAACACCGGATCACTTTAGCCAGCTTTCGCTCCTGCTCGACGTGTTTGTCTCACAGTCAAGCACCCTTTTACTAATGCGCTCTTCGTACGATTACCAACCGTACTGAGGGTACCTTTGCGAGCCTCCGTTACTTTTTAGGAGGCGACCACCCCAGTCAAACTACCCACCATGCAATGTCCCCCGCAAGGGGTTAGGTTCTAAGCAACAAAAGGTTGGTATTTCAACGATGACTCCACAACACCTGGCGATGCTGCTTCAAAGTCTCCCAACTATCCTACACATTTGTTGCTCAAAATCAATGCAAAGTTGTAGTGAAGGTTCACGGGGTCTTTCCGTCCCGTGGCGGGTAACCGGCATCTTCACCGATACTACAATTTCACCGGGCTCGTGGAGGAGACAGTGTTCAACTCATTAGACCATTCGTGCAGGTCGGAACTTACCCGACAAGGAATTTCGCTACCTTAGGACCGTTATAGTTACGGCCGCCGTTTACTGGGGCTTCAGTCAGAAGCTTTGGCTTGCGCCGAACATCCTTCCTTAACCTTCCAGCACCGGGCAGGTTTCAGGCTCTATACGTCAACTTTCGTTTTTGCAGGGCCCTGTGTTTTTGTTAAACAGTTGGTTGAACCATTTTACTGTGACCGCATCGCTGCGGTACGCTTTATCCCGAAGTTACAGCGTTAATTTGCCTAGTTCCTTCTCCACGGCTCACCCGAGCGCGTTAGAATACTCATCCCGTCTACCTGTGTCGGATTCCGGTACTGGCTGCTATGCTCGCTTTTCTTGGCAGGGATTTTATGGTTTCGCTTTGTCCGAAGACTCCACTCAGGCGTACACTTCCGTCCGTACGCAACCACCACGTCCCTGCGTCACTTTTAATGCATAGTAGGTGAAGGAATATTAACCTTCTTTCCATCAGATACCCCTTTCGGGTTTTCCTAAGGACCAGACTAACCCTGATCCGATTAACGTTGATCAGGAAACCTTAGACTTTTCGCGTTAAAGTTTTTCACTTTAATTATCGTTACTTATGCCTACATTTTCTTTTCAAATCGCTCCAGCATACGTCGCCGTACACCTTCTGTGCAGATTTGAATGCTCCCCTACCACTCTAGCAAGCTAGAATTTAGAACTTCGGTTCGTAGTTTGATGCCCGATTATTTTCCGTGCAGGATCTCTCGACCAGTGAGCTGTTACGCACTCTTTAAATGAATGGCTGCTTCCAAGCCAACATCCTGGCTGTTATAGAAATCCCACCTCGTTTGATCAACTTAACTACGTATTAGGGACCTTAGTTGCTAATCTGGGTTATTTCCCTCTCGGCCACGGACCTTAGCGCCCGCAGCCTCACTCCCGGAGATATATGATAGCATTCGGAGTTTGTCAGGGTTTGGTAGGCGATGAAGCCCCCTAGCCCAATCAGTAGCTCTACCTCTATCATACTTCTATATCCGAGGCTGTTCCTAAAAACATTTCGGGGAGAACGAGCTATCTCTCAGTTTGATTGGCCTTTCACCCCTATCCACAGGTCATCCCAAGACTTTTCAACGTCAACGGGTTCGGTCCTCCATTCTGTGTTACCAGAACTTCAACCTGCCCATGGATAGATCACAAAGTTTCGCGTCTACCCCAACTGACTAATCGCCCTATTTGGACTTGCTTTCGCTTCGGCTCCGTTAAATAAGAACTTAACCTCGCCAGTTAGGAGTAACTCGTAGGCTCATTATGCAAAAGGCACGCCGTCACATATATTTCAATGCTCCGACCGCTTGTAGGCGCACGGTTTCAGGTACTATTTCACTCCCCTGTTCGGGGTGCTTTTCACCTTTCCCTTACGGTACTGGTTCACTATCGGTGTCTGAGGAGTATTTAGCCTTACCAGATGGTGCTGGCAGATTCATGCAGGATTCCTCCGGTCTCGCATTACTCAGGATACCACGCGTCCCTACTAATTTGTATCTACAGGGCTATCACCTGCTATGGCTTAACTTTCCAGTTAATTCGATTTGATAGTAGTTTCTAAATGTGGTCCTACAACCCCAGATCGGCACGCCGACCTGGTTTGGGCTCTTCCCTTTTCGCTCGCCACTACTTGGGGAATCATTGTTATTTTCTTTTCCTCCCGGTACTTAGATGTTTCAGTTCTCGGGGTTGGCTCTCTTTCGAGTAATACACCTTCAGTGTACTGGGTTGTCCCATTCGGAAATCTACGGATATAACGATCGTGTGCATCTCCCCGTAGCTTATCGCAGCTTACCACGTCCTTCATCGCCTCTCAGACCCTAGGCATTCACCATGCGCCCTTAATTGCTTTAAAAAATTTGTCAGTTATGATCTTGCATATAATCATAACCTTCTTGTAATTGATTTTGCTTTCCCAATATGTCAAAGAGCTAATTAAGTAAAAACTCAAAAGTTAAAAGTCAAAACGTGTTTTGATTTTTGCCTTTTTAATTTTTAATTAAATGGCAGATGTTAAGGTTATGAACCTCTAGGCCTTGAGCCTACATCTATTGTTTGAAAAGAACTTGTTACTTTAACTTGTACGCTGCACCCACATCATGTATACTTAGTACTTAAATGTGGAGGATAACGGATTCGAACCGTTGACCCCCTGCGTGCAAGGCAGGTGCTCTAGCCAGCTGAGCTAATCCCCCCGCTGTTATATTAGTAGACCCGACCAGAGTTGAACTGGTGACCTCTACATTATCAGTGTAGCGCTCTAACCAACTGAGCTACGGGTCTGATTCGGGTACTAACAGTACTTGTTAAAGAGCTAATAAAATTGAAAGAGTTGGAAACAACAACAACGATTTACACCGTCTCTAAAAGGAGGTATTCCAGCCGCACCTTCCGGTACGGCTACCTTGTTACGACTTAGCCCCAGTCACCGATTTTACCCTAGGCAGCTCCTTTCGGTTACCGACTTTAGGTACACCCGGCTCCCATGGCTTGACGGGCGGTGTGTGCAAGGTCCGGGAACGTATTCACCGTATCATTGCTGATATACGATTACTAGCGATTCCAGCTTCATGGAGTCGAGTTGCAGACTCCAATCTGAACTGAGAGCAGGTTTTTGGGATTGGCTTCATATCGCTATGTTGCAGCCCTTTGTCCTGCCCATTGTAGCACGTGTGTAGCCCTGGGCATAAAGGCCATGATGACTTGACATCATCCCCTCCTTCCTCACGCCTTACGGCGGCAGTTTCAATAGAGTTCCCAGCATTACCTGTTGGCAACTATTGATAGGGGTTGCGCTCGTTGCGGGACTTAACCCAACACCTCACGGCACGAGCTGACGACAGCCATGCAGCACCTTATCACGCGTCTATTGCTAGAAGAGTAGCTTTCACTACCGGTCGCGTGACATTCTAGCCCAGGTAAGGTTCCTCGCGTATCATCGAATTAAACCACATGCTCCACCGCTTGTGCGGACCCCCGCCAATTCCTTTGAGTTTCAACCTTGCGGTCGTACTTCCCAGGTGGATTACTTAATGCTTTCGCTCAGACACTTATAGTGTATCACAAATGTCGAGTAATCATCGTTTAGGGCGTGGACTACCAGGGTATCTAATCCTGTTTGATCCCCACGCTTTCGTGCCTCAGCGTCAATATATGCGTAGTAAGCTGCCTTCGCAATAGGTGTTCTATGTCATATCTAAGCATTTCACCGCTACATGACATATTCCGCTTACCTCCACAATATTCAAGACAGATAGTATCAATGGCAGTTCTAGAGTTAAGCTCTAGGATTTCACCACTGACTTACCTGCCCGCCTACGCACCCTTTAAACCCAGTGAATCCGGATAACGCTTGCACCCTCCGTATTACCGCGGCTGCTGGCACGGAGTTAGCCGGTGCTTATTCATCTGGTACCGTCAAGTGACGAAGAATCGCCTTTTTTCGTCCCAGATAAAAGAAGTTTACAATCCAGAGGACCTTAATCCTTCACGCGGCATGGCTGGTTCAGACTTGCGTCCATTGACCAATATTCCTTACTGCTGCCTCCCGTAGGAGTCGGGCCCGTGTCTCAGTGCCCGTGTGGCTGATCATGCTCTCACATCAGCTACTGATCGTAGACTTGGTGGGCCGTTACCCCGCCAACTATCTAATCAGCCGCACACCCATCAAGAAGCGCCGAAGCTATAATAACAATGTGATGCCACATCGTTATGTTACGGGGTATTAATCCAAATTTCTCTGGGCTATTCCCCACTTCTCGGAAGGTTGTGTACGTGTTCCGCACCCGTTTGCCGGTCGCCGCCCAGTATTGCTACCTGCGCTGCCCCACGACTTGCATGTATTAAGCCTGCCGCTAGCGTTCATCCTGAGCCAGGATCAAACTCTCCATTGTAAATGAATTGTTCAATCTGACTATTACTCTCAATAAATTGAAATTAACGTCGGATATGTTGTTATTTTTTTTGATAGCGTAAATCTTACCATAAAATTCTAAATTTTATGCTGCTGTTGTTTCCAAACTTTCAAAGATCTTTTGGCTTTGCTTAGCCACCCTTTTTATTGGGGTTGCAAAAGTAAGAGCCTTTATTTTAGTAACCAAAATTATTTGAAGAAATTTCAAACTTTTTTAGCCATAAAAACCTGTGTAAGAACTACCGTTTTTTTCTAACGGGCTGCAAAGATAAGGGGCTTTTTTTATTCACCAAATTTTATTCAAATTTTTTCTTTTTCACGCCACCTTTTCTTCTTCAATGAACTCCCATTTTGTTGAACGGGCGGCGAAGATAAGACTGTTGAGATAATCACCAAATTTTTCTTCTATAAACCGGGAAATTTTTATTTCCTGTCATTCCTGAATTTTGCAAAGAACATCCTCTTTTTGTAAAAGCGGGTTGCAAAGATAACCCCGGATTTCTTTTATCCAAATATTTTTACAAACTAATTTGACCCAAATAGGGCAAATCCTTTGTGAATAAGGGTTTCAGGTAATAAAAAAGTTTCGTTCTCTTAATGAAAAAAGCTGTGAGCTGTGAGCTATGAGCTGTGAGCTACATAGAATAGGGTCTTTCCTAGGTGTGAAGCTCATGGCGCAAAGCTCATGGCTGGCGGCTCACAGATAAGTGTTTAACGTATCCTTATAATACACTCTATGTAAGAATAAGCCCTGTGGCGGGGTAGAAAAATCTGCTTTAGTACAATCCCTGGCTTCAATAATGCCTTTGAATTCATTCATATCTATCTGCTGCCGGCCTGCTTTTAACATGGTTCCTACCAAACCCCTTACCATACCACGTAAAAAGCGATTGGCTTTTACAGTGTACACCAGCATATCCCCTTCCCAATGCCATTCAGATTTTTCTATTGTACAATGAAAATTATTTACCTGCGTATTGCGTTTGGAAAAGCTGGTAAAGTCGCTATAAGTAGCTAGTACCTGTGCTGCTTCATTCAATACTATAAAATCAACGGGATATGGAAATAGCCATGCCCTATCTGTAAGAAATGGATTTTTTTTATGGCAGATATAATAATGGTACTCCCTTGCAATCGCATCAAACCTGCAATGTGCCTCTGCGGGAACTGCATAAATGCCATGTACCGCAATACTTGAAGGAAGCAGGGCATTCAGGTTGTAAACGTGCTTTTGCGGTATGGTTAGCTCCGTATCGAAGTGGAAAAAATTCTGTCTTGCATGCACGCCTGCATCGGTTCGGGAGGAACCGGTTAGCTCAAAGGGCTCTCTAAAAAGGGTTTGCAGGGCTTTTTGAACTTCAGACTGGATGGTTATGGCATTATTCTGTACCTGAAACCCACTGTAAGCAGTGCCTTGATAGCTGAGTTCCAGAAAATAACGGGGCATACATTTATTTTACGAGGGCTGCTCTGGTGATTCTATGATTGATAAGAGGTAACTGACCATTTACCCATACTGGCTTGTTCATTTTCGCATCTGATTCTGTAAAAAGATTAGCGGACTGATAATAATAAGCCCATTGCCCCGGCGGCTCCTGCCTGATATCGATCACAGGGATGAACAGTGCAATGGTATCTATCCTGCTACCCCTACTAATGGTATACACCTGATCAATACCTTCATTTCCGGTTTTATCAAAGATCTTTTGAATAGATAGCGTCTGTTTGGCCAACTTGTTTATTGTGGTATTGGCTGGTTTGACAGCAATCGCACTGTCTTTTTTTATTGCAGCTGCCGTTGTGCTTTTCTTTTCTTCTTTGGGAGAGGTAACGTTATTTTCTTCCGGCATTGTAAGGACCTGGGACTTAGGCGCTATAAATGGATTGCCCTTTAAGAGGCTGAAATCAATCATATCAAACAAGCTCCAGCTGTTATCTATATTTTGGCGGATGGAAAACCCACGGGGGTTATCGGCAAGCGTTACTTTAAAAGCGTAGGGTAGGGCTATTTCTGGCGCAAAACCAATGATCAATGTGTGTTCACCAGCCATTACCTGTGGTATTACCAGATAACCACCTGCATTGGATGAATAGGTATTGCCATTCCATGTAACCTGGTAAGCTAGGCTATTCTCAGATTGAAGATGTATAAAACCGGCTGGTTGTGCCCCGGCGGGTGCCATTGTTACCACCCATACCAAAAAAACCAATACGCCATGCCTTGTACTAAAATGATTCATCAATCGGGATTCTTTGTACAAATCTACTTAAATAAAGGTTTTGTAAAGAGGCTATAACCACACATAAGACCAGTATTGCCATTGATAAAATTCCCTTTTATTGCTGAAACAGTCCCTATATCTTTATGCCACTAAAAATTAATTCATGAAGAAATTGTTATTGGCTCTGGCCTTTTTTGCGTCAGGTGCAGGTATGGCACAACCCTCTGCCGACGCAAATGCGTGGAAAAAAGAATATCGTTCGTTTGTTACGAAAGTGAATGACCTGGTACATACCAAACTGGATGCAAAGTTTGATTACAGCAAATCTTACCTGAATGGTAAAGTATGGATTACCCTGAAACCACATTTCTATGCTACCGATTCGCTGCAACTGGATGCCAAAGGAATGACCATTCATAAAGTGGAGGTGGCAAAAGCAGGCAGAACCATCCCATTGAAATACGACTACGACAATTATTTCCTGAACATCAAACTGGATAAGACTTATAAAAAAGGAGAAGCTTATGTTATATATATAGAGTATACGGCCAAACCAGATGAATTTAAAAGCAAGGGCAGTGCGGCCATCAGCGACGCCAAAGGTTTGTATTTTGTTAACCCGAAAGGAGAAGATAAAAAGAAGCCTACCCAGATCTGGACCCAGGGAGAAACCGAAGCTACTTCTGTTTGGGTGCCTACTATTGACAGAACCAATCAGAAAACCACCAATGAATTCAGCCTTACAGTGCCTGATAAATATGTAACGCTTTCCAACGGTAAATTGACCACACAGAAAAAAAATACCGATGGTACCCGCACCGATACATGGGTGATGGAATTGCCGCATGCACCTTACCTGTTCTTTATGGGAGTAGGTGATTTTTCTATTGTAAAAGATACTTATAAGGGAAAAGAGGTGAACTACTATGTAGAAAAAGCCTACGAGAAAGTAGCCCGCAAAATTTTTGGCTTAACACCTGAAATGATGAAATTCTTTTCGGAGAAAGTAACCGGCGTAGAGTATCCCTGGAATAAATACAGCCAGATTGTGGGCAGAGATTATGTAAGTGGTGCTATGGAAAATACCACCGCAACCCTGCACCAGGAAAGTGCACAACAGAATGCACGCGAACTGGTGGACGATAATGCCTGGGAAGGAACCATTGCCCATGAACTGTTTCACCAATGGTTTGGTGATTACGTAACGGCAGAAAGCTGGAGTAATTTAACCGTAAATGAAAGCTTTGCCAATTACAGCCAGACACTTTGGTTTGAATATAAGTATGGTGCAGACCATGGTGCTTTTGAGAATTATAAAGACATGCAAACCTATTTGGGAAGGGGCGATAAAACAGTTGACCTTGTTCGTTTTTACTACAACGATAAAGAAGATATGTTTGATGCCGTAACCTATGAAAAAGGGGGACGCATTTTACACATGCTTCGCAACTATGTTGGTGATGATGCATTCTTTGCCTCTTTGAATAAATATTTAACCAGCAACAAATTTGGAAATGGAAGTGCACATAAACTTCGTTTGGCGTTTGAAGAAGTAATCGGCAAAGACCTTAACTGGTTCTTTAACCAATGGTATTTTGGAAGCGGCCACCCTAAACTGGATATTAGCTATGGATACGATGTGCCAACACAAACAGCCAAAGTATATTTGAAACAAACACAGGTGGGAGATAAGGTTTTTAAATTACCTGTGTCGATTGATATCTATAACGGAAGTAGCAAAAAACGCTATACCGTATGGTCGGATAACAAGGCAGATACGTTTTCCTTCCCGGTTTCTTCAAAACCCGATCTGATCAATGTAGATGCAGATAAGGTATTGCTTGCGGAGAAGAAAGACAGTAAAACACTTGCTGAATACATACACCAGTACACACATGCCGGTAAGTATATGGATAGAAGAGAGGCCGTTGAATTTGCAGCAAAAAATACAAGTGATGCCGCGGCATATGACCTGTTGGTTAAAGCATTAAATGATCCGTTTTACAATATCCGTATCCGTGCCCTGCTGGGATTAGGTAATGCCAAGCTTACCGAGGCTACCATTAGCAAAATAGAATCCATCGCCAAAAACGATCCGCATTCAGTGGTAAAATCTGTTGCCATTGATGCTCTGGCTAAATTAAAAAAGGATGCTTATAAAGACTTATTTGCAAAAGCCACCAGAGATTCTTCTTACTCCGTTGCCGGTGCTGCATTGGAAGCATTGGGTTTACTTGATGGTAAAGAAGCGTTTGCTATTGCCAATTCTTTATCAAAAGAAGATAATAAGGGCCGTTTACTTTCTGCCATCACCAATGTGATCATTAAATATGGTGACGAAACTGCTTTTGATTTTGTAGCGGGTAAGTTTGAAGAAATGCCTTTATCGCAGGCTAAATTCAGTGCCATCAACTCTTTGGTAGAATTTCTGGGTAAGGTAACCAATATGGAAAATTTCAAAAAAGGAGTTGATCTGATCGTAGCTTTCAGGGATGAAATACCACAAGCTGCACGTGCACAAACAGATCCGTTTATAAATGGCGTTGCACTGAAAGGTTTGGCAGATAAAAAAGAAGCAGCAGGTTCTAAAGAAATGGCTGGTTATGTGAGATCAAAAATGTCGGCAAGTAAGTAAGAACAACCTCACGAATTACAATTGCAAAAGCACTGTGTTTACAGTGCTTTTGTTTTTTAAGTCCTTGTTTGAAGAAGTTCTATGCATCTTTTTTCAACACAGGAATCAGAGATAGCGCTTTACTCATTTCATGAAAGTGTAAGAATCTGTTTGAGTTAATTTTTTTAAGTTGGCCTCATACTTTTTCTCTGCGAAACCTCTGAAAGCTCTGCGGCTCAGCGGTTGGTTTTATGTTGCACTAACCGCGGAGCCGCAGAGAACAGGGAGGTTTCGCAGAGATATAAGTATTTTAAAATAATTAACTCAAACAGCTTCTTAGATTTCGGTAGTGATCATGATGACACAACTATGAGCCTGTTTACAATAAAATTTTTCGACTACCAAAGGTCTATTGAAATTTCAAAATAGGCGCACTCTTAATCTCGATAAATACCTGTCAAGCTCGCAGCTCACAGCTAATAGCCAGGAGCTTACAACGAAAAGCTTACATTTTAAACAGGCGCTAATGCGTAAGCATGAAATATAAAAGCCATCCTGCTTATTGCGGGATGGCTTTTGTTGGTTGATGTTGGGAATGAAACTATTTAGCTATTCAATCATTTTTGTATTTCATTTTACATAGGAAGTAAACTTACCAGCTGCCACCGGCACCACCGCCACCGGAACTACCGCCACCAAATCCGCCGAAACCACCGCCGCCGCCGCTGCTTCCTCCACCACCCCATCCGCTGCCACCACCTCTGCCACTAAGCAGTGTAGATAATAAAACAGCTTCTGCTACATTACCAAAACCACTGCGCCGGCCACCACCCCATCCTCCACCACCTCTTCCGCCGCGTGAAATAGCAATGATCACAACAACGAGAATGAAGAGGAAGGTGAAAATAGACCCGCCCCCTTTTCCATTGCCGCTTCCTTTGCGTTCACGTTTCTGTTTGTATTCACCAACGGCTGCTTTGGTTAATGCATTGATGGCATTATCAATACCGCGATAGTAATTTTCTTTTTTAAATTCGGGAACGATCTCATTCCGATAAATACTGGATGCTGTAACATCAGGAATAGCTCCTTCCAAACCATAGCCTATTTCTATCCACACCTTACGATCATCAATTGCGGCAATGATCAGTACCCCATTGTTTGTTTTTTTATTTCCAATACCCCATTCGCGAAATAATTTTACAGCATAATCTTCTACTGCATAATCGCCCAGTGTTTTAATGAGAACCACTGCTATCTGGTTAGAAGTACTATCATCCAGTGCTACCAGTTTTCTTTCCAGGATCTCCACCTGTTCAGGAGAAAGTACACCAGCCGCATCATTCACCAATCTTGGCGGATTAGGCTTTGGCAATACCGTTTGTGCAAAAACAGTTGTGAAAGAAACCAGGGTAATTAATATGAGAAGGATTCTCTTCATTCAGTTGATATATCACTTCCCTAAGAGAAGTATTTTTTTGTGATCCAATAAAATACACAGTGTTACTTATATAAATAACCCTCAGGTCGCTATTGCGCACTGAGGGCTATTTTCCAAATACAATATCATCAGGTAGTTCATTGCTATCCCCTTTTGCATCGTAAGGGAAGTTGGTTGCCAATGCTTCTCCGATATCCAGAATCATTTCTGCAATACCGGCTGCGTAATGGGTTTTATTAAACTCCTGAAGCATTTTAGCCACTTCAGCATTCCAGAATGCGTTACCTACTTTGGCGTGTATGCCTTCATCGCCATACACGGCCAGTTGCCTGTCTTTCATCGCCACATAAACCAATACACCATTACGTGCTTCGGTTTCATACATTTTCAAGCTCTGAAAAATTTCCTTGGCACGCATTACCGGATCTACAAAACGGCAATGACTTTCTACATAAATTCTTACTTCACCGCTGGTACGTTGTTCGGCTTTTTGAACCGCTTGTACAATCAATTGCTTTTCCTGTTCGGAAAAAAATTCAACCGGTTTTCTTTTGAATAATCCCAGCATGCAGCAATATTAGAATTTAACTTCAGGTGCTTTTTCTGAACCGGCTTCGGCTTTAAACCCTTCTTTGGCTTTAAAACCAAACATACCGGAGAAAATATTCATCGGGAAGGAACGAACTTTTACATTGTATACCTGAATGGCATCGTTGAAATCGTTACGTGCCACTTTGATGCGATTCTCGGTACCTTCCAGTTGTGCCTGTAATCCGCGGAAAGCTTCATTGGCACGCAGGTTAGGATATTGCTCAGATACCACCAATAAGCGGCCCAATGCCTGAGACAATTGTCCCTGGCTTGCCTGAAACTGCTGTAATTTTTCAGGGGTCAGGTCTTTGGCATCCACTTTCATTTGTGTGGCGCTGGCCCTTGCTTCAATTACTTTGGTTAAGGTAGTTTGCTCAAAATTGGCTTCTCCTTTCACTGTATTTACCAGGTTGGGAATCAGGTCGGAACGACGCTGGTAATCGCTCTGCACTTTATTCCATGCATTGTTTACGTTTTCGTCCTGTTTTATCAGACCGTTATAGCCATTGCAGCCAGACCATGCCAAAATAACAACCAGGGCAAGAATCACGATCAGGGTAATGTTTTTAGTACTCATACAAAGTTTGATTTAGATGTAATTTACTTGTTTGTCGTAATAACGTTCTAAATATTACAAAACAAATGCCATTGACTGAAAATGGCATTTTGGCGGGATTTGGTTAAGGAGTTGTGAAGAGAGGGTGGTTTTAGTAGCAAATACCGGTCAGAAGTAGTATTTGTTATGCTTTTGATACTTATTGCTAATTGTTTGCACCACCCCGGCTTCGCTTCGCTGGCCACCCCTCCATGCTGCGCATGTGAGGGGAAATTTTTTGTTGTTATGCTGCGCATAACAATGGGATCAATTGTATTATTTTTTATTCGTTGATGGCGGCTATGCCGGGTAGTGCTTTGCCTTCAAAATATTCAAGCAAGGCGCCACCACCTGTAGATACATAACTTACTTTATCAGTAAACCCGAACTGGTTAACCGCGGCCACGCTATCTCCACCGCCAACCAATGAAAAAGCACCAGCCTCAGTAGCAGAAGCAATGGCTGTTGCAATAACTTTAGTACCGTGTTGAAATTTTTCCATTTCAAAAACACCCATCGGACCATTCCATAAAATGGTTTTAGAGCGTTTGATGCAATTGGTAAATTGCTCGCAGGCATTCATGCCAATATCCAATCCCATCCAGCCATCAGGAATATCATTACTTGGTGCAGAAGATATATTGGCATCGGCTGCAAATTTATCGGCGATCACTGAATCGGAAGGGAGGTGAATACAAACCCCTTTGGCTTCTGCTTTCTGTAATAATTCAACGGCTGTATCGAGGCGATCCATTTCGCACAAAGAATTTCCGATCTTGCCACCCTGTGCTTTCATAAAAGTATACGCCATACCACCACCAATAATAATATCTGTGGCGCGCTCCAATAAATTTTCGATGATGAGAATTTTATCACTCACTTTAGCACCACCGATGATGGCTGTAAAGGGCCGTTCACTTTTGTGCATCACTTTTTCTGCGCTGGATACTTCACCTTCCATTACCAATCCAAACATTTTCTTTTCGCCGGGAAAAAATTGTGCAATTACTGCCGTGGAAGCATGGGCGCGGTGTGCCGTTCCAAATGCATCATTCACATATACATCGCCCAGCTTACTTAATTTTTCTGCAAAGGCAGTATCGCCTTTTTCTTCTTCTTTGTAAAAACGAAGGTTCTCTAATAACAATACCTCGCCTGCTTGTAATGCTGCAGCTTTATTATACGCCTCTTCTCCAATACAATCCTCTGCAAATTTTACTGTGGCACCATTCAATAATCCGATCAAATGATTGATCAGGTGTTTCAAAGAATATTTATCGGTAGGGCCATCTTTCGGACGACCCAAATGGCTCATCAAAATCACGCTTCCGCCATCAGCTAATATTTTATTAATGGTTGGGATAGTGGCCCGCATACGCGTATCGTCGGTAATATGAAATGATGCATCCAACGGAACGTTGAAGTCTACACGGATCAATACTTTTTGGCCTTTGAAATTGTGGTCAGAAAACTTACTCATGATGAAGAAATTAAAGGTGGAAGAAGTCAAAATGAAAAAGTCAAAAGTCAAAAACTATATTTCGACTTTTGACTTTTTCATTTTGACTTCTTAATTATTTAGAGATCAATCCGGCAAAATACTTCACCGTACGAACCAGCTGACTTACATAGCTCATTTCATTATCGTACCAGCTTACGGTTTTTACCAGTTGTGCATCGCCAACGGTCATTACTTTGGTTTGTGTTGCATCGAACAGAGAACCAAAATGGGTTCCGATGATATCGGTGCTTACAATTTCATCTTCGTTGTAACCAAAACTTTCGTTGCTGGCTTCTTTCATCGCTGCGTTGATCTCATCGGCAGTTACTTTTTTTCCAAGTATGCTGGTGAGTTCCGTTAATGAACCGGTAATGGTTGGAACACGTTGTGCACCACCATCTAATTTACCTTTCAACTCGGGCAATACCAGGCCAATGGCTTTGGCAGCGCCGGTGCTGTTGGGAACGATATTCTGTGCTGCCGCTCTTGCCCTGCGCAGATCACCTTTTGGATGCGGTGCATCTAAAGTATTCTGGTCGTTGGTGTAGGCGTGAATGGTGGTCATGATACCGGTTACAATACCATATTTATCATTCAATACCTTGGCCATAGGTGCCAGGCAGTTGGTAGTACAGCTAGCGCAGGAAATGATGGTTTCAGAACCATCCAGGATAGCATGGTTTACATTAAATACCACGGTTTTCAGATCGCCTGTTGCCGGAGCAGAAATGACTACTCTTTTGGCACCTGCGGTAATATGTGCAGCGGCTTTGTCTTTATCAGCAAAGAACCCGGTTGATTCGATCACCACATCCACCCCGTGGGCTCCCCATGGAATTTGTGCGGGATCTTTCTGGGCATATATTTTAACGGTTTCGCCGTTTACAATAATGGCATCTTCGGTAGAGGAAACGGTAGCGCCTTCAAAACGTCCTTGTGCACTATCATATTTTAATAAGTGAGCCAATACCTGCGGACTGGTAAGGTCGTTAATGGCGACTACTTCAATTCCTTCCATGTTATAGATCTGGCGAAACACCAAACGGCCGATACGTCCGAACCCGTTAATGGCAACTTTTACTGTACTCATGCATTCCGTATTTAAAAAATGAAAAAATCGAAAACGAGCCGCAATTTACAAGTAATGTGAGGATTTACCGTGATATTTTTTGGTTAACAGGCGTTAGCGGGTGAATGGTGAGTGGGCAATAGTGAATGGTGAGTAGCAAATGATCCATAGATCATAGACGATAGACCATGGTCTATGGACTATAGACACGCTTCCCCGCTTTAATTCACCATTCACCATTGCCCATTCACAAAATCCACTCACAAAACGCCCGCTATGCAAGGAAAACCTGATTTTCTAAAAATGTTTTTGGCAGAAAAGACGGCAGAACCTATTTTTGCGTCCCGATAAATAAAACGGCCGGTTCGTCTATCGGTTAGGACAGCCCCCTTTCACGGGGCAAAGACGGGTTCGATTCCCGTACCGGCTACTTCTGAAACCCTTACTCGTAAGGGTTTCTTCATTTCCACCTGTATAAGCACATCTTCAGTTTGCAGGTCTTCCGAAAAACACTATCTTCAAAATTGACCTTTTAAACCAGTCTGTTCTGTGGGAACAGAAGATGCATTAACCTTTTTTTGAAATTACAGAGCTCCATGAATATTAGTATTACAAAGACAAAAAAATCAAAGCTACCCGAAATAGATTTCAACAATATTCCTTTTGGAAAATACACATCCGATCACCTATTTGTGATGGATTATGCGAATGGGCAGTGGGATAATTTCAGGATCATTCCATACCAGGGTTTTACACTCGATCCGCAATCCAAGGCGCTGCAATATTGCCAATGTATTTTTGAAGGCATGAAGGTTACTATGGGTGCAGACGGAATTCCAAAACTATTACGCCCGGAATTGAATATTGAACGTTTTAATCTTTCAGCAGAACGCATGTGTATGCCGGTTGTTCCTGAGGATATTTTTCTGGAAGCATTAAAAGCTATTGTTGCCTCTGAGATCGACTGGATTCCCACAGCAGAGGGTTCCGCTTTGTATGTGCGTCCAACAATGTTCGCAACGGAAAACGCTTTATCAGTAGTGCCTTCGGATACCTATACTTTTTACATTTATACAGGTCCTGCTCAACCTTATTTTACAACTCCTGTTAAATTAATTACGGAACAGAAATTGATACGTGCTGTACCTGGTGGTACAGGTGAAGCCAAAACAGGCGGTAACTATGCGGGTTCATTAATGGCAGGCCAGCTGGCGAAACGGAAAGGATTTGATCAGATCATTTGGTTGGAAAGCCCAGAATTTAAAAAGATACAGGAGGCAGGTATGATGAATTTGTTTTTTGTGATTGGTGATACTGTGGTAACACCCATGTTGACGGGGGCTGTATTAAAAGGTACTACGAGAAATTATTTTATCGATATCCTCGCAGAGAAGAAGATCAAAGTGGAAGTCCGCGATATTTATATTGATGAAATTTTGGAAGCTTATAAAAACGGTACTTTACAAGAGGCTTTCGGTTCAGGAACCGCAGCAGTAGTATCGCACATTTCCGAGATTACACATGGTGATACCCGAATGATATTACCAACAATAAAAAAAGATTTCATTAGCAATATGCTTTACAACGAGATCAATGGTCTAAGATCAGGCAGGATCAAAGATAGCCGTAACTGGCTGGTCCCTGTTGAAGCTAATACCTTAACCAATTATACAACATGAACAAAATCAACTGGGGCAATGTGCCTGTAGAACAAGTGAACGCAAAAATGAAAAGACAGTTCATTCACGGTGAAAAAGTGATGATTGCGAAAATGGAATTTGAGGATGGATTCATTGTGCCCTGGCATTCTCATGAAAATGAACAGATCACAGAAGTGTATGAAGGTACCCTTCGGTTTTGGTTCGATAATGACGAAAACAATTATATCGATTTGTTCCCGGGTGACGTTATTATCATTAAGGGGAATCGTCCGCACAAAGCTTTAATGATCGGTAAGGTTGTTGAAACCGACACCTTTGCTCCGCCAAGACAAGATTGGATAAACGGGTCAGATAATTATTTACGGAAGTGATAAATGGGTCGATGTTTTACGGGCAAGTATTGAGAAGAGGCTTCGAAGGGTTTTGATTTCCTTTGTAGTATTCCTAACTTTTCTAAAATTGTAAGATGGATCTTGGATTACACAATAAGGTGGCATTAATATTAGCATCTAGTAAAGGCTTGGGTAAAGCAGTTGCGATTGAACTAGCAAATGAAGGTGCTAAGGTCATTATTTGTGGAAGGGATGCAACGGCGCTGGCATCTACAGAAGCTGAAATTAAAAAGCTTGCACCCGGAAGGGTGGTATCATTTTTATGCGATATCACGGACGAAAAGGAACGTACTAATTTAGTTACTCAGAGCGTAAATACTTTTGGAGATATCGATATTCTTGTGACGAATACGGGAGGGCCTGCTGCAGGTGCTTTCGAACAATTTGATCTTGATGATTGGAAACATATTTACAATTTGCTATTCTTAAGTGCAGTTGATATTATTCAACAGGTTTTACCAGGGATGAAGAAAAAAGGCTACGGCCGCATTCTCACCATTACCTCGGTTGCTGTCAAACAACCAGCCGATAATTTGATTTCTTCCAATGCTGTACGGGCTAGTTTATTAGGACTGGTAAAAAGTTTGTCTAATGAAGTTGCAAAGCATGGCATAACTGTCAATAACCTGATGCCGGGATATACGAACACAAACCGCCTGGAACAACTTGTGGCAAAAGATCCAAAAGTAGATCAGATAAAAGAAACCATTCCGATGAAGCGGTTTGGAACCCCCTCAGAATTTGCCGCTGCTGCAGCTTTCCTGGTAAGTGATCGTGCAAGCTACATCACAGGACAATCACTGGCCGTAGACGGTGGCTGGATCAAAGGACACTGATGCAGACATGTTCCTGCTGCGAACCTCAGGATAATTCATTTATACCACTTAAACCCCTATAATACAAATTGAGCCATTTTTTGAATCTGATATGAGAGTTAAATATGCATACCCGCCAATAACTTTACATCAGAAAGAAAATGGTTTGATATTGGTGCCGCCTGGGCTACAGACAAAATAAAAAAACCTTGCTCACATCTGATCAAGGTTTTTTTATTACATTAAACAGCCTTACAAAGCATATCATCTATTCTACAACTCCGCCAATCGAATATTCCTATAATCAATCGACATCTCATTACCGGGATGCAATTGAATACCAATCGGTCCTTTGGCAGGAATAGATTCAGAAGTATAGTTCATTACTTCTACACCATTTAACCAAACGGTATAGGTTTTATCCACCAGTTTAATCTTCATGGTATTCCATTCTTTTGGCTTTAGTATATCCGCTACTTTGGCTTCAACTGGGTACCTCAGTTTGGGCAAATAAGGCGAGCCGGTTAAATCCCGTTTTAATGAACCGGAAATACCAATCTGTATCTGGTCGTTTTCTGAACGGAGAAAAATACCGGAATCTACCACGCCTTCCAGCATAATAAAATCGGCACTGATGATAAAATTCGTATAGCTTTTTTCGGTCCAGAGAATACTTCCCTTCTTCGCAGTATCACTTTTTACATGAAGTATTCCACTTCCGGCCGTCCAGTTAGCATGGTTGTTTGCAGGTACTACCCATCCTTTCAGGTTTCTACCATTGAACAACGTTTTCAGCTTTGGATGCTGAGCAAACAGGCCGGATTGAAAAGCCGCTACAACCAACGCGGCAAGCAGTAATCGTTTCATAAACTAAATATAATTGAATATATTTAAGAATGGAAAACAACCAACCTAAATCCAGAAGGGCTTTTCTCAGTTCTGCGGCCAAAGGGGCTGTGGCTGCTGCCGTTGCACCTACTGCCTTTGTACTGAGCAACCCCGTTAATACGCCGGCAACCTCCGCTGCTATTTTAGGTGCCAACGACCGTATCCGCATTGCCATACTGGGATTAAATGGACGAGGCAAAACCCATGTAGAAGAAGTGATGGCACTGGCTGCTAAATCGAATGTAGAAGTGGTAGCACTCTGCGATCCTGATATGGTAATATTACAGGAAGCCGCTTCCGCATTTGAAAAAAAGTATGGCAAAAAAGTTGCTATTGAACAGGATTTCAGAAAACTGTACGACAATAAAAATATTGATGCCGTAACACTCGCCACACCCAACCACTGGCATGCGTTACAAACCATCTGGGCCTGCCAGGCAGGGAAAGATGTGTATGTTGAAAAACCCGCCACACACAACATACACGAAGGCAAAAAAATGATTGAAGCTGCTTATAAATACAACCGCATTGTGCAGCATGGTGTTCAGTTAAGAAGTTCTGTTGCCATTCGCGAGGCTGTTAAACACCTGGAAGATGGATTGATAGGGCGAGTGTATATGTCGCGTGGATTGGTGTACCGCAGAAGGCCTGATATCGGTAACAAAGGTATCTCACCCATTCCTGCCGGATTAAATTACGATCTCTGGTGCGGACCGGCTCCTATGCGCCCCTTCTCAAAAAATCTGGTTCATTATAACTGGCACTGGCATTGGAATTATGGTAACGGCGATGTAGGTAACCAGGGCATTCACGAAACAGATTTGTGTATGTGGGGTTTGGGGGTAGACCAGCTTCCGGAAAAAATCACCTCCATGGGTGGTAAATTTTTATGGGATGATTGTAAGGAAGTTCCTGAAATACTCACTTCTATTTATCATTATCCCAAACAAAAAAAGATCATACAGTTTGAAGTGCGCCACTGGAATACCAATCTGGAAGATGGTGCCGGTGTAGGAAATATTTTTTATGGAGAGAAGGGCTATATGGTGGTAAAAGGATATGGAACGTATGAAACCTATCTTGGCGAAAAAAGAGAGAAAGGTCCTGCCAGATCAGAAAATGGAGAACTTGGTTTACATTTTCAAAACTGGTTCGATGCCATCCGGGCGAGAGATATGAGCATTCAGAATGGCCCTGTGCAAACCGGACATCTGTCCTCTTCATTAGCACATCTGGGAAATATTTCTTACCGACTGGGACGTCAACTGGAATTTGATCCTGTTGCTGAAAGATTTATTGGCGAAGGCGAAAATGAGGCCAATGCCATGCTCAGCCGCGATTACAGAGCGCCTTATTTATTACCCGATACGATTTAAACTATTTTATTTCAAACCGTGCCTTGGTGCCTTTGTGTGCGATTATTTTTCACACAAAGGCACCAAGGCACGGTAATATCTCTGTATGAGGATAGTATTAACTTGCGGTTCTTGGCGATTGTTGTAATACTAAAAAGAGAAAGCAGTAACGCAAAGCCCGCAGAGGATACGCAAGATTCGCTATGATTGTTGATTTTAATTGCAGACCATATTGAACCCTAATCGGAAGTTTGTTTAAGATCCTGCAACCGATCATTCAATAAAGCACCGGCTTACCTGAATTGAGTCTTTGCGAAAACTCTCTGTCCTCCCCCGCTCTGCGGTTGATTGAGCTTGCACCATCCGCAACATTTTCTTCATTTTCACAAACAAATAACTCAACCATGTTCCACACCTGACTCGTTAATTTTCAACGTATACCCCTTACCATGTATGTTTACGATTTGCACCGAAGGATCGTTCTCCAGTTTTTTTCGCAGTTTTGATATGAACATATCCAGGCTTCTGCCAACAATTACCCCTTCATCTTCCCAGATCTCTTTTTGAATCCTGTTTCGTTCAACAATTGTATTTGGCGTATCTGCAAAAATGCGAAGCAGTTTATTTTCTTTTGGCGTAAGTTCCTTACTAATACCCGAAGTGATGATTTGACGTTTGCCTGCATCAAAAAGCGTGTTTCCGATTTGAAAAGTATCATTATCAACAGTAACCATTTGCACCTTAGGGTTACGAATTCTGAATGGACTTACTATCAACCATCCCACAAAAGCAAATAAAGACAACCCGCCAATCAAATATCCCTGTGGTATGTCAGTAATACCTGTTTGCTGAAACGTAATGTTAATCAGGTAACATCCCTTGGGTTGTTGCCGCCCGGTGCAGGGTACCATACTGTTCTGTTCTTTTGGTGAGATGGCATAACCAAATAACACTTCGCCCCCGGAACAACTGATGACATTTACAATATAATCATCGGAAAGCGGATCATGCGCCAGTGTTCTTTTCACGATCTGAACAAGCGAATCGGGCTGAAAAGTAAATTCATTTTCAAATCGTATCTGGTATGTATTGTCAGCAATTTTTTTAACAGGCAGTACCCTCGATGTACTGTCTTTGGATTGTAACAATATTTCGTGACCAATCTTTCTAAGCATCACCTGCTGTTTGGCCAGATCAAAATCATCTTTACCTGTTACGCTTGCAGTTGCACAAATAATGGTAATCAGTAAGAGCAATGTAACACCCAATGTGTATTTGATTTTGGGGTACCGGGAAGTTTTATTACGTGTCATACCTTCTCTATTGATAGAATTTACAATGTTTACAACTTAATTTACCATATTTATGATCACAAAAAAGGGATACGGCAGTAAGTTGCAGCTTCAAACTACATGATACTATGATACCTAAAACAGTAATGACAGTTCTGCTATTGGTTCTGCTGCAAACGCTTTCACATGCACAGCAAACCTACCACTTGGATAGTAAAAAAAGTAAAATTCTCTGGAATACGGGTCGAACCATGGGTGGACATAATGGTTACCTGCTGTTTTCTTCCGGTAGTTTGTTTGTTTCGCCTGGCGGGGAGCCGTTGAGCGGATTTTTTAAAATGGATATGAACAGCATGAAAAGTGTTGACAACCCAAAAGAAGAAGGAAACCTGAAAACAGATGCAACATTAAGAACAGAGGGATTTTTTGATGTAATTAAGCACCCTACCGCTTCTATTGCCGTAAAGAAAATTACCCGGATTGGGAACTCCGACAATTATAAAGTAGCAGGCGAACTTACCATTAAAGGCATTACCCACCCTATTGAATTTACTGCCGCCATACTTACTAAAGGAAATACTACGCTTATTACTGCCGATACAGAAATACATCGTCAACTATGGAATATTGATTTCAAAAAAGCCAATTCATTGGATTTTTTATCGGGTATCCCTAATAAAGTAGTTTCCGATGAGATTTATATTTCATTGAACCTTGTGCTTGACAAATAAGTATTCAATTGCTTTGTGACTGATTTTTTACCGCTAAGACGCTATGGCGCAAGGGCACGCGAGGAGATTTTGATTAAACTTAGCGAGCCTTCGTTTCCTGGCGCCTTCGCGGTTAATGGCTAAGTAGCGTTGGCAACCTTGATCTGTTCAAGTTAGGCGATATCAAAAAAAATCGGCATGCAATCATCTTTCCAATGATTGCATGCCGAATAAAAACTCGCTCAACAAAAAACATATTTATTTCTTAGCTGCAAAATTTACCCGGTTGGTAATAACCCAGGTACCATTTACAAAAGGCACACCATCCGCAGGAAACAACCTGAACGCAAATTCGGGATTGATATTCATATTCAGATCGTTATTGGCAGCAGGTATTCTATAAGAACTCAGGTACGCATTATTCAGCATATACAGCGGGAATGTAGGTGTTTTTTCAGGATACTTATATACTAATGCGGTATCTGTTTTCTCTTCTTCATAATAAGGAGCAAACTGGTTAAAGCCATAACGTGGTGCCGCTGTTGTTCCTATACGCGTTTGTACCTGACCGGTTTTAGGATTGAAAGTCGCACCATTTTTATCAACAAATTTAATAATGATCAGGTTGGGTCCGGTTCTGCGCTCAAGTGTTACTGCAAAATTAGCCTGTGTAGTAAACACGGTTTCCTGGTTAGGTGCCGAAGTATTGGCAAACTGGCGCACCAACTGCGAAGTAACCGATGGAGTGAGGACTACTTTGGCCACACTTTTAATGGTTCTGGCACCGGCAATATTGCGTACTTCAATATCAAAATCATAGGTACCGGTATCCACATAAGAAGTGGCAGGTGTTAGCTCCAGCCTGCCACCAATGGAATTGATGTTAAACGGCCTGTACAAAGCTGTCGACAGTTTTAAAGCCAACAACGCCGGAGTAGAATCGGCGGGTGTTACCTCTCCTTTATAAATAGGAATCTCATACTCCTTAGTTAACGCATCAGTAACCTTACCGGCCCTGTCTCTCACTTCCAGTAGTTTTACTTCCAGCGGATTGGAAGAGCCATCTGCCTGAATAGGAACAGAAGTGGTTACCCTGCCTTTGATTCCTACAAATGGGTTAGACAGATAATAAAATTTGTTACCCAGAAATCCTTCGGAAGGTTTCTTTGAACATGCATAACCCGTCACAAGGATGATGGCGGCTGCGCTGATGTATTTATGGATAGGCTTCATAACAATTTTTTTTTAGGAACTAGAATCGTACAAATGTGTGGTTATTGGCAAGTACATGAAGTATGGTTGTTCCGTCAGAGGTTTTTATACCTGTAGTTTGACACAACACCCTAATGTCATTTTCATTTGGCGGTGGTGTTACGCCCGGTTGATCCAGTGCTCCCCTTACTTTTACATAAAACAAAAGATAAGTTTGCGCTTGTGTTCTTTCCAGATATAAGGCATCAGTTTGTAACTGCTTAATCACTCCCATGTTAGTATTACCAGCACTCGTAAAAGTAGCAGGCACTAGCTCCTGAGCAGTTTCCAACTCTACCGTTTGATTCAGCATATATTGCCTTACGGAGTCTACACTGATATCTCTTACCAAACTATCCAACGTATACGTTGCCAGCGGATTTAGAGCCTGTTTTTGTTGCAAACGCAGATTGATCATATTCAACACTGAGTAATCGGTAAAGGCAAAAAAGGTTTTGGCGCTGTTTACCTGAGCCGTTAAACCCAACCTTTCGATAACAACAACTGCAGTATCAAAAATTTTAGAGGCATTACCCTTCATGTAGTCTACATTATTCAGCGGTGTAATGGCCTGGTGCAGACTTCCTCCCGTGAGGTAATCTTTTTTACAAGAGCCCAGCAGACAAATGAAAATGAATGCGGCGATAATAGATTTATACGACATAATATTTATTTTGAAGTTCATATAGCTTACATTTTATCAGCCCAAAAGGGAGTCTGTGTCAGTAATGGATTCAATGAAATCAGAATCGGATCTATTGGCCAGTAATACTTACCCAGGTTAAAGTCGGAGTTAGTCATACGAACAATGGTACCTGTTCCGTTGAAACGGATAATGCCTGTTTTACGGGCTAACCTAACCAGATCATAAAAACGATGTCCTTCTATAAACAGCTCTCTGCCTCTTTCCTGAATCACTTCTTCAAACATGTTGGCATCTGTTGCCGTAGTTGGTCCGATACCGGCCAATGTACGTATCTCATTTACAATAGTTCTGGCACCAGATGGGCTATTCAACGCCGCCAATGCTTCTGCTTTCAGCAATTTGATGTCAGACAGTCGGAACACAACAATATTATTTAGACTGAGTGGTGAGGTATTATTGGCACCAGAATAAAAAACATTCGAATATTTGGTACAAATCGGATCGGTTGTTCCCCAAAAGTCAAAACCATTTCTTCTCCTGCCATCTACGCTATCTGCGTTATTGGGGAATAAGGTATTTAGATTACCCGCATCCAGTGTAAACAATGAATTACCCAACTGTGTCAACAGGTAAGGAGATTTTAACGTGCGGGCAGCAATACTGTTATTGATATCACCATAGTTAGCCGTAATCAATGAGCCTTCGTTGTTGGCATTTTGAGAAATTTCAAAAATACCTTCGCTTGTATTGCCTCTGAAAATACTGGAATACGAAGCTCTGCTCGCTCTGCTAACGTGCGCATATCCGCCATTGGTAATTACTGAATCTGCAGCGGGTGCCACCTTATCATACTCGCCCTTCCAGGCATAAATATGCGCCAGCAATGCAAAGCAGGTTCCTTTATTAGCCCTGATAGGTCGGGTAGCCGTTGGCGCAGTTACATAAGGCAACAACTTAATAGCTTCCTGAATATCTTTAATACACTGATCCAGTACCTCTGTTTGTTTGGCTCTGGGTAAATTGGGCGCTTTGGCCGCATCTTCTGCTGTTTCAATAATCAGCGGCACATCGCCCCAGATTCTTGCCATATAGAAATAGGTGAACGCACGCAGAAAATAATTCTCTCCTACCAATGTATTTTTTGCCAATTCTTTATTAACAGAAGTAAAGTTGGACAACTCGATTGCCGGAATGTATTTCAAACAACGGTTGTACTGATCGATGGCACGATAAAAATTATCCCAGCGACGCAACTTGATCAATCCGCGAAAAGTTTGTGAAGGAGCCACAAAGGTTTGCCATTGTATTTGTGTAATGGCCGGGTAATCTTCTCCATTGGTTCTGGCAACAAACTGGTCGGTTTGTGTATCGCCATAATAATAATGGCCCATACCCATTTCATTCATTGCTATACGCAATTGCGCATACGATCCGGCAACGGCGCTGGCTGCTTCTGTTTCATTCTTCCAGAAATTAGCATCAGTAGGCGCATTGATGGGTATACGCTCTGAGAAATTTTTACTACAGGAGACTGTCATTGCCACCAGTGCAAAGAGTCCCAGAAATTGTATCAGATATTTATTTGTCAGTTGCATGATTTCGTATTTAAGAATTAAAACTGAATATCCAGGCCAAGCGTGAATTTTTTAGGCGTTGGATAACCATTGGCTGTTGTAAACCCATCAACACCGATTGATTCCGGATCAGGCAGGTTGGCACCATAAAATACTTTGAGGTTATCGGCTACACCGTACAGGCGAATCATACGTATACCCGCTTTTTTAAGACGCTCACTTACAGGGAAGCTATAAGAAAGATTGATTGTCTTGATCCGGAAGAAACTTGCATCTTCTACAAACGTAGAGGAACGAATAGTCCACGGATCAGTTGTACTGAACAAGCTACCCAGTGAAGCAATATCACCTGTTCTTCTCCACAAATTCAAGTCATTGAATTCTGCAGCAGGACCAGATCTTGTTCCAAAGAAGTTAGGCGGGTTGTTGCTGGCTGAAGCCAGTTTATCAGATAAATAACCATTCCATACACTTCTGCCTAAAATAAAGGTTGACAAAATCTGTAAAGAGAATCCTTTATACGTAAGGGTGTTGATGAAACCACCATACACTTTGGTATTTGGATCGCCCTGTACCACCATATCATTATCATCAACATTATAGTCGCCATTAATATCCATCTTGGCATTATCACCACCAATGAATTGTGCACCGCTGTAAATTCTTGTGCGTAATCCGGTCAATGGATCTACAGGTACATCACCGGTAGTTGGGTATACGCCATTGATTTTGAATACCTGAAAACCATACAAAGGTTTTCCGATGGTCAATTTTCTTGATAAGAAAACGGGGCCATACACAAAGTCTCTGTTACCATCAGGTAATTTGGTTACATAGTTATCATTGAAAGCCACGTTAAGGCTGGTTTGCCATTTCAGTTTACTACGCTCTGAAAGGTTATTGGTGTTCAATGAAATTTCAATACCTCTGTTAGCAATGTCCACAAAGTTGTTGGTGGCTGTTGTATAACCGGTAGTGATTGGTACAGGAATATTGAAGATCAAATCCTTGCTGGCTTTATGATACAGATCAACACTTAAGCTGATACGGTCTCTCAGGAAATTCATATCAATACCCAGATTGGTTTGCGGTGCTTTTTCCCAGGTAATATTGGTTGCAGGAGCAGCCCCTGTATAGTTAGGCGTTACCGCTGTTACACCACCGTAGGTAATGATATTTCCTGCTGCGCCAAATCCAAGAGACGCAGTTGGATAACCCACATTGGTACTCAACTGGCGATACTGTGCATAATAGCCACCGGGATCGCGACCTGTTACACCATAACTGAATCGCAGTTTGGCAAAAGAAACAATTTTACTGAATTTTCTGAAGAAGGGTTCATCAGAAATATTCCATCGTGCGGAGAAAGCCGGGAAAGCGCCCCAACGGCTGGTAGGTGCATAACGTGAAGAAGCATCTCGTCTAAAGCTCGCATCAATACCATACTTTCCTTTGAAATTATAACTGGCTCTTGTAAAATAAGAAATCCTGGAACGATCTTCATAGTTGGTTGATACGTTCAGGTTAGGACCTGTAGGTACACCCGCAATCACACGAATGGCATCAAAAGGAATACCGTTGGCATTGGCCGAAGTACTCTTAACCACTTGCTCTTCCACACCCTGACCAACCAATACGCTTACATTATGATCCAGTCCTGTACCAAATGATTTACTCCAGGTAGCATAGTTTTCTATTTCATACCTGCTGGTATTGCTTTCGGTAAGGAAGGCATCGGAACGGTTATTGGCCACTACAGATCTGTCGCGCAAATAATCTCTTCTAACAAATCCAAGGTTATAGGAAAGTGAACTGATGAAAGTAATATTTTCAATGGGCTTCCATGTCATCCTAAGGTTTCCACTAATACTGGTTGTTTTGGCATCATCTCTTACTTTATCATTTTTACCGGCGTAGTTATTACGCGTTACGTCATCAATTCTCCAGAAAGAGGAAGGAAAGGTTTGAATATTATAAGGGGTAACGTTACCGGTACCATCACCACGTTGTTCTTTTACAAAACCCATATAGGTATCCGAAGTGATTTCTACATTTTTGGAAGGCTTCATACTCACAAACAACCTGGGGGCCAGTCTTTGAAAACCAAAACCCGGTTGCAAACCACTCTCAGAATAACTATTTAATGACAATCTGTAAGACATACCGGAATTAGATCCTGCCACACTGAAATCGATATTGCGCAGAAAAGCATCTTTAAAGAACAAATCCTGAAAATCGGTAGCATTGTTAAAAGCAGGATTCAAGCTATCAGTCAGAAATTGAGAAAGTGCACCCTGTTGCGTATAGCTAGCCTGATCGCGCAGGATATCCATTTTCAAACGTCTTTCTTCCGCACCAATAATTACTGGCTTCATACCAGGTTTGGTAGTAAGTCCTACATAGGAAGAAGCCCTGAACTGCGGCCGGCCTCCTTTAGGGCGTACCGTTTTTACAATGATCACTCCATTCGCAGCTCTTGCACCGTAAATGGCTGCGGCAGAAGCATCTCTTAATACATCAATCGATTCAATATCGTTAGGGTTGATGGCTGCCAGTGGGTTACTGTTACCGTAAGCGGTACGCAGGTCACTCACATCAAATACCACACCATCAATTACATATAAAGGAGCCGAAACACCCGTAGCTGCACCCGCACCATTTGAGCCGGCCACACTACTGTTACCCCTGATATTTACAATACCACTTGCACCCGGTTCAGCAGAAACAGATAACACATTCAAACCCGCAACACGCCCTTGTAACATGGCGTCGAAAGTTGGATAGGGTGTGTTCTCAATATCTTTTCCCTTTACACTTGAAATGGCAGCAGAGGTTGATCTTCTGGTAGAATTCTGGTAACCAATAATTACCACATCATCTATCCCTTTCGCATCTTCTTCCAATACTACATCAATCGTATTTCTGCCATTTACAGGTACCTCTTGTGTTATGTAACCCACATAGCTGATAACCAGAATAGATTTGGCAGTTTTCACATTTAAGGTGAAAGTACCGGCAGCAGAAGTGGCTGTTCCGGCAGAACTTCCTTTCTCAACAACGCTTACATCTGCAAGGGGTGCATTTCCTTTTTTTATGGTAACCTTACCGCTGACCTTTGTTTGACCATTGGCGATAAAGGATGAAAAAATAATACAGAGCAGGCTGGCTGCACGTAGTATTTTTCCAATGGATAGTTTGTGTCTCATGAAGTGAAGTTTTAGTGATTATGCAGAGAGTTTTGTTTTGAATGATGGTATGGGTATAACAGGAATGATAGGTATTGGATCCTTCCAGATTTTACAGTGATCGCACTTATCCGGGGTACGCAACAGTTTACATTGGTTCATGGCAGCAGTTGTTTTGTTTCTAAATAATCAATGTTAAAAAATCATCAAAAAAATGGGTGAATGCACTTTTTATTAATAATTGTAATATTGACAATTAAAAGTAGTCCGAGTAACTGTTGGATACTGTACGGATTTTAACAGGATATGAATAGATTTTACCCAATTGGCCTATCCGGCAGCAGGATCTGATGAAAGAATATGGCAGGATTGTTTAAAAACATAATGGCGAAACAGCTTCATGCTCAAACAGGTTGAAACTGCCACCTGCTTAAGCTAACAAAGGGATACACAAGAAATATGAATAACAGCTTAGACACAAAAAATCTGGTCAAAAACCGATAAATACCGGTTAATTGTGTTGCCGCTACAAAGGGACAAAGTCGATAATTTGCTATTTAGTAATAAGCCGACTTTTAGGTAAATAATAGTCTGAAAGACACTTACACATAAACAGCTAACTTACCACAACAGCACACCGCTTACCTACATAAACACAGATTGATACTCAGGTTTAAAACACAGCTAATGAAAACCCTATCCCTATTTCTTTTTACTATCTGCCTGTTGGCAGGTAGTTCGGGCGCAGCAGCACAATCAACAAACGATACCATATTCATTACAACAAATCTGGCTAACCGGATCGGAGAAATGAAACCCATTTGGGGATGGTTTGGGTATGATGAACCCAACTATACTTATATGAAAGATGGAAAAGTATTGTTAACTGAATTGGCGCAACTGAGTAAGCAACCGGTATACGTGCGTGCGCATAATATGCTTACAACAGGTGATGGAAAAGCTGGACTAAAATGGGGATCAACCAATGTATATACAGAAGACAGCAATGGCAATCCGGTTTACAACTGGAAAATTGTAGACAGCATATTCGACACGTATGTAGCAAGAGGCATTAAACCAATGGCCGAGATCGGTTTTATGCCGGAAGCGTTATCGGTAAAGCCACAACCCTATCAACACACTTGGCAGCCCGGTCAGAGTTATACAAAAATTTTTACAGGATGGAGATATCCTCCCAAAGATTACAACAAATGGGGTGAGCTGGTATATCAATGGGTAAGCCATGCCGTTTCGCGCTATGGCAAAAAAGAAGTAGCTGATTGGTATTGGGAATTATGGAACGAACCCGATATTGGTTACTGGGGTGGAACCGTTCAGGAATTTTGCAAGCTGTACGATTATACAGCCGATGCGGTTAAACGCGCATTTCCCGAAGCAAGAGTTGGCGGGCCGCATGTTACCGGTCCGTTAGGAAGAGGTTCAGGTTATCGTTTTCTGGAAACCTTTTTAAAGCATTGCTTACGCGATACCAATTATGTAACTGGCAAAATAGGTACTGCACTGGATTTCGTTGCTTTTCATGCCAAGGGTGCCCCGCAGTTTTTACGTGGCCGTGTAGTAATGGGTATGGGTACCCAGCTTCGCGCCATTAACAATGGATTTCAACTGGTAAATTCTTTTCCGGAATTAAAGAATATTCCCATCATCATTGGCGAATCTGATCCTGAAGGATGTGCGGCCTGTGGTATTAATACCAATCCGGAAAACGGCTATAGAAACGGTACCATGTTCTCCAGTTATACTGCAGCGGTATTTGCACGTAAGTATGCGATGGCAGATGCGTTTAATGTAAACCTGACCGGTGCCGTATCATGGGCTTTTGAATTTGAAGACCAGCCATGGTTCTACGGCTTTCGCGATCTGGCTACCAATGGTGTTGATAAACCGGTACTGAACGTATTCAGAATGTTTGGTAAAATGAGTGGGCAACGTTTGGCCATCACCGGAAATATGAAATATGATTTTCAAAAGATCCGTGATTCCGGTGTAAGAAAAGAACCGGATGTGAATGCCTTTGCTACCGCAGATAAAAAAACAGCTGCCGTGATGGTTTGGAATTACCATGATAAAGATTCGTTTGCAGCTGCAACACCGGTTCATATTACTGTTGAAGGGATGGGCTCAGTTACAAAAGCTACCTTAACACAGTATAGAATTGATAGTGAACACAGCAATTCATTCGAAGTGTGGAAAAAAATGGGATCCCCACAACAACCCACACAAGAACAGATTTCGCTTCTCAAAAAATCCGGGCAGCTTACCCAATTGGAACCTGCTAAAACAGTTGCTATTAAAAAAGGACAATATATAATCGATATGTCATTACCAAGACAAGCGGTTTCTTTCATTCAGCTTAATTGGAAATAAAAAGTTTCATCATTCAAAATCAGGTGCCATGCATACAGCCAGAATACTTATTATTACAGGGTTTACCACGCTTCTGCTTGGGTGCTCTTCTTCTAAAACAAAGACAACTACTTCAGCAACTGTTTCTGTTCCGGAACAGAAAATAGTGAGCTCTTATCAAAAAGCGATGGTTGATACACCACCATCGGCTATTAAGATCGATACCTTTTATAAAAAATATTCGGATGCATTTGGGATTCCGATTGTTTCATCTGCCAAAGTTCCGGATGATGCCTTACTGATGGCAAGGGATATTGTAAATTATATGCTGGTGAAAAGGCCCGATGTAAGGGCAACATTAATTCGCCAGAAAGCAAGGGTGCTGGTAATGGCTGCAACTGAAATGGAAACCGATTTGCCCGAAAGAAGTAATTGGAAAAAACCAACCAAAGACGACAGACGCCTTACCCCCGGAGAGCGCGACAATTACGACAAGCCCGGCGGTATTGCTAGCATGACAGACAGAGAGTACTGGAATAAAAGAGCACGCGGTATGGGCGGTACCATTACTTCCTGTGCAGAGGAAAATTTATTAGGCTACCCGGGTACACGCTATTATGGAGAAAATATTCTGGTTCATGAATTCAGTCATAATATTATGAATGCGTTGCGCGCTTGTGATAGTGTGCTGTACAGAAAAATTCTCGCTGCCTATGAAGTAGCCAAAGGCAAAGGAATGTACAAAGGGCAATATGCCATTAACACCTCTGCAGAATACTGGGCAGAAGGAACACAATGGTGGTTCTGGTCTAATTTCGAATTTTATGATGGGGATAGAAGAGTACAAACACCGGAAGATCTACAGATGTACGACCCTACTTTATTTGAATTATTGAGCCAGGTATATATAGGTCACCGCAATCCGGCAGATGTGTATTATGGTAAAAATATACGGCCGGCGAGGAGAAGATAAGCGCCTCTTTGTGTTCCTGCTTTTCTCTCAGAGGATACACATTTTAAACCGTGCCTTTGTGCCTTGGTGTGCAATTTTTTTTCACACGAAGGCACAAAGGAACGGTTATATGGTATAAGATTTATAATACTTTCCCTATTGCATCCCACTTACTTTCTCCACTTTTACATAATACATTTTCTCAATTGTTGCAGGTGTAATGGCAACAGCATCTCCGGCTAACAGATCCAAACTCTTCCACTCCTCTGAAGGAACAAAACGCATGGCGTGTCCATTTGGCGTAATGCGTATAGGTAAGTTGAACCCTTTAACCGCATTCGTATATCTGTAATACAGTTTCTTTTCATCGTCACTGAAATAAAATTCCAGTTTCGGTATCTGAATGGTACGCAGGTACTGATCAAACACTTTGCTATAATCGTAGCCTGCTTTCTGGGAAACATATTTTTCTACATCAGAGGAGTTGACTGTTTTGTGATAAAAATGACTATTCAGTCCGCGTAATATTTTCCTGAACAAGGTATCGTCATTCAAACCATGCCGGATAGAATGCAGCATATTACTGGGCTTGGGATACATATCGCCACTACCCTGTGCATTGACATTGTATTCCGGAATCACTGTTTTATCATTCCTGATTCCTCTCCGGATACCATGGTTGTATGCATCTGCAGCATCGGAGCCAAATGTATAATCAATAAAAAGTGTTTCACTGTAATTGGTAAATCCTTCATGCACCCACATATCGGCCAGATCATTGGTGGTGATGTTGTTACCAAACCATTCATGTCCGCTTTCATGTACAATAATAAAATCCCATTTCATTCCCCATCCGGTTCCCGAACCATCTCTTCCCCTATATCCAAACTTATATTGATTACCATACGAAACCGCGCTCTGGTGTTCCATGCCTGTATTGGGTACATCAATCAGTTTATATCCATCTTCATAAAACGGATAGGGACCAAACCAATACTCAAAACTTTTCAGCATTTGTGTAACCTGACCAGGCATATATGATTTAGCCCGGTTTTCATTATAATCCAACACCCAGTAATTCAGATCCAGTATTCCTTTTTCACCCTGGTATTTTTCTGAAAAATTTACATACTTACCGATATAGGGAATGATGCAATAATTACTGATCGGATTTACCACACCCCACTTGTAGGTAGTGGTTCCGTTTGTATTATCTTTTTTAAAAGCTAATTTTCCATTGGCGATTGCCACCAGTGTATCGGGTACCGTCATGGTAAGGGATGCACCTTTATCTGGCTCATCGCTCTGGTGATCTTTACAAGGATACCATACAGATGCACCCATGGCACCCTGGCAGGTTACCGTCATCCACGGTCTTCCCAATGAATCTTTGGTGAATGTCCATCCCCCATCCCATGGTGGCCTGGCGGCTTCCTGTACTTTGCCGCCATAATACACATCAATACGATGTTGAGCACCTCTATTTTGCTTAGGCACGGTTACATGCCAAACAAGACCATCTTTAACAAAAGCCAATTTTCGTTTGCCATTGAATAATATGCTATCAATAACCAAAGGATCTCTCAGATCCAGTTGCATCTTTTCATTTTTAGTATCCTTGACCACTTTATAACTGATGCTGTTCATCCCAACAATCCTTTTTGCATTGTAATCGGGCGTTACAGAAATATCATAGCGCATAATATCCCACCAATCTCTTTCACTGTTTATAGCGCCGCGCAGGGTATCTGCATGGGTGAATATTTTTTTGGTTTGAGACATCAGATTGTTACTGCAAAAGAAGTATGCAATACAGACTATTACAATACACGTTTTTTTACAAGACCGGCTCATTAAAGAAAAAATATTTTGCATATACAAAGTTGTTATTGGGGTTGGATGATAAGAAAATTTTCTTTTAATACTAGTCAATTACACAAACGATTCCACCATTTGCTTTCACTGCAACGGTAACTTTTCCATCGGAAGAAATCTGTAATGGAATTTGCAAGAAACTTTTTCCATCTGTTTCATCTGCGATCAAGTTTGTTTTTTTATTCTTCAGGAATGAAAGGTTTAGGTTAATTTCTTTATTGGTATTTTCTCCATTGATCACAGCGATGTACCATTTCTTTCCGGATCTTCTGGCAACGGCGTAGAGCTTTCCTGGATATCCATCCAGAAAACGGGTTTCATCCCAGGATACCGGTAATTGTTGTAAAAAAGTTTGTACATAACCGGGAACAAACTCCATTCCTTCAGGGCCTTCGGCCAGATGCTGTACGCCTGAAATAAAAACAATGCTTAATGCCAGTTCGTAAGTACTTGTTGTTTTACGCTTGATACCTGGTAATTCATGCAACACCATAGGCGTAAAATCCATGGGATCAAACACATTCCGCGTAAACGGAAACAGTGTGCAGTTTACAGCCTGTGTATTGGCATTATCCTGAAAGAACGATACCATTTCTTCCCCGCGCACCGCTTCAGCTGTTAAAAAGTTGGGGTAGGTTCGTTGCAAACCTCTTGGTAAAGTGGCACCATGACAATTTACCATCAGGTTATACGCAGCCGCATCTGTGAGTATGTCTTCATAATAATTCATGACGGACTGGCCATCGCCTCCAAAAAAATCTACCTTAATTCCCTTAACACCCATTTGTTGCAATAAAGAAAATTCCCTGATCCTGTTCTCATGTGTTATCAGCTTACTCTTGGGTGTATATTTTGTTGTGTTCCAGTCTCCGGAAGAATTATACCATAACCACAGGCCAACATTATTGTCTTTAGCATATGCTGACAATTCTTTCATTTTTTCGTAGCCGATAGTCCTATCCCAGTTAACATCGATAAGGCAATATTGGTATTTCATTCTGGCAGCAAAATCAATGTATTTTTTTTGAACATCCAGTACGATGGACCTATCTTTTTTAAGTATCCAGCTCCATGATGCGATACCGGGTTTGATATACGTTGTATCCTTCAGCAAAGAGGGAATGGCCAGATCCGTTCCCAGTGTAGATTCCATGATGGTTTGTAAAGAACCCACAGTAATAATTCTCCACGGAGAATACCAGGGCAATTCAGATTCAGGGGTAACGGCTCCATTCATAAAATGTTCCTTACTATCCGGAAAGCCTATCCTGAATTCATTCGTTCCTGCTTCGTTGATCAATCTCGAAGCACAATACTTTCTGCCAACAGCAGCTTCTGTAACAAGCAACCAGCTGTCATCGCTTTGAAATAAAGCAGGAAAAACCCAGCCGGCTTTTGCTGGCTGAAGTTGTGTAAGGTTTGTGGCTTCCTTATAATATTCTTCATACGCAGGATTTGTGCTCTCCCATCCTGTTTTAGCTTCCTGCATGGGCTGTAACCATGCTTTGGTATTAGCAGAAAAATTAAAGGAACTGATCTCAGCAGTAATTTTTTTGATCCCGGTTTCAGCATCTGGAAAATAATAGCGGTAGGCTACCCCATCATTACTTACCTGAAAAATGAGGTCGAGCTTTTTACCTGATTCATTCTTTAAGTGAAACACTTGTTTTTGTGCGGTATAATAGCAAACAGATTTTTTACCAGTTTTTAGCGTGTATTTATCCTTTACAGTAAAAATGGCTGATGAAGACACCAACGTAAGCGATCGTGTAAAATTTTCGTCTGTACGTATCAATCCGAGTTTTGAATTTTGCAGTACGATCTTTCCGTTTCGCTGTATACTGTATCGGGCTTGCTTTTCGCTATCCACAAAAAATCTTAGTACAATTTTCTTATCCGGACTACTCAATACTTTTATCAATACTGGGTCAGCGGTGTTAGCATAGCTATCAATACAAAATAAGGTAGTACTGATAATAATTAGCAATATAACGTACCTGTTTCTTTTCATTTATTTTCTTAATAATTTTTGGGAGTATCCTTTTACAGTATGGATTCCAAATATGTCTCTTTTACTATGAAATTCGTTTGCTGTATTTAACGCAAGTTTTGCCATTCTTAACCATTCAACGTCATTATCAATAAGCATGCAGCTATGTGTCCTTACATAAAAAGGCCCGTAGTTACTAAACTACGGGCCTCAAAAAATAGTATGCAATCATTTTTACTTATCAGCTTTGATCCAGATAATGGAACTCACATCCCTGCCAGCCAATCGTTGCGGTGGCTCTGCGGCTTGTGTAGGTACGGTAGTTGGTCCTACGGGTGCCGTTTCCTGTTTTACTATCCGGTTATTACGTGCATAGTTGGGAATCGCGGTAAGTGGTGTTCCATCGGCCCACACACCTTTTATCACCATTACGCCACGTAACAGTTCGTTATGCCATTCAACAGCAAATGGTTGTTTGCCTATAGATTTATTGATGTCTTGCTGATCAGCTTTCTCAACATTATACACCAATGGACCATAACGCAAAGCCACTCTTCCCCTGTTTGCTTCAATACGATCGTCTGCAGTAAAGCGTTGTACTTCCATCGGCATTTCCAGTTCTATCTTATCTCCTGCCTTCCATTTTCTGGTAATAACTGCATAGCCTTTATCTACTTTGATGGCTACTTTTTGTCCATTTACTTTTAACCATTTCAATCCATTCACTTCCTTATCAGGTGTATACAATTCGCTGGTAGTTCTGTTGGGTACACGTACATATACAGCAAACTCTTTTGATACTTTCGGATTCACCGTAATGGCTACATTTCCTTTCCATGGATAATCCGTTTTTTGGATCATCTGTACATCAGTACCTGCAACTTTTTCTACATTAATGGTACTGCCGATATACAAATTTACATAGATCGCTTTATCACCGGTTACATAAGTCCAGGTTGGTAACATCAACAGAGTACGTGGTATATTACCCACACAACAAGGGCATACATGCCATGCATCACGGCCTTGTGATGAGGCAAGCGGATTGGTGTAATAGAAATTTTTACCTTCCAGATCTAGTGAACCCAATAAGGCATTGTACATGGTTTCTTCATACAAATCTGCATAACGTGCATCATGATAGGCGAGATTCATTTTGTATTGAAAAAATATTAAACCTGCACTGGAGCAAGATTCGCAATACGCATTGTTACGCAATGAATAGTTTGCGCCAAACCCTTCTGAGGTTTCACCGCTTCCGATACCACCGGTGAAATAATATTTTTTATTGGTGAGGTTGTTCCATAAAGACATCACCGCACTCTGGTAATCTACATCACCAGTTTCAGCAGCCACATCGGCCATAGCTGAGTAGTTATAAGTTGCACGAACTGCATGACCTACTGCTTCATACTGTTGTTGTACCGGAACATGACTCTGATCATATTCACTTCCATTCTTACGGCTATCCAGTAAGAATTTAGCAAGGCTAACATAACTATCTCCTTTTCCGCTTCCTTCCATATCATTTACAAAACGACCAAAACGTACCAGTGCCTGTTCCATTTCCTGGTGCCCGTCATACCATTCTTTTTTTCCGGGTCCGATATTTCTCACCCAGCAATCCGCCAATCTTTTTGCAGCATCATATAAACGTCTGTCTTTACCATTGGTAAGCGTATAGTGGTTAATGGCAGACTCAATAAAATAGCCCGATACATATCCTTCATGATCGCCGCGGTTACGCGCAGCCCAGCGTTCTTTCCAACGAGTGGTATCTCTTAGTGTGTAGGCTGTTTGCAAGTAACCATCAGGCTCTTGTGCTGACAAAATGATGGGAATCCATTTTTCAAGTGTTACTTTCATTTTATCCTGTGCAGCAATCAGGTCTTTATCTCCCTGCGGATCTACCATCAATGCAATACACATCGCTTCCATAGTCTGGTGAACCCATGCATTTGAAAATACATATCCTTTGTGCCTGTTAAATTTCTCTCCGCGAATGGCTTTTGCTGCTTCAATAAAATTATCAATACCACCTTCACCAATTTTTAGATCGGTTCTTTCATTCTGATCAATACAATAAGGGATCCAGCTCGTAATCATTGCTTTTGCCCTGTCATTCCAGAGTTTGTTATCAATTTTATAGCGCTTGGTGTATACAACATCCAGTCGCTTTTGCTTAGGCGGTTCGTGTACTTTTACTTTGATGGAGGAAGTTTGTTCCTGGTTGCCATCAGATACTGTCATAGCCAATACATAATCTCCAATAGCAGAAAAACTAGCGGCCCCTCCTTTCAGATTGTTGGCTCCGGTAAACTGTACTGTACCCGGACCAGAAACTTTTTTCCATTCCATTTTAGTGATGGGAGAAACCGATTTAACCGAAGCGGAGAGATAGGTTTTTCCATTGATCATCACATCCCTATCCATGCCGGCACTCACTAATGGAGCAGGACTGGCAGAGTTATCTGTTTTGAATACCACCCATTCCAAAACGGTTTGAAGGCCTCTGTCTGCTGAATCCAATTCCAATCGAATCTTCGTGGTTTTCACTTCATCGAAAGAAGTATTGTTCAATTGATTCACCTGCTTACCCATACCGTTTGTATTTTGTACAGGTACAAAAGCGGTTCCATTCCAATACTGTATTCTGTATGCTTCCGGCAAACGGATATTTTTATTAAAGTCCCACCAGAATACAGCAACCTCTTTGGTACTTACCGGTTGTGCCCATTCATACTGCACCCAAATATTCTGGCGCGGTTGTGGCCTGTTATTTTGTCCACCCGGACGAGCATTACCAATAAAAACAGGTGCTACCCCATCATTCAAAGCGGCTGCATTAAACCCTCCACGCATAGAGGCACTTGTTGTGGCAACCACCGCCAGATTGGGACGCGTAGTTACTGGTTTGGGTTCTTGTTGTTGTGCTGTTACCTGTGTGGCAAACAAAGATGCCACCAATGCAGCAACTCCGCCCATCACTAATCTTGCATTCTTCATAATCTTGATTTTGTAAAATGTATAGTAAAAACCTTTTTTATAAAATGTAATTCTCAAAAACATCCATCACACTTAATCGCCATTTTTGTAGCAGTAAGATAAAAGCAAGACCCGCAGTGTGAACTTGCAGGCCTTACTTTGCTCTACTTATGATAACCAACTTGCCGATTGAACATTAATAGCCCGGATTCTGTTTTAAATTTACATTAGTTAACAATGAATTCTGTGGAATCGGGAATATAATCTTGTTATTATTTGAAGAAAGGTGCGCAAACCATTTCTTGGTTGTGTAAACACCAAACCGGATAATGTCCTGGCGGCGTTTTGCTTCTGCAGCAAACTCCCAGCCCAGTTCATCCAGCATTCTTCCATAAACCACATCAGCACCACCTTGTGCATTTACTACTGCCCCATTTTGCCATTCGCCATAGTTGTATACACTACCCTGCATTAATTGTGCGCCGGTAACAACCGCTTTGGCAGGATTGGCAGTGAAGTTTCTTTGTCTTACCTGTGTTACAATAACAGCAGCTTCCGGTGCTTTACCTGTGCGTAATAATGATTCAGCTTTCATCATTAATATATCTGCATAGCGGTATAATGGGAAATCCACACTTGATCCACCTCTCATTCCAGATTTGATTTCAAACTTACCTATCCGGTATCCTTCGTTGGAAGCACTCTCAAAAAGAGATTTTACTGTCTTCACATAATTGATCACCAATGCACCAGTGGTTGCATTGTACTGAGGCCCCTGAATCCAGCTATCTTTTAAACGCTGGTCTTCCGGATCATAGGTATCAATAAACTGAGGAACGGCACAATCACCACCCCATGGCTGAACCTGCATTGGAAATACAAGTTGCATCAGCGGATCAAGGGTTTTCATGTGGATATTACTTTCCGTTGCAAACACTTCATCATAAGGAACTGAGAAAATAATTTCTTTACAGGTTTCATTTGTGGTAGAAAAATTTTCCTTGTATTTGGATGCGAGTGCATAGGTTCCTTTGGTGGTAGCCTGAGTAATGATATCATCGCACTCTTTGATACATTTATCCCACTGTGCTACACCGGTATACACCTGTGCATTCAGGTAAACACGCGCCAGTACTGCTTTACCGGCCCATTTGGTAAAACGGCCATAGGTGCTTTTATCTGCAGTTTCAGTAAGCAACGGAACGTTATCCGTTAATTCCTTTACTACAAAATCATATACCTGTTGTCTGGTACTTTGTTTGGGCAGACTGGTATCTTTAAAATCAGTAACGATGGGTACATTGCCATGGTTATCCAGCAAAATAGAATAGTAATAAGCCCTTGCTGTTTTTAACTCAGCAATAATACCTGCCTTACCGGATGGCACCGGAATCTCTCCTGATTCAATTTGAAAAATAACACGGTTGGCATTATTGATACCACGGTAACAGTTGTTGTATAAACCATTGGGTTGCCCCTGCGTGGGTGTCCACACGTGCTGGTGCATACGTTGGTAAGTTCCGCCATCTACCCATCCGTTAGGGCGAGCAGGTGTTACAATAGCATCAGCTGCTTCTTCCTGCACATCAAAATATCCCTGCCAGCTGGCCACCATACCACGTAGATTGGTATACACAGGTGCCATCAGTGAAGGTACATCAGCAGCGGTTGCCTGAAAATTAGATGCCAGTAATTCGGAGTGTACCTTCTCATCCAGTTTGGTACAACCGTTTAGTAATAGCCCACCAACCAAAGTCAGTGCAGCGATCTTTATGTTTTGATAATATGTTTTCATGACAACTATTTTAAACGATTAAAAATTAACAAGTGCGCCTAAGGTGAAAGTACGGGTAGTTGGATATTTGTCTCTTTCATCATTACCCGGTGCAAGGCCACCTCTGCTAACTTCCGGATCAATGCCTTTATACCCTGTAATGGTAATGGTATTTAAACCGGAAACATATACCCGCAGACTTTTCACATATTTCTTATTCGTTACTGGAACATTATAACCCAATGTGATATTATCGACTTTCAGGAAATCGCCATTTTCAATATAATGGCTAACATATGCCTGAGAATTTTTTAACTCAGCTTTTCCATAAACTTTATCAAATGCCGAGTTAAGTACATTATAATTACCCAGGATCTGTGGTTGTGAATTTTCATAGAACATGCGCTGAAAATTCAGAATCTGGTAACCGAAAGCTCCACGCATCAGAATACTCAGATCAAAATTTTTGTAGCGGAAGGTATTATTGAATCCTAAATAATATTTAGGTAAGCCGTTGCCCAATATTTGTTTGTCTTCAATTTTAGCTTGTGCATAGGGCTTTGGTTTTCCATCAGCACCTTCAATGATCCATAAACCGTTGGCATCAATATCTACTGATTTGTATCCCCAGAAATTACCGATAGGACCACCAATATCCACTCTGTGTGTTACATCCTGAACAGGCTCACCGGTACCACCCGCAGTAAAGAAATTACTGGTTGTTCTGAACTGGTCATTAGATAAAGACACCAGTCTGTTGGCATTGGTTGAGAAACTCACATTACCTTCCCACAGAAATTCTTTTTTCTGAACAGCTGTGTAATTCACCATCACTTCCACACCTTTGTTTTCCATCACACCCACGTTGGCGAGTATGCTGTTAAACAGGTACGGTGGAACAGGAACGGTATAGTTGTATAACATATCCCTTGTAGTACGCTTGTACACATCCAGAGAAACACTCAATCTGTTTTTTAAAACACTTACATCCAGACCAAAGTTGAACTCTTCTTTACGCTCCCAACGAAGATCCGGATTGGGGTTACGAACGGGTGAAAGGGATTGAATCCAAACACCATTATTCAGGAATCGGGTGCCGTAGTTCAAACTGGTCAATGATAAATAAGAAGCAGAAGGTGCAATACCGGTTACCCCAAAACCAACCCTCAATTTCAGGTCGTCGATGAAGGTAACATTCCGCATAAATTCTTCTTTCTTTATTCTCCATCCCGCAGAAACGGCAGGGAAAGTACCCCATTTATGGTTCTCTCCGAACTTAGAAGAACCTTCACGTCTTACACTGGCAGAAACAATATATTTATCTGCATAATTGTAATTCAATCTTCCAAAAAAACCGATCAGTTTACTTTCTGCTGCTCCGCTACTGATACCGGCTTCACCACGGCCCAATGCATTACCTGCCTGTAGTCTGTCGTAGGAATATTGATCAGTAGGAAAATCAAAATTATTCGCAGAAAAATCTTCTCCATATTGATCCTGGTAGCTATAACCACCTAAAACCGTTACTTTATGGTTACCAAAACTGCGCGTATAATCTGCGGTAAGTTCCAGCAGGTTATCTATAGAAGAACTGGTGCTTCTGGATGCATATCCATTTCTTCCGTTCTTAACATTTGATACGTGATTTTTTGTTTCTGCATAACCTGTCAGTGAGGTCTGCTTTACATTCGCAACCAATAATTTTAAATTAAACCCTTTAAAAAGATTAGCAGAGATGTTTCCTGATAAACGTGTTTCCTGCACCTCATTTCTGGCATTGGTTTCCATGATGTAAGCAAGGGGATTATCATAGAAATAGATATTTCTTTCTTTCCATCTGCCCTGAAAATCGTACACACTATCTGTAGGATTTCTGATAACAGACTGGCGATAAATATAACTGTTAAAACCACCATCATCATTTCTGGCCCGGCTGGTAGCATTCAGGTTTACTTTCACTTTACCATCTAACATGGTGTGGTTAATATCTGCACGTAAAGTAAGCTGACGGTTAACAGAGTTAAGAAACATACCCTGCCATCCTCTATAGTTAACAGAAGCAGTATAATTGGTTACCCGGGTACCACCCTGAAAAGTAAGATTCTGTGTTTGGCTCAACGGCAGTTCTCTCGAAATGGTTTTGAACCAATCTGTATTCATTCCATAATCAATGAAAGGAAAACCTGCTTTACTTTTCTCGCGGAACTGAGCGGCTGTTAAAAATTCCGGACGTCTTGCGATGGTTTGGGCACTCATGTAAGCATTGTACTCAACAGAAGATTTTCCATCACCTTTTAATTTACGTGTGGTGATCAGGATTACTCCGTTGGTACCTCTTGTACCGTAAATAGCAGCAGCAGAACCATCCTTTAATACATCGATGGCTTCAATATCTTCCGGTGCTACTGAATTCAGAGAACCGGGTATTCCATCTATCAATACCAATGGAGAAGTAGAAGAGTTCAACGTAGCAATACCACGTAACTGTATTTGTGTACCCGAGGTAGGATCGCCCGAAGAAGTAGATACCGTTAATCCGGCTACTTTACCCTGGATCAGTTGTCCGGCATCTCTTACAAACCCTTTTACAAAATTTTCACTTTTTACACTCGCAACGGCACTCGTAACATCACCCTTTTTTTGGGTACCGTATCCTACCACCACTACTTCGTCGAGACTATTAACATCCTTATTCAATTTTAATACGAACTGGTTTTGTCCTTTTACACTAACCGTCATAGAAGTATACCCTATATAGGTAATCACCAATTGTGCATCTTCGGACGGAACCGAGATACTGAATTTACCGGAGGCATCTGTAGAAGTAGCCACGGTAGAATTTTTAATGGAGACTGTTGCTCCCGCCATGGGATCTCCCGATCTGGCATCAACAACAGATCCAGTAACCGTTTTTGCCGGAAGTCTGAATTTTTTTTCACTTTCATTTCGGGCTTGAATCAGATTCGTACCCAGCAATGAAAAAATCAGCAGGCAAGCAATGATTTTTTTCATAAGCAGCATTTTATTTTAATAGTCATTTTGACACTTAAAACTAACTTCAATATTCTTAAAAAGTGGCAAATATTTTAACTTATGATAACCGTATTTTAACCAATATCACTAACGAGATTTCTTTACCTGCAAATATTTCAGACTATAATGAGTGAGAAACAGATGTTACGTAAACCATTGTATAAAATATAATTGTATCTGTACATATCTATTGGCAACGTTCAGGTATAGCAGGTTATTTAATATGAGCACATCTTATGTAAATAGATAAATACAAAGAACTACCGGTTTATTTCTGCGAACAGCGTTCTGCCAATTCAGATATATCTTTAAACCATTCTAAAACAACTAACAAAACACCTTATTCAACATATAAATCTGCCTTCTATTCACTGAATTATCTATTCAATTAAGTGTTATGAATACAGTTATCAATATATTGCAGTAAGCAATATGTCTGAAAAAGGAATCAGACACAGAACAGGAATATTATCTACATTTCGTAAAATAAAGTGACTATGCAACCAACCACACAATTCAAACCATCCTTAAAACTTTTTGATGCAACGATGATTGTTGCCGGATCGATGATCGGATCTGGTATTTTCATTGTTAGTGCTGATATCACCAGAAATGTGGGTAGTGCCGGATGGCTGATGATTGTATGGCTCATCACAGGTTTTATGACCGTGGCTGCTGCACTTAGCTATGGTGAATTAAGTGCGATGTTTCCCAAAGCAGGTGGACAATACGTGTACCTAAAAGAAGCCTACAACCCGCTGATGGGATTTTTATTTGGGTGGAGTTTTTTTTCTGTTATTCAAACGGCTACCATTGCAGCAGTAGCCGTTGCTTTCGCAAAATTCACTGCTTATCTTTTTCCTTTCTTTAGTGAAGATATCATTGCTTTCGATGCGGGATTTGTAGCCATCTCCCGCGCACAATTATTATCCATATTAGTGATTGTTGTACTTACTTATATTAATACAAGAGGTATACAAAGTGGGAAATTAATTCAAACCACTTTTACTTCTGTTAAGCTACTAAGTCTTTTCGGTCTCATTCTTTTCGGATTACTCGCTTTCAAATCTGAAGTATGGAATGCCAACTGGAATGATGCCTGGCAGTTACGTCCTATGCAGTCTGATGGAAGTCTTGGTGAATATACCCTGTTTGCCGCACTGGGTGCCGTTGCGGCTTCTATGGTAGGCTCCATCTTCAGCAGCGACTCATGGAACAACGTAACTTTTATTGCCGGTGAAATTAAAAATCCGCAGCGCAATATCGGACTAAGTCTTTTTCTGGGTACGCTGATCGTTACCATCATTTATCTGCTCACCAATATTACCTATACGGCACTAATGCCTTTACAGGACATCGCTACTTCTGCAAAAGACCGTGTTGGTGTTTCTGCTTCCAATGTTATTTTTGGACAGGCAGGTACCATTATCATTGCCATCATGATCATGATCTCCACTTTTGGCTGTAACAATGGTATTATCCTTGCCGGTGCCCGTGTATATTATACCATGGCTAAGGATAAACTTTTCTTTGCCAAGGCAGGTACATTGAATAGTAACCAGGTTCCAGCATATGCTTTATGGCTACAATGCATTTTTGCCTGCGCCTGGAGTTTGAGTGGCAAATACGGACAACTACTGGATATGATTTCTTTTGTTGTTGTTGGATTTTACATGCTTACCATTATCGGCATTTTTATTCTGAGAAAGAAAAGACCGGAAATACCAAGACCGTATAAAGCTTTTGGTTATCCTTTGTTACCAATCATCTATATACTGATGGGATTGAGTTTTTGTATCCTGCTGATCATTTTTAAACCTGCCTTTACATGGCCGGGATTGATCATTACCTTACTGGGCATCCCTATTTATTATCTGGTAAGAAAAAAAGAAATCACAACTGAAGAAGAAATTAGCAATAGTTAGTTTTATAGATTGAACGAATGACTTCCTTATAGCCTTGCTTTTATTTCTACTATGGAGTGAGTGAGGGTGCACATTCTTCATAGCGCCCATTGCGTTCCCTTGCGCACTTTGCGATACTGGTGGTTATGACTTTTGTATCGCAAAGTCCGCTAAGGAAGCGCAAGGTTCGCAATGAAACGCGAATGCTGTCCCCATCGATCATGCAACACACAATTATTTAGCAAGCTTCAGATGTAACAGCTGCTTTTTGGCTGCATCAGGATAAATGGCAATTAAATGTGAGCGAACAAGATTAGGGGTAGGATTTTTTTGGCCTTCGGACTTAAGTGTAATGGTTTTTGAAGGACTTGCCGGCATATGGCAATCAATGCAATTGGTGGTTATGGTACTCCCCACTTTATCGGCAAACGAACAGAATTGTTTGCTATTGGGTGCATGGCAATTCATACACTTTACAGACAGCACTTGCAGATCATTCCGTTCCTGCTTATGCGGATTATGACAGGAAGAACAACTCATTTCCTGAACAGCGCTTTTGAAACATTTACTGGCCTGTAACAATTGGTATTGGTTACCGTGAACATCCAATTCGGCTGCCACCTGCTTCACGGTATCTTTTTGAAAATAATCACTGAGTATCTCTCCCGGTTTAAAAAGAAAGGGAGATTTAATGGGCTCATGGATTCCTGAGTGACAGGCAGCACAATTTTCAAGTCGCTGCAGATTCGAAAGATTTTTATACGCAGTGATGTATTTGGCTATTTTCTCAGCAGGATGTTCTGTTTGATACTTTACGTGCTCCGCAGCAGGACCATGGCATCGTTCACAATCAATACCATAAATAATATTGGTTGGATTAAAATTATCTACCCTGTATCCATTGCGTTCCTGAATACCGGTTCTTTCAATGAAAGAACTGTGACATTCAAAACATCCAACTGGTATCATTCTGTCGAAGCGAACTTTGTCGGATGGATAATTGGGACTATTAACCCAGGCTTTTGCAGCAACAGAATACGTAACCGGTAACTGATAGGCATTGGCACCATACCAATACAAATAAGTTTGTGCTTTACGACCGGAACCGATCACTAAATCAAAAGGGAATGCAGCTTTCTCTACACCATCCTGGAAAGCAGCCTGAAAAAAACGACCGTCTCTTTCAAGCATCGATACTTTTACATGCGGATTATACTGGTACTGATTACTGTCTTTATGAAAACTACCCGCAATATTTTCTCTGTTACCCTGAGCGGTACTATTGGCATGTGCTGTTGTCGCATAACTATTTGCAATATCCGCATGGCATTTTACACAGGCTTCTGCACCTGCATAACCGGCGCCTCTGCCACCGTTAGCAGCTATTTTTTTTTCGTCCTGTATGCATTGATTAAACAGCAGACCTGCTGCCACCAATACTAACATTACACGAAACCAATGTTTCTTAAACATGCCATCTATTTTATACAAAAGGAAAGATACAGGATAAGTTAGCGCAACGAAACAGTTAGTTTTTTACCTAAGTATAGTATCTTTTTATTTTTCTCTTGACCAACCAGTTCAATCAGTAATGTGCGATTTGTTTTTGCAGTAGCAACCTGCCGCAATGGCTCGATGGTTAAATTTTTTTGCTGCTCATTCCAAGTGAGCCGGGTTAATTGATATTTGCCTTTGAGATAATCTGTACTTTCTCCATCATCTTCATACCATTCAAAACTTCCGTTTGCGCCGGGATATATTTTTAGGGTAAGCGTTGCTTTAGCAGTATCGGCAGCCGACTGCCGAATGGTATCCATGGGTATAATGGAACCTGCTCTTACATACAGGGGCATGGTTGACAAATCCACCGCTTTCTCTATCGTTGTACCTCCTGTGATGCGTTTGTTTGTCCACCAATCGTACCATTCTCCCTTTGGTAAATATACTTTACGTGTTTGTGCATCCTTTTCATATACGGGTGCCACCATGATATCTTTTCCCCATAAAAACTGATCACCTGTTGCGGATGCTGTTTCATCTGAAGGATAATGTAACCAGAGTGCACGCATCATGGGCATGCCTGTTTCTCTCGCCTGCCAGGCCAGTGTATAACTATAAGGCATCAGTTGATACCGGAGTTCATTGTATTGTTTGATCACGGGTTCTACCAATACATTATTCATGGCAGAGGGTAGTGCATTGTTTCTATTTTCTTTAGGGCCCATTTCTGATCGTCCCCAACCCCAAGGTAAATGAAGCCACCAGGTACGGCCATGCGAACGGAACGATGCATTGAACGCAGCAAACTGGTGCCAGCGCACATACATTTCTCCACTGTAACTTTCGTTTGGATAAAAGCCGCCAATATCCGATCCCCAGAATGGAGCAATACTAAGTGAGTAGTTGATACCAACTGCTATTTGTGCCTCCAATGTTTTCCAGGATGATTCCGTATCGCCAGACCATACCCATCCACCCCATTTGGCAATACCGGGATAGCCATTGCGCTGCAAACTCCAGGGCCGCTTACCGGGGTTAGATAAAAGTGATCCCTGGTAATACATCTGGTGCCGGCTGATACGCTCATGCAAATTGAACCAATCGCCTTCATCAGGCCAGTAGGCATCAACACCTGCTTTATTCAATGCTTCATGTTGTTTCCAGTAATTCTGAATATGTCCTGCATCCAGTATCTCGTCTTTTTTTGCAGGAATATTTCCATGCAGTGAGGGCAGTTTATCTCTATCCCATGGTACCATATGCAACACCACTTTCACATCTTTCTGATGAAAATGATGAATTACTTCTGTTGGATTTTTTGTAAACACTTCGGGATTAAACTCAAAAGAGGGTTGCATTTTATTCCATCCCCTTGGTGCGAATCCGGTACCGAGATAGATGACCGCATCAATCGGAATTTTTTTCATCCGGAAAGTGTCTACGATTCCTGTCATTTGTGCATCATCTTCAAGCGTTCTGTGCGACTGCATATATCCCAATGCCCATTTAGGAGGCATGGCTGCAGGACCGGTAATTTTTGAAAAATCGCGCATCATCCATGAAGGATCATGTGCATCAAATACAAACACATCAAACAAACCAGGCACAATACTATCTACCGGTGGTAATCCTTTCCCATTATTCAAACCCTGGTTACGTTGTGTTTGTGCCTGCACAATGGGCGTAGCAGGTTTCCATGGAATGAAGTATCCCTTTTCTTTATCACGCATATCAACCAAAACCCATGGTGCTGCTACAAACAATCCCCATCCGCTTGTACCGGAGAGCATGGCTGCAGGATTGCGTGAGCCATAGGCATCGCCCTGCCATCTGGGTTGCATACTATCTAACGAACCTCGTCTGTCATATTGCACCGGTTGTACACGCCAGTTAGTTCCTGGTTTCGGTTTGGGTCCGCCTTCACCAAGGCCCAACACTTTTTCTTTTCCATTCAAAGTAAAAGAGAGAGATTGGTTGGCTTCAAATACCAACTGCTGAACAACCTGTTGCCGCGCATTGGTTACAGTAATGGTAAGTGGCTTTGGTTTTATACGAAGTGTAAGACTACCCACTTGCCGGATCATTTCTTTATCAATACGATCGATACGAATCACCGGCTCCGGATAGGCGCTGTTTGTTAATGCGGGATAAATTGACAACGACTGTTTATTGGAAACAGGTTGCAGTGTAATGCGGATACAGTTGCTGCTGATCTGCCTTACCAATAATTCTGCAGGGGCATCTGCAGTAGTTAATTGTTGTGCATATACTGTTTGATATAACAAAGAGAGAAGAAGTATTCTCAAAGACATTAAAATAGCAGGCATGGCTTTCATATGTTTACAGTATCTGAATGTGATATGATCTAGTAGGTTAACTTTAAATCTGCCACACAATTTTTGTAACCGGAAAGCCATTACTTTCTAACAACTAATCAAAACGAGACGGATCGAATGCCTGTATATCAATACTGGTATCAGTTCCCTCTGCAATTTCTGCAATCAACTTTCCGGTTGCTGGCCCAAGGCTCAGCCCCATCATAGCGTGTCCGCCTGCTATGATCAGGTTGTCATATTTTTTTCCGCGCCCGATAAAAGGCAGGCCATCCGGAGAACAGGGCCTGAATCCATACCATACTTTATTTTTCTCCGGCATCGTTACACCCATGTCGGGCATGTAAGCGGGAATGGCTTCCACAATTCCCTGTACACGGTTCATATTGATTTTATCATTTACCGGCCCTATTTCCATAGTGCCGCCAAAACGAAGATGGCCACCCATAGGCGTTATGGCAACACGGGCTTCGCATAAAATAGCAGGTATAGCCAATTGTTTCTCGGGCACATCATGCGTAAAAGAATATCCTTTTCCCGGCATTAATGGAAGGCTGATTCCTGCCATTCGCAATAAATCCTGTAACCATGATCCAGCCGCTGCTATAAAAACATCGCCTTGTATTTCTTCTGCGCCTGTTACAACTGAGGTGATTTTTTTTTGATGGGTCTTGATAGCCGTTATGGGCTTACCGGTAGAAAATTGAACGCCTGCATTTTTCAGATACGCCACCAACTGTTCATTCAGTTTATTGGGATACAGATGTGCATCCGAACGATAATGAACAGCACCCAGCACATCTAGTGTTACACCTGTTTCCAATGCCTGCGCTTCTTTGGCAGATAGTACTTCCACATCCAATCCCATACTTTTTGCTTTTTCAGCTGTATGTATTTCTTCTTCTGCAACCTGTGGTGTTTTGTAATACATCATGATTCCTTTTTTCTCCAAAGAAAAATCGAAACCAGGCTGTGCATTCATTTCAATGTATAGTTGTTTACTAAGCAGGTTGATGTCTAACAACGGTGATGCTGCATTTTCAACATTACGTGCGGTAGCAGATTTTACAAACTTTAACCCCCAGCTAATAAGACTTGGATTCAGGGATGGCTTTACATAAAAAGGACTCTTGGAATTAAACATCCAACGAATCCCCTGCGATACAATACCGGGGGCCGCCAAAGGAATAAAATGACTGGGCACAATCATACCCAGGTTTCCGTGGGAACAGTTATCAGACAAATCTGTTTTATCTACTATGGTTACATCCCATCCCTTTTTGTTGAGATAGTATGCTGAACTTAATCCTATGATACCTCCTCCGATTACTACCGCTTTCATATCTGATTTGTAAATAGTACATTAAATAACCTGAAACCCATGTGCATACGGATCATCATCATCAATGATGATGGTATTATAGCCCGTAACCATGGCCCACCCTTCAATACTGGGTATGATGGCAGGTTTTCCATCAATGGTTGTTTCTTCTTCAATAAGTCCGGTAAACTTTGAACCGATAATGCTTTCATGAATAAAAGGTTCTCCTTTTTTCAACTTACCCTTTGCATACCATTGCGCCATTCTTGCTGAAGTGCCTGTTCCGCATGGTGAGCGATCAATGGCTTTATCACCATAAAAAACAGCATTGCGTGCAGTGGATGTTTCATCCATTGGTTTGCCTGTCCAGAGTAAATGGCTTAACCCGCGAATATTTTCATTCTCAGGATGTACAAATTGATGTGTCGCATTAATGGCGGTACGGCAATGCCTGCTCCATGAAATTAACTGGTCGGCCGTAAAATGATCCAACCCGGGAAAATTAGTTTGCGGATCTACGATGGCATAAAAATTACCACCATACGCAACATCAACATAAATGGTTCCCAGATCAGGACAATTCACCGGAATCTGCTCTGCGGCAAGAAATGATTTTACATTGGTTAATTTAACAGAAGTAACTTTCTTTCCTTCCTGCTGATAGCGGATGAGCACCAGGCCGGCGGGTGTTTCAATCCGTAATTGCCCAGGTTTTTTTGGTATCACAAGTCCTTCTTCAATGGCTATCGTAATGGTACCAATAGTGCCATGGCCGCACATAGGCAAACAACCGCTTGTTTCAATAAACAGAACACCTATATCGTTTTGAGGATCATGTGGTGGATATAAAATACTTCCACTCATCATATCATGCCCTCTTGGTTCAAACATCAATCCTTTCCGTATCCAGTCAAACTCTTTTAAAAAGTGTAACCGTTTCTCCATCATATTGTTTCCTGTAAGCACAGGACCGCCACCTGCTACCAATCGCACAGGGTTACCACAGGTATGCGCATCAATACAGAAAAATTTTTTATGTGCCATGCTGTTGTAGAATCTGGATTAAACTATGTCTTTAAATAGTATCAGGAAACTGCATCGCGTGTTAACACGCCATTGATCTTTCGCATCACACCTGCGGTATTTTCATTTTGCAGATAGATGGGAAGCAATTCCTGCGGCGTATCCTGGTAACAAACCGGTCGTACAAAACGCCTGATGGCATCTGTTCCAACAGAAGTAGTTCTTGCATCGGTAGTTGCCGGAAAAGGACCTCCATGTACCATGGCATGGCATACTTCTACACCGGTAGGCACTGCATTAAAAATAATACGCCCTACTTTTTGTTTCAGTGCATCAATAACGCTAGTATAGGAAATTAATTCTTCTTTATTACCAAATACGGATCCGGTGAGTTGTCCGCCTAAACAATCAAGCGCAGCTATTAATTCAGTGGTATCCTTACAAACCACCATCAATGAGCAGGGACCAAATACTTCTTCCTGCAAAGCGGCTTGTGCAATAAAATCTGTTGCATGTACTTTATACAAAGCAGGAGAAGCTTTAAAGTCAGCAGCATTATCCGAACCGGAAAAAATATTTTCTACGCCACTGAGTGAAGCAATTTTGTTACGGCCTTCGTAATAACTTTTACAGATACCTGCATTCAACATTACTTCAGACGAAATAGAAGAAAGTGCATTACCAAGATCCGTTGAAAATTGTTTTGCATCTTCCGTTTCCAATACAAAAAGTAAACCGGGGTTGGTACAAAACTGGCCAACACCCAGACTAATGGATCCGGCTATTTGCTGTGCCAGCGTAAGATCTTGTTTTCTATCTGACAGTAAACCCGGTAATAAAATCACCGGATTAATACTACTCATTTCTGCATATACAGGTATGGGTTCTTTACGGGTTTGTGTGGCCGTATGAAACAATGCCATACCTCCCCGATAAGAACCTGTAAAGCCAATGGCTTTGATAGCGGGATGCGCAGCCAGTTGCTGGCCAATGGTAATGCCTTCACCATTCAGGCTAGAGAAAACACCATCGGGCATACCGGTTAATTTTGCAGCAGCTATCACAGCTCCTGCTACCAATTCATTTGTACCAAGATGTGAAGTATGTGCTTTTACAATAACCGGACAGCCTGCTGCCAATGCAGAAGCCGTATCACCGCCTGCGGTTGAAAATGCAAATGGAAAATTACTGGCACCAAAAATGGCTACAGGCCCAATGGCATGTAACATTCTGCGAAGATCGGCGCGGGGTAATGGTTTTCGATCGGGCATAGCCGTATCAATCACACAATCAGCCCAGGATCCTTCGCGCAGCAAAGCAGCAAACAATTGTAACTGGCCTACGGTTCTTCCCCGCTCACCCGTTAACCTTGCCATTGGAAGACCACTTTCCAAATGGGCTCTTTCCAACAATGTATCACCCAGCAAAACGATCTGTTCAGCAATGGCTTCCAGAAATACAGCTCGCTGGATAAAATTAGTTTGGCTGTATATTTTATGTGCCGCAACGGCTTTCGTTACTGCACTGTTTACTTCATCAGCAGTAGCTGTATGAAAGTGTTCCGGCAAGTAATCCGCTTTCAGTGTACTAAAATTCTGTAACGTTTCTTTTCCTTCTGCAGAAGCAGTAAATCCGATCAAATTATGCCCATGCAACATGATTGCTTTGTTTCAGGTTCAGATAATCCGGTAACTCAGGTCGGCAGGCAAGTGCTTTTTCAATCACTTCTTTTACTTCAGCAAGCTCGGCTCCTTTCAGTTGTAAACGCGGGGCGCGAACATAGCTGGTACCGATACCGGTATACTCTGCAGCCAGTTTAATGTATTGAACCAGTTTGGGATGTATATCCAATTCCAGTACGGGCAGAAACCAACGATAAATAGCAAGGGCTTCTTTTATTTGTCCCGCTTTGATTAGCCGGTAAATAGCAACGGTTTCACGCGGAAAGGCATCCACCAATCCTGCAACCCATCCATCTGCTCCCATACAAAGACTTTCCATGGCAAGCGGATCAACACCGGTAAGTATTTTATACCTCGATCCAAAACGATTAAACATTCTGGTTACATTGGTTACGTCGCGGGTAGATTCTTTTACAGCTTGGATGTTGGCATAAGGTGTTAATGCTTCAAACATATCGAGCGTTACCATGATCTTATAATCAACCGGATTATTGTAAATCATGATGGGTAAAGAAGTTGACTCTGCAACAGCGATAAAATATTCCACTGTTTCCTGGTCATCGGCTTTATAACGCATGGGCGGAAGCAACATCAAACCGTCGGCTCCATTTTTTTCAGATTCCTGTGCCAACGCAACAGCCGCTTTGGTAGTTTGCTCTGCGATATTGATAATGATCGGAAAAGATTCAGGCAATACTTCTTTTGAGAAAAACAACAATTGTTTTTTTTCTTCATTGGATAAAGAACTTGCCTCACCCAATGATCCTCCCAGAATGATGCCATCCACACCTGCTTCCAGTTGTGCGATCAAATTGGTTTTAAATACATCAAAATCGATCGAGTCATCTTTTTTGAAAGGAGTAAGTACTGCAGGATAAACACCATCCCATGTTATTGTAGCCATATTTATGAATTTAGAAGTACAAAATTAGTACGCCATACCGGCAACCTGTTTTCACCGATTAATAAATAGTTTACCGATTTTAACTGCTTTTACCTAAGCATATACCATCACCTTAATTCATGTTTTACTTTTCACCAAACACGATTTTGCAGATCGTGTTGTTTAGTATGTGCTGTTCAGGCTTTCAGATGCCGGTTCATTTTTCTGAAACCTATGATTGTGGCATCAGACACAAAAAAATCATTTTCCCGAACCAGGCAAAACAATACCTATTTTTTGCAGGACCCATTTTGCAACGTTTTGATCGGTTTATCAGTCAGATAATACCTTTTATTACATGTAGTAATGACAATAAATACGGTAGATAAGGATATCAGGTCAACCGCGAAAATTATCCTTAGTTACCAATATTTTAACCTTATCCGAAAAGCGTGCCCATTTATGCTGATTTTATGCAGCATAAGGTATATTTTAACTGTCATAATAGAATAAAACACTTTTAAAAGGTAAATTTGTACTATTAAAGTGTTTGGCTTATTTACCCCCAGTAATTATTCGCGTATGAAAGTTCTGCAGTTCACCATTCCCGTTCCGGGAGACAATAACATCATTATTCGTCAGGATATGCTCCCTTATTTTTACCAGCATCTTCACCGGCATGATGAGATACAACTTACCTGGATTCAAAAAGGAGAAGGTACCCTTGTGGTGGATAACAATATGTATACGTTTGGGCCAAACCAGATTTTTTACATTGGTGCCAATCAGCCCCATGTTTTTAAAAGTGATCCCATTTATTTTGTTGCCAAGAGTATGCGAAAGGTGCAGGCACTTACTATTCATTTTAATCCACAGGGTAAATTAAAAGGACTTTTTGATCTGGAAGAAATGAAATCGATTCATTCGTTTTTACAAAAAAGAAGCAAGGGCTTTATCATTCCGGAAGCATACGTTTCCAATATTGCCAATAAGATGCAGTTGGTGAGTAAAAGTAAAGGTGTTGACCAGGTAGCTTTTTTTATAGATCTGCTTAAAAAATTCACCAGCATACCCAAATTAAAAGAGTTATCCAGTTTGTCAGGCTTAAACACGGTGAGTGAACACGATGGAATCCGCTTAAGCCATATTTATCATTTTATATTAGCCAATCATGCCAAACAGATCACGCTGGAAGATGTGGCAAAGCAGGCACACATGACGCCACAGGCTTTCTGCAGGTATTTTAAAAAGAGAACACTGCATACTTTTGTATCGTTCTTAAATGAAGTACGTATCAATGAAGCCTGTAAAAAGTTAACCACTGGTGATACGGATAGCGTAAGTATTTCCAATATCGCTTACAATTGCGGGTTTAATACCATTACCAATTTCAACCGTGTTTTTAAATCCATCATCGGCAAATCGCCCAGCGATTACCTGGAACATTATTTCCGAAGTACGTATGAAGAGTCTGAAGTATAGGAAATAAAAAATGGGAAGCATAATTGCTTCCCATTTTTTATTGTAAGTAACGTGTTGCGCTATTAAAATAAACGCGCTAGTATTCGAAGTTTCTTGTCGCTCCCGGCCGCTGGGCCTCGTCCCTGTTACCGGGCTGCTTTGGCCTCTGATCAGGCCTGCTACGCATGGCCTGATCTGTCTGCGCTTCGCTGGACACCGAACCCAAAGAGGCCCGTCCACAGGGACTGATTAGAAATCGTTATCGAAATCTCTCAAAGTAAAATCTTAATTCTTTTACAAGAAGTATTTTGAATTTTACTAAAGCTCAAAACAGCAACTACTTATTATTGACCATCCATCATCAATTCATTGGTATTTCTGTCAGGTGGATCTATTCCCAAAAGACTCTTTACAAAAAAATCTCTTTTTTTGGCGCGGCCATACGGACCACCATCGCTATGTCCCATCCCGGGAACGGATAAAAAATCAAATGTTTTCTTTGCTTTGATGAGAGCATCAGCTACACGGTACGTTGATTCCGGTGGTACATTCTGATCGGCTTCTCCTACGATGAGTAATAATTTACCTTTCAGTTTATGTGCATTGGTAATATTCGATTGTTCATCATAATGTTTGGCAACCGGATAACCCATCCATTGTTCGTTCCACCATTGCTTATCTACCCGGTTATCATGGCAACCACAGGCCGAAACCGCTGCCTTATACCATTGCGGATGAAAGAGTAAACCGCCCAATGAATTTTGCCCACCTGCTGATGTGCCATACAAACCCACACGGCTTGTATCAGCCTGAGGATACTTGTTGGCCAATGCACGCATCCACGCTATGCGATCAGGAAAGCCGGCATCTCCCAGGTTTTTCCAGCAAACATCATGAAATGCTTTGGACCGATTGTATGTTCCCATTCCATCGATCTGTACCACAATAAATCCAAGCTCAGCCATACTCTGCATTTCACCGGAAGCTGAAAATACTTTAGGAACAAATGAATCCTGCGGACCTGCATAAATATTTTCGATGATGGGATATTTTTTGGAGGGATCAAAATCAGAGGGCCTGAAAACCACACCCCATATATCTGTAACACCATCGCGTCCTTTTGCATAAAACACTTCCGGCAAGGCAAACCCTGCCGCTGTGTAACGCGAAATATCTGCCTTTTCAATATCCATTACTTTTTTTCCGTCAGCTGTTCTTCCCATAATGGATACAGGGGGTTTGTTAACGGTTGAAGCGATATCGAAAAAATATTGTTTATCGGGAGAATATACCAGCCTGTGGTTATACCCCGGAGCTGTTAACGTAACCAGATTTTTTCCATTAAAACCAATGCGGTAGTAGTGAATATGGTAAGGATCTTCTCCAGCATTCATACCACTTGCCTGAAACCAGATCTCCCGCTTTGTGATATCTACACTATCAATGGCACGAACCACCCACTCTCCCTTTGTAATCTGATTTTTTACCACTCCTTTCTTAGCATCTACCAGATAAATATGCCGCCAGCCATCCTTCTCCGTAACCCATACAATTTCTGAGGTGGCGGGTAAATACTGTGTAACAATTTTCTGTTCGTAAATGAAAGTATTGGTTTGTTCGTCTACAATATTTCTGGTAGTAGCATCCTGTACATTTACTTCAATAATTCTAAACCGCTGGTGGCCCCTGTCTACACGCTCATACAAAAAATGATCGTTGTTACCATCATTCCATCGTAACCTCGGTGCATCAAAAAAATCAATGAGATCCGTTTTAACTTTGGTAACTGATTTTTCAGTAACATTGATCAGGTGCATTTCATAGGTAGAAAATTCATCGCCCGGCTGTTTGTAATTCTGTTGCTTTACCTCTCCCCGTGTGGTACCGGGCAATGAAGTAGCGATGTAATACACCGGCTTATCAACCACTCTTTTAATTTTATAGGCAACGATATAACGACTATCCGGAGACCAGCTTGCATCTCCATATGGTAATGCAGTAGTACCATCTGTTGTGTAAGCAATAGCCGTACCACCGCCCACCGGCTCGAGGTAAATATTATTTTCTTTTACAACCAATGTCCATTTTTTATCGGGAGAAATTCTTTCTGTTCTTCCTCTTTGCCAGCGGCTCACGGGTCTTGTTAACGTGGGATATATTGTTTTATCTGTAGGCAATGTATCAATCTTCGTAAATGCATAACTGGAGAGATCGATATCATAAAAGGATGTACCGGTTGCCACTGCCAGTTTGGTTGCATCAGGATACACATACAAATCCCTGATGGGTAAACGGCCTGCAGTTACAGGCCTGTTGGTGGCGGCTGATAAAGCCTTAGCCATTTGTGCCACATCAAACAAAGGGCGCTTGGTTGCTTTTGTGGGATCAACAAAAATATATTCAGACTGGCTATCGGGTAAAGCATTGCGGTACCAGAAATAGGATGGGCCCGACCAGCCGGTTTGCATAGCAACATTAAACACGGTGCGTCTGGAAAGACTGTCGCGCTCCTCTGCTGCTTTATAGCGTTTCAACATCTGATCTCTGGATGGTGCAAAAGCAGGCAAGGATTTCTGCTGTGCAAATACATCAACAGATTGGCTCACTAAAAGACCGATGGCGATTAGTACAAGTCTTGATTTCATAGAGGGATCATTTAATATAGTCTGACAAAAAGCAAGGAAGTTTATCCTGCCTTTTGCGTTTTCACTCTTAATACCGTAACGGAATATTTAGGAAAAGTATATTGTATTTTTTGGTTGCTGATATTTTTTACAGGAGTTTTCACAGGCACATACTTCTTAGGTTCTGTAAACGAATTTTCAACATCAAGCGACGAAGAAGAAATGGTATAGGCCGCTGCACCTGTTGAAGACAAACGCATATCCCCATCCAGTTTGATCTCTGTTTCGTAGGCTTCATCAGATACGTTAACAGCTTTGATGATCAGATCGCCATTCTTTGCATCTCTTCCTGCAATGCTGAGAAATTTGTTGGGTTCTGTATAGGTCATCAGCAACTGGTCATCCAGGTAGCAATCTACTTTATCCAACCCTACTTCCAGACGGATATCATACCATTTTCCGGTTTCGATAGGCTTGACCAATCGTTTGGGTTGCGACATGTTTGAAACGGCTTCGTCCATTACCAACTCAAACATAGAGCTGTTGTTTACCAGCCCCCCAATATGCGCCCGCAACATGGATCTTGCACCATTTACTGCAAACGGAATAATAAAGGCATTGGTACCTGATGTTTTTCTGGCCTTGAGTTTGAGTGTATAGGTTTCGAATGATTTGTCTTTTAAAATCATCAATCGTTGCGCACCCTGCACAGTTTGCGCCATGGCGCCATCCTGTACTTTCCAGTTTCCGCGTATGGATTGCCATTCTTCCGGATGATTGATAAAATCACTTTTGTATACCAGTTTCCCGTTTTCGGTTACTTCAATATCCTTATACTCTGTTTGTGTATCCCATGTAGCTAAACCAATACCACCTTTGTTGCGTGGCTTGGGCGAGGTAGAAGGCAATACACTAAACTGTGCTGAAAAATTTTCGTCTGCACGCTGTTCATTAAACAATTGAATGGTGTAGTAAGAGATCCTCGCAAAGCTGCTGTCGGATTTAAACTTAATGAGGTTAACAGGCCAATGCCTTGTATTTACATTTTCAAACAGTGGCGCATAGCTCGACATCTTGATCAGGTCTCCGTTATTCTCCATCCCCATAATATAAGCAGCATCATTTAACGCAGCCAGCATATTACCATTACCTACGCCGGCATTGGTAGCATATTCTCCAACATACACTTCATAATCACCCCTTTTATAACGATCGAAATGATCATAATTGGTAAACGACCAGTAAGCACCTTTATAGGCATGCTCATCGGCCATATCCGTTGTTTTGATACTATCCAGTGTTCTTTTATTGATATCACCAATTCCCATACTGGAAATGATCTTGAGGTTAGGATATTTTCTTTTGATGGCATCATGAAAACGGTTGTAGCGTAGAGCATACCAAGGGCCATGTTGCTCATTGCCTACTTCAATATATTTTAATGGGAAAGGCTTTGGGTGACCGTTGGCTGCGCGAACCTTACCCCATTTACTGGTAACAGGGCCGATGGCATATTCAATACCATCCAAAATATCATCAATTACCGGTTGTAAATTTTCATTTGTGATAAAGGTTCCGCTTCTGAACTCGCAGGCCACACCCGCGTTAAACACATAGAGTGCATCAGAACCTATGTCTTCGCAGAATTGCAGGTATTCATGATAACCAAAACCATCGCTCGACCAGTATCCCCAAACACTAAATGTACCGGGACGTTTTTCAAGAGGACCGATAGATGTTTTCCAATTAGGGGCACTCTCAACATTCACGCCTTCTACAAAACATCCGCCGGGCCAGCGTACAAATGCAGGTTTTAAATCTGCCAGGTACTGGCCAAGATCGGCACGAACACCATTGGGACGATTCTTAAATGTTTTCTTTGGAAATAATGAAACAAAATCAAACCAGATATTTCCAACAGAACCAAAAGAAAATGCGAAACGGGCTTTACCATCCGACTCTTTAGGCACCAATGTGCAGGTATATTTTTTCCACTCACCACTGTTAACAGAGGTAAATGTATGTGAAGCAAGTTGTGCTCCATTATCTGATAGAAGCATCACGGTTAACGGACCTTTATAACTACCATCTGAATGCGTATAAAAACTAAGTTGGTAGGCTTCTCCTTTCTCGGCTTTGATACCCCAGAAACCTTCATTGATAAAATAATTTTTATTATCAGCGCCCAGTGCTTTAATACTGATAGCGGCTGCCTGTGGTGTAGCTTCTGTGAGCGGATCTTTTTTGTCGAGCGAAAGCTGGATATCCGCACCGGTACCTGTTTGCAGTTTCCAATAAGGAAAATCAGATTTCACCGTCCATGGTAAACGGAAATTACTGGCACGACCATTCAGGTTATAATGTGGTTTCTTTTCGGGATTGGGATTTAACATGCCTGCTTCTAAAACAGATCCGGGGGGTAACCTGCTTTCTTCAAAGCCTCTGTTCTGTATCAACTCAGCATACAAACCACCTTCACCACCATGGCTGATCTCTTCAAAAAAAATTCCATGCAGGTTGGGCGAAACAGTGTTCTTCACTTTTGCTGTTTGCACCTGCATCAGGGCACGTTGTTGTGCGATAGACGACATACTGATCCCTATGAAGAGACAAGACCACAAAATACGAGACATACTAAAGGATTATTTGATTAGCAATTATTTAACCACCCACTCATGCACACCGGTTGCATGATTTTTAGGCAGCTTAATTTCCATTCGCAGTGATTTGGTTTTCACCGGTTCGAATTTCACCACATCATATTTGTCTTTTACGAGTTCATATGGTGTAAGATTTTTAACAGGCACCCATGCATCCCCTTCTTTATACAATAGCCTCCATGATGCGGGGATACGACAACCACCAAAAGGACTATCATCATACCAATACACACTTGATTCAGAAAGCGTTTGTTCTGTATCAAAATCATACTGGATCCATTCGTCGGTATCTTTCTTAGGCCACCAATGCAGGTATAAACCGGATTTGTCTTCTGAATTAGCCGGTTCGAATTGATCGTTCAATGCCGTAAGCATCCGTTGATTATTGATGGACGCACTGGGTTTGCTTTTAGAAGCAATAGTAGCAGCAGGCTTGGGTCTTGCAGCAGATTCTTCATATGGAATCCATACCACCATCTCTGATGGCCCGCGATTACTCCATGCATAATAAGGAATGGCTTTTGCCTGTAAATCGGTTTTCACCAACGCGGTATTATCTACCTGTCTGCGTGTTGCAGAACCATCTCCGGTTAATACCAATACACCGTTTAATAATTTCTCATCATAATTTTCTTTCACAACGGTTTGCTGACCCATGACAATATTCTGAACAGAACCATCTTTGTTATCAGGTCCTTCCAAACAATACACCAGGGGTCCTTTCTGAAATGCGAAACGGCCCTGGTCATCTTTTACTTTTTCATTAGCCAATACTTTTTCAACATCCATTGGCAGGTCCATTTCCACTACATCCCCTTTATTCCATCCACGGTTAAAAACGGCATAGCCTTTTTCAATGGTATACGCTATTTCCTTACCATTGATCTTAATAGGGATGGCAACCATTTTATTATCGGCAAAGCGATACAAGTCACCCGGTACAGGCTGTTGTCTTGCCCAACCCGGAATTCTTACCCTGAGGGCAAAGCTTGTTCTCTTCTGTACATCTACCTGAATTTTTATCAGCCCTTTCCATGGGTAGGCTGTTTCCTGAGCAATGGTTACTTTACCTGCCGGTAAAGTAATATCTGCTTTATTAGTCATGAAAAGATTCACGTACAGATTGTTCTCATCCTGCGCATACACATATCCCGGAACCGAAGGCATAAAGCGTGTTACGTTTGATATGCAACAGGCACAACCAAACCAGGCACTACGCTGGTGCTGACCCATAGAAGCCAGCGGATTAGGATAAAAGAAACGGGTACCACTTTGAGAAATCCCAGATAACAAACCATTATACATCACTCTTTCCATCACATCGATATAACCCGCATCACCATGCAATAAGAACATTCTGTTGTTCCAATACACATTGGCGATGGATGCACAGGTTTCAGCATATGCCGACATATTGGGCAAATGATACGCTGCACCAAATGCTTCACCTGCTCCGGTTGCACCGATACCACCTGTTAAGTACATTTTTTTATTCACTACATCAGACCAGATATCATCAATGGCTTTGATGTAAGTGGCATCTCCGGTAAGTGCTGCCACATCGGCCATACCTGTATACATATACGCTGCACGCACCGCATGACCTACCGCTTCGTGCTGGTCTGTTACAGGCTTTTGCGATTGGTTATATTCTGATCCTCTGATAGCACCATTGCCACGAACATCAAGAAAAAATTTCGCCAGTGCGAGGTATTCTTTTTTTCCTGTAACGCGGTACAAACGGGCTAAGCCCATTTCAATTACCTGATGACCCGGAAAATAAGCGGCTTTGCCCGGACCAAAATCTTTTACTATTAAATCTGCATTCTTGAGGGCAATATTCAATAATGTTTTTTTACCGGTTGATAAAAAATGGGCAACCGCTGCTTCGTACAAATGCCCGCTGTTATACAATTCATGACTAAGGTCCGGATCTTTTTCCCATCGCTTGGCACCAATCCAAGGATGCAGTTTGTCTGGTTTCATGGTGCGGAAAGTATATAAATAACCATCCTGCTCCTGCGCTTCTCCAATAATAGTGATCAATGAATCAACTGCTAATTCCAATTTAGGATCCGGCTTTACCTGCAATGCATAAGAAACGCCTTCTATCACTTTAAACACATCCGAGTCATCAAACGGATATTCTGTAAGATTGGTAGGAGCTTTCTTGCCAGCGGCTTTCAGAAAATTATCTATCCTTCCTGATTCTCTGCATTTTTGTAAAACATAGGGTATGGTAATTTCCTGGTTAGTAGCAATGCGCGGTGCCCAGAACTGATCATTCACATGCACATGATTAAAAGTTACCGGCTGAATAGGATAATCTTTATTCTGTGCCATGGCAGCACTGCATGAAAGCAGCGCAACTGCTCCGGTTATTATTTTACAAACGTTTACCATACAATACATTTATTAAGATGAAAAATTGTGCTGCGTACTATCAATTAGCGCTTAAATCAAATACTATAATCAATAATGATAATATCAGTTTCGCCCACCGCTAAAATTAAACAGGACACCACTTCTTTTGTTTTCGGATATTAACCTCTTGTAAATTTATTTTATCATTTATGCAATCCAAATACATATACGGTTGTTGTTGTGTACTTCTGTCCCGGCTCAAGAACCGTTGTTGGAAATGATGGTTGATTAGGCGAGTCAGGGTAATGCTGTGTCTCCAGACAAAATGCAGATCTATAGGGATATGATTTTTGTTGTTTACCAGTCAATGTTCCGTCAAGAAAATTACCACTGTAAAACTGGATCCCCGGTTCGGTAGTAAGCACTTTCATTTCAATTCCGGTAGTTGGCGAGTACACAACAGCGGCCTCCTGCAGTGATTCATTACCAGCTTTTGAAAGTACAAAATTATGATCATAACCAAGCCCGTTTTTAACTTGCGCATTGGTAGCATTGATGTCCTGTCCGATTGCTTTGGCTATTTGAAAATCGAAAGGCGTACCAGTTACATTTTCGAGAACACCGGTTGGTATTAACGTTGTATCTACAGGTGTATACTTAGCTGCATTGATCTTGAGCATATGATCTGTAATTAAACCATTGCCCTGACCGTTAAGATTAAAGTATGCATGATTGGTAAGGTTAACTACTGTTTTGGTATCAGTTGCCGCTTCGTAATCAATCTTCAGGCTATTATCTTCTGTAAGTGTATACACTACTTTAACAGCCAAATTACCGGGATACCCTTCTTCAGCATCTTTGGAAACGTATGATAGTGTTAGGCGCTGATCGCCATCCTGTTGAGCATCCCAAACCTGGTTATGAAATCCCTGTGGGCCTCCATGAAGACTGTTCGCTCCATTGTTTACAGGTAACTGATACGTTGTGCCATCTAATGCAAATTGCCCTTTGGCAATACGGTTACCATACCTGCCTATTAATGCACCAAAATAAGCTTCAGGTTTCGACAGATAATGTTGCAGACTATCATACCCTAAAACAACATCAGTAAAAACACCTTTGCTGTCGGGCACCTGCAGGGCAACAATACGGCCTCCATAATTGGTAATGGCAACCTGCATATTGTTTTTGTTTTTCAGGATGTAGAGGGCTACGGGTTTGTCTTTTACAATTTGATGGTACGCATTTTTTAACGCCGTTGTATCCAGAACAGCAACTGTAGCATCCTTACTGCCGGATGGATTGGTACATGCCACAAGAAAAGACACAAAACTGAAGATCGCCAGAGGGGAATATTTGTTCATATGGAAGCATTTATTGTATGTGAAACATCGTTAGAAAAAACCGGAACCATAGAAATGGCTCCGGTACCATTGCTTGCAAATTTGAATTGCCACAAACAACATAAGAAGTCTAAAGTAGACAAGAATTATTAATTGTCCAAAAAACACTTATTATTTTTTTTAAAAAAATTGATAACTTTATAAGTGTCACTTTTGTACATTTAAACAATATTCTCATATTTTCAGGTTATGATAAGGTATCACAATCAGACACGCATACTGGTAGCCATCGACTGTATCATATTTGGCTTTGATGGTTCTGAGTTAAAATTGTTATTGGTACAAAGGGGGTTGGAATACGAAAAAGGGAAATGGAGTTTGATGGGTGGTTTTGTGCAGAAGAACGAAGATTTTGAAAAAGGATCAGCCAGGATCTTAAAAGAACTGACCGGACTGGAAGGGGTATACATGGAGCAATTGAATGCTTTTGGTGATGTAACCAGAGATCCGATAGAGCGAACGGTATCGGTTGCGTATTTTGCATTGATTGACATTCATCAATACGAAAAGCAGATCAACACTGAGTTTCACGCCGGTTGGTTCCCTATAAAAGAAGTGCCCAAACTGATCTTTGACCACCAGGAAATGGTGGACATGGCTAAACAAAAACTACGCTACAAAGCTGCCTTTCACCCGATACTGTTTGAACTTCTTCCGGAGAAATTTACACTCCCACAACTGCAGAGTCTCTACGAAAGCATTTTTGATACCCAGTTCGACAAACGGAATTTTAGCCGGAAGCTACAGTCTACCAAGCTCTTAGTAAAACAAAAGGATAAAGACAGGGACAGTTCTAAAAAAGGAGCTTACTATTATAAATTGGATAAAAAGAGGTATGAAAAAAACTTTCATGCCTTCCTTAATTTCATACCCAATCCGGGAAATATTAAATAACCCGAAAAATATCTTCCTGTTTTTTTTATTTTCATTTATAAAGTGTTATTTTGACACGAATTATTAAAACAGATTGCCTGCTCATGGAAAAAAATACATACGTCATAGGTGTTGATTATGGAACTGACTCTGTACGTTCCATCCTGGTAAACAGTGCTACCGGTGAAGAAATTGCTTCGGCTGTTTTTTATTACCCCCGCTGGAAAAAAGGATTGTATTGCCGTCCGGAAATTAACCAATTTCGCCAGCATCCCCTTGATTATATAGAAGGTCTTGAACAAACCATCCTGAATTGTTTATCCAAAGCTGGTGCTGACATTGCCGCACAGGTAAAAGCCATTGGTGTGGATACCACCGGATCATCACCGGTAGCAGTAAATGAAGCAGGCGTGCCGCTGGCACTAACCCCAGCCTTTGCAGAAAACCCCAATGCCATGTTTGTTTTGTGGAAAGACCATACCTCTACCACTGAAGCAGCGCAGATTAATGAACACGCCACAAAATTTGATACCAATTACCTGCAGTATGTTGGAGGTATCTATTCCTCGGAATGGTTCTGGGCAAAATTATTACATGTATATCGTACAGATAAAACAGTTCGTGATGCCTGTTATACATGGGTAGAACATTGCGACTGGATCCCATTTCTGTTAACAGGTGGTACACATATTTCGCAATTAAAAAGAAGCGTGTGTGCGGCAGGGCATAAAGGTTTATGGTCAGAAACATTTGATGGCTATCCACCGAATGAATTTTTCCAATCACTTGATCCCTTGCTGGATGGTTTTGTAGATACGCTTGGAAAAGAAACCTATACTTCGGATCAATCCGCTGGTAAGTTATCACCATCATGGGCTGCCAAACTGGGTTTGTCAGAAGAAGTAATTGTGGCAGTAGGTGCTTTTGATGCGCACATGGGCGCTGTTGGCGGACAGATAGAAGCGTATCATCTAAGTAAAGTAATGGGTACTTCTACCTGTGATATATTGGTTGCCCCAAGTAATGAAATAGCCGACACACTTGTAAAAGGAATATGCGGTCAGGTAAATGGATCTGTGATTCCGGGGATGACGGGATTAGAAGCGGGTCAATCTGCTTTTGGTGATACCTATGCATGGTTTAAAAACATGTTGTTGGGCCCCGTGGCAGAGATCATTTCAAAAAATAAATTCACAACGCCGGAGATAGCCGATCAGCTGATAGCAGATCTGTCTCATAAAATGATACCTGAACTCAGTGCGAAAGCAGCTTTATTACCTCCTGATGAAAAAGATGAATTGGCTGTTGATTGGTTTAATGGTCGGAGAACACCTGATGCAAATCAGTTTCTCAAAGGGAGTATCCATGGATTGAATCTGGCAACTGATGCCGCAAGAATTTTTAAATCGTTGGTAGAAGCCACCTGTTTTGGTGCACGCATGATTACGGACCGCTTTATCCAGGAAGGTGTTCCGGTAAAAGGGTTGATCGGATTAGGAGGTGTGGCAAAACGCTCACCTTATATTATGCAGGTAATGAGTAATGTAATGAATATGCCTATCCGCATACATAAAAGTGAACAGACCTGTGCATTGGGTGCGGCCATGTTTGCAGCAACGGCAGCAGGTGTTTATGCAAAAGTGGAAGATGCCATGGAGGCAATGGGACAGGGCTTTGATACAACGTATACGCCTGAACCGGATAAAGTAGCTATTTACCATACACGCTTTGAACAATATAAAAAATCAGGCCAGTTTACTGAACAACATTCTAACAAGCAATAAATAACGGATGATCAATTACTGATCGTTTACTAATTTTTATGAACCCGTACGAAACCATTCAAAGAGAAGCATACGATGCCAATATGCAGTTGCCGGAATTAGGTCTGGTACTGTTTACTTTTGGTAATGTAAGTGTTGCAGACCATAACAAAGGCGTATTTGCCATTAAACCCAGTGGCGTTCCTTATGCAAATCTTTCTCCTGAGAAAATGGTGATTGTAGATTTTGACGGCATGGTGGTAGCGGGTACACTTCGCCCCTCTTCTGATACAAAAACACATGCAGTATTATATAAACATTGGACCAATATCGGCAGTATTGTACACACTCACTCAACCTATGCAACTGCTTGGGCACAGTCGCAAAAAGACATTCCTGTTTTTGGAACCACGCATGCAGATCATACAGTATCTCCTATACCTTGCGCGCCACCGATGAGTGATGAAATGATCAAAGGAGATTATGAATATGAAACCGGTTTTCAGATCATGAACTGTTTTAAAGAAAGAGGGTTATTGCATGAGGAACTGGAAATGATATTGGTAGGTAACCATGCTCCCTTTACCTGGGGTAAAAATGCTGATAAAGCAGTATACAACGCAGCCGTATTGGAGGAATTGGCAAAAATGGCGATACTGACATTACAAATCAATCCTTCTGCACCTGTATTGAAGGATGCACTTATTCAAAAACATTTTGAAAGAAAACATGGACCTCATTCCTATTACGGACAATAAATAAAAATCTAATACACATGATCAACCTTAGAACACTGGAAGTCTGGTTTATTACCGGTAGTCAACACCTATACGGAGAAGAAACATTACTGCAGGTTACAAAAAATTCAACAACCATAGCAAATGCACTTAATGAAAATCCTGAGATACCTGTACAAATTATATACAAGCCTACAGTAAAAACGGCTGAAGAAATTTACAGCATTTTTCAACAGGCGAATAATACTACGAATTGCATTGGTGTAATAACCTGGATGCATACTTTTTCTCCCGCCAAAATGTGGATACCGGGATTAAAAATATTACGAAAACCACTACTTCATTTACATACACAGTTTAACAGGGATATTCCATGGAGTACCATTGATATGGATTTCATGAACCTCAATCAATCTGCGCATGGCGATAGAGAGTATGGTTTTATTATGAGCCGCATGCGATTGAACAGGAAAGTAGTAGTAGGCCATTGGCAGGATCAGGAATCGATTGCTAAAGTGAGTGGATGGATCAGGGCTGCTGCAGGCTGGAATGACTGGCAGGGTGCCAAATTTGCCCGTTTTGGTGATAATATGCGCAATGTAGCCGTTACCGAAGGCGATAAAGTTGAAGCAGAAATTAAATTCGGTTACTCCGTAAATACGTATGGTGTAGGTGACCTGGTAGCGGTGATTAATGCAGTGAAAGAAAGTGAGATCAATCAATTGGTAGATGAGTATCATGTGCAGTATGCAGTAGTACCCTCTCTGCAAAAAGGTGGACAACAACATGAATCACTAAGAGAGGCCGCCAGAATAGAATTGGGTATCCAACAATTTCTGGAAGAAGGAAACTTTAAAGGATTTACCACTACGTTTGAAGATCTGCATGGCATCAAACAATTACCGGGCATTGCTGCTCAAAGACTAATGACCAAAGGATATGGATTTGCTGGTGAAGGGGACTGGAAAACGGCAGCACTGGTTCGTGCCATGAAAGTGATGGGAAGCGGATTAAAAGGAGGCAACTCTTTTATGGAAGATTATACCTATCATTTTAACCCGGATAATGCCATGGTATTGGGAGCGCATATGCTGGAGATATGTGAATCGATTGCGGATGCAAAACCCAGTTGCGAAATTCATCCGCTCGGTATTGGCGGAAAGGCAGATCCGGTAAGATTGGTATTTAACTCTGGTCCCGGCCCTGCTATCAATGCGTCTATTGTAGATATGGGAAACCGTTTTCGTTTATTGGTAAACGATGTGATGGCCGTTGCACCGATCAACAGTTTACCCAATCTTCCGGTGGCAAGGGTTTTATGGAAACCGTATCCAGATATGAAAGTGGGCTGTGCTGCCTGGATATTGGCAGGTGGTGCACACCATACCTGTTATTCGCAAAACATCAGTTCTGAGCAATTGGAAGATTTTGCAGAAATGGCGGGTATTGAATTTGTACTCATCAACAATGACACCAAATTGTACCAGTTTAAAAATGAATTGCGCTGGAATGAAGTTGCCTTCAAATAAATTGCCTTACTTACGATTGCTAACATTTAAAAAATGCCATAATGAAAGGACTTGCCACCATTGACATCGTTGTGTTTCTTGTTTATTTCGTCCTGATTGCAGGATACGGTTACTGGATCTACCAACGTAAGAAAAAGGTTAATGCCGATACCAAAGATTTCTTTTTAGCAGAAGGTTCACTTACCTGGTGGGCCATCGGTGCCTCGCTGATTGCCTCTAACATTTCTGCAGAGCAATTCATTGGGATGAGTGGAGAAGGATTCTTTGTTGGTACTGCAGTAGCTGCCTATGAATGGATTGCTGCTTTGGCTCTCATCATCATTGCCATCTGGTTTATGCCTATCTATTTAAAGAACAGGATCTTTACCATGCCGCAATTTCTGAAAACCCGCTACAATGAAACAGTAGCACTGATCATGGCTGTATTCTGGTTGTTCTTATATGTATTTGTTAACCTTACGTCTATACTTTATTTAGGTGCAGTAGCCATCAATGGTTTGGTAGGTGGGCAACACCTGCACCTGGTAATGGTGGTGCTGGCGGTATTTGCACTCTTTATTACACTGGGTGGCATGAAAGTAATTGGCTACACCGATGTGATACAGGTAGCTGTATTGATTATTGGCGGATTGGCAACCACGTATATGGCACTGTTGATTGTGAGTGAAAAATTTGGAATGGGCAGCAGTGTGATTGCAGGATTTAATACTTTGCTGAAAGAAGCACCGGACCACTTTCACATGATACTGGAAAAACCCGGACCCAATTCTTCTCAGGAAGACATCAATAAATACCTGGTGCTGCCGGGCATTGCCATGTATTTTGCTGGCCAGTGGATTGTAAACTTAAACTACTGGGGATGTAACCAGTATATCACACAACGTGCCTTAGGTGCTGACCTTAAAACAGCCCGTACCGGTATTCTTTTTGCAGGATTATTAAAATTAATGATGCCTGTTATTGTAATGCTGCCGGGTATTGCGGCGTATGTATTATATAAAAACGGACACCTTCCACAATTAGCAGGCGGAAGCAAAGATGGTGCTTACTCTGCCATACTTGGCTTTTTACCAGATGGTTTAAAAGGATTGTCCGTAGCGGCTTTAACAGCAGCTATTGTTGCCTCACTGGCCGGTAAAGCCAATAGTATCTCTACCATTTTCACCCTTGATATTTATAAAAAATATATCAAACAGGATGCGGATGAAAAGAAATTGGTTTGGACAGGCAGATTAACCATTTTAGTTGCCATGATAGTAGGTGTTGCGTTTACCTGGGATGATACATTGGGTATTGGTGGTGAAGGAGGCTTTACCTTCATTCAGAAATATACCGGCTTTATCAGTCCGGGTGTATTTGCCATGTTCATACTAGGCATGTTCTGGAAAAGAACAACTGGTGCCGCTGCCATTGCAGGTGTGATCGCAGGATTTGTACTGTCTGTATTCTTTAACAATTATGCACCGGCATTACTGGGTAATGAAAACATTCTCTTCACTGCCTATCCCAATGGAAAAGGCGGCTTTGAAATACCATTCCTGATTAACATGGGTTGGTCATTCTTCTTTACCATGGTTATTATGATTGTTATCAGTTTAGGTGGACCTAAAGTAAATCCGAAAGCATTTATTTTTGATAAGGGAATGTTTGCCATTAACAAATCGGTACTTGTATTAATTGTAATGACCTTATTACTGCTCACTGCTTTGTATGTGCGCTTCTGGTAATATTCAATCAATACCTCTTGTTTAGAATAGAGGATAAGACAAACAAAAAACCGGCTACTAACATAGCCGGTTTTTTGTTTCCTTACTTTATCAATGATGCCGGTATAAGTTGGGAATAATCGCTGATGAACAATTTCACATTATTATATCGATCAAAGTCAGTTTCCGGATGCATGGTAGTAATGACAACACAAGCCATTCCGGCTTTTTCAGCCGCTTCTACCCCTTTGGGAGCATCTTCAAAAACAATACAATCAGCAGGAGAAACACCTAGTTGTGCTGCATTCAATAAAAAAGTTTCAGGATCGGGTTTGCTGTTTACCACATCTGCGGCACTAACAATGGATGTGAAATATTTTCGAACATCCAATGCATCAATTACAAAGTCGATATTATCGGGTATAGCGGCAGAACCGATAGCCATTTGAATGTCTAACTGTTTTGCTGAATCTAAAAAAGAGATCAACCCTTTAATAGGCATTACCAATGGCTTATAGAGTTGCTGGTATCTTTTTTCTTTATCATGAGATATCTTTTCCATTTCCTGGCCACTAAATTTTCCTTCTCCGAATAACCTTAGCAGTACTTCGTTGTTTTTACCGTACATATTTAACCGGATGGTTTCCCAGTCAAATGTTGTTGCCAGATCTTCCTGTAACAGATCGTTCCATGCTTTGGCGTGGTAATACATATCATCGATCATGGTGCCATTCAAATCAAATAAAAACGCTTTCTTCATCTGCTCATGGTGTTTCTCTTTACAAAAAAGAATATATCTGGTGAAAAATACAACCAATCATTCTAATGTGAGGAAGCAAGTCAAAATATTGCTATATTTTGGTAAATTACATAACGCCATTCATCGTTTGAAAACTTAGTTTTAAACAATTCACCTACTCAATAAAACATCTATGAAACAAAGGATTCTTCTTCTTTTTATGCTTATAAGCATAGTTGGTAGCCAGCAAATTTCAGCGCAGGCTACTAACAGCAGTCTGTATATGCAAAGCAGTGAAATGCATGATCTGATGGTACAGTACACAGCTGATATGGGTAGTGTTACCCGCTTTTATGCAACATCTCCGGGTGGTGGATTTGGCGGTGGTGGTGGCAGAGGCGGGCAACAGGGAGGTGCGCCCAGTTACAATTCCCCTGAGAGAAGAGAACGAATGCTGAAGCTGATTGCAGAGTATGAGAAGAAGATGAATGCCATGAATTTTGATAAGATGAGTATCTATGGCAAAGTAGATTATATTCTTTTTAAAAGAATTGTTGATGATGCAAAAGCCAGATTGGTTGCTGAACAAGCCGACTATGATAAAATTGCCCGTCTGCTCCCCTTCTCAGATAATATTTATAACCTGGAAAAACCACGTCGCCGTGGCCTTAATGTAATTGGTGAAGAAGTAGCCAAGCAAATGAACGAGATCATAAAATCTGTTCAGAAAGCCAAAACGGCTTTACAAAAAGAAGAGCCAATGGATAGCAAGCTTGCTTCGCTTGCCATTGAAGCTGTTAGAGGTTTACAAGGTGCATTAAAAAGCGAATTTGATTTTTACAATGGATACGACCCTATGTTTACCTGGTGGGTACCCAAAACATACAGCGATCTTGACAGTAGTTTAGCGTCGTATGCAACAGCTATCAGAGGAAAAGGGAAAAATATGGATGCCAAACCCAAAGATGATGGAAGTGGTATATTGGGTATTTCTGTAGGTAGAGATGAATTGGTTCGTCAGTTAACCAGGGAATACATTCCTTACACACCTGAAGAATTAATTACCATTGCCAATAAAGAGTTTGCGTACTGTGATGCTGAATTGTTGAAAGCTTCAAAGGAAATGGGCTTCGGCGATAACTGGAAAGCGGCACAGGAAAAAGTAAAGAATACCTATGTGGCCCCCGGCAAACAACCACAGGAAATGTTTGAGTTGTATAAGCAGTCAGTTGATTTTTTGAAGAAGAATGATCTGATATCCATACCTGAATTATCTGAAGAAAGCTGGCGCATGATGATGATGACACCGGAGCGTCAACTGGTAAATCCTTTCTTCACCGGTGGTGAAACACTCAGTATTTCCTATCCGACCAATACTATGGGTTACGAAGAGAAATTAATGAGTATGCGTGGTAACAACCCTGCTTTTTCAAGAGCCACGGTGCACCATGAACTAATTGCAGGGCATCACTTGCAAGGTTATATGACTGCCCGAAATAAAATTTACAGAAGAGATTTATTGGGTACCAATACCCCATTCTGGGTAGAAGGAAGTGCTTTGTACTGGGAGCTTTTATTGTGGGATCTGAAATTTCCAAAATCGCCGGAAGACAGAATAGGTATGCTTTTCTGGAGAATGCACCGTTGTGCAAGAATCATCTTCTCTCTCAATTTTCACCTGGGTAACTGGACACCTAAGCAGTGTGTAGATTTTCTGGTGGATCGTGTTGGTTTTGAAAGAGCCAATGCAGAAGGTGAAGTGCGTCGTTCTTTTGTAGGTGGTTATCCTCCTCTTTATCAATTGGCGTATATGACAGGCGGTATGCAATTGTATGCGATGAAAAAAGAATTGGTGGATACTAAAAAAATGACGCTGAAACAATACAATGATGCCATTTATTCAGAAGGCAGTATGCCGATTGAATTGTTGAGAGCTATTATTACCAATCAGCCGATTAAAAAAGACTTTGCTACCAACTGGCGTTTTTATGATGTTAGTAAATAAAAAATAGAAGTTGCTCAGGATGACTGATGTAAAAATTAACCGCGAAGGCACAAAGGCGGGAAGAAGCGCAAAGGTTAGATAATCAGCTTAGCATGCTTTGCAATGGTTCACTATAAATACAAAAGCCTGTGGCAATAATGTCACAGGCTTTTGTATTTATTGATGCACCGCTATCATTTTATCCAGGCTCATCATTCCGAATGAAAAGTATCAATATCTGTATACATTCCATCAATAAAAAAGAAGCAAACAGGTTTGTTAGAAGGATACATTTGAATACCTCATCAGTAGGGTTAAAATAAAATTTCATGAGAAAATATTTTTTGTTCATCTCCGTAGCACTTACCTATTCAATTGCATCAATTGCACAAGCCGGTTCCGGGGCAAAACAATTGTTTCTTCCTGATACGATCTATCGTATCCCTGCTAAAAACGATTTTTCAAAAGAAGAAAGCGAATACAGTTTTAAACGAATGATTCAGGGGGATAATATTGCTATTTTCTGGCACAAGGAGTTTGGAGATAATCCTTCTACGAATCCTAATGAAAAAAAGCGTTTTGACCCAAATGATGCGCTGAAGGAATGTGAACGTTTTTATGCTTACTATGTAAACGATTTAAAACTTGTACTAAAAGGAAGTTCTTATACAGACAAATACAAGATGGTACTGTTCGTGATCAATGGTGATGGCGGTACGGCATTTGGCGGTGGCGCCGGTAAAGTAGGAATGCTATGGACACCAGCTGCCCGAATGAACAAAGCACCTTACGGAGCATTAGCGCATGAACTGGGACATTCCTTTCAATACATGATATCGCAGGATAATGGGCGCGGACCCAGGGGTGCTATCAGCGAAATGTCTGCACAGTATATGTTATGGCAGGTATATCCTGAATGGATGACATTTGAAAATTATCACCTGGTGGATTTTTTGAAAGGTACACACTATGCATTTTTGCATGCGTATAATACGTATCATTCACCTTATGTATTTGAATACTGGTCTAACAAACGCGGGATCGATTTTTTTGGTAAACTCAGCCGCGCTACCAAAGAGGGCGAAGATCCGGTTATGACCTACAAAAGAATCACCGAACAAAATCAGGAACAATTTAATGATGAAATGTTTGATGCATCGCGCAGATTTATTACCTGGGATATGCCGCGTATAGAGCAGGTAGCGCATAAATATGCCAATCAGCATACCACCACATTGAATGCCATTGGAGATGATTGGTATCGCATAGCAAAAGAAAAATGCCCGCAGAATTATGGGTACAACGGCATTAAATTAAAAGTTCCCAAAGCGGGAACTAAGGTAACCGTGAACTTTAAAGGAGTTGCCGGAACAGATAGTTTTAGTACTGTGAAAATAGATAAAGCAGGCTGGCGTTATGGATTTATTGCTTCACAAAAAGATGGCACTCGTGTGTATGGAGATGTGTATAAAGATGCCGAAGGCACCGCCTCATTCAAAGTACCAAAGGATACAGAATATTTATGGCTGGTAGTTATGGGGGCGCCCACAGAACATTGGCCTATTGCCATGAGAAGAAGACCTGCAGAAGGCACCGCCCCGGTAGTTGTTGCAGAAGAACAGTGGCCATATCAAATCAAGTTCAAAGGAACAGCGCCTGATGAATCCATCATTAAATAGCAGTACAGGATAAAAGGTAAAACAATTTGTCTAATTGCATACACATAACAAAAAAAGCTGCTTTTCATAAGCAGCTTTTTCTATTATTCAATAGCATTTAAAGCTTAACTGCCCACTCCTTCAACATGGGTCTTCCTAGTAGTGCATTGGCTTCCGCGTCGTTTTTAAATTGTTCTTTTGCGGGATCCCATTCCAATTTGCGGCCCAACTGGTACGCAATATTTCCAATATTGCATACAGAAGAAGTACGATGGCCTATCTCCACATCACAAATGGGTCTGCTACGTTTGCGTATGGCATCGAGAAAATCTTTGTAATGATCTTCGCTTTTGTAAACATGCTTTTCTGTATCACCGATGATTTTATCTTTCAAAGAAGCCGGTGTGGTTTCGAGTTTACCGCGTTGCAGTTTGATCTCGCCCTGTGATCCGATAAAATGGATGGCATTGTTCCATTCCCATTTCTCGTGCGTCATCGTAACACCATTTGCGTAGCGATACTTTAGGAAAGGATTTGCACCACCATCCGGTGCGGTTACTTCTACAGGTCCTGAAGCATCCATGTCCAATGCCCACTGTACAATATCAAACATATGTGCCCCCCAATCGGTCACCATACCTCCTCCAAACTCACGGTAGTTGCGCCAGTTAGGATACACATCTTTTGATACCGGTGGCGCCAGTTCTGCATTAAAAGGTACGGCTGCATTAGGGCCCAGCCACTTGCTCCAGTCTAGTCCTTCCGGAATGGGTTCTGCCGCCAGATCATAAGGTTTAGGTGGCGGACCAATATTCACTTTAATGGTTTTAACATCACCGATATATCCATTGCGAACCAATTCAACTGCCTGCCTGAATTCATTCCAGGAACGTTGCATACTTCCGGTTTGAAAAACACGATCGTATTTTCTCGCAGCATTCACCATAGATCGGCCTTCTTTTACCGTTAATGCCAAAGGCTTCTCACAATAAATATCTTTACCTGCTTCTGCAGCTCTAACGGCCATAGCAGCATGCCAGTGATCAGGCGTAGCTATTACTACGGCATCTACATCCTTTCGCGCCAACACCTCTCTGAAATCATTGTATACCGGTATGTCTGAATACTTACCATACTGCGGAAATTTTTCATGCTCTGCTTTGATCTTATCCAAACAGAGTTGCGCTTTGGCTTTGTATACTTCACTGATAGCTACAAACTGTATCTGCTGTGTTTTAAGAAAATAAGAAGATAATATTTTTCCCTGCTTGCCGGTGCCGATCAATCCCAGTGTTATCCTGTCGCTAGGGGGTGTGTACAATATACCTGCGGGACTTTTTCCACCCAATACATAACGCGGTACAATCATAAAAGCCGCAAGTGCTTTAGCACTGTTTGCCACAAAATCACGCCGGGAAACGGATGTCGTTTTTTCTTTTTTCATACTGGCAGGTAATTAGTCTTTGAGTGTTTGAATGATAAATATACAAGGAGAAAAAAGGAAGCAATCAATTGCCAATTTTCTCCTGTTAATATAAGACGGAAATACAAATGATCTTCCAAAATTTTATAAAGAAGGCTTAGGGAGAGCAAAAAAAATACGAAAACGATTGCGCTACCTTTGGTGCACTATTGATTTCGGGTGGTGGTTTTTCTGATCAGTTTTACATCTATCAATGAATCCAACCTGGGGTAAGCATTGATGAATGCTTTTTTGTTACTGAAAAGAAGTCTATACTTATCAAACACAGTATTTCCGTATGCACTGTAGAGAGAGTCTACCACTTCCATCCCCGAGGTAATTCTGCCTAATACAGGATATCCTCTTACCCCGCCAGACGAAAGGGTATCTAGTTTGGGTGAATTATTGTTGAGGTTAATAAACAGATCATTATCCCGGGTTTCTTTACCGCTTCTGGCAAAGCTGATGGCGCCGCGCTGATTAGGCTGTAGCACAGGTTCATCCGGTACTTTTACGGTACGCCATTGCTTCATCCGCAGAGAATCGTCTCCTCCAAACTGTGCTACATAACCTGGACTTATGCGATAAAACAAGGTGTGGTTATAATAGCCGTGTTTTACCTGTGCATATACCCTGTCTACCGCCAATGGCGACCATTGCCTGATAAATTCTGCTTCAAAAATTCCTCTGGAAGTTTCAAAACGAACGTGGAATTGTTCGGGTGCTTTTTTTGAAAGCCATTTTTCTTTAAATGCCGGACGGCTGCAACTGATACAAAAAATAATCAGGAGAACGAAAGGACTATACTTCATCTGTTAAAAAAATAGTTCTGTAAAACTACATGATAATTTCAGGAAATTCCTGGTTGAAAACATCAGATAATGGGTATACAATAACCCATTGCGAACCGTGATCCGGTTCGTAAAACACTGTACAACTGAAGCACCTTTTCGCTGTTGTTAATCACTATCTTCCAAATGCAGTTTCTGGTGATGTGCGCCCGCTGCAATATGAAGGGCAAAACCTGCGATGGCGGTATCTTTCAGCAGATTTACCAGTGCCATTGCCTGCATTTCTTTATTGCCTGCTTCCAGGTAATTAGGAATATGAATCAGGATGATAAATAAGAACAGCAGTAATGCCAACAGGTAAGCTGCTGCTTTCACCATCCGGTTGGTGATGAAAGAAAAACCTACCAATACAAATGCCGCACCAACAATGTATACCCATACAATTCCCCCGGGGACGGAGGAAGGGATGTATACAATCAGGTCGTGCGCATTTAGAAAATGAAAAATACCAAAGGAGATCATTACCACTGCGAGCAGATAAATAGCAATTCGCGAAACAATATGATACTGTTTCATAGTAAAAGATTTGGTTGCTAAAAGTTACAAACTTTCATTGGCAGATGCAAGTGTTTGGGATAGTTTACTATTTCGCTAATACAAGGCAGGCTTTATTCATCAATCAGCCAAAAAATAAGAGAATCATTGAAAATTGATCTGCTATTTGGATAAAATAGGTTTATGCGGAGAATATCAGCTAAGTGGTATGTGTAAGGTAACAATGGTGCCATTACCAATTACACTTTCTATCTGCAGCTGGCCATTTACAGAAAGTGCACGCTCGCGCATACTAACCAAACCCAACACATCTGTCTGGTTAACCACGTCGAAGCCAATACCATTATCCTTAATAGAAAGACGAAGTATTTTTCCCTGTATTTGCACCCTTACCTGTACAGCCGAAGCCGAAGCATGCTGTGTAACATTGAGTAAGGCTTCCTGGCAAATGCGGAAAACAGCCGTACTTACCTCTACTGATAAAGTATCTTCTTTGTCATCATGTTCAAATATGCAATCTATACCGTGTTTATTTTTTATTTTCCGGCAATAGGATTCAAGTGATGCATACAAACCCAATTCATCCAGCATACTGGGGCGTAAGTCGGTAGCGATACTTCGAATCTGGTCGATGATCTGCTTGGTAGTTGTGGATGCTTTTCGGATCCGTTCCCGGTTTTCTCGTGGCGCATCAACCATGCGAAGTGCCAGCCAGTCGATATCCATTTTTAATACAGCTGTTATCTGTCCCAGTTCTTCCTGTACTTCCTGCGCCAGTATTTTTCTTTCTTTTTCGCGGAGGTTCTGGAGATGGTTATACAGGTTTTTCAATTCGCGGTTCTTTTCGCGCAAAGCCTCCTCGGTTTTCTGCAATTTGACACAGCTTTTTACCCTTGCCAATAATTCTTTTGGATGAAACGGCTTTACCAGGTAATCATCTGCTCCCATTTCGATGCCTTCCGCTATCTGAACAGGACTAATTTCCTGTCCAGAAACCAGTATTATTTTAGTGCCTTCAAAGCGTGGATCGCTTTTAATTCGTGTACATAAATCCAACCCCGAAGTATCCGGTAAAACCACATCGAGTAAAATAATATCAGGTTTTTTATTTTCAACAGATTGCAACATCTCAACACCGTTGACAGCCACCGTTAATGAAAATTCAGGACTGGCAAGAATAAGCTGGTATAATTTAATGATTAGGGGGTCATCATCTACCAATAAAATATCTGCCATACAATTTGCTGTTGGGTTAAAATGGGAGGAAACAGGCTACAGATATTGGATAAGCAGCAATTTAGTATTATTCTGCAAGTATGCGCGTAAAATAGCTGACTGAATAAGGGGAAGAAAAAAATATCAGCGGATATTCTCATAATAAGGAATCCCATCTCTGGCAATGGTTTCCTTTTCTTTCCAGTAAGCAAGGGTTACTACCCTGCCCTCCGGTGTTTTTAGCAGACGGCCAAAAATAGCATTGGTAGCATTGAACATAACATCGGTTACACCAATGGTAAATGTTTCGGGTGCTACTGGCAGTGAAACAGGTTCAGCACCTTCTGCCGGTGTTGCGGCAGGTGCAGCTACTTTAGGAGGCGGACTGGCCACTACCACAACAGTATATTGATTGAAGGAAAGCAGGTTTTTTAAAAAAGTTACCCTATCCGCCGAAGCATTTTTTTCAACGATGGCACATTTGATACCATCCAGTTCTTCAAATTCGTGATTTTTATTGATCGCCATAAGGATATTCTTTATACACCGCTGCTAAGTGAAAAAATATAATCATATACACAACTGGCTATTCCGGTAAGAATGATACCAATAACACAGATATACAATGCCAGTTTAGGGTAAAAGGGTAGAGACAGTTTTGGAATGGGATCTTCATTAGCATCCATAAAGATGGCTTTCACCACACGCAGGTAATAATAGAAAGAGATCACCATGTTCAATGCTGCAATACCAATTAACCAGTAATTAGCTTTGGCTGCACCAGCCATCAGCAAAAAGAATTTACCGAAAAAACCAGCCGTTGGTGGTACGCCTGCCAAAGAAAAGAGGGCAATGGTAAGTACCCATGATAACAAAGGATTGGTAGTATAGAAAGCTTTATAATCGGCAATGGTTTCTTTACCGGTAACGGCACTTACTAACGATACTACACCAAAGGCAGCCAGATTTGAAAAAATATAAATGAGTATAAAGTAAATAACAGATGCCATACCGGCCTGCGAGCTTCCTGAAATACCTACCAGTATAAAACCCACCTGTGCAATAGAAGAAAAAGCAAGAAAGCGTTTAAAATTATTTTGCCTGAGCGCAAAGAGGTTACCAACGATAATGGTAACCAGTGCCAGTACAAATAGAATATGGTACCAAGTTTCTGCCAAAGGTTTGAACACGGTATATAAAACAGAAACAAATACAAACAGTACTGCCGCTTTGGAAACCACAGATAAAAAAGAGGTAACTGCAACAGGTGCCCCTTCGTATACGTCGGCTGTCCAGAGATGAAAAGGAACAGCAGATACTTTAAAGGCAAAACCCGAAATCAATAAAATGAAAGCAAATATGTGTAATGGATCAGTAGAAAAATATGATCCCATTTCTGTAAAAACAAGGGTACCACTAATACCATATAACAGTGAGATACCAAATAACAAGAGACCTGAAGAGAATGCGGAAGAAATAATCATCTTCATAGCTGCTTCGGAAGACTGCCGTTTGGTGAGATCAAAATTAGCAGCGGCTGCCAGTGGTATGGTAGATAATTCAAGTCCGAGATAAAACATCAATATATTTCCGCTGGAGATCATGAAAAACATTCCCAGCAAAGAAGATAAAAGCAGCAGGTAAAATTCAATTACATGCTTATGTCCTTTTAACCAGTTGTATGATTGCATGGAAATCAGCCATACAGCAAGGTTCAATATGTTTTTCTCAAGTGTAATCAATGTGTTCGTTCTAAACATATCGCTGAACAACATCCCCTCTTTACTTCCTACGAATCCTGCAACCAGATTAATCAGTAAACCAATATTTATAATGTTGCTGATTGTTTCGTTCGTTCTGTCTTTACCCAGTTTAATAAACAGCAACAGAAATATGATGGCAATCACCAGCAGTTCCTGTTTTAATAATATAAAGAAATCAGTTACCATACGTCAGTTCATTTTTGGGTAATCTCTTTTCCTACCTGTAACATAATTTGTTCCGTTCCGGGAGTAATGAGTTGGTTAATCAAAAAAGGAGCTACCCCAATCAATACGATACCTGTTACCAATATCACTGCAGCCATTTTTTCATTCCATGTTGCATCAGCTAAGAGAGCATGTTCGTTGCTTATTGGCCCCATAACTGTTTTACCTGCTGCGCGCAGGATATACACTGCCGTAACTACAATAGACGCACAGGCCAATATCGTAGCCAATCGGTACCAGCCATCCGGGTTTTGCCATGAGCCCATGAAAACCGTCATCTCTGCTACAAATCCGCTAAAACCGGGTAACCCCAACGAACACAAACCTGCGATCACAAATATGGTGGAGATGAATGGCATTACTTTTAGCAAGCCTCCTAACTGTGCTACCATCCTGGTATGCGTTCTGCTATAGATCATGCCGATTGCGGCAAAGAAAAGGGCCGTCATTAAACCATGAGATACCATTTGCAGTACAGCACCGTTAATAGATGTTTGTGTTAACATACCAATACCCAGGATCACAAAACCACAATGACTAACAGAAGAATAGGCATTGATGTATTTCAGATCGGTCTGCATCAGCGTAGCAAATGCTCCATAAATAATGGCAATGGTAGCGAGCAAAATAATAATCCATTGATAGGTGTGCGCGGCATCAGGCATCAGAAAAGTAGCTACGCGTAAACATCCATACCCACCCAGCTTCATAGAAATACCTGCCAGAAACATGGATGCGGCAGTTGGTGCAGAAGCATGACCGTCGGGCACCCATGTATGAAAAGGAAACAACGCAGCAAATATGCCAAACCCTAAAAAGGCAAAAGGAAAAAAGAAATTCTGTACGGCTACTGGTATATGCGCTTGCGAAATTTGTAACAGATCAAAAGAACCGGTTTGGTAATAGATGCCCATTAAGCCTACAAAAACAAGTGCTGATCCCGCCATTAACATGAGGGCCAGTTTCATGGCACTGTATTCTTTTTTACCACTTCCCCAAATGCCGATCAATAAAAATTTGGGGATCACTGCAATTTCAAGAAAGAAAAATAAAGTAAACAGATCCAATGAAATAAAGAAACCATAAGCACCCATACTAAGCAGAATCAATAGAAAGAAAAATTCTTTACTGAGTTTTTCCATCGTCCATGAAACAAGAATTCCCGCTACTACAACAGATGCTGTTAACAAGATCATGGCAATAGAAATACCATCTACCCCAATATGGTAATTGATTTTTAAGTTGGTAAACCAGCTGTAGTTATTTTCAAAGACCATCGCGTTCTGATTACCGGCGGTTCTTTCCTGCCAGTAGGCTACCAGCAGCCAAACAGATACACCCAGTTGTGCTACAGAACCTGCCAATGCAATGGCACGTACCTGCTTCAATCCTTTGCAGAAAAGAATCACAAGGGCTGTGAGCAGGGGTAAGACAATCAATAACGACAGGTTCATAATAACATTATTTCCATACATAAATAAAGAGAATAGCCAACGCTGCTATTCCACCAAAAAAATACAAAGCATAACTCTGCACTTTGCCTGACTGTATTCCTTTAATGAGGTTTGCGAATACGGCTGTTATTGAAGCCAATGCATTCATCAACCCATCAACAATATGTTTATCAATCCATGCAATGGGCTGACCAATAAGCGGAAAAATGATTTTTTGGGTGATGAACAAATACAATTCATCCATATAAAATTTACGACTGGCAGCTCTGTATACACCACTAAAAGCAGCAGCCACTTTAGCAGGTTTATCGTTAGCCGTTTTATACATAATGGCCGCTAATGCTATCGCGAGTAAAGACAATACTACCGGTGCTACAGAAAAACCAATATTCATATGTGTTTCTAATGCGACACCATCGGATGTGATGAAATGAGAGAAGGGTACAAAGCCTGCGGCAACTGCACAGATCGCAAGAATCACCAATGGAAATTTCATAGAAACCGTTCCTTCACTATGTGAACCATGGTGACCGGTAGCTTCTCTGCTCCAGAAAATAGAGAAATACAAACGGAACATATAGAAAGCCGTTAGTGCCGCTGTAAATAACGCGATACCGAAAATAATTTTGTTGGATTGAAATGCAGAAAGCAAAATTTCTTCTTTACTAAAGAAGCCCGCAAAAGGAGGAAGGCCCGCAATGGCAAGGCAACCAATTAAAAACGCGATATGCGTAACGGGCATCAATTTCCGTAACCCTCCCATATCTTTCATCTCGTTACTGTGTACCATGTGTATGACTGCACCAGCACCAAGGAACAACAAAGACTTAAAGAAGGCATGTGTAAATAAATGAAACATGGAAGCCATATAACCCAGCCCGGCTTCTCCACCTTGTTTGGAAACGCCCAATGCAAACATCATATATCCAATCTGCGACATGGTAGAATACGCTAAAACTCTTTTGATATCTGTTTGTGTACACGCAATGATGGCCGCAAGTAACGCAGAGAAAGCGCCTACATAGGTTACAATATCCAGAGATGTTTGATCCATGGAAAAAACAGGAAACAATCTGGCTACCAGATACACACCTGCCACTACCATGGTAGCGGCATGAATCAAAGCAGATACAGGCGTTGGCCCTTCCATGGCATCAGGCAACCAAATATGTAACGGGAACATGGCCGATTTACCGGCACCACCGATGAACACCAATGTTAAACCCCAGGTTAATACAGACACACCTAGAAAACCCGCACCTGTGATACTGATAAATTCGGGCGATTGTAAAGAAGTTAATCTTTCAATTAACGTTCCTATATCCAGTGTTTTACCATAAAACGCCAATACTAAAATACCAATGAGAAAACCAAGATCGGCAAAGCGGGTAACTATGAATGCTTTTTTGGAGGCAGCTACTGCACTGGGTTTATCAAAATAATACCCAATGAGTAAGAATGAAGAAACCCCTACCAGCTCCCAGAACATGTAGATCTGAAAAATATTACCAGATAGTACAAGTCCTAACATAGAAAAAGTAAACAGTGACAGGAAAGCATAATAGGTAGCAAAACGTTCTTCCCCTTTCATATAACCTAAACTAAACAGGTGCACCATGAGTGACACAAACGTAACCACTACCAACATCATCACTGAAATAGGATCGATAAGCACACTGATGTCAATGGATACATTAGGAGAGAATTCGAGCCAGGTATATTTGAATGCGATAATCTTCTGGTAAATACCATTCACTTTACCATCCACAAAAAAATACTGATTAGCGGCTACCAGTGAAAGCCCTGTTGAACCAAGCAATGATAAAGAACCAATAGTACCCGCCATTCCTTTCACATACTTCCTGCCAAAGATCCCCAATACCAAAAAGGTGATCAATGGCAATAGTGGTATCCAGATAATGTAGAAATAGTTTGACATAGTTCTTACAATTTCATTTCTGCAGCATCTTCCACATCAATAGAGTTGTGGCTTCTGTACAGGTTAATGATGATGGCAATGGCAACAGCAGCTTCCGCAGCCGCTATGGTAATGATGAATAATGTAAAGAAAATACCATCAAGTTTATCCGGATACAGGTATTTGTTGAATGCTACAAAATTAATGTTCACACTATTCAGCATCAGCTCTATGGCCATCAACATAGTGATCATGTTTCTTCTGGTAAACAATCCATACATACCTATACAAAACAGGGCCGTACTTACAGAAAGGATATGTGTTAATGGAATACTGCTCATATCAATCCTTGTTTTCGTTAGGTGATGCCGTAAAATTTGTATGGATCATCCCTTTTACTTCAGGTGCTGCGGGCTTTTCCAAATTACCATCTTTGTTCTTCATGGCAATTACAATACAACCTACCATGGCTGCTAATAATAACATACTCACTACTTCAAACGGTAATATAAATCCGTATTCAGTGGTGCTTAGCATTTGTGTACCAATCTCTCCTACTGAAACCGTAAAAGGTTTGGCTGCGTTTTCTGCAAACCCATATTCCGCAATTAACCGATAGATAAATACCAGTCCGAAAACGGCTGCCAATACAGAAAACAGCGTTCTACCCTTAGCAGGCTTCGCCATTTCTTTTCCGGATTGCTGCGTTAAGAAGATGGAGAAAATAATCAACACCACAATACCACCTACATATACAATGATCTGTACTGCCGCAATAAATTCTACCTGCAACCAAAAATACAAAGCAGCTATGCCCACCAGTGAAAACAATAACCAGATAGCTGAGCGGAATATTTTCCGGGTTGTTACCGCCAGTATACCCGTACCTAATATAAAGGCCGAGATCAGATAAAATATAATAGCAGCTGCATCCATTATTCTACGCCCTCCCTGATTTTAGAATCCGGTTGATTTAATTTTTTGGTGAGTTTACTTCTATCATACACACTGTGCTCAAAATTTTGTGCCATTTTAATGGCATCTGTGGGACACGCTTGTATGCATAAATTACACATGGTACAAAGTTCCAAATGATAAATAAACGTATCGATGGCTTTTTTCTTTTTGCCTTCGGGTGAAATATCAAACTTGGTAATGATTTTAATAGTGCCATTCGGACAAGCCAGTTCGCATGCAGTACAGCCGGTGCAGGCATGTTCGTTGTTTTCATCATGTGTCATAATCACTTCACCACGAAAACGCTCTGCCAGTTTTAGTGTGGCGCGGTTATCGGGGTATTGTTCGGTAATTATTTCTTTTGGGTGAAAGAAATAATAGCCGGTCTTGCGCATCCCCTTCAGCAAAGAGGAAACACCGCTATAGACATCTTGTAGGTACTCTTTTAAAAACATGTATTCAGATTAAGTTCTGTCTCAACAACCCCTTGCGATACTTAGTTTCTTTGCGTCTTAGCGGTAAAAAAAATACCGCTAAGACGCAAAGACAGAAGGTTACGCGAGGTGTTAGTATTAAAAATGCCAACCCAATATAGCGATCACCGTTACCAATAAGAGGTTGAATAAACTTATGGGCAACAGGTATTTCCATTCCAGATTCAATAATTGATCCACCCGCAAACGCGGGAAGGTCCAGCGAAACCACATGATGAGGAAGATGAGAAAGAAAGTCTTTCCCAAAAACCAAATCGATGATGGAATATAATCCATCACCTGGTTAAACGCATCCCAGTGCCCGATGTGTAATGGCATCCATCCCCCTAAAAACAAAGTCGCACCTATGGCACATACAATAAATATGTTGATGTATTCTGCCAGAAAAAACAATGCGAATTTCATTCCGGAATATTCGGTATGAAAGCCGGCTGTTAATTCAGATTCTGCTTCTGCCAGATCAAATGGTGCACGATTGGTTTCGGCAGTTACAGCGATAATAAATATCACAAACGCAATAATCATGGGAATATGCCCTTTGAATAACCACCAACCATCCTGCTGCGATGCAACGATATCTGATATTTGCAGGCTACCGGTTAATACCACTACAGATAAAACAGCGATACCGGCAGATAATTCATAACTCACAATCTGTGCACCACTGCGCATGGCTCCCAGTAAAGAATATTTATTATTACTTGCCCATCCTGCCATTAAAATACCAATTACAGAAAGCGAAGAAATAGCTGATACATAGAGTACGCCGATATTAATATCCCAGATCTGAAAATTCTTTGCAAAGGCAATGGGTGCCAATAGTAACATAGCAACGATCATCACCACGAATGGGGCCAGATTGAAAAGAAATTTATCTGCCAGATCGGGCGTTAATCCTTCTTTCATGATCAGCTTGATGGTATCAGCAACTGTTTGAAACATGCCGCCCGGCCCTACCCTGTTAGGCCCCAGCCTGATCTGAATATGTGCCGCTACTTTTCTTTCCATTAATACCAACACCAATCCCAATACCGCAAATAAAGTAATGGCCAGCAATATCACAATCACACATTCCAGCACCAGCGCAAACGAAGGATCGAATGTGTTGTATAGCCAGTTTTGAATGTTGGTGGTTAGTCCTTCTAAGCTGAACATGTTATGTTTTTATTTCCGAACGATTGTATTTCTATTCAACATTCTTGCGTCGCACACTTGTACTTTTTTATCGTGAATCGTCAATCGTGAGACGTGAGAATAATAACTCACGATTCACGTCTCACGTCTCACGAAATCACCTGTCAATATCCGGTATCACCAGATCCAGTGTTCCCATGGTTGCCATCAGATCGCCGATCTTGCTGCCTTTGGCCATATGGTGTAAAGCAGAAAGATTAGAAAAACCCGGTGAACGGAATTTAATACGATAAGGTGTGGTTCCTCCTTCACTTACAATGTACACCCCCAATTCTCCACGTGCTGTTTCTACCCTTGTATAAAATTCTCCTTTCGGTGGTTTCAGAACTGCTTTGGTTTTTGCCTGAAAATCTCCTTCTGGTATATTATCAATCAGTTGTTCAATGATTCGAATAGACTGGTTCATTTCTCTCACACGCACCATATAGCGTGCAAAAGAATCTCCGGTAGTTTCCAACACTTCATCAAACGCTACACTATCATATACTTCATACGGATAGATCTTTCTGATATCACAACTCAGTCCACTGGCCCTTGCCACAGGGCCAGTACAACCAAAAGAAATGGCATCTTCTTTAGACAATACACCAACGCCTTTCATACGGCTTTGAAAAATTACATTATTGGTTACCAGGTCTTCGTATTCGGTTACTTTTTCTTTGAACTGTTTTACAAACAGTTTTACTTTCTGTTGAAAATCCGGATGCAAATCATACATCACGCCACCCGGTACAATATAGTTCATGGTTAAGCGAGCACCACAGGTATCTTCCATGATATCGGTGATCATTTCTCTTTCCCTGAATGCGTAAAAGAAAGGTGTAAACGCACCCAAATCCATGGCCATGGCACCAATCCATAATTCGTGAGAGGCAATACGCGTTAATTCACTCATCAATACACGGATCACTTTGGCGCGCTGGGGCACTTCTATCTGCATGGATTTTTCTACGTTCCATGCACAGGCCAGGTTATTGATATGAGAGGAGAGATAATCCATGCGGCTGGTTACATAAATAAACTGCCGGTAACTCAGGCTCTCACACATTTTTTCGATAGAGCGGTGGATATAACCCAGGTGTGGTTCTATTTTCTGAATGGTTTCGCCGTTCAAGGTAACCACCAGGTGCAGTACGCCATGCGTAGCCGGATGCTGTGGCCCCATGTTAATTACCAGTTCACCTTCTGAACCGTATGCTGCCGTATCTTTTATTACCTCGGTTTGCGTGTACATGTTGCCGGCTATAGTTTTATCATATTGATCGGATCCTCAAAATCTTTGCGCAAAGGATATCCTTCAAAATCATCTGTCAGTATCAATCTCCGTAAATCAGGATGGTTAGTAAATATCACCCCAAATAATTCATATACTTCGCGCTCATGAAATTCGGCTGTTCTCCATACATCAGTAACCGTTTCTATTTCTGGGGTTGTTCTGTCAAGGTTTGCTTTGATCACAATGGTTTGCCGGTGCACCGTTGAAGAAAGATGGTACACCATGGTCAAATGTGTTTTCCAATCGATGCAGGTTAGACAGAATAAATAATTGAATTCAAAAGAAGAATTACGAAGATCCTTAGCCAGCTGTTTCCATTGAGTGGCTTCTATCTGCACATTCAGCCATTCGCCTGTTTCATCAAATACAGCAGAAGCCAAAACAGATGATATGTATTCTTTGAATGCTTCGTTTGTCATACGTTATTTCTATTACTAAGCTTTGGTTTCTTCTCTGATTTGTTCACGGGTTAATCCACTCTTGATTTTTTCCTGTAAACTGATCAATGCATGCAAAAGGGCTTCGGGTCTTGGCGGACAACCCGGTATATACACATCAACCGGAATAATATGATCGGCACCTTTTACTACAGAATAGGTATTATAAAAAAAAGGGCCCCCACTAATGGCACAGGCTCCCATAGCAATTACGTATTTAGGGTCGGCCATCTGGTCGTACAGGCGTTTTAATACCGGGCCCATTTTATTAACGATGGTGCCGGCAATAATAATGACATCTGCCTGCCGGGGAGTGGCGCGGGCCACTTCAAAACCAAAACGGGAGAAATCGTATTTGGAAGAGGCGGTAGACATCATTTCTATACCACAGCAACTGGTAGCAAAAGTGAGTGGCCAAAGCGAGTTGGAACGGGCCCAGTTAATGAGACCATCAAAACTGCTGACAATAATACCGCCACCCGCTGTTGGGTGAACATCGCCCGGAAATTCGGTTTGCGCCTGTGCTGCAGATTCGGTTAACTCCATTTCAATGCTCCTTTTTTATGCGCGTATAAAAAACCCATGAACAGAATGAAAATAAAAATAACGATCTCTACCAGGGCCACCATACCGGTTTTCTTAACCACTACGGCCCATGGATACATGAACACCAATTCTACATCAAAAATTAAAAATAGTAATGCAAAAAGATAATAGCCTACATGAAACTGGTGCCAGGGAGAGGTTTGCGTGGGAATACCACATTCGTAAGCCTGGCCTTTTTGGGGATTGTAACTCTTTTTCAATAAAAACTTTCCAACCAGTATACCGCCTGCAGAAAACAGTATGGCTGCCAGCGATAAAGCAATCAAAGAAACAGCTCCCATATAGTGCAATTAAGAATAACTGATTTCCAGTCACCCGTAAATTACGGATAATTCATGTGAAAATAATTATGTAAGAAAAGAAATCGGGACCGCTTCAAAAAAAGTGGAGTACTTGTGAAAATCGCAGCAATACGCGGAACTATGTATGCATGTACCGTTGAATAATTCCCGTTACAATACCCGCTTCTTTTTGGGCTGCTGCCAATATCCCGGCTACATATGCTTCATCAAATTCGGTAAGCCCATCCAATGCAATAGCAGACTGGGAAAGATTGTGCAATCCCGCTGTAAGGGTGGTTCCTTTCAACTTATGGCCGCTTCTTTTTATGGCACCAAGATCTTTCCGGAGAAAACATTCCTCCAGTTCCTTCATGGATTTAGCAATTTCGGCTGTGATCGTCGTAAGAAATCCCCGTAACAGCATTTCATCTCCGCTCATGATATCTTTAATATAAGAGAAATCAACATGCTCCCTCTCATTACCAATATTACTTACCAATTTGGGCGCATCTTCCGGTGCATTCAAAGCCATCCATTTATGAAACATCGATCTGACTGTATTTTCTATAATTGGTTTGGCAATAAAATCATCCATACCTGCCTCGATACATTTTTCCCTTTCTCCTTTCAGGTTACCGGCAGTAATGGCAATGATGGGAATATGCTTTTCTGTTTTCATTGACCTGATAATGCGCGTGGCTTCATAGCCATTCATTTCAGGCATTTGTATATCCATGAAAATAATATCCGGCATTTGAGCTTTACATACTTTAACGGCTACAGATCCGTCTTCTGCTTCCATAATTTCCGCATTGGGTGCTATCCTACGGATAATTGTTTTGGCCAATAACATATTTACTTCCCCATCTTCTGCAATCAAAACCTTTAACCTGTTCATACTATTTTCAGGTTGTATGCGCTCTTCCATGATTTCGCCCTTGTCTGAAAGCCGGTTTAATTTTGAGAGCGCGGCATACAGGTCATCCATCTTGATAGGTTTTACCAGTCGATGGTTAACCCCCAGTTCTTCACAACGTTTAATAACATCTTTTTCATCTGAAGAACTCGACAGCAGCATGATGGGCTGTTCTATTGGCGAAGCATAAAAATTATCACGGATCTTCTGAATCGTTTCCAGTCCGTTGAGTATGGGCATATTAAAATCCATCAAAATCACATCATACTTACGGCCAGTTTCCAGGATCTGCAAGGCTTCCATTCCTGTTTTGGCAATGTCTGCCCGAATATTTTCCAGCAATAACATTTGTGAAAGAATGGTTCTGTTATTTTCATTATCGTCTACAATTAATACCTGTTTAACAGCAGAAATATTTTCCCAAAGAGTAGGTTGTCCCTTTTCTGTGGTTAGTCCCAGATCAAAGAAAAAACGACTCCCTTTTCCGGGTACACTTTCTAATTGTAAACTGCTGCCCATTAAGGCGAGTAACTTATTGGAAATAGTAAGTCCCAAACCGGTACCTCCATATTTTCGTGTTACGGTGCCATCTTCCTGTGAAAATGCCTGGAAGATTTTTTTCTGTTTATCCGCTCTGATACCAATACCGGTATCCCTTACTTCAAAACGGATGGTGATTTCTTTTTGAGAAGGATCAGTGAGTGGTTCTATTTTTAATTCAATTTCTCCTTCTTCAGTAAACTTGGATGCATTGCTTAGCAGATTAATCAATATCTGTTTTAACCGGATCACATCTGCCCATATAAACCTCGGCAGATCGGTAGAAATGTTGAGTAACATTTCCAGTTTTTTCTTTTTTACCTGGTAGCTGATAATGTCTGCGGCCAGACTACCAATTTCGTAGAGATCACATTTTTCAATCTCCAGTTCCAGTTTACCTGCTTCTATTTTAGAAAAATCAAGGATATCGTTGATGATACGGAGTAAGGTGTTGGCTGACTGGTTAACAATAGACAGGTATTGTTGTTGTGTTTCGTCAAGGCGTGTTTTGAGAATCAGGTCGGTAAACCCGATCACCCCATTCAATGGTGTGCGAATTTCATGGCTCATACTGGCGAGGAACTCAGATTTTGCAAGGCTTGCCTGTTCTGCCTGTTTCTTGGCAGTTTTCAGTTCTTCGCGCTGTAAGCAAATCTGTGTGATATCCTGTGTGAACATCATGATACCACCAATAGAACCATCGTACAGATACCATGGCCGTACTTCCCAACGAAGGTACTGTTCATGATCCCAGCCCGGAGGCGTCCAAACATCTTCTTCATTTTTCTCTACGGCTCCGTTCAGACAACGGCTATGTATGTCTCTCCAGTTTTGAGAAATATTAGGGAATACTTCATAATGCGATAGCCCCAGAATATTTTTTCCCACCAACTGGTATTCTTCCATCCAACGGTTGCTGACAGCAATGTATTTTACGCCTGTATCAAACATGGCCACGGCTGCAGGAGCATTTTCAACAAATGCAGAAAGTCTTGATTTTTCTATGATCAATGCTTTCTCGGCCTGTTTACGATCGGATATATCCTGCACCACCGAATACACTTGCTCTTCCCCATTAGCTCCCATGAATTTAATTCCATTCAATAGTACGGGTATGGTGTGGCCATTTTTGTGAATATATTTTTTTTCATAGGGACCGTACCTGCCAGTATCTGTTAACGATTTACGATGCTTTAATTCATCTTCATCATACCTTGCCGGTGTTACATCCCAATGAGTTAATTGACGGTACTCTTCTTCTGTATAACCAATCATCCGGTACAATGCTTTGTTGCCGTCGATAAACTTCCCGTCGTGATGGCGGTTGATGGCAATCCCTACCGGAGATATTTCAAAAAAAGCACGGTATTTATTTTCATTGGCTTCCAGTGCCAGCTTGGTTCGTTTCTGCTCATCAATATCCTGAAATGCACCATATACTCTTTTGCATTTGCCATTCTGCCAATCTGCTTTACCTAGTGCCCTAACCCATCGCTCCTTCCCTTTTGCTGTGATGATCTGCAATTCAAGATCCCAGGAACTACCTGTTGCTATAGCTGCTTCCAATGCCTGTACAATTTTAGTACGGCTTTCTCCTTCTTTATAAAACGAAACAGCAGTTGCCAGTTCGGGAATAAAATTATCAGGTACTTCATGTATCTGCTTTGTAATACCTGACCAGAAGATCTGTTGTTTTTCTGTATTAAACTCCCATGCACCTACGCGGGCTACCTGGTTGGTTTCTTCCAGTATTTCTTTGGTTCGCTTCAGATCTTTTTCCAATTGAAGCCTTTCCGTAATATCAATGGAATTGCCAATTACATAACGATTACCATCAATATTTTTTTCAACGGTATTGTTATACAACCAAACACGGATAGAACCATTTTTATGAAGCGTGGTCATCAATCCTTTCGACTTACCATTCGCAGAAATATCACTCAGGTATCCACTAAGACTGCTGTGATGTATTTGGGGAACAATATCAAAGAGGCTTTTTTGCATTATCTCTTCCACCGTATAGCCAAGCAAAGCAGCTCCTGAGGTGTTTACGGATAAAAATTTTCCTTGCAGATCATGCGTGCACATCAGGCCCTGAGAATATTCAAAAAAAGACCGGAATTTATTCTCACTTACAATCACCAGTTCTTCTTTCTTTTTTTCTTCCGTAATATCTCTGGCGATAGAAAATATATTACCGGTTACGGGTTCCGGTGTACCTGCCCATTGCAATGTTTTATAGTCGCCATTCTTGGTACGGATCCTGTTAGAAAAATAAATTGGGCTTCCCTCTGTGGCCAACCTGTCAATTTCCTGCTTTGTTTTTCCCAGATCGTCCGGATGTACCAGATTGATAAAAGGTTTTTCCAAAAGTGTTTTTGTATCCCAGCCAAGAAGCATTTCAAAGGCGGGATTTACTTTTTTGAGAAAGCCATCATTACCTGCAACACAGATCAAGTCATTTGAAATTTCAAACAGCTTCTGAAAATTGTCAAACTCATCTCTTTTTCTTTGCTCTTTAATCAACGACATCACTTCTTCGGCCAGTAATGCCAAAGCCTGTCGTTGTTTATCCGTTAATTTCCCCGGCTTACTGTCAATCACACATAAAGTACCCAATGCATAACCCTCATCATCCAATAATGGATAACCGGCGTAGAATTTAATATTAGGATCACCGGTTACCAAAGGATTTTCAAAAAACCTTGTATCCTTCGATGCATCTTCTACCTCAAAATAGTTAGGTTCTATAATGGCATACTGACAAAAAGAATGTTCACGTGGGGTTTCGGATATATCGAGGCCAACTTTGGATTTAAACCACTGACGATCTTCATCAACCAGCGTAACCAATGAAATAGGTACTTCACAAATAAGCGCAGCCAACTGAGTGAGTCTGTTGTACGTTTCCTCGCTCTGACTATCCAGGATATGGTAGCTATGTAACGCTTGCAACCTTTTTGCGTCGTTATATGGAACGGGAGGTTTTCTCATTGGGGTATGATCGGATCGTTGAAAGCATTCAAAAGATCCGGCAAAATCTATTAACTGCTTATTTACAGATACAATATAACGGATTTAAGGAAATCATTTTGTAGCAATTACTGCTAACTATTTGTAATAATATATGGTGGTTTACTTTAATTGTTGATAAGGTAAATCTGCAAAAGCAGTGATTATGGGTAGGAAACAGAGGCAATTAAGCCCGATTAACATGATCGGACTCATTTTTACCATAAATAAGGCATAAACCATCGTTTCAAACGGATCAAAAGCAAAACAAATCCTATCTTACACAGGTCTTTCCGGAAGTTACTATTCGATCTGTAGCAGGGAAATATGGATTTTTTCACTTTTTACCTTTCTACTTTGAAACAACAGAATTTTGAATACCTCACCAAGCACAAAAGCCGTTCTTTTTCCGATGCCAAGCAGCGGATCACCTATAGTTTTAATACGCTGGAACATACCATTATAGGACAGATGGAAGAGGATGGTAATTTTATATACCTGTACGAATACCGTGGCAAGTATATTGGAACAGAATTTCTAATTTCTTTTTCGAAAAATTCTGTTTCGTATAAACTCATTAATGTAGAAGAGGGAAAAAACGAATTAGGTGCCAGTGAGTAGTACGGCATGTAAAATAATTGACTGCTTTACTGCTATCTATTTGCCTGTATCAGGATTCAAATGTTTACCAGAGGGCTGAATTAGCTTCACATACGCATGGTTATCCTTAAACATCTGCATGCCTTCTTTGAAAGACAAATAAGGCTGCTGTGAATGCTGATGGTTTTGGATACTTATTTTCAGGAGGATGTTCCAATGGCGTATAATTTCCTGCCAGGCAAAAAAGATAGAATGTTTGGGATCGTACATATGTGTGGGCTCGCTACCAGAACCATTCAATTCAATGATAGAAAAATGTTCTCCCCTTTTTAATTCCTCCCAACTGCGGTACCGGATATCCATTCTGCCATAATAAAATTGAGGAATGGATTGGGAAATGGTATCGATGGTTTCAGTAAGTTGTTGATCTGTGAGATGGCTGATATCCAGAAATTTAGCACCCCTTGCATGGTTACCATACGGAACCATCACATGATTTTTGTTTTCAGGTAGAATCAAATCCATTTCCTGCGGAAAATCTTTTTCAAGTGTTGGCAATTGTAAAATAAAGCGGGCATCTTTCTGCAGCAATTGTTTAATGGTTGATACCCCATCGCCGGTTATGGCTAAAAATTCTTTGCCCACTATGCCCGAAATGGTTCCTGTGGTTTTGTTTGGATAACGATAATAAAAAATACCTACTTCATTCTCATAAGGAATAAATTCCTGTAACAGAAAGTCTACTTTACTCTGTGCTGCATAGGCCAGTACCTCTTCATTTGACTCCAGTTTTTGAACAGCCAATCCGCGCATACCAATATCCGGTTTGCCAATGAGTGGAAAAGAAAGTTGCTCTTTTTCCAGTTCCTGCAGAATAGATGTACTGGACGTACCGGCAGAAAATAACAGGGTTCGGGGATAATAGGCAGATGGAATGAGATCATAAATTTCTTTTTTACTCTCCATTAAAAATCCACCGTTTTTAATCAACGGATTGGCGGTATTAAAGAAGAAAAAAGACCTTGCGCGTACACATAACCAAAACCAATACAGGTAAATAGGGCCATATACCATACCGAACGACCAATATTCCCAATGAAATAATCTGATAAAGAAAGGGGTGTTCAGTATTTTCTTCATACAATGTTGCTGTTACAGGCTAACTGCTTGCTTGTTGAACTCAATAAATTCCATTGCATGAAGTTGCTGCTGCAGATCATGGTAAAACATATTTCCTTTAGCAGCTTCTAAGTGCATTCCCGTGATACTTACAGTCAACATCTCATTGGATCGGTTCATCCGGATATCGTTCTCCCTATCACCATCACCGGCAAATTGGTGAAAGTCCATAATCTCTTTCATGTCAGGCTCCGGATGTATGATCAGCCAATCCCTGAACCACTGTTCACGCTTGCGGATAATGCGATCTTCGTAAAGTGTAACAGACGACCAAATATGAGGCAGGTTGCCATCAAGTAATTTGTGATATACCATTGATCCATCCCAGCGGCATTCATGTAGAAGTTTATCTGCAAAAATAATAGTGGTAAAAGGTTCTATCCCCTGCAGGTTTGCCTCAAGAAAAGTTTGCAGAGGATTCTCAGTAGTAATGATATCAATCAACACAAGGCCACGGCTTCTCCGATAAGAGGGGTGGGCTTCGTGTTTTACAAATGCACCATTTAATAACACAGCCGCATTGCCGTTGCTGTGCATGGCAATCCATGTACCACCAGCATCTGCATCTTTCGGATACAATAGTGTATATCTATTATGAACATAGTGCTGTGGAGCGAGGGCCGGTTTACGAAGTATCCGCTCATCGCGGTTAGAACTGATGTATAATCCCTGTTTGGTGGGGATGCAGGTTACTGTGCACATGCTTCCCTGTATTTGATGGTAGAAGAAGCAATGCCGAAACTATCGGGTAATACAATGCTGCTGATTTCTGCCACACCAATCCTGATCAAAGCCATATGGTGAACCGTATGTTCGAGGTTGTACAGCAATTCACGCTGGTAATTGGTAGCTATCCCGGTATGGTTACCATCACCCTCCTCATAAGAAAATTCAAGAACCAATGGCTTTTGTATTTTATCTATTGAATCAACGATGGTATTCAGCAATGTAATGGCCAACATTTTATCTATTTCTATACGATGATCTCTTTTCCGGGCATCATAATTTACAATACCGGAAGTGTATCCATTATCCAGACATACAAATAATTCGATCACATGCCGCACATGCTGGCCTAGAGTAGCAGAAAACAATTGCTTGCTTTGCTGAGTATATTGTTCGTTAGTTACCTGATGTAGGGCATCGGTTAACTGAAATACAACCGTTTTTATGGCTTGCTGAACAGACATGGCAATCTTATTAATTTCTTTTGGCAAATAAAGATAAGGATACAATTAGATTATCAGACAATACCAAACTGGAACCGCCCACTTTAAAATCACGGCGATTTAGCTTGAACATACCGGTAAAAAGCAGGCCATCATTCTGGCGGGTTACCGTAAACGGAAAACTGATTTCCCTGGTGGTTCCCTTAATGGTGATAAAACCTTTCAAGGTATACTTACCGGGCATTTCACCAGCCAGTACCTGTTTAGAAACAAAACTCATCCCCGGAAATTTTTCCGTATTAAAATACTCTTCTTTTTTCAGATGATTATCTCTTGATTTGATACCTGTATTGATAGTGGTAACATCCACACTTACTTCAAAACGTGAAGCAGCTACATCAGACTCATTAAAAAAGATAGTGCCTTTTAAACCGGTAAAACTACCATTGGTAGTAACGGCAAAATTTTTAATGGCAAAGTTTACAGCAGATCCCTGATCAGTTGGTGTATACTGCTGCGCAGTTACCACAGTACCCCATACAGTAAACATACAAACCATAAAAAAAGAACGCAGCATAGGATACATTTTATTTGATCAATTGTGCACTTCCGAATAAATGGTTGAATTGCTGGCAATGTATCAGCGCAAATTTAAACTTTGTAAAATCCGGCATACCCGAAATATCATATACCTGATTGCCGCTGGTAGCTTTTAATTTACCCAGATCAATAAAATTTACCGGATTCATTTCCTGTGAAAGATACACATGCAAATCGGGACCATTATCTGTTTTAAAATTTTCCAAGGCCAGACTTAATTTACCATTGGTTTCATAAATCTTTACCGTACCGGATACACTTGGTCCATTAGATACAAACATACCCGGCGCAGTAGTGGGTGCTACAACAGATCCTGCAGCTACCCTTTCATCCAAAACTGCATTGGCGGTTCCTGCGCTCTTATTACACGCAGTACTGAATAATGTTGCTGACAATAAAAAAAGAATCATTTTTTTCATAAAAAACTATTTAGGTGATGAAAAATTCCAGGTTACGCCCAAACCAAACGTGTTGGCTTTGTTTCTAAAACGGTCTACCTTGGTTCCGTCTAGAGCCGTTTGTGTAATGGTGGTGGTTTTGTATTCAACAAACAGGAATTGGTAAATTCCTTTAATAGCCCATTGTTTATTCAATTTGTATTTCAGAAAAAATTCAGAGTTCAGGCTACCATAATCGTTATCGCCGGTAAGCAACAGGTTGAAAGCGGCAGGTTTGGCAGCTGTTTCTGTTCTGGTAACACCATTACTGGTTAAGATACCACTGGTAGTTCTGCCGAAAGTAAAGCCTACCACATCAATGTTAATTCCTCCGGAAAACCGCTTACTGAAATCGTATCCGAAATTAGCAGAGAGATTTAATGAGTTGGTAAAGGGACGTTGCACATTCAGCGTATCAAAATTTTTGGTTTCCTGTGCGGCAAATACAATCAGAAAAGGAAAGGTGGTTGATCGCGCCAACCGTGCGGGTGCGGTAATAAAATCATTTTTCACGCCAAAATAACTGGTTAGGCGAACACCATACCCAATTTGCCATTTTTGTTTTTTCCCAATCTTCCAGTTGTGTACATAAGCACCGGCAACAGTACCTTGCGATTCACCAATGGTGGCAGACAAATCGAAGAACTCATCCAGATTAGATTTGGGTTTGGATTGACCGAAAACAGCACCGGCAAATACAACTGATACAATAAGTAAGTAACCTCTGATACGCATACACTATTTTTTTATGAATGAGTGAAGAAAATGAATCAGTTCTTTTCTTGAAATGATAGCGAGTAATAAACAGGAGACAAAAACCAATGCAGCATAGATGAACAACTGGCCACCATCATTCATTACTACAATACCCAATTGGGTTAGATGAAAAAACAAGGCGCCACTCATTAAACCCATACCCAATAGCGCACCGAAACCGGTAGTGCGTGGATAGAGAATTAATATAGATGCAATAAGCTCCATCACCCCAATACTAATCCGGCCCCAAGGTTCCATATTTAGTTGGGTAAAAATATAAATGGATTCTTCCGCTCCTGAAAATTTAAAGTATAGCGTTTGCAGCATGATTACCGCAGCCAGCAGCCTGAGTATCCATGTAGCAATGGTAAGTTTAGATGTATTCATAAACAGGTTTGTATATAGGTTGATTGATGTATTAATGGTAAATTTTCTGCCAACTTGCATCAGCTTTCAATTTTAAATTGGACTCATCCTTATTCCAGTCTTTCAAAGTATTGTTGAAAAACTTGTTATAGAACAAATACAGTTTATTATTAATGATTTTATAGGTAGCCGGATCAATAGATACCTTCTCTCCTTTGGCTCCCATGGCATAGGCACACCATCCGCCATATTCGGGTTCAAACGCAGTTGGTGTTTTGCGAAAAGCTTCTTTATTTTCAGGAGTTGAAAAATAGTACGTAACCCCTTCCGTAAAAACAGCCAGTTCTTTTTTTCCTTTTACTGCTTTGTTTTGTTTGAAATATGCAACAGGATCGTACCCCTGAATGGCAATACCCTCTTCTATATTATATTGTTTTTTACGGATACTTCCAGCCTCCTGTGCCAATAGGCTACCGGATATAATGAGGAGAGATACGGATAAAAAGAAGTTTCGGTTCATTTTGTATTGATTTGATTAAAAGGCTGTTGAAGCGTTGCCCATTGCTTTTATCCAAGACGGAGGCTTTTTGATTTCCTTACCACTGAGTGGCTCAATTTTGTTAAATAAAATAAAAAGCCGGAAATGTACATTTTTTACCCCCTGTTCTGTAAGGCTATTGCCTGCGTTACGTCTCTTTATCCAATATCTTCAACCTTGAACAATCAATTCATTAACTACATGAAAAAACTAAGTTTTCTGTTAAGCCTTTTTGTAACGGTTGCCTCTTTACAGGCGCAGGTTAGCCCTAAAGGGTTGAACCTTAACGATAAGGCCCCTGATTTTACCGCCAAAGACCAGAATGGAAAAAGCATAACGCTGAAAAACGAATTAAAAAACGGGTCTGTGGTATTGGTGTTCTATCGCGGCCAATGGTGTCCGTATTGCAATAAGCAATTGAAACAAATGGAAGACTCTATGCCGCAGATCAAAGCGAAAGGGGCTACGGTATTAACCATTACGCCCGAAAAACCCGAAAATATCGGGAAGACGATTACCAAGACCAAAACATCCAATTCCATTCTGCATGATGAAGGATTGCAGATTATGAAACAATATGATGTGGCTTTTAAAGTAGACGATAAAACCATTGAGACCTATAAAAAATACGGGATTGATTTTACACAAGCGAATGGCGATGCCAATGGAGCCAACCTGCCTGTACCAGCGGTATACGTAATTAATAAGGAAGGAAAAATCGTGTATAAATTTTTTGATACGGATTACAGAAAACGCTCCTCTGTAAAAGAGATACTGGCGCATTTGTAAACGTGTTCCCCAATGAAAAGATCCCATTAACGGGATCTTTTTTTGTTAGTTACACATTAGTATACGATAGTGGTATTTGATCTTACCTAAATGATTATTCGAATACACCGTCAGCTCCCAAAGTAAATACTACGCATTATTGTACACTTTCAAAACGGTTTCGCGTAATGGGCCTCCCGTATCGGATACAATAAATTCCAGCAGGTCTGCCAATGCCTGCGGCTTTACCCAGATGGCAGGATCAATTTCCGGCATGCTCTTTCTGTTCAATGGAGTGTCTAATGTGGATGGTGCCACTACAGTGGCGGTTATATTTTTTCCTATGGCTTCTGCATTCAGTAATTCGGCCAGTGTAAACAAAACTGATTTGGATAAGGCATAAGCCACCAAATCTTTCCCTTGTGATGGTTCCAGTGCGGGCCTTGCTCCAATGAATACCAATCTGCCATTTCCGTTTTCCAGCATGTGTGCAAACAAGGGTCTTGTTAGATGATACGCTGTTTTAAAATTCAAGGTTAGTTGTTTATCAATATCCACTGCAGGAGTAGCTGCAATATTACCCATGGCAAATCCACCCACCAGCATCAATGCCGCATCGATCAATTGGTATTTTGCAATAACTGACTGAACAAAAAAAGTGGTTTCATTCTCATCTGTTAAGTTTACTACTTGGACATCCAGGTATTCATGCGCCGTAAAATCTGCCAACATCGATTCGGTAACAACCGTGGCAATTACCCGATACCCTTTCTCCAAAAAAGTTTGGGTAACAGCCGAACCAAGGTTTCCATTGGCACCAGTAATGATGACGGTTTTCATAACAAATGGTTTAGGGTAAATTACCATTTTTTGCAAAGACTTTCATAGAAACGGTAAGATTATCTGATAATACGGTGCTGCCCACAGCTATTTTAAAATCAAGCCGATTTATTTTCATCTCTCCGGTAAACAAAAGGCCACCGTCTTTAGGAAGCACTGTAACCGGAAAGCTGGTTTCTTTTGAGATCCCTTTTATGGTAAGCATCCCTTTTACCAGATAAGCATCCGGCTTTCCGGCTGGTATAATCTGTTTTGAAACAAAACTGATTCTGGGAAAACGTTTTGTATCAAGGTACTCGGCTGTTTGCAGGGTGCTGTCGCGTACAGCAATATCTGTATTAATGGTTCTTACATCGAGCGTAACAGCAAAGTGGCTGTTTTTTAAATCAGCAGTATTAAAAATGATATCTCCATCCAGTCCGGATAGTATTCCATCAATCGCCATTCCAAAATTTTTGATGGTGATCTTAACAGATGATACAGCATCTACAGGGCGATAGACTTGTGCACGGCCCTTTATCGGCAATAGAAAAAGGAATACGAATGTTGTGTGTAAAAAAAATAGCAGACAGATTTTTTTAGAAACCTTTTCCATGTGTTTGTTCTATCAGTTTTTTACTCAATGAAGGAAATGTGTGCATGGCTTTTAAAAATAAAGCAGTTGAGGTGGTTCCACCAAAAAAATATTGTACAATTCTCCCCATACGTGTTCGGGTACCAAATTCATTTTTCCAGAGGAGGGCGTATTGTTGCTCCATATCGTTCCTGTTGATTGTACCTGATAAAAACGAACTAATCAACCCAAAAGCCATCTTACCTGAATGCATGGCCATACTCATTCCATTACCGCACAAAGGGGTAATTAATCCGGCAGCATCTCCCAACATGAGTACGTGGTTTTCTACCTGTGTTTTTGGATCAAAACTTACCTGTGAAATGGTGAGGGGTTGCGCATACAGATGCCCGGCATTGGTGAATATTTTTTTAAGCTGGCTATTGTCCGACAATATCTTTTCTTCCATTTGCTGAATGGAATTACCGGAGTTTTTAAGATTGGCCGCTGTAGTGAGGTAACAAAGACAACAATTACCTTCTTCAATTTGTGAAATACCACAATAGCCATCTTTAAAATTATGTAAGGCAATGGTATCTGCCGGATGCGGATATTGAATATGGTACTTAACACCAATATAGTGATTGAGTTTATTGGGTTTTGCCGCTGCAAAAGAACGATTCCATTTGAGATCCAGGTTGCTTCGTTTGCCAAAACTACCGGCTGTCGTTTTTGCACTGAATACCCCTATAGAAGTTTCGATGGTGAAAACATTTTCTGCAAATTGTATATCATTTACTTTACACGCTGTATGAATTACAACACCTTTTTGCATAGCCAACTGGTACAAAGCATGATCCAGCTTGTAGCGGCTTACGCCAAACCCGCCAAGGGGAAGATCAAAATCGTAACTGTTTCCTTTGGCGTCGGATACCTGCAGAAAGTGAATATCCGGTAACGACCACTCCTGTAGCGGCACACCGCAACCAAGTAAAAAATCGTGGCTTTCAAGACTAATGTATTCACCACAAACTTTATGATAAGGATAAGATTCTTTTTCAAAAAGGATGACACGATATCCCGCATCAGCAGCCTGAATAGATAAGGTAAGGCCTGCGAGTCCGCCACCTATAATGGCAATATCATACAAATTGTTATCTGCCATGCCTGTATAGAATAAGGTAACGAAATGCCCACTTCCAGTGGATAGTAACAGGCTGTATACCGGCATGTTTACAAATGGCTATCCATTCATTTTTTACAAAACCACGTGCCACACTAAGCTTGGCATCGTTTTTTACAAGGTACGAGGAGGAAAACAATTGCGTTAATATAGCAATGGAGTAATAGGCCAGCCAATGTCTGTGCAAATCATTAATAAAAAAACCAATTTCACTGTTAGCCCGCATCCATTGCAATTGCTTTTGCAATTCTGCTTCTGTAAAGTGGTGACAGAAAAGACTTGAAAAAATAATATCCGGTTTTTCATCAAACAGTATCTCTGCATAATCATTCACAATCCAGTCAGAAACACCTTGAAGCTTAGTAACCGTTTTTGCAACGGCAATACATTCCGCTTTCCAATCAATACCAATACAGTGTATAGCAATATGGTTTGCCTGGCAGTATTTGGCAATGGCGGCTAAGTTATCTCCACCCCCGCAACCTATTTCGCAAACTGTGATGGATGTGCGTTTACCGATGAGTTGTATAAAACCTTTAAGGGTAATGGCATGGCCACCCAGCAGGGTATTGATGGTATTCAGTTCCTGCATATTTTTTTGAATATCCGCAAAGGGAATATCATCGGCATCCAACAATTCTTTTTGATATGAACGATGAGACAGGTTCATTTTTTTTCTGCAATAAATGTTTCCATTGTAAGTCCCGGCCCAAAAGCCATACCCAGTATGCGTGCCGGCGCATTGCTTAACTGATCCATCATTTCTTTCAGTACAAATAATACAGTGGGTGAAGACATATTTCCATAATTACTCAATACATTTCGAGAAAATAAAAGATCCTCTTCTGACAAATCGAGTTGTTTTTTGATCAGATCAAGAATTCTTTTCCCTCCGGGATGGATACACCAATGGGTAATATCTTCCAGCGCCAGCCGGTTGTGTTTCACCGCTGAACGCACCAATGCATTGATATCTTCCTGTATCAATTGCGGTACATATCCGCTCAGTGTCATTAAAAATCCTTTGCTGCTCAGTTGCCAGGCCATGGCAGATTTCCCCTTCTGCTCTACATGCGAATAAAAGCCACGAAGCGATAATGCATTTTCTTTTTGTAAGGTATTGGAGACCAGAACAGCAGCGCAGCCATCGGCAAATAATAAACTGCTTGCGGCATTGTCTTCTGTAAATTCTTTTTGGAAATGAAGCGTACACAATTCAGTACAAACAATTACCACATTTGATTTTTCAGAACCATCGCAAATCATTTTTGCCATTTTCAAAGCATGAATAGCGGCATAACAACCCATAAAATTAACGGAGGTGCGGAAAATATTTGGGGTAAGTTCCATTTCTTCCATAATAGATAAATCCAATCCGGGTGCACTCATACCTGTACAACTTACCGTGATCAGGTGTGTGATCTGTTGCGGGGAAATGATATCGCGCAAACAATTGTCTATGGCTTTCACAGATAGCAGTACCGACTCTCTTTCATACACTTCCATTCGTTGTTCGAGCGAAGGAAAATCAGCCCCTTTTTCAACCGGAATAAAACTTCGAAACGGTGGCTCAATTCCATAATCTTCAATGGCAGAATAACGGGTATTGATACCACTATGATCGTACAGGAACTTTAGTTTTCGCTTATCCACATCATCCAATTCATAGATCTCCTGCATAAAATGAAGGATATCAGATTGCTTATGGCAATGATCCGGTACGGCAGTTGCTATAGAAATAATGTCAGCCAAAATAGTGTAAAATTAAAACAGTGATAAAACCAAGATTGGTACAAACAGATGCGATCCAGTTCATGCGCATGGTATGTGTAAAATCTGCCATTGATTCATTCTGCCAGACCTTCCATACCCAACTGCCAAAATATACCAGAACGGGAAGGAAAAAGATTTGCAATACGCCAAAGAATAATAATTGCTCCGCATTTCGATAAGTTATAAACAGAACAGCAAAAGCAGCCAGGTATACCAATGCACAAAAAATAAAAGTACCCCTGATACCCAACAGGATGGAAATTGTGGTTACGCCATCTTGTTTATCCTGCCGGTGCTGGTACACCTGTGTTATTGGATAAAAGCCACCGATCAACAGGCAGGCAGCAATCATTCCATACCAGGGAATTACCTGCAGCGATACTGAAGAAGCCCCCTGATACACCATTAAAAACATGAGCCCACCCTGGTTAATGATTACGGTGAGATACCCCAGTATGGGATATTTTTTTAATCGCACCCCCCGGTAACTATACAATCGCGAACAAATAACATAACAAGTAAGCAAGAGCACAAAAAGGGGCGACACCAGAAATGCCATTGCTATGGCCAGCAGATCCATACCTACCGTTACATAAAACAATTCTTTTTCCGGAGCCATGGGATGGGCAATGCCGCCGATACTTTCGGTATCCCTGTCCATATAACTGTTGTATCCGTTACTGGATGGATACAATAAAAAATGTACAATAAAGAAAATCAGTATCGATTGGGGAATGGCTATCTGATCAACTGAACTTAAAGCAAACCAGTATACCGGCATCAGGAAAAAAGAAAAAGGAAAACGCAGTAATTGTATCGTAGAGCGTTGTAATAGCATAAAAACTTACTGGTGAAGAAAGATAAGTTACTCCTTTTACTGCAAATATTGATAATACAGCCGCATAGACGCTTTTGTTCTGTGAATCTTACAATAGTATTCTCATCAATCTGTAACCAGGGCATCCAACCCCCTTAAACCAGAAAAGCATCATGGAATGTTAAGAAGTAGTTAACAGGATATGGCGTTTACAGTGAATAATAGTCCTAAAAAATATACCCATTCTTTGAGCATTGGATTTATCTTGCAATACAATAATCTAACCGGGATGAAAAAACAAATATTACGCCTTCTGGCAATAGGCTTGATGGCCGTATGGACAGGAAATGTTTCCGCACAACAGATCGATTCTATGATGGCTGTGTATGCCGATCGGTTACCTGTTGAAAAAATACATATCCATTTTGACAAAACCATCTATAACAAGGAGGAAACCATTTTTTACAAAGTATACATACTTACTCCGGGCGATTTGAGCAATCTTAGTAAAAATGTGTACATGGAATGGTATGATACTACCGGCAAAATGATCAAACAAACGGTAGCACCCCTATACCAGTCTACCGCCAAAGGAAGCTATGATATACCCGCCGACTACACCGGCAGCTTCTTACACGTAAAAGCCTACACCCGCTGGATGTTAAATGATGATACTGCTTTTGCCTATCAAAAAGAACTGACCATCAACACAAGCACCGTTGCTGCTGCAAAGAAATCCGTAGTGATCAAAACACTGGTAGAAACGTTTCCCGAGGGAGGTTTTTTGGTACAGGGCCTGGCATCTCGTGTTGCATTTAAAGCCACAAATCAATTCGGCAACCCGGTATTCATCAAAGGTTTTCTAGTAAATGATAAAAATAAAATACTCGATACCCTGAAAGTAAAACGCGATGGCATGGGTAGTTTTACAATGGTGCCCGCCGCACAGGAAAGCTATAAACTGAACTGGACAGATGAGAATGGTAAAACCGGTACCACACCCATTCCGGTTACAAAAACAGAGGGTGTTCGTTTAGCTATTAAAACCACTAATGAAAATGCCATTTTTCAGGTAGAGAGAACAGGCAATGTTCCTGAAAATTTAAAAAGGCTCACACTGCTGGTTCATATGAACCAAACGCTGTATTATAAAGTGAGTTTAAATGTGTCGGAAAAAATGTTTGTTAATGGGCAGCTTCCCATTGAAGAAATGCCTACGGGTATTGTGCAGTTTACCTTATTTACTTCAGATTGGATACCGGTGGCAGAGCGGATTATTTTTGTAAATAACCGTTTGCATGAATTCAACACCAAATTCAATCCCGCATTGATAAGTTTTGAAAAGCGTGGAAAAAATGTATTTGAACTGAGTGTGTCTGATACCGCATTTACCAATATGTCTATTGCCGTTACCGATGCCACCATCAGTCAACCGGACGAGAATACCATCTTCTCTGATATCCTGTTAAGCAGCGAGCTCAAAGGAAAAATATACAACCCGGGCTATTATCTCAGCAGCGATGCAGATACCGTAACCGCACACCTGGATCTGGTGATGCTAACGCATGGCTGGCGCAGGTTTGACTGGGATAAGATCAAAGCAGGCGTAGCACCCGTTATCAAATACCCGGCAGAAACGGACTTTATGAAAGTATCGGGTAAAGTGTTTGGGGTGAAGTCTATCAGTACCAGTAAACCACTTTTATTGAACCTCATTATTGCAGGAAAAGATAGTAGTAAAAACATGGTATTTCTCCCGGTAGAAAAAGATGGCAGTTTTGAACAAAAGGGCCTGTACTTTTTTGATACAGCCAAAATATACTACAGCTTTAACGGAAACGAAAAACTGACGGATGTAACACAGGTACAGTTTGAGAACGGACTATTACGTCAAACGCAGAAAAAAATACAATACAGCGATACATATCGTCCACTGAAATGGAGTGATAGTATCGCAAAAGCAAAAATGAATTATTTCTTAACGCAACAGGAACTGCTGAAAAGAAGTATGGCTTCTGCCACATTAGAAGAAGTGATTGTAAAATCAAGACAGAAAAGCAAGGAGAAAGTACTGGAAGAAAAATATGCATCCGGCTTGTTCTCCGGAGGAGATGCCTATACATTTGATCTGGTGAATGATCCGGTTATTGCCATCGATATCTTGTCATATTTACAGGGAAAAGTCGCAGGATTAATCATCAGTGGCAGTGGCTCCAATGCTACGCTGAACTGGCGTGGAGCATCCCCAGAACTCTATCTAAATGAAATGGCTTCTCAAATTGACATGGTGCAGAGTGTGAATGTGAATGATGTGGCTATGATCAAAGTGTTTCGTCCACCATTCTTTGGCTCTATGGGTGGTGGAAGTGGCGGTGCCATTGCCATCTACACAAAAAAAGGAAATGAAGCCAGAAGAGCTGACCCAAATAGCAAAGGCCTTGAAAAAACGGTATTGGGTGGCTACTCAAGATTCAAAGAATTTTTCAATCCTTCTTATGAAAAACCAAATGAAACATTTGAAGCTGATAACCGAACCACTTTATATTGGAACCCTTACATCCTTACCAATAAAAAAAATCCAAAAGTGAGGATACAATTTTACAACAACGATATCACCAAAAAAATGCTGGTGGTACTGGAAGGTATTAACGGTGATGGAAAAATGACAAGGGTGGTACAGCTGATTGAATAATGTATAACGTGAGGAGTGATTATAAAGCCTTACTAATAAATAAACTCTCTTCGAAAACTCTTTACACTCCTATTCTCTGCGGTTGGAAGTAGTTTAAAAATAGGAAAATTACTTTTTTTGAAGTTTCCCCAACCGCAGAGAATAGGAGGACAGAGAGTTTACGCAGAGTTGATGTATAATGTACTATGATAGTTTATACAATCCCCATTTGCTGCATCAGGTAAGTTGCATTTTTGGTTTGTGCTATACCTTTACGCATAGTGAAATCAAAGGTTAGTCCATTTTCAGAGAGCTCACTTTCAAAACAAAAATTTTCTACCGATCCGGGATATTGGTTGGCTAATACCCCCAACTCAATATCATGTGTTGCAATCATAGCCAAACAGGAATGGGTAAGCAATTTTTTAATCAATAAGGCAGTGCCATCATGTTTATCGGTTGAGTTGGTGCCACGCATAACCTCATCCAGCAATACCAATGCAGGCTCAGGTTGCTGTAGCGATTGTATGATGCCCTGCAAACAGGTTAACTCTGCATAGAAGTACGATGTGCTTTCTTCCAGCGAATCAATATGGTGGAAAGAAGTTAGCAAACGAAGCGGATGAAACAGAAATTTTTTGGCAAATACAGGTGCCCCTATTTGTGCAAGAATCAGATTCAATCCTACCGTTCGCAGAAAAGTACTCTTGCCAGACATATTAGAGCCGGTTATTAACTGGAGCGTGGCGGGAGTACCAATAGACAAATCGTTTACAACAGCTGCTCCTTGTTTCATCAATGGATGACCCAAACCTGATGCAGTAATAGAAATCCGTTGGGTTTGTACACTAGGAAAAATAAAATCCGGATGATTGGCATGAAATCCGGCCAGTGAATTCAATACCTCCATTTCACCAAGTGTATCAAACCAGTTTTTCACAGATGATTGGTATTGTTTCATCCATTGCAGGTAGGCACGGGCACAGAGCAAATCGGAAAGAAAAAGACCGTTGATGAAAATAGAGAACAGGCTTAGTCGAAGATCGAACACACCCATAAGTTTGGATAACTTTCTGAATGCAGTTTCCGCTTCTCTAACCGCTTCCTGTTTTTGGCGAAGTAAGGGATGCTCCATTTTTTCTGCAGAGATCAATTGAAAACATACCGCATACTGGCTGAACAAGTATCCCCTTTTTGAAATATGGTTATAGATCTGTGATACTTTTTTAAATACAAATGACAGCACTAGTAACCCAAGAATTGTAAACATCATGATCACCGAAAAAGAATTGATGTACACCGCATAGCCAATTGCTAACACACCCAATGAAGGCCATACCCATGCCAGTTGACGCCAGGGTGATTTTTGCAAAAAAGAAAAATAATTTTCTTGCAACCCGTTACTGAGCGCTGCTAAACTTTGTTCTTCCTTTAATAATAAAGTGTGTGCGAGCAGTTGTTGTCTGAAATCAATTTTAGCAGCCAACTCTTTGGCACATGCCTGGTAATTTTCAATAGCTTCTACTGTAGTAAAAGGATGCAGGAGATGATTACCAAGCGCTTCCTTTCCGGAAACACTGCCCGTACGATTGATGGTATGGTAGAGAGAGTGTTTACCAAATACATTCAAGTCGGCAGTAAATCCTTTTCCTGTGAGAAACGAAGATCCATTATCTAAAAAAGATATTCGCCCTTCCAAAAGATTCATTTCATTTTCATTAATCAGTATCAATTGCTGCAGCAGACCGATTTTTTTCCGGATACCGGATGCGCTAACCACAAAAAAAAGAAAAGCAGCCAGCGTGGCTAATGAAATCAGCCATGAATAACCAGTGAATCGAACCTGAAAGGACTGGTATCCAAACCATAGAAAACAAAGAAAACAAACCAGACGAAAGATACTGTTATAATACAGCCTCCGTGATTGCGCCTGCTGCTGCATTTGAAACTGTTTCGCTCTTTGCCGGTACATGGCAACTATATCATTATTCATGTTTATACGGAATTGCTACCATTGCCAACGGTAATTACATCGCTTTACAGTGGTTATTACACTTTGTTTGCTGCTAAGTAAGTTGTACAGGAGAAACAATTGTTTCAGAAACCATCATGACTCCGTATAATTATTGAGTAGGGTTGTTTACAAGGCTGTTTCAAAATGCATTTCAGGAATAACCACTTCGGTAAATCCTTTTCTTCGCAACCTGCCGGCAAAATCCTGCTGCACATCGTACTCGCCATGAACCAGAAACAGTGTTCTTACCAAATCTGGATTTTGACAGGCCAGAAACTGACAGAGATCATCGTAATCGCCATGGGCGCTCATGCTTCGCATTTGCCCTACTTCGGCTACAACCTCGTATTGCTCTCCAAATATTTTTACTTCCTTCGCACCATTCATCAAACGGCCACCCAGTGAACGTGGTTCACAATAACCAACGAGCAAAATGGTATTTCGTTCGTTGTTAATATTGTTCATGATATGGTGCTTTACCCTTCCTGCATCGGCCATACCACTGGCAGAAATGATGACGCAGGGTTGTGGTAAATTATTCAGGTTCTTACTTTCATCAACCGTTTTAATAAAATTCAACGATTTAAAATCAAACGGATCATTATCCGATTGCATGATCTTACGAATATGTTTATTAAAATATTGCGGATAATTTTTTAATACTGCTGTTGCTTCGCGGCTAAGAGGACTATCCACATAATAAGGAACAGCGGGTAATCTTCCTTCGTGCTCCAGCTGGTTCAATGCATACAGCAATTCCTGTGTTCGGCCAACACTGAATGCAGGTATAATGAGTTTTCCTTTTTTCTCTATACAGGTTTTCTGTATCCAGTGATACAGGCCATCAACGGTTCCATGTACTTCATCGTGCAGTTTGTTTCCATAAGTACTTTCCAGTAAAATATAATCTGCCTGTGGAAATACATCTGGAGAGCGAAGTATGGCATCATTGTATCTGCCCACATCACCGCTGAAAGTAATAGCAGTAGTGGCCCCATTCTCTTTTATGCGCAAATGCACTGCTGCACTGCCAATAATATGACCCGTATCCGTAAACATCACTTCAATACTCTCATCAACATGAGTCCATTGGTTATAGTTTACCGTTTTAAAAAGATCCAATGCTTTGGCAGCATCTTCCAGATCATACAAAGTTTCGTAGGGAGGCAACCCTTGTTTGGCTCTTCGCTTATTGATAAAGCGGGTATCATCCCTTTGGATCTCTGCAGAATCTTCCAGCAATATTGCGGCGAGCTCTTTGGTGGCTGGTGTGGCATAGATCTCACCGGTAAAACCCTGTTTTACCAAGCGGGGTATCAATCCGGAATGATCGATATGCGCATGTGATAAAATGAGGTAATTTACTTTTGCTGCATCAAAACCAAACTCTCCATTCAGCACCTCTGTATCTTTTCCCAATCCCTGAAAAAGGCCACAATCCAGCAATAGCTGTTTGCCATTTTTTAATGTGATCAGGTGCTTCGATCCGGTTACTGTTCTTGCTGCTCCGTGAAATGCTATTTTCATAAAACCTCCTTAATCTTTTAGTAGCTATTATTATAAGCTCTAAAAGTTTTTACATCATTAAAATAATTTCTTTTCGTATTTACTTCAGGAAACTTTCTTTGCTTTAAAACTCCAGGTAATTAAAAATTCTGATACGGGTTCTCCTGCAAGATTGGTTCCAGTAGAGCGGCAAGTGATGGTTCTGCCTTCACCGGTTGCCATGGATTCTTCAATCAGTTTGTCTATCGCCTCTCCATCCTCACAAGTAAATGAAACGGTATCGGTTGCTTTTTTTAAAAACTTTGCTTCCAGTCCTACCACCAGCATACTCACCGCCGGATTACGCTGGTACACATAACCCGATGCCAATAAGCCCGTACTCATTTCTGCAGCCATAGACTGCACTGCGAAATACATAGAGCGAAAAGGGTTCTGGTTAAACCATGAATATTTTACCGTTACTACAGCCTGCTTATCCGTAAAGGAACGAATACGCAGCCCTGCAAAAAATGCAGAAGGAAGTCGCTGCAACATAAACAGCCGGAATTTTATCGGGTTGTTGATCTGTTTTTGGAATAACGCAAATCCTGGATTCATGATGGATGCAAGCTAATTGATAACAAAATCAGGTAATGGCGATGGGTGTACACCCTTCACCTCCTAAATGTAACAAGTACTATGCTTAGCAGGAAATTTAAAAAAGAAATTAGCGGAAATTTACAAGAGTAACGCAGCCAATGCATAATCTGCAACCAATATCAGGATGCAACTTACCACTACCGCACTGGTACTGGCCCTGCCAATTTCGAGTGAACCGCCTTTTACATTATACCCATAATAAGCAGGAATGCTACTTAATATGAATGCAAAAGTGTAGGCTTTATACATGGCAAAATTAATGTTGTAAATATTCAGGTTCTGGCGAAGCCCGATATCAAAAATATCTGTGGCAAGAATGCCCGACATGGCACCGGCTGTTCTGCCACCCCAGATACCTAAAATAGCAGAGATTACAATTAAACACGGAATAACCACCAGGGAGCCCAGTATTTTAGGCATGATGAGATAACTCTTTGTATTGATACCCATGATTTCCAATGCATCAATTTGCTCGCTGATGCGCATGTTACCGAGTTCACTGGCAATTTTGCTACCTACCACACCCGCGAGCACAATACTCACAACTGTAGGAGATAATTCCAGTATCATACTATCTCTCACAATTTGTGCAATGGTAGATTGTGGTACCAGCGGACTCACCAACTGATACGCTGTTTGCACCGTAGTAACCGCGCCCAGAAATAAAGAAATAATCACCACAATCGGCAAGGCGCCTATCCCAATTTCCACACACTGGTGCATGAATTCTTTCCAATACATCCGCCAGTTCTCGGGCTTGGTAAACATGCCCTTTAACATCAGCAGGTAGGTTCCGAAATGGGTGAAAAAAGACATCCTTTTGAATTAAAAATTAAAAATTAAAAATTAAAAAATGAATAACAGGACCATTAACTTAAAATTGTTAATTGCTCATTGTTAGTTTTTAATTTCCTTTTCCGCCACTCTTTATTTTTTTCGCTTTTTAAGACGTTTCCACCAAGTACTTCTTTGTACTACTTCGTCTGTATTGATGCGGCATTTTAATTGGGCATCTACTACTGCCACCAATGCCATGTTAATGATGCTGCGAACGGTGCTGCCTAATTGTAATACGTGTACCGGTTTTTTCAATCCCAATAAAATCGGACCAATGGCATCAGCGCCACCAACTTCTTTTAAAAGATTGTAAGTTACGTTACCCGAGGTTAAATTAGGGAACATTAATACGTTCACATCTTCATCCACCAGCTCACTGAAGGGATAGTTATCACGTAATATTTCTTTATTGAAGGCCAGACTACCCTGCATTTCTCCATCTACAATTAAAGAAGGGTTTCTCTGTTTCAGAATACGGGTGGCTTCTGCTACCAGTTTTGCTTCCGGAGAATCGCTGCTGCCAAAATTGCTGTAACTGAGCATAGCAATACGGGGCGTTAAATTAAAGTTGCGTACTTCTTTGGCCACCATCATGGTAATATCAGCCAGTTCTTCTGCCGTGGGATTAAAGTTTACCGTTGTATCGGCCAGAAACAAAGGCCCTTTCTTGGTAAGCAATAAATACATGCCGGCTATTTTCTTCACGCCTTCTTCTGTTCCAATGATCTGCAGTGCGGGGCGAATGGCTTCTGCATAATTTTTGGTTAAGCCAGAAAGCATGGCATCAGCATCGCCGGTTTCTACCATCATACAACCAAAATGGTTGCGGTCTTTCATGATCTTCAGGCTCTCATATTTATTAATACCCCTGCGATGTCTTTTCTTGAAAAACAATTCACTGTAAAAATCACGCTTCGATTCCATCTCATCACTTCTTGGATCAATGATGGGAATATCAGTAAGATCAATATTGTTTTCTTCTGCAATGCGGTTGATCTTTCCCGGATCGCCTAATAAAATAGGATATGCAATACCATCATCGTAAATAATACTGGCCGCTTTTAAGATCTTCTGGTTATCGGCTTCTGCAAACACCAACCGTTTCGGATCCCTTCGCGCTTTGTTACCTATCACACGGATCAACTGGTTATCCAGTCCCAAACGTTTGTTCAATTCCAGTGTGTAGGCTTCCCAATTGGTAATAGCCTTTTGTGCTACGCCACTTTCCACAGCCGCTCTTGCCACTGCGGGTGCTACGGTAGCCAATAACCTGGGATCGAGTGGTTTGGGAATTATGTACTCAGGACCAAACGCCATACTGTGCTGGTTGTAAGCCATGTTCACAATATCCGGTACCGGCGATTTGGCAAGATCGGCCAATGCCCTTACCGCTGCCAGTTTCATGGCTTCGTTGATCTGTTTGGCACGCACATCCAATGCCCCACGGAAAATATAGGGAAAGCCCAGTACATTATTAACCTGGTTGGGATAATCTGTTCGTCCCGTTGCCATGATGATGTCTTTCCGCACCTCTGTTGCCTCTTCATAGGTAATTTCAGGATCGGGATTAGCCATGGCAAATACGATGGGATTTTTAGCCATCACTTTCACCATCTCTTTGGTAACCACATTGCCTACACTCAAGCCCAAAAATACATCCGCATCTTTCATGGCTTTCAGTAGTGTCCAGTCGCTTTTCTTAACAGCAAATTTGGTTCTGATAGGGCCAAGGTCTATTCGGCCTTCGTGCAAAACACCATCCTTATCAAACAAAATAAAGTTCTCGTATTTAGCACCCAGTGCCACATACAACTGTATGCAGGCCATGGCTGCCGCACCGGCACCATTGATCACAAACTTTACTTTCTCAATTTTTTTCTTCTGTAATTCCAGTGCATTCAACAAAGCCGCACTGCTGATGATGGCGGTTCCATGCTGGTCATCATGCATCACCGGAATATTCATCTGTTTTTTCAGCTCCTGCTCTATGTAAAAACATTCCGGTGCTTTTATATCTTCCAAGTTAATACCCCCAAACGTAGGCTCGAGTGATTTAACGATCTGTACAAATTTCTCTGGATCTTTTTCGTTGATCTCAATATCAAACACATCTATGTCGGCAAATATTTTGAACAGTACGCCCTTCCCTTCCATTACCGGTTTGCTGGCTTCGGGGCCAATATCACCCAATCCCAATACAGCTGTACCATTGCTAATAACCGCTACCAGGTTTCCTTTTGCGGTGTATTTGTAAACATCTTCGGGGTTAGCGGCAATTTCTTTACAGGGTTCAGCCACACCCGGACTGTATGCCAGTGAAAGGTCGCGTTGCGTTTTGGCTTCTTTGGTAGGAACTACTTCAATTTTACCGGGGCGGCCGCTGGAGTGGTATTCCAACGCCTGCTCCTTTCTAAGATCTGTATGTTTGGCCATAATGTTTTTTTAGGTTACCGGCAACAGAACCGTGGTCGACTCCGGTTGTGTCACTCCCTTCAGCGCCTTGTTCGTTATGCAACAGGGTAAACCGGGGAACTGCGAAAGTACAATTTATTGAAATGAAAGGAGAAAGGCAATTACTTGATTTATAGTGACAGGAATTTGCGAGTCAAAAAACTGCGCCTTTGCGCCTTTGCGAGAAAATATCCACGCAAAGGCGCGGTTGTACTATTTTATAATTGAGTTGCTGCCCCTAACCATGCCATCATACCCATTCCTGTTTCAATAGCCCTTTCATCAATATTAAATAATGGTGTATGCACATTATGAATGATTCCCATTTCAGTATTGCGAACACCGAGACGGTAAAAACAGCCGGGTATTACCTGGGTATAATATCCAAAATCTTCTGCTCCCATTCGCATTTCGGTTTCCTGTACATGCTCTTTACCCATGTAATCATTTGCCAGTTGCCAACCTTTTTCGGTTAGTACAGGATCATTATCTACGGTAGGATAGCCAATATCAATATGCAGCTCAATCTCTGCGCCAGTAGCTTCTGCAATACCTTTTGCATGGTTACGGATGAGCTCGTGTGCTTTGGTTCGCCATGCTTCATCCATGGCCCGGAATGTACCCATCAATTTTACTTCACTGGGTATTACATTGGTGGTATGTCCACCCTGAATTGAACAAATAGATAACACCGATGGCGAAAGGGGATTGTTATTTCTGGAGATCACCTGTTGCAAACTGTTGATGAGTTGGGCCGCCACTAAAATAGTATCTACGGTCAGGTGCGGTGCTGCTGCATGGCCGCCTTTTCCTTTGATGGTGATATAAATTTCATCAGCACTGGCCATCACCCTTCCTTTACGGAAGCTTAGTTTACCTAAATCAAGACCGGGATGTACATGCAACCCATAAATACCCTGTGGTTTTGGGTTTTCCAGTGCCCCTTCTTTGATCATATAACTGGCACCACCTGGATTTCTTTCTTCACCTGGCTGAAAAAATAATTTAATGGTTCCTTCCCAATCCGCTTTTAATTCGTTCAGAATTTTGGTAGCGCCCAATAAAATAGTGGTGTGTACATCGTGACCGCAAGCATGCATGATACCCGGGTTTTGTGATTTGTACTCCACATCATTTTCTTCCTGAATAGGCAATGCATCCATATCGGCCCGCAAAGCAATGACACGGCTATCCGGATTTTTTCCTTTGATGATACCTACTACACCGGTGGTTGCCTTTACTTCAAAAGCTATTCCAAAAGAAGTTAATTTCTGCTGCACAAATTGGCTGGTTTCGAACTCCTGGTAACTTAATTCCGGATGCGCATGCAGGTGATGCCGCACGGCAATGAACTCTTCTGCATACAATTTTGCCAGCTCTTTTATTTTCTGTTGTAACATGATTTTTTATTGGTTAATGTTCTCCTCTTCTTCTTTGGGTGTATACTCAATTCCATCCTCAACAATGTATACTCCCTGCGGATATATTCTATTTAATTGCACCTTGAATTTTTCGGCATCTTCCTTCTTTAAAAAATTACCAATCCGTACTTTAAAGCTGGGTGCCTGAAAGATTACATATACTTTCTGCTCAGGGAAACGGGTAAGCAATTCCGTTTTCTTTGAAAAAGCATCATCGCGCCGTGAGGTACTGATCACCTGTATGCGGAAACCTTTGTATAGGCCATTCGGCGTCATCATAGCACTGCGCTGGTTGGCCTGTAATTGTTTGGCGCTTAACAGATCTAAGCGTGCATCTTTTTTTACCAGAATGGTATCTGTGGCATGCAGGTTGGTGCAAAGAAGGAGAACGATACATGGTATGATGATTCTTAAAGGCACTGTTTATTATTTCTGTTAAGTTACAAAATATTGAATGAACGGCGGGTTAGGTGCTTCTTCTCCACCCCGCCCATCTCCCGGCTTAGCCGGGATTGGGCACCCCTCCTCGCTGCGCGAGGTGGGGAAATATTTTCTTGGGCTTTTCCTAATACTTCGACATTCAAAATTCGATATTCGATATTCAATAGCCCGACTCCTCCACTGGCGCGCCTTGTACAATGGCCACACCGGCACTGCAACCCAAACGGGTAGCACCTGCATCAATTAATTCTTTAGCAAAAGCATAATCGCGAATACCGCCGGATGCTTTGATCTGAATACCAGCCGGAAGATGCAAACGGAATAATTTTACCGCTTCTACCGTAGCTCCTTTTTCTGCATACCCGGTGGAAGTTTTTAAATAATCAATCCCTGCTATACCATAGATCTCACAACATTTTATGATCTCATCATCGGTTAAGATCCCACTTTCGATAATGATCTTGATCACTTTATTTTTACTGCGGATAATAGGCATGATGTGATTGATCTCATCTGCCAGATATAACCAGTCATTATTCTTAATAGCCGAAATATTGATCACCATATCCAGTTCATCGGCACCATCTACAATGGCCAATAAAATTTCTGCAATCTTGGATTCTACAGCGGAATAACCAAACGGAAAACCGATCACCGTTGCCACTTTCACACTACTTCCCTCTGTTAAAGCTTTTGCCTTCTTCACAAAATTGGGTGGAACGCATACTGCGGCGAAGCCGTATTGTTTTGCTTCGGAGCAGAGTTTTTCGATATCAGTTACCAATGTTGTTGGCTTTAAAACGGTATGATCTATATATTTTGCAATATTCATTTTTAAAGATTTTTTCATAGCGATTCTTTGCGCCCTTGCGGCTTTGCGGTTACGCGTTTTACCGCAAAGCCACAAGGTCGCATAAAGTTACGCAAGGTTTTACTCAAAACTATCTATTGTCACAGATTACACAGATGAACACAGATTTTTACTGAGCAAATCAATGAATCAGTGGCAAAAAAATACCTGCTGTTTAGCAGGTATCTGAATGTATGATGTTAAGTGCTTACGCATCCTTTCCGTGACAAGATTTAAATTTCTTCCCGCTTCCACAAGGACAAGGATCATTGCGTCCAATCTTCGGGCCTACAACAACTGGTTGCTGTTTTACCGGCGTTGGATCGTAGTAATCATTTTCTGTTGGTGGTGCATCTATATCATCTTTGTTGGCGCTTAATCGGCTCATATCTGTTTTCTGCTGCCGGCCTTCTTTCAATTCATCGCCATCATTCAATGGAATACTTGCATGACATAAGAACTGGACGATATCTTTATTCACTTCAGAATCCATTTTACGAAACAGTTCAAACGCTTCCATTTTATAAATCACCAACGGATCTTTCTGTTCGTAAGTAGCGGTTTGCACACTTTGCTTCAGATCATCCATAGAACGTAAATGCTCTTTCCATGCATCATCAATAAAACCCAGGGTTACACTTCTTTCGAGTGAGTTTACCAACTCCGCGCCTTTGCTGTCTAATGTTTTATTGAGATTAGCAAGTGCCTGCATGCCCCTTCTTCCATCTGTAAAAGGCACAATTACATTTTCAATATGCGAGCCCTGTTGCTGGCGGATATTTTTGAAAACGGGGATAGACTGTACCATCAATTCCTGTTTTCTTCTTTCATAATTGGTGGCTGCTTCGCTGTATAATTTTTCTGACAGTGCTACTTCAGATAATTTAGTCAGTTCTTCCGCAGTAATAGCCGTATCAATTCCAAAATTTACAATGGCTGCCAACCGGAAACCTTCGTGATCGTTTTGTTCTTTGAATGCATTGACTACTCCTTCTGCTACAGAATACAAGGCATTATCCAGATCCAATGCAAGCCTTTCTCCAAACAAAGCATGGTTACGTTTGCTGTAAATAACCGTACGCTGTTTATTCATCACATCATCATACTCTAGCAAACGCTTACGGATTCCGAAGTTGTTTTCTTCTACTTTTTTCTGCGCCCTTTCGATGGATTTGGTGATCATGCTGTGCTGTATCACTTCGCCCTCTTTGTAACCGGCAAAGTCCATCACTTTAGCAATACGCTCACTACCAAACATACGCATCAGATCATCTTCCAGTGATACAAAAAACAGCGATGAACCTGGATCTCCCTGGCGACCGGCACGGCCTCGTAACTGTCTGTCTACGCGGCGCGATTCATGACGCTCGGTACCCAATATAGCCAAACCACCTGCTTCTTTTACACCTGGCCCTAACTTGATATCCGTACCACGACCCGCCATATTGGTGGCAATGGTAACGGCACCTGCAAAACCTGCTTCGGCAACAATCTGTGCCTCACGTGCGTGCTGTTTGGCGTTTAATACATTATGCTGAATTTGTTTCTGGCGCAACATGCGGCTCAGCAATTCACTCACTTCTACAGAGGTGGTACCTACGAGTACTGGGCGACCAGCCGCTACTAATTTTTCTATCTCATCTATAACCGCACCAAATTTTTCGCGCTTGGTTTTAAATACCAGATCCTGGTCATCTTTACGAATGGCCTGTACATTGGTAGGGATGGTAACAACATCTAATTTATAAATGTCCCACAACTCCGATGCTTCTGTTTCTGCAGTACCCGTCATACCCGCTAACTTGTGGTACATACGGAAATAGTTCTGCAGCGTAACCGTTGCATAGGTTTGTGTAGCTGCTTCAATCTTTACATTTTCTTTTGCTTCAATGGCCTGGTGTAACCCATCAGAATAACGGCGGCCATCGAGTATACGGCCGGTTTGTTCATCTACAATTTTTACACCACCATCCATCACCACATACTCCACATCTTTATCAAACATGGTATACGCTTTCAGCAATTGCTGAACAGTGTGTATGCGGTCTGCTTTTACAGAATATTCATTGATGATGGATTCTTTCCTGTGCAATTTTTCTTCCGCAGATAAATTGAGATCGCTATCGGTACTTGCTAAGGATAAACTGATATCAGGTAATACAAAGAAATTAGGGTCTTCTCCGGAACGGGTAATCAGTTGCAAACCTTTATCTGTTAAATCAACTGAATTATTTTTTTCATCAATGTAGAAATACAGTTCTTCATCAGCCTTAGGCATTTCGCGCGATTGATCGGCGAGATAATAGTTTTCTGCCTTCTGCAGTTTTACACGCATGCCGGGCTCACTCAAAAATTTAATGAGTGCATTGTTCTTAGGCAAACCACGGTGAGCGCGGAACAGAGCCAGACCACCATCTTTCGGGTCATCATTGCCTTCGGCAATTTTTTTCTTGGCTTCATTCAGAAACTGGTTGGTAGCTCTTTTCTGTGCATCCACCAGTTTTTCAATCCTTGGTTTCAGTTCAAAAAATTGCTGCTCTCCGGTTACATGGCCAATAGGACCAGAAATGATCAAAGGTGTTCTCGCATCATCAATCAATACAGAATCCACCTCATCCACCATGGCAAAATGGTGTTTGCGTTGTACCATTTCTTCCGGTGTGTGTACCATGTTATCACGCAGGTAATCAAAACCAAATTCGTTATTGGTACCATACGTAATATCGGCCATATAAGCGTTGCGCCTTGCTTCGCTGTTGGGCTCGTGTTTATCAATACAATCTACGCGCAGACCCAGCCATTCAAAAATGGTTCCGTTCCATTCACTATCTCTTCTTGCCAAATAATCATTTACAGTTACAATGTGCACGCCTTCACCAGCCAATGCATTCAGGTAAGCAGGTAAGGTAGATACCAATGTTTTACCCTCACCGGTTGCCATCTCCGCAATTTTTCCGGAATGCAATACGCTACCACCGATCAGCTGCACATCATAATGTACCATGTTCCAGGTTACATCACCACCGGCGGCAGTCCAGGTATTGTTAAAAATGGATTGATCACCGGAGATTTTGATATACTCTTTCTTCACACTCAGGTCGCGATCTAATTGTGTGGCCGTTGCGGCAATCTCCGTATTTTCTTTAAAGCGGCGGGCCGTTTCTTTTACCACAGCAAATGCTTCGGGCTGGATAGTAGCTAAAATCTCTTCAATTTTTTTATCCCTGTCTTTTTTCAGTTTATCCACTTCCTGATAAATGGCATCGCGGCCATGGATATCTACATCGGATAGGGTTTCGGCAGCCTGCTTGCGCTCTTCAATCACTGCATCTATTTCAGCCAGATGCTCTTTGATACGCTGGCGGAATTCAACTGTTTTATTCCTGAGTTCATCATTGGTTAACGACTGGTATTGCGCAAAAAACTGATTGGTCTTTTGAATGATGGGCATGATCTGCTGCACATCCTTTTCACTTTTGCTGCCACCGAATAATTTGGAAATAAATTTCAACATATAGCTTGGTCTGGTGTATTATAAAAAAGTTTAACAGTCAAAAAGGATGCGAAAAACATTTTTGAGCCAATTTGGCACCCTGATTAAGAGCCGCCAAAGGTAAAGAATTTGCATTCAGTGAGACAGGCAATTCAGAATGGGCACATCTTTATCAATTAGTTAACGAATAATTTTCCGCATAATGAGAAAAACAGCGATGGTGTTGGCATTGTTTCTAAGCCTGACAGTACGTGCACAACAAAGCTTTCACGATTCCCTTGCCATAGCCAGGGCTAACCTCAATTATAATAATATGTGGGTGTTAGGTGCCTGGGCGGGTGCCAATATCATACAGGGAAGCATTTCCGCGGGTAACGCTACCGGCAGCGACCATTATTTGCACCAGATGAATGTATATTGGAATACGGTAAACCTGGCTATTGCCGGCCTTGGGCTTTGGGCCGCCAAAAAACAACTGGCAGGTATACATACCCCGGAAAGAAACCTGCGTGAGCAAAATCAGGTTGAAAAATTGCTTTTACTGAATACCGGATTGGATGCAGCCTATATTATGACGGGCTTATACCTGAAAGAACGCGGAAACCGCCTGAACCGCGACCAACCCTCCGGTTATGGCAGCAGCCTGCTGATTCAGGGTGGTTTTTTATTGATTTTTGATATCATTCAATATGCCCAACACCGCCGTAATGGCAAATTACTGGAGCAAAACAGGGCCAATTGGCAATGGGGGCCAACGGCAAATGGGGTGGGATTGGCGTATCGGTTTTGAATGATGAATATTGAATGCTGAATTTTGAATGTCGAAGGGAAGCAAGTTTTAGTTTAGCATTCAATGTTCAATCTGTTGATTTCCTCCCTTTTTTTGCACAAACCAATGGAATTTCAGGGCGATTCTGCTACTTTTGCAGCCAAAATAAAGTTACAGGGCATCTAAAGGCAGACCGCAGGGCGGCACCGGATTCCTGAAACTTTCAATCTTGAAACTCAATACATATGGCAGGACAGTTAAAAGAGGTACGTAACCGGATCAAAAGTGTGCAGAGCACCCAGCAGATTACCAAAGCAATGAAGATGGTGAGCGCAGCCAAATTGCGCCGTGCACAAGACGCCATCACGCAGATGAGGCCTTATGCGCAGAAACTGCAGGAAATGCTAAGCAATATTGTAAGCAGTATTGAAGGTGGTATGAACCTGAAACTGGCCGAAGAAAGACCTATTGAAAAAGTACTGTTCATTGTTATTACCAGCGACAGAGGTTTGTGCGGTGGATACAATGCCAATATTGTAAAACTGGCCAAGAGTACCATTGCTGAAAAATATGCAGCCCAATTCCAGAAAGGAAACATTACCGTATGGAATATTGGTAAAAAAGGATTTGAAGCATTGACCAAATCTGGCTTCAAAACAGACGCTACCTTTAAAGATATCTACCTGAACCTTAGTTTCGAAAATGTACAGGCTGCCGCACAGGCTGCTATGAAAGCATTTGAAAACAAAGAGTTTGATGCAGTAGAAATTGTATACAGCGAGTTTAAGAATGCCGCTACACAGCGTTTTGCGGCCGAGCAGTTTCTCCCTATTCCAAAAGTTCCGAAAAAAGCAGGTGGTAAAAAATCTGATTTTATTTTCGAACCGGCCAAAGAAGAACTGATTGCTGAACTGATGCCTAAAATCCTGAACACCCAATTATACAAAGCCGTATTGGATGGTAACGCCAGCGAACACGGTGCCCGTATGACAGCTATGGACAAAGCCAGTGAAAATGCCAACGAATTACTGAAATCACTTAAGATCAGTTACAACCGCGCACGCCAGGCAGCCATTACCACCGAGTTAACCGAGATTGTAAGTGGTGCAGCAGCATTGCAAGGCTAAAGCCTTGAATTAACAATTAATAATTAACAATTAATAATTGGTCGGAAGCACACTATTATTGATTGCCCAGTTATAATTTTTAATTCTTAATTTTTAATTTTTAATTAGTTCAATGGAAATCAGCCAAATCATACCACACATAGAGGTGCTTATTTTCGCCAGCGAGAAACCGTTGTCGTCGTTGGATATTGTTGAGCTGATCAATAATACGTTTGGTTTTCTGGAAGAGCGCATCATGCTGGATCAGGTAGAGAGTGCACTGGAAGGAATTCGCGAGAAATACGATTCTGAATTTTATCCGTTCGAAGTAAAACAAAGTGGTGGCGGCTGGCAGTTTTTAACCAAAGCTTCTTTTCACAATACCATTGCCCAACTGAATGGCGATAAGTTTTTAAAGCGTTTGTCTAATGCAGCCCTTGAAACACTCGCCATCATTGCCTATAAACAGCCCATTACCAAAGGAGAAATTGAAGCCATTCGTGGAGTAAACAGTGATTATAGCATCCAGAAATTATTAGAGAAGGAACTGGTATTGATTAGCGGACGTAATGAAAATATGCCAGGCAAACCATTGGTATATGCCACTTCCAAGAATTTCATGGATTATTTCGGCATCAACTCTCCTGCCGATCTGCCAAAGATCAGAGAAGTACTGGCCGAACAGATTGTAGAAGGCACTATCATCAACCCCGAAGATTTTACCGATCAAAACGTTGCCGATACCGTAGCCGAACCAACAGAAGAAGCCGAAGTTTCTGAAGTAATTGTGAATGAAGATGGTGAACTCATTATTAATGATGAGGAAGAAGGCGAGGCAACTGAGCAAAAAGAAGAAACGCCGGAGTAATTTGAAAATTTGACGATTTGAAAATTTGAAAATGAAAGGCCATAGATGAATAGGCCTCTTCGAACGTAAATTCCCCTTTTCAAATTTTCAAATTCCCAAATTTTCAAATTCCCAAGAAGATTATCTTCGCAACATGTCCCAATCCCTCTCCCACGAACAACTCATCAGCATCGCAAACGAATACGGTACACCTGTGTATGTGTATCATGCCGAAAAAATTACAGAACAATTTCAACAACTGCAAACTGCTTTTGCGAACTGCAACACCCGTTTTTTTTATGCCAGTAAGGCATTAACCAATATCAATATTCTCAAACATATTCATTCACTGGGTTGTGATATTGACTGCAGTTCTATCAATGAAGTAAAACTGGCTTTGCATGCAGGGGTAGCTAAAGAAAAGATCTTATATACCAGCAATGGCATTGCTTTTAGCGAAATTGAAGAAGCGGTTTCACTGGGCGTGAATGTGAATATAGACAGCATCTCCAACCTGGAAAAATTCGGAAAAAAATATGGTCATTCGTATCCTGTAGGTATACGGCTTCGTCCGAATATTATGGCGGGTGGCAACCTGAAAATTTCTACAGGACACGAGAAAAGTAAATTCGGTATCCCAATAGAACAAATAGACCAGCTGCTGGAAGTGGTAAAAGCCAATCATATTTTCATTAACGGATTGCATGTACACACCGGAAGCGAGATTAAAGATGTGGATGTGTTTATGAAAGTGGCCGATATATTCTTTGATCTCGTGGCGCATTTTCCCGAAGTCAGTTTTCTGGATCTGGGGGGTGGTTTCAAAGTGCCTTATAAAGAAAATGAAACGGGTACTGATGTTCCTTTGCTCGGACAAAAAGTAGCCGAAGTGCTGGCCAAAATGCAACAAACTTATGGCCGCGAATTTGAAGTCTGGTTCGAGCCCGGTAAATTCATGGTAAGCGAGTGTGGCTATTTTATTACGGAAGTTAATGTGATGAAGCAATCTGGGAGCACGGTTTTTGCAGGGGTTAATAGTGGCTTTAATCACCTGATCAGGCCCATGTTTTATGAATCGTATCATCGAATTGAAAATATCACCAACCCGGATGCCTCCAAACAACCATATACGGTGGTAGGCAATATTTGTGAAACAGATACTTTTGCCACAGACAGGCCCATTAGCGAGATCAGAGAAGGCGATCTACTGGTATTTTACAATGCCGGCGCTTATGGCTTTGAAATGGGCAGTAATTATAACGCTCGTTATAAACCGGCACAGGTTTTGGTTATGAATGGTAAAGCACACCTGATTAGCAGGCGGGATGTGTTTGAAGACCTGTTACGTAACCAGATAACCGTTTTGTGAAGCTATTAAGAGCGGCATAGAACAACGAAGTGTTAAACTAAGGTATATTGCATAGGAATGATTGAGATCAAAAACATAACAAAGCAGTTTGGTGAACGGGTGATATTGGAAGATATCAGTGCGGTAATGGAAGCCGGTAAATGCAACCTGATCATTGGCACCAGTGGCAGTGGCAAAACGGTATTGACCAAATGCATGGTAGGGTTGTTTGAACCCAATCAGGGAGAAATACTGTATAGTGGTGAGAATATGATGGCGATGGAGAATGAGCAACGCAAAATGCTTCGCCAGCAAATTGGCATGTTGTTTCAGGGAACTGCTTTATTTGATTCGATGACGGTGGAACAGAATGTATTGTTTCCGCTGGATATGTTTACCAAATGGTCGCAGGCCGAAAAAAAGAAACGTGCCAACGAAGTACTGGCCCGCGTAAACCTGGTAGATGCCAACAAACGTTTTCCATCAGAGATCAGTGGTGGCATGAAAAAAAGAGTAGGCATTGCCCGCGCCATTGTACTCAATCCCAAATACCTGTTTTGCGATGAACCCAATTCGGGCCTCGACCCGCAAACATCTATGGTGATTGATAAACTCATTAAAGAGATCACTACAGAATTTAACATCACTACCATTGTGGTAACACATGATATGAATAGTGTGATGGAAATTGGTGATCATATTGTATACCTGCACCAGGGGCGTAAACAATGGGAAGGTTCTAATAAAGACATTATTTTCAGTAAGGATGAATTGTTGAATAATTTCATTTTTGCATCAGAATTTTTGCAGGATGCCAAACAGATGCGGATGATGGAAGCAAATGGTACCCACCCTTCCTGAACAAATTAGCATACCCTATGAAAAAAGGAATACTATCCATACTATGTTTTTTTTTGTTGCTTTCCGGTTTTGCACAAGACAAAGCGGACGACAAAGCGCCATACCTGAAAGACGCCTCTATTCCGGCTTTCACCCTTTTATTGCCCGACAGCAGCTGGTTTACGCGCGAACAGATTCCTGAAAAATATGCGCATACACTGATCATCTATTTCTCGCCCGATTGCGGTCATTGCCAGCATGAAGCCAAAGAAATTGTGCGTGCCATGGATAGCCTGAAAAATACTTTTTTTGTATTCGCAGCTTATAAACCACTGGAAGATATTTCTGGATTTGCCTCCTACTATGGGCTGGATAAATTCGAGAACGTACGTATTGGGCGCGATCCTAAATATTTTATCCCCTCCTTTTATCGCGTAAAGTTCACACCCTTTATAGCCGCATACAATAAAAAAGGCCAGATTGAGAAGGTATGGGACCCCGAAACTGCGCCCGTGCCCGAGGTAACCGAACTGATTGCTTTCGTAAACAGGAATTAATGCATTTTTACCCCTTTTCCATTACTGCAAACCCTACCTTTGCCCCGTAAAAAATTCCTCATTCTAAATAGTCTTTTATGAAAGTAACTGTTGTAGGTGCCGGTGCCGTAGGTGCTACCTGTGCCGATAATATTGCCCGTGCACAACTGGCAGATGAATTGGTGATTTTGGATATTAAAGAAGGTTTTGCAGAAGGTAAAGCACAAGACCTGATGCAGACCGCTGCTTTATTGGGTTTTGATACACGCATTTCCGGTAGCACGAATGATTACACCAAAACTGCTAAGTCGGATGTAGTGGTGATCACTTCCGGTTTACCACGCAAACCCGGTATGACCCGTGAAGAACTGATTGGCACCAATGCAGGTATTGTAAAAGGCGTTACAGAAAATATTTTAAAATATTCCCCCGATGCCATCATCATCGTGATCAGCAATCCGATGGATACCATGACTTACCTGGCCTTGCAATCAACCGGTTTACCTAAGAACCGCATTATTGGTATGGGTGGTACGTTAGATAGTGCCCGCTTTAAATACCAGTTGAGCCAGCACCTCGGTTGCAGCCCGGCTGATTTGAATGCCGTTGTAGTAGGCGGCCATGGCGATACTACCATGATACCGTTGATACGCATGGCAACCTGGAACAGTGTTCCCGTAACCAATTTCTTAAGCGAAGAGCAGCAGAAACAAATTGTAGCTGATACCATGGTAGGTGGTGCAACCCTTACCAAATTATTAGGTACATCTGCCTGGTATGCACCCGGTGCTGCCGGAGCTGCTCTGGTTGAAGCTATTGTTCGTGATGAGAAAAAATTATTTACCTGCTGCGTAAGCCTCGATGGCGAATACGGACAGAAAGATATTTGCCTGGGTGTACCCGTAGTAATAGGCCGTAATGGTTGGGAAAAAATCCTGGATTTCAAACTGAATGCCGACGAGCAGGCAGCCTTTAACAAAAGTGCCGAAGCAGTGAGAAGTATGAATGATGTGTTGAAGACTTTGTAAGTGAATCTGATTTTATAAAAAAATCCTCTGAAATGTTTCAGGGGATTTTTTTATGCCTGCAAATGGTGGCCTTCTCCGAAGAGTCTCCCGATAGGGGGACTCTTCGCTTAGTAGCACATAGCACACATCCATACACATATCTTATTAGCACTCTAGGGTAGACTATTATCAGGTATACACCGCATATGTAATCGTGGCTTTAGCACCACATTCTCGTTTATTCTTAGAAAAGAAATTTATTAATCATCCCAATGTTTAAGGTTTTAAGAACAGGATTTTTGACTACTGCTTTGAAGGTGTTTTAGTTTAACATATTTGTTTTCAAATACTAAGCGAAGAGTCCCCTCGCGGGAGACTCTTCGGAGAAGAAAAAATATCGCTGTAATAGTTTCAGCGCTACGGATTTCTAATCGGCAGCAGAACAGATTCCTAACTTTTTGTATATTTATTGAGCAACGGTTAGCCATGGCAAGAGGTGAGTTAATTACACAACCACTTCAATCCCTAAACATTAGCTATAATTTCATGATATCCATCGTTTCCAAAAGACATATACTAAAATTTTACCTCTCTATTAGTTTAGTGATTTTGCTTTTCATTACTGTGGCCACAGCCTTTCTTTTTACTTACAACAAAAAAATAGACAAAGGGCAATTAAATGCTAAAGAAAAACTATTACCAATATTTAGTATTGCCTGTTTTGCTTTTGCAGGCTACAGTTTGTATGCTTACATAAATAACGTCCCAACGATTTCGCTAAGCAAAGACTTTATTAATTTCAATAAGCAACGTTTTTCAATAGCCGACATTGAAAAAATTGAATTAACAGGCAAAAAACCATTTAGATATGCAATTAATTTCCCTACGGAAGCTGCAACCTTACAATTCAAAAATGGTGAAACAAAATATATATATGACGATATGTACTCAAACGCATGGGAAATAAAATCTTTCCTGAAGCAGGTTGTAATTGATAAGAAAGAATTCATCGAAAGTAACATTTCGCAAATTGATAAGGATACTGCTGCTAGTGATTTTTATGACACTTTCAAGGGTAATCAACTTACGTCTTTAAGAGGGATTGCACTTTGGGGATTAATTGGCTATATTTTCTATATGTTTATAAATAGTAAAAGACCCGTTGACATTGGAGATGTACTATTTGTTTCTAGCTTTTCTCTATTTTGGTTTATTATATTTTCTTATCAAATGCATTACTTCCAAATGTCAGACAACTATTTTTTAATTCGTAACCATAATTTTTTTTGGAAGAAAAAAGCATACAATATTGCCGATATAGAAGAAATTATATTTGAGACTCAAGGAAAAATGCCCAATTGTTTGCGAATAATTACAAAAGACTTTAGAAATAAACTTTATCCAGCAGGAACACTTAGAAACAAAAATTGGTTAGTGTTAAAGGATAAGTTACAGGCACATAATATCAAAGTTAGAAATGAGTGCATCTAAAAGAACTTAAGATCAGAATTATATTCCTTCTCCGAAGAGTCTCCCGCGAGGGGACTCTTCGCTTAGTAGCACATAGCACCCACCCTTCCCCATTTCATTATAAAAAGCTCAAGTCAAATCAATATCCTGCAGTTCCATATAAGTAATCACTGGATAAACCCCCTGTTCTCCTGTATAATAGTACCGTGCAGAGCTATGCAGGTATACTTCCGGCAGGTGTGCTAAACCTGCTTTACAAGGGTTCTGGTGAATATAATCAGTCTTCTGTTTGGTAAATCGGAGCGTTCTGCATTCTTTTCTGTCAAATGAAGGTTCAAATACTTCGTGTTGTTTGTTTTTATACCGCTCAGTAGTATTCACCCATGATGCTAGTCGTTCCAGTACATCTGTTTTGCCTTGTGCTTTCAGTCTCTTCACCAGCTCATATGCCATAAACCGTTTACCGTTAGCGATGATGGTATTGATAGAACTGTGACCACTACTAAAAGCAATCAACGCATGTACATGTGATGGCATAATTACATAGCCAGCTATATAATGCCATTTTTCTTTCAGGTAATCAAACCATGTATACACTGCTGCATATCCATCTGTTATTTGAAACAGGGGCATCCATCGGGCACAGGTGAATGTGATAAAAAAGATTCCGTTTGGTTCGGCTATTTTTCGTCCAATACTCATAGGTGGGTTTATGTATGTAAACTTACCAAACAGCTCAATGCTTAGTGATACGGTTTGTACTTAGGATTTTTACTTACGGGTTTGAAGGTGTTTTCGCTTAGTATGTATGTTTAGTAATACTAAGCGAAGAGTCCTCTAACGAGAGACTCTTCGGAGAAGTAATGGATTTCTTTTATAAAAGAAAAGTTTGAAGCATCTCTTTAGCTATTTAAGAGAATGATGGTACTGTGAAAATAATTAGTAAGAACTCCAACATTGATTTTCAACACCATCCCCAATGAATTGTGCAAAGCCAATAGATTTGGGCGGCTTTATGCTATTGAAATTATTTACGATTGCGTATATTTAAGTGTTGTGCGTTATTTAAGCTCACCAAAGTTTGATCAATTTATGAAAGGAGTAGTATCAAGTTTAGTTTTTTTAATCTCTATTAATCTTTTTGCCCAAGAAGTTGTGCCTTACAAGCAACAAGAAGTAATATATAGTCGAAAAGATGGTATGGCTTTAACGATGGTTATGTTAAAGCCGGAGAAAACAAATGGCAAAGCAATTATTAGCCTTATCAGTGGTGGCTTTAAGTCTTCGTACAATTGGATATCGCTTTCTTACAGTTTTCCACAGCAACCTAATTATCTAAAATGGGCATTCCCATATCTTAATGAGGGATACACTGTTTTTCTCACAATACATAGTGCATCACCCCGATATGCTATCCCCAGTATGTTGAAGGATATTCAACGTGCCATTCAATATGTCAGATACAATGCTTCAACTTATAATATCGACGCCAATTATATTTCCATTACAGGGCACTCATCCGGTGGAAATCTTGCTTTACTTGCAGGCTTAACAAATGATATTAAAGACCCACAATCAAAAGATTCTATTTCAAAAATTTCATCAAAAGTGCAGGCAATAATTGCATTATGCTCGCCTACAAATTTTTTAAAACTGGATGCAGGAACTTCAACTAAAAAAACTGATTTAGGTGGTGCATTTAATTATACAAAAATTGATACTTCTACTAATGTTTATATACCTATTGAAAATAATGCTGAAAGAAGAAGTATTGATTCTCTAATGTCTCCATTACAAATTATCACAAAAGATGCACCTCCAGTGTATCTTATTTTTGGAGGAAAAGACAACTGGGTTTCAATTAAATCATCCCAACCATTTATTGAAAAATTTAAATCTATGGGCTTAGAATGTTCATTTGTAGTTAAAGAAGGCGAAGGGCATGACTTAAAGGGACTTTCAAAAGATGACTTTACAAATGTTTTTACCTGGCTAGATAAAATATTTAAATATTAGGAGACAGAAAACCAACGCACAACAACAGTTTTACTTCTCCGAAGAGTCTCTTCTCGCGGGAGACTCTTCGGAGAAGTAAAATGTTTCAGGAGATTTTTTGCTACCTATAATCGATTTCTGAGATTTTTACCCGCGGTATTTGTACCTATTACCACATTGAAGATTTTGGGGCTGTGCCAGGGTCTACAGGATAGTGTATCAGTTTGCTTATTCAGATTATCCTATTAATTACAAAACATTCGTAATCAACTAAGTATTACACTAATTTTTAATTTCAATAAATATATTTTGAATAAAGGCTCATTTTTATTGTTTATCAATATATTTTTATTATTTTTGGCATATCAAACTTAATTATATCAATCATGTCAAAAACAAACAACTTCGTTTTTACCGGTTTACATATTGTGGCCTGGCTAATTTTTGTAGGCTTATGCATTGAATCCGGCGGTTTACTTGTAAATTTCTTTTTCAGCTTGTATAAACCTGAATTTGTCCAAAATCTTTATCAAAAGTTGGACTTAAGTAACATGTATACAAAAAGTAGATTAGCTTTTTTTTATGTGTATAGCTTTATTCTAACCATTTCCATCTTAAAAGCTTACCTGTTTTACATAGTTATTATGTTAATGCACAAAATGGATTTATCAAAACCATTTAGCAATTTTGTTGCCAACCAAATTTCAAAAATTAGTTATTTCACACTTTCAATTGGGCTGTTAAGTTATATTGCCAGGGAGTCAATTAGAAATTTAATGCATCATGGTTTTGTTACCGATAACTTACACGAATTTTGGGCAGACAGTCAAGCATTTATTGTAATGGGAGCAGTGATCTATATTATTGCGACTATTTTCAAAAAAGGAGTGGATATTCAAAACGAAAACGATTTAACTGTGTAAGCTATGGCAATTATAGTAAACTTAGATGTTGTGATGGCTAAACGAAAAATGTCACTTAATGAACTTTCTGATAAAGTTGGATTGACTTTATCGAACCTTTCCATATTAAAAACAGGAAAAGCAAAAGCTATTCGATTCAGCACTTTGGAAACAATTTGTAAAGTATTAGATTGCCAACCAGGTGATATTTTAGAATATGCTACTGACAAACCAAAAAAAACGATACGCTAACATCGGTTAAAACAACGTGAGGGTTTATAAAAATTTCGGTATTGTTTCAACAAAAGAAATTATTATTGAAATTGAACCAACTCAAATGAGTCGATAACTTTACGCATAAGCCGCTATTGTACCCATGCCAATATCAAGACGAAAATTCATAAAAGCAGGAGCTCTTATCACCACCGGAGCTATTTTACTCGATGCGTTTTGGCTGGAAAAATTTTTCATTGAAGTCAATGAATTTTATATAGGAGATGCAACAAAAGATTCTCCTAACATAAAACTGGTTCAAATTTCAGACCTGCACCTTCAATCGGTAAATTATCAATTAAGGCAACTCATCAATAAACTAAACAAATTAAAACCCGACCTGATACTCATTACCGGAGATGCTATTGACAAAGCAGAAAATATTTCGCTTCTCAACGACTTTCTGCAACAAATTGATAAAAACATAAAAAAAGTAGCCATTTTGGGGAACTGGGAATATTGGGGAAAGGTTGACATAACAGAACTGAATAAAGTATATGCAGCTAATAATGGCATATTGCTTATTAATCAGACCATACAATATTCAATTCGGAATAAGACCATAGCTATAACGGGTGTTGATGACTATCTCGGAGGAAACGCTGACTTTGAAACATCCATAAAAACGTATACAAAAAGTGATCACCATATCATTCTAAATCATTGCCCGCAATATAGTGACCATATAGCAGAGAAATTAACCCAAGACATTCCCGTAGATTTTATTCTCTCCGGGCATACGCATGGGGGGCAAATTAACATTTTTGGCTTTATCCCATTTTTACCTCCGGGTAGTGGAAAATATATCAAAGGTTGGTATAACGATAGGGTTCCGAATATGTATGTTTCAAAAGGGATTGGAACAAGTATGTTGCCGGCAAGGTTGGGGGCAAGAGCAGAAATTGCTGTATTTCATTTTCAGTCTTAAAGGAGCCTGATTAATGGAAATTTCCAAAGAAGGAAATGGTAAGTTCCACTATTATTTTTGAATACCGTTCAAGCTATCCATCAAATATTCTCTGGTAGTTTTTCTTTCAAGCATCCCCTTCTCTACCGCACTCCAGTATTCCATAGAATCTTCATTCATTTTATTGTTCATATCATTCACATAGAGGTTAGCAAAATGTAACACTTTTGCTTTTACTTGTATAAGGCTATCATTATTGTTAGCCAGTTCACTAATTGGTGCTGACAGTACCCGATCTTGTTCAGCCTACTTCTGCTGGCAACCCATTAGTAAAATAAAAACAGTAATATAGATACGCATAGTCAGTAATTAAAACCTTTGAATCAGTAAAGTACAGATAAACCACACATGATAAGAGTAATTAATTCATCCCTTATTTCAAGAGTCAAATATTCGAAAGCTTTTGACATTGTATCAAGTACAATCCACCTACCATTAATCCTTGATATCATTCACTCACCACATATTCATGTGAGTGCGAAAGCCATTCATCCGTCAGAAATCGTCTTTCATCCTAAAACATCATTTCTGCAGTAACATTTCTGAGTCCTTTGCGTCACATAAGCACAAAATTAACCACCATGAGACGTATTTTATTGATGACAGTACTAAGCCTGCTCATCACAACAACAGAAAGCTTTGCACAAACTAAAGCTACTGTAACCGGAACCGTGAACGACCATACAGGTAAAGCCTTGCAGGCAGTTACGGTATCTTTATTGCAGGCCAAAGACAGCAGCCTGGTAAAAGCAGACATTACCGATGAGAAAGGTCAGTACCAAATAGTTTCATTAAAAAACGGAACATTCTTATTGAGCTATTCTATCATAGGGTTTGAGAAAACATTCTCGCAATCTTTTGAATTACAGGGCGGACAAAATTTTCAGGCTCCAACAACAGGTCTTACCCTTGCTGCCAAAAAATTACAGGATGTTACCGTTACCTCGCGTAAGCCCATGATCGAGATCAAGGCAGATAAAACCATTTTTAACGTTGAGAATAGTATTAATGCCACAGGTAGCAATGCGATGGAATTATTGCAGAAAAGTCCCGGCATACAGGTAGATAACAACGATAACATTACCATGAAAGGTAAAACCGGCGTTAAGATCTATGTAGATGGTAAACCTACACAACTGGATAGCAAAGACCTGGCCGCATATCTGAAAAGCATCAACAGTAATGATGTAGAAGCGATTGAAATGATCAGCAACCCAAGTGCCAAATACGATGCAAGTGGTAATGCGGGCATCATCAACATCCGTTTAAAAAAGAATAAAAAATTCGGAACCAATGGTAGTGTTACCACAGGCCTGGTGCAGGGCATTACCCCAAAAGGAAATGCATCAGTAAACCTGAACTACCGCGATAAAAAAGTAAACCTATTCAGCAATGTAGGGGGTAGTTTGGGTATGTATGAAAATGGTCTGAACCTGTACCGTGAGCAGCTCGATTCTATTTATGACCAGCACAGCACCAACCGCAACAACGATAAAAACCTGAACCTGAAAGCGGGTGCAGATTATTTCATCAACAGCAAACACACGATTGGTGTATTGGTTACCGGAAGCTTTAACAATTCCGACTGGAGCAGCGTTAGTAATACCAATGTATTTTATAAACCAACCGGCACGTATATTAAAACATTACAGGCATTCAATTCCATTCCGGGTAAACGTACCAATACCAATGCCAACCTTAACTACCGGTATGCTGATACCAGTGGTAAGGAAATTAATTTTGATGCTGACTATGGTTTATTCCGTGGTGTGGGCCGCAGTTACCAGCCCAATTTTTATATTGATCAAAAAGGCGATCCGCTTTATCAGGTAGTGAACCGTAACTATACGCCAACCGATATTGATATCTACACAGCTAAAGTAGATGTAGACCAACCTTTATGGAAAGGCAAGTTTGGTTACGGTGCAAAATTCTCTTACGTTAAAACCACCAACACGTTTGACTTCTTTAATGATATCAATGGTGCACCTGTAAAACAATTGAACAGAAGCAACAGCTTTAGCTATACAGAAAATGTAAATGCTGCTTATGTAAATTACCAACGCCAGTTTAGTCCCAAGTGGAGTATACAAACCGGTTTACGTGTAGAGCAAACCAATAGTAAAGGTATTTTAACAAGAGCCGATGGTGCCGTGCAGGCAGACAATACAGTGAAAAGAGAGTACATCAATCTTTTCCCCAGTGCGGCTATTACATGGACGGTTAACCCAAAGAACACGTTGAACCTTACTTATAGCAGAAGAATTGACAGGCCCAGTTACCAGGACCTGAATCCATTCGAAAACAAATTAGATGAACTGACTTATGAAAAAGGAAATGCTTTCTTGCGTCCGCAGTATACCAACAATATCGAGTTAACGCATACGTATAAATACATGTTGAATACCACCATTGGATATAGCCATGTAAAAGATTATGCCACACAAACAACCGATACCGCTAACAATGCCACGTTTGTACAACAAAAAAACCTGGCCACACAGCAGATCATCAGTTTTAGTGTGGGCTCTCCTTTAAAATTTGCCAACTGGTGGAATGGATATGCGAACGTGTGGTATAACTTCCAGATTTTTGACGGACAGATAGGTGCCAATGCTGTACACACAGAAATACCTTTGTATGGTGCCTATATGCAGCAAACCTTTACACTTGGTAAAGATTATAGTGCTGAGTTGAGTGGCTGGTTTAGCGGACCCAGTATTTGGGGTGCTACCTGGAGAACCAAATCGCAGGGTGGATTAGACCTTGGTTTTCAAAAACAGTTACTGCAGAAAAAAGCAACTTTAAAAATAAGTGTAACAGATATATTCCGCACCAACCCCTGGACAGCTACCAGTAATTTTGGCGGACTGTACATAAAAGGAAATGGCAAATGGGAAAGCCAGACCGTTCGTGTAAGTTTCACCTTCCGTTTTGGAAGTAACCAGGTAAAAGCGGCTCGTGATAGAAAAACCGGATTGGAAAGTGAGAGCAAAAGAATTAAATAACAGTTGAGTTAGGTTGAATAAACAAGCAGTTGCGTTTTGGGTAAATCCCTCTGAAGTATTTCAGGGGGATTTTTTATTGGATCTGACCTGAATTTGCATGTAGTTAATGAAAAAGAATATAGTACTTATCATGCAATAATATTTCTCTGTGAAACCCCATTTGTATTTAATTGTAAAAGATGTTATTGCGTGGGTCAACTATAAAAATGATTGAACAACTGACTGTATCTTTTCTACATCCTGCAACTCCATACATTTAAAATGCCCTTTAGGACATGTACCATATCCGATTTTACTGCAGGGTCTGCAAGACAATCCTTGGACTTCAGCAATTTCATTTTTTATTATCGCATCTCCATAATAAGGCCCCATACCAAAAGCAGGAACAGTATTACCCCAGATGCTGATGATGGGTTTTTGAAATGCAGCCGCTATATGCATCAAACCGGTATCATGTGTTACAATCAGTTTTGCATACCTAACCAGTTCGGCACTCTCGTGCAAGCTGAATTTACCACAGGAGTTATAAATTTTTATTTCATCCACTGTAGCAATTTCTGCTCCAGCCTGCCTGTCTTCTGGCCCACCTAATAACACAATAGGAAAATGAATACCGGCACATAACTGTTTAAGTTTTGCAATTGGCATTTTTTTGGTTTGCAAAGCTGCTCCAATAACAATTCCCACATAACCAAACCGGTGCGAAGCAGGAAGATCGTTGGAATGTATTTGTTCTGTTTCAGGGTAAAAATAATCAAGCCCTTTTCCATCATTCACTACACCAAAAGATTGTACGGTAGCCAGGTACCTATCTACAATATGTACATCAGGTAAACGGTTAATTTTAAAAGCAGTGAGTAACCATTTAGGAATGTTCAGTTTATCAAAAGAAAAAGAGCTTGCCGTTGTCAATGCCCGCTTAATTCTGAGCGTACGCAGGTTATGATGCAGATCAATGATATAATCATATTTCTCGTATTGTAACTGGTGCATCATTAAATCCCAACTGCTGCCCAGTACCTGTACTTTAGTAATGTAGGGATTACTGCTAACCAGCCCGCGATAATTTTCTTTGGTAAGAAAATGTATTTCTGCACCAGGAACCTGTTGTTGTAAACAACGAACTACTGGTGAGGTAAGAACGATGTCGCCAATAGAGGAAAAACGGATGATCAGAAACTTCATGATAAAAAATATTATACTCGCTACGAACTAAACCGTGCCTTTGTGCCCTCGTGTGAGATTCAATTTGCACACCAAGGCACGAAGGCACGGTTTGATAGGTGGTGTTAAAACACTTATGTTAATTATTGCTCAACGTAATTCAAATCCTTATGAAAAGTTTCTTCTGTAAAATAAAAAGCTACCATGGTTATGCTCATCACTACGCAACCGGTAACAATGCCACTTTGTAGTAAACCCCATCCCCAATTTTTCTGAAAAAGATCCAGAAACATCAGATTAATCAGTGGCAATGCACCGCGTACCATATTGGGAATGGTGGTAGCTGCTGTGGCGCGTAAATTGGTTCCAAACTGTTCAGCACCCATGGTAATAAAAATGGCCCAGAATCCGGTACTGAATCCTAACAAACCACAAATACCATACATACGTGCATCGCTGTTGTTATAATTACTGAAAAATAATACCAGCGCCACCATACTCAACAGGTAAAAACTTAGCAGGGCTTTTTTTCTGCTTTTAAAATACTGGCTTACCAGCCCAATTAAAATATCCCCAATGGCAATACCTACATACGCATACATAATAGCCCGGCCGCTTTCAATATGGTTCTCGCCATACATTTCTTTGGCAAAACGATTACTTAAATTTACCAGCACGCCAATTACATACCAGGTTGGCAAGCCGATAAGGATAGCCAGAAAATATTTTTTGAACCGCTTACTATTATTGAGAAACATGAAAAAATTTCCACGCTGTATACCTTCCTGCTCCTTTACGTTTTTGAACATACCACTTTCGGCAACCGATATGCGTAAAAGCAATAGCAAAACTCCTAACCCACCACCGATCTTATAACATAAACGCCAATGATCGGGATCACTACTTGCTTTGAAAATAAAATAGGCGAACACAGCCCCAAATAAGCCGATGCCCGCCACCAACGAAGTACCAATCCCTCTTTTTTCTTTAGGTAGTAATTCACTCACCAGGGTAATGCCTGCTCCCAACTCGCCTGCTAATCCAACACCAGCGATAAATCTTGCCCATGCATATTGATCTACTGTTTGCACATAGCCAGTAAAAAAGTTAGCGATAGAATACAAAGCAATAGAACCAAATAATACACTCAGTCTTCCTTTTTTATCGCCAATGGTTCCCCAGATTACGCCACCAATTAATAAACCTATCATTTGCCAGTTAATAATTTTGGTACTGGCTGCCAACACCTGCACCTTATCGGTTAGCACCACACCAATACCCTGTAAACTGGGCTCACGTACAATGGTAAACAACAGCAGATCGTAGATGTCTACAAAATAACCCAGTGCGGCTACAATGACAGGAATGGAGAGGATACCAAATTTTTTTTCAGTCATAATATTGATTTTAGACCGGAAGTCCGCAAGTCGGAAAGTCCGTAAGATAAGAAACCATTTTACTTTCCGTCTTCCCGACTTTCTCTACTCCTCAATAAAATTCATATCGTTCGAAAAACTTTCTTTGGTATGATACGCTGCTATAACGGCCAGCCCAACGATTACAACACCTGTCATCCATCCTCCGGTAATATAATCGCCCGTTACACTTCGCAAGCCGCGATGCAATAAAATAATCAACGGTAAAATACCACGCACCACATTGGGAATAGAAATAGCAGTAGATGCCCGCAGATTAGTACCAAACTGCTCTGCCGACATGGTGATGTACAATACAGAAAAGCCTGCACCAAAACCAAGGCAGCTACAAATGAAATACATACTTTGTACCGAGCCTCTGCCATCTCCCTGCAAAAAATACAAGATGATACAAACACTCAGGATGCCGAAGAAAGTAAACAATGCTTTTTTGCGGCTCTTGAGGTAATTACTCAATAAGCCCGCACTCAAATCTCCAAAAGCAATACCTACATATTGAAACATGATGGCCTTTCCAGGATCAACACCCTCAATGCCAAATTCTTTTCCAAATTGATCAGAAAAAGTGACGAGTACACCAATGGCATACCAAACCGGCAAACCGATCAACACACCTTTCAGGTAACGCAAGGCACGTTCTTTTTTTCTGAACAGCATGATAAAACTTCCCCGCTGCACACCCGCTTGTTTTACTTTATCAAACATGCTGCTCTCCATTACATTAGCACGTAACAACAGCAATAATAAACCCATTACACCACCTATGTAAAAACATAAACGCCAGTCTTGAAACGCTTGATATACAAAGAAAGCAGCAATGGCACCAAATACACCAACTACTGCAATTACAGAAGCAGCAAGGCCTCTTTTTTCTTTGGGCAACATTTCGCTAACCAAGGTAATGCTTGCTCCCAACTCTCCTGCCAATCCTACTCCGGCCAAAAAGCGCAGCACAATATATTGCGGAACGGTTTGCACCATACCATTGGCAATATTGGCAAGGGAATATAAAATGATGGAACCAAACAAAACACTCAGTCGCCCTTTCTTATCACCCATAATACCCCAGAGAATACCTCCGATGGTTAAACCAATCATTTGTACGCTGATGATGATCTCTCCCTGAGATAGCACTTCATCGGGAGATAAATGTAAAGATTGAAGACTTGGTTTGCGGATAATAGAGAAGAGCAACAGATCATACACATCTACAAAAAAACCAAGCGCTCCCACAATAACAGGCAGCGAAAAAACACCGTATTGTTTTGGGGTAGTCTGCATATTTACACAGTGTCTCTATTCGAATGATCTTTGCTTTTGTTAATAACCAGTTTATAGATGATGGGGGCAGTGGTAACCAATACAATACCGAGTACAATCACTTCGAGGTGATCTTTCAGGTCGAACCCAAATTCGGACAGAATCCATTTCTGTAAAAAATGACCACCAAATAACATGCTGAACACCCATGCCACACAACCAATGATATTATAGAATCCGAATTTTTTTCTATCCATCTGTACAATTCCGGCTACAATTGGTGCAAAGGTTCTGATGATGGGAATAAACCTTGCAATAACGATGGCGCCACCACCATGCTTCTCATAAAAATCATGTGCCTGGCGCAAATATTTTCTTTTGAATAAAATGTTTTCCTTCCACCCATACATGGCCGGGCCTACTTTTCTGCCAAACCAATACCCTACTGCATTTCCGGCAATACCGGCAAGAGAGATCAATACCAGTAACAGTAACAGATCGAGGTATTCATTTCCGGTTGGAATAACGGCACTGGCTAAATTAGAACTGTAAATACCTGCCACAAAAAGCAGGCTATCACCTGGTAAAAAAAATCCGACAAACAAACCCGTTTCTGCAAATACCACAAACAACAATAGCCATAAACCACCATGCTCAATATAAAACTGTGGCTGTAACAATTGACTCCAATGAAAAGCGGATAACAGAATATCTGACAACATCGTTTTACTTTTTCTCTACCAGCTTCGGGCTATGTGCCTGAGCGGTGAGCTTTAGGGCTATGGTCCATATACCACAGCAATTCAAAAAAAATCTTCCATGGATATGGACCATGGTCTTTGAACCAATTCATTTTTACACGCTATCCACAGCGGCCGGCTCCAGTGAATTTTCCCATTTACTAACCACACTTGTGGCTAATGCATTGCCCAACACATTGGTAGCGGTTCGGAACATATCGCAAAAATGATCGATCGGTAAAATCAGGGCAATCCCTTCCGGCGGAATATTAAACATGGCACAGGTAGCAGTTACTACCACCAGTGAGGCACGCGGCACACCGGCAATACCTTTACTGGTAAGCATTAACACAAGCAACATGGTTAACTGTGTACCAATATCCAGATGTATCCCATAGGCCTGTGCAATGGCAATACTGGCAAAGGTCATATACATCATACTGCCATCCAGGTTAAAAGAATATCCCAGTGGTAAAATGAATGCTACAATTTTATCCTTACAACCAAACTTCTCCAGTTCATCTGTTAATTTAGGAAACACCGCTTCGCTGCTGGTGGTACTGAATGCAATGATAAGTGGTGGTGTAATTCTTTTTAATAATTCCGGTAAGCGCTTTCCTAATACAATAAAGCCTACCAGTAATAATACGGCCCATAAACAGGCTATGCCGATCAAAAAATACAAGAGGTATTTTCCATAAAAAACAAATACTTCCAATCCTTTAGTGGCAATTACAGCAGTAATGGCACCGAACACACCTAAAGGTGCAAAGTTCATTACATAATTTACCATGCGTAGAATTACATGTGCAACTGCATCCAATCCTTTCACTACTACTTTGGCTTTTTCGCCCAAGGCAGCTGTGGCTATTCCAAAGAAAATACTGAAGATCACCAACTGCAGAATTTCGTTATTGGCCATGGCCTCTATCACACTTTTCGGAAACACATGCTCTACAAATTTCTGGATATTAAATTCCTGTGTTTTTCCTACCAGGTCCTGCGCACCGGCTACATCTGCATTACTCAAATCAATACCTGCTCCAGGTTTAAAGAGATTTACCAGCAACATACCCAATAACAGACTCACCAGCGAAGCAGTAATAAACCATAACATGGCTTTACCACCCACACGGCCCACCGTTTTCAAATCACCCAGCTTGGCAATGCCCACCACAAGGGTAGAAAATACCAACGGCGCAATAATCATTTGTACCAACCGTAGAAAAATAGTGGTCAGCAATTTGATATTGATGGAAAAAGACTTGATGAATGCAGGACTAGACTGCGTATGAATCAGGTATCCCAACAGGATACCAATCACCATAGAAAGGATAATATAAAGGGTAAGCCGATTTGATTTATTCATATCACAGGCGATTAGCTTCGCAATATAAGATTTATGTGATTATGGCAAGCCGCTAGCCTTTAGCTGCAAGCTGTTAGCTTTTTCTTGCTTGAAGCTAATGGCTAAAAGCGAATAGCAGCCTCCAAACAGGTCTCTCTAACGCCCATTCACCTGTTTCTATAAAACTTTTGAAGCGGAAATGGCAGAAATGACTATTTTTCCGAAACTTTTTAATTAAAGAAAACTTAACTAACTGTATTATGAGTTTATTCAGAAAAAAGTCTCTCACCGCAATGCTCGCAATGGCGGAAGATTCAGAAAAAGGTTTGAAAAGAACCCTGGGTGCCGGTAACCTGATTGCCCTTGGTATTGGCGCCATTATTGGTGCCGGTTTGTTTGTACGGACTGCCGCCGCTTCTGCTGAAGCCGCCGGACCAGCCGTTACCTTATCTTTTGTAGTAGCAGCCATTGGCTGTGCTTTTGCTGGTTTGTGTTATGCAGAGTTTGCTTCCATGATACCTATTGCCGGTAGTGCGTATGCTTACAGTTATGTAACTATGGGTGAACTGGTAGCCTGGATTATTGGCTGGGCACTGATTATGGAATATGCACTGGGTGCGGCCACTGTTTCTATTGCGTGGAGTGAATATCTAAATAATCTCCTGGGGGGCACGATACCTTATCAATGGTGCCATTCCCCTTTTGAAAGCTTGTATAAAGTAACCGGTGATGCGGTTAGCCAGATTGTTACCGCAATGCCTGATGTAACCAAATCTGTTAAGAACGGAATCTTATTATTAAGCGATGACCAGTTTAAAGCCTTGCCTGCTAACCTTACCGGTTTGGTTCAAACTACCACCGGTATCATGAATGCACCGGCGTTAATCATCCTTTTACTGCTTACCCTGCTGCTCATCAAAGGATCGCAGGAATCCGCCTTTGTTAACATGATCATTGTATTTGTAAAAGTGGCTATCGTATTGCTGTTCATCGGCTTTGGCTGGCAGTTTATCAAACCGGAAAATCATACACCATACCTGATTCCGGAAGGAACCATCGGACATGATGGATTCTTTAAATGGGGATGGGGTGGCGTATTAGGTGGTGCTGCTATTGTATTCTTTGCCTTTATTGGTTTTGATGCCGTTTCAACTGCTGCGCAGGAAGCTAAAAACCCTAAAAGGGATATGCCCATTGGTATTTTAGGATCACTGGTGGTTTGTACCATTTTGTATATTTTATTCGGACACGTACTTACAGGAGTTGCCAATTATACCGAATTCAAAACAGCAGGTAAAGAAGCTTCTGTAGCGTATACGATACAAACTTATATGAAAGGATACGAGTGGCTGGGTACCAGTGTAACGGTAGCCATTCTCGCAGGTTTCTCTTCTGTAATTCTGGTAATGTTGATGGGACAAAGCCGTATCTTCTATACCATGAGTAATGATGGCCTGATACCGAAAGCTTTTGGCGATCTTCACCCTAAGTACAAAACACCTTATAAAGCCAACTGGATTCTTTTTGTATTCGTTGGATTATTTGCTGCTTTTGTTCCGGGCAGTGTGGCCGGTGACCTTACCAGCTTTGGTACCTTGTTTGCGTTTGTATTGGTAAGCATAGGCGTATGGCTCTTGCGTAGAAAATCTCCGGAAATTCCGCGTTCCTTCAAAACACCTTTGGTGCCACTGGTTCCGATTTTAGGAGCAATTATTTGTCTGGGGATGATTGTGGCACTGGACGCCCAAACATTGAAAGTGGCTTTTGCCTGGATGGGCCTCGGTCTTGTTGTGTACTTCCTGTACAGCAAGAAAAGAAGTAAACTGAATAAGTAGATTTATCAACATAGATGATAAAAAACAGTCACGCTCCATCGTGACTGTTTTTTTATATAGGGTTGGCTGCTAACGCCACATCCGTTAATTTTGCCAACCTGTAAATACTCATACTGTAAATAAAATACAATGGGAAGGATCTTCGAAGTACGTAAAGCCACCATGTTTGCCCGTTGGGATAAAATGGCCAAACAGTTTACCCGCATTGGGAAGGAAATTGTGATTGCGGTAAAAGCCGGCGGACCAGACATTGCCACCAACCCCGCTCTGCGCCGTTGTTTTCAGAATGCCAAAAGCGTGGGCATGCCCAAAGACCGTGTAGAAGCGGCCATAAAAAGGGCCATGGGTAAAGATACCAGCAACTACGAAGAGGTTTTATACGAAGGCTATGCCCCACATGGCGTGGCACTCTTGGTAGAAACCGCAACTGATAACCATGTTCGCACAGTAGCCAATGTAAAAAGTCATTTTAATAAAGGGCACGGCGCCATGGGTAATACCGGTAGTGTAAGCTTCCAGTTTAAGAAAATGGGTGTATTTAAATTGAAGCCCGAAGGATTGAATATGGATGATCTGGAACTGGAACTGATAGACCATGGTCTGGATGAACTGGGCGAAAGTAATGATGACCAGGGAGCCCCCATTATTGTACTGCGTTGTGCCTTTGTTGATTTTGGCAACCTGCAGAAAGCATTGGAAGAAAAAAACATCACCCCCATCAGTTCCGAACTGGAATGGATACCCACCACCACCGTACCTGTATCCGATGAGCAGGCCGAAGATGTAAGTAAACTCATTGAAAGGCTAGAGCAGGATGAAGATGTGAATAAGGTATTTCATAATATGGGGTGATAAATAAAAAGGCAAAAGTCAAAAGTAAAAATTTCAGCACACAGCTTTTTTTGAATTTTTACTTTTGATTTTTAAATTCCTCAACATGACTGATCTTACAACTTTCCCCCACCCCATCATCTTCTTCGATGGCGTGTGCAATCTTTGCACGGGTAGTGTTCAGTTTGTGATCAGGCATGATCCTTCGCATCATTTTCGTTTTGCTTCTTTACAAAGTGAGATAGGGCAACAACTATTAAGAGAAAATAATTTACCTACAGAAGAGTTTGGTTCTTTTATTTTATTTGAGAATGGAAAAGTATTTACACAATCAACTGCTGCTCTTCGTGTAACAAAAAAACTAAATGGATTGTGGTCTGTATTAGCTGTATTTCTGATCGTTCCTTCTTTTATAAGGAATGGCGTTTATAACTGGATTGCAAAAAACAGGTACAAATGGTTTGGGAAGAAGGAAGAGTGCTGGATACCTACGAAGGAGCTGAATGATTTATTTGTTGATTAACGTATTGTGCTATTAAAATAATCCAATTGCAATAAAAGAATCTCTGCAATTTCTCTGCATCTTATGTTCTCTTCGGTGAAAAGAACTATAGATTTTTAGAGAGTATTTTACTCTTTCAGATGTTTTTCACTGCTGAGAAGCAGAGTCGCAGAGAACTGATGCTTTTCAATAGTAATTCACGTTTGTTGATTAACTTTTCTACTCAAACAAAAAACAAAACAGAAGAAACAGTATCGAAATAAAAGAAAGAAAAATACTGATATCCCTTCTCTTCTGAGCACTTGCAAGCCTCTTATAAAAAATACTTAGGTAAAGAATATGACTGATTATTAGCAATATCAGATAATCAAGTCCTCCTAGAGAAATAAATCCGATACGCCAGCTATTCGCATCTCCTTTTCTATAAATTGCTACTTTCTGAATTGTGTGGGTAATCAGTGACCGGCCAAGTTCAATCGTGTCATTTACCATGATACGGTTATATGCTATTGGAGGAACCGTGATCGATTTCTTTTCTGTTTGTATTCTGAAAATACCAACCCGCAATCTTGATATGCTTCGTTCTGTTTTTGTAATCACAACTCCTTTTGAAATATCTAACGGAAGCACATAGGTTTCCAGTAATATGAAAAGGCTGATACCTAAAAAAGAAAACAGGATGAGACGATTGATTTGGTCTGCTGTCATCATTTGTTGAACAATATAGTCTTGCTATAAAGTACAGTGCTGGAAGATATTGTAGACTGTAATTGGTTTCTGTTAACGCATTTACAAATTCCATTATTCACAGATCATATCCTATATTACATTAACGATTTGTTGATTGAGTATAGTGCTAAAAAATGGCTTCTAATCCATTTTACTCCTTCATCATTTCCAGAATCACAGTAATAATATCTTCTGCATTCGGTTTACTGAAATAATCTCCATCACTACCATAACTTGGCCGATGTGCCTGAGCAGTAATCGTTCTTGGCGCTACATCCAGCCATTGAAAAGCTTTCTGCTCTTCCATCACTTTACTGAACATGAAAGCGGCGGCACCACCCGGTACATCTTCATCCACAAATACAATCCGGTTGGTTTTTTTGAGCGAGTCAAGAATGGAATGATGAATATCAAAAGGCAATAAGGTTTGCACATCAATCACTTCGCAACTGATATCGGCCTGTTGCAAACGTTCGGCGGCATCTTCTACAATTCGTAAGGTAGAACCATAGGTTACTACGGTAATATCGGTTCCTTCCCTGATAATTTCGGGTACACCTAATGGGATGGTGTACTCCAATAAATTGGCGGGCATTTTTTCTTTTAAGCGATAGCCATTCAAACATTCAATGATCATGGCTGGATCATTACCACGTAATAAAGTATTGTACATACCTACTGCCTGCACCATATTTCTTGGCACACATATATATATACCACGAAGCGAATTAATGATCATTCCCATCGGCGATCCGCTATGCCAGATCCCCTCCAGTCTATGGCCACGGGTACGAATGATGATGGGGCAACTCTGCTGGCCCTTGGTTCTGAAATGCGTTGTGGCCACATCATCGCTCAAAGGTTGTAATCCGTATAATAGATAATCCAGGTATTGTATTTCTGCAATAGGTCTTAATCCGCGCAGCGATAAACCGATTGCCTGCCCTACAATGGTTAACTCACGAATACCTGTATCAGAAATTCTGTCCTTGCCATGTTTATCCTGCAAGCCGGCAAACCCCTGGTTTACATCACCAATAAACCCTACATCTTCTCCAAACGCGTAGACATACGGGTTACTGGTAAAGAGTGCATCAAAATATTTATTCAATATTTCATAGCCATTGGCCGTAGGCGCATCAAAAGAAATCATGGGTTTGATTTCTTCAACGGCTAATGCACTTTTGGGTCCTTCGTTATATAAATGGCTGTTATACGATTTTCTATTTTCTGATAAGAGGTGCTGATAAAAATTACTTAGCTCTGCCGCTGTTGGAGAATGGGGGGCCGTTTCTATTGCCAGCGAGAGGGTTCTTAAAATATCTCTGCGCAGCGGTTCTTTATTGCTGTTCAGGTCGTTGGCCAGTTTTTGTAAATGATTGTATTTCTCCATATCATTCACCATCATACCCCTGATCAGTTCTACCGAATTAACGGCTGCTTCTTTAATAGGTTCCTGGTATTTTTCCCAGGCTTTGTTGCGGCTGTTGCGAACATATTCTTTGGCACTGGTTTCAATGGCAGCCAATTCTTCTGCATTGCCCAATGCGGTTTCCAATAGCCACTCTTTCATTTTTTTGATACAATCCCATTCTCTCTCCCACTCCAATCTTTCAGCACTTTTATATCTTTCATGACTGCCACTGGTTGAATGGCCCTGGGGCTGTGTTACTTCCTCTACATGAAACAAAGCAGGTACATGTGTTTCTCTGATTTGTTGCAAAGCCTCCTCAAACACTTCACACATGCCGGCATAATCCCATGCTTTTACTTTATAGATGCGGATACCATTGGTAGTTTCTTCTTTTTCCAATCCGCGTAAAGCATCTGAAATAGAGCCTTTGGTAGTTTGAAAATTCTTAGGCACCGAAATTCCATATCCATCATCCCATACAAATACAGCCAACGGTATCTGTAATACACCCGCTGCATTCATGGTTTCCCAAAAATGACCTTCAGAAGTACTGGCATCGCCAATGGTACAGAAACAGATTTCATTACCATTATGACTGAGCGATTCAAACTGATTGGTATGCGTTGCGTTACGGAAACATTTGGAAGCCCAGGCCAAACCCAATGCACGTGGCATTTGAGAAGCGGTGGGTGCCATATCGGAAGAAATATTTTTCCGGTTGGCCAAATCCAGCCAGTTGCCATTATCATCCACAAACTTGGTGGCAAAATGCGCATTCATTTGCCGGCCCGCACTAAAGGGATCGTTCTTTACATCCGGATCAGCATATAATTGTGCGAAGAATTGTTCTACACTGGCAAGGCCCGAAGCAAACATAAAGGTCTGGTCTCTATAATACCCGCTACGAAAATCGCCCGGCTGAAAAAACTTGGCCATCGCAATCTGCGCCACTTCCTTTCCATCTCCAAAAATGCCAAATTTACCTTTACCGGTCAATACTTCCCGCCTGCCCAATAAGCTAACTTCCCTGCTGATCACTGCTGTTCTGTAATCTTCGAGTATGGTGTTACGGAATCCCTCAAACGAAAGCATATCGTCCTTATATCCCAGTGAAGGTGTTTGTTCCATGAAACAAAAATAACATTACCAACGGAATAGGCTAACGGAAATTAGTTTTAATCCAAAAAACCTTTTTTGTCCGGATAGCTTAAAATTCACCTAAATCCCTCAATATGGCATGGAATTCGCTTACGGTATGGCTGGAAGTACTAATTTTATACGCTCAAACACTTTACAAATGAAAAAGATATTGTTTTTAGCTGCCATTCTCTGTTCCATTTCTCTGGTTCAGGCGCAAAATGTGCAGGCAGATCCATTAGCCAAACTGGTTGAAATTAAAAATGCAGAATACAATTTTGGCAAAATTACCCTTAACAAACCCGTTAGTTATGATGTAGAGATCAAAAACATCAGCAGCGATACCCTTACCCTGGCCAATGCCAAGGCAGGTTGCGGTTGTACTACGCCCAATTTTGTACCTAACCAGAAATTTGCACCGGGAGAAATCATTAAAGTAACCATCCAGTTCAATGGTAGTGTTGCCGGACAATTTACTCGTTTTACCGATATCAATTTCAGTAACGGCTTGAGCAAACAGGTTCGTTTTAGTGGGGAAGGTATTGCCGAAACACCCGTTGCTGCCAAAAATTAATTACCTGTAATCTATCTTACTATGAAAAAAATACTATTTCTATTTTGTTTGTTAACCGGAACTGTGGCATTTGCACAAACGGCTACTGATATCGCATTCACCAAAACCGCGCATAGTTTTGGTAAGATCAAACAGAATGTACCCGCTACCTATACCTTTACTTTTACCAATAACTCCGCCAAACCCTTGGTAATAGAATTTGCCAATGCAGAATGTGGTTGTACCACCCCCGTATATAGTAAAGACCCTATTTTAAAGGGAAAGTCGAGCACCATTAAAGTAACGTATAATGCGGCCAGTCCGGGTACGTTCAAGAAAAATGTAAACGTGAAGTTTGTGAATATTCAATTACCTGTTACCTTAACCATTGACGGAGAAGTAACAACACCACCGGCTCCGCCCGCCAAGAAAATACCGAAATAGATTTTTGATACTATTTTTATAAACGCAACTCTTGGGGTTGCGTTTTTTGTTTTGACTACGTTGGCAGCCCAACTATCTTTGCAGTATGTTACAGATCAGCCATCGTGGACAGGCCATGCCTGCCTCACCCATCAGAAAATTGGTTCCCTATGCAGAAGCAGCCAAAAAAAGAGGAACCAAAGTTTACCATTTAAATATTGGTCAGCCGGATATTGAAACACCCAAAATGGTATTGGATGCAGTGCGCCATAGTGATTTTAAAGTATTGGAATATAGTCACAGTGCCGGCAATGAAAGTTACCGCCGTAAGTTGGTGGGCTATTATGAAAGTGTTGGCATTCATGTAAACCACAACGAGATCATCATCACTACCGGTGGAAGTGAGGCCATTCAATTTGGTTTTCTGGCTTGCCTGGATGCTGGCGATGAAGTCATTATTCCTGAACCGTTCTATGCCAATTACAATGGATTTGCCGTAGCCGCCGGTGTAACCGTGGTACCCATTACCTCACATATAGAAAATGGTTTTGCCTTACCTCCAATTGAAGCATTTGAAAAAAAGATCACGGCTAAAACCAAAGCCATTGTTATCTGCAACCCCAATAACCCAACCGGTTATTTATACAGCGATGCGGAAATGCAACAATTAAAACAGATCATCCTCAAATACAATCTCTATCTTTTTTCAGATGAAGCGTATCGTGAATTTTGTTACGAAGGCAAGCAGGTAAGTGCTATGCATTTAACCGGAGTGGATGAGAATGTGATCATCATGGATACCATCAGCAAACGCTATAGTGCCTGCGGCGGAAGGATTGGCGCTTTCATTACAAAAAACAAAACCGTACTCGATGCCGTGATGAAATTTGCACAGGCAAGATTAAGTCCGCCCAGCTTTGCACAGATTGCGGGAGAAGCAGCCATTGATTTACCGGCCGATTATTTTGATACAACAAAAGCAGAATATAAATCGCGCAGAGACCTAATTGTGCAACGACTGAACGCTATGGAAGGCGTATTTTGTCCCAACCCCGGCGGCGCCTTTTATGCGATAGCCAAATTGCCTATTGACGATGCCGATAAATTCTGTCAATGGCTACTGGAAAGCTTCTCATATCAAGACCAAACCGTGATGCTTGCCCCAGCTACCGGCTTTTATGGAACACCGGGTTTGGGAAAACAGGAAGTACGTTTAGCCTACGTATTAAATTTAAACGATATAAATAAGGCTATGGATTGTCTTTCCGAAGCAATAAAAAAGTATCCAGGTAAAATTTAAGTTGTAAATCAGTGATTTGTATAGTCAAAATGCGAAAGTATTGTGCTAAACTTATTCATATTAATATTAATTCTATATTATCATATTTTACAATAAAATGACTTTTTTATTAAAAAATTGTAAAATTTAAATAAATATCGAAATAAATACTATGTTATTTGTTTTTCCCTTATCTTTACATCAGAAACAAAAATAGCAGATACACACAAGGTGATCACGCTGTTTCAGGTTAATGAATTGATAATTATCTCTTTTCTTATATGGCAAGCAATCGAAGACGTCCCCTGTTTCTACAGGGGACTTTTTATTGGGATACACTCTCCCTGAACTCGCCTTTTTGGTTTTGAAGAGAATAACAGAGATTGGGATTGATCAGACCATAAAGCCGGCCATCTCTCATAACAAAGCGCATGTAGATTTTACCGTTCTCGCGCCAGCCGGTTCCGCTTTGCTCCTTGCCTTTGTGATAGATAATATGTTTCAGGGGCTTCCCACTGGCGTACCACTCTTTAAAATCACCTTCATATTCTCCGTTTGAAAACTGGTACGCATACCGCTGCTTACCATTAGGCCACCAGCCCTGGTTAATACTGTCTTTTTCACCATTACGATAATAGCGCTGCGATTCGCGGGTGCCATCTTCATACCAGGCATCTATTACACCCTCTTCTTTGCCATTATAAAAACTTTGTCGAGAGCGAACAACACCTGACACAAAACGGGTTTCTATAATACCACTAAATGGTTGCTTCTGATAATACCAAACACCGTTCTGTAAAGCCAAAGCGGTATCGTTTGCATTAACTACTACGTAAGGAATCAATGGTTTACTTTGAAGCGAAGCCGGCACTGCATTCCCCGAAGAGGAATGATCCGTAGTACAGGCTACTGCTGCCAGCAAAAGGGTTACGATCAAAAGTGAATACCTCATTCTTCCTGTTTCAGTAGTTTAATATCTGCAATCAGGTCATTCATATCTTTTACAGATGTGCCTTTGTATACACCGCGTATGCGTCTGTGTGTATCAATCAGCAACACGTTCTCTGTATGCAAAAAATCATCACTGTTTTTTTTCTGGCCCATGTCTTCATCGGCAAAATAATCGCGCCTCGCTATCGCATAAATACTATCACGGTTACCGGTTACCAAATGCCATTTATTGGTAATCACACCAAACTCTTTGGCATATTGTGCAAGCCGGGGAACACTATCACTATCCGGTGTAACGCTATGGGATAAGAGTAATAGGTTAGCATCATCTAAAAAGGCCTTTTGCACAAGACCCATATTGGTAGTTAATCTTTTACAAATACCCGGACAGGCCGTAAAGAAAAAATCGGTTACATATATTTTACCATCGAAGGTTTTCTCAGATACTGCTTCACCCGACTGGTTTACAAAACGAAAAGAGGGTATTTTATGAATGGAATCGTAAGCAGCTTCTTTGGCAGAAATCCACCGGGGATTAAAATCGGCAGTACTGTAAAAGGGCAATACCCTTGCCTCCTCTGCAGGCGGCTTCATCGCTTGCCTGCAGGAAATAAGGGTATTGATACTTGCAAGTATGACAACTATTACTGCACCTGTTTTATGCATGATCATTGTTTTTTTGTTGCCGGAGGCGGACCCTGTTTATCGTCTCTTTCCCGGGGTCTTTGTGGTCGTAATGATTGTTCAATCTCAGTGTATTTTTTAAACTGTGCTGCACTGAGTGCCGATTTTATTTTGGCATCGCGCAGCTTACTTAATTGATCAACCGCTGCTTTATCTTTTGGAGGTGGTGGTGGCGGTGGTGGCATCTCTTGCTTACCTTCTTTACTGCGAAGTTTATCCATGCCATCAAAAAAATCTTTATACGCTGCTTCTACTTTTGCTTTCTGCACTGCAGATAATGTGATCTCTTTCCCAATCTTTTCTGAAACGTGCTTAAGACGTTCTGCTTTACCCGGTGGTTTTGGAGGCTGTTTCTGCGCCAGTAAAGAAAGCGAACTGAACAATGTGATACATGCAATGAAAATATTTTTTTTCATACTAATGGGGATATTAATGAATGATGTTAGGTACGATTTGTGCTCGAAAATATTTGTTGAAAAGATGATATCTTCTTTATAAATTATTTTGGAAGCCGTTAGGATATCTATTGCGTTACGGTTCCTTTCGTTCCGTAATAACCTACCCCATTGATATAAGGAACATCTGCAGTGATATGGTAATGATAAATACCATTGGGATAATCAGCAGTAGCTGATGTATGTCCGTGATACGCATCCAGGTCAGCACTTACCAGCGTTTTACCGTTTTCCAATGGTCCGTATATAGGAAAGCCATCCAGTAAAAAACCAATCAAGGCACTCTTGGTTTTATTGAGTGTAATAAATAATGGCTCTACATGATAGTGATAGGTAGAACTCTGATCGGGGTGGCCATTGTATTGATCAAAAGAATTGATTTCATTGGTCAATGGTTGGTTAGGTCCTGCATACTGGTTATAAATGGCTACGCCATTGATCGCAACACCAATTGGACCAAGCGGTGTTGCTTCATGCGCCGCATTTACTGCAGGATTGGCGGGTATTTTAAATGTATAACTTTTTGTGCCAATACTATTTGGATTTTTAGTGAACGCAGTATTGGTTCCGTTATACGCCTCATAACGGGAATCGGTTGTACCAAAATAACAACTTTTGTGATCCGGCACACCATCAGTTTTCAATGTGATGTAGTTACCATCTGAAGAAATGGTTACGGTTGAATTAAATTTCTTGAACACATCAGGAACCGTTGCAGTTGTTCCGGTTGTTGTTGTTGTTGTTGAAGTGGTTGCATCTTTTTTGCAGGAGATGCTGATTGTGGAAGCCATTAACAGCATACCTATACCTGCTAAGTGTATTCTTTTCATGTTGTGTGGTTTTGTTAATTGGATGCAGTTTGTATGGCAAATCCTTCGCTGGTAAATAAATTATTTTTCCGGAGGTGGTGGAGGCCCTTCTTTATCATCACGATGAGGAGGTGGACCATCATCCGGTCTGCCACCTTCTCTTCTCTGGGGAGGTCCGTTCCGGTTTCCCGGTTGGGGTGGTGCCATCATTCTTAAGACCTGTTTGATCACCTGATCAAATTTTTCTTTCTGCTCATCCGTACACAATTGTCTGATCTTTTGAAAATGACGGAAGGTGAGCATATCCGTTTCTACTTCATATTTTACAGCGTTTTCTGCAGCTAGGTGTAATACCGAATCTGTTACGGTGGGTTCAGATAGCAAATCAAAAAAACTATTTTTCGCTTCGCGATTATTGCGTCGTATTTCTTTCATATCGCGCTGATGTATTTCGTTGAGTTCTTTCAGCGTATTGCTTTGTGCAGAATCCAGGCCCAGTTCAGTTACCAGGAAATCTACCACACCTGAGCGCTGCGCAGGTGGTGGGCCGTTGCGCTTATCTTTCAGCAACCAGAAAGCAGAAAGGGTGGCTATGTTTAATGCCAGCAATACCAGAAAAGCAATACCCCACCATTTATTTCGATTGAAGTAACTCATTCGTTATCTGTTTTATCATTATCAATAGAGGAAGCAGCACTGAGATCATAGGCCTCCGCAAATCGTTCTATACCTGAGCGCTGATTAACGGTAGTTTGTTCTTCACTTTTGAGATAAGCCCGCACCGCCACTACATTCACCACCAACAGCAGCGATAGGGTAACCAGTGAAACAGCAGGCTTTGTAATGATGCGCCAAAACGAACCGGCTTCGTTTCTTTTATCGAGTTGCGCCTGCAGTCGGGTGTAGAAAAATGGAGGCATCTCGGCCTGGCTGATTCCATCCAGACTTTGCAGTGTTTTCTCTATATCGTTGTGAGTAGACATTTGTTTCATGATAAACAGTTTAACCGGGGGTATGATAAGATTGTAATTGTTTTCTTAAATTTTCTTTTGCCCTGTGCATCAATGCCTCAACCGCTTTTACGGTAACGTTCAGAATCTCGGCCGTTTCATCATAACTCAATCCTTCTGCCTTGATCAAGGTAAAAGCAATGCGCTGGTTTTCGGGAAGTTGTTGCATTGCCTTAAACAGGATGGCAGCCCTTTCTTTATTGTCTAATACCACACCGGGGTGATGAAAATGCCCTACTTCTTCTTCTTTCTCTCCCAACCCTATCCAGGATCTCAGGTTGGCCAATCTTTTTTTAGACTTCTTTTTTCTTTCTGCATCCAATGCCTTGGTTACAGCCACCCGGTATATCCATGTAGATAGTTTTGCATCGCCACGGAAACTTTTTACCGATTGGTGCACCTGTATAAAAACCTCCTGCGATACATCTTCCGCCTCCTGCCTGTCCTGCACAATACTAAGCACGGTATTAAATACCATGTTCTGCCAGGTTTCAACCAACTGTTTAAATGCCAGTTGATCGCCATTTTGCAAGGATAGAATGAATGCCTGTTCGTTCAAATAATGCCTAATTAAAAGGTTAGACGCAACAACCTACTAAAACCTTCGCGCAAAATCAATAAAAGCTTCCGTATTTTCATCGGGCGAAACAGAAGGCATTTTTTCATTGATCGGGATCATCGGAAACCCGGTTTTCTGTTTAAGAAACCTTAAAATGCCGGCAGGAAGCTGCAAACAGAATCATAGCTGTATCAATAGTCTGATTATGAAAAGATGGATTGGAACCCTCATCATGTTAGCGCTCTGTAGTAAGGGCAGTATTCTGGCACAAGGTTATCAGGCCCTGCATGGTTCTGCTTATACCGGCAGCACGGCTGTATTTAATAACCCTGCGGCTTCTGTTAACAGTGTGTATAAATGGGACTTTACCCTTTTCTCAACGCAGCTAAAGCTGAGTCAGAATGCATTGTATCTTAAAAATTTCAGTTTATCCAATCAGGATAGCAGCGAATTGCTGATGCGTGAGGGATACAGCAGCAAGTTTATGCACGCCAATTTTGATGTAAGTCTTTTTAATATCTCCTATAAAATTAACAATACCCAAGCCATCAATTTCGGTATCAGAGGCAGAAGCTATATGCACATGAAAACATTGCCTTTTAATCATGCGGATACCGTGAACAGTTTACACCGGTTTCTGATTGCCAATTCAAATACCCCTTTTCTGCAGGGGTTTGCCACCCAGACCGGTTGGCTGGAGGCCGACCTGAACTACGCACAGGTTTTATTTGAAAACGACCATTCTAAATTAACAGGTGGCATTACCCTGCAAATTATGAAGGGTATGTCGGGTGTTTTTGGAAAGCTGAATAAGCTAAGTTATCTCGAAGGAAAAAATGCAACAGATACGTTTTATACCCTTACCAATGGCAGTGGCGCTATGGGCTATTCTGCCAATTTTGACCAAAGCAGTTTCAAAGATTTTTTTAAAAACTCGCAGAGCGCATTGGGTGTAAGTTTGGGCATTGAGTACCTGACCTATGATAATGAGATAAATGCCGGTACCGGCAATAACAACCTTAACTATGATTGGAAAATTAGTGTAAGTCTGATGGACCTGGGTGCCAACAAATTCAAAGCCAGTAGTAATTCGTTACAGTTTTATGATCCCAATCCACTGGTAGGCGACGCAGCTGTTGACAGAAAATTTTCCGGTGCAGCGAATATGACGGATTTAAAAGATTCACTAAAAACGTTGTTCAATGGTACGGTTGATATCACAGATAATTTTACAATCAGTAATCCAACCAGGCTGATTGTAAACATTGATAAAAATCTCGGTAACAATTTTTATGTGAATGGAGAAATGAGTATGAATTTTTATGCTTCCTCCAGTTTTACCAAATTACGCACCAGAGAACTGAACCTGCTCACCGTTACACCCAGATGGGAAACCATTGGTCTGGGTGCGTACCTACCTATTCAATACAATACACAGGGCCAGTTATGGATGGGGGCAGCTATTAAAGCGGGGCCCTTGGTATTGGGTGTTCACAATCTGGGCATCTTTAAAAAAGATCCTTCGATAAATGGTGGTGCTTACCTGCTCTTATCCATTCATCCATTCAACAAAAGAAAAGTATTGAGTAAAATGGATTGCCCCGATTAATTTTTGCAGAAGGGTACACAAAAAAATATCTCCCTATCGAGTAAACGATACGGAGATATAAAAAGGTAAGGGCTGTGTAACTACACAGGGATAAGAATCAAAAAAGGTTATTCTGCAGACTGAATATTTGCCGCCTGCTTACCTTTTTTACCATCTGTTATATCAAATGATACTTTTTGACCTTCTTTCAAAGATTTGAAACCGCCCATGTTAATAGCGGAAAAATGTGCGAACAGATCTTCACCACCATCATCTGGTGTGATAAACCCGAAACCTTTTGAATCGTTGAACCATTTTACAACTCCTGTTGCCATAATATTAAAATTTATACCTTAAATGTAGTGATTTCTGTGGGTTTTGGCACTTTTCGGTGCCTAGTTCTTCACAAAATTCCTTTTTCAGCTACGAAAAAATGGCTTGCTGGCTGTGAAATAGGGCTTTTTACAAACAAATAATGGCCCCTTTTACACTGTATTTCCTGCCAGGTATCGCTCTGAAATGTTATTTCTTGTAGATGCGTTTACATAGCAAAAAGCTAAATAATCCATCAAAAAAACTTACCGTTTGGTATTACCTTATCTTTGATACTTAATAAACCCCCTTAGCATCACCATTTTAAAGACATAGATGAGCCTTACGCAAACCCGCCTGGAAGTCATGCATTTTCTGGCACAGACCATGGATACCATAGTTGATACTTTTTTGAAGAAGATAGATGATAACTGGCAACCTTCCGATCTCCTCCCGAACAGCAGCAGCGAAACTTTTATAGCAGATGTAAAAGAACTGCAAATGGAATGCAGGGAACTTCCCTACGATTACTTGGCCGTACTGGTAGGCGATATCATTACCGAAGAAGCCTTACCCACTTACGAAACATGGTTAATGGATATTGAAGGTATTGATGGAAAAAATAACCGTGAAGGATGGAGTAAATGGATACGCATGTGGACGGCTGAAGAAAACCGCCATGGCGATCTGCTGAACAAATACGTTTACTTATCAGGAAGGGTAAATATGCGCCAGATGGAGATCAGTACCCAATACCTCATTTCGGATGGAATGGAAATTGGTGCAGCACGCGATCCCTATCGCAATTTTGTGTACACTTCTTTTCAGGAAATGGCTACCAATATTTCGCATCGCAGAACCGCTACCTTATCAAAGCAATATGGCAACACACAATTATCTAAAATATGTGGTGTGATTGCTGCCGATGAAGCCAGGCATGCCAAGGCTTACAAAAGTTTTATCTCCCGCATTTTTGAAATTGATGCCAGTGAAATGATGTTGGCTTTTGAAGATATGATGCGTAAAAAAATTGTGATGCCGGCACATTTTCTTCGCCAGCAGGGCGAAAAGATTGGTGCCAGTTTCTCGCACTTCAGCGATGCTGCACAACGGTTGGGTGTGTATACTACTATTGATTATACAGACATTCTGGATAACCTGATCAAAGAATGGGATATTGCCAATATACGAGGTATAAATGATGCAGCAGAAAGGGCCCGTGATTACCTGATGGCATTACCAGAACGGTTCAGACGAATTGCAGAAAGAACCTCTATCAAATCTCCGCTGGAGTATGAGTTTAACTGGATTACACGATAAAAAATAAAGCGATAAAAAAGGCCGGTAACATATGATTACCGGCCTTTTTATGGGGGATATATCCGGGTTAGTCTTCTGCCGACATAACACCTCTGAAAAATCCAAGCGACTCGGCAATACCTGCCATAGGGTCGGTCATGTCTTTTTCATATTCAATACTGCACACACCTTTGTAACCAATTTTTTGTAATGCTTTTACCAGTGCCGGAAAATTGATCACACCTCTGCCCAGCTCAATGGCTTTGCCATCTTTGGCAGCAATACTTACATCTTTAATATGCAGATCAAACAGTCTGTCTTTGTAATCTTTCACTGCTTTATCAGCCGCAACACCTGCACGTGTGGCATGGCCAATATCAATGCACAATCCCATTCTGGGGTCGCGGTTTTTAATTCTGTCGTACACATCTTTCGGGCCGGGATATAGAGCATCTTCAGGACCATGGTTGTGAATGGCCAGTTTGATATTGTACTCTTTCACTTTTTCTTCTGCATAATCCAATACATCGTATGACGGCACACCAACGATCATGGGAACACCACATTTTTTAGCATAGGCAAAAGCCTGATCGATAGACTCTTTGGTTTTCATATAAATCACACCAACCGTATACACATTGATATCAGCAGCTTTAAACTTTGCCATAGCCACATCAATGGTTTCCTGGCTACTGTTTAACGGCAGGTGCATTTCTTTTACGGAGAGATAATGAACACCCAAACGCTTCATCATGGCAATGGATTTGTCCAGGTCAAATCTGGCAAATGTATATCCGGCAATACCCACCGGCATAAGATCTGTAGCTGTGGCAGCAGTGGCTTTTGTATCGGTTGTAAAACTTCCAAAGAACCCAATGGAAGCAGTAGCAAAAAGCAGTCCTGCTGTTTTTTTTAAAAAATGTTTTCGGGATGACATGCGATCTTGTTTTAGGTTAAAATAAAACTACTGTATAGAAAAATATTGCTTACACTTTTGGCTCCCACCCTTTTTCATACTCACGGCCCCATAACTGCATAGCCTGTTTGTCTTCTTTGATATGACCATTGGTTTGATCAATATTCAGCGTTCGTCCCATACGCTGCGCAATATTACCCAGCTGTACCCATAAGGTACTCTTATATCCGATCTCAACATCTGCATTAGGCCGCTTGCTTAAACGAACACAATCGAGGAAGTTGGCAACGTGCACTGCATCGAGCGCTTCATTGGGACTCGCTGTATTTCTTCCATCTATTACCGCATTGGATTTTACTTCTTTCAGAATCACGCCTCTCTCGTCGAAAATGGTATAGCCATTGTGTCCTGTTTGTAAAATGCCTTTATCACCATAGAACATAACACCTCTGTCGGTTCCTTGCACTTTAAAACCACTGCAACTTCTGCCTTCCCATAAAATGGTAGCACCGGGACAATTAAAAGTAATCAGTTGTGTATCGGGTGTTTCCCAATCGTCTGAAAAATAATAACGACCGCCACTTGAGTTAACAGACAATGGATACTCGGCTCCCAACCCCCATCTTGCCACATCAACTTCATGTGTGCCATTATTCAATGCTTCGCCCGTGCCCCAGTTCCAAAACCAATGCCAGTTATAGTGTATCAGGTTATCCTTGTAAGGCATGCGTGGCGCAGGACCTTGCCAAAGTTCGTAATCTAACCCGGTAGGTACTGCTGCCAGTTTACCAACCCCAATGGCTTTGCGCGAATTGGTGTACCAGCATTTGGCCATATGCACATTACCAATAACCCCTGCATGTAAGGCGTTGATGCCTTCTGTTAATAAGGTCCATGAGCGGCGTTGCGCACCCATTTGTACCACACGGTTGTATTTGCGTGCAGCGGCAATAGCCAGTTCACCTTCGCGAGGATTGTGCGATAGCGGTTTTTCAACGTATACATGTTTACCTGCGGCACAACAAAGAATGGTAGCCGGTGCATGCCAGTGATCGGGTGTGGCAATGTATACTGCATCCACCTCTTTATTCAATAAAGTTTTACGAAAATCATTTTCTCCTTTAGGCGCCTCTTTACCTGCTTTTACAACCGCATCAATCCCTTTTTGTCTGGCTTTCTCATCCACATCACAAATAAAATCTACCTGTGTATTTTCCTGTTTGGCAAAAATGGGTGCCAGTGCGGCACCACGGCCATTGGTGCCAATGACAGCCATATGAATTCGATCGTTGGCTCCTACAATTCTGTTATAACTTTTGGCACCGAATACATGGCTAACACCACCAAGGGCAATAACGCCTGAACCCTGTGCAAGATTTTTGAGAAAAGCTCTTCTGGTTTTTCGCATGGCATTTTTATTGAGGTGAGAAAAGCCTTCTGCCGGCAATCAAACGGCAGGAAGACTATGTGAATTTTGTTTTTTTTCGGCAGTAAGTAATCAGCGAAGCCATCTAAATTTACGAAAACGATGTAGTACATTAGCTAAATACAAAACAAAAAAGGGCAGCATATTTACCCTCAGGATGTATTCCGCTTACTTATACTAACGATACGATATGAATGCCATGGAAACACAACACCCGCTTATCCGATGGGGAATCATTGGGTGTGGAAATGTAACTGAAAAAAAAAGCGGGCCCGCGTTTAATAAAGTACCCGATTCTGCACTGATAGCCGTTATGCGAAGAGATACTGCCAAAGCACGCGATTATGCAGAAAGGCATGGTGTTGCCAAATGGTATGATGATGCAGACCAACTTATTAATGATCCGGATATCAATGCCATCTATATTGCCACCCCACCAGGCCCGCACGAAGTCTATGCGATAGCCGCCCTTGCAGCCGGCAAAAACGTATACGTTGAAAAACCCATGAGCACCACAGTTGCTTCCTGCCTTAGCATGAAAGCAGCAGCAGAAAAAAATCATGGCAAATTATGTATTGCCCATTACAGAAGGGCCTTACCTATGTTTCTGAAAGTGAAAGAGCTGATTCAATCACATGCGATTGGCACTGTTAGAACGGTGCGCATCAGTATGCTGCAACAGGATAAATCTAACGTGATTGCTACCACAGCAACCAACTGGCGTGTTGATCCTTCCATTGCAGGTGCCGGTTTGTTTTATGATCTGGCTCCACACCAACTGGATCTGGTGGTGTATTTTTTTGGTAGCCCAATTTCCTATTATGGCATTAGTGCCAACCAGGCCGGTTTATACAAAGCGGAAGATGTGGTTACCGGTGTAATGGAATTACCCAATAAAGTTTTGTTTACTGGACAATGGTGTTATACCGTTGGCGATGGTGCAGAAGAAGACCTGTTTGAGATCATAGGTTCAGAAGGTAAGATCAGCTTTCCCGTATTTGGTCAGGAAGTAACGGTTACAAGAGGAGTAGAAAAAGAAGTGATGCATTTTGAACCACCGGCGCATATTCAACAACCGATGATTGAAAAAATAGTACAATATTTTTCAGGAAACGGAACCAATCCTTGCTCAGCATCAGACGCCATTGAATCGATGCGGGTAATGGAAGCATTTGCATACGGAAAGCAATAAAAAAACGTGCCTTAGTGTGAACCTTAAAAAATCAATCTATGAACGCCTCACACAGAAGAAAATTTTTACAAACCCTGCTCACGGCCGGAGCACTCACTGGCTTTCAGGGGTTTTCATTTGCGAAAGCAAGCAGCAAAAAAAGTATGGGTGATAGAAAAGGTAATCGCTTTAAAATAAGTCTTAACGCCTATTCTTTTAATAACCCGTTGGTGAATAAAAAAACAACACTGGAAGAAGTGATGGACTTCTGCGCTCGTGAAAATTTTGATGCCATCGATATTACCGGTTATTATATGCCTGGCTATCCTGCCGTTCCATCAGATGAATATATTTATCATTTAAAAAACAAGGCACACCGTTTAGGATTGGCTATTAGTGGAACAGGTATTCGAAATGAATTTGCAGAACCCGATGCTGCCAAACGTGCTGCCGAAATTGTTTTTGTAAAAAAATGGATTGAGGTAGCTGCGAAACTTGGCGCACCGGTGATCAGGATTTATACAGGTAAAGTAGTACCTCCCAATCATAGTTGGGAAGAAGTAGCAGCATGGATTGTGCAGGATATTAAAGAATGTGTAGCCTATGGAAAACAGCACGGTGTAATTGTTGCCATTCAAAACCACAACGATTTTGTAAAGACGGCAGCACAAACTATCGACCTCATGCAAAAAGTAAACAGCGAATGGTTTGGATTGGTATTAGATACCGGAAGCTTTGTAACAGAAGAGCCGTACAGTGAGATCAGTAAAACCACTTCGTATGCGGTGAACTGGCAGATCAAAGAAAAAGTAACCTACCAGGGTAAAACAGAGAATATGGATCTTGACAGATTATGCAAGATCATTGTTGCCTCATCATACCGTGGTTATCTTCCGATAGAAACCCTTAGTCCGGGAGATCCATTTGTTATCATTCCGCCATTTTATAAACAGGTTAGAGAAGCATTGGAAAAAGCGATGAAGGGGTGAAAAAAAATTAGCCGCAGATTCGCAGATTGAATCTGCGAATCTGCGGCTAAAATAAATCAACGAATCAAAATTCAATTACCTGCTAATTTCTTAACCAAAGCATCCCTTTGTGCTACAATTGCTTTTTGTGCAACAGAAATTTTATTTTGAATAACAGTTGTGCTGCCCCCGGTATTAATATCACTCATTTTTTCGATGGCTTTCCCGTACCAGTCTGACCATACTTTCAAAATATGTTGTTCCTTATCCACCGCTCCACCTTTCTGAATCGCGGCTTTGCCTAAGGCAAATTCTGTATCCAATCTATCAGTAGCCGCTTTGGTTACTTCATCAATCAAAATCAGGTTATCTTTTTCATCTGCAGCACACAAAGTAAAAGCGGTGGCCAATGCGCTGATACCTACATGTTTCATTTCTTTAGCCGATACCATTTCCAGCCTGTCGCCATCGGTATGATAGAACACATCTGTAAAATGCCACATCAGCAAGCCCGGAATTTTTGCCTGTAAAAAAGGCGTGTGATCACTGCCTCCTTCAAAGGGATTGGTTTTTACCACCCAGTTATTTCCTTTTGCCTGCTGTAAACAGCGGTTCAATAAAAGATCATTAAAATAATGTGGAAACATGTCCGATTCTTTCAATTCAGTTCCACCCCATTCGGTATGTTTTTCATTACCTCTTGTCCAGATGGCAGATGGATCGGGCATTTTCTCAATTAAAAAAGTCCCACCGGTTTTGGTTACATCTTCTCCTACCATATCCAGACTCAAACCCCATTTAATGCCTTTGGCGCGAATGGTATCATCCACAATATATCTTCTGGTAGATACAATTTCATCTCCCCATAAAAAGGTAAGTGTTCTTTGGGGAGAGAATTTTTTCTGTTTAATCAGCAGGGCAGTAACCCTTGCCATTTCGGCCAGTGTGCCTACACCTGTTGCATTATCACTAGCGCCGGGTTCCTGCACATGTGCGCTGAAAACAAAACGTTCATTGGGTAAAGCTGTTCCTCGTGCATTGGCCACTATGGTTAATTCTTCTGAAGGATAGATAGTGGAGATCACTTTTACTGTAGCCCTAACCGTTCCCTTAGCCAATGCGGCTTTCAATTTTTCTTTGGCGTTATAAGATAATACGATACCCCATTTCTGTTTTACGGTATCCTGGTAAGGAATGCTTTGAAACTGTATGGAGTGACTATATTTTTCAGGCTGTGTGTACTTAGGCATGGAATAGCCCATAACACCGATGGCCCCTTTGCGAATGGCATTAGCGTATAAAGACCCGACCGATGTTTCTCCGAAAACGATTTTTCCTTTTACTTCTTTTGCCTCTATTTCTGCGCGGGTTCCTTTACCTACATATACGATCTCTGCGGTTTCACCTTCGGCTGGTGTACTGGCAGAATTCACGGCAATCATGTTTCTATTGGTAGCAGATTGCAACAAAGGAGTAGACTCACCCGCTAACGTGAGAGAAGACGAAACCGGCTCCCAGGTGGGGCGGCGCATTTTTCTGGCTTCAATACGATAAGTAAGCGGACCATCTGTTTCGCCTTTTATTTCTTTGGTATACCCTGCCTGCTGCAGAATTTTTTCTACATGATAGATGCTTTCATTAAATCCTTTGTTACCTGCTATCCGCCAGTATTTTTCTACAAAAGCTACTGATTGATAAGCGTTGCTTTCGTTAAAAGCATTTCTCAGCAAAGGATAATAGCTATCAATGCGGGAACTGGTTTGCGCAAATAATAGTGAACCAAACCCGATGAGTATAGCAAGCAGGAAATATTTTTTCATGAAATGATTTTTGAGCGCTTAGTATCCGGCAATGATGGTTTTAATTTCTCTGATATAGGAAACAAATGTAAATGTGTATCGTACAACTAACCAGAACTACCTGATTATTTTGCATAATTTAGTACGAAACTTGCAAGTAAACGCATCTAATGGCTGGTTTATGCCAATCTGCACAAATTATTTTTTTGGAATAGAAAAAAGTTGGTTTATTTGTTCTAAATCCGCACAATGCCTGAGAAAAAAAGCAATATCCCCATGCTGAACAATAGCGATGCTCCTGTTACAGCCACCATTAGCAGTTCTATCTCACAGGTATTTCTTGACCTGCTTTCGCAAAAGTTTCTTTCTTGAGTATTATTTATTAAGGCTTTTTTGCATTAATGAAAAAACTAAAAAATATCCACCCGGGAGAAATCTTACTCGAAGAATTTTTAATTCCCCTGAAAATATCCGCCTACAAATTATCCAAAGACACAGAGATCCCTCAAACCCGCATCTCTGCTATCATCAAAGGTAACCGGAGGGTAACGGCAGATACTGCTCTCAGGCTTTCAAAATATTTTGGGAACTCAGCTAAATTCTGGCTTGGGTTGCAGGATGATTTTGATATTGAAGAAGAAGGTAGCCTGATTAAAAATAAATTGGATGCCATACGTCAGTTTACCAAAAAGGCTGCTTAAGACTATTTTCAGTAGTGTATCATGTAAACAATTCAGAATACCAGAGCCGCAGATTCGCAGATTATAAGCCGAAAATCTGCTAATCTGCGGCTAAAATTTCTGACTAATCATCGATACATTTCAAACAGATACACTGCTCATTTTCCCTTCGTAACCCCCTGAAAATTTAATGGCATTTTGAGTAAATAGGCAATGGTAAATTGATAATTGGTTCACTTACTAAGTAAGATCTATTACTTTGCCGGCGTAATCACAATATTCCGGAACTCAACCGGACCATGATCGCCCTGTATTAATAATGGGCCCGGTTCTCCTTCTTTGCTATTCAATGCTCCACCTGTAATGCCTGGTATTACCTGGTTACAAATTACGGTTTTACCATTGGCTACTACGGTAACGGTTCTTCCCACCAAAGTGATATCATACGATTGCCATTCGCCTGCGGGCTTAACCGTCATCTGGTTGGGTGTTATAAACCCGTAAACAGCGCTGAAGCGATCTATCAATACTTCTTCTCCATAATTATCTTCTATCTGCACTTCGTACCGGCCTCGCAGATATACACCGCTGTTGCTTCCTTTGGGATAACGAAACTCTAGATGTAATTTAAAATCAGTAAACTCTTTTTCACTAACAAGATTGGCACCGGATTTAGGGCTGCGCAAAACACCCTCTTCAGCAAGCCATTGGTTGGTGCCCATCGCTTTCCATCCATCTAAATTTTTTCCGTTGAATAAGGCAATCGGTGTACCCCATACCGGTTCACTGCTTCTGATTAAAGAAGGAGCGCGAACACCTGTCCATTGATATTTTTTCCCATCAGTATATATCATTGTTCCTTTCAAACTATCACCAGCCAATACCGCTTCAAATTCCATGTCACTGTTACCCGGTTCCCATTGAGGAGGTATGGAAAAATAATAGGCCCCATTAATTATTTTCACAATGGCAATAGGCCTGGCACTACCAAAGGCATATACAAAACGGCCTACCAAAGTGCTTCTGCCTGAGTGAATGATTTCAAGCCAACCTGGCAAGGCTTTACCATTCTGTTGTATGGTCAAATCCCATCTTCCTTCTACAGGATCGGCAGCATATAATTTTGCCTGCAGGGTTGATACTGTGAAAAATAAAATCAACATCATTGGATAGATGAGCTGGAGTGAACGTTTCATAGGTTTCATTTTATTAGGTATACGATTGTATGCTATCGAAGAAGCTGTTTGTATTTATGATTACAAATTACTTATATCTTTTTGAAAACCTATAAAACTATACGGTGCGGCGGTTGGTGCAAATTTAATCCAACCGCTGAGTCGCGAAGAACAGGGAGTTTTCGCAGGGAAAACTAACTTAGATAGCCTCTTTAAGGAGATAAATTACCTAATAAACACTACCTGGAAAGAAAAGAAAATAGCAGTCATGAAATTCATCCCCGATTCTTGCATACACTACAAACCCGCCGGATTACTCCTGCGGGCCTTGTAGCATGCTTATCAGATAAGCATTGTTTATTACACCCACCGGCTTGTCTTGCCAACAAACCGGCCTCTTCCTCAGTTGTATATCTGCTTTTGTAAACTGATTAATCAACCAGCTCGAATCGTACTTTTTGGTTATTGATCAGAATAAAAAAATCACCACTCTCTAATTGTTTTACCCCGTTGGCATCGGGAAAGCTGAGGTCGCGCAGGGGATTTATTTCAAACCGGAATGTTTTGGTTTCCCCCGCTTTCAATAATTGTTTATCAAAATATTTTAACTCCTTCATAGGCCTGGAAATAGATGCAACCGGATCGGCAATATACCATAGCGCTGTTTCTTTTCCATCCACCAAACCTGTATTGGTAATGTTTACTTCGGCTATCAGTGTTTCATTCCTTTTTATTTTAGATGCCGATAGTTTTACATTTTCATATTGATAGGCAGTATAACTTAACCCATACCCAAACCAATATTGAGGCTCTGTAGCAATATCCTGGTAACCGCCCAGTTTGGGACGCGCGGATTGCCGCATATTGTAATAGGTAGGAATTTGTCCAGCCGTTAATGGAAAGGTAATCGCCAGTTTACCAGAAGGATTAATCCTTCCTGAAACGATACCCGCTGCAGCAGATCCACCAGCGATACCGGGTTGCCAGATCTCAAGGATAGCATCAGATAATGGTTCCATTCTACCCATTTCAACAGGCCGGCCATTGGATAAAAGTAATACCACAGGCTTACCCGTTTTTTTCAATGCAGCCAATAACTTTTCCTGTATTGCAGGTAAAGCAAGTGTGGAGCGTGTTGCATTTTCGCCACTCCATTTTTTCATTTCGCCTAAACAGGCAATGATCACATCTGCGTTTTGTGCCGCACGAATGGCTTCTTCAAAACCGGATTCATCATTTCCCTCAAAGCCACTTCCGCGGGCATATTGTAACGTGGCTTTGCCATCAAATTCTTTTTCAAACCCCGCATACAAAGTTTCTACCGCTTCGGGCACACCTTGTCCTTCCCAGGAGCCCATCAGATTAATGCTGTCTTTTACCATCGGCCCTATCAGGGCAATCCGTTTCAGGTTTTTGGAAAGGGGCAATGTTTGATTGTGATTTTTCAATAACACCATCGATTCTGCAGCGAGCTGCGATGCAGTGATCATACTTTGCGGCTGGTAATATCTTTCCTTCTCAGAAAGTTCTTCCACATACGGCTTATCAAACAAACCCAAACGGAATTTGATGCGCAAAATTCTTTTCACCGCATCATCCAAACGACTCATCGGAACTTTTTTTTCTGCAATAAGCGATGCCAGGTTTTCTACATAATTATTATCCACCATATCCATTTCAACACCGGCCATAAATGCTTTTTGGGTGGCTTCTTTTTTATCTTTTGCAACGCCCTGCGGAATCAGGTTTTCTACAGAGCCCCAATCAGAAACTACAAAGCCATCATGTTTCCAACGCTTTTTTAAAATGTCTGTAAGTGTATAATAATTTGCCGAAGCAGGTACACCTGAAATATCGTTGAAGGCACTCATCAAAGTTGCCGCACCTGCTTTTACACCGGCTTCATAAGGTGGTATAAAGGTTTCCCACATAGTTTGCGGAGATACATCTGCATAACGGTAATCTCGGCCACCTTCGGACAAACTGTAGCCGATATAATGTTTGATACAGGCCGCTATGGAATAAGGATCGGATAAATTTTTTCCCTGGTAACCTTTAATAGCCGCCACACAAAATTCTGCATTGGCATAGGGATCTTCTCCATACCCTTCTGCAACCCTTCCCCAGCGTGCATCGCGGGCCACATCTACCATGGGAGAAAAGGTCCAGTCTACACCCGACAATTTAGATTCTTTGGCTGCTACTGCACTTGCTGCTGTTACCAGATCCCTGTTCCATGAACAAGCCTGTGCCAATGGAATGGGGAATATGGTTCTGTATCCATGTATTACATCAAAGCCCATCAAAATAGGAATACCCAAACGAGAATCTTCCATGGCTTTGCGTTGGATCTGGTTACGGTATACCGGATTGATACTGCGAAAAATCAATGAGCCAATTTCAGGGCGCACCACTTTGAACTGAGCTTCAATATTATTGGCATTGGCATTTTTTCCGTAAGTCCATTGATTGGTTTGCAGAATTTTTTCTTCCAGTGTCATGCGTCCTACCAGATCATCAATTCTTTTTTCTATTGGTGCATTTTTATCTTTGTATACCAACTTCGTTTGTTGCGCGGATGCAAAAAAAGGGCAGACAAAAACAATACATATCAATATCTTCTTCATAGAAACGGTTTAGTGTTGTAATTTAAAATGCAGGTAATCATAATTCATATTACCGTTGGCAATGGTTTGAAGGGTTAGTATATGAATGCCTTTATCGAGTGTACAGGTTACCAATTGATCTATCCTGTTCCAATGATGCCACTGGCGCCAGGCAATGGCTTCTTGATCATTGCGGGTGGAGGGAATTTTTATATCGCCTGTTATTTTTTTTCCATCAAGTAAGAGTGCTATTTTTCCATCGCCACTGGCGGTGTACATCAATCCAATGGTATAGGTTCCTTTTCGGTGAACCATCACCGTGTAATTGATCCATTCGCCCGGAACGGTCCAGCCTACATACCATTGGTTCATGGCAGGTTCAACTATATTGAACGGACTGTTATCAATATCTCTGGATTTTGTATACGAAATATCTACACCTTCCTTCATCCTGAATGCATGCAGCAAGGTTCCATTTAGTGGATTGAGTTTTCCACTGCCATTATTAACGGAATCCTGATCGTGATAGGTGATTCCTTCACCGCCACTATCATAATACTCGCATTGTATTTTACCTGGAATATCTTGTACACGATTCTGCCATGGTTTGCCATGGTAGTGTTGTGAAGAAAGATAAGAACCGGCCAATACTGATGCCGAAGGAAATAGTACCCTGAATCCAACACTGTTACTGAAATGCATGGGCGTATTACCATAATGCGCAGTTAATGCAGCTGCTTTTTCTCCTGCATACCAACTACCACCCATGTGCACACAAAAATCCGTATCCGATTTTAAAGTATCATTCATACACCATTCCCATGCGTTGCCGCTCATATCATATATGCCCAACTCGTTTGATTTTTTTTGTCCAACTGCATGTGCATGCTGCTGACTGTTGCCTGCATACCATCCTGTTTCCGCTAAACTATTTCCACCTGAGTATGTGTACCGCTTAGATTTTGTTCCGCCCTTTGCAGCATAATACCATTCTGCTTCTGTGGGAAGCCTTCCTCCCATCCATAAACAATATTCCAATGCACCATAATAATTTACCATCACTATCGGGTATGTTTCAAGACCTTGCTTTGATAACCATTGCCCTTGGCTATAGTAGATTTGCAGATCTTTCGAATCTGCTTTGATCAACTGTTGCTCCCGGTACATTCCATCTGCACCAACTTTTTCTGCATTCAGAAAGACTGCGTATTGCTCATTAGTAATCTCATATTTTGACATATCGAAACTGCTAACAGGCATATTCACACCCTGGTATAAAACAGTTCCTCCTTTTACAAATACACGATCAACCAACAAATTATTTTCTTTGTTGTGAAAGAAACAGGCTCCCACTACCACGGCAAATAATACAATCTTTATCAAGAGGTCTTTTTAAACGATAGGTATATTATTTTCATTTACTATTGTGACGCTAACGAATCACTTCAAACATTTTCGATATATACTCATTTGAATTTTTTCCTACCTGTACCTGAAACATTCCCGGTTCTACTATGCGTTTCATATCCGGTCCGTAATACTGTAATTTATCCGGCGTAATACTGAATGAAACCGTTTTGGTTTCTCCGCTGCGGATGGCCACGCGGGCAAAATCTTTCAACTCCTGCACAGGTCTTGTTACGGTACTCACCATATCACGGATGTATAACTGTACAACCTCTTCCCCATCTCGGTCTCCGGTATTCGTAATACTAATTGTTGCCGTTACCGATTGATTGGCATTGATTTTTTGGGCACTCAATGTCAGATTAGAATACTGATAGGTTGTGTAACTGAGTCCATACCCAAATGGAAATAACGGTGAGTATTCCCCGCTGATATAAGGACTCTCATGTACATAGGGCTTTCGGTTATAATACACAGGCAGCTGACCTACATGTCGTGGAAAGGTAACTGCCAGTTTACCCGTAGGATTTACTTTGCCAAATAATACATTGGCTACTGCTGTTCCCTGCTCTTGCCCCAGATACCAACCTTCAATCAATGCAGGTGCTTTTTCTGCGATAGTATTGACAGACAATGGCCGGCCATTGATCAACAAAACAGCCGTTTGTTTATTCAATGCAAATATGGCATTGGCCAGATCATCCTGCCTGCTCAGTAGATCCAGGTCATAGCGATCGCCCGTATGTCCTTTCCATTCTTCGCGGCAGGTTAATTCATTCTCACCCATTACCAGTAAAACAGCATCACAGGTACGGGCAAGATCAACAGCCTGTTTGATTCTTTGCGCTTCGGCTTCTTTTGTTTTATCTGCTTTGGAAATGGTGGTATCGTTTTCGTAAATCTTAAAGCCCTCTGCGTAGACTACTTCAAATTTATCTTTACCAAAAACCCTTAACCCTTCCAGTATGCTGATACCCGGCGTTTTATCGTTGGAATAATTACCATAATGTACTTCATCCGCATTAGGCCCGATCACGGCAAGTCGCTTGATTTGCGTTTCACTAAAGGGCAATGTTTTATTGATGTTTTTTAATAGCACCATTCCCTGCTCAGCTGCCTTGCGTGCAATGCTCCTGTTTTTTTCCCGCAACCATTTTCTTTCTGTTTCACTCGCCGTAGGGATATAGGGTTGTTCAAATAAACCCATCATGAATTTATTACGCAACACGCGGGCCACAGCAGCATCAAGCAGCGATACGGCAAGCTCCCCAGATTTAATAAAGGAAGGAATGAACCGAAAACAATAGGCATTCCAGTTACTGGGGCACTCAAAATCCATACCTGCTGCTAATGCCCGTATACCTGCTTCGGCCTGGTTAAGGCTGGCATGTTGCCGCGTTACCATTCTGTTTACCGCATCATAATCGGAAATCACAAATCCGGTGAAGCCCCATTCTCCTCTTAACACATCTGTTAGCAACCATTTATTAGCGTGATTAGGTACGCCATCAATTTCGTTATACGAAGCCATTACCGTGCGTACATTGGCTTTCTTTACTGCCATCTCGAACGGATAAAAATGATTTTCGCGCAATACTCTTTCAGAAAGATTACTGGGTGCTAAATTGGTACCACCTTCAGGCTGACCATGGCCTGAAAAATGTTTGGCACAGGCCATTACATGATTGGCATCGATGAATGTAGTGCGCCCCTGTAAACCAAAGATGGCAGCTACGCCCATTTGTGCTACATGATAGGGATCTTCTCCTAAAAATTCTTCGGCTCTTCCGAAACGTGGATCACGTAAAAGGTCTATTACCGGCGTAGCGGCATGTGTAATACCATAGCTCCGCATTTCTTTGGCAACAGCATGATACACCGATTCTATCAAAGAAGTATCCCAGGTGCTGCCCAATGCCGGCGGAGCAGGAAATACAGTAGACTTATCGCTATTACCCACAAAGCCATGACAGCCCTCGCCATTCGAAACAACCGGTATACCCAGGCGGGTATGTTCCATAAAATATTTTTGAATGGCATTGAACTGCGCTGTGTAGGTATCCATGTCCATTTGTACTTTGAACTGTACAAAGCCTATTCCATTTTTTACGGTATCACCTAATGCAGCAATGGATTTTTGCAATTGATCCGGCTTACTCAGATCGGTATTGGGATGCCAGATATCAATTTGTCTGCATTTATCTTCCAATGTCATTCTTGATAACAGATCCTTGATTCTTGTTTCAATAGGTACAGCAGGATTTTTATATAGGGGTGTAGATTGTTGCTGAGCCGATATCATTCCCAAACTCAATAAACAGAAGAACCCAAGGAGCAGAAAATATTTTTGCATTACATGCAGATTTAGATTTGTTTATTTAATGATGTCTGCAATTTTTTTGGGAATCAGTTTCCCATAGGGAATCTGTAGTTCTGCGAAACAGGAATTATTATCACTTGATATTTCTTTTCCATCTCCTGTTACAATCGCAGCAGTTACTGAAAATAACCCTTTAGATGCTACCCAACTTTTTCCATTCACTCCTTTTGCACAAGCCAGTTCCATACCACCTACTGGTATATCCATTTTTGTTGAATAATATGCGGCTACTTTTTTTCCATTAATATAAAAATGAACGGTAACGGCATCTCCCTTTTTTATGGGTGCCGTGCCATTATTAATAACGGATGCCATCAGTACTACTTCTTCGCCCTCTTTTGGAAAAACAGGCATGGAGCGGATATTGGCCAGCAGTAAATCTGGCTTGGCAGGCGCGTTATGTAATGTAATTTTTTTTGTAAGTACCAACTTGTCTGATGCCCCTCCAATCTGAATCAGGTATTCACCCGAAGGCACCTGGTATGCATTCTTTTTTTCATTGAAGATGTAAAACTCTTCAGGGGTGAGGGTGAAACTGATTTTTTTTGTTTGATTGGGATTAAGAAAAACTTTCTCAAATCCACGAAGCTGTTTTTGTGGCATGGAAACAGCAGGCATTATTTTCCCGGTAGAAAGATATAGTTGTGCCACTTCTTCACCCGGGTATTGCCCGGTATTGGTTAAATCAAAAGAAAGGGTTACTGCATCACCTATTTTAGCATTAGGTGTATGTATAGAAAGATTGGTGTAATGAAAATCGGTGTAACTCATACCTGAGCCAAATGCAAACTCAGGTTGTAAGTTCTGGCTATCAAACCATCGATAGCCAACACCTTTGGTAACCATATTTCTAAAGTCGGCACTAATGGGAATGATCTGATCATCTGTTTTTGGAATGGTTGCCGGCAATTTTCCGGAAGGATTGTACTTACCGAATAATACATCCGCTATTGCTCTTCCTCCTTCCTGTCCGGGATAAAATGCATACAGCAATCCTTTAATATTTTTAAGAACAGGTGTAACACTACAAGTACCTCCTGAGATAACCACCAGGATAATATTTGGATTTACTTTTGCAATGGCATTGATCAATTCATTCTGCAAGCCGGGTAATAAAACAGTTTTAGATGGCCTGTCTGGTCTGCTAAGAATGCCACCTCCTTTTTCATCCGCTTCTTTATCTAAAAAATATCCTTCCCCTTCAACGGTACTATCGAGACCGCCAACAAAAACAACATACGCAGCTTTTTTAGCTGCTTCTAAGGCCGCATTGAATTGTGATCTGTCGGCATCATTAATATTGCAACCTTTTACATACTGCACACGATCTGAACCCAACTTATTTTGTAAAGCCGTTTGTACGGAAATACGATATGAAGGAGCCACTTTCGAACTGCTGTTTCCATCCAGTGGTAATACTGCTGCATTGGGTCCGATTAACGCGATGGATTTGGTTTCTTTAACAGATAGTGGCAGAATCTGATGTTCATTTTTTAAAAGCACCAGACTTTTTAAACCACTCTCATACACCAGTTCGCGATGTTCTTTACTATCAATAACCGACTTAGGTATAACAGGAACCCCATCCATCATGCCGGACATAATTTTTGTGCGTAATACATTTCGTGCAGCCCTGTTCACAAGCACAGTATCAAACTTTCCTTGTGCAATCCCATCGGGTAATTCTTTTATATAAAGATCATTGCCTTCACAAAAATCCAGTTCTGCGTTCAGTGCTTTTCCGGTAGAGCTAAATCCGCCCCAATCGCTCATTGTGTAATAGTTAAACCCCCACTGATCTCGCAGCAGATTTTTAATGAGGTATGTATTCTCAGCGCACTTATCGCCATTAACCCAGTTATAGGCACACATTACAGACATGGCACCGGCATATTGTATGGTTCGTTTCCAGTGCGCTCCCCAGAATTCAACCAAACTTCTTTGATCGCTCAGATAATTATTAGTACGCCGGTTGATTTCATAAGTATTTAAATTGTAGTGTTTGATGGTTCCAAAAACAGACGTGGTATTTTGTCCGAGTACAAAGGCTTCAGAAATTCTTCCTCCCAGAAAAGGGTCTTCGCCGATCGTTTCCGCAGCGCGGCCAATACGAGGATCGATGAGCAGATCAAGGGTTGGTCCTGCAATTCGATCTCTGCCACGTGCTGCCTGCTCCAGCGCAATGGCACGACCAACACGTGTAATCAGTGAAAGATCCCAGGTAGCAGCCATAGCAATGGTTACAGGAAAAGAAGAAAAACCCTGTGCTTTGTTTCCAATCCCATGCGGACCATCGCTTCCTGTAAATTGTGGAATACCCAATCGTTGATTACCATCTGTTTTATAATAGAGCTGCTCAATTTTTTCCTGCATACTCATTTTACTTAGAATGCTATTGATGCGTTCTTCAAGTGCATTTGCAGAAACCGACGTTTGTGCAAACGAAAAACTACTGATAAGTAATGCTACAAACATTAACAATGTAGCAGCAGTAGAAAAAGAAATACGCATATTCATTTGTAAGGACTATGATTGAACTGTCTATTTCAAAATAAATTCCTCCTATTTAGCACCGGCTATCATAGCTGCATAAGCAGGCTTACGTAAATAACTAGCATCAAATGGCAAAGGCCAATCGGGTGCATTCTGCCATGCAGGAATCCATGAATCTCCATCGGTTACATTCCATGTGGTAATACCAAATTTTTGTGCGGCGGGAATGGAATTGTATGTTTTTACTACATACGCATATCTCGCAGCCTGTTGCGATGCCAGTGCAGAAGAGAACGTGAGTGATTGAGAGGCAGCTGTATTCAAACGGATATCCAGCTCTGAAATATGTACTTTCAAACCGGTTGCGGCAGCAGCAGCAATAGCGGCACTGATATTGGCATCCGTTTGTGTGTACGTCATATGAAACTGCATACCAATTCCATGAATAGGTATACCTCGTGCTTTTAAAGAATTGATCAGGTTGGTGATTGCCGTTCGTTTGGCAGAACTGTACTCGTTTCCATAGTCATTGTAAAATAACAATGCATCAGGATCGGCCTGGTTGGCGTATTGAAAACAGCGGGCCACATAATCACTTCCCAACTTTTGACGCCAGATACTATTTCGGGGAACACCTGTATCCTCGAACTCTTCATTAACCACATCCCAGGAAGCTACTTTTCCTTTAAAGTGTGTTACGACTGTTTGAATATGTGTTTTCAATAAATTTTCCCATGCAGCCGAATCGCCAACAAAATTGGTTACCCATGTTGGTAAAGAAGTGTACCACACCAATGTATGACCATGCACACGTTTGTTATTGGCCTGCGCATAGCTAACCAGATAATCTGCTTCTGTCCAGCTATAACTATTTTCTGAAGGATGCAATGCCCGGAACTTCATGGCATTTTCTGCAGTAATGCTATTGTATTCTTTGGTAACAATGCCTGCGTACTTGCTGTTGTTCTGCATTAAACTCACATTTAACGAAGCACCTACCGGGAAGGGCATCATTTTATACATGGAAGTATCTACTGCTGGTATAGTAGGTGTAACCGGAACAACAGGGGTAGCGGTTGTAGTTGTAGTTCCTTTTTTAGAGCAGGCATTCATTAATGCCAGTAGCAAAACAAAAGAGAAGATAAATTTCATGAGTGGATATTGAAATGCATTTGTAATAAGTGTGATGATTATTTATTTCGAGAACACGGAATTTCTGGCCACTTCTAGATCATGTATCATTTGTGGCACCAATGCAAAAGGGTCATAGGGAACACCACGTACCAATAAGGTTTCCACAGGTACATATCCTTTTACTTTTTGTTTTTTAAAGATCTGCATCAACCGTTTATAATCAGTAGGGATAGGACTACCAATACCAAAAGCACTTTCTTTTATTTGCCAGTTAACCGCATAGGGTGCAACCGCTTCAATATCCGCATAGGGATCTGCTGTTTTAAAATTACCCGTATCAATAATCAATCCTGCAAATTTTGAATTAACACCTTGTAATATTTTCATGCATTGTTCTGCTGTTTGAAGCATATCTCCATGATTCTGAATGCCAATAATTACCCCGTATTGTTCTGCAAATGCTGCGCACTCTTTGTAACATGCAATCATCCATTGGGCTACTTCATCCCATTTGTTTTCATATCCTTTTGGAATTTCGCCTGCGAATACGCGTAATACCGGTACACCTAATTTGGAAGCAACCACAATCCATTTTTTGGCGATGGCAACATCTGCAGCTCTTACAGCAGGATCGGGGGAAGCAAAATTGTTTCGAATACCTGTACCAGTAAGTGTAATATTTAATTTTGCGGCTTTCGCTTTTATCTGTCCGATAAATTCATCCGAGGGAACTTCGGGGTATTTAGGAAAATAATATCCCGTAAGGTCTACTCCTTTTATGCGTTGAACAGCACACCAATCGAGTAAATTAAACATAGAGAAAAGGGTCTGCTTATCTCTTGCATCTTTAGCCAGCAAAAGATCGTTGAATGAGTACGCATTTAAAGAAACAATCACCTGCGGGTTTTGCTTTTGGGTAGTTTTCGTTTGTGCCGGTAACAAAAACGCTGTAAAGCATCCTATCAGAAACAAAGAGAGAACCCTCATTATTTGTTTTGAAATATAGTTTGTCATGTAATCTAATTTTTACGGTTAATTAAAAATTCCATTGCTCACAAAAGCAATTTTTTTACTGTCGGGCGACCAGCTCGGAACATTAATGGTTCCTTGTCCACCATACAGGTACGCGACCGTTTTGATATCACCACCTGCTACCGGCATCATTCGTAAATACACTCTTTGATAAAATGGGTGTTGATCGGCTTTTACTTCTTTCGGAAAAGAAATAAATACCATCCATTTATTATCAGGAGAAATATGTGGAAACCAGTTGTTCATATCATCGAATGTTAACTGCGTTTGATTCTTTCCATCCGGATCCATTCGCCATACCTGCATCTTACCGGTTCGGGCAGAACAGAAGTAGATATATTTTCCATCAGGAGAATATTCAGAACCATCGTCTAAGCCTTTGCTTTGTGTTAACTGTATTTCGGCACCACCATCTTTTGAAATTTTATAGATATCAAAGTCACCGTTTCTTTCACCTGTATATAGAAGAAATTGGCTATCGGGCGACCATCCATGAAAATAGGAAGGGCTTTTGTCGGTAACTTTTTTAGGGATACCACCCGTTACCGAAACGGTGTACACAACAGACTGGCCTTTGTTTTCAACAGCATGATGACTGATGCCCATTTGGGTTCCATCGAAAGTAAGCACATGGTCGTTGTTATTTTTATTCGCAAAATCTGTATTCAATACAGTGGTTTCGCGAGAACGTAAATCAAAATTGTACAACTTACCCGAGGCATTGTAGATGAGAGTTTTACCATCGGGTGTCCAGTTAGGTGCCTGAAGTGATACGGGTGAACTAGCCACTACTTCTCTATGGCCGGTAAACACATCCATAGTTTCCAGTAAACTACCGATATAAGAACGGTATTGAACCAGACTATCAGGCGCGGGAGAAAAAATTCGTGTATTGGTAAATGCGGCTTCTTCAGAAAATTTATTACTGTGCGAGCAGATAAATAATCCGGCAAGTACATCAACACCAAGATCAAGACTATCCATACTGTGCACTACATAGTTCTCACCAAAGCGTGTAACAGACATGGTATACTTGTTTCCTTTTTTTTCCAATTGCAAAACATCCGGCGCTACAATAGACATTTTTACTTCCTTCATAATACCACCGGGCGTAGTTCTGTATTGAAAGGAGGTTAATCCATCACCGTGTACCGTACAACTAATCACCGGTGAATTGGTAGCAGTTGAACTCCTGATCATGATACCTGCTTTACGATGCAATTCATGGCCTTCACTAACAAACCTTACCCTGGTTTGTACAATAAAATCCCCATTTACTTTTTTACTTAGAAAGGAAAAAGTATCCTTACCAAACCAGATATTAGAACCCGATCCGGTTACATAATAGGTTTGCGAAGGCTCCTGATAACTGGCCGATCCCGTAATTCTGGCGGAACCTACATTGGTAAACTGATCAAACACACCAATTTTAGAAGCCGGCATTTGTGCGTTAGTTTGCTTGGCAAGCAGGATACATGCCAGTAAGCCCACACTAAAAACGATATTTCCCTTTTTCATGTTTGGCATTTTATTATTTGGTAACTATTTAGAAACTGTTTGAGTTATTTTTTATAGTTCGCTTACAACTTTTTCTCTGCGAAACCTCCTTGTTCTCTGCGGCTCCGCGGTTGGTTTAACATTGCACCAACCGCGGAGCCGCAGAGGCCACATGAGTTAAACGCAGAGATATAAGTAATTGTAAATAGTTAACTCAAACAACTATTTGACTAAAAAATTATTTATCCAGGTATTTGATTAATTCAAATACATGCGTGTTCAATGCTTTCATGTTCTCCATCAGTGGTGAATAAGGAACAAATAAACTATTCACAATGCCTTTGTTTGAATCTCTGTTAGATGGATCGGTACTGAGGTCCAGGGGATCATTGTCCTGATAGGTAAACCAATGCCAGCCCACACAAGCTTTACTCTTTAGTAATTCAATCGTAAAATTCTGGTAAAAAAATCCCCTGTCTTCCTGTGTAGCCACATTCCATCCGGCACCGGTTCGGTTTGGCAAACCGGAATCTTCTCCCTTGGTGTACCATTCGGTTATGATAAAAGGTTTACCTGACCAGTTGGTCCAGTTAGCCATGGTTGCTGCAACCGGTTCCCATTTGCGATAATGATTGATAGAAACGATATCCATGTATTTTCCAGCAATAGCAAACATGGCCGGATTCTTTAACTCTTCAGATTCCTGGTTAAAACGGCAACCCAAATACAAATGATTGGGATCGTACTTGCGAACAGCTGCCGCTACTTTTTTGAGATAGGTTTCAAAATAAAAAGCGGTAAACGCAAGGCGGTCTTCGTCGTTGATATCACCGATAGCTGCTTCTTTTCCTTTACGTGCATCCAGCCATTTTTTAGCTGCGATATATCCCGCTTCATTTTTTTCGAGGTATTGTAAATGGCGGTCGAGCGCATCATTTTTCCAGGGCAATTCATTATCGGTAAAATAGCCCAACAGGTTTTTATCATTGGCATACTTCGCAATCGATGAAATGCTGCTTTCTACATATGCATCAAATTCAGGATCGAATACCATGGCCAGATCATACCGGTATCCCTGCCATCCGGCCATTACATACTTGCCACCAAATTTTTTTAGGTGATCCGATTTGTAACTACCCATCGGATTTACAATCACGGTATACACTAGCGGAGACTGCTGCTCACGCATCAGATCCACATTAGACCAGGCGCCTGTTCCGTTAAAGCCATTCGATGTAAGAAATTGTGATTCCTGTTTAATCCAGTTTTCCTGCGATCCGTATTTCTGATCCATGGCCGCCGTTTGTCCTTTGGATTTTCCGGCACGAAATACAGCCACTCCTTTGTGAATAAATGGATATCCCTCCGGATCTATGATCCACCATCGGTCTCCTTTTTTTTCTACCCGAAAGAAACCTGTTGCAGATGATTTGTTTACTTTCCATCCACCAAACGTACTCAGCTCAGGATCTTTGCTGTAGGTGAATCCCGGAAGTTTATCAATGGTTTTTGCAATATAAGTTCCCCATGTTTTACTGGTTGCATTCGCTCTTGCCTGTACTTTATGAAAACCCTCTTTATTTGTATCAGCAGAAATGGTTTGTGCAAAGATTTTCGCTTGCATTGACATTACTGAAATCAGTAAGATAGTTGTCAGAAAAAAATAAGATAGTTTTTTCATTAGGTGTGTCATTCGTTGATCTTCTATTGTAAAATATTGTTGATTGTTTTCAATTCTTCTTCACTAAACACTGTATTATCCAGACAACGGATAGAATCCAATACCTGCGCTGGTTTACTTACGCCTATTAATACAGAACTGATTCTCTTATCTTTCAAAATCCATGCAAGCGCCATTTGCGCAAGGTTTTGTCCACGTGCTTCTGCCAGTATCTGTAACTGACGAACTTTTTGAATTTTTTCTTCGGATATCTGGTCTTCTTCAATAGCACCATTGCCCCTATTGCTTGAGGCTCTTGAGTCTTCCGGAATACCTTTGAGGTATTTATTGGTGAGTAACCCTTGTGCCAGCGGAGAAAATGGAATACAACCAACTTGATTTTCTTCCAGCACATCCAGTAACCCATCTTCCACCCATCTGTCGAACATGGAGTATTTGGGTTGATGAAGTAAGCAGGGTGTACCAAGAGATTGTAAGATGGCAATGGCTTTACTTGCTTCTTTGGGTTGATAGCTGGAGATACCAACGTACAAAGCTTTTCCTTGTCTTACCATCAGATCAAGTGTGCCCATGGTTTCTTCCAGTGGTGTATCAGGATCGGGACGATGGTGATAAAAAATATCTACATAGTCAAGACCCATTCTGTGTAAGCTCTGATCAAGACTGGCTACCAGGTATTTTTTAGAACCCCAATCGCCATAAGGACCGGGCCACATACCCCAACCTGCTTTTGTTGAAATGATCAATTCATCCCGATAGGGGGCAAAATCCTGTTTGAAAATTTTTCCGAAATTTTCTTCGGCTGAGCCGGGCGGCGGGCCGTAGTTATTGGCAAGATCAAAATGTGTGATGCCATTATTAAATGCAGTCTGTAACAGGCTACGTGCATTTTCAAAATCATCAATATGCCCAAAGTTGTGCCAAAGTCCAAGGGATACAGCTGGCAATTTTAATCCGCTGTTACCGCACCTGCGGTATTCCATTTTCTCATAACGTTGTTGATCCGCGATGTAGGGCACTGAAGAATAGATTGATGATTAAGAAATATAAAAAAGTAATTAAACAGATTCAATATCAGCCAATGCTCGTAGCATAATTTCCAGATCTGTAACACCTCTGAATCCACTGAAACCAACAGATAAGATGGATCCATTTTTTAATTGTAGTGGTTGTCCTCCCTCCCAGCCAATCAGATCAGGTGCTTCAATACCATTGGCGTTCTCTGCTACTTGTTTGGTAAAAACCATTCTTTCATATTCGCCTGTTTTTACGCCGGTAAGCCATACCTGGCTGGCTTTTGTCCATGCGATTTTATAAGATTGACGTAAACGAGGATGGTTTGTTCCAAACATTTTTCCGCGTACATTGCCCTCTTCATCAATCAGGCAAACGGCTACATTACCGTTTGAAATATTTTTATCTTCCGGAATTTCCATATACAATGGAATGTATTTTTCAATGGCTGTAAAGAGACTATTGGCAATAGCATCCAATTCTGTATACTGCATGATACCGATACATTTAACGATTGAAAAAATATAGATGATTATTTAGAAGCTGCTAAAGTCATAACTTTTTCTCTGCGAAAACTCCCTGTTCTCTGCGGCTCTGCGGTTGGTTTACCTTCCAACATCAGCCATCACAATACCCTTTCAAATCATCAGTATTCTTTCCCCAACACTTTAACAAGTATGCAGTAATACAAAATAGAAAATCCTATCCGCAATACATACAAAACCCACTTCCCGGTTGATGACGCGCATCAACACGGGAAATAGTAGGCTTGCTTGCTTAATATCCTGGATTTTGAGGAAAATTAGGTGCCATTAAATTGATCTGATCCTGCGGTATGGGCCATCTTACCTGAAAATCTTTCATAGGAAAAACAGCTTCATTGGTTTTAGCACTTCCAAAAGTGTGGTACTTATTTACCTGTGAAAATAAAACACCCATTCTTTTCAGCAGAAACCAACGTCCACCTTCAAAATTCAGTTCACGGGCAGATTCGTCAAGTATGGTTTGTTGATCAATGGAAGTAAGTGCCGGCACTCCTGCTCTTGTACGAACCATATTAATGTATTGCAATGCTTTGGGATTGGCTGCATTATTGGATACTCTCCAATTCGCTTCAGCCGCCATCAAAAGGGTTTCTGCATACCGAACCGCAATCACATCCTTAAAACTTCCTGCCCGTCCATCAGGCTTGCTGAAATCCCTGAACTTCATCACACTCCAATGATACTGTCTGTAGTTATCCGGATAGGCCGACTTAGGTAATTTTAATCCGTAATAAAGTGTACCGGGTTTGTTACCAATCACCGTATCAGGATAGAAATAATTTGAAAAACGTTTGTCTACAGAATTACCTGTTACAGGATCAGGATTGTAGAGACTCTTCAAATAATTATTCGGAGTAGTCCATGCAAAACTATTACCACCCCAATTGTTATCTTCTATCATATAGCCACCCGGCATTTCATAGTAACGGGCGGTGAATGCGGCGCTAAGTATGTGCTGGCTGCCACCTGCAAGAGCATCGGTGCCGCCCAACACTTCATCGTACTGATAAGTATAAATAGATTCTTTGTGGTTTACATCCTGCGCAAATACTTTATCGATAGCCTGTAAACTAAATCCACCTCTTGTAATAATATCTTCACACTGTGCTGCCATTGTTGCCCAATCACCCTGCCACGCTGCTACCTGTGCCCGAAGATGTCTCGCTAAACCCTGATTTACCTGACCCGCTTTAGAAGTGTATGGAAGATTGGCTATTGCATAATCCAAATCTGAATTAATTAAACCCAACACTTCATCTTTGGTAGCCGGTTTGAAAATCGTTGGCTCAAAAGCATTGTCTACCGTTGTAGGAATGGTATCAATTAAAATATTATCATACAACTGCCATAATTTAAAAAAGGTCATGGCACGAATCACTTTCGCTTCGGCTATCAGTTTGTTTTTATTGGCGGCAACAGCAAAACTAACTCCGGGTGCACTTGAGATTAAAGCACTGGCTCTGTCTATCAACTGATAGCCTGACGTCCATTTACCTGCCGGAAAACCTTGCGGAGTCATATTCGCTTTATACACCTGTGCATCGTTGAATGTTCTGGTACAACCCAGATCATCTGCGCAATACAGCCAAAGGTTATTTTGTGTGAGAGCAGTTGCATCACTTAATCTTTCATAAGCGCGCTGCAGATTGTACAATCCACCGAGACCTACATTCAGCCCGGCTTCATCTTTATAAATAACATCTGATCCGATTCTTGTAAAATTCTTTTCTTCCAGCCACTTTTGACAAGAGGCATTCAGAAGCAATATTCCAACCAGTAATATGATATGTGTCTTTTTCATTGTTTTAATTTTAGTTTACCATTATCAAATTTCTCAATGAGTCATTGATCAGGTCTAATAGATTGTCATCTTTACAGACCCACTTTAATTCCAAAAATGAAATTGCGTGTAGTTGGATAACTTGTTAGATTTTGTTCTGGACTGTATGACTGATAATCGGTTTTTGTATAAAGGTTTTGACCGGTAGCATACAACTTAAGACTTGATAATTTTAACTTAGACACCACTTTAGGTGAAAATGTATAACCAAGTGTTACGTTTTGTAATCTCCAGAAAGAAGCATCCTGCAAACCAAGGTTGGTCATTCCCGGAGGCGATGTACCTGCATTAGGCTGGGGATACCGGCTGGCTGGGTTTTCAGGTGTCCAGTAGTCAACTTTAATCCCATTTCTGTTACCTCTTAAATCACCGCCCAATGTATAATCATACAAGAAGCCATTGTCGCGTATGATTCCCTGAACGGTATAAATATCCATTGAGAAATCAAAGCCTTTATAACTGGCACTCAAATTGAATGAACCCATCCAGTCTGCATACCTTGAAGTAAGTACATTATCAAGCGCATTGATCTTGCCATCACCATTCAGGTCTTCGATCTTAGGAGTACCCGGTACAGGTGCGGCAGAGGTAAATGGATCTCTAAGTGGCAATCCCGTTACTTTATCAATACCTACAGGAGCTTGTGCACCATTGATCTCCCATCTTCCGGTTGCTTTATTAAAGGCAGAACCAGGAAATACTTCTGTCCCCTGCCATACACCGATGTATCTGGGTTGTTTGAATACTTCAATGGGTTGACCAATGAACCAGTTATTGGCTACATCATCATCTTCAATACCATCCCCATTTAAATCACCATACAATTTCACAATTGAATTCTTGTTCTTAGAAAACATAATACCCATGGATACTGTCAGGTCTTTTGTTTTAATAGGAATACCATCCAGTTGCACTTCAAGTCCTTTGTTTTGCACTTCTCCAATATTATCTGGCTGTGAAGAATACCCGATAGATGCATTCAGCTGTCGGTTAACCAGCAGGTTGGTGGTACTCTTGTTGTAATACTCTATGGTTCCTGAAAGTCGGTTGTTGAAGAAACCAAAGTCTACTGCTAAGTTTAATGTTGTAGATGTTTCCCATTTGAGTTTAGGATTTGACAAAGTACTACCTGGCGAGAAACCGGAAACCCTGTCTACACCAAATAAATAATCAACCTGATTAGCAAGACTTAAACTACCATACGGACCGATTGCCTCATTACCTACACTACCATAACTGGCTCTGAGTTTAAGGCTGGTGAGTTCTTTAAAGCTGGTAAGGAATTTTTCTTTGTAAATATTCCAGCCTACTGCTATTGCAGGAAAATAACCCCATTTATTCTGTGCGCCAAAAACAGAAGATCCATCTGCCCTGGCACTTAATGTGGCAAAATATTTAGACATATAATCGTATTGTATACGACCAACTCCAGACAACAGACGACGTTTATTACCATCAATGGTAGGGATATTAATCAGCGCAGATTCCAATCCATAAATACCCAGTATATCGTTTGGAATTCTGGAAGATGAATTATTGAAATTGTAATAATCCTGCTCGCTCACACTTCCTACTACGGTAAAGTTCAGGTTATGTTCCTTGATGTTTGTTTTATAGGTAATGATGTTCTCTACCTGCCACTCCACATTCTCCTGATAGTTAATATTACCACTACCATATCCACTGGCTACACCACTTTCAGAATTTTTGGTATTATAATTCAGTCCCTTGTAATTCCAGGATCTGCGGCTTGCATTGATACGATTATTAAATCCTTTAATAGGGCTGATATCCAGAAAAATATTCAGGATATCGTTCCGGTTGGTGATGCGGTTTTGTGTTTCTTTTAAATTCAATAATGGATTGAAACTTTCCTGGTTACCACCTGGACGGAAGTTGAAAGATCCATCTGCATTATAAATATTACCTAATGGAGATGCGGTGATTACCTGACGTTCAATACCAGAGTTACCGGTTACGTTGGGGTCGCTGGAAACAGACGACTGGAAAGAAGTATTTAATCCAGCTTTTAACCAACTGGTTAATACCTGATCAAGATTGATACGCAACGTACCTTTTTTGATATTGGTAGTGGGAACAATACCATTCATGTTCTGAAAGTTCCCTCCTACGTATAGTTTGGTTTTATCGTTACCGGCAGAAAAACTAAGGTCATGGTTTTGAATATTCGCTGGTTGCAATACTTCTTTGGTCCAATCAATGGTTCGGTTTTCTGCAATGGCAGCCAATTCATCCGCACTAAAAATCAGTGCATCGGCGCGCATAATGTTTTTGTTAACGGCCCTGTCTGCCTCTCTTTTCAGCTGGGCAAATTCTGCACCGTTGTACACATCAAAATTCCGCTTAACGGTTTGTGTACCATAATATCCACTGTAGTTAATGGTTACTTTACCTGCCTTACCTCTTTTGGTGTTGATCAAAATAACACCATTCGATGCCCTTGCACCATAAATAGCCTGTGCAGCGGCATCTTTTAAAATTTCTATCGATTCAATATCATTTGGGTTAAGGTCATTGATGGCACCGATCCTTACTCCATCAGCAATAACAATGGGGCTGTTACTTGCCGAAATAGAACTTCTTCCCCTGATCAGGATATTGGAAGAACCGCCGGGTCCGGCATCGCTGGTTGTAACCATTACACCGGCTGCTTTACCACGCAACATTTCACCCACATCAAAGGTAGAGTTACGTGTTGCTTTTTCCGGTTTGATGGAAGAAACAGAACTGATTACATCACTTTTCTTTTGTGATCCATATCCGATCACCACAATTTCATCCAGTTCAGAGGATTTTGCTTTTAGTACAATATTCAGAAAGCTATTGTTGGAGAATTTGATCTCTCTATCCATATAACCAATAAACGAAATCTCAAGCGTTCCTTTCGATTCTGTCAGGTTTAAAGTAAAACTACCTCCGGCATTGGTTTTGGTTCCTATACTGGTTCCTTTCAATTTAACAGATGCATCAACCAGAGGCAATCCGGCCTCATCGGTAATAACGCCTTTCAGTTCACTCAATGGAACCACCTGCTCGGGAGTTTCGGAAGGGATAGGTGCCGGTGCGGTTTGGGGTTTTGCACTGATCACAATGGTCTTGTCAATAATAACATATTGAAAAGGCTGATCTTTAAACGCTTCATTCAGAGCGGCTTCAACGGATGCATTGTTGAGCTTAATACTCACGCGCTTTGCTTTGGCAATATCCCTGTTACGGTAAACAAACACATAGGGCGTCTGTTTCTCAATGGCAGAAAACACTTTTTCAATGTTAATGCTATTGGCAGCAAATGTTACGCTTTGCGAGTATCCCGTAGCATTTACCTGTAACAGTGCCAGAAAAAGAAAGGCAATCGTTAGTTTCATGGCTAGCAAGATTTGTCCAAGGTTACCTGGTAAAGTACCCTTGCGAAGAGGAATTTTCATACTTTTACAATGTTTGGGTGAACGAATAATTGATCTCTGAAATTTTGATTATTAAAAAACCCTTACAAATCTGCCGGTAGTGTTAGCGCACTGCCGGTTTTTTTATTTAGGGCATGATGACAACCCGTTTGTCTTCCTCTAAGCGGAAATGTACCCGCATAGTAGACAAAGCTTTAAATGTTTGGGATAACGTTAAACTCCTACCCATTTTTCCTGTAAAATCCGGCGCATCTGATACCAGTCCTTCATACTTTACCTCTACATTATACCAACGTGAAATATCTTTCATCACCGTTTGAATATTAGCATCCTTAAAACTAAACAGGCCTCTGCGCCAGGCGGTGGCTTCGTCTATATCTGCTGGCGATAAAATATTATCCTGCGTAAGGTTGTTTACGGCAGATAACTGGCCGGCGGTTACTAGTTGCTTTTTAGTAGACGTAGCAACCGTTGCTGAACCTTCTATCAATGTTGTTTTAATTTCATTATCGTCATCATAAGCCTTGATATTAAATTCAGTACCGATATCTTCAATCAGTACTTTGCCTACTTTCACTCGAAAAGGTTGAGCCGCATTGTGCACTACTTTAAAAGCAGCTTCACCAGTCATCACCACCAAACGCTCATTGGCTGCAAATGCCAGCGGATAACGCAGGCTGGAGGAAGCATTTAACCAGGCAACGGTGCCATCAGGCAATACCGCAGACCATTGGCGGCCACGCTCTGTAATAATTTCATTATACATCAACTCACCAGACTTTCCTTCATACACGATCTTACCATCCTTCTTAAATATTTTTACGGTTTGATCAATGGCTACTAATCCATCCTTCACACTATCTATTAAAATGATTTTACCATCTGATAATTTTAATTTGGCACCATCCCTGCCGGGCGCCACATCGCCTTTGTATTGTACCACTTGTTGTGGTAGCTTCTTTGTATCGTCCAATATAAAATATGCAGCTCCTGCCATCGCAAACAGGAATATAGCCGCAATAGCTAAGCGCAGGCGATGTCTTTGAATAAATGGAATCCGTGGTGCCGGGAGTGTTTCTGTTTGTGAGTGGATGATTCTTGCCAGAATAGCGTCCGATTGTTCGGCTGGCATCTGAAGCGTGGTTTTGTATTCGTCCCACAAAGGCTTGATTACGTTATGCAGGTCTGCATCATCTGTTTGTGCAAATAAATAAGCAAGCTCCGTATCATCAGCCGGGGTGGCTGTTTTAGCAAGCTTTTTCCTGAGCAGGTAACTGATTCTTTCTACTGACATGAGCAATCGTTTTTGGGAGCCCTGTCAGTTTGTGTAACCAAAACCGATTAAAATCCGTCTTTTGGCAACACAAAAAGGCAAGCACTCCATTATAAAACGAATTGAAATAGAAAAGTACCCAGTGGGTTTGAAAAAAAATTAGAAAGGAACACTTATTCCGAGAACCAGCAGGTAAGAAAGCGGCGAAGTGTATTCATTATGCAAGGCCCCACGAATACTTACCATGGCCCTGCTGAAGTGATTTTCTACAGTAGATACAGAGATATTGAGCTTTTGGGCTATCTCATTGTATTTTAAACGTTCTTCTTTATGCAGGATATAAATTTCGCGTTGCCTTGGAGGAAGGTTATTAATAGCCTGCTGAACCTTGGTTTCCAGATCGCGGTATAACAGGCTGGATTCCGGGTTTTCTGTACTGTTTTTGGCAACGGCTGCCATTTGTTGATTGATGACTGCTTCTTTTGCAAACTTGCGGAAATGGTCGATACTCAAATTTTTGACCATGGTAAAGAGGTAACTGGCAAAAATTTCTTTATCAAGCAGGGAAGCACGTTTTTCCCAGATTTTTAAAAAAACATCCTGGACCAGATCACTTGCTTTTTCAGGACATCCAACGATGTCCAATGAGAAACCATAGAGTTTATCCTTATGCCTGTGATAGAGTTCTGTAAATGCCAGACTGTCCCCCTCAGAGACAAGCCGAAGCAACTTTTGATCATCATATATCACATACTCATGCATAGACAGCGAAGACGTTAACAGTTAAAAGTATAAAAAAGCTAACATTAAAATGAAAATTTTTTATGCAATCGGTTGAATATAAAACATAACTAATGGGCATTATGCGCAAATACTACTATTCGAATAAGTTGTAAAATTTTCTGATAGAAAAAGCAGGATTTTGGCAACTAACTTATCTGGCATTTATGCAAAGGGAGGCAAATTCTCAAGATCATTCACGTCTTTGGCCCTGCCTGCCATTTTCTTGGCAGTAACTAAATCATTCAGATGGATTGTTCTGATTTTCAGATTATCGTCTTCAAATAATATGGAATTAGCATAACAGCTTTCGAATGAAAGTCCCTTCACCGAAACCATCAAATCAATAGCCACCGGTGGTATACCAAAAGTGAATACGTCCCAGGTAGGATGTGAGAGAAAATTATCTTCTGTCATATCAAAAACCGGCATTCCGAAAACAAAAAAAGCCTTCTTAATGCGTTGATAATTTTCAGGGGTTCGATCTACTCAAATATCCATATCGCCTGTTGTTCTTGCACAGCCATAAAGAATTACTGCGAATCCACCTAACCTACCAATAGATGCCTTACTTCCTGTTTATTAAGTGCGGACAGAAAATCTCTAAAATCTTCATGAAATATATTGTCCATTATTCATTTCTTGACTTGATTTGAAACTTTGTCTTATCCATCCGCGGTGGTGTGTCCTGCGGGTAATTAAATGCAACGCTATTCAGATAAGCAGATACCTGCAACCGTTCTGTCCAACTCAATTTCTTATAATAAGCAGTATGATCAGATGCCTCTTCCAAGGTTTGTGCTTTGAATGCAGTTCTATTTAATTTATATGAAGCCATAACCAAATATACACAATATCGAAGTGCATAAAAAACCCGTAAACAGCGTTTCTGTTTACGATGAACACCTCCAACAGTTAAATAGAGCGTTCTTCGCAAATGTCCCATGCAGTGGACTTTGCGATCTAGAATTTGTACTGATGAATGTGTTTACAAATGTTGTTGAGAAAATACAATGTTTTATAAGTTCTTTTTCATAGAGTAGCAGGTATTTGGCAATACTTGCAGTGATTTTATTTGTAGTAATTAGTAGCATTTCTAACCGCGAAGTCAACGTTGGGAGAGATTGGCGGAGAATTAATTTTTTATTTTTTGAAAGGGATGCTTTGCGGAGAAGAAAAAGTCCATAATTAAGCCGTACTGATTTCAAAACGCACTAAATTAGCTTTACAGTAACCTTTTATACAGTTTTTCATTTGCCAATAAAAAATTATTCATGAAATTTTTCGTTTTTATTTCACTCGTCTGTTTAGCAATACTCCCCATCTCTATCCATGCACAATCGATAGAAAAAATGGATTTTGAAACCTATCGCCCTTTATCAACACTGGTGGTTCCAGGACATGTATTAACCAAAGCAAAATTCCCATTCATTGATGTGCATAATCACCAGTTCGGAATGCCTACGATGAACCTGGCTGGATTGATAAAAGATATGGATAGATTGAACATGAAAGTGATGGTAAACCTTAGTGGAGAAAATGGCGATAGAATCATTAAGTCTGTTGAAAATATCCGTCAAAACTTCCCTAAAAGATTTATTGTTTTTGCCAATGTAGATTTTAAAAATATTGGTCAGGATAACTGGTCAGAAAATGCGGCTGCGCAATTAGCTACTGATGTAAAAAACGGTGCCAATGGATTAAAGATTTATAAAAGTTTAGGCTTTAGTATTAAAGATACGAAGGGAAAAAGGGTAAGTATAGATGATCCAAGATTAGATCTTATTTGGAAAAAAGCGGGAGAATTGAAAATACCCGTATTGATACATACTGCGGACCCAAAACCTTTTTGGGATGCCAAAGATGAAAAGAATGAAAGATGGTTGGAACTGGCCACACATCCGGGCAGAAAAAGGTCGGATACAGATCCGGCACCATGGGATACGCTAATAGCAGAACAACATCGCATGTTTAAAAAGCATCCGGCTACTACTTTTATTGCAGCTCATTTTGGCTGGTACCCCAATGATTTGGGGAAACTGGGAAAATTACTTGATGAAATGCCCAATGTAGTAGTTGAATTTGGTGCCGTGATAGCAGAATTGGGCAGGCAGCCCAGAATGTCGAAACTATTTTTCACGAAATACCAAAATAGAATTCTGTTTGGTAAAGACAGCTGGGTACCTGATGAATATGCAACCTATTTCCGTGTGTTGGAAACAGAGGATGAATATTTTCCCTATCATAAAAAATACCATGCTTTCTGGCCTATGTATGGTATGGGCTTACCGGATGAAATACTCAAAAAGATTTATTACAAAAATGCGTTACGAATAATTCCTAATCTGGATGCATCTCAGTTTCCGGATTAAGCAGTCAATCATTGTTGAAAATATTCATTATAAACTTTGCTTTCTTGCCGAGTAAATAGTTTTGTCCATTTTTTTTGTTGTGAAAAGCGGTTCATTAAACGCAACAGCAATCATTTGGGCAGCAGCTCTTAATTTTTCCTCAATCGTTTTATCATGCCAATATTTAAAATCTATATTGCCATCCTTCTCCATGTTTCGGGCTTGAAAAGCCGTCGTATCAAGGTATTTTCTGGGCATGACTAAAATTTAGCTTAACTGTGTCTTTATTGAACAAATAAGCCCCAGAAAGGGGCTTATTTTATTTTGTAGCGAGAAGGAGATTTAAAGTATTCCCCTCTGGGTTATGATAGTCAGTTAGTTGTAAGATTTTACCTACATTGGTTACCTGAAATACAGCGTTCAGTAAAAGGTAACATACAGGAAAGCCTTGTGATATTCTCTAAAAATAGAAAACATTAAAAACCACCATCACCCAGAACCTTTAATAAGTGACCTCAATTTTTTCCAGGTTACTATATCCACCCGCTTTGTAAATTGCCTTAATATAATAGGTATAAATTGAATTAAGCTTTACATCGGTATCATCAAATATTTTTTTATCTGCTGCTAAAGTGGCAATCAGATTTACCGATTGCTCATCATTGTTCACAGACCGATAAATCGCATATTCTTTTATATTCTCGATTTTACTAACACCCCAGTTAAGCTCAATGTATTGCTTATCACGTGAAACATATGCGTTGAGGTTGTTGATAGCTTTATTTTTGGCATCTGTTTTGACTAACCGCGCAGTAAATGGTGCAGAGAAGTTGCTTTTCAGGCTACCAAAATCTACTGATTGTAATTTGTAGGTAAATTCTGTACCTCCCTGTATGTTTTTATCAATATAACTGGTATCAGTGCTATTGAGTTCTGCTAATTGTGTCCAGTTGGATAAACTGTCTGTTCCTTCTTTTCTGAATAAAAGATAATTTTTTATATCGGCACTAAAACTTTTTACCCAGTTAATCTGAATGGATTTATTTTCAATTACTGTAACATTTTTAATGCCTGCAGGTGCGGGTGGTATGGTATCCGGCCTGTTTAAATGCACAGAATCAGTTTGGGCAGATTCATTAAATCTATTATCCAGTGCTGCGATCCGGTAATATACATTTGAGTTAAGTTGGTTTAATGAAAGCGTATCATTAAAACCTGTTGCAGAAAAAGGGGTTCCGTTTAAAACAAGATAGTTTTTACTATTGTTGAATGAACGAAAAACACGGTACCCTAAAAAATCAGGTTCGGTATTCGTTTTCCATTTTAAAGTAACCACCCCTTTATTATCAACCGTTCCAGTGAAACCTTTAGGAACTGCAGGTGGAATAGAATCTTTTAACTGATATAGATAAGGAGCTGATTCCATTACCTGATCAGCTTTTTTACCAATAGCTTTAATGACAAAATAATTGGAAGCATCCGGTTTATAATCAAATACTGCTCTAAGATCTGTTCGGGCTGGAAATTCTTGAATTTTCCGATACGAAGAATCCATATTGGTTTTAGAAACCCATATCTCATAATTATTAACCAATTTCTTTATTGAATCTTCCATCACCCACGCAAGTATAAATTTCTTTTGAAGGGTATCAACAGAAATGATGGTGGGCTTTGCATTCAGATCGTTAGAACAGGAGCCGGATATTACTTGACCAGGCTGACTTTCTATTCCGAAAATATTGATCCCTTTAATCCGGTAATAATACAATTGATCGTTTTCCAAACCCTGATCTGAGTATTGCATTATTTTTTTTGAAGTATCTATGTCTTTGGCATTCCCATCTTGAATACTGGTAAGTAATGGCTGTGGGGTAAGTGGGTTAAAATTAATATTATCGTCGGATCTTTCTAAAATAACGGCGAAATAATCATTCATAATAGGTTTAACATCCCAGATAAGTTTTGCTACTCTGTTATTAAAATTTACCTCAAGGGCGGTTATAGCAGGCAATTTATTATCCTCCTGTATGGAAGCCGTAGTTATTTTTTGTTTTCTGGATTCTACATTAGCAACAGAAACGCGGTAAGTATACTTTTTCCCCGAAACAATGGTAGAATCAATAAACATGGAACCTGATAAAAGCGCATTTTCTTTTGCATAGGAAGATTGTAATACATACATCATGTATAAATTTTCTTCTGCGCTTTCTGCATTGGCCTTTGAATAATCTGGCTGGCGATGTACGAATCCCATTGTTTTATAGACTTCGTCATTTTCAGGATATCTTTTGGATTCTTCCTGAGATATGGGCTTAACAGGATCAGTATTTAGTTTAACAAAATTAGTACTGTTGCCTTCAGCCCTTTCAATGAAATATCCCTGTTTATTAGCTTCATACCATTGTTTTGCACTGTTGAAAAACCAGCGCAGATGTACTTTACCTTTTGTTTTGAAAGCCAGTGTTTGTATTTCATAGATATCCTTATCAGCCTGTGCAATTGCGTTCGAACATGTTATGAGAATACAAAACATACCTACTATACCGCAACAAAATTTTATGCTATTATTTTCTTTGCTTATACTCATGATTATTTTTCTCTACTTTATATATTACTAATCATCAAATTTACAAAAGGTTCCTGTTTCCATACTAACATTGAAGCTGCCACTTTTCGAAAAAAGCCCTAAGTTCACACTATAGGATACACTTAAACTTCCACTTAAATAAATGGGATTGGGGGCTCTTACTTCCAGGTCAGCATTGATACTTCCGCTTAAAACGTTCCATTCAACATTCTTACCAAAAACTGAAAACTTAACACCTGCTTCCGCTGCCAGGTAAGCCTTTACTCTACCTTTTCCGTACCAACCATATATACCTGCTGGCTGGTTAGTAGCGCTACAGACAAAATCACTTTTATGCTTAATGACAATATCATAGGCAATACCTCCGCCAAGTTTTGCATAGGCAAAACCGCCATCCCAGTTAAACTGCACTCTAACATCAAGGCCGTGTTTAACCATAAGATCAGACCCGTCTTTTTGTGCTGCGTTATTTGCCTGAAAATAAGTGGTGGCAGTTCCATTAAGAGGGCCCATGTTCAATTTTAAAGCCAATGGAGCTTCTTTGGTACCCATACTTATGTACCATTTATTCTTTGAGAAGTAAATTTCGCCCGATCCTGCACGCCTGTTCTCATAAGCCCCTTCGAATATGGTAGTAGACCCTGCATCCAGCGCAGCATATACATCCATATTAAAACTAAGTACCTCATTGGCCAGATCAACTTTAGCTAAAAAGTTACCCCAGAATGGCGGGCTGCCATCGGGCCTGGTACCTACCGGCATTACTGCATTAATTTTAGTATCACCCTTGAACTGTGCATTTTCAGTTGAATCGAGTTGGGCTAGATCAGCTTCATCCAATATTTCCTTTGCTTTGCTCAAAGCTTTCTCATCAGCCGGAACTGCATCCAATTCCTCTTGCGTGGGATATTTTATGTATTTACCATTTGCACCATATGCCAGTTTGGCCTTATTATTAAATATTTTCACACTTGCATCATCCGGATAATTAACAATATACAAAGCACCGGGTACCGGACTTCCAGATGGTGCAGTGGCAGCAACAGAAGTATACTTTTTGTTTGCATAGTAACGCTGATAAGGAGTTACCGTAATAACCGGCCCTCCATTGTTTGCAATAATATTATAAGATATCAATGCACTATCCTGTCTGAACCGGATACTATCTTGTTGTAACTGGGTATTATATGCTTGCAGATTGGTTTGGGCATTTTTCTGTATTTGTAAGGCATCTTTGTACTCCTGTGAATTAGGATTTGATTTTAGCTGGGCCACTTTGGCATTTGCTTCAGCCAAAACAGAAGACATAGCAGTTTTGGTAGCGGCTCCCTGTTTTATTTTTTGTACAGACTCATCCAGTGCCTGCTTATTTAAATTGTCTTGTAATGTAGCGGCCAGTGCATTGATTGAATCAGACGACTTGATCAAAGATTTCTCGGCGGCAGTAAGTACAACACCTGTTGCCTGTTTAACACGGGGTCCCTTAGCCTTTTCAGCTAGCTCTGCTGCAGCATTAATTGTAACAAGACTATTGAATTTGGTGAGTAACGGATTATAGATATTCAGTTTTTCATTATAATCAGCAGTTGTACGTTCGTATATAGTATTCAAAGGAATGGCTACATTGGTATTATACCTGTTTAATGAATCTTGCAACATGGTTCCTTTTAGAACAATGTTATCATAGTAAGCCATTTCTGTTTGTATACTCTTGATCAAATTGCTCTTCCCTTTTTTAGCAACATCCCAGCCTTCATTCAGTATAAAGTAGACATTATAAATCAAATTAGCGCTATCAGTTAATTTGTTAAGCCTGGTATTCAAAACATTATAAACAGCAACAATACTATCTCTTTTCTTTTTCCATTCATTAATCGCGATCCTATTCTTAGCGGAATCAGCTAGCTTGGTACTGATTTTGCATCTTTCTTTTGCTGAACCCCAATTTTCAGCACATAATTTGCAATCGATATAAAATGTAGATTTTTCGAGCGTATTCCTAAGTGAAAGGGCTGCGCTTTTTATGGTTTGTGCCGAGGTATAATTACTATATACAGAATCTTTTACTTTTTTTATTCTTGCCTCTGTAGGTATGGTATAGTTTCCTTTTTTTGTAACTGAAATATTTATATCAATGAAAGGTATATTTAGTAAAGTGCATACTTTGGGCCAGGCAACTTGATCTTCACCAGAAAGATAACTTCTGAAAATGTTATGATTTGCTACCGGAAGGTTCTGATAATTATTGCTACCGCTGGATTTGGTATTTGCAATAATATTGGTTAGAAGTGACACCAAGGAATCAGGCCCACGTTTATTTTTAAGCGCTATTTTTCTTTCTGTATCAGCCTTTTCCAGATCTTTTTTAGCAATTAATAGTTCCTGCGCAACTTCCGAAATATCTGGATTATCGGCTTCGATGAGATTATCTGAAATGGCATCATTAATTGCATCACTGTCATTCGGCTTGGCTTCCTCTGCTTCCGGATCATCGCTCTGCCCCTCCGCTAATTCCAATTCATCATCTTCCTCTTCTTCTTCCTCCTCCTTTTCTTCGGGTTTTTTAACCTTATTCTTTATTTTATATTTTATAACCGGGTTGCCTTTTTTATCTACAACAACATTACCCTTTTTGTCTTTCAAAACTTTAGGTGTTATGTATTGTACCTGGATTTCAAAAGTAGCATTGCCTTTATCATCAAGTACTGGTTTCCCTGATTTATCCAAGATGGGTGTGTTAACCGTTTTACGGGTTGCATTTACCATGATGGGTTCTCCCGATGCATCCAGTATTGGTTTACCCGACTTAGTTGTTGCAATACGGCTGGTGGTTTTGGTAGCAGTTGATGATTCAACCGGTTTTCCGTTTTTATCAATTACAGGTTTACCTGATTTATCCTTCACAGCCTTGGCCACTGTTTTTTCTGTAGTTTTTGAAACCAATGGTTTGCCATTTTTAGAAGTAATGGCTTTACCCGTTTTATCTACCAGAGGTTTAGAAGTGATTTTAGGAACTACTTTAACGGTTTGTACTGGTTTTGGTGTTTTCACCGTTTTAACAGGCGGAGCTTTTGCAGAAAGATCGGCCAAACGTGATGCCTGTGTTTTTTTGGTTCCTTTAGTAAGCGGAGTTATTTTATTTTTATCACTCTTCTCATCAATACCCAATGAAAAAATTTGAATATTTCCGCTGATAGAAAATTCATCTACTCCCCACCTTTTATTAAATACCACTTCCATGCCGCCCCAACCCGAGATCATTGTTTTAGTGGCAAGGGAAAGAAAAATACCTGCCCTTAAGCGCAAGAAAGAACTTTCATTGGGTACATAAGAAACACCGGATAAGGTAACCGGATGCACGGCATCTGGGGGCACCGGATCCATTCTGTACGTAGCACCACCACTGAAGCCCTGTATTTGGATAATATTTAAAAAATTGATGTTTAACCCTTTTGCATAAGCGTCTACATTCCAATATTTAAAGGATGATCCATCACTGTTGTATTTAGTACCAAACATAGCACCTGCACCCACTTCAATGGTAGCTACTTTCAATATTACTTTTCCATTAAACCCTTTTCCATAAATGGAATCGTTCATAATATCAAGGCTTCCTTTAAAAGAAACTTTTCCAAATTCAGCGTTGATATTTATTTGTGTCAGCTTATAGGAATCATACTTCCATTCACGTTTTGCAGGATCATATTTACTATAAATATCAAAACCTGCCCCTCCACCAATTTTTCCATCCATTAACTGCACATTTGCATCAAAATGCAAACAGGAATATTCCGCACCTACAACACTATTTACCGGCTTTTTATCTTGGTATTCTAAGCTTACATCTGCACTAAAACCTCCTATCTGCAATTGAGAAGAAGTACCCATTGATTTCACTTTCATGAATGGAGCTTCGGTTTGCAAAACCAATTCTTCAAAACTTGCTTCCTCTAATGCAAAACTGGCTTTACTTTTTTTGCCATCTTCTTTTGTTGGAATGGGATCCAGTTTACTGCCATTAAAGAAAAAACTGAATTTTCCTGATAGGTTTACTTTGGGCAGAAGGCTATTATTTTTTACAGTTAATGAGAGTTCAAAACTGGGGTCAACCACCAGATATCCTTTCCACATATCTGCTTTGATAGCATTGATCTCTCCATGCGTTACATCAAAACCGCCATCGCTATTTTGGGTTGCTGTATAAGCTATGCCTGACTTGTCGCTGCTTTTATCTTCAACGGGCAGCACTAGTTTCCCGGAAAAACTTACGCTTGAAATAGCACTTTTCTGAATATCGAGGTTAAATTTATCTACACTGATCGGCCAGCCATTGGCACTTCCACTTTTGATATCTAGCAAACCATTTCCGGCAAGCTTTACTGAAAAGCCATTATCGTCAATTGCTGCAAACGTTCCACTAACTTTTGCATTAGTAGTTCCAGTAGAGGCGTTTAAATATTTTGGAGGGTACACATCAATACCCGTGATATTCAATCCCCGCCAGGTATTTGGCAAAACGCTTTGCACGCTCTGGATATAATTTTTAATAGGATCACCTGAAGGATTTTTAGCATCGGTAAAATCCACGGTGGCAGAAGTAATGCTGAAAAAATATCCGGGAATAGACGGGATAGAAAAGGATCCGGAAAATTTTAAATTTTCAGCATATAAATCATCCCATTTTGACAAGGTAGAAATTATTGGGGCAGAAACAAAAGAGCCTGATGCCGCGGGCTTCAGGGTTTTAGGATCAACAACCGTAAATTTATTACTGAGCGCAACATTTCCATTAATACCTAATTCTGTAAAACCTTTACAATCAAATTTAAAATAAGTGGAAGAACCGGTTGAGCCGGTTGTACCGGGTGTAATGCCATTCAAAGATAAACTCCATTGATCACCGGCAGAAACCACATCATTGCCTACCAGAAAAAGTTTACCATCGGATATAACACCACCACCTCTGGCCAATGAAACAAAGCCGGCAAAATAAAGCGTTTTGGTACTTGCTAAACTTGATTTTTGTGGTAAAATACATCTGGCAAATACCCTTGCCACTGCGCCGGTTTTAATAAAACTGATGCTGGAAAAAGCTACCTGGTAAGTAGTGCCTCCAATAACTTTGTGCATCCCAAAAGGGGCAGCCACACTCATGTTATCGGTAATATTGTCTATCCAGGAAGTATTTGTTGCAATAGTCTTAAAAACATTATCAATCGAATCGCGAACAGATTTATCAGAGGCAGCAGCGGCCACCTCTTCATTATAAATAACTATCGGAGTTATATTGTTATTTAGCCTACCGTTATTTTTTATGATATCCGCATAATTAGCAGAACCTTTATGTTTAAGACTGCCATTTTTATTTGAATACCTTTTATCATTTTTTACATCATTAGCAAATGCATTGCAAAAGCAAATCAGCAAAATTTGAACAACTACTATTTTTTTCAAAACAATTCTCATTGATAGAACTTTAAAATGATTATCTACTTATTTGAAAGATTTATAGTGCCATCAATCACTTCATAATTTTTATTCACTTTTACCTGCGTAAAACTCACTTTTGTTTTAAACACATGACCAGACAGCCATATATCAACAGTTCCCGATCCTGAAAACATACCACCACCGCCGCTTACGCCACTACCTACCACTATACTATAATCACCCGCTTTAATGATATCACTTTCTTTTAAACTTGGTAATACATCTGTAACCAGATTTTTAGTAATTGGCACTTGTCCGCACACTGCCTTTATGCTTTGTGCTTGTGTGGCCGAAGGCGCAGTGGCCGCCACGATTACTGCCTGAGGTGTAGGTAATTTAAATTTGACAATGTCTGACATTACATTTACACCTGCATAACAGGTTCCCTGTACCTGTACCTCATAATTGGCAGATTTCTCAAGCTTAACAAGTTGAATTCCCGATGTTGCAGCATTTAAAGGTACCTGTTGCGTTATCCAGTTAAGCTGACCCTGCTTTCTGTATTGAATAGTAAATGTTTGGTTATCGGTAAATGAAGTCCACGAAACTTTTGCAGAAACTGAATCAATGATTTCAGCTTTCAACTGAGTAGGTTGTTTACACTGAGCAGAGTAAATAAAGGAAGACACATTACTATACCCGTTATTTACGAAAGTGGTACTGGTAAATCCCCCATTATCAATAGGCTTGGCCTGTATACGCCAGGCATAGGTTTTATTAGTGAGTAATTGAGGGTTCTTTGAACCATAATAATAATTGGTAAGAACAGTACTGTCGGTAAACAAAATATTATTTGTATTATAAAATGCTGTTTGTGGATCTTGTTTATCCGTTAATAGCTGCGCTATCTGGATAATGTACTGCACACCATTGGAAGAAGTAGCCTGACGGGGCTGCCATTGAAATAATAGATTCTGAATTCCCTGTTCAACCTGTATTGATTTATCGGCAGGCATAGATGTAACCGGAGGGTTATTAACCGTATAAGTAACACTATAATCTACAATCTGACTAACCTGCCTTTTTGTAACTGCATCGTACAACACAAAACTAAAAACGATAGTAGACTGTGGAAAAACACCCTGATACTGTGCTAATGAAATACCAGTTAAATTCGAAAAACTATATAAAGAGGCAATATCCAGATTTGTAATTCTATTGGGTGTATTACCTACCAAAGTGATCGGTGTAGTAATGATATTTGGTTTTGACTGGGCTGTAAAACTGTTCGTTTTAATACTAACAGCCAGTAATACATTTAATAAAGAAGCATTAGAAGATTTATTAGTAATGGTGAGATAAATATTTGGCAGCGTTGCGTTATTAATAAATTGTATAGAAGAAGGATATGGCGGGTAAATAACCGGCGTAATACTTACCGGATAATTGATATTACTTTGTCCATATACATTCGCTGACAACATAAAAATCAGTGCACTAACAAAAAATATATTTTTACAGATAGCCATACTAAAAATTAAAATTATAAGTTAAAGAAACTGAAGCTGTTGTATTACTTGAAGCAGGAGCAAGCAGGCTTGATTTTGCCTGGTTCTGAAAAAGACCATTCAAATTAAATACATGCTTCTTGGCATATATATAAGAAACTGTTGTTTTGAAATTCGTAACATTTACCCTGAGATTATTACCAACCGTACTTGTTGAATTATAACCCGACCCCATTGTGACGGCTACTGTTTTATTAAAAAACTTTTTTCCAAAATTGAAGTTTACCCCATATGCAACAGAATTATTATCCGGGGTTCCCTGTATTACAGATGTATAATTTAAACTGATATTCCATTTTACTTCCGTTTTGGGATACACGGTAAAAAAGTTAATGGATGCGTTCTGAAATTTAGAGCCTTGCTCATCTACAAAATAATCCCCCTGCTTCTGATCTCCCTTTTGATAAGAATAAGAGGCATTGATTGATCGGTTTTCGTCAGGGGTAGCCAACAATTGATAATTAGCCGTAAAATTGGCATTGGTATTTAACTGCACCAATCGCAATGAATCCAAATAAAAAGGAACCAGGTTATTTTGAGTAGCAATATTGTTCAGGTTTTTAAAGTTGGTGATATTCTTATTATTATTATAAGAACCACTGAAAGACAATTTCTGTGTTGGTGTGTAAGAAACAGTAAACGAGGTTGATAACCTTCCTGACTTCTGGCTAAATGTAGTATCGTCAACCAGATCATTTTGTAAACCCACCTGAGAGTTAACATTAAGTTTCCCGTTGAACATGGGGAATCCCAATGTAATGCCTGTATTTTCGAAGCCGTTTGTAACATATAAAGAACCCAGTGTTTGGTAATTGAAATCTACTTTTTCATAACTCAGACCAAGATTTACCACATTGATTGCGTAAGCCATTTTTGCGTTCATAGCATTTTTTCCTGAGGTAGTGCCATTCGCTAGCACCAGTGAAGAAACACCACTCGTTTTTCCTGAATAGGCAAGCGGAGAAGTAATATCATCCGTTAATAAACTATGGGCCAACTCTCCGGATACATTCAGTTTTTTCAATAAGGTTCCAGTAAGGGTAACACTTGAAACAAGGTTTTCTTTTGGTTTAATCACCTGCTCTGCCGGAATATTAAAGGCAGAAGCAGAATCATCTTGTGCGTGAAAAATATTTACTCCAACAGTTAGATTTTCGAATTTATAGGTTCCTGATATTCCTTTCCCATTTCTGCCAAATGTAGGCGGGGCTTCAGTATCCAGGTTGTAATCGCCACTGCCTTTCAAAAATTTACCACCTAAAACCAACACTTTTAATTTGCCCGGAGCTAATTCAATTCCTGCACCATTAAATTGAAATCCATTTAAGGTATAGGGTGAAAAGGTAAGGGCGATAGAACCAGCGTGAAGTGTAAGAAATTTATACTGCGGATGAATAGCTACTTTATTAAATGGGATCGGCTGAAACCGGGTTGAAAATTGTGCATTCGAATATGTAATATCAATGGGTATATTAATGCCTTTAAAAAAAAGATTCAGATTCCCTCCCACTACAAACGTAAACGGATCGGCACCACCGTTTCCCTGTGAAGCATAATTATACAGGAAAGAAGTATTCAACCCTCCAGACAGCTTAAAGGGGTTACCTTTTCCAAACAAGCTGAATGGATCAAACGTTTGAGCAGTAGCTTCCGCTAGCCCAATGAATAAAAACAATACTATATAAATATACTTACGCATGTTACTATTTATTTAACCAATGTATCAGAGTTTAATAATGGTTCTAACTTCATATCCATCTTTTGTTTGTACTACTAATACATAAGTTCTGTTACTTGGTGCAGGAGATATATCTACTCTTTCTGTAAACTTGACTGCAAGAGGTAATATGTTTTTAGAATAAGTAAGTGTACCAGACCCATCATAGATTCTCAAAGAAGTTTTGCCAAGCTGGTTAAGTTCTATCCCGATATTCATAATACCTGTAGTTGGATTGGGGCCAATGGTTATGTTTCGTACAACGATAGGAACTGCAGCAACAACATTAGAAGAATCATTGGTTGTAATAACAATCTTAGCAGTATCTGCACTGGAACAAACATTGTATGATCTATTAGTTAGGTAAACCATATGGTTTCCAACAGAGGCAAACCGCATCAGTACTACACTATCTGTTCTCAATAGTATAGTTGCCGCAGTTGGCAGCACCCAGTTTTGCGATTGAGGTGCTGGATTTGTTACATTAATCAAAGCCAAGGTTTGGTTAACAAACGCATGTCCGGTAACGCTTAGTCTTGCTTTGATTGCTGTATCAGCAGTGTTCCTCAGATTAATACTATCTGTTACAACACAGCCATTTGATAAAGTAATTCTAACCTTATAAATATCTGCTGCAGAAATGTTCACCTGTGATGCAGTTGATACAAAGCCGGTTTTTGCTGAACTCCATAAATACGTGGCTGGCAAACCTGCTGTAGCTGCTATATTAATTGAAGTGGTTTTACAGATCAATGTATCATGCGTAGCCAGACCACTGCCCAAAGTGCTTCGATTGGTAGTAGTTACACTGGCTGAAGTAGCTGTACACCCGGAAGCATTAACCACCTGCACAGAATAAATACCACTGATTTTTGTGATAAACTGTGAACTCACTGCACCTGAAATAATAGTGTTGTTGAGTAACCACCTGTTATTAGTTGATGCAGATGAAATAAGAATGGTACTGTCGCCTGTGCAAAACGACAATGGCCTGCTATTGCTGATGACGGGGGTGGCAGGATTGGCATTAACAGTTAATACCAGACTGGCCGTACTATCACAGCCCGCGGCATTAGTTAATAACGCAGTATAGGTACCTGATAAAGAATAACTCCTTCCATTCCACGAATAGGGTAATGCAGAAGCACAAATACTCACATTGGTGGTTGAAGTGCTTACCTGCTTTGTAGTTAATACCAGGTTTGCCGTACTATCACAACCTAATGAATTTTGTAATGAAGCAGTATAAGTACCCGCCGATGCATAACTCTTACCATTCCAGGAATAGGGTAATGCTGAAGCACACACACTCACATTCGTGGTTGAAGTGCTTACCTGTTTTGTAGTTAATACCAGAGTTGCCGTACTATCACAACCTAATGAATTTTGTAATGAAGCAGTATAAGTACCCGCCGATGCATAACTCTTACCATTCCAGGAATAAGGTAATGCTGAAGCACATGTACTCACATTGGTAGTTGAAGTGCTTACCTGCTTTATTGATAACACCAAGGTTGCTGTACTATCACAACCCAATGTATTTTGTAGTATAGCAGTATACGTACCTGCAGATGTATAACTCCTCCCATTCCAGGAATATGGTAATGCCGTAGCACATACACTCACATTGGTAGTTGAAGTACTTGCCTGCTTCAAGGTTAATGACAAGGTTGCTATACTGTCGCAGCCTCCTATACTTCCTCCAATAAATGTTTTCGAGTAGGTGCCTGCTGTTGAATAACTGATGCCATTCCATGAATAGGGTAATGCAGTAGAACAAATACTCACATTTGTATTAGACGCAACTGTCTGGAATATACTCAATATTAGACTGGCTATACTGTCGCAGCCATTCGCATTTGTTAAACTAACACTGTATGTACCTGCCGTTGCATAACTATTCCCATTCCATGAATATGGCAATGTAGCAGCACATACACTGATAGTGGTGGTTGATGAAGTGGCCTGTTTAACCGTTAATACTAGACTTGCCGTACTATCGCAGCCGGCCGCATTTCCTCCAACAAATACTTTCGAGTAGGTGCCTGCTGTTGAATAATTAATTCCATTCCATGTATAAGGCAATGCCGCAGCACATACACTTACATTGGTGGTAGAAGTAGTGGTCTGTTTAACCGTTAATACTAGACTTGCTGTACTATCGCAGCCTGCCGCATTTCCTCCAATAAATATTTTTGAGTAGGTGCCTACTGTTGAATAACTACTACCGTTCCATGTATAAGGCAATGCAGCAGCACATACACTTACATTGGTGGTTGAAGTAGTGGCCTGCTTTACCGTTAATATTAGATTTGCGGTACTATCGCAGCCTCCTGCATTTCCTCCAATAAATATTTTTGAGTAGGTGCCTGCTGTTGAATAACTACTACCGTTCCATGAATAAGGTAATGCCGCAGCACATACACTTACATTGGTGGTTGAAGTTGTTGCCTGCTTTACCGTTAATACAAGGCTTGCCGCACTATCGCAACCGGCCGCATTTCCTCCAATAAATATTTTTGAGTAGGTGCCTGCTGTTGAATAACTACTACCGTTCCATGTATAAGGTAATGCCGCAGCACATACACTTACATTGGTAGTTGAAGTTGTTGCCTGCTTTACCGTTAATACAAGGCTTGCCGTACTATCGCAGCCTGCCGCATTTCCTCCAACAAATACTTTCGAGTAGGTACCTGCTGTTGAATAATTAATTCCATTCCATGTATAAGGCAATGCCGCAGCACATACACTTACATTGGTGGTAGAAGCCGATGCAGCTTTAACTGTTACTATAAAACTTGCTACGTTGTTACAAGAAAAAACTCCTGGAAGTGAATAATAAATAGTATCAATTCCAGCACTAAGCCCAGATACCAATCCTGATCCATTGACAGTAGCGATTGACGGGTTTGACGAAATCCATACACCACCTCCAGTAGCATTTGCTAAAGTAATGGTGTTACCAGCACATACACTGCTAGTACCAGTAATAGGTGCAACAACATTGGCGTATCCTGATACCCAGTTTCCTGTGGATCCGGTTAAAGGAAAAGTAGCCAGTGTACCATTGTGTGGAGGAGATACCAGATCATGTAAAGTCGTAACCGTTGTATTCGTTCCACCAGCAACACCCTGGTTAAAATTATAATAAGCTACCAAGCCTGTTTCATTGCCAATCAATTCACTATTCATGGAAGCCTGAATTTGAGCCTGGGTCCGTGCCACATTCCATACCCTTACTTCATCCATATTGCCGGTATAATAAAACCCCTTTGCTCCCCTATCACTAAACCCAATTTGAAATCCTGTACCATTTGTAGCATAACTCTTTGCCACGCTGGCAATCACATTTCCATCAACATATACTTTGGTTGTTGTTCCGTCATGTGTAACTGCCAGGTGATGCCAGTTGTTATCATTCACCTGATAATTGGTTTGTATATCATTGAACAAACCAATTATATAAACACCTTGAAATAAATGAAGTACAAATTGTTGGTTTGTTGCAGTACCCTTTTGACCATACTGAAATATGGTCATATCATTCCCTGTATTATACTTTATCCAGGCTTCAATGGTTCTGGCACCATTCCCTTGAGGCAAATTTGCATTTGTACCTGCAATCTCATTACTGCTAAAGTTTAAAGCATTGCCGAAATTAACGTCGGTTCTTATAGTAACACTGGCCGTTGCTGAACATCCGGCGATATTATTATACGTAATGGTTGCCGTTCCTCCAGCCACACCTGCAACTACCCCCAAATTACTTACTGATGCAATTGAGGTATTGGAGGAAGCCCACGCATTCGATACAGCTGGGGTTCCGCTGCCAACTAAAGTAGTGTTTGCCCCTACGCAAATTGATGCTGTAGCCGGAAGCAATGTAGGTAAAGCATTTACCGTGATGGCAGAAGTGGCGCTACACCCTGAATTATTTGTATAAGTTATAGTAGCAGT